>CAWGEK010000001.1:0-797117 GCA_963821565.1 uncultured Alphaproteobacteria bacterium
GCGTGCATCGAGCGCGATGATGCCGGTTTCGTCGACGAGGAGGGGGTTGATGTCGAGCTCGCGGATCTCCGGGTGCTGGACGATGAGTTCGCTCGTCTGGACGAGCGCCGCGGCCAGCGCATCGAGATCGGCGGGCGGGTGATCGCGATAGCCGGCAAGCAGACGCGAGATGCGTGTCTCGGCGATCATCTGGCGTGCCAAGAGCATATCGAGCGGTGGCAGGCCGAGGGCGCGATCTTGGATGACCTCGACAGCTGTGCCGCCGGCGCCGAAGAGAAGCATCGGCCCGAACGTCTCGTCGACGCTCATGCCGATGATCACCTCCTGGGCATGCGGGCGGCGGATCATCGGCTCGACCATGAAGCCGTCGATCACGGCGCCGGGCTTGGCGACTGCAATGCGGGCGATCATCTCGCGCGCCGCCTGCTCGGCGGCGGCAGCCGATTCGAGGCCGAGACGCACGCCGCCGACATCAGATTTGTGGGAGATGTCGCGCGAAAGAATTTTGACGACGCAGGCGGGATGGCCGGCGAGCAGTGTCGTGGCGTGCTCGGCGACCTGGCGCGGATCGGCGGCGATCAGCGTGTCTGCAACCGGGATGCCGTAGGCGCGCAGAATGGACTTCGCCGCTACGGCGGAGAGAACCTTTGTGCCGGATGCAAGGGAGCGCTCTGATTTCAGCCGCGGCCGAGGCCGTGCCGTTCGATTTCCCCGGCCCGCGCGCGGGCGGCGTGCGGATCAGCTCGCGCTGGGCGCGCGCATGACGGACGAGCTGCATGAAGCCGGTGATGGCCTCGCTCGGTGTTTCGAAAGTGGGAATCTCCTCGGCGGAAAAGAGCGCGCGAGCGTCGCGAGGAGCCTCTTCGCCGAGCCAGTTCGTGAGCACGAGCTTGCTCGGCGTCTGGTGCGTGGCGGCGTCCTTCACGGCGCTGACGACCGCGCGCGCGGCCTCGGTCGACGAGGCGATTGCGGTCGGGCACTGCAGGACGAGGATGGCGTCGGATGCCGGGTCCTCGAGCAGCGCCGCGAGCGCGGCTTTGTACCTCTCAGGACCCGCGTCGCCGATAATGTCCACTGGATTGCCGTGGGACCAGGTGCGCGGCAGCACGCCGTCAAGCGCCGTGAGGGTTGCGGGGGAAACTGATGCGAGGACACCCCCTGCATCCTGCAGCTCGTCTGCGGCGAGCACGCCGGCGCCGCCGCCGTTGGTAAGGATGGCCAGTCGCTCGCCCGCGAGCTTGTGGTTGCGTGCCAGTATCTCGGCGGCGGCAAAGAGCTCGGGAAGCGTCTTGACGCGCAGGAGGCCGGTGCGGCGGAACGCGGCGTCGTAGGCGGCGTCCGAGCCGGCAAGCGCGCCTGTGTGGGAGAGCGCCGCGCGGGCTCCGCCTTCGTGGCGGCCGCTTTTTACGACGATCACGGGCTTGACGCGTGCGGCGCGTCGCGCCGCCGAAAGAAACTTAGACGCGTTCGTGACCGCCTCCATATAAAGGAGGATGGCGCGGCTCTTGGCGTCGCCCGCGAGATAGTCGAGCAGATCGCCGAAATCGACATCGCTCATCTCGCCAAGGGACACGATGTGCGAGAAGCCGATTCGGCGACCCGCGGCCCAGTCGACGATAGAGGTCAGGAGGGCGCCCGATTGAGAGATGAAGGCGAGATCACCTGCAGAGGCCGCCCGTTGCGCAAAGCTCGCATTGAGCCCAATGCCCGGTACCATCATGCCGAGACAGTTGGGGCCCAGAATTCTAAGGCAGTGCGGCTGCGCCGCGGCGAGCGTGCCGGTCATGAGCGGGCCGAGGCCGGCGGTGATGATCACGGCGGCGCGCGTTCCCTTGCGGCCGAGGGCGGCGATGACGCCGGGAACAGTTGGCGGTGGAGTTGCGACGACAGCGAGATCGGGCGCCTCGGGCAGAGAGTCCACGGTCTCATAGCAGCGTGTGCCGAGCAGCGTCTCGCCCTTGGGGTTGACGAAGTAGATCGGGCCGCGGAAGCCGCCGTCGAGCAGATTGCGCGCCGTCGTGAGGCCGACGGAGCCTGCCTGCGCGCTGGCGCCGACCAGCGCCACGGAGGAGGGATCGAACATTCGATCGAGGTTGCGGATCGTCATTCTGGATCGTTCTCGGCGGGTTGACGCGCATCATAGTCCGGGCATGTCATGCGCCGTATCGTGAATTCTTGTCCGGTCGTTCGGGGCTTATCATGACATTTCGCACGTTTTTACTACACCTGCCGGATGCCGATCGCGCGAGGGGGCTGCTCGATGCGGCGTTGCCTCTCATCCAAGCGAGCGAAGGGCACGTGATCGGGCTCCATGTCTCGCCGCCCTTCATGCTGAGGCTCGGCCAAGTCTTCACGGCCGATCTCGAGGGTGTGGCGCGTGAGGAGCGCCGGCGCAGCGACGAGGTCGAGCGCATCAAGAGCATTTTCTCGGAGCGCACCGCGCCCCTCCCGCTCGTCACCGAATGGCGCCACGTGGATGCAGCGGACGAGCCGGGCGTTGCGCGCGCCGTCGATCGGGATGGCGCGCGCGGCCGATCTCGTGATTGCGAGCCTGGCCGGCCCCGACGATCACCCATCGCTCCGGCCGCTTCCGGCGAGAGTCGCCCTCGAATGCGGACGACCTGTGCTTCTCATACCGCCGAGCTGGTCGAAGCCGATCGATGCGAGCACGGTGGTCGTGGCCTGGAACGGCTCGCGGGAGGCGGCGCGTGCGGCATTCGATGCGTTGCCCTTGCTCCAGGCCGCAACACGGGTGGAGATCGTGACGACTGGCCGCGACGAGGATACGCAGCCTCTGCCGCTTGCCGGAGAGGAGATCGCCGCCGCCCTCTCGCGCCACGGCGTCAAGTGCGAGGTTGCGGCGTTGGTTGCGCGAGGAGAGAGTGATGGGGCATCGCTCCTGGCTCGGGTGAAGGAGGTTAACGCCGGTCTCCTGGTCATGGGTGCTTATGGCCGGCCCCGGTTCTCGGAGCTTGTGCTTGGCGGCGTGACGCAGCACGTGCTCGCGGCGAGCCCGGTGCCCGTGCTGCTGTCGCACTGAGGCAATCGCGTTCATGATGCGACACCGGCGTGGTGTCAGCACACCGTCGGCTCGCAGAGGTGGAATTCGAACTTCTGGTGCGGACGCGGGCGCGAGAACGTGAATTCGCGGCCGTCGATGCACGAGATCCGGCCCTCGAGCGCCCGGTGATCGCCGAGGTCGAGCTCGTTGAAGGTCAGGACCTCGTTGAGATCGCAGCTCTTGCCGCTCTTGAGCTGCTGCTGGAGCAGCATGCGCCAGGGCGTCATCTCCTCCGGGAGATCCGGGGCAGGATCTTGCGCCGCGAGACTTGAGGGGGCGGCCACCGCCAGCGCTAGGATCAACGATATGGAGCTCAGGTTGCGGGTCGGTGTGCTGCATCGTGCCCTCAGGATTTGTTGCCTTTGCGTACGAGCATTGGTTGGTTGGACAGCCGCCGCCTTGACGCGCGTCAAAGCGCGGGTGGCGACGTGAACGGAGGGGAACGGCTGTACCTCCGGCGACGCCCGGCTTATAGGGTGCCCGGCGGTCCAATCATGCGGCGACGGTAGGGGACGATGCAGGCACGCGCACGGCGCATCGGAATTCTCGCGGGAGGCGGCAGCCTGCCGCGCGAGATCGCCGAGAGCGCGGCGGCGCGCGGCAACGCCGTCCATATCGTCGCCATCGACGGAGAGGCCGACGCGGACTTCGGATCGCTTCCGGTGAGCCGCATCAATTGGGGGCAGCTCGGAGGCATGCTCAAGGCCTTCAAGGCGGCGCAGGCCGAGGATCTCGTCATCGTGGGGCGCGTGCGGCGGCCTGATCTCCTGCGGCTCAAGACCGATCTCGGCTTCTACCGGCATCTTCCGGCGATCGCGCGCATCGTGGCGTCAGGCGGCGACGACAGCGTGTTGCGCAAGGTCGTGCGCTTTTTCGAGAAGCAGGGGCTCAGAGTCGTGAGCCCGGCAGAAGCCGCACCGGAGCTCGTCATGGGCGCGGGGCCGTTGGCGGCGGCGGCGCCTTCACCGGCGGACACCTCGGATATTGCGCGGGGCTTTGCGCTCGTGCGCGCGCTCGGCCGCTACGACATCGGACAGAGCGTGATCGTATCGGGAGGCTCAATCGAGGCCATCGAGGGCGCGGAGGGGACCGACGCGATGCTCGCGCGCGTCGGGCGGGAGCGGCGCGGGACGGATAGCGCGCGTCGCGGCATCCTCGTCAAGCGCACGAAGCCCGGACAGGACGTGCGCGTCGACATGCCGGCCATCGGACCGGAGACGATCGCTCGCGTCGTGGACGCCGGTCTCAAGGGAGTGGCCGTCGAGGCCGGGCGCGTGCTCGTGGCGCGGCGCGGCGAGACGATCGCGCGCGCCAATGCGGGCGGCGTCTTCGTTGCCGGCTGCGAGGACGTGATGGGCGCCGAGGCCGAGACGGCGCTCGGCGAAGACGCTTCCGCGCGCTCGTTCGCCGCTGCTCGGCCGGGTCGCGGCGCGCCCGCGTCATCAGTCCGATGTGGCGATGGGAGCGGCTGTGCTGGCAAGCCTGGCGCCGTTCGGGATCGGAGCGCGCCGTGCTCGTGGTGCGCGGCCATGTTCTCGCCGTCGAGGCCGGCGAGGGCGTCGCCGCGACTGTCGAGCGCGCCTTGCGGTTGAGGCAATGGGGCAGTCTTCCGCGCCGGCGCAGGGGCGTGCTGGTCGTCCGGGATGCGGCAGACCTTTCGGCCGATGTCATGCGCGCGCTGGGCGAGGCGCGCTACAGCGGCGCGGCGGCGCTCGCGCACGCGGGCAAAGGTGCCGCCATCGATGGTGCGGTCGCGGCAGCGGATCAGGCCGGGCTCTTTGTCTTGGCGCGCAGGGAGGGGGAGGTTCGATGACTGCGGGCGCCGGAAAGCCTGCCGTCCGATATCCGGCTTTTTCTCATCGCCGGCGAGCATTCGGGCGATGCGCTCGGCGGCAAGCTGATGGCGGCGATCAACGGCCGCTTCAAGAGCCCGTGTGCGCTATCTCGGCGTCGGCGGCGAGGCGATGGAGCGGGAAGGTCTCGTCTCGCAGTTTCCGCTCGAGGAGGTCGCGGTGATGGGGCCGCTCTCGATCCTGAAGCGGCTGCCGCGCATCGTGCGGCGCGTCTACGGGACGGTCGCGGCGGCCATCGCTGCCGAGCCGAATGCGGTCGTGATCATCGACAGTCCCGAGTTCACGCATCCGATCGCCAAGCGCATCCGAAAGCGCCGCCCCGACATCCCGATCATCGATTACGTCAGCCCGACCGTATGGGCCTGGCGGCCGGGCCGCGCACGCAAGATGCGCCGCTATGTCGATCATGTGCTGGCGCTGCTGCCGTTCGAGCCGGAAGCGCACGAGAGGCTCGGCGGCCCGCCGTGCAGCTACGTCGGGCATCCGCTGATCGAACGCCTGGACTGGCTGCGCGCGCTCGATCCCGCACCGCTCAGTCAGCGACTGCAGATCGATCCGGGACGCCCGGTGCTCGTCGTCCTGCCGGGCAGCCGGCCGTCCGAGGTGGGACGGCTCATGGAGCCGTTCGGCGACGCCTTGAGAGTTCTGCTCGAGCGGGGGCTCGTGCCCCAGGTGCTCATTCCAACCGTTCCGTCCATGCGCGCGCATATCAAGTCGCGTCTCAACGGCTGGCCGCTGCAGCCGCATCTCATCGAGGGCGACGAGGACAAGTATCGCGCGTTCAAGCTCGCGCAGGCGGCGCTCGCGGCTTCGGGCACCGTGACGCTCGAGCTCGCGCTCGCAGGCACGCCGATGGTCGTCGCCTATCGCGTCGATCCCGTTGCGGCGCCATTTCTGCGCCGTCTCATCAAGGCGCCGACGACGGTTCTTGCCAATCTCGTGCTCGGCGAAAATGCGTTCCCCGAATTCCATCAGGAAGCGAGCACGCCCGAAAATCTTGCGTCTGCCGTGGCGCCGCTCTTGGCCGATACGCCGGCACGACGAGCCCAGCTCGCCGCGCTGGCGCGCATTCCCGGGCGTCTCACGATCGACGGCCCGAACCCGAGCGAGGCGGCGGCCGACATCGTGCTGCAGATATGCCGAGAGCGGCCGGCGACCACTCTCGCGCTAGCTTACTGCGCCGACGGGAACGGGCGGCGCGGCTGGCCGATGTAGAGCTGGCGCGGACGGCCGATGCGCTGCTCGGGATCCTCGATCATCTCCTTCCACTGCGCGATCCAGCCGACCGTGCGGGCGACGGCGAACAGCACCGTGAACATGTCGACCGGGAAGCCGATGGCGCGCAGCGTGATGCCGGAATAGAAGTCGATGTTCGGGATAGAGCTTCTTCTCGATGAAGTACTCGTCCTGGAGCGCGATGCGCTCGAGCTCGATCGCGACCTTGAGGAGCGGCTCGTCGCGCTTGTCGAGCGCGTCGAGCACCTGATGGCAGGTCTTCTGCATCACCTTGGCGCGCGGATCATAGTTCTTGTAGACGCGGTGGCCGAAGCCCATGAGGCGGAAGCCGGACGTCTTGTCCTTGGCCTTCTTCACGAACTCCGGGATGCGGTCGACGGTGCCGATCTCCTCGAGCATGTTGAGCGCGGCCTCGTTGGCGCCGCCGTGCGCCGGGCCCCAAAGGCAGGCAATGCCCGCCGCGATGCACGCGAACGGGTTGGCGCCCGACGAGCCGGCGAGGCGCACGGTCGAGGTCGAGGCGTTCTGCTCGTGATCGGCGTGCAGGATGAAGATGCGGTCGAGCGCGCGGGCGACGATCGGATTGACGACGTAGGGCTCGCAGGGGACCGCAAAGCACATCTGCAGGAAGTTCGACGTGTAGTCGAGGTCGTTGCGCGGATAGATGAACGGCTGGCCGATCGAATACTTGTAGGCCATGGCGGCGATCGTCGGCATCTTGGCGATCATGCGGTGGGTCGCCGCTTCGCGCTGCTTCAGATCGTTGATGTCGGTGGAGTCGTGGTAGAAGGCCGACAGCGCGCCCACCACGCCGACCATGACGGCCATCGGATGCGCGTCACGGCGGAAGCCGGTGAAGAAGCGGGTCATCTGCTCGTGCACCATCGTGTGATTGGTGATGGTGCGCGGAACGCCTTGAACTGCGTCGTTGGTCGGCAGCTCGCCGTGGAGCAGGAGATAGCAGATGGCGAGGAAGTTCGAGTTCTGCGCCAGCTCGTCGATCGAGTAGCCGCGGTAGAGAAGCTCGCCCTTGTCGCCGTCGATGTAGGTGATGCGCGAGGAGCAGTTCGCGGTCGAGGTGAAGCCCGGATCGTAGGTGAAGCAGCCCGTGTCGCGATAGACCTTGGCGATGTCGATGACGTCGGGGCCCGATGGAGCCGCTGCGGACGTCGAATTCGACGGTCTTGCCGCCGAGCAAGTCAGCTTGGCCGTGCGCGGTTCGCTCGGCTGGGAAGAGGAAGCGTCGATGTTCGGTTTGATGCTCATGGACTTTCTTTCCTCACCGGTTGGCGCCGCGCGACGCGCAGTTCTTGCTGCGTTGCAATATACACCATTTTGGTTACCGGAGAATGGGCAACCACTCGGCACCATTGTCCAAACGGCTGAGCAGTCAGCGCACCTGCTCGCGCAATCTCGCGAGCGCTTCGTCGCGGCCCAATACGGCCATGACATCGAAGACGGGCGGGGAGACGGCGCGTCCCGTCAACGCGGCGCGCAGAGGTTGGGCGACCTTGCCAAGCTTGGCGCCGGTTTCCTCGGCAAATGACCTCACCGCTGCCTCGAGGACGGGCGCTGTCCCAGTCCTGTGACCGCCTCGAGGCGCGGCACCAGCTGGCCGATCACGGCGCGCGCATCCGCATCGAGAAGCTTCTCAGCCTTGTCGTCGAGGGCAAGCGGGCGCGCGGCGTAGAGGTAGGCTGCGCCGTCGACGAGCTCGCGCAGCGTCCGCGCGCGCTCCTTGAGGCCGGGCATGGCACGGGCGAGCTTCGCCCAGCCGTTCGCCGCGCTCGAGCTTCTCCGCAATTGCCTTGCCACCTTCGAGCACGGGAAGAACGTCGCGGATGCGGTCGACGAGCTCGGCGTCGGGCGTCGCGCGGATGTAGTGCGCGTTCAGGTCCTCGAGCTTGGCAAAGTCGAAGCGTGCGGGGCTTTTCCCCATGCCGTCGAAGTCGAACCAGGCAACAAGCTGATCTGTCGACATGATCTCGTCGTCGCCGTGGCTCCAGCCGAGGCGCACGAGATAATTGCGGAGAGCCGCGGGGAGATAGCCCATCGCCCGATAGGCCTCGACGCCAAGGGCGCCGTGGCGCTTCGAGAGCTTGGCTCCGTCGGGACCGTGGATCAGCGGAACGTGCGCCCAGACCGGCACGGGCCAATCAATGGCGAGATAGATCTGCGTCTGGCGCGCCGCGTTCGTCAGATGGTCGACGCCGCGGATCACGTGCGTCACCTCCATGTCGTGATCGTCGACGACGACCGCGAGATTGTAGGTCGGGTTGCCGTCGCTGCGCAGGATGATGAGATCGTCGAGCTCCTTGTTCTGGAAGACGACGCGGCCCTGCACGCGGTCGTCGACCACGGTTTCGCCTTCGCGCGGCGCCTTCAGGCGGATCGCGAACGGCACACCGGCCGGCGCCTCGGCCGGATCGCGGTCGCGCCAGGGTGAGCGGATGGTGAGCGGTCGCTTCTCGGCCTCGGCGGCCTTGCGCATCTCGTCGAGCTCGGCAGGCGTGAGGTAGCAGCGGTAGGCGGCGCCCTGGGCGAGGAGCGCGTTGGCGACCTCGCGGTGACGATCGGCGCGCGAAAACTGGGAGACAGGCTCGCCGTCCCAGCCGAGCTCGAGCCATTTGAGCCCGTCGAGGATGGCGGCCACGGCTTCGGGATTGTTGCGCTCGCGATCGGTATCCTCGATGCGCAACAGGAACTTGCCGCCCTTGGCCTTGGCGTAGAGCCAGTTGAAGAGCGCGGTGCGGGCGCCGCCGATGTGCAGAAATCCGGTCGGCGAAGGGGCAAAGCGAACGACGGGAGTGGCGCCGCCGCTCCGTTCAGACTTGGTCATGGGGCGGTTTGCTGCGATTTGTGCTGGGTGAGTTGGCGTGCGGTGTAGCACAGGCTCCCAGCTGCGGTAAGGGCCCCCTGGGGGGCCAAGATTCGCGCGTTTATGGGGTCGAGCGTGGTTGCCGGGCTGGATGATCGGCACGACGTGCGGGGTCTCACCGCGCCCATCTCCGCCGTGCGGTGGCTTGCAGGGCTGCTGCCGTCTCTCTTTGTGCCGGTCGCGGTCGAGCCTCGAGACCGAGCGTGCGCGATGGTTCGTCTGGCTGCCGGTTTGCTTCGGCGGCGGTGTCGTCGCCTACTTTCACCTTTCTTTCGAGCCTGGGCTTATTGCCGCGTTCGCCGTCGGGGTGATGGCGGCGGCGCTCAAGGCGGTGTGGAGGAAGGGGCTCGTGTCGACGGTCGTGACGGGGGCTCTCCTTGCCGCGAGCCTCGGGTTTGCTTTTGCGAAGGCCCGCACCGAGTGGGTGCGGGCCCCGGTGCTCGGACGGACGATCTCCTCGGCTGATGTGCGCGGGTATGTGACGCTCGTCGAGCCAAAAGCGCCGCGCCGGGCAGCGGATCACGCTCTCCGTCACCAGCATCGGCGGCTTGGCGCACGATGAGCTGCCGAGAACCGTTCGCATTCGTACGATGCGCGCGCTTCCCGGCCTCGCCGCCGGGCGATGCGGTGCGCCTGCGCGCACGGCTTTCGCCGCCCTCGGAGCCCGCGCTGCCGGGCGACTACGATTTTGCACGCGCTGCTTGGTTCTCGGGGCTCGGCGCGATCGGCTTTGCGCTCAAGGCGCCCGAGACTGACAGCTCCGCTGAGCCGCCACCTTCAGCCCTCGGTCTCAGCGCGGCAATCGAACGGCTGCGGCAGAGCATCGGAGCGCGCATCGTTGCGATACTTCCCGGCGAGACGGGTGCGATCGCCAATTCGCTGATCACAGGCGAGCGCGGCGGCATCTCCGAGGAAACGACGGATGTCTTCCGCGACTCCGGTCTTCTCCATATTCTGTCGATCTCCGGCCTGCACATGGTGATCATGGCTGGTGCTGTGTTTGTCGCGCTGCGGATGCTGGCGGCAGCATTTCCCGCGATCGCGCTCCGCCATCCGACGAAAAAGTGGGCGGCGGGCGCGGCGTTGCTGGCAGCCTTCGGCTACCTCCTCATCTCGGGATCGTCGGTCGCGACCGTGCGCTCCTTCATCATGATCGCGATCATGTTTCTCGCGGTGATGGCTGATCGTCCGGCAATCGCCATGCGCAACGTCGCGCTGGCGGCGATGCTCATTCTGGCCGTGATGCCGGAGGCCGTGCTCGATGTCGGATTCCAGATGTCGTTTGCTGCGGTCGTCTCGCTCGTTGCCGTCTACGAGGTGGTGCGCGAGCGTGCGCGGGACCGGGAGCACGTCGGCGCTTTGAGCCGGGTCGCGTTCTTTCTCGGCGGCATCGTGCTCTCGACCGTGATCGCCAGCGTCGCGGTGGCGCCGCTCGCGGCCTATCACTTCCATCGCAGCCAGCAGTTTGCGCTCATCGCCAACCTGATCGCGATTCCGATCTGCAACTTGGCGGTGATGCCGGCGGGGTTGCTCACGCTCTTGCTGATGCCGTTGGGGCTCGAAGCACTGCCTCTCACGGTGATGGCCTGGGGGATCGACGTCATCGTGTGGGCGGCGGCGTGGGTTGCCAGCTTGCCGGGCGCGGTCCTGCACATTCCCGCGATGCCGGACAGCGCCTTCGGCCTCATGGTCGCGGGCGGGCTGTGGCTGGCGCTGTGGCAGACGCGGTGGCGTGTGCTCGGCGCGGGGGCAGTCGCGGCGGGATTGGCGCTCGCGCCGACGCTCGAGCGGCCGGATGTGATCGTCGGTCTTGGCGGATCACTCGTGGCCGTGCGGGGCCTTGACGGCAAGCTCGAGGCAATGAGCGCGCGCGGGCGGCAGCTTCGAGCTCAAGCGCTGGCTCGAGCATGACGGCGACGCGCGCGAGGCAAGTGACGCAGCGGGGGGCCATGTGTTGCGTTGCGACGGGTCGGGGTGCACCGCGACCGTCAAAGGAACGCTGGTAGCGATCGCGCGCCATCCTTCGGCATTTGCCGATGACTGCGTGCAAGCGCGTGTCGTCGTGACACCTTTTCCTGCACCCGAGGGGTGCAACCGCCCTGCGGTTGTCGTCGACTTTCCGGCGCTGCGGCGCGGCGGGACGCATGCGTTCTATTTGGGCGACGGTGGCACCATCGGGATCGAGACGGTCGCCGCGCGGCGCGGCGACCGGCCGTGGTCGGCGAAGCCTGTTGCGGAGTGGAGGGCCAAGGGCGAAAGCCGGCGGCTCTCGCCTCAATAGCGGCGGATCAGGCCCACGAGGCGGCCCTGGATGTCGATCTGATCGGGGCCGAAAATGCGGGTCTTGTAGTCCGGGTTGGCGGCCTCGAGGGCGACCGTCGAGCCCTTCTTGCGCAGGCGCTTCAAGGTCGCCTCCTCGCCCTCGACGAGGGCGACGATGATGTCGCCGTTCTCGGCCGTATCGCAGCGGCGCACGATCACCGTGTCGCCGTCATGAATGCCGGCCTCGATCATCGAGTCGCCCTTGACCTCGAGTGCGAAGTGCTCGCCGCTGGTGAGGAGATCCGGCGGGCAGGCGATGTCGTGGGAATGGTTCTGGATGGCACTGATCGGCACGCCGGCAGCGATGCGCCCCATGACCGGCACGGACACCGTGCGGGCGTCGATGACATGCGATGGTGGCAGGCCGAGGTCGCGGCTCCTCGCCCTCGCGCCCTCGATGACGCTCGGCTGGAAGCCGCTGCGCCGCTGCGCCTCGGCCGCGCTCGCGGCGGAGCTGGCGTTTTCGGGGAGTTTCAGGACCTCGATGGCGCGTGCACGGTGGGGTAGGCGGCGTATGAAGCCGCGCTCGACGAGTGCCGTAATGAGGCGGTGGATGCCGGATTTCGATTTGAGCTCGAGCGCGTCCTTCATCTCGTCGAACGAGGGTGGCACCCCGTCGGCGCGCATGCGATCGTTGATGAACAGCAAGAGCTCTTTCTGCTTCTGAGTCAGCATCAGGCCTCCGCCTCCGGAATTACGCCGCACTGGTCCTTTTCCGCGCCGCTGTAAGTGCGCGGGGAATCACATGCACAAAGCATGAACGTACGCTACCCGTTCCCGCCGTGTTCTGCAAGTGGCGGTGGTGCTGTCCGAATTCGGACGTTCTCATGGGCAGATTAGGACACCTTCTTGCGCGTTCGCGTTTTCAATCGCAGGGGTCGTGAAGCCGTCTTTGTCCGTCGCTGACGATGTACGCTAGAGCCTCAAGAGCAGACACGTCGTCAGGCGTCAGTGATGTCCGCTAAGGGCCAGAAGCAGACATTGTGCAGGCGGTAAGAGCAGACTCACAGTTGCAACTAGGCAAGCCATATAGAAGTCGGCATTACGAGCGCCTTGGTGGCGTCTTTGCCTGCAGCGGTGGCGATCAGCTGGAAGCGAGGCACTGACCCATCGATAGCAAGCTGCGGGGTTACGATGTCGTCAGCATCAAAGTCGAGGACGTAGCTCCAAGAGGATATGCGGTGGATCGAGCAACGGTTTGTCAGAAGAAGACTAGCCATGCCGTGAAGTTCGAGATGACTGAACATACGCGCCAAGCCATCGATGACTACGTAAGCGCGACCCACAAGCAGCCGGGTGAGTTCCAGTTCACCGGTCGGTGCAGCCCGGGAATGAACCTGACAACGCGACATTACGCGCGCCTGGTATCCGAGTGGATTGGCAGCATCGGGCTCGACCCGCTGCAGTTCGGGACGCACTCGCTCCGTCGGACCAAGGCATCACTGATCTACAAATGAACCGGCAACCTTCGAAAGCACGGTCAGATACTTGGGCATCGAGGTCGATGATGCCCTCGCGATAGCAGAACAAGTTGACGTCTGAGCTACCTGGGCAGAGCGGACTCGTTCTGCCCAGCCTCGACAGGAAGGTTTTGGCCAGAAGCTGACAAGAGTATTCTCTGACGTCCGAAGGACAGCACACGATGCACTAGACAGACGGGGCGCATTCCGAGATAGTTGTTTGGTTAAGGGGTGATATTCTCAAGCCCGGCAAAAGACGGAGCCGCTCGTTTCGTTCGCGCGCATCCGACCTCGACATTCTCTCTGGATGAGACGCGGTCCGTTTTATGTGGCGTGTCACTTCGATACTCGCGATCGTCGTTTGCACGCTCGCGCTTGCTTCTCGGGTTGAGGCCGCGCAACGTGTAGCACTTGTCATCGGCAATTCAGCCTACAAAAACACGGCCGCGCTCGCCAATCCCAAGAACGACGCGACCGACTTCGCCGCCGCGATGAAGACGTTCGGCTTTCACGTGATCGAGGGCTTCGATCTCGATAAGGCCTCCATGGATGCGAAGGTGCGCGAGTTCGCGGAAGCGCTCGAAGGTGCGTCCGCGGCCGTCTTTTTCTACGCCGGCCACGGATTGCAGGTCGACGGCATCAACTATCTGGTGCCTGTCGACGCCAAGCTCTCCACAAAAGCCGCGCTCGACTTCGAGATGGTTCGCCTCGAAATCGTCCAGCGAAACATGGAGGCCGAGCGGGATCGCACGAGCATCCTGTTCTTCGACGCCTGCCGAAACAATCCTCTCGCGCGCAACCTGACGCGGAGCATGGGGACGCGGTCGGTGAATGAAGGAGCAGGTCTCGCCCTCCAGGAAACGGGCGCGGGAACTCTGATCAGCTATTCGACGGCGCCTGGCAACGTCGCCCAGGACGGCGAGGGACGCAATTCGCCCTATACCGGCGCGCTGGTGAAACAGTTGCTGAGCAGCGGCGACCATCTCGCGGAGATGCTCTACGAAGTTCGCAACTCCGTCATGAAGGCGACCAACGGTAGCCAGGTGCCGTGGGAAAATTCGGCGCTGACGCAGCGTTTCTATTTTAAGCAACCCGCACCGACGCCGCCGGTCGTCGCCGCTTTGCCGCCCGCTGCAACCCTTCCGCCGCAGTCCGGACCTCCTGCAGCGACAGACGGCGGCCGCCCGCTAACGCCAGGCGAAACCGTTTCCCCCCCCATCGAGCCGCCCGTCGCGCTCTCGCCCGGCTTGCTCGACAACGGCGACATGGCCATGTCGGGCTTTTCGGGCACAAAACTGACCGTCGAAGGCCTGAAGCCTGGCGTCCACCCGATCGAGAAGACCGTCATCGACCCGGACGGCGTGTCGGTGCGCGTGTTCGACATGTCGAAGTTCGAGCGCAAAGACGCCGCGGTGCTGAAGCCGGCGGTGAAGCTCGCGGTCAAGGCAGGAGAAATAGGTCAGGTATTCGGACTTGCGTTTGACAGCGCCAAAGGCACGCCCAGCGGGCGGCCAAATCTGTTCGCGGCCGCGACATCGCAATTCGGTCTGCAAATCGTTGGATCGGACGCGGACGGCGATGGCAAACCGGACCGCTTGAAGGCCGGCGCACCGAACGCCGTCTTCATGGAAGGGCAGTTCGGCACGAAGCTGGGCGGCGGCCCCGGTGCCATCTGGAAGATCGATGGCGCGTCCGGCAGTCTCTCGCTATTCGCCAATGTCACGCTCGACGGCGCTCAAAACAGCGGACCTGGGCTGGGTGACATCGCTTTCGATCCCGTCAGCGGCAATCTTTACGCTTCCGATCTCGACACGGGAATGATCCATCGCTTCGCCTCGGCGGGCACGGAGCTTGGCCGCTTCGATCACGGCGTCGTTGGTCGCAAGGCGCGTCAGCTTGCGGCCGTGGCCGACGACGGGAAGCGTCTCGACGCCTCAAGCCCGAGCTTCAAGACGGAAGACCCTGTCACCTGGGGCTTCACGTCCGCTGCCAGGCGCATTCACGGTTTGGCCGTCTTCGACAAGCGTCTCTACTATGCGGTCGACGAGGGACCCGAGATCTGGTCGGTCGGCATAGATCCGAGCGGGGCGTTCGCGTCCGACCCGCGATTCGAGCTCCGCGTCGCCGCCGAGAAGGCGACGGAAAAACCGACAATGGTGCAGCGGTTGAAGTCATACCTTTCGTCGGAGAGCGGTCTGCCGGTCACCGATATCCTTTTCGACGCGCAAGGACGCATGACGATCGCGCAACGCGGCCGTCTCGAGAACCCGTTCGACTATGCGGTGTTCGCCGAGCCGGATCGTGCGCGTGTGCTGCGCTACTCGCGGCCGAAGGCCGGCGCCGGATATGGCCCTTGGACGCAAGTGCCGGAAGAATACGCCGTCGGCTTCGGAGGCGACTACCGACAGGGGTCCGGAGGCATCAGCCTTGCGTTTGGCCGCAACCAGGATGGCTCGATCGATTTCGGACAGTGCGAAGCCAACCTCGTAGCAACGGGCGATGCGCTGCGCGACAATCCCAGCTTCGCGCCCCGGCTGAAGGCAGGCGGTCCGTCCATTGTGCATGGCGCGCAGATTGTAGACGCCGGTCGCGTCCGCCCAGCGAACGAGCCGCCACTGGTTAGCGCCTTCGTCGATTTCGACGGCTCCCACGACGACGCGAGCTTGCGCGGACAAGTGGGCGACGTCGAAATGTTCCGCAACTGCGGCGCCTCGCGCTACCCGCCCATCGCCAGCGCCGGCCCGGATATGCTGACGCCGGGACAAGCGAGGCCCGTTGGCCAGGGACCGGTGACGGACTTGGCTCAGCCGGGCATCGGCGGCGTCGGCGGAGTCAGCCCAGTACAAGGTGGTCCCACCGGCCCTGAAACCTTTGCATTGGCCGGGCTCAAGATCGACAAGAAGGCAGTCGGCGCGGACTGCTCGGCCGACCGTGGATGCGCCTTCGAGATCGGCGTTACCAACCTGCTTTCCACGCCGATCAACGGCCCGATCGTGATCGACGAGATCGTTTCCGCAGGCAAGGCCGACCTTGCTGGCGCCGTGCTGTCGACCGAGAGCGAGCCACGTTGGATCTGCACGCGCTCCCGGCCATTCTTTTGTACGCATCCCGAGCCGATCGAACCGGGCGTCCGCGTCCCGCTTACCGTGAGCGTCAAGCCGGGAGCCACCGGAGAAGAGCGCGAGCTCACGAATTGCGCTTCGCTCCATACGCCGCCCGACTCGGGGCAACCGCCGACCACCGCGGCCGTCGCCGGTATTTCGGTGAAGCCGACGACGGTCAAGCCGTCCTGCTCGGAAGACGGCGGTTGCGAGCTCAACGTGACGCTGACGAACACGACCGCCGAGCCGTTCTCGGGCTCCGCGACCATCATCGAGCTCTTTTCCAGCCATCGCGGTAAGATCGCCGAGGGACTGGGAAACAACGCGACTCTCGAAGAAAATCCGACGGCGCCATGGACGTGCGCCCGAGCGGGCCTGCCCTGGCGCTGCACGAACAACGCCCTCGAGCTCGCCCCCGGAGCCTCCACCTCGCTTGCGCTGAAAATGAAACCCGGGGCGCTCGGCCCGGAGGATCGCTTCCTCGGCAGCAGCACGGCGCTCGAAGTGCGCAAGGCATTGGGCGCCACGACCTCGGACTTTGTTCCCGCGAGCTTCCTTCTGCAGCGGACCGATGCGGCTGCGGCCGAGAAGCAAATGGGGCGCGCCATGGCCGGCAAACGCGGGCAGGCATGCGCCATGCTTCCGCTCAAGCCGGCAGCGCAGCGCCTCGCCGAGCCCCCGCGCCTCAAGATCGAGAAGAAGGCGGTCTCGGAATTCTGCGCCACGGACGGACCGTGCAAGTTCGAGATCACGATCACCAATGTCGGCGGTGGGACCTACAGTGGTCCGCTGTCGGTCTCCGAGCAGGTCGTGGGCAAATCCGCCGCGTCCTCGCCGGCCAGCGGGCGCACGACGACGGTGACCACATCTCCCGATTGGAGCTGCGCCGGGACGGGCCCGGATACGACGTGCGCGTCGCGCCACGACGTGAAGCTCGTCAAGGACCAATCGATCGTGCTTCCGGTCGACGTGATGCCACAGGGCTTTGGCAAAGGCGCCGTGCTCGAAAACTGCGCGACGTTGAAAGCGGGCGCGACGGGCGACGCAGGAGCAGCTCAGAGCATCCTGGCCAACGACAAGGCCTGTGAGTCGGTCGAGCTCGATCCCTTCAGCTTGAGAGTCATCAAATCCGGCGCGAGCACGTGCGCGCCCGGAGAGGCATGCGAGTTCAAGCTAACGCTTCTCAACGACGGCGCTGTCGACCACAACGCCCCCGTGACGTTCACCGACTCGATGGGCCCCGACGTTCCAAGCATGGACATCGTCTCGATCGAGCCGAAGCTGCCCTGCGATTCGCAGCCAAAGCGCATTCCATTTGAGTGTACCACGCCCGGCCGCCATCCGCTCGCAAAGGGACAGTACGAGCAATACAAGATCGTCACGCGGGTGCCGACGCAGGGGCTCCCCGAGACGATCAAGAACTGCATCGTAGTTTCGAGACCTTGGACGCCTACCCCGACGACAGTGTCTACGTCCGGTCCGCCCGACGGCGCTGAGCCCGGCAGCTACGAATGCCATGAGGTCGCGATCGGCCACGTGACACCGGCCTGCTTCGGCGGCATGACACTTACGGCCGACAAACTCTGCGAATGCGCCGAGGGCACGTCATGGAACGGCAAAACCTGCGCTGCGGCACCGGTAGCGGCTTGTCCCAGCGGCTGGAACGGCACGTATCCCGATTGCTGCCAGGCCGGAATGGAATATCGCGAAGGCTCCTGCCAGAAGATCGTGGCGAAGACCGAATGCCCCGACGATCGTCCCAACGGCGAGTACCCGAATTGCTGCCCCAGCGGGGCCTATTACAGCGATGGCTCATGCAAATACAAAAGCGCGGACGAGGCGAAGTGTCCGCGCGGCACATATAGGCGTCGTGGCGAGTGCCGACCGTACAAATCTCAGCAGCCAACCTACAATCAGCAGCCGCAACAGCAGCAGCCGCAAGTGAACATCAATCTCTACAAAAACTGCTACGGCAAGCCGATCCTAGTTTGGCAGAAGTGTAAGTACTGAAGCTACATTCAATGCGACGAAACCGGAGAACTTCAATCTTGAGCGGAGCACCGCGGGGCGAGTTCCCCAGATCTCGGGATGGGTGAGCGGGAGGCCAGCATGCATGCGACGGGTACATTCAATCGAGGAAACGCGTCCTTGTCCGGGGTCGCGTGCCGGTTCATGGCCATGGTGCTCCCGTTCTTCGTCTGCATGAGCGCAAGTGTGGAGCGCGCGGCCGCGGGAAGTCGGACGACAGGCGCCGTGGGCGCGGGGATCGTCGGAGCGATCATCCTCAACGAGCTCGCGACGGGCGGCGGAAAGCGGAAGGCTTCTTCATCGACGAAGCGCACGGGCGTCGCGCGCCCCGAAAAGTCGACGAAGAGTTCGAGCGGGAAGCGCAAGGACGACGACGTCGTAGTGTCGAAGAAGGGCTCGGTCGAACCCACAGCGGCAAAGGGCGACATCGCGACCGGCAGCACGAGCGCACCGGGCCTAGGGACGGCCGCAACGGGGCAGAGCGGGTCATCGCTCGTCTCGACGCCCGACGAAATCAAAGCCGCGCAGCAGCATCTGAAGTTCATGGGCTACGACATCGTGCAGGAAAACGGTACGGTGGACCCGAAGACCAAATCCGCCGTCATGCAGTTCCAGGATTCGATTGGCGCTCCCGTTACGGGCGACCTCACAGTCGAGCAATTGCAGACGCTGTTCAAGAAAGTCGCCGGCAAGAGAACAGGCTCGTAACGCTGAACTGGAGGGCCCTGCAAATTTGCAGATTACATCGATAGCCGGGCCGCCTTGCCACAGTGAGTGAACAACCGGAAGAGTTGACTAGCTGCCTCGTGGCCGTGGCAGGAGTTCCGATAGGGCAGCGACAAGCTGATCTTCACTCACGGGCTTTGCTAGAAACCTTGCTCCCGGGGGCAGGAGTTCGGGAGGGGGGACCAGGCGACCGGACATCACCACGACTGCAGCGCTGAGACTGTGGGCCCGCCATGCGAGTCCAAAGCCATTTACGTGGCCGGGCAAGTCGATGTCTGTTACAAGTACCGCGATGGTCGTATCGGCATCGAGGTACCGCATTGCCTCCTCGGCATTCGCGGCCTCCAGTGTGTTGAAGCCTGCTTCCCTCAACGTCGCTGCTGTGAACAGGCGAATGAGCGGTTCGTCCTCGACGACGAGTGCGAGGTGGCCGTTCGGAGGGGGGTCCATAGTCCCTCGCGAGGTGTCAGATTTTGTAGAGAGAGCCGGATCTGTGACGTTTTTTTGTCGCTTGGTTGGTAGAACGGATGTGTTGCGGCGCCGGTTCCAAGAACTGCCTCAAATAGTCAACACCTGCCACTGGGTTGCTGAGGGTTGGACCGCAAGGCTCACCGAGCGTGATCAGCGAGACGGGTTGGAGGCCTCCGGGGCGTCGATAACGGTCACTCGCAACTGCGCGACGCCTGCCTCGATGAAACCGAGGAGCTCGGCAGTTGCGCGGGAGACGTCGAGTAGCCGCCCCGTGACATACGGACCGGAATTGTTGACGCGTACGCGCGCGCTTCGGCCGTTGCGTGCGTTCCAGAGCAACAGAACGGTGCCATTAGGAAATATTGGGCTGGCGACGTTATCAGGCTTGTCGGCCTGCAATACCTCCCCCGAGGAAGTCAGGGTGCATGGGTTGCCCCGATCGGTTTCACAGGCGTCATAGAACGACGCGATCTGCCTATCCTCAATTCCCCGCAGCGCACGAGTTTCATCGAGGGTTTTCACCCTGTGGCAGACCTTGTTGAAACAGTACGTTTCGCCAGGTGTTTTTCCTTCGGCGGCCGAAGCAGCTTGGGTGGCAGCGATTACAGTGATTAGTAAACAGCGGTTGACTAAGCTCATGACCGGTCAACGCAATTCGCCTATCAAGAGTTCCAAATTTGGTGGCTCTTTGAAAGCGAATGCGGGAAAACCTGGCTGAAGTGAAGGCCATTACCTGTGAGCAGTTGGAAACAATAGCAGCCGCTCTGATAGTCCCTCTCGCTCAACTAATTTTTTCACCTTCGCGGCTGAACAGTTGTGCGATTTGCGCGTTTTACCAGCGCGGTGAATGCGTGGACTTCGAAGATGAGCGACAACATACGTTTTTGGTACGGGGCTCCCGAGAGCCTCGCGTTGGACATCATGGAGAAGGCGGTCCGAGACGCCTTCAGAGTGGCAAGAATTCCTGAAGCGATTTCTCAGGATGCAGCTGTTGAGGGACTAAGGCGCAAGCTCATCAACGGCATTCTCGAATACGCAAAACAGGGCGACTGGAACTCGGACAGCCTGAGAGTGAGGGCGCTCAGAAGCACATTCCGCTGCATTCCAAGCGGAACCTAGGTGACGACCACAACTCTCCCTGCGTTCCAGCCGGCCGGAACATTCTGGCCGTCTCCGGTGGTTTGACCGAAGGCGGATACCTCATCAAACGGGTCGTACATGATCACCTTTCAAACGGCAAAGGCTCTTAAGGACGCCGGTTATCCGCAGACCTTTCTCAAGCAGGGTGCTATCGCGCAACTCACCAAGGCAGCTGCGCCTGTCCACGTTCCTAATTTAGAGGAGCTGCTTGGGGCCTGCGGGCGCGGAACTGTCCTGGATTTCTATTCCGAGGATAGCAGCGCGGCATCGGTTCCAGCGGCAGGCGTGACAGCGCAGGGAGCAACACCAAGCGAAGCCCTTGCCCGCCTCTGGATCAAGCTACATTGCACGAAAGCCAATGACGCTCAGCGCTTTGCGGTCGGGTGACAAGCATTGCGTAATTTGTTGAGCCCGGACCGGAACCCGCAACACGCGAGTGGAGTTAGTGGCCCGTGCTTCGTTTCTAAAGGCACAAGCAAGGGCGCCGTCCATCGTCATTTGGACGGCGCCCTATCGGCGACTTGGAGTGCCAGATGCAAGTCATGGGTTACAGCTCGGAAGAGCTGAAGTTGTTTCACTCCGTACTCGACAGCGCGATGAGCGAAGCGACCGCGCGGGACATTCGGGTACCGCTGCACACGATGACAAAGCGGTTGTTCGATGCGGCATCTATGGGAGAACGTGATCCAGTGCAAACTGCGTGCCGCGATTTTGGAAGAAGTAATTTTTCCAGTCGCGGGAAGCTTTCCGAGCGGTGCCGTCGCGTGCCCCTCCGTCGCGGTGGAACCAGTCTAGCATTCGCGCGTTTAACGATTAGACGGATGCACCAGCATTCGTCAGGCGCCTTAACCGGTGCTGGGCCGCCCGGGAGCCACACGGCTCCCCGGTGGCTTTTTTTGTGTGCAGCAGCGTCGTCGCAGGCGACATGAAAAAATAGGAACCCATACGCTCCGGTGCCGGTTTCGCTTTTGTTGAACTGCTGGAGAGCAGCAACAAAGGGAGAGAAACGTGACCAAGCTTATGACAGGTATTGCAATTTCAACGCTGTTAGTCGCAGCGCCGGCTTTGGCGCAGGACTCCTGGAAGGACAAGCAGAAAGAGCAGCTGCTCTATCAGCAGCAACAGAAGATGCTGGAGGATCAAGCGAGCCCGCAGGCGCAGCCGGGCCAGCAGGGTGCCATTGGTCAAACGAAGCCGAATTCTGGACCTGGCGTGCAGGGGCCGGCTGACACCCGCACCGGGCCGGCAACCAAATCTCCAGGCGGTTCCGCTGATGCGCAGACGGGAGGCTCTGCAAGCACGGGTGTCTCGAGCGGCGAAAGCGGCTCAAGCGCAACGCAGCCGAGCCAGGACTCGAGTGGCGTACAGGGCTTCCCCGATACGCGCACCGGTCCTTCGACAAAATCGCCTGACGATTCCTCGATGAAGGAAAGCGCTGAGTAACGAGACGGCAGGCTCGCTTGCAACGTTCGGCTCGCCCTAGCGATCTAACTTGGTCGCTGGGGCGGCTGCGCGTCTCCGATGGGAACTCCAACGGCGTTTGTAAGGTTTCAAATATCCACCCCTACCCAAGGAGTAAGTCATGACAAACCAAAATCGCGACCAAAAACAAGGACAGAACCAGCCGGCGCGCCAGCAGGGTGACAACGATCAGGATCCGCGTGACAAGCACCAGCAGGGTCAGAACCGCGATCGTGAACGGAAAGAAGAGGAAAAACGTCAGCAGGGCGGACACAGTGATCAAGAGCGCCAGCGGCAAGCTGAGGAGAACCGCTCCGGCCAACAGGGTGGTCAGCGCAAACCTCAGGATCAACAGCGCTAAACAACGCGCTTATACGAATGTTGGAAAGCAACGCCTCACGGCGTTGCTTTTTTATTGCGAGGCAAGTTAGGCAATACAATCCGGCATTCGACGCCAGCGGGTTGGAGCTCATGCTCGACGTGGCCGAGGGAAGCCCCGTCTTGATGAGGGCAGGCCCCAGCCCCACGCGTGGGGCCGTCGATCTCACGCCATTCGAAGTGAAGTTCTTCGTCTAGGATCTTCCAATCGATAACGACCTCACCCTGGTGAGCCCAGGCGCCATAAACAACTAGGTGGCTATCCCAGCGTCCATCGGAAGAACAGCCGGACGTCCCGCAGTTTATTTCTCGCCAAATCCGAATTCGCGCGTGCCTTCGTCCTGCCGCTCTAGCTCGAGCAGTTTCTTGGCTTCCGCAATCTCATACAGAATTCGAACCTGCTCGCCGCGCGCTTTCGTGCGGTTGATCCTGCCTCGCTGGTGATCGAGTACGCGAAGTCGCCAGCGCTCGAGCGTGGCCAGCTTTTCTCCGCGCGTGAGCATCACTTCGCCAATCACATCCTTCGGCACCGCGAAGAACCTTTCGGGCTGCTCCTTGGCGCGCTGAGTACACAAGCGTCCGATTTCACTCATATCCGAACTCCTTGCTCAACGTGGGAAAGACGGTGAGTTTGATGTCCTTGCTCCTTCAAAGCGCGTAGCCGAGGAAACTTAGACCTCGATAAAAAAGTTCCTGGTTTGCTGGTAGGTCTCTGAAAGGAACGACTACCATGGCCGCACGTTTCTTCGCGAGGAGGCGTTCAATACGAGCGTTCAAGTAGCTAGGACGAGACGCACGTGAAGCGCATCAATGAACAGGACTCGCAACAACCGCACGGTCTCCCGAATTGGGCCCAGAGCATTGGTACGCGTCTAAGGCATCACCTCAATGGCGAAATGACAGATATGCCGGAAAGCCTGCTCCTGACGCTATTGACCCTTTTTAGAAGAGAGGAGGGTCAGGCAGAAGGCGAGCCTGCCGGAAGCAAAGAGGCAGAGCCGCGCGTTCGCCCTCGAAATGAGGATTGAACCAAAGGCCGCCTATTGCCCGCGTGAGCGATCCGCAACGCTGGCTCGCCTCAACGTCTGCTCAGTTTCTGAAAATTCTCGCTCTCCGGCGAGCTGCGCTCCCGCACCCGCCATAGGCTCGTCAGATTCCACATGCGTGCCTTGTTGTGAACTTCGGATTCCTGGCGTCGTTCCTCGTCGCGGCCGCTCCAGAACCAAAGCAGGCTTATCGAGAAATCCGAACATCTTGCTCACTCCAAGGGTGCTGATTGCGACATAGCCGAAGTGCGCTACAGGCGAGAGGACATGTGCGCCAATCGCGGTTTCAGGGCGCAGCCCACGTTTCTTTTACGGATCCTGCGGATCGTTCTGGTCGCCACAGCGCCTTCGTCCGGATATTCGTCGGGCTCGTTCGGTGCGGACTTTTCCTTCAGCGTGCTCTTGAGTGCGGGATCGATCCGGGGCTTTTTTGGTTTTGCATAACCTTGTTGGGGTCATTAGTTGGCATCGGACCGAACTGGGGCTTCGCTTTTTCCTGCGGCCGCGATGGGTGGAAATCACCGGCGGTCCGATCGCTATCTCGCTTCTTTGATGCACTCATTACTTTCACCTCAGGATGCCCAAGAGGTGGAGTGCGATGATGGCCACGATGGGAACTCCCAAGAGCCACAACACGATGTCACGAAGCATTGCTCATTTCTCCACTAGAAGAACTTACGGGACTAGCTTACGGCGCGGTTGGCAGTTGCCTCACACGCGGCCGTAGGAACGTGAACTTGGCCGGAATATTCTGATCACGGTGGCGACCTCCGTGTTGAGCCGCGTACCAGGCAGCCGCAAGTCCGAGCAGAAGGGCCGTAGCGGTCGCAAGCCCCGCAAGGACGGCGGCTTTGCGCGCCTTCTCGGCGGCCTCTACTGCCTGGGCGTACGCCTGATCGACACGTTTTTCAGCGTCCGCCGGGCTAAGTCCGGTGCGGCGCGTCACGTATTCAGCCAGATACTGCCGGTCATTCGCGGAAAGCTTGCCATCGGCGACGGCGGCAGTGAGCAATCTCGTGACATCGTTTCGCGTCGATAAGGTCGGCGCGACTGTGGTTGACGGCGATTGCTGGTCCGTAGCGCGTCCCGATGGGGAGGCCGGCTTGGGAGCGACTGGCGCCGCATCCGTTTCTGCCTCGGCAACAACGGTCGTGCGCATGAGTGTGTCAACCGCCGGCGCGACAACGACGGCGCGATCGGAGAGCGCGATCCGGCCGACGTCGGCGCCCAGTTGAGCCGCGCTCGCCGCGGTGAGGAATGCCAGGAAACCGCCTATCATTACACTCACTGCCCAGACGAGAAGGCCGTGAATTCCATCGCGGAACTCTACTTCGTCAGCGGAGGCGTTCTCCCAGGCCGCGCGCATGCGGCCGGCGATGTATCCGCCTACAAGCAAAGACAAAATGGGCACGGCTAGAACCCAGAAAGCAGCCAGGGAGGCGGCCAGTTTGCCGTAAGAATGCGATGGATACGGGGAGATGAGGGAAAGGCCGACCGCTGTGCCCGCTGTGAGCAGCACAAAAGATAGAGCCGACGCAATCACAGCGCCCGCAATCACTGCACCCCATTCAACGTAGCTGTTTACGCGCACGGTCTTTGTGGCAGGCGGAGCGACGACATCGACCATGGCATTTCTTCCTCTGTTCAGCGCAGGCCGAGCGCGCTCAGGATGAACATCACGACGACGATCAGTCCGATAAGGTAGATAATTTCATTCATGGATGCACCGAGTGCTTGGCCAGTTGTGGTTGCTGAACGCGAGGCGAGGTACGAAGTTCCGCTGAAAGCTCAAATCGGTCCGGGCGTCTCGCGCGAAGCCGTCGCTGTGCGGTGCACTGGAGGTGGTGGGCACTAGGAGCTCGCTCTCACGAGAGATAGGGCTCGCGGTCGAAGCCGCTAATCCAATATGAGTGCGGTCATCGAAGGATGGTTGCGGAGGGATGGCTGCGGAGGCCTCGTTCGTTCGGAGATAAACGTTTTCGGCACCACTCATATCGGGAACCGTTCGGGCGCCCCGGCGTTTTTGTCGCGAAAGGAATTCCGCATGCCCGATCTACTCGACAAGGTACCCCCTGCCTTAAAGTCTTTGTGGCACCTCGAGAACGAACTCCGAAGCGCCCTGCAGAACACGATCCTCCGGCGTAAAGGGGAAGCCAGCAAGCATATGGACAGTGCGAAGGCTCATCTCGAGCAAGCACTCAAAGAACTAAGGGGCGAAAGAAGTAACGCCGGGACTTCGGCGACACCGTCAGAATCGGGCGAGAAGCTCAACTATGGCGAGGGCCAGCGCGAGCAATACGGCGAAGGCTCGCGCTATCGCTCCGAGGAATTGACAACGGGCGCCGACGAATCGACGGCTCACGGCTGGGGTGGTGGCGGCTCTGATGACGCCGCGCCGATACCTGATACGAAGCCGAAGCCGTAGTCGAACATCGCGCAACGTGTTCGACAGAGATGTCAAAACCGCTTCTTGTTTCCATACCCCACGGTCTCGGCAAGGAATAGGCCCTAGCCCGAACTCACGAACAAGCTTACGCAGGCTGCTGAAGCCTTTCCCATCATGAAGGTTGAGAATGAAACCTGGATGGGCGATCGCATGTACTTCCGCGTAAGCGCGCTCGGCCAGCTTGCGCAAGGAACGGTGGATGTCGAAGAAGACCGCGTGCGGCTGGAAGTGACGTTACCCTGGATGCTGCAAAAGTTCGCTCAGCGCATTCAGCAGGCGCTTCAAACCCGCGGGCGACTGCTCTTGGATAAGAAATAGTTGCGGTTGCGCAAGCGAACTTTGGACCCACAGCGCGTACGAAAAAAAACGTCACCAAACGATGGGAACTGTCACGGGTGTTTTTTTGGATTGGCTGCGAGAGCAATCCAAGAAGGTGGAGACATGAGAGTTGATAGGGCAGTCGCATTCCCGTTCGGAGAGTTCGATCCAATCCTCCGCCGTGACTTAAGCGCGGTGCTTGAGGCTGCACGTCGCGACGTTGAGGCCGCTCGCAGAGTGGCAGCGTTCGCACTCGTTCGGAGCTACAGCGCGGACGCCATGCGCATCGTGCCGTCGGGCCTCGAGAAGAAGGATTTGCTAGCAGCATAGCTCAGCTTACGTGTCTTTGATTGTCGCGGCCTTCTGGCACAAAAGTACCAAAACTCATCCTAGGTGATTTGCGAGAATTGGTGGGAGCGCCGTGGCGTCTTCGACGGGTGTTGGGCCTTTGAAGAAGCCTTTCCCTGGGCGCTCCCGGCTGCAGTGGAGCACAGGTGCGAATGGGCGCGCCTTAGCAAATGACAATCAGCGGGTTTTTAAAGAAGCGCTCGGCGCCAAGCGTGGGAACCTGTGCCGGTCAGGCGCGTTCAACCGTCTGAACTCGTCGCAGGAAAAATCCTGCGCAACTTTTCGATATAGGAGCGAATTCGATGCGCACTTATTTGGCAGCCGCCGGGCTGATGTTGCTGCTTGGTACTTCGGCTGTGGTCGCCCAATCGAGCAGCACTGATCCCACCTTCGTGACAGAGCAGCCCGCAGATGAATGGTCCGCCAACGTATTCTTAGGCGAGACAGTGACAAACGACGCTGGCGACACGATTGGTACGGTCAATGATCTCCTGTTCGACAAGGGCGGGACGCTAAAGACCGTTGTCCTCAACGTCGGCGGATTGCTGGGCGTTGGGGGAAAGAGCGTCGCCGTACCGTTCAACTCGCTGTCGGTCTCCGCCGCGCCATCCGGTGAGCGCGTCATCAAGATCCCGCTTAGCAAGGACGCAGTCAAAGCGGCGCCCGATTACATGCCGACTGAGAAGACGACCCTGATGAAAGCGCAGGAGAAGGCCTCCGAGGTCGGCACGAAGGCGATGGAAAAGGCCGGCGAGCTCACGGACCAAGCAGTAAAGAAGATCGAGGAAATGAGAAAAGAGGAGCCGAAGCAGTAGCCTCCACTGTCGGGGAAGCCCCGCAACCAGGTAGCCCCCTTCATATCGGTCAGCCGACCTTTCTCGACGATGATTGTGACTTCGGCTCTGACCTAGACGTCCTCCGCTGTGACGTCCGCCAGGCCCTGAGAGCAGACAAGTCGTCAGGCGTCGGTGACTTCGGGTCAAAAGCTGAAGAGAGAGCAGCAGCACGTCCGCTCGATGCCCACGAGCTGACGATTTGCCGTCAGGCTTTAGCTCTGGTCGCCGTCGATCACGCGGAATCTTCCCACGCGACGCCCTGGCGGCTCGACTGTTCTCTTCAACGCCGCTTCTGTCCAAACGCGATTTGCCACTCCGATAGCAAAGGCCGGAGTAGTACGTATCGTCTCATGTGGGCGGCAGAAATTGTAGTGAGCTACACACAATCTTACAGTCGCTGAGTGGTTCTCGATCTTCTTGCTGAAGCCGTTAGTCAAGCGCGTGAAGCGGCGCTGCGCCATGCGCACACTCAAGTTCTGCCTCTCAATATGGCTTGTGCATATTCGATCGAGGGGCGGACGGCCTACGATTGTGCGCTTCCCGATCGTGACAACCGTGCCTGGCGAATACCGGCGCATGCCATCGATCGCGGGCATGCCGTCGAAAGTCTTGATGACCTGCCCGTAGTGGATGCGACGACCAAACGTGCGCTCTACGCCCGTTTCGTAGAACCGGAAACCGTCGCTGCTGACGATGGGCATCCCGAGGACGCGGGATCGCAGATCGGCTAAAAAGTACTCTGTCGTGTCGCCTCACGGCTACCGGAGCGATACGCGACAATTGCCTTGTTGGTCGCGTCCATTGCGATGAACGTGTAGCAATCTGGGCTGAACGTTGAAAAGTGTCGCAGGTACCTTCAACAATTTGCTCCTCTTGTTGCCCGATTACACCTTCGGACACCCATCCTGAAATTCGGACAACACCTGGCTGGTGGTTTCGGGCCAGTCCGCGGCGGCCGAGGACGTCAAGACTTGATCGTGGGTCAATTTCGGCAATCGTTGATCCGACGACTGAACGGTGCCACGCTCCAACTCATGATTGAGAATGGATCGCCAGCGGGTTGGGTGGTCATGGTGATGAGCGCCACGGCCGGCAGCGGCGCGCCATCATTCAAATATTTCAACGCCGCAATCTCGAATGCCGACAAGGCCGTCGAAGAGACGAAAAGGCGGCCCGACAGCTCGCCCTCGATGCGGGTGCAAGCGATTCGCCGGCTGTCGGCCGAGGACCTAGAGCGGCTTGGGCTGGCGAGCGGTGAAGTGAAGCCTGCTTGAAATGGAGTTTGTTTGCTGCGGTGCAACGAAACGCGCGCTCGCGCGTTAGGTGACCGAGCAGGCCCTTGAGCCTGCGGTCACTCAGGGTTTCAGAATGCGCACACTCATCAGGATTGTGAGAGACCGGGACCAGTCGGTGCTCGAGGAAGACATCACGGAAGTCTCCGAACGCTACTCGGTTGGCAAGGCAATCAGCGATCTGCTGGATCGGATCCGCGCTGCCCATCCGCAAACCGAGCTTTGGGGCTTCACGATCAAGGTGGACCGGGCAGACAACGCCGCTTGACCCTAATTGGGGGCCCTACCTCGGACACTCGACGTGCGCGGACAATCAGCTGACGCACTTGATCTTGGTGCGGCGCTTGGCGAGAATTCGTCGCTGGCGATGCGGGGCGCGCGTATGACGGTGTGGGAGCGGATCGGCAGGTTTGCCGCAGCCATTTTCTATTTGGCGCCGTGGGCGTGGCTGATTTGCTTCGGCATCTTCACCGCGGCTGTCGCCCGCGAGACCGGACATTTTCCGAGCTACAGCAATCCGGACCCGAAGCATGTTGAGAGCCTCGCCTGGCTCTACTCGCTGGTCGTCATACTGCTCGGAATGACGCTCGCTTCGCCGCTTATCGTGGCGGCGCACGTCGCATTGCGTGCCATCCTCTATCCGGCGTGGCCGCTCCAGTGGGCGCGGCTGGCGCGATATGCACTTGGCGCGGCACTCGTTGCCTACGTCATCTTGGGAGATCCTGGCGGCCTTAGCACGTGGTTGTTCGATTAGCCGCGAAAATTGAGCAGCAAGTGCGGTTCAGCGGCGGGGCGTGTGTGAGGCAGCGTTTGCAGACCGCTGCGCTTTTTCCGCCCGACCATTCGGCCGCGACCTTTTGGCGCCGCTCGGCTCCGTCGATAACCCAGAGCAAGATGCGCATGTGGTCGGTGAGGGGCTCGTTTGAGCAATCGAGCTCCTGCCAGGGCGGCTCTCCAAGCACGCGCACGGTGCAGTCTTCACGTGTCCGCATCACGGTCCTCCACTGCCCCCCGGGCGCGGAGTATGTGGCTCAATTTGTTGATAATTTGACGCTGCGTGGCGCCAGATTTACAACCGCTCGATCTCGACCTCGGCGCCTGCCGATGCGGCAGGGGCGTCAGGCGGGCGCACGATCAGGCAGTCCGCTGCGGCGAGCGCCGAGAGCAGTGAGCTGTCTTGCGACGGCAGGGCTTCGACGTCAGCTCGCCATCGGCGGTCCGTTCCAGCTTGGCGCGCATGAGGTGCAGGCGCGGACCATTCGTCTCGAGCCTACCCACGAGGCGGGCGGTCTCGCGTTTCGGAGCGGAGCGGTCGACGCCGAGGAGTGCGCGAATCAGCGGCACGAGGAAGACGCGCGCGCAAATGAGCGCCGAGACGGGATTGCCGGGCAGGCCGAGCACGCGCGAGGTTTCCAGGCGGCCGTAGAGGAGGGGCTTGCCGGGCCGGATCGCGACCTTCCAGAAGTCGAGCTTCATGCCGCGTGCGGTGAGCGCGGGGGCGACGAGGTCGTGGTCTCCAACCGAGGCGCCACCGATGGTCACGAGCACGTCGGCGCCCGCGGCCTCGGCGATCTTGGCTTGGATGACGGCTTCGGTATCCTTGGCGATGCCGAGCATGGCGTGGCATGCCGCCGGCCTTGGTCACGATCGCGGCAAGGCCGATGGGGTTCGACGACACGATCTGGTCGGGACCGGGCGTCGTGCCCGGCGGCACGAGTTCGTCGCCGGTCGCGAGAATGGCGACGACGGGCTTGCGGCGGACCGCAAGCGTGTCGTGTCCCATGGCGGCGGCAAGCGTCAGCGCGTGCGCGTCAAGACTGCGGCCTTTGCGCAGAAGTATCTGGCCTTGTGTGAAGTCGACGCCGCGCGCGCGGACGTTGGCCATCGGCTTTGCCGGCTCGCGGACGATCACGTCATCGCCGTCGCGCTCGGTGTTCTCCTGGATGACGACGGTGTCTGCACCTTCGGGGAGCGGCGCGCCGGTGAAGATGCGAACGGCCTCGCGCGCCGCCAGCCGGCCGCGGTGGCCGCGCCCGGCCGCCGATGTAGCCGACGACCTTGAGGCGCGCCGGAATGGAGGCGAGATCGGCCGCCTTTATCGCGTAGCCGTCCATGGCGGACGCCGCGAATGGAGGCTGCGTGAGCTTGGCCGCGACATCCTCCGCCAGCACGCGGTCCGCCGCGTCGAGAATCGGAAATGGTTTCGGGCTCGGTCGGCGTGACGCCATCGAGGATCCGCGCGAGCGCCTCGTCGACGGAGATGAGGCCCATGTCCTATTTCACCGGCTTCGGAGCGGAGTCTGCCGTGTAGTGGCCTGAGCGTCCGCCCGACTTTTCTAGCAGGCGGACGCCTTCGATGCGCATGGCGCGGTCGGCGGATTTGAGCATGTCGTAGATGGTGAGGCCGGCAATGGTGACCGCGGTCAGGGCTTCCATCTCGACGCCCGTCTGTCCTGTGACCTTCACCTCGGCGCGGATGTGAATGCCGGGCGGCTTCTCGGACGGCGCAAACTCGACGGCTGCCTTGCTGAGGGCGAGGGGATGGCAGAGCGGGATCAGCTCGTGCGTTTTCTTCGCCGCCATGATGCCGGCGATGCGCGCGGCTGCCAGCACATCGCCCTTGGGCGCGCCGCACTCGATGACGAGCGCGAGCGTGTCGCTGCTCATGGCGACGAAACCCTCGGCAATCGCGGTGCGCTGTGTGGCCTCCTTGTCGGCCACGTCGACCATGCGCGCACGGCCTTTGTCGTCCAGATGCGTGAGCTTGGTCATGCGGCGGGCTCCGCAGCGAGGAGCGCGCGCGTGGCGGCTGTGACGTCGGCCTGGCGCATGAGGCTTTCGCCGACGAGGAACGTATTGACGCCCACCTTCGAAAGACGCGCGATGTCTTGGGGCGTAAAAATGCCGCTCTCGCCGATGACGATACGGTCCTTCGGGACGCGGGGCGCCAGGCGCTCGGTGGTCGTGAGCGTGGTCTCGAAAGTCTTCAGGTTGCGATTGTTGATGCCGATGAGGCGGCAGTCGAGACGCAGAGCGCGCTCGAGCTCGGCTTCGTCGTGGACCTCGATGAGCGCGTCCATGTGCCAGTCGTGGGCGGCGGAGACGAGGTCGGCGGCGAGCGCGTCGTCGACCTCAGCCATGATGATCAGAATGCAATCGGCGCCCCAGGCTCGCGCCTCTACAACCTGATAGGTGTCGATCATGAAGTCCTTGCGGAGTGCGGGAAGCTTGACGGCTGCGCGGGCCTCGGTGAGGTAGGCAGGCGCACCCTGGAAAGAGGGCGTGTCGGTGAGTACGGAGAGACACGCCGCGCCGCCCGCCTCGTAGGCGCGGGCGAGCGCTACGGGATCGAAGTCGGCGCGGATGAGGCCCTTCGAGGGCGAGGCCTTCTTGATCTCGGCGATAAGCGCCGGCCGGCCGGAGGCGTGCTTGGCTTCGATGGCGCCCGCAAACGAGCGCACGGGCGGGGCGCTGCGCGCGTACTCAGCCATCACCTGAAGCGGCTGCTTGGCTTTCGCCGCGCTCACTTCGTCGCGCTTGTAGGCGGTGATCTTGTCGAGGATATCGGCCATTTTTCAAAGATACGACGGACGGGAGCCCCTTGCTACCGAGGGACGCGGAGAGGGTCAACGGTGGCTTACAGGGTCGCAGGCACCTTGAAGCCGGCTAGGCGGCATAATGTGCGGCGCGGACCGGCGCCGGTTCGCCCACGAGGACCTTGGCGACGGCGCGTTCAAGAAAGTCCTCAAGGGCTCGCACCGGCGTCAAATCGCCGATCAGAGCGTGGTGGCGGGCCTCGATACGCTCTGCGCGCGACGCGGGCGGTTGCGGGGTCGGCAAGACGTGCGGCCTTGTCGACGTAGTCGTCGATGCTATCCGCAATCATGTCATCGCAGCCCATCATCTCGAGGATGGCCTTGGTGTGCCGTCCGCGCATCAAGCGCGTGGGGAGGGTGACAATCGGAAGGTTCTGGCTCAGGGCCTCGAGCGACGTGTTGCCGCCCGACCAGCCGATGCTGTCGAGATAGACGTCGCCCAGGCCGAGGAAGGCCGCGAACTTGTCGAAGGGGATATGGGGCACGATCAGCATGTGACGGGTGGGGTCGCGGCCGCGCGCGCGAAATGCCTGCTCCAGGCGCTGGCGGAAGACTTTTGTGGGCGGGGCCCGGTCGTCGCCGATGAAGAGGAAGCGCGCGTTCGGGACGCGCTCGGCGATGCGCACGAAGATCTCGTCGTAACGCGGCAGATACTTGAAGAGCGACTGGCAGCAGATGAAGAGCACGTCGTCGTCGGATGCACCTAGCTCGCTGCGCGTGAGCTTCTGGCCTAGCGGGAGCACCGGCTCGTAGGCGATCGACAAGTTTGGAAGGCGGACGAGCGTCTCGTTGTAGTGGTCCTGGCCGTCGGCGGGCTCCATGAGATCGCTCGACAGGAAGTAGTCGATGTGCGGCAGCCCCGTCGTGACGGGGTGGCCCCAGGAGACGCACTGCACGGGAGCCAGGCGGCGGCAGGCGAGCCTGATCGCGGAGGTGTCCATGCCGAGCTCGGGGTAGATCAGGACGTGGGGCGCATCGAGCGGCAATCGTCTCGGCCCAGACGTCGTCGGCGAGCTCGCCTGAGCGCCAGATGTCCGCGGTCGCGGCGATGCGCCGGCTGGTTGCGTCCTGGTCGGCGCCCAGATGGTAGCCGATGACCTCGAAGCGCGTTCGATCGAGATGCTTGATCCAGCCGGCAAAGAGCTTCGAGATGGAGTGCGTGAAGAAGTAGCGCGTGACGAAGCCGACGCGAAGGCGCCCGTCGCGGCGCGGCGCCGGCATTCTCGCCGTGAGCGACCGGCTGTCATGATGCGCGAGACGATGTTGCCGTAGACGGCCTGCAAGGCGCGATCGTTCTCGCCCGTGGTAGGCGAGCAGGAAGGGCTTCGCCATGCCGACGACGCCGTGCGCGGCCAGGCACTCCTCGTCGGTGCAGTGGGCAACGAGACCGCGAAATGCGGTTCAGGTCGGACGGCGTACTTTTCGCGGCGCTCGTCGATCTCGGCTTCCGAGGCGTAGACGATCGGCAGGTGGGCGATGGCGTTGGTCAGAAGCGCACCGAAGTCGCGCTCAGTCGCGGCCAGGCGGCGCGCGAGGAGACGGCGGGCGGCATCCTCGCGTCCGGAAATGCGCACGCGGTTGGCAAGAAACACGGGATCGCTCGGCTCGGCACCGTGAGCGATCATCTTGTCGATGGCGAGCGCGATGTAGTCGTCCGGCGTTGAGCTCCAGGGAGCGCATGATCAGAGCGGAAAGAACGCTCGAGAGACCCGTCCTGTCGCCGAGCGCCATCAAGTGGTCGGCGAGGGCAACGTAGCTCTGCAGGTAGCGCGGCTCTGCGGAAATGGCCTCGCGGAGGGTGGCGATTGCGTCGAGGGGGCGCTTCAAGGCGCCATAGACGACCGCGCAGTTGAAGTGGATGCGCGGGTCGGAGCCGAGCGTCCGCGCCGCCTCGAGAAGCGGGAGCGCACGCTGCGGCTCGCCGCGCTGGACGTGAACAAGGGCAAGGCGATGAAGGCTTTCGACCGTTTCCGGCGCGCGGGCGGTCTCGCTGAAGATGCGCTCCGCCTCGTCAAGCCGGCCGGCGAGCTGAAATTTGATGCCTTCGGCGAGCGGGGTCTTCTGCTCGGGACACGGGTTCCCCCGCTGGCGCTTCGATCGCTACTCGGGGACGCTAGCTGTCGATTCCTTACGCGAGGCTGATGTGTAGATCGTGCTCTGCTGCGATCAGGCGCTCTTGTTTGTGATCGCGATGAGCTTATCGAGTGCGCGGCGCGCGGCTCCGGATTCGATCGCGTGCTGCGGCGCGCGTCACGCCGTCGGCGAGGTTCGGCCGCGAGGCCGCCGACGATCAGGGCCGCAGCGGTGTTGAGGAGCACGATGTCGCGATAGGGACCGGGGTCGCCCGCGAGTACGCCGCGTAGCGCCGCCGCATTGACGGTCGCGTCGCCGCCCTTGAGGTCGGAGAGCTTGGCGCGCGCCAGCCCTGCGTCTTCAGGCACCACGTCGAAGATCGTGATGTCTCCGTCCTTGAGCTCGGCCACGGTCGTCGTCGCCGTCGTCGTCAGCTCGTCCAGGCCGTCGGCGCCGTGGACCACCCAGGCGTGCTCGGAGCCGAGATTTTGCAGGACCTCGGCGATCGGCTCGACCCAGGAGCGGGCAAAGACGCCGACGACCTGGCGCTTGACGTTGGCCGGATTGGAAAGCGGCCCTAGGAGATTGAAGATCGTTCTCACCCCAAGCTCGGCGCGAATGGGAGCCCACGCCTTCATCGCCGGGTGATGGACGGGCGCCCAGAGGAAGCCGACGCCGGCTTCGTTGATGGCGCGGGTGATGGTCTCTGATCCCGGATCGAGCTTGACGCCCAGCGCGGCCAGGACGTCGGAGGCGCCGGAGAGGGACGACACCGACCGGTTGCCGTGCTTGGCGACATGGAGACCGGCGCCGGCGGCCACGAATGATGCGCAGGTCGAAACGTTGAACGTCGAATGGCCGTCGCCGCCAGTGCCGACGATGTCGATGGCGTCAGGCGGCGCGGAGACCGTGAGCATCCTCGAGCGCATGAGGCGCGCGGCGCCGGTGATCTCGGCGACCGTCTCGCCGCGCACGCGCAGCCCCATCAGGAATGCGCCCATCTGTGCGGGTGTGGCTTCGCCGGCCGTCATGACGGCAAGCGCCCTCTCGATCTCGCTCTCGTCGAGGCTCTGGCCCGCGGCGATCTTCTGGATGATCGGCTTCAATTGGGTCGCAGACATGTTGGTGGCAGACATGGGCCCTCGTGTTGTGGGGGCCGCGGTCAGGCCGCGTCGCGGGGACGCGCCGCGTTGCGCCGGCGGGGAGACATGCCGGCAAGCTCGAGGAAGTTCGCAAGCAGGGCGTGGCCCTGCTCGGAGGCAATGCTCTCCGGGTGGAACTGCACGCCATGCACGGGATGGGTCTTGTGCTGCGAGCCCCATGATGAGGCCGTCCGCGGTCTCGGCCGTGATCTCGAGACAGTCGGGCAGGCTCTTTCGCTCGACGATGAGCGAATGATAGCGCGTGACCTCGAAGCGCTCGGGCAGGCCCTTGAAGACGCCTTTGCCGGTGTGGCGGATGGTCGACAGCTTGCCGTGCATCGGCTCGGGCGCGCGGATGACGTTGCCGCCGTAGACCTGGCCGATCGCCTGATGCCCCAGGCACACGCCGAGGAGGGGGATCTTGGGGCCGGCCTTGGCGATGAGGTCGAGGCAGATGCCGGCCTCGTTCGGCGTGCAGGGGCCCGGCGAGAGCACGATCGCCTTCGGCTTCTTCTTCAGCACGTTGTCGGCGGTGATCTTGTCGTTGCGGATGACCTCGCACGGCGCGCCGAGCTCGCCCAGGAAGTGGACGAGGTTATAGGTGAAGCTGTCGTAGTTATCGATCAGGATGAGCATGGCCTAGGGTGTAAGAAGCCGGTGCCCGCGCGTCAAGCAAGGAAGGCCAGACTCTTATCTGTCCGCCGGGGCCCTTGAGGACGTGGCGGGCGCGGGTCGTGATCGTAACCCTAATCTCCTCGGGCTGCTCCGCGATGGCCGCGGTCAGCGCTTTCAAGGTGTGGCGCGTCCCGTGCAGCTGGTCGATGAGGTTCAGGATCACTGGCAGGCTCTCCTCGCCCACGCCCATGTCGTAGCGAAGATCGCAGACGAGGTGGACGCGCGCGATGTCGACGTCGTCGAAGAGATAGCCGGCATCGCCACGGTGCGGCGAGAGGAGGCCCATCTCGATCCATTCGTGCAGGACGCGCGCCTCGAGACGGTCGATCGCCGGCGATGAGCTCGCTTTCGCTGATCATGTGCGTCCTCCCTTCGTGCGCTGATCATGGGCGCGGGGATCATAGGGGTGCTTCTGCTCCCATTCGGTGACATAGGCCGCAAGCTCGGGATCGGCCGTATCCGGAAGCGTGACGCGCAGCTCGAGCATATGGTCGCCGCGTGTTCCGCACTTCTGGTCGGCGACGCCCTTGCCGCGCAGGCGCATCGTCGTGCCGCTGTTGGCGCCCTTCGGGATCTTGACGTCGACCGCCCCGTCGATGGTCTCGGCGCGAACGGTGCCGCCATTCAAGGCTTCGCCGATGGTGATCGGCAGCACCGAGCGGATGTTGTTGCCGTCGCGCGTGAACTGGGCGCTGGGCCCGATGGTCACCTCGACCAGCGCGTCGCCCGGGTGGTCCGCCGCCGATGCCCGGCTGCCCCTGGCCCTTGAGGCGAAGGATCTGGCCCTGGCGAATGCCGGCAGGGATCTTGATGTCGAGCGTCTTGCCGTCGGGCATGTGGACGGTCTTGCTCGCGCCATTGACGGCTTCGAGGAACTCGACGGGCAGGGTGTAGCGGACGTCGCACTCCCGGCATGCGCAGGCCCTCGCCGCCGCCTGTCCGGCGCCCGCGGAACAGATCGGCGAAGATGTCGTCCATGTCGCCGAAGTCCTGCTCGCCACCGCCCGACGAGCGGCTGTAGCGGAAGCTGGGGTCGGCCTCGGCGTACTCGCGGTAGATATTTGCGCTCGGGGCGCTCGGCGCCCTGGTCGTCGATCTCGCCGGCGTCGAAGCGCTTTCTCTTGGCCTCGTCGCCGACGATGTCGTAGGCGGCGGAAATCTCCTTGAAGCGCTTCTCGGCCTCGGCGTTGCCAGGGTTAAGGTCGGGATGATTTTCCTTGGCGAGCTTGCGGTACGCCTTGCGGATCTCGTCTTGCGGAGCGTCCTTGCTCACGCCCAGTGTCTTATAGGGATCGGCCATGCGTTCTCTGCCTTGTACCGCGGGCCGGCTCAGCGCCGGCGCCGAGCATTTTAGCGGGCAAGAGCGCGTTACAAGCGATAAAATGGGGGCTAGAGTGTAGGTAGTGTGGATAGGGTTATGATCCCATGAAGCTCACCAAGGGCCATTGCCTGTGTGGCGCCCTCAAGTACGAGTTCGAGGGCAAGCCCGAGTGGGTCGCCTATTGCCACTGCGAGAGCTGCCGCCGGCATACATCGTCCGCCGTCGCGACATTTGTCGGCGTCAACGTCAAGCAATTCCGCTATCTCGAAGGAACGCCAGCGGCCTACCAATCGTCGCCGGGCGTGTGGCGCTATTTCTGCCCGACGTGCGGCTCACCGATGGCCTATACGAACGACGACAAGTGGCCGGGCGAGGTGCATCTCTATCTCGGCACGCTCGAGCATCCCGAGAAGTTCGTACCGACGGGGCATTTCCAGACGAGCGAGCAGTTGCCGTGGTTCGAGATCCACGACGAGCTGCCGAGAGTTGCCGAGGCTTAGCGAGCAGGAGAAGCCGGTACGTCATGGACCGAAGCGCTCATGACGTCGCACTACCGGTGGACGTGTGCAACTTGGCGGTTCTATTTCGACGCTGACGCCATCCTAACGGTCGCGCACAGCTCCTCGCTGCTGACCGGCTTGCCGAGCACACACTGATCGCCGTCGGCGCGCACGAGCACCTTGGGATAGGCGGTCACGACCACGAAGGGAACGTGCCGGCGTTTCAGCTCCTCTTGCAGCTCGAGACTGTTGCGGTCGCTCAGCACGAAATCGATGACCGCCACGTCGACGTCTCGCTTGCCGAGCTCCCGGATGGCCTCCGTGCTGCCCGCGAACGGTCCCACGATCTCGGCGCCCTCGGCGGACAGGCGGTCGGCGTGGTCGAGGGCGATGATGGGCTCGTCCTCGACGAGCAGCACGCGGGTGCCTGTGAGCTGGTTCATGAGACTTGTCCTTTGGGCTGCTATGCTTAGGAAAACGCAGCGTTCGCTTGAGGGTTCCTTAGTTTTTCGGGCTGTTGGCGGGCCTCGTCCCGGACAAAACGGCGGTCTATAGTCAGGCTATGACACAGCACGAATCGCTCAAGCCGAACGCGCGCGTGACCGCGGGCTCCGTGACGTTCGCCAACGATGCTCCAATCGCCGTGCTCGCTGGGCCCGTGCCAGATGGAAAGCCGGGCGCATGCGCTCGAGATGGCGGCGGCTCTCGAAGGAGATGGCCGCCGATCTCGGCATCGGGCTCGTCTACAAGTCGTCGTTCGACAAGGCGAACCGTACGTCGCTGTCAGGCCGGCGCGGCATCGGGCTCGAGGGGGCGCTTCCGGTCTTTGCCGAAATTCGCGAACGCTATGGTCTGCCCATCGTGACCGACGTGCACGAGGTGGAGCAGTGCGCGCGCGTGGCGCCCGTGGTCGACGTGCTGCAGATCCCGGCGTTCCTTTGCCGGCAGACGGACCTGCTGATCGCGGCGGCACGCACCGGCAAGGTGGTCAAGGTCAAGAAGGGGCAGTTCCTGGCGCCCTGGGACATGCGCAACGTCGTTGCCAAGGTCGTCGGCAACGGCAATCCGAACGTGCTCGTGACGGAGCGCGGCGTTTCCTTCGGCTACAACACGCTCGTTGCCGACATGCGCTCGCTGCCGATCCTCGCCGAGACCGGCGCGCCGGTGATCTTTGATGCCACGCATGCCGTGCAGCAGCCGGGCGGGCGCGGCGAGAGCTCGGGGGGCGATAGGCGTTTCGTGTCGGTGCTTGCGCGAGCCGCGGTCGCGGTCGGCGTGGCGGGGCTGTTCATCGAGACGCACCAGGATCCGGACAACGCGCCGTCCGATGGGCCAAACATGCTGCCGCTCCGCGACTTCAAGGCGCTGATGGCCGATCTCATGGCGATCGACCGGCTCGTCAAAACAGGAAAGAGCGCACAGCCAGCCTAGGCTGCACGCTCTCTCGCGCATTCATTGCATCAGGGGAGTGGCGCTGCGCTAGAAGCCTTCGGCGACGAAGAGCGCCGCCGCGTGGATGATTTGCGGCCGTCCATGCCCGGACGCCTGAACCGGGTCTTGCTGATAGGCGATGTGGCAGCCGGTGCCGCTGCACGGAGAGCCGGCGGCGTTGCTTGCAGCGTTGAGCGCCGACACGCTCATCGCGCTCAACGAACAAGCCGACCATGTAGACGCAGGCGAGTGTGCCGAGCGTGCGCAGTACGAGATCAGTGGACATCTAGGGACCTCATGTCACTCGAGCTTGAGCCGACCTGGACACCACGTTTGGCGTACGCAAGACGATGGCCGACGTCGCCTTGAGGATATGGAAACCTCGGTTAAGGGGACGTTACGGTTACCGAAGCGTGAAGCACATTTTTTCGCAGCGTCACGTTTGCACGCTTCTCTTGCGCAAAGCTGATGTGCAGAGCTGACCGACTTGGCGTGATGCGCTAGCGGCTCGTCAGACGCCGATGAAGGGCTGCATGAGGCGTGCGATGAGACCCTTGAAGCGCGCCTTCTTCTCGCTGGCGATCAGGCAAATGCAGCCCGTCATCTCGTCGGCCACCGGACGATGCTCGGCCTCGTCGTCGAGATCGGCGATGTCGCCGGTCTGGAACGTCCCAAACTCGTCGTGATAGCTGCCGCGCAGGAGTAGCGTCAGCTCCTCGCCGCGATGTCCGTGCTCGGGCAGCTCCTTGCCGGGTGCGACCTTGAATAGCCGCAGGTCGCCGGTGGCTCCCTTGGACAACGGGATCGGATAGTGCCAGAGGCCCGGGCCCAGGCGCTTCCAGGGGATCTCATCCAGGTTCTTGCCGACTCGCTCTGCGATCGGATACGGCACGTCGCCAGTGGGAGCGTCCAGGGCTTGCGCCTCAACATCGGCCTCCGCGGCCCGGGCCGCAATCATGGGCCAGGCGTGCGTCATCTGCGACGGCTCGAGCTTGTCGAAGAGCGCGACGCCGATCTCCGCCATCCTCTTCACCTCGGCAGCGCAGCCCGGACAGCGCGCAAGGTGGCACGCGATGACGGCGGCGAGCGCCTCCGGCTGGCTGCCGGCGGCGCAGCTCATGAGGGTCGCGATGTCGGGATGGTGCTTAATCGCCATCTATTTCAAGTCCTCGAGCGTCTCGCGGATTTTCTGGTAGGCAAGACGCATCCTAGATTTCACGGTGCCGAGCGGGAGCCCGAGCCGCTCGGCGATCTCGCTGTGCGACAGGCCCTCGATATACGAAAGCATCACCACTTCGGACTGATCCCCAGGTAACTCTCCGAGCGCACGCTGAACGCGGTCGCGGCGCTGGCGCTCGGCGACCTCCTCGTCGGGCGTAGGGTCGGTCGAGGCTTCCTCATCGGCGTTCTCGGGGAGAGGCTGCCAAGCCACCTCCTTACGCAGGCGATCGATGCGCAGATTACGTGCGATCGTGAATATCCACGTCGTCGCGCTGCCCTTATCGCCGGAATAGAGGGCTGGCCTTGCGCCAGACGGTCAGCAGCGTTTCCTGCGCCAGCTCCTCGGCGGTGTTCGAATCCGTGCCCTGGCGCATCATGTAAGACTTGACGCGCGGCGCATAGGCTTGAAACAATTTGCGGAAGGCATCGACGTCGCCGGTGGCGGCCAGCCGCTGTAGAAGGTCAGCCATGGTTCTCGTTAGCGCGTTGGTGGGCGCGCGGTCAAAGGCGCACGTGCTTGCAAGAACCTCGACCATAGTCGAACCTCATTATCCCGCCCAGATATACGTTCGCGCCCACCTCCCGGATCTCGGGAGATGGTTGCCGCGGGGTGAGTTTTGCAGTTCGGACAGCAAGGCGCCGGCAACACCATGAGGGAGTAAGCCGGGAATGCCGCATGTGGGTTTGAGTGATATCGCGGTTCTGCTTGCCGCCATGGCCATTGCGGCGCCGCTGGCGCGCTGGCTCGGCATCGGCACCGTGCTCGGCTATCTCGCGGCCGGCGTGGCGCTCGGTCCGAACGGCATCCCCCGCGTTTTCTCGACCACCGAGGCGCGCGAAATCCTCGAGATCGCCGAGTTCGGCATCGTTCTTCTCTTGTTCCTCATCGGGCTCGAGCTCAGGCCGCGGCGGCTCTGGTCGATGCGCTCGGCGATCTTCTCGCTCGGCGGATCGCAGGTGGCGATCACGGCCGCCATTCTGGCAGTGATCGCCGTCGCTGTTCGGTCTCAATTGGCAGACGGCGCTCTTCATCGGACTGGCGCTCGCGCTCTCGTCGACGGCGTTCGCTCTACAAGTCCTGGAGGAGATCGGGAGATCTCAACGCGCGGCATGGACGGCTCGCGTTCGCCGTGCTGCTGTTTCAGGACCTCGCGGCAATCCCGCTGATCGCGCTGACGCCGCTCTTTGCCGTCACGGCCGTCAGGCGCGGCGGCGTCGATGGACCTCTTCGCCGCGGTCGAAGGCGCTCGGCACGATCGCCGCGGTCTCGCTCATCGGTTACTTCGTCCTCGATCACCTGATCCGGCTCGTGGCCATGACGCGCGTTCGCGAGGCGATGACGGCAGCGGCGCTGCTCACGGTCGTCGGCGTGGCGCTCGCGATGCAGAAGGCCGGCTTGTCGGCCTCACTCGGCGCCTTCATCGCCGGCGCCCTGCTCGCCGAAAGCTCGTACCGTCATCAGCTCGAAGCCGACATCCAGCCGTTCCAGGGGCTCCTGCTCGGCCTCTTCTTCACGGCGGTCGGCATGTCGCTCAACTTGAAGCTCATCGCCGCCGAGCCCGGGGCCGTGTTCGGAATTGCGCTTGGGGCTGGTCGCGATCAAGACGCTCGTGCTTGCCTATCTCGGCCGCCGGCAGGGTCTCGAGCCGCGGCCCGCGAGCCGTCTCGGTCTTGCGCTCAGCCAGGGCGGCGAGTTCGCCTTCGTGCTGTTTGCCGTCGGCTTGGCCGTCAGGCGTCATTACGCGACGCAGAGCGACTTCCTGGTCGCCGTGGTGACAATCTCGATGGCCGCGACGCCGCTTCTGCTCGCGCTCGAGCGGCTGCTTGTCGCGCGCCTGGAAGCGGCCCGAGCCCAAGTACGAGACGCCGCCCGCCAACGACGGCCACGTGGTCATCGCCGGCTTCGGCCGCTACGGGCAGATCGTGGCGCGCGTGCTGCGCGGCAAGAAGATCCCGTTCACGGCGCTCGACATCTCGCCCGAGCAGGTCGAGCTCGTGAAGAAGTTCGGCTGCCGAGGCGTTCTACGGCGATGCGAGCCGCATCGAGATCCTCGAGGCGGCGCAGACCGGAAAGGCGCGCGCATTCGTGCTGGCCATCGACGACGTCGAGGCATCGCTCAGGACGGCCGAGCTGGTGACGAGCCAGTATCCGCACGTCGCGATCTTCGCGCGCGCCCGCAATCGCAATCACGTGCACCGTCTCACTGATCTCGGCGTGACGGCCATACAACGCGAGACGTTTCTGTCGGCGCTCGAGACGACGCGGCAGGTGCTGCGCGGACTGGGCTTCACCGAGCGCGAGACCGATCGCGTCATCAAGACCTTCCGGACGCACGACGAGCGGCGCCTGTCGGAGGACTACAAGGTCTACTCCGACATGGAGAAGATGCAGGCCAAAGCGCGCAGCGACGCGGCGACGCTCGAGAAGCTCTTCGCCGAGGACGAGGCGGAGGAGGCGAAGCTCGCGCAGGCCGCCGAGGGGCAGCTGGAGCGCGCGCGGTGAAGCCGATCGTCGTCATCGGTCACGCTGTGCTCGATCGCGTGTATCGCATCGCCGACATTTCCGCCGGAGCCGACGAAGGTGCGCGCGCTCGAGATGATCGAGAGCGGCGGCGGCTCGGCGGCCAATGCCGCCGCCACGATCGGACGGCTCGGCGGCGCGGTGGAGCTGTGGGCTCGCATCGGCGACGACGAGGCCGGGGCGAAAGTGCGCGCCTTTCTCGAAGCCGACGGCGTCGACACGCGGCACTTGAGAACGCTTGCCTGCGGGGCGCACGTCGACGTCGGCCGTCATCGTCGACGCCAGGGGCGAGCGGCTCATCGTCGGTGAGCGCGACCACGCGATGTCTCTCGATCCTTCGTGGTTGCCTTTCGAAAGTATCGCGGGCGCCGGCGCGGTGCTCTCCGACTTGAAATGGGTCGAAGCGACGCTGCTTGCCTTCGAGCGTGCGCAGGGCGCGGGTGTGCCGACCGTCGCGGACGTCGACATCGCCGGCCATGATCTCTTGCTGGTTATACTCTCGCTCTCCGACTACGCCATCTTTCCGGCTCAGGCTCTCGAGGACGCATTTCCGAACGGCAGCCTCGAGGAGAAGCTCGGTCGCGTGCTCGAGGTGGGGCCGCGCCACGCGGGCGTCACGAGAGGCGACGTGGGCTATGTGTGGCGCAATCGGGCCGGACAGTCGGGACGCCAACCAGCGTTCAAGGTGGATGTCGTCGACACGACAGGGGCAGGAGACGCGTTCCACGGAGCGTTCACATGGGCGCTCGTCAACGGTTGGGACGAGGCAGAATGCGCCCGCGTCGCCTCGGCGGTTGCGGCCATGAAATGCCGCCATCTCGGGGCCAGGACCGGGCTTGCCCACCGTCGCCGGAGCTCGAGGAATTCCTGTCGCGCGGCGGAGGGCCGAGGTCTCGGCCCAAGGCTCTAAGCGGGATCAGGCGGCCACGTACGCGACCATAGACGGGGCGGCGGGGGGCCGCTAAATGTGCGCCTTCGATCGGGGACAGGGAACGACTCATGGCCGAGGCGCAACAAAAAAACAAAGCTGCGGCAGCTGGTTACCGGGATATGGCGAACGCCATCCGGGCACTGGCGATGGATGCCGTCGAGAAGGCGAAGTCGGGCCATCCCGGCATGCCGATGGGTATGGCCGATGTGGCGACGGTGCTTTTCGCCGAGGCGCTCACATTCGATCCCGCTGATCCGGCATGGCCCAACCGCGACCGTTTCGTGCTCTCGGCCGGGCACGGCTCCATGCTGCTTTATGCGCTGCTCCATCTCACGGGCTATCCGGACATGGACATGGAGCAGCTCAAGAATTTCCGTCAGCTCGGCTCCAAGACCGCCGGGCATCCCGAGTACGGCCACGCACCGGGCATCGAGACGACGACAGGGCCCTTGGGGCAGGGGATCGGGAATGCCGTCGGCATGGCGCTCGCCGAGCGCCTGCTCAATGCCCGGTTCGGCTCCGAGCTTGTCGACCACTACACCTTCTGCATCGCCGGCGACGGGTGCCTGATGGAAGGCATCAGCCACGAGGCGATCTCGCTCGCGGGTCACTTGAAGCTCGGCAAGCTCATCGTGCTCTTCGACGACAACTCGATCTCGATCGACGGCGCGACGAGCCTCTCGGTGTCCGACGACCAGGTTGCGCGCTTCGCCGCCTCAGGCTGGAACACGGCGCGCGTCGATGGGCATGACACGAAGGCCGTGTCGGCGGCTCTTGCAAAGGCCAAGGCCGACAGCTCGAAGCCGTGGTTCATCGCCTGCAAGACCGTGATCGGCTACGGCGCGCCGACGAAAGCCGGCAAGTCCTCGACCCACGGCGAGCCTCTGGGCGCCGAGGAGATCAAGGGCGCGCGCGAGAAGCTCGGCTGGGCGCACGCGCCATTCGAGGTCCCGAAGGACGTGCTCGATGCGTGGCGCGACACTGGCGCGGCGCCACAGCAAGACGCGTACCGAGTGGCAAGCGCGGTTCGAGAAGGCGGGGGACGACGGCGAAGTCGGCGCTCGGGTTGCCGCTGGCACATGCGCGGGCTCCGGACGTGTTCGCCGCGATCAGTGCCGCGCGGACGCAGTTCGCGGCCGACACGGCGAAGCGCGCGACGCGCGTGTGGTCGCAGATGACGCTCGAGCATCTGGTGCCGGCGCTGCCCGAGCTGATCGGCGGCTCGGCCGATCTCACGCCATCGAACGGCACGCGCACCAAGCACCATACCGCCGTCGGCGCCCGGCAAGCTTTGCCGGCAACTACATCCATTACGGCGTGCGCGAGCATGGCATGGCCGCCGCCATGAACGGCCTGGCGCTGCACGGCGGCGTCATTCCCTACGGCGCCACGTTCCTCGTCTTCACCGACTACTGCCGTCCGTCGATCCGGCTATCGGCGCTCATGCGCCAGCGCGTTATCTACGTGATGACGCATGACAGCATCGGCCTCGGCGAGGATGGCCCGACGCATCAGCCGATCGAGCATCTTGCGGCGCTGAGAGCCATTCCCAATCTGCAGGTGCTGCGTCCGGCGGACGCCGTGGAGACGGCCGAATGCTGGATGGCGGCGCTCGCGGCTTGCGAGACGCCGACGATCCTGGTGCTCACGCGCCAGGCGGTGCCGACGATGCTGCGCGGCACGCTCGGCGAGGAGAACCTCTCGCTCAAGGGTGGCTATGTCGTGAGCGAGCCTGAGGGCGGACGCGACGTGACGCTGATCGCGACGGGCTCGGAGGTTGGCCTTGCGGCGGAAGCGGCTGCGGCGCTCGCCAAAGAGGGGCATCAAGGCGGCTGTCGTGTCGCTGCCGTCGTTCGAGCTGTTCCGCAAGCAGAGCGAGGACTACCGCGACGGCGTGCTGGGTGTCGCGCCGCGCGTCGGCATCGAAGCCGCCGTGCAGCAGGGTTGGGGCGAATGGCTCCGCCACAAGGACACCTTCATCGGGCTTTCGGATTTCGGAGCCTCGGCGCCGGGGCCGAAAGGTGTTCGAGCATTTCGGGCTCACGGCAGCGAAGGTGGCCGAGGCCGCGCGCGCCCTCATCAAATCCAAGGGCTAAGATCGGCATGAATCTCAACAAGCTCAAGACGACGTCGGGAGTCGATGTCGCCGGCAAGCGCGTGCTCGTGCGCGCCGATCTCAACGTGCCGACGAAGGACGGCAGGTGACGGACGCGACGCGGCTCGAGCGCATCGTTCCGGGCCTGCAAGGATCTCATGGGCCGCGGCGCGCGGGTGATCGTGCTGTCGCACTTCGGCCGCCCCAAGGGCGGCCCCGATCCCGAGTTCACGCTCGAGCCGGTCGTGGCCAAGCTCGGCGAGCTCATCGGCAAGCCGGTTACGTTCGTCGCCTGACTGCATCGGCCCGGCGGCCGAGGTCGCGGCCGCGAGCCTCGCACCGGGCGTCGATCGCGGTGTTCGAGAATCTCGCGCTTCCACAAGGGCGAGGAGAAGAACGACACGGCGTTCGCGCAGGCGCTTGCGCGCTCCGGCGATCTCTACGTCGACGATGCGTTCTCGGCCGCGCACCGCGCGCATGCGTCGACGGACGGCATCACGCGTCTGCTGCCGTCCTATGCCGGTCCGCTGATGATGGAGGAGATCACGGCGCTGCGCGCCGCGCTCGAGGAGCCGAAGCGGCCGACGGCGGCGGTGGTCGGCGGCGCCAAGGTCTCGACCAAAATCCCGGTGCTCACCAACCTCGTGGCCAAGGTCGACAAGCTGATCATCGGCGGGGGCATGGCCAACACGTTCCTCCTGGCGCAGGGCGTCGAGATCGGCAAGTCGCTGGCGGAGCCGGACTTGACCAAGACCGCGCTCGAGATCATGACGGCAGCCAAGGAGCGGGGCTGCGAGATCGTGCTGCCGATCGATGTCGTGGTCGCGCCGAAGTTCGAGGCCGGCGCGCCGTCGCGCGCGGTGGCGCGCGACCGAGACGCCGCCCGATCAGATGATCCTCGACGTCGGACCGAAGACGGTGGCGCACTACATCGACGTTCTGGGTAGCTGCAACACATTGCTCTGGAACGGGCCGCTCGGCGCTTTCGAGATCGCGCCGTTCGGCGAGGGCACGTTTGCGCTCGCTCGCGCGGCCGCCGAGCTGACCAAGCGCCAAGCGCCTGGTGTCGGTCGCGGGCGGCGGCGACACGGTCGCAGCGCTCAACGCGGCCGGCGTGACGGGAGACTTCACCTACGTCTCGTCGGCGGGCGGCGCCTTTCTCGAATGGCTCGAGGGGCGCGAGCTGCCGGGTGTCGCGGCGCTGGCGCGCTGAGGCATCCTTAAACAAGCTGCGCCGGCAAAACCGGCCCGAGCCATGTTACGTAGCTTCCGCAGGCACGGACGCGCGGAAAGGACGCGGATCGCGATGTTTGCTGAGGCGCATCTTTACTTCGGCGTGGCGCTCGCGGGGCTCGTGAGCTTCCTGTCGCCGTGCGTGCTGCCGCTGGTGCCGCCCTACCTCGGCTATCTCGGCGGCACGACCATCGATCAGATGACCTCCGAGGACGGTCTCGAGGACCATGTGTGGCGCCGCGTCGTCATCGCGTCGCTGTTCTTCGTGCTCGGCTTCACGACCGTGTTCGTCGGGCTCGGCGCCAGCGCCTCCGTCGTCGGACAGTTGATCCAGACCTACAAGGCCGAGCTGGCGATGGTCGCCGGCGTCGTCATCATCCTGTTCGGCCTGCATTTCCTCGGCGTGCTGCCGATCCCGCTGCTTTACACGGACACGCGCTATCATCATGCGGACATGAGCGGCGCGAGCTATGCCGGCGCCTACGTCATCGGGCTCGCGTTCGCGTTCGGCTGGACGCCGTGCATCGGTCCGATCCTGGCGACCGTGCTGGCGCTGGCCGCCAACGAGGCGAGCCTGGGCGCAGGCGTGCGGCTGCTCGCGGTCTACTCGCTCGGGCTCGGCGTGCCGTTCGTGCTGGCCGCGGTCGCCATCCGGCCGTTCCTGTCATTCATGCAGCGCTTCAGGCGTCACCTCGGCACGATGGAGAAGGTGATGGGTGTGCTGCTCGTCATCACCGGGCTTCTGTTTCTCGACAGGCTCGATCAACTGGTTCGGGCAATGGCTGATCGAGACCTTTCCGGCGCTCGGACAGATCGAGGACTGGGTGACGCCGGCGGGCCTGCAGGAGGAGCTGCGCAAACATGCCCCGGGCAGTTGAGGCCATGAAAGCATCATGAGGCGGCCGATCGCGCTCACGATCGCGGGCTCGGACAGCTCGGGCGGCGCGGGCATCCAGGCCGATCTCAAGACCTTCACCGTGCTCGGCGTCTACGGCGCCTCCGTCATCACCGCGCTCACGGCGCAGAATACGCAGGGCGTGCAGGCGGTTCACGGCGTGCCGCCGGACTTCATCACGCCAGCAGTTCGACAGCGTTGCTTTCCGATCTCCACGTCGATGCGGCGAAGACCGGCATGCTCGCCGATCGCGCGACGGTCGAAGCCGTCGCGGCCGCGCTCGGCCGAGCCAAGCTTCCCGCGCTCGTCGTCGATCCGGTCATGGTGGCGACGAGCGGCGACGTGCTGCTCGCGCCCGATGCGATCGATGCCGTCCGGCGACGACTGATGCCGCTTGCAGATCTCCTGACGCCCAATCTGCCGGAGGCCGCGCGACTGCTCGATGAGACCCAAGCGCAGACGGAAAGCGCGATGGAGGAGCAGGGCCGGCGGCTGCTGGCGTTGGGAGCGCGCGCTGTTCTGATCAAGGGCGGGCATGGTGAAACTGCCGAAGCGGTCGACATTCTGGTGACGCCTGCCGGTGCGGAGCGGCTCGCGAAGCCGCGCGTCGACACCAAGAACACGCATGGGACCGGATGCACGCTTTCGGCCGCCATCGTGGCGTTTCTGGCCAGCGGCGTGTCGCTGCAAGATGCTGTTCGGAGGGGAAAAACCTTCGTGTGGGAGGCGATCGCGGCGGGCCGAGATCTCGAGATCGGACAGGGCTCCGGACCTGTCGACCATCTCCATTGTCTCGGCAGGAAATGACCTGCGCGCGGACTGTTGCAGAGATGCATCGGAGGAGTGGCAAACACCCGAGCATATCTTGCGAGGCGGACAGGCTTCTGCAACTCTCTCGTCCGAAAGCAGCGGTCGGGGGCTCGGCCGCACAGGGGCTTTGGGGGGAGAGTCGAGACGGCGATCAGGGACGCCACTTGGCTCATCTGAAGAACCGGTCCGGTCACTCCGGACCGGTTTTTTCGTTTTGCGGCGGTCGTCTCTCGAAGCCAGCAGGCCTGCGGCGGGGACGGCACCGGGATGATTAGGCTTCCAGGATCGACATCTCGCGCGCAACTCCCAAGCATGGAGCGGCTGGGCTTTGCCGTGCGTCTCGGCGTCTTTTACGCGGCCCTGTTCCTCATCTACGGGATCCACGTCCCCTACTTTCCGGTGTGGCTGGACTGGCGAGGGCTCACGCCGCAAGAGATCGCAGCGGTAACGGGTGCGCCGTTCTTCATCCGCTTCATCGTCACGCCGCTCACGGCCATGTATGCCGACAGGAGCGGAGCGCACCGCGCGATCGTGATTGCGCTCTCATGGGCGAGCCTTCTGCTCGCCCTCATCACGAGCCAGATGCCGGGGTTCTGGCCGCTGTTTCTTTCGGCGGTGCCGTTCGCACTCGCTATCTCGACCATCTTGCCGCTGACGGAGACGATCTGCGTTTTCGGTGTGAAATCCGGCGGGCTCGACTACGGCCGCATGCGGCTGTGGGGGTCGCTGAGCTTCATCGGCATTGGACTTGCCGGCGGAGTGCTTGTCGACCGGTACGGCGCCGGCACTGGCATGTGGCTCATCATCGCGGGCGCGGTGGTGACCGTTGCGGCATCGCAATTGCTTCCGCACACGCCACTCAATGGGCGGCCAACCGCCAAGGGCGAGCGCGGGCTCATCGGCGCGGAGGTCAAGAAGCTCGTCAGGTCTCGGCTCTTCCTGATTTTCCTGCTTGCGGCGGGTGCCGTGCAGGGCGCGCACGGCATGTTCTACACGTTCGGTGCCCTGCACTGGCGCTCGCAGGGAATTTCGACGGCTTGGGTCGGCGCGCTGTGGGCAGTCGGCGTGCTGGCCGAGGTGCTGCTTTTCGCGTACTCGCGAGCCGTCGTCGCGCGCTTCGGACCGGCGCTGCTTATTGCCGTTGGATCGGCGGCAGCGATCGTGCGCTGGGGAACCATGGCTTTCGATCCGCCGATGTGGGTTCTGTTCCCCATTCAGGTGCTCCATGCCCTGACGTACAGCGCAACTCACCTGGGCGCGATCCACTTCATCTCGCGGGCCGTGCCCGAGGCGGCAAGCGGCACCGCGCAGGCCCTCTACGCGACGGTCGCCGCCGGCGTGCTCATGGGTGCCGCGACGCTGCTTTCGGGCTCGCTCTACGCAGCGTTCGGGGGTACGGCCTATTTCGCCATGGCCCTGTTCGCGGCCGTCGGTCTGGCTGCGAGCGTCGTGGTCTTGAAGAGCTGGGACGGCGGCGCGCTCTGGGATGCGGAGGTCAGCCCCATAGAGCCGGTTCAGGAGGCTGAACTAACCCCGCCTCGATGACGCAGGCCATGCGGTCGATCCTTGGCGAGAAGCAGCGGGCCGTCGAGGTCCACCCAGTCGCGCCTCTGTGCGAGGAGGAAGGCGGGGGCCATGGAGAGCGACGTCGCGACCATGCAGCCGACCATCGTCTTGAGGCCCGCTTCGCGCGCGGCATTCGCCATGACGAGGGCTTCTGTCAGACCGCCGGCCTTGTCCAGCTTGATGTTGACGGCGTCGTAGCGGCCTTCAGCGCGCCGATGTCGGCGCTCGTGTGCGCGCTTTCGTCGGCGCACACGGGGACGGCATGAGGAACCGCGGCGAGCGCGTCGTCGGCGCCGGCAGGCAGCGGCTGCTCGATCAGCTCGATCCTGGCCTCTGCGGCCACGGCGAGGAACGGCACCAGCATCGTCCGTGCGTCCAGGCTTCGTTGGCGTCGGCGACGAGGCGGGCGTCGGGACGGGCATGGCGCACGGCGTGCATGCGCTCGTCGTCGCCGGCGCCGCCGAGCTTGAGCTTCAGGAGCTTCAGATTGCGGAACGGCGCGCGCCGCGGCGGCCATCTCGTCGGCGGTAGCGAGGCTCAGCGTGTAGCAGGTCTCGAGTGGACGGAGAGGGCCAATGCCGGCGAGCGCCGCCGCGCATCTTCCGGCTCGCTTCGCCTCGAGATCCCAGAGCGCGCAGTCGAGGGCGTTGCGCGCGGCGCCCGGCGGCAGCGCTGCTGCAGGGCGGCTCTGTCGCGTTATCGGGCCTGCGTTGGCGATGGCGCGGACGACGCCTTCGACGGTTTCGCCGTAGCGCGCATAGGGAACGCATTCGCCCCGCCCGTCGCGGCGCCGTCGCTCACGCGGACGCGGACCACGTGCGCCTCGGTCTTGGCGCCGCGCGCGATGACGAAGGCGCTCTTCAGAGGCCAGGTTTCAGCGGTGAACTTCGAGTGTCAGGGCAGGCATGGATAGCCGGGGCAGGCCGTCACGCGACACGGCCGCTCACATGGGCGAGGAACAGGTAGACGCGGCCCATGTCCGACAGGAGGTGCTCGTTGACCAGCCGGCCCGATGGGTCACGCTGCTCGGCGTCGCGGCGGATGTGCTCGAAGTCGGCGAGGTAGCGGTTGATCGTCCGCTGCAGCTCGGGGTCCGACTTGTAGCGCACGCGTGAGCTCGTCGAACACGGCGCGGCCTTCCGGCGAATAGATGCTGCGCACCATGACGCCGCGCTGGCCGGCATTGATGCAGCGCCCAGATCGCCGATGTCGTTGCCGGATCGAGCGCGCGGGCGATGATCTCGATGTTGCTGGCGGAATGCCTGCGGGCGAGCTCGGACGGCTGCTGATGGCCTTCGTCGTCGCGCGAGGCGCGCGCGAGCAGGTCGCCGAGCGTCCACTGTCGCTGGTCGTCGGCGGGTGCGCCGCCGGGCCGGGGAAGCGCTGCCTGCTGGCGCTGGGGCTCGGGCGCTCTGCGGGCCGCCGCGGTGGGCGAGCTCGGAGGCAACGGAAGCCGACAGCGAGCTCAATGCGCGGCGTCCGCCGCGTGTCTTGCGGATAGCCCCCGCCAGTACGGAGAGTGCGGAGGGCGGGCGGACCGACGGGACGGACTCACGCCGCGGTTCTGGAACGAGCGGTTGGTCAGGTTGGAGAGCTGCTCGAGCGCGCGGAGCTGGTCCTGCAGCGCATGACGCATGGCTTCGGCGCTTTCGCGCGTCGCGACGGGCAGGCGCTCCATCTGATCCCTGAGGCGGCTCTGCTCGGCGGCGATGTCGGCGGCGGCGCGGGTGGCGCGCGCGCGGACGTCGTCGGACGTCTGGTCGATGCGGCTCGTCAGCGTGCGTGAGCTGCTCGTTGACGACGTTGGAGATCGACGAGAAGCGGCGTCTCAGGTCCTCGAGCGCGCGGTCGCCTTCGGCGCCGGCTTCGACGCGGAAGCGCTCGAGATCGGTGAGCGCGGTCTGCTTGGCGATCTCCGCGCTCTGGCGAAGCTGCTCGGCCGTGGCGCGGCGCGCGCTTCTCGGCCTCCGTGAGCGAGCCCTCGATCGTGCGACGAGTAGCCCTCGACGAAGCGGCCGAACTCGTCGGCCTTGCCGGACAAGCGGTCGAGGGTCTGCGCGAGCTCGGCGTGGCGGCCCTGGAGCGTGGTGTCGATCTTGTAGGTTGGCGTTCTCGAGTGATGCTGGCCGCCGACATGATGGCCTGGCCCTGGCCCTCGAAGCGGTTGGTCACGTTGTGGATCTGCGACAGGAGGTTCTCCGAGACGTTTCTCAGAACCTCGGATTGGCCGGCGAGGCCTTCGATGGCCTTCAAGCGACTGGCGCGTGATGTTCTCGCTCGTGCGGCGCACGGAGCTGATGCCGCTGCATCAGCGATTCATCGAGATCGACGGCCTGGCGCGAGATGGTGTCGCTGAAGGTCCGGGCATGCGTGTCGAGCGCGCTGGTCAGCGCGCGGGCCTTCTCGCCGACGGCGCTGTCGATGGCCATCGTCGATCGCATGATCGATTCATCGAAGGCTCTGAGGCGCTGGCCGAAGGCGGCATCGAGCGCCTTGGTCCGCTCGACGAGCTGGATGTCGAGGGCCTGGGCGCGGTTGGTGAGCGAGGTGTCGAGCGCATGGGCGTACTCCTCGAACACGGCCTGCAGGCTCTCGGTGCGGTTGGTGAGCGAGGTGTCGAGCGTGCGCGACGTAGCCGGAGATCGCGTCCTGGAGCTGCTCGGTGCGGGCACCCAGCGCCGTGGCAAGGCCTTCCGTATAGCCCTCGAGCATCGTCTGCAGCTGATCGGTGCGGGCGCCGAGCGTGCTTTCGAGCCTCTGCGTGCTTTGGCCGACGGCGGACTCGAGCGCGGTCAGGTTGTCGCCGGCGCCCTTGATGATATGGGCGAGCTTGATCTGCTGATTGGAGAGCTTGTCGATCAGCGCGGGAATGTCGGTGCCGAGCGTCTTCAGGGTCTCGGTGACGCGCTCGCTGGTGTTGAGGAGCGCGTGACGCTCGCCGGAGAGCTCCTGGATGAGGCCGCGGATCTTCTGCTCGTTCTCCTCGTAGGAGCGCTCGAGCGCGGAGACCTCGTTGTGGACGAGCGCTTCGAGCTCGCCGGCGCGGCCCAGCGCGCGCGAGATCGCGTCGTTCATGAACGCGACCTGGCGGCGGACCGCTTGCCCGAGCGAGGCGACCGATTGCTCCGCCATGCGATCCGGCTCGGCCAGGCGAATGGCAACCTCGGTCATGGTGGATGAGCGCAGACGCAGCTCTTCGGAGCGCCACGCGAGGAGGGCAAGGAACCAGAGGATGGCGATCGGCGTCAGGATCGCGGCGAGGGAAAGCAAGGTCGTCGGCTTGGCGATCAGCGTCGAGAGATTGCCGCCCTGCTCGAACTCGGCGCCGAGGATTGCCCAGCCGAGGCCAGCCCCGATGAGGCCCCAGACGACGCTGGCAATGGCGGCGTATCTGAACGGCTTGCCCGATGGCTTCTGGTCGAGGGCGTAGATCAGGCCGCCGATGGATGGGGCGTCGTCGTTGGCGGCGATCTTGCTGCGGACGGGGCCTGCGGGCCGGCGACGCGCCGATGCGCCGCGGCTGGGCTTCGGCATGCGGCTCAAAGAACGGCTCGGAGGACTTCTTCTCACCGCCAGCATTTGGAATCGGCGGCGGCAGCTTGTGCTGGGCGGCCGACTGGGGCGAGCCGAGATTGGGAGCAAGCATGGGGACGCCTGCCGAGAGACTGAACGGCTCGTTCTTCTCAGGTGCTTGCGGCTTCGATGGTGCTGCGCCTGCATTCGGCGGCGCGGGCGAGGCGGGTTTGGCGCCGTTATTGGCGCCATTGGGAGCTTGGGGGGCTGGCGGAGGCTTGGCGGCAGCCGGCAACGTGGGCATCGGAAGGGACGGGAGAGGCTTCGCGGCCGGTGCCGGCGCTGGCGGAGGTGAAGCGGGTTTGGCCGCACTCGAGGATTGCGCGGCCGGAGGCGTCAGCGGAATCACCGCGAACTCGCGCTCGGTCGACGCCTGCGAAGGCGTAGCGGCAGCTGATTTCTTGTCCTGAGCCATCCACCCATCCGAGCCGGAATCAATCCGGCGGCCCCACTTGCTTAATACTGCACGTGACGGCCGCCCCTCAAACGGCTTTTGGCGAATTTCTACTGCGCATCAACGTTCTTTTTTGGATGGGGAGGGGGCGGCCGGTCGTCGCGCCGCCGACAAGTCCCGAGTAAGCAGGGTTTGGGGCCAAAAAACGACTTGGGCTGACGAAGCCCATATACAATTCTAATCCGATGTTTGACAGCACAGATACAGTCCAATGCGACTTCCTTCATAAGTAATTATTGATTGGATTGTCAGTATAAAATTCGCCTTTGAGGATTGTTGCTTCGGGTTCGCGAGCGCGCTCATCGGCTGGAAGCGGTCGGACAAGGGAAAGGCGCGGAATGCCGCTGCAATTCGAGCAATTTGAAACGCCGGCGCGTGCGTGCGTCGCCCGTCGATCGGGCGCATCTCGGCCGCTACACGCTCGGCGATATGGGGCTCGAGCGCGAGGTGCTGGGCCTGTTTCTGGCTCAGCTGCCGCTCACGATCGAATCGCTGCAATTCGCCGCCACCGACCGCGACTGGCAGTGGCGGCGCATACGCTCAAAGGCTCTGGACGTGCCGTCGGTGCATGGGGTGTCGCGCAACTCGGTGCTCGAGGCAGAGAAACTGGGCGGAATCGCCGATCGGGAGGCCTGCAGGGCGATCATCGGGCGCATCGAAGCGGCGGCGGCCGAGGTCGAGAGCTATTTCGCTGCCGCCTTTCCTGATTGAGATCATTAAGAGACCGTGATAGGCGCGGCAAAGCGGCCGCTGCTAAGCCCTCTATCCTGCTTGAATTCGCGGGCGCCGCCCTCTACTTCTGCCGCGCGCGCCTCATCCTCTTCGGCCCTTGGCCGAAGCCCGTGCGGCATGCAGGCACCATGCGTGAGGAGCCCAATCCCGTAATGACGGCGAAAATCACGTTCATCCAGCCTGACGGCGCGAGCCAGGACCGTCGACGCGGAGCCTGGGGTGACCGTCATGGAAGCGGCGAAGCTCAACGACGTGCCGGGCATCGAGGCGGAGTGCGGCGGGGCGTGCGCGTGCGCGACCTGCCATGTCTATGTCGACGCCGCATGGACGGAGAAGACGGGCAAGCCCGCGGAGATGGAGGAGGATATGCTCGACTTCGCCTTCGATGTGCGCCCTGAGAGCCGGCTCAGCTGTCAGATCAAAGTGACGCAAGAGCTCGATGGGCTCGTCGTCCGCGTGCCGGGCAAGCAATTCTGATCGCGGAGCGCGGCGGAAAGGGTCAAATCCATGGCTGCCGATGATAGTGGGCCCGAGCGGGGCACCGATCGAGACGGATGCCGTTGTCATCGGCGCCGGGCCGGTCGGGCTCTTTGCCGTGTTCGAGCTCGGCCTCGTCGACATCAAATGCGACGTCATCGATATCCTCGGCAAGGTCGGCGGCCAGTGCGCGGAGCTCTATCCCGAGAAGCCGATCTACGACATTCCGGGCCTGCCGGTCGTCACGGGGCAGGAGCTCACTGATCGGTTGATGGAGCAGATCAAGCCGTTCGGCGCCAGATTTCATCTGGGCGAGCGTGTCGACGAGCTCAAGCGCGGAGCGGACGGACGCTTCCTGGTGCGCACAGACGCGGGACGCTCGTTCCTCGCCAAGGTCATCGTGATTGCAGCAGGCGGCGGATCGTTCACACCAAAGAGGCCGCCGCTCGAAGGCATCGAGGCCTTCGAGGGGACGTCGGTTCACTACGCCGTGCGGCGCATGGATGATTTTCGCGGCAACGACGTGCTCATCGTCGGCGGCGGGGATTCGGCGCTCGACTGGACAATCAATCTTGCGCCCGCTCGCAAAGAGCCTCACGCTTCTGCACCGGCGCGACGAGTTTCGCGGCGCGCCGCATTCGGTCGAGAAGATGCGGTCGCTGGTCGCCGAGGGCAAGGTCAGGCTGATGATCGGACAGGTCGCGGCGCTGCACGGGGACGGCGGACGTCTCGAAGCGGTCACGGTCAAGACCAAGGACGGCGAGGAGCGCATCGCCGGTCGGTGCGATGCTGCCCTTCTTCGGGCTCACCATGAAGCTCGGGCCCGTCGCCGAGTGGGGCATCAACCTCACGGAAAACCTGATCTCCGTCGATACGGAGAAGTTCGAGACGAGCGAGAAGGGCATCTTCGCGGTCGGCGACATCAACACGTATCCCGGCAAGCTCAAGCTCATCCTATCCGGGTTTCACGAGGTGGCGCTCATGGCGCAGCAGGCCCACAAGTACGTTCACCCCGAAAAGAAGCTGCTGTTCCAGTACACGACGTCGTCGTCGAGCCTGCAGAAGAAGCTCGGCGTGAAGTAGCGGCTCGGATCAGCGGCCGGCGGTGGAGCGCCTCAAGAGTAGTACAGGGCAGTATTGCCGCCGCCAGCGCCGATCCTTCGATTCCTCTGCAATTGACCCACTCCGGGCATCGGTCGTTGGTAGCAGCGCGGCGCCGCGTATCAATCAAGGGCAACCATCACGCGCAGGAAGGTCGCCGGGATCGAAGTGGCATCCTTGGCAGGACTGGTGTTCTGGCTTTCGAACAGCGCGTCCAATTCCTTCCTCAGATCGTCCGCGCGACCGTTTTTTTCCGCCGCCTCGAACGCGTTCATGGTGGGACCGTAGTAGCGCCGGAATGCATCAACGAACTCGGACGGCGCGCCGGGGAAGTTGAAGGTGTATGTATCCCGGATGAACGACACATTCTCCCGCGGAACGCCGGCGCTCGCAAATCGCTCGACCACGTTGGCCTCGATCCCCCATGTCATCGGACTGATGAAACCCTCCGGCGGTGGCGGCGTATAGGCGGCGCTGATTTTCAGGATCTGTGCGACCAAGGTCGGATCATTCGGAATCCAGTTCCCCATGACGATCCGCCCACCGGGGCGGGTCACACGCACCATCTCCTTGGCCACATCGAACGGCTTCGGGGCGAACATGGCGCCGAAGATGCTGACGACGAGGTCGAACGTCTTGTCCTCGAGCCCGGCCAGATCAGTCGCATCGCCCTCCTGGAACCGGAGGTTCGTGAGACCCTGTTCCTGCGCACGCCGGTTGCCGGCCTCGACAAGGTTGCGCGCGATATCTACGCCCAGAACGTCTGCGCCAAGTTTCGCCGCCGGCAGGGCCGTCGTGCCGTCGCCGCATCCGAGATCCAGGACCTTGAGCCCTTTCTTGATTCCGAGCGTGCCGACAAGCGCCTCGCCACTCTCGCGCATGCTTGCGGCAATGCGGGTGAAGTCGCCTTTTTCCCAAAGTTGCTTTGTTTGGATTCATTGGAGTTCTGCCTTGGCGGCGAAGCCTTCTCTGTCCTCACATCATGTCCATCGTGGCACAGGACTATGGGAGCGTCATCATTGGAGCAATCGCGAGCGCCTTCTCTATGCGCTGGCCTTGGCTTCGGTGATCAGGCTGGAAAGCACCTTCCCGAAGTGCGGATGCTGGGCGCCGGAGTGAATATATTGCCAGCGGTAGGCCTTGAGGAATGCGGCCTCGATCGCCCGCAGCTCGGCCGCCTCGACCGCGCGGCCGCACGTCGCCGCGAAGTAGCCTGCATCGGCCGTGGCCTGGGCTTGCAGGATTCCGTCCACCGCGGCGACCAGCGCGATGAACTCGTCGACCGCCCGGTCGCGCTGCTCCGCCGTTAGCTCAGCGTCGTGACGCATCCACTCGAGCTCATCGAGGATCGCGTGCTGGCTCTCCTCCCTCCAGTGGTAGAGGAACACGTCCTTGAACAGCTCGGAGAGCTCCGCATCGGGCTCGATGCTCTGGCGATAGTGGAGCTGGGTGAACAACTCGATATCGAGCGTCAGTGCCAGCACCGCCCATGTACTCTTGCCAAGCACGACGTGGGCGACAGCGTTGGGGTCGACGTCGAAGCGATAACCGTCAGGCAGGACCTCGCCGATCATCGCGTCGATGCGGCGGAACAGCGCCTGGTGCTTCAGCTCCTCGTCGCTGAACCGGACCAGCGCCTCGAGCGCGACCTGGTCGCCGAACCAGTGATCATGGCTCAGCTCCAGCACCTTGGCGTTGATGAAGCGCTCGACCAGCCCAAAGACATTGGCGTAGGTGCGGCCCTGGATTTGACTTACGAACCGCTTTTCGCCGGCCGAGAGCGTGGTAAACGCATCAGCCAGTGCGAGCCCGTCGGGAAGGAATTTCTGGGCGACATCGAAGCTGCGCCCGCGGATCACGTCCTCCTCGATGTCCCATCGCACGCGCTTGGACGTCTGGACGGCGCGCGCATACCGTTCGCTGTTGGGGATTCTGTCGATCGCATTCATTTTGCATCTCCCTTGCTCGGGGGCGGCGTTCCGATGGGACGCACGACCCGCCCGGCTGATGCCGCAGTCTGTAAGTCGGAAGCCGGCCGAGGGTCCATGATCGATCCGCCGGGAGGCATGACCGAAACGCCTGATCCTGTTAGAAGCAGCCATGGACGCGTTGTCCGATGTCTTGAAGGTGGCGCATTTGACCGGCGGGGTGTTCTTGCACGCCGAGTTCTTCGCGCCGTGGTGCGTGTCGGGGCGCGTCGCGCCCGAGCTTTGTGCGCCTGCCGTCGGGCCAGCGTCTCACCTGATCATTTATCACTACGTCGTCGAGGGCGAGCTTCGTATCCGAATGGCGGGCGAGGATGGCGAAGACCTCGTGATTGGGGCAGGGGAGCTCGTGCTGCTGCCGCGCAATGACCCGCATCTGATGGGCAGCGATCTGGGCCTGCCGCCAGTGCAGGGCAGCGACGTCGTCCGCCCGCCCAAGGACGGCGGGTTGTTCTCCATTCATCATGGCGGTCCGGGCAGCTGCACGCGACTGATCTGCGGATATCTCGGTTGCGCCAACGCCAAAGGAAATCCCGTGCTCTCGACCTTCCCGCCCTTGCTCAAGCTCAGCGTCGAGCATGGCGGGGCCGCGGAATGGATTCGCTCAACCTTCCAATACGCCGCGGAGGAAGTTGCCGCCGGCCGTCCGGGATCGGAGACCGTGCTGGCCAAGCTTTCGGAATTGTTGTTCGTGGAGGCGGTAAGGCGCTACGCGGAGTCGCTGCCGGATGATCAGACCGGATGGTTCGCCGGATTGCGCGAGCCTTACGTTGCGCGGGCATTGGCGCTGCTGCACCGGGACATCAACCGGCGTTGGACCGTCGATGACCTTGGCCGCGAGGTCGGCTTGTCGCGTTCCGCGTTGGCCGATCGCTTCATCCGCCTGATCGGCGTGCCGCCGATGCAATTATCTCGCCAATTGGCGCATGCAGGTCGCGGCTCAGAAGCTTCGAGAGACCAGCGCGTCGATCGCGCAGGTTGCCGAGATTGTCGGCTACGACTCCGAAGCCGCGTTCTCCCGCGCGTTCAAGAAGGCAATCGGCACGGCGCCAGCCACGTGGCGACGTTCGAACAGCTAGGCGATGTCGAGATGATACATCGCAGGCTGGTTCGAGCAGCGTCGTAGGAAATGCGCGCTGTTCATGCGCGGTTTTGACGTGGGGCTTAAGCCGATCTGCTCAGCGGCCGGCGATGGACCGCTCATAGAGGAGCGCGAGGCTCGCGAAGTCGCGCACGGAAAGCTGCTCGGCGCGCAGCTCGGGCGCAATGCCTGCGGCTCCGAGCAGCTCCTCGGGATTGGGAACGAGCGTTTTCAAGGAGGCGCGCAGCATCTTGCGCCGCTGTCCGAAGGCCGCGGCGGTGACGCGGCCAAGCGTCTTCACCGAACAGGCCGGCATGGGTGCGGGGCGGGCGATGAACTCGACGACGGCGGAGGCAACCTTAGGGGGCGGGGTAAAGGCCGCGGGAGGGAGTGTCATCACGATGCGGGCGTGGTGCGCCATTGCGATATGACCGCGAGGCGGCCGTAGGCCTTGGTGCCGGGTCCCGACACGATGCGCTCGGCGACCTCCTTCTGAAACATGAGCACCATGCGCTCCCACCACGGCGGCCATGGCTCGGTTTCGAGCCAGCCGATCAGGAGAAGCGTCGCCGCGGAGTAGGGAAGGTTGGCGGCGATAATTGCCTTCTGCTTTTCGTGCGCGAGGAGCGCAGGCCAATCGGTCTCGCGCGCGTCGCCTTCGATGACCTCGAGGCGGCCTGGATAGTGCGTCGAGATTTCACCCAGCGCGGGGAGGCAGCGATGGTCGCGCTCGACGGCGATGACGCGCTTGGCGCCTTCCAGAAGCAATGCGCGCGTGAGCCCGCCGGGTCCCGGGCCAACCTCGAGAACGGTCCGTCCTTCGAGCGGTCCCGCGGCACGGGCGATGCGCCGCGTGAGGTTGAGATCGAGAATGAAATTCTGGCCGAGGCTCTTCTTGGCGGCGAGGCCGTGCTCGCGGATCACGTCGCGCAGCGGGGGGAGCCCATCGGGGCTCGCTCCCGGCCGCTCATCGTCACGGGGTGCGTCCCCGCTCATCGGCCATGACTTCCGAGCCGTTTGGCCCTGCGAGCAGCCAGCGCGCCGGCCAGCTTCAGGCTGGCGATGAGGCTGTCGGGCCTCGCAGTGCCGGTGCCGGCGATATCGAAAGCCGTTCCATGATCGGGGGACGTGCGCACGAAAGGCAGGCCGAGCGTGACGTTGACGCCGCGATCGAAGGCCAGCGTCTTCAGCGGGATCAGAGCCTGATCGTGATACATGGCGAGCACCGCGTCATAGCGTGCGCGCGCTTCGCGCGTGAAAGAGCGTGTCCGCGGAGTGCGGGCCGCTGACGGACGAGCCCTTCAGCACGCAAGGTCGCGGATTGCGGGGGCGATCACGTCCATCTCCTCGCGCCCGATAGTGCCATCCTCGCCGGCATGCGGATTGAGACCGGCGACGGCAATGCGTGGCGCATCGAAGCCGAAGTCGTGGCGGAGCGCGTGCCACAGAATGCGCGCCGTGTCCTGGATTGCCGATCGGGTGATGGACTTTGCCACGTCGGCGAGCGGAATGTGGACCGTCAGCGGCACGACCCTGAGCTCGTCGGACGCGAGCATCATGACAGGGTGGTAGCGGCGCCCCGGCTCTCGAGCCTCGGCAAGAGAAGCCAGGAACTCCGTATGGCCTGCGTGCTTGAAGCCGGCGCCGTAAAGCACGCTCTTGGAAATCGGGTTGGTGACAAGCGCACTGGCCTCGCCCTCGACGACGGCCTTCAGCCCTTGCTCGATCGACCGAATGACCGCGTCCGCGTTGGCGCTGTCAGGCCGCCCCGGCACTGAGGATGACGAGAGACGCACCGGGAGAACTGGAAGGCGGGCGGAAAAATGATGGGCGGCGGCCGCGAGACTATCGACCGTTTCGATCGGTATTTCGAGACGCAGGGCGCGAGCGCGGGCGGCAATCGCATCGGGATCCGCGAACAGCGCAAACGGAGGAATGGCGGCCGCGCTGCGGTCGCGCCAGGCCTTGAGCGTGATCTCGATCCCGATGCCTGCGGGATCGCCCATTGTGAGTGCCAGAGGCGGGAGGCGCCTATCCGTGTCGGCCGCCATTAGCGGTACTCGATGGCCGCATCCTGGCGCAGGTCCTTGAGATGCTTCTTGGCCAAGATCTCGAACTCCTTCTGGCGGAGCTCACCTTGGGCCAACTCGCGCTTCTGGTCATCGGCCTTGAGGACCTTACGACCGCACACGGCCCAGATCTCGATGCCGGCCGGACCGACGCTCGGGGGCAACATGTCGCCGTCGCGCGCATTGAGGAGGAGGGTGCGGGTCGGCTCCGGGATGGTTGCGGGCTTTCGCGTTCCCAGATCCTCGAACTTGGCGCCTTGGACGGTGGCGGCGAGCGCCGCCGTGTTGGCGCAGCCGGAGTATTTCGCGGCGACGCCGTCCGCGTCGGCGATGCGCTGGGCAATCAGCTTCTGGTCGACCTTGGCCGGCATGGCCAGCGTGATGCGCTGGAGCTGCAACTCGACATCGTCCTCTCCCGCGCCCGAGGTTGCGACAAGGCGGTCGACGTCGCGGTCGGTAATGCTGATCAGATGTCCGAAGCGCCTGCGCACGACCTCTCGCCAGGAAAGCTCGGCTCGGAAGCGCGCACGCATGGTTTTGATGTCGACACCCATGCCCTTCATGTGCTCGCCAAACTGCGCTATGCGTCATCTTGTTGCTTCTCGGCGATGCCGCTGATGATCTTGTCGATCTCCTGGCTCGTCGGTCACGGCATTCAAGCGCTTGGCTTCCTGAAGCTTGAGCTTTTCGTCGACGAGCTCCTCGATCGCCTTGTCGCGGCTACCGGCGACGGCGCTCGCGCGGGATTCGCGGCGAATCTGCTCCACCATGTTCTGCTGCAGCTCCTTGACGAACTTCGCCTGGAGCGCCTGCGCCTCTTCCTTGGTCGTCACGTTGTTCTTCTGCATGAGCTCCTTGAAGCGCTCGTTCGTCTTGGGGTCCTTGGTGATCTGCTTCCAGCGCGCCTCGGCTTTGGCTTTGAAATCCGCGCCTCCGCCGCCAGAGCTCAGCGCAAGAAAACTGGAACGCTGCTGAATTTCATAGGCTGTTATCGGCTCGTCGTTGACGAGCACGGCGATCGATTGGCCAGAGCCCTTGGCGTGCCAGCTGGACTTTGAAGGCGCGGCCTTCTCCTCGTCGGGGCAGAGCCGAGACTGCGGAGTTTGGCTTCCTTCGCCTTGGCAGCAGGCTTCTCAGCCTTCGGCTTGCTTGACGGCTTTCTTGAGCCTGCGGAGCCTGCGGGCGCCGGCATCATGCGGTGGGGGCGGTGAAGCGGTTTGACCCGGCATCCGGCGCCGTCTCGATGAATACGCCCGGCATGCTTTGGGCAAGCAGCGGCGAGGGACGAAGGCGTCCGCGAGAACCAGAAGGGCGGCCGCCCGGTATGTCATCGCGCGCTCAGGAACAGGCATTTCCTTACGTCTCGCTCAAGGCCCTAGCCACGTGCGGCTTGGCGACGATCGTCCAGTTGCCGCGAACTTAAGATCCGGGAGCATGAGCCAGAAGTTCGGTCCTGGCAATGCATCGGTCAACCAGCCGGCTTTCGGAGCCGATTCCCGGCAGCGGCAGAACCACTATCGACTTCGCCTCGACCGTCCTAGGGCGCGACGTCCTGCCAATTCCTTGCCAGGAAATACGGGCGATGCGCCATGCCGGATTAGGGTATTGGTGAAGCGCGCTCCTTCGGCGCCCCGGCCATCCGCTAACCCTGTTATCCGATGCTCGCCTCAGACCTTTATCCACAGAAACCGTGGCGCGGACGTGGCATGGGGACCATCGAATTATAGGCCGGCAGGACCCGCCGACGCGGGCCCGGCCCGATAGGGCTATCATTACGGGGCATAGCGGGCGGTGGCTGAGCCGTCCTCGCCGCCGGCGAAGTCGACGACGTTGGTCTGGTAGTTGAAGCCGCCCAGGTGCTTCAGCTCGAAGCGGAGCATGACAACGCGGTCGGGCTCGATGTCGCTTGCCGGGTCGTCGATGAAGGTCTCGGCGTAGGTCGCGCTCAGCATGAAGCATTCGTCGAGGTAGGTGAGCCCGATCGAGTCCGTCAGCCGCTGATCCGCGTCGATGTCATAGCGTATCGAGCCGTTGATGCTCCAGCGGTCGGTCAGCCTGAGCCCGAGCGATGCCGATGATGTCCTGCTCGGCGTCGTCGAAGCCGAGTACTCGGGATCGAACGTCGAGTAGGTGTACGTGACCTGAGCGGAGAGCGGCCCGTAGGCAAATTGCGCCGTCAGGTCCTCGCGCTGCAGAGAAAGATCGTCCTCGTCGAACCGGCTCTGTGAGATGAGACCGGAAGACGTCGGTCGGCGCGACGTACAATCCGAGGACGTAATCCGAGCTGATCGGTCTCGAGGCCGCTGTTGGGAGAGAAGGTGAGTGCAGGGTCACCGGCGATCGCGTAGGCGTTGTCACCCGCCGAGATGGATAGCTCTGGCCGGCGAGCACGCGAATGTGGCCGCCCGACCAGGCCTGGAACGTGTACTGGACGCCGACGTTGGCGCGCGTGCCTGTCTCGAGGCGGTCGTAGCCGGAGAACTTGGTCGTGTCGAAGAGATTGGTATCGTCGAAGACCAGGCTCTTGCGCGTCCTCGTCGGGAAGGTCCGTTCTGCCTGCACGCTCGCCTGGCGGACGATGATCTGACCGATCGGCTCGATGACGTGCGAGCCGCCGCCGCCGCTCGCGACCCACGGATAGGCCACGGTGGCGCCGCCCGTGGCCAGGCCGCGCGCCACGGTCTCGTCGTCGACCAATTCGTCCGGTCACGGGATCGATGTAGTTGTGGAACTGGTAGATGTCGCCACGCAGCTCGGCAAACGGCGTGTAGGTGATGCCGATCGCGTCGGTGAGCCTGCGGCGCCATTTGATCTCGGTGACCGCGCGATTGATGTCCTGGTGGTCGTTGATGCCGATGTCGACATCAGTACGCGAGAAGCTCAGGATGTTTGTATCCCAGCTCAATTCGCCGCCGAGCACCGGATCGGTGAAGACGTAGTTGTGGTCGATGATCGGGTGGACGTAGGACTCCGCCTGCGGCGTGTCGTTGAAGAGCAGGCCGCCGAAGTGATAGAGCTTGGCGCCGAAGTAGCTGCGGTCTGAGATCCCGGTGAAGTAGACGTCGTTGACGCGATCCGTCAGCAGCACGCTATCCAGCTTGTAGAAGCGCCGGAACGTAGTCGTCGCTCTCGAGCACGACGTCCCAGCCGTAGCTCCACCAGCTCGACAGCGAGAAATTGCCGTGCGTCTCGAGACTGCCGCGCCAGCCGTCGAGGCCCTCGTTTTCAGCGCAGCCGCCTGGCAGGTCGTTGCAGTCCTGATCGATGCCCGCGAGCTTCACGTCGTAGGAGCCGTTGGCAGTCTTCTGGCGCCAATCGCCCTGCCACAGCACGCCCTGCTCCGAAAGATAGCGCGGGTGGAACGTGAAGTCGAAGCTCGGGTCGAGCGCGAAATAGTAGGGCAGCTCGGTCATGAAGCCGAGCTCTTCCGACGTTCCGTAGAAGGGCGCCAAGAAGCCGCTCTTGCGCTTCACCGACGGATCGGGGTGCTGGAAGTAGGGCAGGTAGAAGACCGGCTGGCCGAACAGGTTGAACGTCGCATCCTGGTAGCTGATGGTCGCCGCCGCCTGGTCGTGGATGATCTTCTTGGCGCCGATGCACCAGAGCGGCGGCATGTTGCCTTCGCTCTTACAGGCCGTAAACGTCGCTTTCGAAAATTCGGTGACATTGCCTTCGCGACGCTCGCCGCGCTCGGCGGTGATGCGCGAAGTCGTCCTGCGCGACGACCGACAGCGACTGGACGAAGCCGTCGCGGAAATCGTCGGTCAGCGTGTAGCGGTCGGCGCGAATGACGTTGCCGTTGGCTTCCTTGAGCTCGACGTTGCCGGCGGCCGTCAGCGTGTTGGCGCCCTGGTCGTAGATGACCTCGTCGGCGGTCAGCACGTTGTTGTTGTAGAAGATTTCGACGTTGCCGCGCGCGATCGTGCGGTTGCCCTTGGTGTCGTAGATGAGCTGATCGCCCTGCAGGTAAAGCGGCTGGGTCTTGTCGACCTTGGGTGTCGGGCCAAACATGCCGCCTGGAGTGGGCGCGAACGCCGACGTCGCGCCGCCGCCTGCCGGCGTACTGTGCTCGGATCCTGAGCCGAAGCGGACGTGCCGACAGCGAAGATGCGCCACAGCGACAAGAATTGCGGACAAACGCAAACGCCCGCCACCAGCAGCGTCGCCAGCGCTGGTGCGGTTCGCGAAGCTCATTGCATGTCGCTTGGGAATTCCGCGCAACACGCATCACTCAGCCGTCCTCCTGGTGCAGTAGCACCGTAAGCGCAACAAGAATGGCGAGGATCACCGGAATCCAGACGGCTGCCCACGCTGGGGCGAGGCCCGCTGAACCGAATTGCCTTGAAATCTCCGCGAAAAGGAAGAACCCAAAGCCCCCAACCATTCCAGTCACAACCATAGTCTGGATGCCCCCCGAGCGGAATGACCGCAACGACACAGTGGCAGCCAAAAGAACCATGGCTACGCACAGCAGCGGACGGGACAGCAAAAGCTCATACTGGATTCGCAATCTTTCCGCAGATAATTTAGCTTTCTCAGCTACTTCTATGATCCGCGGCAGCTCCCAGAACGACACCGAGATGACGGTGCCCAAAGCGTCCGGCAACACGCTCGGGAGTTAGGTAGGTCGAGAGCAGATAGGTCTGGAATATTTCGGGCTCTCTACCCATGCGCGAAACGATGGCATCCGTGAGCTGCCAGTAGCCCTCCTGGAGGTCGCGCCTCCTTGGCGTCGACCCGCTCGGCGAAGTGCCCGTCGACGTCGTAGACGAAGGCGGTGACCTTGCGCAGTTGCGTGCCCTTCTTGGCCGCGTAGGCGGCGTTGATGACCGATTGGCCGTCGGCGCCGTCCTGACGCAGCCATGTGCCCGAGGCGCCGGCCCGTAAGAGGTTGGATTCACGGCCAAACGCATCGGCGTACAGGCGCTCGGCATGATCGCGCGCCGCGGCTGCAAGCGGGTTGTAGAGCGACCACGCTCAGCACGCCGAGCGTGAAGGCGACGACGATGCCGGGCCGCAGGAACTGCCACACGGACATGCCGCCGGCGCGCATCACGGCGAGCTCGCTTTTGCGAGCAAGCATGAGAAGCGCGGCGATGGAGCCGACGAGCACGGCAAACGGCAGCAGGATCTCGGTGTAGGCGGGCAGGCGCAGGATGGTCATCCACGCCAGAAGCCATGCCGGGACGTTGCCGCCCTTGCCGGCCTGGCGAAGCAGCTCGACGAAGTCGATCATGAAAATCAGGACCGAACAGAGCGCGAACATGCCGAGGATGGCGGTCAGGAACCGGCTGCCGATGTAACGCGACAATGTCGAGACGCCTGGCATCGCTCAGCTCCTCACGCCGGCCGGAGAGCGTGCAGCGGCAACGCAGGCCGCCGCAAGAGGGCGAAGAGCGATGCGATGGCGTCGCTGAAGCGCTCGATCCATGGCGTGCCCGCGCGCGGTCGTGCAGCGCGCACAAGAGACCATAAGGAGAGCGCCATGGCGCCTACGGGTATCAGGTAGAGGAGCGGCGCCACGGCAGGGTTGATGACGACGAGGTTGTTCGCCGCCAGACCGGCAAGTCGCGGTGCCGACGGCGGCGGCGAAGCCAACGGCCATGCGCTCGCCGCGGCCTTGGCGCGTGCTCTGGGCCTGTCCCACGACGGCGAGGGCCATCAACGCGAATGCGATCGGATAGAGCGGGCTCGCAAAGCGCTCATGCAGCTCGGCGGTGAACCGGTTCGGCTGGGCGCGGTAGCTCTTGCTCGTCGGCTCCGGGTTCATGAGCTCGCTGAAATAGCGCTCGCGCGGCTTGAGGTCCGGAACCTCGGTCGTCGCCTTGGCTTCGAAGCGGTCGAGATCGACGGCATACTTGTCGAAGGCAATGATCTGCGCGGGGTCGGCGGGATCGGTCTGCCGAATGATGTGGCCCTGCGGACATGACGAGGTAGGCCGTGCCGTTCTGCTCGACGATGACGCCGCGCTCGGCCAGGTAGGATTGCATCAGCTTGGGGTCGCGGGCGTCGTTCATGATCAGGCCCTCGAGTATCCCGTTCAGAGAGCGCTCGCGAATGTGGAACGTGAGCCCGGGCTCAGGGCTCGTGAAGCGGCCCGGCTGGATGACCTGCGTGAGAAGGTCGGTGCGGACATCGAGCACGATCGTGCGCAGATTGCGCAGGCTCCACGGCATGCCGATGTGGTTGACGTAGGCCGACAGATCACCGCAACGAGGAGGGCGAGCATCACGACGGGACGGGCGACGGTCCAGTTCGTCGCGCCGGACGCAGTGAGCACGATGATCTCGCTATCGGTGTTGAGGCGATTGAGCGTGTGCATCACGGCGATGAGGAGCGCGAACGGAGCGATGATCGCCATGAAGTTCGGCAGGCCCAGCGTCGTCATCTTGAAGAGCGTGAACGCGCTCTGCCCCATGGACGTCACGACGTTCAGCTCGCGCAAGCGCAAGCGAGATCCAGACGATCCCGGAGAGCGACAGCAGGATCAGGAGGAGCGCGCCGCCTGCCTGCCGGAATACATATCGCGAAAAGATCGACATTTACGCTTTCGGCAGACCCACTCTCGGCTCGGGCAGACATGGGTAGCGTCACCCAACGACAGGTGCCTCAGCCGCTTCCCCCACGCGCAGATCTTGCACACTCCACGGTGGCGGAATTTCGGCTTTTGCCAATGGGGTAGCCGCAGTTTTGCTGGTTTTGCACAGGGCGCAGCCCGGCGCCTGGGAGCAGTGCTCGTGATGGGCGAACCTTCCGGGTCTAGCTCAGACCCTCACCTGGCCATTGCCGCCGGGCCGCGTTCAGCTTGCACTCGGCCCCCGCGAGCGTCTAATTTCAGCGCGATACCGAATTCATTCCCCCTGCCTCCGTACACGGCCAGTGGCGTCCGATCGGCGTCGCGTCACAAGGGCTTGCGGGCCGCGGCCAATTCGACCGCGGCTTGCGCGCCATAGGGCCCCGAACGGTCAGGTCAAGCTCACAAGGAGCCATGCTGTCCGATGACCGACACTCTCGAGATCGCCTTTGCCCCACTGTCGGCCGCTCCTCAAGGGACGTGCGCCGCCTTCGCCGCCAACGACGTGGTCGCTGGGCCGACCGTCCAGGCGCTCAACACGCGCTCGGGCGGCACAATTCTCAAGGCCGCGGAAGCCGCTGAATTCAAAGGCAAGAGCAAGACCGCGATCGAGCTTCTGGCGCTGCCCAAGATCGACGTGCCACGGCTCATTCTCGTCGGCGTCGGCAAGGCCAGCGAGCTCACGGAAACCGACTGGGCCGACGCTCGGCGGCTTCGCGCTGGGCCAGATGGCGGCGCGCAAGACGGCGCAGGCGAGCTTCATCGCCGACATTGCCGGGGTGAGCGAGACGAAGGCGGATACGATCGCCGTCAACCTGGCGTTCGGCGCGCTGCTGCGGCACTACTCGTTCAAGAAATACCTGACCAAGAAGACGCCGGAAGAGGGCAGTGCCAACGGCAGCAACGGCACGCCGCCCAAGGACGGGCTCGAGCGTCTCGTCATCCATTGCGCCGATCCCGACAAGGCGCGCGCCGCATTCGAAGCCAAGCGCGCGCTCGCCAACGGCATCTACTTCGCCCGCGATCTCGTCAACGAGCCCGCCAACGTGCTGGGCCCGGTGGAGTTCGCCGATCGGGTCAAGGAGCTCGAACGTGTCGGGCTCGAGGTCGAAATTCTCGATGTCGAGGCGCTGACCGCGCTCAAGATGAACACGCTTCTGTCCGTGGCGCAGGGGAGTGTGCGTCCGGCTCGCGTCGCCGTCATGCAGTGGCACGGCGCCAAGTCGAAGCGCGCCAAGCCGCTCGCCTTCATCGGCAAGGGCGTCGTGTTCGACACGGGCGGCCTCTCGATGAAGCCGGCGGCCGGCATGGAAGACATGAAGGGCGACATGGGCGGCGCCGCCTGCGTCACGGGCCTCATGTATGCGCTGGCCGAGCGCAAGGCGCCCGTCAATGCCGTGGGCATCATCGGCATCGTCGAGAACATGCCGTCGGGATCGGCAATCACGGCCGGGAGACATCGTCACCTCGATGTCGGGCCAGACGGTCGAGAACTTGAACACCGACGCCGAGGGCCGGCTCGTCCTGGCCGACGTGCTCTGGTACGCGCAGGAGCGTTTCAAGCCGCGCTTCGTCATCGATCTCGCGACGCTGACGGGCGCCATCATGGTGGCGCTCGGCAAGGAGTATCGCCGGTCTCTTCGCCAACGACGAGAAGCTCGCCGAGCAGATCGTGGCCGCATCGAAGGCGACGGGCGAGAAGGTCTGGCGCATGCCGCTCGACAAGGCCTACGACAAGATGCTCGACAGCAAGAACGCCGACGTGAAGAACATCGGCGGACGCTGGGGCGGCGCGTGCACGGCGGCGGCCTTCATCCAGCGCTTCATCAAGAAGGACATGCCCTGGGCGCATCTCGATATCGCCGGTACGGCGATGGATGCACCCAAGAGCGAGATCAACACCAGCTGGGGCTCGGGCTGGGGCGTGCAGCTGCTCGACCGCTTCGTCGCCGATAATTTCGAGAAGGGCGACAAGTGAGAGTGGGTTGTGCGGTGGCCGGCAAGCGCCCATATGATTCAATTCTGAACCATCAGTAAACTCTCGTTAAATATCTATTATTTTCCATAATATATATTATGCGAATGAGGTATCTGTCGAGAAGCGCTGCAGCCCGGCTACGTTTCCATTCGCGGGCGACGATGTTGACGGACCGCACAACCTGGCAGCGCACAAATGTCGGAGCAGTTCCCGCCCATCGAGCCTTATGCCAGCGGAATGCTGGAGGTGAGCGATGGGCATCAAATCTACTGGGAGTGCTGCGGAAACCCCAAGGGAGTGCCCGCGCTCTATCTGCATGGCGGTCCTGGTAGCGGCTGCACAGCCGGTCAGCGGCGGTTCTTCGACCCGAACCGCTATCGTGCCGTGCTGTTCGATCAGAGGGGAGCCGGCCGCTCCCTCCCCTATGCGGGCAAACCGCACGCCGACCTCAGCGCGAACACCACTCAGCATCTTATCAGCGACATCGAGGCTCTTCGTGAGCTGCACGATGTTGAGCCGCTGGACGGTCTTGGGCCTGTCGTGGGGCTCGACGCTTGGGCTGGCCTACGCACAGGTCCATCCGAGTCGCGTCCGCGCATTGGTCCTCGGCTTCGTGACCACCACGTCGCGCCGTGAAGTGCAATGGATGACCGAGGATGTTGGGCGGATCTTTCCGGGGGAATGGGAGTGCTTCGCCGGCGCTATTCCCGGTCACTTGAGACACCTCAATCTGCTCGACGCTTATGCGGCCATGCTCGCTGATTCAGATCCTGCCGTTTGCGATCACGCGTCACGGGCGTGGTGTGCGTGGGAAGATGCCCACGTTTCATTGACGCCCAGGCACACGCCCAACCCGCGCTTTCAGGACGCAGAGTTTCGTCTCTGTTTCGCGCGGCTCGTCACACATTATTGGCGGCATGCAGCCTTCCTCGAAGAAGACCAACTCATCCGCGACGCCGCCAAGCTCAATGGCATACCAGGCGTGCTGATCCACGGTCGTTACGATGTCAGCGGACCGCTAGTGACCGCTTGGCAGCTTCACCAGCGATGGACGTCGAGCCGGCTGCATATTTTGGATGACGCCGGGCACGGCGGAGGCAAGGAGTTCATGCCTTTGGTGGTCGGCGCATTGAACAACCTCGATGATCGGTGAGCCGCGATCGTATTTTTCGTCGAGTCCGTTACGGGAGATGCCGCTCGGCGCCGCGGACGACGGACGCGATGATCGCGGCGTAGAGCGACGCGACGAAGCCTGTCAGGACATTGACGCTGACGACAATGCCGACGATGCGCGCCCACTCCTTGTCCATCACGCTCGTGAGCAGCATGACGATGAAGTCGTCGAACGCCTGCTTCAGCTGGAAGAACAGCTCGCTCACCTGGCTGATGGACGGCTTCGGCCGGCAGCTCCCAGACGAGGCGCCAGCCGATGTCGCTCACGCTCGCCTGATCGATCAGACCGTAGGCGGCGAGCGCGGCCACGTCCCGCCGAGAAGAACAGATCCAAGCGGCGGCGCGAGACGGAAATAGCCCCAGCGCGCGGGGACCGCGTCGAGCTTGATCGAGAGATAGCGCAGCGTGGCGGCGCCCATGTAGACGGTCACTGCGAAGACGACGGCGACCCAGAAGAGCCGGTCAGGATTTGTGCCCGAGAACGTGAAGAGCGCGGCTAGTCCGGCGAGCACGCCTTTCAGTGTCGCCTCGACAAGGCCGACGAAGGGCACGAAGAAGAACGTGCGCGCGACGCTGCCGCCGAAATAGAACGGCAGCTCGTTGCGCTGAGCCGCGCGGCCTCGAGGCGAAGGCCGAGCATGAAGGTCAGGAACGCGGTCACCGCGGCGAAGGCGAAGGGATGCTGATAGCCGGCAAAAGCGATGGCGACGACCGCCGCGATCTCCGCCGCCATGATGAGACCGTTCAGGAGAATGCGGAGGACGATCATGCGGCGGGTGGCTCTCGTGGGCAGGACGGCGGCAAGCCTAGCCCGAAGCCCGGCGCGGCGACAGTGGGTTCCAGCAGATCGTCGGAACGGTCACGACAACGTCTTCTCGAGCTTGCAGACGGCGTCTCCCGTGCGTGCGAGCGTGGCGCTCAAGGGAAAATCCCGATCCATGAACGGGAACACGGACTCCGATGCGCCTACGAAGTTGAGGAGAAGCTCGCCGCTTTTCTCTGTGCTCGGATCGAGGTCGGCCCTGACGCGGTAAGGTGCAGTGCCCTTGGCCAGCTCGAGACGGCCCTGAAAGCGGATCACGGTCTCGCCCATCACCTCGCCGCCGTCGAGCGTCAACGCCTGGCCGCCGCATTTGTCTCCCGCGAGCAGAAGAATTCCGCACCACGATGTGCCGCAGGCGACGATATCGAAGGCCAGATCGCATCCCTCCTCGGCGCACTTGCCGGGACTGAAGTGGTGTCCGTGCCAGCGGCCGGCGATGTCGGAAGGCTTAAGTGTGAGCGCGCTCGCGCCAATGGCGGATGCGAGAAGACACAGCGCGACGAGGATGGACCGTGCGGTCACGACACCGGCTTCTCGGTCCGGCAGACCGCGTCGCCGGCGCGGACGAGATGAGCATTGAATGGGAACGAGCGGCGGAAGACGCGGAACTCGCCGCCGGTGTCGCCCTGGATCTCGAGCCATTCCTTGTCGTCGCCGGACGCCGCCACGAGGTAGGCCTGGACGACGTAAGGCTCAGTGCCGCGCGCGAGCTCGAGGCTGCCCTTGAAGACGGTCGAGCCACCGCCCCCTTCTCCCAGCGTCGAGTTTCGAGAGCCGTGCCGCCGCACTTGTTGTCGCTCGCGACCTCGATGCCGCACCAGCCGGTGCCGCAGCGGACGATGTCGAGGGTCAGCGTGCACTTGCCGCCATCGCAGTCGGGCGCGCGCGCGGCGAGCATGTAGTTGGGTCCCTGCCAGCGGCCCGCGATGGTCGCCGCGCCGACTGCGCCGACCGGCGGCACTGCGCTCAGCGCCGCGACGCCGCCGCGGCCACGACACAAAGGGCGCCCAATATACGCTTCGTCATGACGTCTCTTCGAACCTCCGCACATTCGATCTCGGCACCGAGCAAGAGCAACATCCGCAGGCGGATTTGTGTCGCGTACGCCGCGTTATCTCCTTTTGCTGCTCGTTATCGGTCTTGCCCTCCCGACGGGTTTGGTCGCGGTCGGCGAAGGCGCCGGGCACCTCGCTCTGCCTTTCAATCTCTATCGTCGTCGATCAGCGCCTGCCGGGCGTGTTCAGGTTGCACATGCTGGCCTCGGGTCTGGCGCTCGCTCTCATCCCGCTCGTCGTCTGGGTGCGCCGCGATCGGGCCTGGCATCGTCCGCTCGGGTCGGATCGCAGCGGTCTCCGTGCTGACCGGCGCTCTGACGTCGCTCCCCGTCGCGCTCGCGAGCGAGTCCGTCGCGATGGCGCGCGCTGGGTTTCTTGCCCAGGGCATCGTGTGGCTCGCCCTCATCGGCGCGGGATATCTCGCCATCCGGCAGCGGCGTATTCAGGATCACGCGCGGCTGATGCTCGCCATGGCGGCCGTCGCGTCGGGTGCGATCTGGGTGCGGCTCACGACGGCGGTGGCGACGAGCTGGCATCTGCCGTTCGATCCGATCTACGGGTGCGTGGCCTGGGCGGGCTGGATCGTGCCTCTGGCGCTCGTCATGCTCTATCCTCCGCGCCTCTCCATGGCGCGCACTTAGTTCGCCCTCCTCTCGCCCGCGGCCGCTGCTTCGTCTAGAGCATGTTCGCTTTCATTGAATCAAAAAGACCACTGCGAACGTGCTCTAGATCTTTGTTTTAGAGTTTGATTTACGTTCTCGCTGCGAGCATTGCCGCTCGCATCGAGAACGATCAGGCTCTAGGTTGCGGCGCATGACACCTTCAAAAGACATCTCCCGCCTGATCGAGATCATGGCCGCGCTGCGCACGCCGGGCACCGGCTGCCCGTGGGATCTCGAGCAGAATTTCACGACGATCGCGCCCTACACGATCGAGGAGGCCTACGAGGTCGCGGATGCGATCGAGCGCGGCGATCTCGCGGAGCTCAAGGACGAGCTCGGCGACCTCCTGCTGCAGGTCGTCTATCACGCGCGCATGGGCGAGGAGGCCCACGCGTTCGCCTTCGGCGACGTGGTCGAGGCGATCACGGCGAAGATGATCCGGCGTCACCCGCATGTGTTCGGGACTTCGATGCGAGGACGCGCGCGCGACGCGGGTGCGGTGAAGGGCTTCTGGGAGCGGATCAAGGCCGAGGAGAAGGCGGAGAAGACGGAGGCAGAGCGCTGCGCCCGTGTCGCTGCTCGACGACGTGCCGGTCGCGCTGCCGGGGCTCACGCGCGCCGTCAAGTTGCAGAACAAAGCCGCCAAGGTCGGCTTCGACTGGCCGTCGCTCGCGCCGGTGTTCGCCAAGCTCCGCGAGGAGATCGCCGAGCTCGAGGAGATCGCGCTCCCTGCCGACCCGCGTGGAACGGGTGGCGATGCGAGCGCCGGTACGCGGCAGAAGATCGAGGAGGAGCTCGGCGATCTGCTGTTCGTCGTCGCCAACGTCGCGCGCCACCTGAAGCTCGATCCGGAGGCGGCGCTGCGCGGCGCCAATCAGAAATTCATCCGCCGCTTCCGTCATATCGAGGAACGGCTCGCGAGCCAAGGCTCGAGCCCGGCGCAATCCAATCTCGCGGAGATGGACGCGCTCTGGGACGAGGCAAAAGCCAAGGAGCGCGGCGCTTGAGCGAGATGCCGATCCGTTCCTATCGCGACAGCGATCACGCGGCGTTGCTCGCGGCGTTCGACTCCAACGTGCCCGAGTATTTCGGCAAGGCTGAGCGCGCAGAGCTTCTCGCCGATCTCGAAGGCGGCAACGGGACGTACTTCGTGGCGGACAAGGGCGGGATCGCGGTGGCGTGCGGCGGCTATACGATTGCGGGAGACGCTCTGTCTCTGATTTGGGGGCTCGTGCATCGAGCCGAGCATGGCCACGGCTTCGGCACGCGCCTTCTCGAGCACCGTCTCAATGTGGCGCGGACGACTGCCGGCATTCGCACGGTGCTGGTGTCGACCAGCCAGAAGTCGGCAGGCTTCTACGCGCGCTTCGGGTTCGTGGAGAGGGAGCGTTTCCCGTTCTACTACGGCCCCGGCGTCGACCGCATCGACATGGCACTGGTGCTCACGTAAGCGATGTGAGCGCGAGGGCTAGATAAATATGTCATCCCGACGTCATGGCGGAGCCATGCTTCGCATGGACGGTCGGGACCCACGCAAGTCTCCACATTCTCTTGGCTAGGTGTCGTGGATGGCCGCCTCCGCGGCCATGACGTACTAGGGAACGCCGGCGCGTGACGTCATCGCAAGGACGAAGCTAGCACGCGATACCGGCTCACCTTCCGCCCTTCGCGTTGCGGATGAAGTCGGCGACGTGCTCGCGGCGCACGCCGAGACCGACGACGCGCGCGGGGATGCGCTGCAGGATCGGGTACTGCTGCATGAGGCGCAGCGCGAGCGGCGGCTTGGGCTGCTCGCGAAGCTTGAGCGTCGGGCCGATGATGTTGTTCTGCGCGGCGACTTGTATCGCCTGCGTGACGCGCGTCGGGAAGCTGCGGCGGCGCTGAACCGCCTTGAGATCCGCAACGTCGAGCGACTTCGTCAGCAGCGGCTCGGCGAGGATGTTCGCCGCGGCGACGGCGTCCTGCACGGCGAGGTTCACGCCGACGCCGCCGATCGGCGACATCGCGTGCGCCGCGTCGCCGATGCAGATGAAGCCCGGCTTGTACCATTGGCGCAGCCGGTCGACGCGCACCGTCAGCAGCTTGACGTCGTCCCAGGACGTGATCGCGTTCATGCGCTCGCGCCCGAACGGCGAGGCCGCGGCCACGGCGTCGCGGAAGCCCTCGAGGCCGCCGGCCTTGAGCTTCTCGAGCGAGCCCTTCGGAATGACATAGGCACACTGCCAGTAGTCGCCGCGGAAGAGCAGCGCGAGAATGGAGCCCGCTCCGAAGCGGCCCATGGTTTGGCCCGTGTCACCCTCGCGGAACGGCAGCTTGAACCAGAGCGCGTCCATCGGTGCGCCGAGGTCGTCGATCTCGAGGCCGGCGCGCTCGCGCAGCACCGAGTTTCTGCCGTCGGCGGCGACGACGAGATCGGCGCGGATCTCCTTTGGACCCTCGGTCGTCTTCACTTTCACGCCGACGACTTTCGCCTGCGCGATGCTCCGGGCACGTCGCCCTCCTCGATGAGGTCGGTCGCCTCGGCGTTGAGCGCGAGATTGAAGCCGGGGAAGTGCTTCCCTCGTCGGCCAGAAAATTCAGGAAGTCCCATTGCGGCATCATGGCGATGTACTTCTCGTGCACGGGCAGGTGCCGGAAGTCGGCGATCATCACCGGGTGTCGTACCGACGAGGCCGGCAAGCCGCTCGACCTTCTGATGCGGCAGCTTCAGGAACCGGTCGAGGAAGCCCAGCTCGTACATGATCTCGAGCGTCGAGGGATGAACCGTGTCGCCGCGGAAATCGCGCAGGAAGTCGGCGTGCTTCTCGAGCACGAGGACGCAGACGCCGGCGCGGGCGAGCAGATAGCCGAGCATGAGGCCCGCGGGGCCGCCGCCGGCGATGCAGCATTGTACGCGCGATGGAAGGGCCATGGTTGCATCTCCTTGCGCACGTTCGAAGCCGGCAAGGATTACCGCAACCGGTCACGTCACGGAAGATGGATACCGGCGCGGCGGAGCTGATTGAGGAGGCGCGGCTTCTTCTCCGCCGCGACGCGGACGCGAGCGGTGACGGCACCCTCGTCGTCCTCGCTCCTCTCGAGCACATCGGCGTGCTCGTAGAGCCAGTGGATCAGGCGGCCCTCGTGCGCGGGCAGCGTCACGGTCAGGATCTCGTCGTCGGCGCCGAGGCGGGCGTCGATCGCTTTCAGGAGCGCGTCGATGCCGTGTCCGGTTGTGGCCGAGATGAGAACGGGGCGCGGCTCGCGAAAGCGCGCTGCGGCCTGCGCCTCCTTGCGCGTGACCGGCGACAGGAGATCGATCTTGTTCCAGACCTCGAGGATGTGGCTGTCGGCCGGCACCGTATCGATCCCGAGATCGGTCGAGCACGCCTTCGACGTCCTGGGCCTGCGCTTGCGTTTCGGGGTGCGCGATGTCGCGCACGTGCAGGATGAGGTCGGCCTCGATCACCTCCTCGAGGGTGGCGCGAAACGCCGCGACGAGGAGCGTCGGCAGGTCGGAGATGAAGCCCACCGTATCGGAGAGGATGATGCGCCGGCCGCTCGGGAGCCTCACCTCGCGCATGGTCGGATCGAGGGTGGCGAAGACCTGATCGACGGCAAGCACCTCGGCGCGTGGTCACGCGATTGAAGAGCGTCGACTTGCCGGCGTTGGTGTAGCCGACGATGGCGACGACGGGATAGGGCACCTTGCGGCGGCCTTGGCGGTGCAGCTCGCGCGTTCTCACCACGCCTTCGAGCTCGACCTTGATGGCGTCGATGCGCTCCTGGATCATGCGCCGGTCGAGCTCGATCTGCGCCTCGCCGGGACCGCCGAGGAAGCCGCGTCCGCCGCGCTGGCGCTCGAGATGGGTCCAGGCGCGGACGAGGCGTCCCTTCTGATAGCTGAGATGCGCAAGCTCGACTTGGAGGCGCCCTTCGCGCGTTCGCGCGCGGCGTCCGAAGATCTCGAGGATGAGGCCCGTGCGGTCGAGCACCTTGGCGTTCCAGGCGCGCTCGAGATTGCGCTGCTGGACCGGCGTCACGGCATGATCGACGATGACGAGCTCGGCGCCCGTCTCCTCGACCAGCGCCTTGATCTCCTCGACCTTGCCGGAGCCGAACAGCGTCGCCGGCCGCGGCGCCGGAACAGGAACGAGAAGCGCTTCCTTGACGTCGAGATCGATGGCCTCCGCCAGACCCTTGGCCTCGGCGAGGCGGTCCTCCGGCGAGTGCGCCGAAACGCGGGCGTGTGGTTCGCGCCGCTGAGCCCCCTCGCCTGCTTCGCCGGTTCGCGATCGCGCGCGAGTGAGCACCGGGACGAGCACGAGCGCGGACGCACGCACTTGCTCGCGCGAATGCGAGCCCTTTGCGGAACGCTCGGCGCGTAGTGCCGCTTTCTGTTTTACGCGGTCGTCGATGTGGGTCTGCTACCCTTGCTGTCCTTCAGCCCCGTCAACGTCCATGAGGTGGACGGGCGCTCCAGGCATGATGGTCGAGATCGCATGCTTATAGACGAGCTGCGAGTGGCCGTCTCGACGGAGGAGCACACAAAAATTATCGAACCAAGTGACGATGCCCTGCAGCTTCACGCCATTTACGAGAAAGATCGTGAGCGGGGTCTTGTTCTTTCGCACGTAGTTCAGGAACGTGTCCTGAAGGTTTTGTGCTCGTTCTGCGGCCATTGTTCTTTCCGCCTCTTTTTTTCGTCTCTTTTCGGACTTGCTTTGGGCCGGGTCCGGGGACCCGGTACCATGCGTTGACGGCCGTTCGTGTGACAAACTCGGGCGCTGCCAACATACCCGGTTTTCCGGCCTTGAGAAGGATATAGGGCATCGGCGGCGTCCCGCGAACACAGATATTTGATCATGTGTTCAGAAGCGGGAAATCTCGGCAATCTGATGAAATCTTGAGCGCAACAAGCGCGCGAGCTTTCCGGGCCTTCCGTCGCCAATGGAGATGCCGTCTATTTTAACGACGGGCATTACGAGTTCCGGTCGCGGACGTAATAAATGCTTCGCGCGCTTTGAGCGCCTCGGCGACGCGAAAAGGACGTTCCGCAAGTGATATGCCTTCAGTACTCAGAATATCTTTGACGGTGGCGCGTGTCACGCCGGCCAGGATCGCCGTACTCGTTTGACGCGTCACCAAGTTGTCCCTCCGCGTCGACGATCCAGGCGTTGCTCGAGGCGCCCTCGGTGACAAAGCCGTCACGATCGACGAGCCAGGCTTCCTTGGCACCGGCCGCGCGTGCGGCTTCCTTGGCGAGGCATGCCGGAAGCAGCATCACGGTTTTGATGTCCGAGCGGCCCCAACGAATGTCCGGCTGGGTGATGACGGCGATGCCGGCGTCAGCGCGTTCTTCGAAACTCGGCGGCGTCCAATGACCGGGCCAGGCAGACGAGTGTCGGCTCGACATCGGGGCCGGGAAACAGAAAGTCGCGCGGTGCCGGCGCCGCGCGTGACCTGGAGATAGAGAAGGCCATCCTGCACGCGATTGCGCCGTATCGTCTCGCGCATCACCAGACCCAGCGCGCGCCGCGTCATCGGCGGCCTGATCTTGAGCTCGCCAAGCGAGCGCTCGAGGCGCGCGAGATGGCGCGTCTCGTCGACGAGTGCGCCGCCCTTCACCTCGCACACCTCGTAGATGGCATCGGCGAATTGGAAGCCGCGGTCCTCGGCATGAACCGCGGCCTGTCCATAAGGTAGGTAGCGGCCGTTGACGTAGACGACGCGGGTCATGAGTTGTACCGGCGGAGAGCCAAGCCGCTCGTCACGCTTGGCGGACCTCGCCCGCGCGCTGATCGGACGAGACGCCGAGCGCCCTCAGCTTTCTGTGCAGGGCGGAGCGCTCCATGCCGACGAACTCGGCCGTGCGCGAGATGTTGCCGCCGAAGCGGTTGATCTGAGCGAGCAGATACTCGCGCTCGAAGATCTCGCGCGCCTCGCGCAAAGGCAGCGACATCAGATGCTCGGCGCCGCCGTTGACCGGTAGCGGCACGTTGGAGCCGATCTCGTCGGGGAGCATGTCGGCGGTGATGACGGCGCCGGGATCGCCGCCGGCGAGGATCATCAGGCGCTCGATGTTGTTTCTGAGCTCACGCACGTTGCCGGGCCAGTCGTGCGCCTGAAGCACGGCGATCGCGTCCTCGCCGATGCGGCGCGGCGCGAGGCCCGAGGCATGCGAGAGCTGGCCCACGAAATACTGGATGAGATCGGGGATGTCCTCGCGCCGTTCGGCGAGGCCCGGTACACGCAGCGGCACGACATTCAAGCGGTGATAGAGGTCCTCGCGGAAGCGTCCCTCGCTCATGTCGCGCTCGAGATCGCGGCTGGTCGAGGAGACGATCCGCACATCGACGGCCACTTTCTGGGCGCCGCCGAGGCGGAGGAATTTCTGCTCGACGAGTACGCGCAGGACCTTGCCCTGGGTCTCGAGCGGCATGTCGGCGACCTCGTCGATATAGAGCGTGCCGCCGTGCGATTCCTCGAGCGCTCCCACCTTGCGCGGTCCGCCGGAGCGATCCTCGGTGCCGAACAGCTCCTCCTCGACCCTGTCGGGCGCCATGGAGGCGGCGTTCAAGACGACGAAGGGGCCGTCCGCGCGGTGGGACTTCTGATGCAGAAGGCGCGCCGCGAGCTCCTTGCCGGCACCCGACGAGCCGCGGATCAGGATGCGGCTGTTGGTCGGCGCGAGGCGGTCGATGGCGCTTTTCAGCTGATTGATGGCGCCGGATTTTCCGATCATCTCGGCGGAGACGGTCGAGCGCTCCTTCAGCTCGCGCACCTCGCGCTTCAACTGCGAGGCCTCGAGTGCGCGCAAGGTCACGAGGACGAGGCGATCGGCCTTGAACGGCTTCTCGATGTAGTCGTAGGCGCCGCGCTTGATGGCGGTTACGGCGGTCTCGATGTTGCCGTGGCCGGAAATGATCACGACGGGCAGATCGGGATAGGTGCGCTTGATGACGGAGAGCACCTCGAGACCATCGAGCCGGCTGCCCTGCAGCCAAATGTCGAGAATGACAAGCTGCGGCCGTCGCTCCTCGATGATGCGTAGCGCCTCGTCGCTGTCGCGCGCCAGCCGCGTGCGATGACCTTCATCCTCGAGGATGCCCGCCACGAGCTCGCGGATATCGGCCTCGTCGTCGACGATCAGGATGTCTGCTGCCATCTCTCGCTCCTCAAGTCTCGTGTGAATCTAAATTGGTGCCGCCGGAGATGCGACGCGCACTGGGCTGGGTTCACCAGCGGTGCGGGTGGCATCGGCCTGCGTCAGGGGTAATGTGATCGTTACGCGCGCGCCGTGCGTGCGGCCGGGCGCGAGCGGCGCGTCGTCGAGCACGAGCTCGCCGCCGTGCTGCTCCGTTATCTTCTGGACGATCGCCAGGCCGAGACCGGTGCCCTTGTGGCCCTTGGTCGTGACGTAGGGCTCCAAGAGGCGGGCGCGATTGTGCTTCGGCAGGCCGGGTCCGTTGTCGATGACCTCGATGGCGGCCGTGCTGGCGCTGGTGACGACATTGATATCGACGCGGCCCTGCCAGCCGGTCTCCGCGCTCTGGCCCACGCCGTCGAGCGCCTCGGTGGCGTTCTTGATCAGGTTGGTCACGGCCTGCGTCACGAGGCGGCGGTCGAAGGACGCCATCACGGGCTGCTCGGGCAAATGCAGCGCATAGATCACGGCCGGATGGCTCTCGCGGAAGAGGATGACGAAGTCTTGCACCGCGTCGCGCAGGTCGGCGAGCTCGATCACGGGCTTCGGCACGCGCGCGAAGGAGGCAAACTCATCGACCATGGTCTTGATGTCGCCCGCCTGGCGCTCGATGGTGGCCGTGAGCTTGTCGAAGGTCTCGCGGTCCTCGGTAATGATCTTGCCGTATTTGCGGCGGATGCGCTCGGCCGAGAGGATGATCGGCGTCAGCGGGTTCTTGATCTCGTGGGCGATGCGGCGCGCCACGTCGGCCCAGGCCGAGGTGCGCTGGGCCGAGACCAACTCCGTGATGTCGTCGAAGGTCACGACCGAGCCGACGTCGCCTGGCCCTGCTTTTTCACGCGTCACGCGCACGGCGAAGGCACGCTCCTCGCCGCCGACCGTCATGGCGAGCTGTTGCGCGCCGCGCGGCCTCATGCCCTGCTCGTCGCGTTTCTCGAGCGCCGGAGAGAGCATCGGCAGAGCGTCGCTTAGCTTCTTGCCGACGACCTCGGCCTCCGTCGTGCCCAGAAGCTGCTCCGCGGAGCGCGACAGCAGGGTGATACGGTCCTGGCTATCGAGGCCGACAACGCCGGCCGATACGCCCGAGAGCACCGCTTCCATGAAACGGCGGCGGTCCAGGAGCTGCTCATTGGCCGTGACGAGCGCGTCGCGCTGGTGCTTGATCTCGCGCGTCATGGTGTTGAACGTCGTCGACAGGCGGCGGAGATCGCCCTCGCCGCGCCTCTCGGGCAGCTCGACCAGGAGATTGCCTCTCGAGACCTCCTGCGCGGCGGCGATCAGGCGGCGTATCGGGGCGACGAAGCGGCTCGCAAACCAAAGTCCGACCCAGATCGCGGCCAGGAGCGCCGTCATGGAGATCATCGTGTAGATGAGACCGTGGGCGAGCTTCAGGCCGCCGCGCGCTTTGCGCAGGCGGTTGAACTCGTCGACGTTCTGCGCCGTGCGCTGCAGATGGCCCATCACCTTCGGGCTCAGCTCGCGGGTGACGTAGAGATAGCGATCCGGATAGCGGTTGAGCTTGGCGACGGCGGCGACGCGTGACGTGCCAGGACGGCGTGAAGAGCGGGACCTGGCCCGCCTCGGCCTGCCGATGATATTTGGCGGCACCTCGATGAAGGGAAGCTTGGTGTCCTCGAGGGCGGCGATGACGGCGTGGCCGTCGGCATCGATGACGTAGGCCACAGGCAGCTCGCGCAAGCCGGCCTGCGCCAGGACGTGCTGCTTCAGCTCCTCGGAATCGGGCTTTGATCTGATCGGCGGCCGCGTCGATGTCGCGGACCATGTTGACGATGTCGGTGCGAATGAGCTGGCCGTGCTCGTCGACATAGGCCTGCGCCACCTCGAGCGAGTTCGAAATGATGGCGCGGCTGCGCGAAGAGAACCAGCTGTCGAGGGAGCGCGAGAAGGTGGTCGTGGCGGCAACCGCAAGCAGCATCGCGGGCAGCGCGGCGATGATCGAGAACAAGAGGACGATGCGGACGTGAAGCCGGGCGCCGGCGAGCTTGGCGCGCCAGGCGCGCCACATGCCGATAGCCCTGCCAGGCGATGACGGCGATCATGGCCGCGATCAGAACCATGTTGATGAACAGCGCCGCGACGACGACCTCGTCGCTGGGGGCGATCGGCGTGAGGCCGGTCAGAATGAGGTAGGTGGCGAGGGCCGAGATGAGCGACAGGACGACGACGACGAGCCCGGTCCAGAACTCGCGGTCCGTGAGGTCGAGCAGCGGCGAGGCGACACCTTCGAGGTGCTGAACGGAAGCGGGTTTGGTAGCCTCGCCCGCCATGAACGCTCTGCCTCCAGTTTGCCGTTTGAACGGGAGCGCCAGAATCGGGCTGCCCGACATGGCCAGCTCGTCAGCGCTGGTTGACCCGTGTGCGGCCGCCAATCCTCAGCGCTGCGAGAAAGCCACTCGCCATCGCGCCAAGAGTGAAGCGGCGCGAGCACAAGTGACGTCAAACTGTGACATTTTCGCGACTAAGACGCTAGGCGAATATTTTTTTCGCCACAGAAATCACAGCATTCCGTTACGTCGAAGCGACATCGAGGGCTGGGATGCAAAGTCGCGCGCATCGCTGGCTGGTTAGCCGGCGCAGCTTCCAATTCGGTTCGCGGCTAGATCAGGGCATCGGGGTTCTGAACACCCGGATATCGAGCGCCTTGATCCGGCTGCGCAGGGTATTGCGGTTCAAGCCGAGCAGCTCGGCTGCCCGTGATCTGGTTGCCGCGTGTCGCCGCCAGCGCCGCCGACAGCAGCGGGTGCTCGACCTGCCGTATGACGCGGTCATAGAGGCCAGGCGGCGGAAGCTCCTTGCCGAACCCGGCGAAGTACTGGGCGAGATGGCGCTCGACCAGCTCGGACAGCTCCTTGGCCTCGCTCGCCGCCCCATTGCGCTTGGGGAGCACCTCGGCAAGCTCCTGATCGATGATCTGCTGGGTCAGCGTGTCTTGCGCGTAGAGTGCGGCGACGCGGCGGACGAAGTTCTCGAGCTCGCGCACGTTGCCGGGCCATGGGTGCGTCTTCAAGCGCTCGATGGCCGCGGTCTCGATCGATTTCTGTCCGAGCCCTTCGCGGGCCGCCTGGCGCAGGAAATGACGCACGAGATCGCCGATGTCCTCGGCGCGCTCGCGCAGCGGCGGGATGCGGAGCGGCACGACGTTGAGCCGGTAGAACAGGTCTTCGCGGAACAGACCCTGCTGGATCTGCGATTTCAGATCGCGGTGCGTCGCGGCGATGATGCGCACATTGGTCTTGATCGGCGTGCGGCCGCCGACCGTCGTGTACTCGCCCTGCTGGAGGACGCGCAGCAGCCGCGTCTGCGCTTCGAGCGGCATGTCGCCGATCTCGTCCAGAAACAGCGTGCCGCCCTCGGCCTGCTCGAAGCGGCCCTGGGTGCGGACCTGGGCGCCGGTGAAGGCGCCCTTCTCGTGGCCGAACAGCTCGCTCTCGATCAGCTCGCGCGGGATTGCCGCCATGTTGATGGCGACGAACGGTCCCTGCCGGCGCTTGCCATAGTCGTGCAGCACGCGCGCGACGAGCTCCTTGCCGGTGCCGCTCTCGCCCTGGATCATCACCGTGAGATCGGTTTGCGTGAGGCGCGCGAGAGCCCGGTAGATCTCCTGCATGGCGGTGGAGCGGCCGATCAGCGGCAGCTCCTCGCCCTCGATCTCCTGGTTCGGCGCGCGCGGGCGGCGGCCCTGGCCCGCGAGGGCGCGCCCGACGACGGCCACGAGCTCGGAAAGATCGAACGGTTTCGGCAAGTACTCGTAGGCACCCTTCTCGGCGGCGGTGAGCGCGGTCATCAGGGTGTTCTGCGCGCTCATGACGATGATCGGCAGATCCGGGCGCGCTTTCTTTATGCGCGGGATGAGATCGAAGGCGTTCTCGTCGGGCATCACGACATCGGTGATGACGACGTCGCCCTCGCCCTGGCTCACCCAGCGCCAAAGCGTTGCGGCGTTTCCGGTTGCACGCGGGGCATAGCCCGCGCGCGCAAGCGCCTGGTTCAGGACGGTTCGTATCGCCGTGTCGTCGTCGGCGATCAGGATCGTGCCTCTGGCCATCAGCTTAACGGCTCCTGTTGGCTAGTGCCGGCGCCTTGGCGGCCGGGATTTCGGGACGTACGCGATCCTGCATCGGCAGGAGAACACGGAAGACGGTGCGCTTGGCTTCGCTGTCGCACTCGATGATGCCGCCGTGATCACCGATGATCTTGGCGACGAGTGCAAGGCCGAGACCGGTGCCATTGCGCTTGGTGGTGACGAAGGGGTCGAAGAGATGCGGCTTCAGGTGATCAGGAACGCCGTGTCCGTTGTCCTCGATCTGAATCATGAGAGGCAGGCTGATGCGTGCCTCGGAGCCCGGCACCGACAAGGCGCACGCCCGGCCGGAACGAGGTCTGCATCAGAATGCGGCCCTGGTCTTCTCTTTCGCCCAGCGCTTCGGCCGCGTTCTTGACGAGATTGAGGAACGCCTGGACGAGCTTGTCGCGATTGCCGGGCACGGCAGGAAGCGACGGATCGTAGTCCTCGACGAAGCGCACGCCGCGCGCAAACCCGCTCTCGGCGAGACGGCGCACGTGGTTCAAGACGTCGTGGATGTTGACGGCCTCCTTGGCGAGCGGGCGCTCGTCGCCGAAGACCTCCATGCGGTCGACGAGATTGCGGATGCGCTCGGTCTCGGAGCAGATGAGCTGGGTCAGCGCGCGGTCCTCGTCGGACAGGTTCTGCTCGAGGAGCTGGGCGGCGCCGCGGATGCCCGACAGGGGGTTCTTGATCTCGTGGGCGAGCACGCCCGCCATGCCGGAGACCGAGCGCGCCGCCGCGCGGTGGGTGAGCTGGCGCTCGATCATCTGCGCCATGGAGCGCTGCTGCAGCATGACGATGATGAGATGCGACTGGTCGGGCATCGGCCCGCCGTACACGTCGACGAGCTTGGGCGCGGTGAACCGCGGGCTCGCCATGTCGACGCCGTACTCGTTGACGGTCGAGCCGGTGCTCGCGCACCTGGTCGACGAGGGCGAGCAGCGGACAGCCGAAGGCGACGACGTCGTCGAGCGTGAGGCGCTTCAGGACGGCAATGCTCGTCGACAGGAACGCCTCTGCCGCTGCGTTGGCGTAGACGATGCGGTTCTCGTCAGCCAAGCACGAGAATCGGATGCGGCAGCGCGGACAGCAGCATGTCGTGCTCGACCGGCCGCCGAGAGATCAGCTTGACGCTCGAGTGCTCGCTTGATCATGCCGCTGCCTCGAGAGCGTTGTCGTAGAACGCGTCGAGGCCGGCGAGCAGCCGGCGCGGATCGTCCTCGGTGCACAGCCTGCGCCGCCACTCCTTGACGTCATGGCGCGCGATGTCCGCTGGTCTCGAGATACCAGCCGACGTGCTTTCTCGCGTTGCGCACGCCGAGGGTCTCGCCGTAGTGGCCGAGCATCGCTTCGACGTGAGCGCGGGCAATGCGGCCCTGCTCGGCGAGCGGGGGCGCGCCGGGGTCGTTTCCGGTGGCGAGGAACCGCGCGATGCGTGCCGGCAGCCACGGCGCGCCATAGGCGCCGCGGCCGATCATGACGCCGTCGGCGCCCGATGCCTCGAGTGCGGACTTGGCGTCCATCGGGCTCAAGATGTCGCCGTTGACGATGACGGGAATGCTGACGGCCTCTTTGACGCGGCGAACGAAGGCCCAGTCGGCCGTGCCTTTGAAGAACTGGTTGCGCGTGCGTCCGTGCACCGTGATGAGCTTGATGCCTGCCGCTTCGGCGCGGCGTGCGAGCTCGGGGGCGTTGCGGGTCTTGTCGTCCCAGCCGAGGCGCATCTTCAGCGTCACGGGAACGCGGACGGCGCCGATCACGGCTTCGATCAGGCGCAGCGCGTGGTCGAGATTGCGCATCAGCGCGGAGCCGGAAAGCTTGCCGGTCACCTCGCGGGCCGGGCAGCCCATGTTGATGTCGATGATGTCCGCGCCCTTCGCCTCGGCGATGCGCGCGCCCTCGGCCATCCAGTGGGCTTCGCAGCCGACAAGTTGTATGACAAAGGGGGAAAGGTCGCGGCCTTCGGCGCGGCGGAGCACATCCTTGCGCTCGGCGACGAGCTCGGCGCTGGCAACCATTTCGGAGACCACGAGACCGGCGCCAAGGCGATGCGCGAGCTGGCGGAACGGCAGGTCGCTCACGCCGGTCATAGGCGCGAGCAATACCCCGTTTTCCAAGGTGTGGTGGCCGATCCGGAGCGGGCTCACCGCAGGATTCCCCTCGTCGATGCCTATGGTTTAGGCAAGTAAATCAAACTGCCTCTCGTTTAGGCACCATAAGGTGGCTTTCCGATATTTCGCAAGCGCGAACAACACCATCCACAATTGCCGGATCGCCGCACCACGTCTAAGCACTGGAATTCATCGTCGGGCCCTGGGAGAAGCATGACAACCGCTGCCCTCATTGTTGCGGCCGGACGCGGCTCGCGGGCCGGCAATCGATGCCGGTCTACCGAAGCAATATGCGCGGCTTGGCGGAAAGCCCATGCTTGGCGCACGCCATCGGGCGCTTCGTCTCGCATCCTGGCGTCGATGTCATCTCCGTGGTCATTCATCCCGATGATGCACTGCACTATAGCGCCGCGACCGAGGGCCTGACGCATCGGCTTGGACCTCCAGTCAGCGGTGGGGAAACGCGCCAGGAATTCTGTGCGTCTCGGACTCGAGGCGCTCGCCGGCGCCGCGCCCGACCAAGTTCTCATTCACGACGCGGCGCGGCCGTTCGTCGGCCACGACGTCATCAGCCGCGTGATCGACGCCTTGGGCACGCATGCCGGCGCGATCGCCGCCGAGCCTCTGACGGACACGCTCAAGAGAGCGAGTGCGACCGGCACGATCGCCGGCACCGTCGATCGCGGCGGACTGTGGCGTGCGCAGACACCGCAGGGGTTTCGCTTCGCGCCCATCCTCGACGCGCATCGGCGCGCCGCGAGCGAGGGACGCGAGGATTTCACCGACGACGCGAGCCTCGCCGAGTGGGCCGGCATCGAGGTGGCCCTCGTCCGGGGCTCGAGCCGCAATATCAAGATTACGCATGCCGAGGATCTGGCGATGGCCGAGAGATTGCTGACGGCTGATTCAGGCTCGCTCGAGCCCCGGATCGGCACGGGGTTCGACGTGCACCGGTTCGGTCCCGGCGACCATGTTTGGCTCGGCGGCGTCAGGATTGCGCACACGGCAGGGCCTCGTAGGGCATTCGGATGCCGATGTGGCGCTGCATGCGCTGACCGACGCGCTGCTCGGCGCAATCGGCGACGGCGATATCGGGGCGCATTTTCCGCCGAGCGATCCGAAGTGGAAGGGTGCTGCCTCGCGCCTCTTCGTCGAGGATGCCGCGGCGCAGGGTTGCGGCGCTGCGGCGGGCGCATTTCGAATGTCGACATCACCCTTCTCTGCGAGGCCCCGCGCATCGGTCCCCACCGCGATGCCATGCGCGCCTGCGATCTCGCGCATGCTGGCGATCGACGTGTCGCGCGTGGGCGTCAAGGCGACGACGACGGAAGGGCTCGGGATTTACGGGACGCGGCGAAGGGCTGGCCGCCATGGCGTCGGCGACGGTGCTGCTGCCCGTGGCCGGCGCCTGACTTCTGTTCGCCCCGCCGCTGCCGACCACCGACAACGATCCGCATGCTGTGGGAGGTTTGCCACCCCTTACCGGCCGATTGCGGAGTCCAATTGACCCCCTCGCCAGAATCGCGCCATCAACACTCCTAGTGGTTGTATGACCAAAATCGATGCGAGGGCCAAGCCCATGAACTTAATGACACAAACGCTTGAGCGTGCGGCTAAGGAGCCGGTTAGCGTTGCCTCACTTGCGGGTATCGTAAACATCGCCGAGTCCACGTCTGCTGCTTGCCTCGCGACCCGCGTGCGGCAGCTGTCGCGCATCATCACGCGTCTCTATGACGACGCGATGCGCCCGCTCGGCATCACGGCGAGCCAATATACGCTCCTGGCTCAGCTCGCCTCGCGCGACGGCATTACGGCGGTCGAGATCGGGCACGATCTCGATATCGAGAAGTCGACGCTCTCGCGCAATCTCAAGCGTCTCTTGGCGCTGGGTCTCATCATCATGGATCCGCCTGCTGGCCGGCGCGGCCGCGGGCTGCACCTGACGTCCAAAGGACAGGCGGTGCTGCAGGATGCCTATCCTGTCTGGCAGAGCGCGCAGAACCGCGCCATCTCCGTCATGGGGGCCGAGGCACGCTCGACACTCGACGGGTTGCTGCGACACGCGGAGCGCCTTATCGCGGATTGAGCCGGTGCTCGATCTCCGTTGAGTGCTCGCGTGTTTGATCCCGGCCAAGTCTCTCGCTAGATTCTAGGGCGCGCCGTGTCGGCGCGCCCTTTTTGCATGGATCTAGGATTGCCGCTCATGTTTCCACCGGACCTGATCGAGGAGGCCGGCCGGCTCATCGCCATGATGCGGTCGCGCACGCTCAAGCTCGCCACGGCGGAGAGCTGCACCGGCGGCCTCATCGCAGCCGTGCTCACGGAAGTTCCGGGCGCCTCGGACGTCCTCGATCGGGGCTTCGTGACGTATTCGAATGCCGCCAAGGTCGGCATGCTCGGCGTCGACTTCGATCTCATCATGCGGTACGGCGCGGTGAGCGCGGAGGTTGCGCGCGCCATGGCCGAGGGTGCGCTGCGCTGCTCCGCAGCCGATGTTGCCGTGGCCGTGACAGGAATTGCAGGACCCGGCGGCGGGACAGCTGAAAAGCCGGTGGGCTTGGTGCATTGGCCGTAGCACCGCGCCCGCCGGGGCGCGGGCTCCGCGTCTGCCGCTTCGGCGACATAGGCCGGACCGAGATACGACTGGCGACAGTGCGGGAGGCGTTCGCGCTCATGCGGGAAGCGCTTTCCAGCTAAGCCACTAGCCGGACGCCTGCGCGACGGGTAGGCTTCGCGTCGGGCTCAACCTCAAGAGATGACTTGCATGGGATTTAGGATCACCGCCGCCGTTCTTGTCGTTGCGGCGGCTCAAACCGCAGGCGCGTCTCGCGCATGCGGCCGACCTCACGGCGCGGCAGGTGACGGAGCAGCTCTACCGCGCCGAGGGCGGGACGCCCTCGATTTCAGCGGCAAGAATCTCGGCGATCTCGATCTTTCGGGACTCGACTTCAAGCGCGCGCGCCTCGAGGGGGCTGATCTTTTCGGCGCAGATCTCACGCGGCGCCAATCTCTCGGGCGTAAATTTAAAGGCAGCCCGCCTCGACCGGGTGATCATCATCGGCGCGAAGTTCGACGGCGCCAATCTCGCCGGCGCAAGCGTGCTGCGCCCGACGACATTCTCGACGCTCGAGTCGGTTGCGGCCGAGGCTCCGAGCTTCGCGCGCTGCGATCTTTCCGGAGCCAAGCTGTTCGGGCGGCTCAACGGCGCGAACTTCGCTGGCGCCAATCTTAGAGGAGCGTCGCTCGCGCCTTTCAGCGACACGGGCTTCATCGAGCATCTGTGGCGGACTGAGCTTGTCAGCGCCAATCTGGCCGGGGCCGACCTCTCGAACACGGACCTCACGCACGTGTCGCTGCGCTTTGCCAATCTCAAGGGCGCGAACCTCAGCGGCGCTAAGCTGAGAAAGGCCGATCTCTCGCATGCCGATCTTACGGGTGCGGACCTGACCAAGGCCGACGTCTCGGAGGCCGACCTCGACAGCGCCATCCTCGACGGACGTCAAAGGTTTCGATACGGTTGCAGGTCTCGATACCGCGCATGGCCGCGCGCCGCCGATCGAATGATCACTGCTTAAGCGTGTGGCGAGACTGCCGGCGCGGGGTAGATGGCGCGGGCGCGCGCTTCGAAGGCTTCGGTGTAATGGCGCACGGCCTTGTCGAAAACGGCGCCCATGACGAGGGCGAGCATCGTCGAGCGGAACTGATAATCGATATAGAAATCGACATCGCAGCCCCCGGCCGCGGGGAGAAACCGCCACCGGTTCTCGAGGTGGCTGAACGGCCCATCGAGATGCTCGACGAGGATCGCGAGCTCGGCAGGCTTTAGCGTCACACGGGTGGTGAAAGCCTCGCGGATGCTGCGGTAGCCGACGGTCATCTTGGCGACGAGGACGCTGCCGTCCTCGGTGGGGTTGCGGCTTTCGATAGCAAGGCTCTCGCAGAGCGGCAGGAATTCCGGATAGCGCTCGATGTCGGCGACGACGTCGAACATCTCCTTCGGCGAATAAGGTACGCGGCGCTGGGTCGTGAAGCTCGGCACGTCGTCTTCCGGTTCAGGAGGGCCGCCACGCGCGCCGGGCCGCCTGGAGACGGCGGAAATCGGCGCCCGCATGATAGGACGATCGCGTGAGCGCGCTCGCCGCAACCATGAGGAAGCCCTTACCCAGCGCAAGCCGCTCCAAGGCTTCGAACTCATCGGGCGGCACGTAGCGCTTCACCTCGGCATGCTTGCGCGTCGGGGCCAGGTATTGGCCGATCGTCAGGAAGTCGACGTTCGCAGATCTCAAGTCGTCCATGACCTGCTGGATTTCATCGCGGCTCTCGCCGAGACCGACCATGATGCCCGACTTCGTGAAGAGCGCGGGGTCGATGCTCCTTCGCGCGCTGGAGGAGTCGTAGCGAATGGAAGTAACGCGCGTCCGGGCCGGATGCGCAGATAGAGAGAGGGTACGGTCTCGAGGTTATGATTGATGACATCGGGGCGCGCGGCTAGGACGCTCTCGAGTGCGCCGTCCTTGCGCAGGAAATCGGGAATGAGGAGCTCGATCGTTGTTTGCGGCGCCCGCTCTCTGACGGCGGCGACCACGGCGGCGAAATGCGCCGCTCCGCCGTCGTTCAAGTCGTCGCGGTCGACGGACGTGATGACGACGTGCTCGAGATCAAGCTTGGCAACCGCGTCGGCGACGCGCTCGGGCTCGCTCGGATCGAGTGGAGCGGGAATGCCGGTGCGGACGTTGCAGAACGCGCACGCGCGCGTGCACACGTCGCCCATGATCATCAGGGTCGCATGCTTCTTCTGCCAGCATTCGCCGATGTTCGGGCACTGCGCCTCCTCGCAGACCGTGCGCAGGCCGAGTGCGCGCACGATTGCCTGCGTCTCGCGATAGCCTGGCGAGACGGGCGCGCGCACGCGGATCCAGGGAGGCTTCGCCAGCGCGGGGTTCTCGGGCCGCGCCGCCTTCTCGGGATGACGCGGCCGGGCGTCGTCCGGCACGGTGCCCCGGATTTGCGTGCGGGTATCGATCAGGTTGACCATGGCTACTCCGCCCAGTCCTCAGGCTCTAAGAACCTAAGTGACCAGCAAGCGTAGCCGATTCAAGCCCAAACTTGCGAGCGCCCGACTTGGTGCAGCCATGTAAACGCGGATTGCGCGCCCGCGTCACCGGCCGCCGAGGAAACGGGCGACGATGACGACGAGGATGGCGCCGATCGTCGAGGCGGCAATCTGATTGCCGTAGGTTGGGATGATCGTATCGAAGTCGTAGTAGTTGGTGATCGGGAGATAGCCGGCGTTAACGAGCCAGCCGCCGACGACGGCGCCGATCAGACCCACGACCAGATTGCGGATCAGACCGCCGCCGCCGAGCAAGAGGCCCGCGATCCAGCCGGCGACCAAGCCGTTGATGATCATGATCACCAAGGCCCAGTTCTCGTTGATCCATGTCATGTAAGGTTCCATTGCAAGCTCCCCTAGGATGCTGACGCTGCGCGGCAGTGCTTTTTGGTTTTTGGCCCCGGCCGCGCGCGCAGCGCTACGGCGTCGGCCGCGATGACGATCCGGCTTTTCCCGAGAGCTCGATGCCAGGATCCCCCTCAGTGGACACGGGACGATGCACGAGCGTGCACTGCCTCGTGACAGGCAGTTGGCATATTATCGTGTCAGTTCCGCGAATACCATCGCCGGGCGATGACGCTATGCGACGTGACAGCGGGCGCCGAGGTAGTCGTTGAGGAGGCGGTTGTAGTTGTCGGCATCCGCCTTTTGGCTAGCCGATAGCTTCTTGCCGCGGGTCTGGGCTTCGACGAGCGCCTGGACGCCCCTGGCGTCGAGCTTGTTCAACTGCTCCTTGGTCGCCCGACAGCTTTCCGCGCTGCCGGTCGGTCCCCCGCGCCACCGCCCTGCGTGGCGCAGCCTGCAAGCAGCATTGCGCCCGACGGCAACACCCGAGATTACGAGGCCCCGCACAGTCGTCGTCCGCGTGATGATGAACACGATGCCCTCAAGCAAACGTAAGGGAGGAAACAATTAGGCTAAGGATTTCGTGCGGCCTTGAACACCCGCGGAAACTAATCACAAAGCTTTCGAGGCCAAAGTGTGGCCTCCTTGCAGCAGATTTCCATTTGATGCCGGATCAAGCCTCGAATACGAGGGCGTCTGCCGGCGCCGGCTGGGCGGCCGATCGCGACGAGAGAGCCGCGATCGGTTCGGGTCGCTACTGTTTCGGAACTTGGGTGGCGACGACCGGAGCCGCAGTGGGTGTCGCTGTACGTGCCGTTACCACCGGTGCAGTGGTTGCAACGGGAGCAACCTGGGCTTGTATCGGCAGCGGACGCGGCCCCAGCGTCGAGCACCTGGCCTGGAATTCCGAGTTGGCCTTGTCGAGCTCCGCCATCTGAGCAAGCGACGCTCGCTTGACCGAGACGTTCGTCGTCGTGCCGACAGAGGCCTTCTCAACCCGCTCCGTCACTCCGTCCCGGCGCAGAGCATCGATTCGAGCTGACAGGCTTGCGCAGGCGGGATCGACCTTCGGCGCTGCCGTCGCTTGGGCCGTTACCGGATTTGAGGCGACCGAAGAGGTCGTAAGACTCGAGCCCAAGAGGCCGCTGCCGTCGCCCGAACAAGCGCAGAGACCGCCTGTCACAGCGAAGACGGTCATGAGTGTTGCCAAGGGTCTAAGCATCTGTGTCTTCCCCCGAACCAAAATAGGTGCGTGTTGTTCCTCGTCTGCACAATCTCTAATGCCGCAAATTGGCCCCTCACAAGGACCCAGCCCATATTCGGCCGCCTACGGTCCGGTTGACCAGGGCCGAATTTGTGGAAATTCTTGCCATGTAGCTGAATCGCAACAGTTATTGCAGGCGTTCAAGTCGGGGGCGGCCATCTGAACACCGTGAGCGCGGCCTCAGCGATTCGTTTGGCGCCAGGCACTGCGAGCTGCTCAAGACTGAAAGCGTAGGGCATGGGCAGGTCTGCGCCGGCGACGCGCTGCGGCGGGGCAGCAAGCTGGGCGAAGGCGGTGACGCCGACCGACGCGGCAATCTCGGCGCCGATGCCGCCTTGCGGCCAGCCCTCTTCCACCGTCACCAGGCGCCGTGTCTTCGAGACCGATGCGGTCACGGCTTCCACGTGCAGCGGCCGCAAAGTTCTCAAGTCGAGCACTTCAGCGCTGACACCGTGCGTCTCGAGCAGCTCGGCGGCGTCGAGCGCGGTGAGGAGCGCTCGCCCGAAGGTCACGATCGAAACGTCGCGTCCCGGCGCGGGCAATGTGAGCAGTGCCGATGGGCGTGGCGACATCTGAAAGCGGCACCGGGCCGGCGCTGTCGTAAAGGCGCTCATGCTCGAGGACCAGGACAGGGCCGGGGTCGCGGATCGCCGCTTTCAAAAGGCCTTTGGCATCGGCGGGCGTTGCGGGCGCCACGACCTTGAGGCCAGGCACGTGTGCGAACAGGGCCGCGCAGCAAAGGCTCTGCTCGCCAGCGGCACCCGGAACCCAGCCGTCAGGTCCGCGAAACACGATCGGAACGGTGACTGTGCCGCCCGACAAATAATGTGTCTGGGCGGCCGCCGTGACGATTGCCTGGAAGGCTTCGAGCGCACCTGACCAAGATGCGAACTCGACCACCGGCCGCAGCCCCGACAGCGCGGCGCCGATGGCAAGGCCAGTGAAGCACTCCACGAGCGCGGGCGTGGAAACGACGCGTGACGGGCCGAACTCGTCGAGAAGGCCCTGCGTCACTTTCTGGGCACCACGGTTTTGCGCGACGTCGGCGCCGATCAAAAACACGTCGGGATCGCGGCGCATCTCCTCGGCAAGCGCATCGCGCAACGCCTCGCGATAGGAGAGATGCTGCACACCTCCGGCCGGCTGCACTGCATGCTCGGACTTCTGCGACAGGCCGCGCCGGCAGACGGGCGGGGCGCGACTTGCGCGTGCTTGGAGCCTCATCGCTCTGAGGTGGAGTGTGCTCCGGACCCGCGCCCTCGGCCTGAATGAGCGCGATCGGTGTATTGATCTTGACGACTTCCGTGCCCGCCGGGACCAGGATCTTCTCGACGCGACCTTCGTTCTTGGCCTCGAGCTCCAGAGTTGCCGTGGCCGTGACAATCTCCGCCAGGATATCTCCGGCGGCGACGCTCTGGCCCTCGGACACGTGCCAGCGCGCAATCCTTCCATCCGTCATCGACGGCGACAGCGCGGGCATCAGGACTTGTCGTTGCATCCGCTTTAATGTCTCACGGCAGCGACGAGGTATGAAGCTCGGATGGTACCGGCCGGGGCGCCGATCTTGCGTGGACCGCGGCAGCGTTGACCTTGTCGCGGACGTCCTTCTCAATGGCCTTGAGCGCTGTCTCGCTCGCAATCCGGTCGGCGAGGATCCTGGCTCTCGACTTTGCCACCGGGTCCGCCTCATCGCGGCGCTTCTCTGCGTTTCGAGCACTTGCAGATGACGCGACGTCGTGACCGCGATACCGGTACGTCAGCATTTCGAGGATGGTCGGCCCCTCGCCTCGCCTCGCCCGCTCGATGGCAGGGCGGGCCGCGGCGCGGACCTTGCGAACGTCGATGCCGTCGATCTGCTCACCGTGGATCGCGAAGGGCACACCCGCCTGGGACATCGCCGACGGTATGGTGCCGAGCGCCATGCTGGAGCCGGGCGCGCCAGCGTTGTTGTCGATGATGAAAACGATCGGCAGCTTCCACTCGGCGGCAATCTTGTACGTCTCGACGACGACCCCCCTGTTCGGGGCATCATCGCCGAAGAAGCAGAGACAGACCGCGCCGTCATCGCGGTACTCGGCTTGCGAAGGCGAGCCCTGCGCCCAGCGGCACGCACTGGCCCGGCGTTGCGTGGCCGCCAAAGAAACGCTGATCGCGGGCAAACATATGGAAGGTGCCGCCTTTCCCCTTCGAAATCCCGCTCGTGCGGCCCATGAGCTCGCCCATGATCCGCTCGGGCGCTATCCCCAATGCGAGCATGTGGCCATGGCAGCGCGATCCCGCAATCACGCGGTCAGCGGTTGCGGAGGCCATGAGGGTTCCGACAATCGAGGCTTCCTGGCCGATCGACAGCGGGCAAATCCCGTGGATTTCCCCCAGCGCATAGAGCTGGCCGGTTTTCTCCTCGAAGCGGCGGATAAGCAGCATCGCGCGATAGGACGCAAGCTCCTCCTCGGGCGTGAAATGCGTATCGCCTTTAATTGGGGGCGCACTCTTCGGTGGGGGCATGCGCTCTCTCGCGGCTCCGGCACGCTCATCGGGTGGCGCAGTCTGCCATCAACTCCGGCCACTTACACGACAAGATGACGGAGCGCCCCGACAACGGTCTATTTCGCGGGTGCGGAATAATCAGTGGTCAGACGGGCGACCTCGTGGTTGGCACGGTCGCCGCACGGTGGATCGATCAACGTCTCCCGTCGAGCGGGCGCGCCAGAATGCGGTCTGAGGGGTGCACGAAGCCGAGGACGTCGCGCGCCATTTCCTCGACCATATCCGGATCGGGGAGGTCGGGGGCGAGAAGGGCAACATCGCGTTCGAGCTTGGCGCGCACGGCCTCAAGGCTTTTGACCTCGAACTCCAGCAGGCTGGAGCGCTCGATCAGAATTTTTCTTGCCTCGAGGCCGTGCCGGCCATTGATTGCGTGATAAGCGAAATAAGCGGTCAATCCCAGGCAGAGAAGCAACACCGGCGACTGCCACGGCTTCCGACGCTGATCATGTAATGGCTGACGCAGCACGATTGTTCGTCGTTACGCGTTATGAGAACCGGGAACCCGCAAGTTATAGCCCCGCTCTCCTTAAGAGCAGGTAAAACGACGTTTTTTTTTGATCAGGCCCTCAGGTTTTTCTCAGGATCGATTTGCCGGCATAGCGGGCCGTGGCGCCGAGCTCCTCCTCGATGCGGATGAGTTGGTTGTACTTGGCGAGCCGGTCGGAGCGGCAGAGCGAGCCGGTCTTGATCTGTCCGCAGTTGGTGGCGACGGCGAGATCGGCGATGGTCGAGTCCTCGGTCTCGCCGGAGCGATGCGACATCACCGCGGTGTAGCCGGCGCGCTGGGCCATGTCGACGGCGTCGAGCGTCTCGGTCAGCGAGCCGATCTGGTTGACCTTGACCAGGATCGAGTTGCCGGTCGCAGTCGAGATGCCCTGCGCCAGGCGCTCGGTGTTGGTGACGAAAAGATCGTCGCCGACGAGCTGGCAGCGCTTGCCGATGAGGTCGGTCAACGCCTTCCAGCCGGCCCAGTCGTCCTCGGCCATGCCGTCCTCGATGGAGATGATCGGAAAGCGCGAGACGAGGCCTTCGAGGTATTTGGCCATGCCCGCGCTGTCGAGGCTCTTGCCCTCGCCTTCGAGGTGATACTTGCCGTCCTTGAAGAACTCGGTCGAGGCGCAGTCGAGCGCGAGCATGACGTCGTCGCCCGGCTTGTAGCCGGCATTCTCGATCGACTTCATGATGAAGGAGAGCGCCTCGTCGGCACTCTTCAGGTTCGGCGCGAAGCCGCCCTCGTCGCCGATGCCGGTGTTGTGGCCGGCGTCCTTCAGGCTCTTCTTCAGCGTGTGGAAGATCTCGGCACCCATGCGCACGGCGTCGGCGCAGGTTGCGGCCGAGACCGGCATGATCATGAATTCCTGGATGTCGATCGGGTTGTCGGCATGCGCGCCGCCGTTGATGATGTTCATCATCGGCACCGGGAGCACGTGCGCGGTCGCGCCGCCGACGTAGCGATAGAGCGGCAGGCCGCTCGCCTCGGCGGCGGCCTTGGCGACGGCGAGCGAGACGCCGAGGATGGCGTTGGCGCCGAGGCGGCTCTTGTTCTTGGTGCCGTCGAGATCGATCAGTGCGCCGGTCGATGCCGCGCTGGTCCTCGGCGTCCATGCCGGCGAGCGCGTCGAAGATCTCGCCGTTGACGGCGGCGACCGCCTTGAGCACGCCCTTGCCCTGATAGCGGGCCTTGTCGCCGTCGCGCAGCTCGATGGCCTCGTGGGCGCCGGTCGAGGCGCCGGACGGCACGGCCGCGCGACCCTCAGAGCCGTCCTCGAGGACCACGTCCACCTCGACGGTCGGGTTGCCGCGGCTGTCCAGGATCTCGCGGCCGATGATGTCGACGATGGCGGTCATGGGCGTTTCCTGTTGGTTTGGTCGTTTGCCGACGTTAGGTTCCCGGGGACGGGTTGGCGCGGGTTTTAGCGGGTCCGGGGGGTCTGGCAAAGACCCGATTGGGTAGCTCGCCCCCGCCCCTCGGGACGACGCAAACGCGAGATCAGGAGGAATGGGCATGTCCGAGCCGGAAACGCGCCAGGGCGGTTGCCACTGCGGCAAGGTGCGCTACGAGGTCAAGACCAGATCTCGAAAAGATCATGGCCTGCAACTGCTCGATCTGCGCCAAGCACGGGCTGTGGCTGACGTTCGTCCCGGCCAGCGACTTCAAGCTCATCTCGGGGGCGGACATGCTCAAGGACTATCAGTTCGCGAAGAAGAACGATCCATCACCTGTTCTGCAGCGCCTGCGGGGTCGAAAGCTTCGGACGCGGCGCCAAGCCGGACGGCACCGAGATGATTGCCGTCAACGTGCGCTGTCTCGACGGGGTGGATATCTCGAGCCTCACTCCAAAGCCCTTCGACGGCAAGAGCCTCTAGGCAGAGACGCATATTTCTGAGCATTAGAGGTTAGGAGCATGAGCACGCGATCCGAACAACGCGCACGTACGCGCAAGCTCACGACGCCGGAGGCGAGCGGCGCACGCTCAGGCGCGTCTTGCTGATCGGCATTCCTTTATTTTTGCTCGTCTGGTGCCTGCTGCCGGGTATCGGGCCGGTGTTCCGCCTCTTCAATATTCCCGCGACATCGATGGCGCCGACGCTGCGTCTCGGTGGCCTCGTCGTCGTATCGCGCGCGTCCTACGGCTACAGCCGGCATTCGTTCGACGGGTTCGAATTGCCGATCGCGGGGCGCATTCCGGCAATGATCCCGGCGCGCGGCGATGTCGTCGCATTCCGACTTCCGCGTGACCCCGCGACTTTCTACATCAAGCGGGTCATCGGGCTTCCCGGCGACCGCGTGCAGATGCAGGAGGGGCAGCTTCTGATCAACGGCAAGCTCGTGCCGAGGGAGGCCGCCGATCCCATGCCAGATCCGCTCGGCGAAAAGGACAAGGTGGCGAGCTACGTGGAACGTCTGCCCGAGGGCGTCAGCCTACCGCATCATCGAGAGCGAGGGCGACCAAGGCTTTCTCGACAACACGCAGGTCTTCGAGGTGCCGCCGGGACACCTCTTCATGATGGGCGACAATCGCGACAACTCGAGCGACTCACGCGTGCCCGCAGACCGCACGGGCGTCGGCTTCGTGCCGATCGAGCTCGTGCTCGGACGCGTCGTCGCCTCGCTATAACGGCGAACCAGATGAGTGACGCCTCAGCTCTCGTTCTCTTCTCCGGCGGGCAAGACAGCACGGTCTGCCTCGCCTGGGCACTGGAGCGCTTCGAGAGAGTCGAGACGGTGGGTTTCGACTACGGCCAGCGCCACGCGATCGAGCTCGAGCAGCGGCATGTGATACTCAGGGCCATCAAGGAGAGGTTTGCGCGCTGGGCCAGCCGCCTCGGCGACGACCACATCGTCGAGATGGCGGAGCTCGGCGCCTTGAGCGAGACGGCGCTGACGCGCGAAGCCGAGATCGAGATGACGGCCGCGGGGTTGCCGTCGACGTTCGTGCCCGGCCGCAATCTCCTCTTCTTCACGTATGCCGCCGCCTTGGGCTACCGGCGCGGCATCCATGCGCTCGTCGGCGGCATGTGCGAGACGGACTACTCGGGGTATCCCGATTGCCGCGACGAGACGATCCGGTCGCTCGAGAAATCGATCTCGCTCGGCATGGACCGGGCGTTCTCGCTGCTGACGCCGCTGATGTGGGTCGACAAGGCCGAGCACGTGGGCGATGGCGCACGAGCTCGGCGGCGAGAAGCTCATCGAGATCATCGTCGAGCATACGCACACCTGCTATCTCGGCGACCGGACCACACGCCACGATTGGGGTTACGGGTGCGGCGTCTGCCCGGCGTGCGCGCTCGAGAGCCAAGGGCTGGCACCAGTGGCAGCGCGACGAGGCCGTCGTTCGCGCCGAATAGTTAATGGTGCGGTGTCTACGCCTTGATCTCGATCGGTGCTTTTCAAAGCGAGCAATTGTCATGTCGCGCAGTTGCTACCCATGTAAGGACTGCCTATTCTTCCCAAAGAGGTATCCCATGACCGACATGAAGAAGGTTGCGGAGCGCCGCAAGGCTCCGCTCGACACGCCGACCGATCTCGGCAGCAATGCCGTCCGCGACATTTCGGGTGCCATGAACGAGCTGCTCGCCGACGTGTTCGCGCTCTATCTCAAGACCAAGAACTTCCATTGGCACATGAGCGGACCGCATTTCCGCGACTACCATCTGCTGCTCGACGAGCAGTCGGACCAGATCTTCGCCATGACCGATCCGATCGCCGAGCGCGTGCGCAAGATCGGCGGCACGACGATCCGCTCGATCGGCAACATCGCCAAGCTGCAGCGCATCAAGGACAACGACGCGGAGTTCGTCGACTCCGCTCGACATGCTGGCCGAGCTGCGCGACGACAACAAGGATCTCGTCGCTCGCCTGCGCTCGGTCCATGACGTCGCCGAGGAGCACAACGACGTCGCCACGACGAGCCTCATCGAGGTCTGGATCGACGAGACCGAGCGGCGCCTGTGGTTCCTGTTCGAGATCGAGCCGCAACGCCGATCCGGTGACGGGGCACTAAGCGGTGTATACAAAATGGCTGAGGTCTTCAGTGCCACGGCGGCGCGGATGAGTGCCTTCCCGGATTGGCCGCCTCCGCGCAGCATCATCGCCAAACAAGGAGCCATCGCGTGGGGGGATCCATCTTCTCAAGGCGGCCGGCGTCGCGGTGCTCGCGCTGGCGGGGGCCGCCGCCTATCTCTGTCTCTGGCCGGTTCCCGCTGATCCCGTGTCATGGCAGGCGCCGATGCCGCCGGGCTACACCGGTGCGCATGCGGCGAACACACGGCTGGCGGGTCTGCGCATGATCGACCTCGGGGGCGAGGCAGGCCCGGAGCACATCGCGATCGGACCTGACGGCAAGGTCTATGCGGCGGTGGAAAGCGGCAACCTGCTGCGCATGGACCCGGACGGCGGAAAGCAGGAGGTCTTCGCAAACACCGGCGGGCGCGTGCTCGGTTTCGACTTCGATGCCCAGGGACGCCTGATCGCTGCCGATGCCTTCAAGGGCTTGCTGGCCGTCACCCCGGACGGGCAAGTGACCGTGCTGGCCGATCACGTGACCCCCGATGACCCGATCCGCTATGCGGACGCCGTCATCGTCGCCCCGGATGGGACGATCTATTTCACCGACGCGTCCACGCGCTTTTCTCCAGCGCAATGGGGCGGCTCGTTGGGGGCGAGCTTGCTCGACATCATGGAGCAATCTGCGACGGGCCGCGTGCTCGCCCATGATCCGGCAACCGGGAAAACCCGCATCGTGGCGCATGGCCTGTCGTTCGCCAACGGGATTGCCTTGTCCTCCGACGGCCATACCCTTTTCGTGAACGAGACGGGCCGCTACCGCATCTGGAAGATCGACGGCCGAGCGACGGACCTCGACGTGCGAAGCGGCTCGACGCAGGCCGCGGTGCTGCTCGACAACCTCCCGGGCTATCCGGACAACTTGATGCGCGGACGCGACGGCCGCATCTGGCTCGGGTTCGCCATGCCGCGCAATCCGGCGGCGGACGGGCTCGCCCAGAAGCCGTTCCTTCGCAAGGTGATCCTGAGGCTGCCGCGCTTCCTTTGGCCGCTTCCGAAGTCCTACGGGCACGTCTTCGCCATCGATGAGGACGGCCGCGTCGTGGAGGACCTGCAGGACCCGAGCGGCGCCTATCCCCAGACCACAGGCGCGACCGAGACCGCAGACCGCCTCTACATCCAGAGCCTGCACGCGCACGCGATCGGCTGGCTGCCGCGATGACGCCGTCCCCGCGCCGCCGCCAAGGGTATCGCCAACTGAATGCACTTCGGAGAGCATCATGAAACAAGGCACGCCGGCTGAGAAAAAACTCGGCTTCCGCATCCATGCGATCGCTTTCGTCCCGACCATCGCGCTGCTTCTGGTCATCAATCTTTTGACCGGCTCGCCCTATTGGGTTCAGTGGGTGGTGCTGGGCTGGGGCATCGGTCTTTTCTGCCATTGGTTTTTTGTGCTGGGTCCCGGCGCCCGCAAGGCCGAAACCCCGTGATGCGGCTTTCCGCCCGCTATCAAGCTCTTGGCGCAGTCTTTGCTGTTGCTATGTGTCTGCGCGACGCCGTCAGGCAATGCCGCCGCGGCCGGGCCGGCAGCGGCGCTGGAGGACATCTACATTCTGCGCAGCATCAGAGAGCCGCGTGAACCAGTCGCCGACTGGTGCTCGTCCGCCAGAACGGGATTCGAGCCGTTCCCAAAGGACGCCGAGCGGTTCTTCTCGTTCTGGACCGTCGGGGTGCAGCCCAGCGGACGGCAAAGTTGTTCAAGCGAAGGACACCCGGGCCGCCGAGCTACGCGCCTGCTTTGGTCCGACAAGCGAACGCTGCGCGGCAGAACTTCTATGCTGAAATCAAGCTGGGCTCGATTTCCTTTCGCGGCAACGGCGAGTGCCTCGCGGTCAAGGTCGATTTCCCGGAAGCCGGCCTCTTCCCGGTCCGCTGCCAGCTCATCCTGAGCGGACTACCGGCCCCGTATGTCGGCGGGCTTCTGACTACGAATACGATGACGAGCCATGCCGCATATGGCGGCGACACGGATCCTCCCGGATACACGCAGGCCTCGATTGCTACGATTCGCCTTTGGAAATCCAAGTAGCGACGCCCGCTTCGAGGACTTCGCGGAGCCCGCAGTCGGAGCTGGCGGCGATCCGCGCCTCTCTCGCAGAATAGCCATAGGCAGTCTGCGCATCGAACGCATAGGCGATCGGTATTTCATTGTGGCGCTCGTCAGGGCGATCTTAGCGGCAGAGAGCAGCCCGCTCTCGACTCGAAAGCCGTAGAATCCGCCCGGACGAAATGCCATGACACGCGCACGCCAGCACATGCACACAGAGATGCTTATGCTGCTCGCCGGCAGTGCCTTGCTCATGACGGTTCTCTGGGCGGTTCTTCTCGGCCCCATGACGAAGCAGCGTCCGCCCGCTGGCCTCAGGACAGCGATCGAGCTGCTCGACCGTAAATCGCCGCGGCTTCAGGTCTCGATCGAGAACGGATTGAAGTCGGTGTCGCGGTCGTAATGATCCTCATGCTCGGCGCGCTTGAGGAAGCCGACGATCCGGTAGGTCATACCCACTCTGCGGCTTGAACACCGGGCCCCCCCGCCCTACACGTCTTGCCATGTATGCCGTCAAAGAGATCTTCTACACGCTGCAGGGCGAGGGCGCGAATGCCGGCGCGCCGGCCGTGTTCTGCCGCTTCGCCGGGTGCAATCTGTGGTCGGGGCGCGAGGCCGACCGGGCCGCGGCCGAGTGCCGCTTCTGCGATACGGATTTCGTCGGCACGGACGGAGACGGCGGCGGCAAGTTTGCGAGCCGCCGGCGATCTGGCGCGTGCGTGCGTTGCCGCGGCGGGCAGCGTCCCGCCGGGCCTGCTCGTCGTGCTCACGGGCGGCGAGCCCATGCTTCAGGTCGACGCGGCGCTGATCGATGCGTTGCATGAACACGGCTTTCGCATCGCCATCGAGACCAACGGCACGCTGCCGGTTCCCGCCAGTATCGACTGGATCTGCGTCAGCCCGAAAGCCGGCACCGAGCTCAAGCAGATGAGCGGCAATGAGCTGAAGCTCGTGTTTCCGCAGGATGGCCTCGCGCCCGAGGATGTGGCGGGTCTCCGCTTCTTGCATCGCTTTCTGCAGCCCATGGACGGGGCCGATCGCGAGGAGAACACGGCGGCCGTGATTGCCTACTGCAAGGCGCATCCAGCCTGGCGCCTGTCGCTGCAGACCCACAAGTTGATCGGGATCAGGTAGGTAGTGGGCAGTAGGCAGTAGGTTAATCCCGAATTTCCCCTCTATTGCCGCCTGCCCCTTGCCACCTGCCGGGCTAATCGCCTATTTGCACCCCATGCGTATCTACAAAGAGTTCCATTTCGAGGCCGCGCACTTCCTGCCCAGCGCTCCGCCGGGCCATGCGAATTCGCGCATCCACGGCCACTCGTTTCGGGTGCGCGTCGTCGTCGACGGCGAGCCTGACGCGGGAACGGGATATATCGTCCATTTCGACGAGCTGTCGGCGGCGCTTGCCAGCGCGCGCGAGGAGCTCGATCATCGTCTCCTGAACGAGGTCGAAGGCCTCGCCGCGCCGACGCTCGAGCGCATCGCCATCTGGCTCTGGAACCGGCTTTCGAATCGGCTTCCTGGCCTGGCCGAGGTGCATGTGGCGCGCGACAGCTGCCAGGAAGGCTGCGTCTATACGGGCCCGGCGCGTCAGTCGCGCATGGCGGCGGAGTAGGCATGGCACGCAAGGCACCAGAGGTCACTCTGCTGGGCTCGCCGGTGAAGATCCCCGCAAGCCCCGAAGAGGCGGTGCTCGAGCGCGTTCCCAATCCGCATCCCGACACGCACTATGTTGCGCGCTTCGCTGCGCCCGAGTTCACGTCGCTTTGCCCCGTCACGGGCCAGCCGGACTTCGCGCATCTCGTCATCGACTACGTGCCGAAGGAATGGCTCGTCGAGAGCAAGTCGCTCAAGCTCTACCTCGCCTCGTTCCGCAATCACGGCGCCTTCCACGAGGACTGCACGATCGCGATCGGCAAGCGGCTCGCGGCGCTGCTCGATCCGCATTATTTCCGGATCGGCGGCTACTGGTATCCGCGCGGCGGCATCCCGATCGACGTGTTCTGGCAGACGGGCGATTTACCGAAAGGCGTCTGGCTCCCGGACCAGGGCGTCGCGCCTTACCGCGGACGCGGGTGAGCGTTCCTGCAGATCAGCCTGAGGACTGCGCGAGCCAAACCGTGTGGGCGCCGCAGTCGGGGTCTTCAGCGTGATGAAGCAAGACGTCGAAGCCGTTTTCTTTCAAGAGCGCCCGGTATTCGGCAGTGTCGAGGCTCGCGTGATAAAGGGCTTCGCCGCAGAGCTCGCCGATCGCTTCGCCGTCCCCAGGTCCGGACGTAAACAGCAGCAAGCCGCGCGAGGCGATATGGCGGCGAAAGATCGGGAACATGGAGCGCTGGGCATCCTTCGGGAGGTGGAAAAAGCTGTCCCAGGCAATCAGCGCATCGAACTCTCTGCCGAGCGCAAGCCTGCGCATGTCGCGCTCGATCCATGTCGCGCTGGGAAAGCGGGATCTGCATAGCGCGATCATGGCCGGCGCGGCATCGACGCCGGTGACGTCGTATCCGGCCTCGAGGAAATAACGGGCTATCGGTTCTACGGCGCCGCAGCCGACGTCGAGGACGCGGCGGCGCTCGGGTTGTAGCGCCTCCACGACGCGGCGGAGATAGGCCTCCTCCATGCCGGAGCGGCCGCGGTCACGGTCGAACGCGGCGGCATGAGCATCATAGAGCTGCCAGACGTCGTCCACGCGCGGCTCCGACGGCGAGAATGACTGCCGTCAGTCTACCATGGCAGACGCGCCGGGCGCCGCTTGTTGCTCGTTGGCCGGGGCCGGCTTCAATCGCCGTCCTCTTCCTCGTCGTCGACGGCAAGGTCCTGGAGGCATTCAATAACCTGCTCCTCGCCGTCTTCCTTCGTTGTCACAAGCCATTGCGACACGACGGTGTCGCCCTTCTTGAACACGACTTGGAAGGGGAACTCGGGGTCGTTGCTCGGAACGATGTCGCAGGTGATGAATGGCATGGTTGCTCCCTCGATTTTTGCGCAGCATGCATACCATAGGAGCCGGTCGCTCGCGCACCACTGTCCACGCCAGAATTTTTTTGTGTTGCAGACTTTCTCTACTCGCCCGCGGCGCTGGTGAGGAGCCTTGCCATGTTGCGCGCGGCCTGGTTGTCACTCTTGGTTCTTTGAAGCCACACTGCTGCGTCCTTGACGCGTGTTTCAAGGTGCTCTTCGTCCTTGCCCGCGACGAAGACGTGAAAGAATCCAGTCCCTGCCCGTGTCGCAGACCACTTGGCATCATCCCACGTCACATAGTTGACGATGAGACTTGATTGCGACTTGCCATCGAAAGTGTGGACGAATTGGCGTGCATCGGTATCCCACGCGAGCGTCCGGCATGAACCGTCCCAGGCGAGATACTTGAGGTCGGTGCCCTCAGGGCCGGCAGCCGTTCCGGGAAAGTTGGCGCGTAGGATAGTATTCGTGATGTCCCACCGGGCCGTAAGGTTTCGCCCGTCGCAGTCCTTGTAGTTGAGCCTGTTGTCCTCGTGCGACGTGTGATTGGCGGTTGCCGGTGATGAAACCATGGCTATGCCGAGTGCAAGCACTACGGACGTAGCAGCTACGCGCATTTGGATTCTCCTCTGGCGTGGTGCGTTTCTTTGGTCCTCTGAGGACCAGTCAAACTAAGGGAGCAAAAGTGGGCTTTGCTAGCTGGAAGATTTGCAGAGGTATCGGGCAAAGATGGCAGTCGGCGGCGCTGCCGCCACGGCGCCCGCGGCCAGCTTCGTGCAAGCTTCAGCGCCTTAACTGACACCGGGTGCGAGTCCAACGCACGGCTTCAAATGGTGCCGCAGAAGCAGCGGGGGTTTGCGCATCCCTTCTGCGGATAGCTTTTCGGGGACGCTTATGCAATTTGCCGATCTTCAGTCGATGATGGCCGACGTCTTCGAGGTCGCGCCGTCGCAGATCAATTCGAATTCCACACCCGACGACATCGCGGCCTGGGACTCGGTCCGCCTTCTCGAGCTGCTGCTCGCGATCGAGAAGCAGTACGGCATCTTCGTGTCGCCGGACCGGCTGCCCGATCTCATGAGCGTCGGGGCGATCCTGTCGGTCGTGAACGGCGCGGAGGCCGTTGCCTAATCTACTCGTTACCGGCGGTACCAGATGCAGCTCCTGGCGACACGCAGCATAGACCTCGGCCGGAGCTTGGCTTTCGCGGAGCTCTCGGGCGACTTCAATCCTCTGCACTGCGATCCCGTTCAAGCGCGCCGGACGATGTTTCGTGGCAGCGTCGTTCACGGCGCGCACGCCATGCTCCTCGGGCTCGATGCCTTGAGCGCCGCCAGGCCTCACCAGGTGCGCGCCATCCGGCGTCTCAATGCACAGTTCCAGAAACCGATACCGACTGCGGCCGCCTTCTCGATCGGGCTTGCCGAGGAAACGCAGGACACACTTCGGCTCGAGCTTGCCGTCGAAGGGCGGGTTGCGCAGACGATCCGGATGGAGCTCGCTCCCGCTAGCGCAAATGACGAGGTCAACCTCGATGCCGCGCTCCAGCCCCATGCTCAGCCCCGCGACATCACCTTCGCGGAGGCTGCATCGGCGAGCGGCGTCCTCGCGCTCGGCTTTGGCCGCGAACTCTACTCACAGGAAATGCCGGCACTTGCCGGCGCCGGCCTTGATCGGCTCGTTGCCGTGATCCTGGCGGCGACGCGCATCGTGGGCATGGAATGCCCGGGACAGAACTCGGTCTTCAGCGGCCTCACCATCGGTGTGGATCCGAATGCGGCGGGCGAGCCTCGGCTGCGTTATCATGTTGTGTCGGCCGCGGAGCGTCTGTCGACGATCAAGATCGGCATCGAAGGGCTCGGGATCAGCGGGATGATCTCCGCGCTCTACCGCCCGCCGCCCGTGCGTCAAGCAAGCTACGCCGAGATAAAAGCACGGGTGCCCCGGGACGCATTTCGCGGCCAATCTGCAATCGTCGTCGGGGGATCGCGTGGGCTTGGTGAGATTGCCGCTAAAATTCTCGCGGCTGGCGGCGCATCCGTGTGGCTGACCTATCATGCGGGGCGCGACGACGCGGCCGCTCTATGCCGCGAAATCGTTTCCGGGGGCGGATCGGCGGCTGCGGGGCACCTCGACATCGCCTCAGGCGAGTTTGACAATCCAAATTTTGCGAGCGGCTCGTTGCCGAGCCACATTTATCTTTTCGCGTCGCCGCCGATCCTGGCGAAGCGAAGTCCGGACTGGGATCAGCACGGCTTCGAGCGATATGCGCGGGCTTATGCGCGCGATGCCATCGCGATCGTCGAGGCGCTTGCCGAGCGGACGGGAGCCAGGCTCGACGCGCTGTCCGTATTCATTCCCTCCTCAGTGTTCGTCGACAGCCCGCCGGTGGCATTCGCGGAATACGCAGCCGCAAAGGCCGCCGCGGAGATCGCTTGGCGCGCGTTGGCGAAAGTTCAACCCGGCTTAAAAGTCGAGATGCCCCGGCTGCCGCGCATGCTGACAGACCAGACGAACTCGCTCACCGGCACAGCGCCTCTCCGCGCCGAGGACGTGTTGCTGCCTCTTCTCCTCGGCCGTACCCAGGCGCCGGAAATTCCCGCCACCCTCTCAGTTGGATTTGGCCAATGACCGCCACGGCACTCAATCTCGTCCAAGCCATGGTGCGCACTTCGCTTGGGCGGATTGCGCTCATCTGCGAGCGCGAGGCGCTGACCTCGAAGCGGCCGATGGTGCTCCTCATCCATGGGGCCTTGCGCCGGAGCGACGTGCTTGCGGCGTGGTATCCGATCCTTTCGCCGCATTACGATGTCTTTCTCGTCGACATGCCGGGTCACGGCCGCTCGCCGGGGGAAGGCCCCGCGAGCGTTGCCTCCATCGCCGCGAGGCTCCGGGAGATCATTCAGGCTCATTTCCGCAGCCGCGCCGTCGTCGTCATCGGCGAGTCGACGGGCGGCATCGTGGCGGCGTCGCTCGGCGACGGTACGATCGAGGCCGTACGCGGCGTCGTCGCATCGGATCCGCCGCTGAGCACAGCCAAGCAATGGCCGGTGCAGCACAGCGTCATGCGCGCGTTTGAGAGGTCGCCGGACAATCAGTTCATCAAGGATTTCGGCTACGAAGTATTTGGTATTGCGGCGGACGGCAAGATCACAGAACGCCTGTACTATGATGTCTTTGCGCGTGTCGCCGTGCCGACGCTTCTCCTCACGGGAGATCTGTCGCTGTGGCCGTCGACAGGTCGGACCGGCGTGCCGTGCCTCCTCGACGATGTCGATCGTCATGTGATCGCGTCATTCGGCAATCAACATATCAGGAGTGAGACCATACGCGGCTCGGGCCACCTGATCATGTCGCCGCCGGGCGAGCAATGCCGCGATCTGGTGACGAAGTTCTGCCGCGAACGTCTCGAGGGCGCGCCGCCGAAGCAGATTGCGGTGGAACCGGCTGCGGCGCCTGCGGGGCCGAAGAAACCGCGTGAGCAGATCGAGGCGTTTATTGCCGAAGGGCATCGCGGCGGCGCGCTAGCCGCAGCGCGCGGCTATTGGCAGGCGGAGCCCAGCGCATCCGTTGCTCGTTACATCACCGGGCTGGCCGAGAAGATGTGGCCGGCAGGGCGGATCTCGGCGCACCGCGTCGCGTTCCTGCGCTCGTTCACCGTCGAGCCCATGGTGCCGATGCTGCAGGCCGAGGCGGCCCTCGACGGCTGCCGCATCGAGGCGTGGGTGGGCGACTTCAACGCCTACGGACAGGACATCCTCAACCCGGCGAGCGGGCTCTACGCGTCGCAGCCGGATACCGTCGTTCTCGCGGTGCTGCTTCGCGATATCTCGCCTGCGCTCGATCGACGGATTCGCCGATCTCGCGGAAGGCGATGTCGAGCCTGAGATCGAGCGCGCTGCGCAAAGCGTACTCGACTTGCTCACGGTGCTTCGGTCGCGCACATCGGCGCACATTCTCGTGCAGGGCTTCGAGCGGCCGCTCGCGTCCGCGCTCGGCATCCTGGATCGGTCGCAGGGTGGTCGGGCAGGCCGATGCCGTGCGCGCTCTCAATGCCCGCATCCGTGCCTATGCCGCGGGCGAGCGCGCGATCACGTGGCTCGACTACGACGACGTACAATCGCGCTTCGGGCGCAAGGCCTGGGCCGACGATCGCAAGTGGCTGATGGCGCGCCTGCCGCTCTCGGTCGACGCCATGCCGCATCTCGCCGCCGCCTGGTGGCAGCACATCGCGCCGGCGGCACGTCCGCAGGCGAAGGTGCTGGTGCTCGATCTCGACAATACGCTGTGGGGCGGCACGGTGGGCGAGGACGGATATGCGGGGCTCAAGCTCGGATCGGACTATCCCGGCGCGTTCTTCCGCAATCTGCAGCGCGTCGCGCTCGATCTTGCGCGGCGCGGCGTGCTGATTGCCATCGCCAGCAAGAACAACGAAGCGGATGCGATGGAGGTGATCACCAAGCATCCGGGCATGCTGATCACGGCCCGAGCATCTCGGCGACGCATCGCATCAACTGGAAGCCGAAGCCCGAAAACATCATGGACATGGCGAAGGAGTTGAGCCTCGGCCTCGACAGTTTCGTGTTCGTCGACGACAACCCGGCCGAGCGCGAGGCCGTGCGGCGGCTGTGCCCGGAAGTGACGGTGGTCGAGCTGCCGAAGGACCCGGCGACTCTATGCCGATTGCCTGCGCCGCGTCGACGAGCTTCGAGCGCCATGGCATCCTGACCGAGGACAGTGATCGCGGCCGCTACTACCGCGAGGAGCGGGAGCGGCGCGAGCTGATGTCGGGAGCCGGCACGCTCGAAGACTATCTCGCCGCGCTCAACGTCACGGTCGAGATCGCGCCCATGACCGGGGCTACTCTGGCGCGCGCGGCACAGCTCACGCAGAAGACGAACCAGCTCAACATGACGACGCGCCGCTACACGGAAACGGAAATGGAGAAGCTCACGGCCGAGCCGGGCGCCGAGGTGCACGTGCTGACGGCCTCTGACCGCTTCGGAGACAACGGTCTCGTCGGCGTGGCGATCACGCGCAAGAAGGGCAAGACGTGCGATATCGATACCTTCCTCTTGAGTTGCAGAGTCATCGGGCGCGGCGTCGAGACGGCGTTTCTTGCCTATCTCAGCGAACGGGCGCGGTCGCGCGGAGCGTCGAAGCTGACGGGCTGGTTCGTGCCGACGGCGAAGAACGCTCCGGCCGCAGAAATCTACAAGTCGGCGGGCTTCACCGCGGGCGACAAGAACGACAAGGGCGGGCAGCTCTGGACACTCAATCTCAAGTCGGGCGCGGTGGCCGTCCCGTCGTGGATTGCACTTAATCCGGCGCCGCTCTCATCGGTCGCCTGAGGTGGAAAGGCAAGCATGACGGCAGCCTGGCCATTGCCGCACCAAGCCCTCGCAGTGTTCCGCAGCTGGCAACGTCGCCGAGGCGCTGGCGATTGCCGACGGCGTTCTTGCCGACGACCCGTGCTCGGCGGACGCCATTCTGATCTCGAGCGATGATCCGTCTGGCGCGCGGCGCCATGAAGGACGCGATCCCGGATCTCAGAGCCGCAGCGGAACTCCGGTCCGGAGAGTGGCTGCTCGAGCGCCTTAGAGTGGAGCTCATGGCGCGCAGCCGGTTGAGCTTCCCGCTCGAGGACGCCATGAAGCTCGGCGGTCTCCTGCGCTCGCGTCTGTCACCGGTCGGTCCCGTACCCGCGCCCGCGCGCCGGACGGCGGACCACGAGTTCGTCAATATCGTCGGCACGAGCTTCGTCAGGAGCTTCGGCGGCAACACCTGCTTCTTCCCGGTCTTCGTCGGCATGGGGCCGGGCATGCTGCTGCTCAACGACGAGGCGTCGGCGATCACGCGCAACAAGATGCTCGAGAACCTGAAGCGTGTCGACCTTTCGCGGCCGACGGTGCTGACGATCGGCAGCGACGCCTACTACCACATCGAAAACATTCTCAAGATGCGCAAGGACCCCTCCGCGCCCGTGAGCGAGGAGGATTATGCGCTCATGGAGCTGGTGGCCGAGCGCCACCGCCCGCTGCTCGCCGCTGCAAAGAAGCTTCTCAAGGGGCGATTGCTGCTGCTCTGCTCGACGCCGACGCAAGAGCATCGGGTGAATGTGCTGTCGCATCACTTGAACCAGCATCTCGCGACGGTGTGCCGCGAAACCGGCGTCGAGTTCCTCGACTGGTGGGCCGATCTCGCCGACCCGGTGACCGACCGGCTCGCGGACAAATATTCGGCCAAGGCCTATCCCGGCGACATCCACTTCACGCTCGAGACGACGACGGCTGTTCGTCAAGCGGCTCCAGGAGATTGGCGTTCTCACGCCAAGGTGCTACGAGCTGCCGTCAACTACGAGTGGTCGCATGTGTTCGAGTGCGACATCGGGGTCGGCGAGAAGACTCGCATCTGGTGCGAGCCCAACGTCTCGCCCAACAATGCGGTGAAGTCGCACAAGATCGCGGCGTCGCACGTCTACGGGAAGCTCGCCGATCTCTTGACCGCGACGCTGATCGCCTCGGGTCCGCAGTCCGCGCTTTACGTGAACGTGCGCGAGGGCTATTTGCCGACGGCGCTGCCCGCCGCGCTCATCTCGCGCAGCGTGGCCCTCACACGCTCGGCAAATGACGCGCGTCTCGCGCGCGCCGTCCTCGACTTCTGGGGCCGGAGCGACGTGGTGCTGCGCCAACTCGATCCGGGAGTCGTCAAGGCGATTGCCGGTTTCGAGCCATCGCTCGTCGTCGGCGCCACCTATCCCGATACGCGCGAGGAGGACATCGGCGCCATCAACGGCATACTCGCGGCCGAAGGGCGAGCCAGGATGCTGGCGCTGCTGCTCATCGATCCGGCGGATGCGGCACGCATCGATCTCAAAGGCTATCAGCTCCAGGCCAAGGTTCTGGTCGGGCACCGCTACGTGCCGCCGGCATGGCAGCAGACGACACTCTTCCTCTTCGCGCGGAGTACCTAAGCGCTCCGTTTCCGCTCAGCGCTAGGGCCCTGCAAGCCTACGCGCGGCCTCGTACATCGCCTCCGTGACACCGGGCTCGGTCATCGCGTGGCCGGCGTTTTCCATGAGCGAGAGGCGGCATCCGGGCCAGGCATCGGCAAGTGCGCACGCGTTTTTCGGTGGACAGAGCAGATCATAGCGGCCCTGCACGATCGCGCCCGGAATGCCCGCGAGCCGCTTTGCGCCGCGGAGAAGCTCATCGGGCTCGAGGAAGAACTGATGCCTGATGTAGTGCGCCTCGATGAGCGGTGTCGGCGGGAGCCGGCCCTCGCTGACGGGGGGCAGAGACAGCCTTGCTTGACGTGGAGCGAGCTCGGAAAGTGCACGCTCGTAGTCGTGCCAGACGCGCGCCGCGGGCCCGTTGATTGCGCTGTCGGGATCGGTGAGCCGCGCAAGATAGGCTTCAAGAGGCCGCGCGCGCTCGGCCTCGGGTAGCCAGGCCGCGAAGTCGGCGTAAAGATCGGGGCGGAAGAGCTTCGGCCCCTCGACAAAGGCCCATTCGACCTCCGCGTCCGTGCCGAGAAAGATCGCGCGCAGGACGAGCCCCGTGACGCGTTGCGGAAATCTCTCGGCATAGGCAAGCGCTAGCGTCGAGCCCCAGGAGCCGCCCACGATGAGCCATTGCTCGATCCCGAAATGGGTGCGGATCGCCTCGATGTCTGCCACGAGATGGTCCGTCGTGTTGGCGGTGACAGACAGGTAGGGATGGCTGCGGCCCGCGCCGCGCTGGTCGAAAAGGAACGCGTGAAAAAGATCAGGGTCGAACAACTTGCGGTGCAGATGCTGCGAGCCGCTGCCTGGTCCCCCATGAAGAAACAGCGCGGGTACGCCATCGCGCCGGCCGACCTCCTCGACGTAGATCCAATGGCCGTCGCCCACCTCGAGCATACGAGCATCGAACGGGCGCAGCGGGTCTGCGTTGGAGGATCGATCGGCCATCGGGTGCAATCGTCTCGTAGGCGGGCAGGTTCGGCGAGCATACGAGGAACACGTCTCGGGAATCCATCCCGATCATGCGGCGGCTTATTCCAGCGGGCGTGCGCCGCCGCCCGGCTTATCGTCATCGCCCTCGCCTGGCGCTTTCTCCCGATCGATCGCCTCCGCCTCCCGGCGCATCTTGCCGAGCTCCGAGCCAAAATCCTCGAGCATCGTGGTGCTGAATTTCATGGCCCAGCGGTTGAACATGCCTCGTGTCGCCCACGACGCGAAGCAGAGCGTCGCGGCTGCGAGCGCGACGATTGCAAGCCACGGGTCGGCGCCTTCGTAGGCCCAGCGCAGGCCCCAATAGAGGTCGCCAAATCCGAGGGAGACGAAGGTCAGCGCCGCAGACCAGATGCCGTCGATCTCGTAGGCCCGCCACGCGATCAGCACGTGCGTCGCGAGATAGAGCACGGCCACGACCTGCGCCGCGAGGATGATGCGGTCGAGGATACGTTTGCGGTGAAGCTGGCGGGCGTCGAAATTCATGATCTCGTGTGCCTAGGCGTTGCCGGCGGTGGACGTGGCTCTCGCGTTAACCCGACAAGAGACTTCCTGCAATGGTTTGCTGCTCCGGGCCCGTTACAAATTGATACGCACAGCCCCCTGATAAATTCTCAGGTGCTCCGATAGCCTCTCGGTGTCTGACGTTATCGCTGGCGGCGTGTTGCACCCGTTCGGGCACTATTGGCCCGAACGGCGATGGTCTTTGCTGTCTCAGTCGTCAGGCAAAAAGCGTGTCAGTGAGCGAACGGAGATGTGAGTATGAAGTTCTCGGGCTTATTGGTGGCGGCAGCGCTGGCGCTCAGTTTTTCTGCGAGCGCAGCGCTCGCCCTTCCGCAAGGCGTGCTGGGCGGGCAACGGGCTGGTGCGACGAGCCTCGTCGAGAAGGTGCATGGCTGCCATCGCCTGTGCCGGCTAGGACCGGCAGGCTGGCACTATCATGCGGGTCCGGCGTGCGTCCGAGTTCGCATGCGTTGCCAGTCCTGGGGGCCCATGGATCTGGCACTGCGAGGGCAACGTGTGCGGATGGTGGCATCCGGCGCGGCGCGCGTGGTGGAGGTAGCATCCACATCGCGGTGGAGAGATAGTGCATGCGGCAGCGCTTCAGCTCTGTGCGTCCTTCTCGTGCTTGCGACATTGATCTGACATCAGAGGAATTTTCCCGCGTACCGTGATGCTCGTGGCGGCTGCGCGCATGACGCGCAGTGGCCGATGAGTATCGCTTACGGCGACGAATGATGTGCGCCGATGGCCACTGCGGCTATTGGCATCGCAAGGAGCATCGCTGGCACGACCGTCACTAGAGTTCTAGACGCGTGGACTATTCGGGCCGCATCGCAAGATGCGGCCCGAGTTGTTTGTGCGTGGCTCGGTGCCGAATGCGCGTGCCTATAGACCCAAATCGGACAGTCCCGGGTGGTCAGCGGGGCGCGGACCCAATGGCCAGTGATACTTGCGGTCGGCGGCGGCGATCGGCAGATCATTGATGCTGGCAAAACGAAGCCGCATCAGGCCCGCCTCGTCGAACTCCCAGTTCTCGTTGCCGTAGGAGCGGAACCAGTGGCCGCTGTCGTCGTGCCATTCGTAGGCAAAGCGGACGGCGATGCGATTGTCCGCGAACGTCCAAAGCTCCTTGATGAGGCGATAGTCGAGCTCGCGCGCCCACTTGCGCGTCAGGAATGCGACGATCGCCTCGCGGCCCACCGGGAACTCGGCACGGTTGCGCCAGCGGCTGTCCTCGGTATAGGCGAGCGAGACGCGGACGGGATCGCGCGTGTTCCAGGCGTCCTCCGCCATGCGGACCTTCTGGATTGCGGTCTCGCGCGTAAAGGGCGGCAACGGCGGGCGCGATGTCATGAGAATGGCTCCGTGGCGTTCTTGTTGGGCTCTCTTCGAGATACGATCTGCGCGGGGCGTATAGCATGCGGCGAACTGGAAAGGGACAACCGGCCCCGGTCCGTGTATCCGATCCGGAATGGCTCCTCCCTCCCCGATATGCCGGCTACGCCTTGGCCTTCTGCCGGCGCGGCGCTGTTCTCGACCAAGGCCATCTTCATCAAGCTCGCCTATCAGGAGCAGGTCGACGCCGCCCTGATGCTGGCCTACCGCATGATCTTCGCGCTGCCGTTCTTCGCCGCGATCGGTGCCTTGGCCTATGCGAGGAAGCGTCGCCGTGGAGAGCCTGCACCCGACAAGAGGGCCGTGGGGCTCGCGATGCTGACGGGCTTCGTCGGCTACTACCTCGCCTCGCAATTCGACTTCGCCGGGCTCCAGTACATCAGCGCGCAGCTCGAGCGGCTCGTGCTGTTCACCTATCCCGCTGTTCGTCATGTTCATCGGCGCGGTCGCTCTACGGTGACCGGATCACGGCCTCGGGTGTGGCCGCCGCCGCCGTCACCTACACCGGCCTTGCGCTCGTATTTGCCGCCGATTTTCCGGACGGCGGCCGGAGCACGGTCATCGGAACGGCTTCTGGTGCTCGGCGCCGCGGTGACGTTCGCCGTGCACCAGATCATGGCCAAGCAGTTCATGGCCCTGCTCGGCAGCGCCCTCTTCACCGCCATCTCGCTTTCGACGGCGGGCGTGCTCTGCATTCTGCATCAGGCCGTCGTCAGCGGCGGCGATTTCTCTGCCTCGCCCAGATTTCTGTGGCTGTCGCTCGGATGCGCAATCGTCGCGACGGTGCTGCCCTCGTTCCTGATCAACGCGGGCCTCGCGCGCGCCTCGCCGCAGGCGGTGTCGATGATCTCGACCGTGTCGCCGATCGTCACCATCGCGCTCGCGGTGGCGATCCTGGGCGAGCCGTTCACGGCGGCCGACGCCATCGGCTCGAGCCTGGTCATCGCCGGGGTGGGGTTATTCACGTGGGGGGATGTCCGAAGCACGGCTCGTAGCAGCGGCAAGGTCCTAGATGTAAGTCTTAATGAGAAGGCTGACATTTGAGAGGCGCAGGCAGTCCACTTTAACTCCCATCGCGATTGCGCCTTCACAAGGATGGAAGATCTCGGGATAAATGCTGGCATGAATCTGGGGAGGCACGAGTGACCCGCACCATTCCGCCATTGCCAGTGTCCTTCTTGCCGCGACGACGATTTCTGGCTCGGCCGCCGCAGCCTGCATTTCCTGCGAGTACACGCCCGGAGGTCGTCAACACACCTTCGACGTCTCAAGCGGCGAAGCCTAACAGTGAAGGCTCGGCCTCGCGGCGAAAGAGCGCGCTCATACGATCCGCAAGCAGCGTCGACCCGCTGAAGAAGCGTCGTAAAGCGTGCGCCTGCCGCCGAGGATGTCGATACGGCCAAGTCCGAGCGCTGACGACAAAAACGGAGAGCGGAAACGGGCGAGCTCGTCGGCGACATCCGCCCTGATCGAGGCGCAGACGAAGAAGGATACGCTCGAACAGCTTGACAACGTCCGGCCGCTGCGCCGGATCGAGACGCAAACGCACAGCGAGCGCTGCGACCACCACGACGGCAATAGTGGCCGTTCCAGAGACACCGGCGCGAAGTGGCCAAGGTCCAGGAGCCAAAGGTCCAAGAGACCAAGGTCGAGGAGGCCAAGACCGAGGAGCCGAAGGCCGAAGAGGCCAAGTCCGACGATAAAGCCGGCTGCAAGAAATTCTTCCCGGCGGTCGAGCTCACTCTCGTCGGTGCCTTGCGAGTAGTGACCGTGTAACGGCGTTTAGGTCGTCCCTTCAGCCCTCTCTTGCTCTCGCGTCATCCGCAATGTTAGCTGCGTGCGCCGAGCGTTCGTGGGGAGCACATGGCAGCCGTTCCGGACTGGGTGACCTATTTCTCGATCGGTCTCTCGATCGCGGTCTTTCTCATGATCGCGTGGATCAATTTCGGCCGTCCGTGGCGGCGCAGCCGGCGGATGCGCAGGCCATTTGACATCCATTTCAAGCAGGGCACGCGCGGCGACGGACCGACCACGACCGAGCTCAAGGTGCCGGCGCACAGCATGGTGCAGCTCGATTTCCGCATGACGCCGCGCATCCATCACGTGCAGCATGAGCTGATCCTGATGTTCGACGGCGATCCGGATCAGAAGCCGCTGCCGAAGTCGGTCGTCAATACGTTCATCAAGGAAGGCTCGGCGCGAAGCCAAGATCCGAAGACCAACGCCAACCACTACATCGATTACGACGACTGCTATCACATCAAGAGCCCGTGTCGAGCACACGCGGGGCAATACGTATGCGATCGGGTTTTCGGTGCAGACGCGCGGGCCGGGGCGCTACCCCCTCCGCTTCATGGTGATGACCGAGGACGGCGAGGGCCGCTCGCGGAACGATCTCGCGCTGGATGTCGTGGACAAGGTTGTGTGAGGAGCCATTTGGCGACGGCAAGCGATCTCAGGCGCATCGCACTCTCGCTCGAGGGAACGATCGAGGCGCCGCATTTCGACCGCTCCGCTTTCAAGGTTCGGTGCATCTACGCGACGCTGGCCGCGGACGGCAATACCGCCAACCTCATGCTGACGCCGGACGAGCAGCAGCTCAAATGCCTGACAGCGCCGGAGATCTTTGCGCCGGTGCCGAACGCCTGGGGCCGGAACGGCGCCACGACGATGACGCTCGCCAAGATCGGCCGCGTAGAGCTGCGTGCCGCGCTCGAGACGGCGTGGAAGCACGCGGTGGCCGCGAAACCCAAATCGCGGTGCGGGAAGTCGGGCTGATCGATGCCATGGCCAGGGAACATCGCGCCGGGGACGCGACGTTTCTTTCCTGATGCGGGCGCAAGGGCGCGCCTGTCACCTAGGGGAGCCGACAGGGCGGCAGCGCCGGGCTAGCAGAATGCGCGGCAATTCTGCTCCTGGAGGATGTACATGACTGAGCGCGCCTACGCCTGGAAGAACGCGATCTTTGCAGGCCTGTTCTTCGGACTCTTCTTCGGCCTGTTCATGGGCTGGAACAACGGCTGGCTCCCGCCTCAAACGGGTGGCGACGTGGCCGGAACCCTGACCATGATGCTTGTCAGCGGCGGAATGTTCGGCCTGATCATGGGCCTCTTCGCGCTCTCGCCGATCGTGCCCAAGGCGCAGGACATTGCGCTCATGCCGGGCGAGACGCTCGAGCACACGGGGCTCGCCAATCATTTCCGCAATCTCGAGGCGCGCGGCGGCCGTCTGGCGCTGACCAGCACGCATCTCGTGTTCCAGCCGCACGCGATCAACCTGCAGCACAGCGATGTGCGCATCCCCCGTGAGGAGATAGCGAGCGTCGAGACGACGCGGACGCTCGGCGTCGTGCCGAACGGGCTCAAGGTGACGCTCAAGTCCGGCAAGAGCGAGCGGTTCGTGGTGAACGAGCGGGACGTCTGGGTGGCGAAGCTCGGTGCGAGGTAATTTCACCCTTAGCGGGCCGCCAACCGCGGCGTGATCGACACCTTGCGCTCATCGGGCTCACGCGACGGGCGGATGGCGGGCGCCGCGCAGCGCGGCAAATTTCGGCCAAAGCAGGTTGAGCGCCAGCCCCGCCATCACGAGCGCGGCGGCAATCAGCTTCCAGCCCTGCAACGGCTCATCGAGCCACAACGTCGAGGCGCCCATGCCGAAAACGGGCACGAGGAGCGCCATCGGCGCGACTGTGGCGGCGGGATAGCGCGACAGCAGCCAGCCCCACGCGGCGTAGCCGAAGAGCGTATTGCCGATCGCCTGATACGCCACGGCGGCCCATGTGGCTGCGTCCGCGTTCATGAGGCCGTCGCGCATGGCGGGCCAGCCTTCAAACAGGAAAGACAAGACGTAGAGCGGCGGCGCGGAAAACAGGCTCGCCCAGACGACATAGGACAGCATGTTGACGTTCGGCGTCGAGCGGGAGACGACGTTGCCGCCCGCCCAGCACAGGGCCGCGATAAGCACGAGGGCGAGGCCCAGCGGTGTCGTGGCGGTGTCTGAGTGGGCCAGGATCACGACAATGCCGGAGACTGCCACCAGTAGGGCCGCCACCTGAAAGGGCCGCACCCGCTCGCCGGTCAGATAGGCGGCGAGGCCGATGGTGAAGAAGACCTGGACCTGGATGACGAGCGAGGCCAGTCCGGGGGTGATGTGGCCGCGCATGGCTATGAAGAGCAGGCCGAACTGCCCGGCGCCGATCAGGACGCCGTAGGCCGCGAGCTTGCGCCAGGGGATGGCCGGGCGCGTCAGAAAGAACACGGCCGGCAGAAGCGCAAGCGTAAAGCGCAGCGCGGCAAAGAGGAGCGGCGGTAGGTGATCTAACCCTAAGCGGATGACGACGAAGTTCGTCCCCCACACCGCCATAATGGCGATGCCCAAGAGGGCATCGCGCAGGGTCAGAGCCGATGCTGGAGGCATCCTAGAAATGCTTCATGGCTGGGGGAGTCTCACTTTGACGAAGCCTGCGTCCCGCGATGGCGCTCGCGCTTTGCAGCTTCTGGGTGGGGGAGCGGCGGCTCCTTGAAACGTCACCCCGGCGAAGGCCGGGGTCCACGCCAGGAGTGGAAAGAGCGGCGGGCTGTGGTTGGCTAAGCTGCTCTATGCTCTACAGTCCATTTATCTCCTGGCGGGCAATCTCCTCGAGCATCTTCTGCGGCCGCGAGTTGTCCCAATCTCGCTCGAGAATGAGCCACGGTTCATGTTGTCGGAGTAATCGCATCTGCTCGACAGTGTCACCCGGAGGCTCAATGTACCAGAGGATCTCGTAGCCTCCGAAAATGGCGACCGCGCCAAAGACCTCGTCAATTTCACGCTCTAACGGGAGCATCACTACATGCGGAGCGTTTCGGTATCGTATGAGTGATATTGGAAATGTGTCCGATGCTTTGTTCGGCTCCAGAAGTGCCTGTCGAAGCACATCAAGCCTTGCCCCAAGGTTCAAGGGCGGTTCGACTAGGCTTGAAGCCGCGGCCCGCCAGAGAACGCTTGAAAAGAACGACTGCAGTTTGACGAAATCAATTTCATTCACCCGCCTCCCATCGAGGGGCGGCGGCTTGTCCAAGGGAAACCAATTGCCAATCTTCTGCCGCAGGAAGTCTATTCCGTAGTCATCAAGCGGCTGGAAAATATGGCTTTCCGTCTCGTGAATTACTAGTTTCTTATCGTACAACCCAATGCGGGTGCGCTTCGGGTAGCGTGAACCATCTGATGTATAAGAGCGCACCCCACCGCCGCTTGGATAGAAGGCGCGGGGCACTATGTGCGCATCAACAAACGTTCCGGGTCGTCCCGTGAGCTTGCATAACTCTAACTCACGGCTGCTGTTCTTCATTGCAGGTCGGGGGGGGTAGCTTCGGACTTGAGTGAGGCGAGGGCCTCGTCGAGGCCCATGACCGTCTGATCCTGCGAGCCCAGGCGCCTGATCGAGACCTTGCGCTCCTCCGCCTCGCGCTTGCCGACCACCAGGATCACGGGGACCTTGGCGAGCGAGTGCTCGCGCACCTTGTAGTTGATCTTCTCATTGCGCAGGTCGCTGTCGACGCGAAGGCCCGCTGCCTTGCACGCCGCGACCACCTCCTCCGCATAGGCATCCGCGTCCGAGACGATCGGCGCGACGACGACCTGCAATGGCGCGAGCCAGAGCGGGAAGTGGCCGGCGAAGTTCTCGATCAGGACGCCGGTGAAGCGCTCGAGCGAGCCGAAGATGGCACGGTGGATCATCACCGGCGTCTTCTTCTCGGAGTGCTCGTCGATGTAGAAGGCGCCGAGGCGGCCTGGCAGATTAAAGTCGACTTGCGTCGTGCCGCACTGCCAGTCGCGGCCGATGGCGTCCTTCAGCACGTACTCGAACTTGGGACCGTAGAAGGCGCCCTCGCCGGGGTTGATCGACGTCTTGATGTGGCCCTTGCCGCGCGCCTCGATCTTCTTCAGCACCTCGCCCATGATCGCTTCGGCGTGGTCCCACTGCTCGTCGGTGCCGACGCGCTTCTCGGGACGCGTGGAAAGCTTGACGACGATGTCGCGGAATCCGAAGTCCTCGTAGATCGAGAGCAGGAGATCGTTGACCTCGAGGCACTGCGCCTCGAGCTGGTCCTCGGTGATGAAGATGTGCGCGTCGTCCTGAGTGAAGTGGCGTACGCGCAGCAGCCCGTGCATGGCGCCCGACGGCTCGTAGCGGTGCACCTTGCCGAACTCGCCGATCTTCAAGGGGAGATCGCGGTAGCTCTTGAGCCCGTGCTTGAAGATCTGCACGTGACCGGGGCAGTTCATCGGTTTGCAGCAGAATACGCGCTCGTCCGGCAGCTCCGTGACGAACATCATCTCGCGGTAGTTTTCCCAGTGACCCGAGAGCTCCCAGAAGTGCTTCTCCATCATGTCGGGGGAGTTCACTTCGGTGTAGCCGGCGCGCGCAAGGCGGCGGCGCATGTAGGCGATCAGCGTCTGGAAAAGCGTCCAGCCCTTCGCATGCCAAAAGACCGAGCCCGGCGCCTCCTCCTGGAAATGGAAGAGGTCCATCTCGCGGCCGAGCTTCCTGTGGTCGCGCTTCTCGGCTTCCTCGAGTTGCGTGAGGTAGGCCTTGAGCTCGTCCTCGGTATGCCACGCCGTGCCGTAGATGCGTTGCAGCTGCGCGCCTTTGGCGTCGCCGCGCCAGTAGGCGCCGGCGAACTTCATGAGCTTGAAGGCTTTGCCGATCTGGCCCGTCGACGTCATGTGCGGGCCGCGGCAGAGGTCCAGCCAGGTGCCCTGCTTGTAGATCTTCAGGTCCTCGCCCGCGGGAATCGCGTCGACGAGCTCGATCTTGAAGTACTCGCCCTTCTCCTTGAAGAAGGCCTTGGCCTTGTCGCGGCTCCAGAACTCCTTCGTAAAGGGCGCGTTCTTGGCGATGATCTCGTGCATCTTTTTCTCGATGCGGCCGAGATCATCCGGGTGGAAGGGCTCCTGCTTGGCGAAGTCGTAGAAGAAGCCGTTGTCGATCACGGGACCGATCGTGACTTGCGTGCCGGGCCAAAGCGATTGCACGGCTTCGGCCATGACGTGCGCGGCGTCGTGGCGGATGAGCTCGAGCGCTTCCGGGTCCGTGCGCGAGACGAATTTGATGGCGGCGTCGGCCGTGATGGGGTCGGCGAGATCGGCGAGCTTGCCGTCGAGGCTCATGGCGACCGTGCGCTTGGCAAGCGACGGCGAAATCGACTTCGCGATGTCGAGACCGGTGGTGCCGCTCTCGACTTGGCGCTTGGCGCCGTCCGGAAATGTCAGGACGATTTGAGACACGTGATCCCTCCTCTCACTCTCTGCATACCAAGCAGGTAAGCGGGGCTGCGTTTGCCTGCGGGCGAACGGCGCCGCAGGGAACGAGCTTTTGCACGCGTTGGCCGGCATTCGTCAAGCGCTCGTAGAGGCTACGTGCTTAGGCGGTTGCCGGCGCCGGGGAGGTTGCGCCAGCTCCACCGGCCGTAGCGCCAGGGCGCAAGCGGGTGGTGCTCAGCGCAGATGTCGGGCACGGGGTCGTAGCCGTGACTGCCCCAAGGGTGGCAGCGCGACAGGCGCGAGGTCATGAGCCAGAAGCCGCGCCAGGCGCCATTCTTGTCGATGGCTTCGAGCGCATACTCCGAGCACGTCGGCAGGTGTCGGCATTCGAGGCCCATCAGCGGCTTCAATGTCCAGCGGTAGACGTGGATCGGCGCCTTGAGGATCGCGCTCGCAACTCTCATTCGTACGGCTCGCCGGATTTCTTGAAGAAGCGAAAGACGCCATCGCGCTTCTCGCCGCGCAGATCGACATCTGAGTAGCACGCATCCTCGTCTTTCGAACGCGTGCCGATCTCAAGATACGTCGCAGGCGCGCGACCTTTGTTGACGAGATGATGACCGTTCGCCTCACCCGCCGGGAACCCGGCGGCCATCCCGGGCTTCAGAACGTGCTCGCCCTCGTCGGTCACGAGCACCAGCTCTCCCTCGAGAACATAGACGCACTCGTCCTCCCGCGCGTGCCAGTGGCGAAGCGATGACATCGCGCCGGGCTCGAGCGTCGTCAGGTTGACGCCGAACTGCGTGAGTCCGAGCGGCCCCGTCAGCGCGCGCTTGATGCGTTTGTCGAAGCCATGGGCGAACGGCGCCGGGTAGATCGTGCCGCGCCGTTCAGGCACGCGCGTGGGATCGAAGATGATCGGCATGAAGCTCCCTGGATCAGGTCTTGGCGGAGGCGGCCGCGGGTGCGCGGGCGGCGATCTCGTCGAGTGCCTTCTCGACAGCGTCGAAAACGAGCAGTGTCGACGGCTGGCGATGCGGGTAGTCCTTGACCGGCGCGAGGAGCGCCAAGTCCGCCCAGCGGCCGGCCGGCGGCGGACCACTTGCCTTCAGCATCATGCGCATGGCGGCGGCCACGGACCGAAACTCGTCGGCCGTCGTGCCGACGATCTCGCGCCCGACGATTGCGGCCGAGGCCTGGCCGAGCAGACAAGCCTTCACGGTCTGGGCGAAATCCACAATGCGCCCTTCTCTGACGTTGAGGTCGATCGAGATCGTCGAGCCGCACAGCTTCGAATGGGCGCTCGCGGTCGCGTCCGGGCGCTCGAGGCGCTGGGACCGCGGAATATTCGCGGCGAGCTCGAGAATGCGCAGGTTGTAGATGTCGTCCAAGTCGGCCATTGGCTCTCGCTTGCGGCAACCATTGCCGGAACTTCAGGCCGCGAGCCCTTTTGGGGCGGGCGCGGCTTCTATATATAGGCCGCTTCGGGGCGGCTTTGGATAGCTGCCACATGACCGCGCGCCTCGGCGGGCGGTGGCCGCACGGCGTTTCAGGTGCCTCACATGACACAATCCACGCCTCCATTGTTTGCAGCGCGCGGGACGGCGTCAGAAGTCGAGCAGAGTCTCGTGCTGCAGCCGAAATTCGATGCCGACGGCCTCATCGCCGCGATCGCCACGGACGCGGCCTCGGGCGAGGTCCTGATGTTCGCCTGGATGAACGCCGAGGCGTTGCAGCTCACGATTGATACGGGGACGGCTCATTTCTGGAGCCGCTCGCGAAACCGCCTTTGGAAGAAGGGCGAGGAAAGCGGCAACTTGCTGTCGGTCGTCGAAATGCGCGTCGATTGCGACCAGGATGCCGTCTGGTTGCGTGTCGCAGTCGGCGGGGCCGGCGCGGCCTGCCACACTGGTGAGCGGTCGTGCTTCTACCGCCGTGTCACGGTTGGCCCGGCCAAGGGTGCCGGTGCGGCTCTCACGCGCATGCCGCGGGATGCCAAATAGCCAACGGCTGACCCCAAAAAGATATCAGCCAAGGCCCGAGCAAGGTTCGTGAACCAATATCAAGCTCACGGGTTATCATCGTGCGGCGCAACAAAAGTTTCGCGTTGTTAATCACATCGCTGGTAGCGGGGCTTTAATTCGTTTCCGATAGCCTACATTAAGAAGTGGCAGGGTCGCCGCAGATCGGGGTTCAGGCCTCAGATTTGCAGTACAGGCGTCGCACCGGTCGATACCTCGTAAAGAGGGGGGCCGGAGGAGTGGAGACTGTCATGGGTGCGGGCAAGATCGGCTTGGCATTGGGGGGCGGTGCCGCTCGCGGCTGGGCGCACATCGGCGTCCTGAGGGCTCTGCTCAGAGCCGGCATAAAGCCCGACATCATCGCCGGTACGTCCATCGGCGCGGTCGTCGGCGGCTGCTATGTCGCCGGACATCTCGATGAAATCGAGGACTTCGCTCGCGAGCTGACGCGCCGGCGCGTACTCGGCTATCTCGACTTCAATCTGACCGGCACCGGTCTCATCACCGGACAGCGTCTCTGCGAGCGCCTCGAGAAGCATCTCGGCGACTGCAGAATCGAGGATCTCAACCGGCGGTTCACGGCCGTCGCCACCGAGATCGGCACCGGGCATGAAGTGTGGCTGTCGCGCGGAAATCTCGTCGAGGCCGTCCGCGCGTCCTATGCGCTTCCCGGCGTCTTCCGCCCCGTCAAGATCGACGGCCGCTGGCTCTTCGATGGCGCGCTCGTCAATCCCATTCCGATCTCGGTGTGTCGGGCTCTCGGCGCGCGCTACGTCATCGCGGTCAACCTCAACATCGACATCTCGAGCCGCGGCACCATCGTCGACGAATATCGGGGCCATGCCTGGCATCGGCGGAGAAGAGGCCGAGCCGCAGCCCGTCACCGGCAAGAACGGCGTCGCGGTCCGCCGCCTTCTTCAGCGCCAGCTTTTCGGCAAGGGCGAGGAAGCACCGGGCATCTCGACGGTCATGGTCGATGCCTTCAACATCGTGCAGGACCGCATCGCGCGCTCGCGTCTTGCCGGCGATCCTCCGGACGCCATGATCAGCCCGCGCCTGCATGGCATCGGACTGTTCGACTTCCACAGAGCCGATGAGCTGATCGAGCGCGGCGAGGCCGCAGCCAATCGTGAGCTGGAAGAGCTCGGGCGGGAGCTGACGCTGCGCAGGCTCAGCGAGCCGCCAGCCGCCCAAGCATAGCTATCCTTCGCGCCTGGAAACGCCGGCTCGCACGAGCAGCGCCGCCTCCGGCACGGCCTCAGCCGGTCGCGAGGTAGTTGCTTCATCGCGGAGACTTCCATCTCCACTTCAGCAAGATGATGCTTCACGACGTCGCCGATCGAGATGATGCCGACAAGCGCGCCATCCTCGATCACCGGCAGGTGACGGAAGCGGCCCTTGGTCATCATTTCCATGAGCTCGTCGATCGCGCTCGTCTCCTGGCACGACACGACGCTGCGCGTCATGACGTCGGAAACGTTGAGGCTCAGTGCAGCCGTTCCACTCTCGGCGATGGCACGGATGACGTCGCGCTCCGAGACGATGCCGGCAACTTGGCCGTTGTCGCCGACGACGACGATCGCGCCGATCTTCTTGGCGCCGAGCTTCTGGACGATGTCGAGAAGCGAGGCGTCGGGGCGCGCGGTCGATACGGCCCTCCCCTTGAGTTTCAGTATGGAATTGACGTTCATGAACGTTATCCTCCAGCGTCCCCTTGCGGCATCGAACTCTCCACGCGCCTTGTGAGCGTGTGGCAGGCTCGCTGCCGTCGACGAGCTCTTTGAGCTCGCTGTTGGCCGAAACCCTAACGGGTCACGGCATGCGCATCGTGATGCAATCGCCGAACCTGCGCAAGGGTTCAGTACTCTTTTGGTTGCGGGCTCGGCATGGGAGCGTCGAAGAGGCCGAATGAAAGGAGGCCGGCGATGTAGCCTCCGACGTGGGCTTCCCAGGCAATTCCTCCCGGACTTTGTGCACCGCCGAAGCCGAAGATCGCGAGCAGATTAAGCAAAATGAAGAGCGCGCTCGTCGCCAGGATGCGCCGGTCTGCGAGCGCCTCCCCCAACGGCATCAGACGCACGGTGCGCGGCGCCTCGCGAAGCTGTCGGAAGCCGCCATCGTCAATCGCCGAGAACATGAAGCGCATGGTTCCGCCCATAAGCCCGGCAACGGCGCCGGATGCGCCAATGACCGGCGCCTCGAGTCCGGGATTGAGCAGGATGAAGGTGAGCGCGCCGGCAACGCCCGTGAACACGGAGAAGGCCAGGAACCTCAGGGCTCCCACGCGTTCCGCTATGGCGCCGCCAAAGGCCAGAAGCCATGCGCTGTTGATGGCGAGGTGGAACACGTCGCCGTGCACCAGCATGTGGGTCACGAAGGACGTGAACTCGGCGGTCGTGCCTCCGGGCCAGTCTGCTGCGCCGCCGGTGTAGCGCGCCGGAACAATCGCGAGAGCGTAAACGAGCCAAGCGTCGTCGTAGGGGGCAAGAAACGAGCGCGCGACGTGAACCGCCGCGAGCAAGGCGATCACGCCAACTACGGCGCCCGGCACATTGAATATGGGTTCGCTCGCGCGCACGCTCTCTCTCCTACCGCCTTGGTTGTCAAATGCGCTTAACGACTACGGCGACGGCCAGCAACCCTGATTGCCGTTAACGCCTCGACGCGGGCGAAGGACCGGGTGGCACGGAAGCTGCTCTGGCCTTCAGGTGTCCGGCCCAACAGGAGTGGCCGCAGCTCCAGGTGTTCCCTTTTGCGACACTTAACCCGCATCGATCGGCACGAGGCATCCGTCACCAATATGAGACATCCGACGTCGCAGGCCCTTTATGCCTATTGGAACGAGATGCGCGGCGAGCGTATCGCGCCGCAACGGCTCGAGATCCAGCCGGCCCGCATCGGTGCAGTATTGCCCGACACGTTCATTCTCGAGCGCTGCGACAGCCGCACGTTTCGCTATCGCCTCGCCGGAACGCGCGTATGCGCGCGCTTCGGCATGGAGCTCCGGAGCCTGAATTTCCTCGATCGGTGGAGCGCCGGCGACCGTGCGATGCTCGAGGAGCACCTCGCGGCCATCACCGAGAGCGGGCGCGCCGGAGTCTTCACGGGCGAGGCGCTTGCCGGCATCAAGCCTGCCGCAACCTTCGAGATCGTCATCCTCCCGCTGGTTCACACCGGGAACGCCATCGATCGCTTTCTTTGCGCAATCAGCCTTTTCGATGAGCCCGCTTGGCTCGCCCGCGAGCCCATCAGCCGGATCAGGCTGGTGGCGGCAGAGGCCGTGTGGCCGCGGGGTCAGCCGCAGCGGCCGGCCGTGTCGTCCGGCAGCCAGGAGCCGCTGCTTCCCCATGTGCGCAATGCCCGGATCGTCCGGCAGGATCGCCGCCAGTTCAGGGTCTACGACGGCGGCCTCAGCGGTGGCGGGCACGAGAAGCTCTAGGCGCTTCGCCAGCGTTCAATACGAAGTCGCGTCCGGCGGCGGGCGAGTTGTATCTCGCTCGCGTGCGCCCGCCTGTGGCTTGCGTGCCAGAACAGGACAAAGCGTCCGAAATCGACGCGGCAATTAGGCGTTCATTAAGTACCCCCCAGCATAGTGGCTTGGTCCGCCTCCGCCCTGGCCGTGCATGAGCTGCCGCCACTCGCTTGGGAATTGCCCATGTCCGTCCCCTCAGCGACAGCCAAGCATAACGCGCCTGCTGCAGATGCGCCGGCCGTGGCGGATCAGAACCGCTTCAAGCGGTTCGAATTGGCACTGCTCGGCCGCTTCATGCGCGCCAACAAGCAGGAATATCCCTGCAAGCTCAACGTCATTTCCGTCGGCGAGGCCTCGGTCAACGCGCCCGTCGAGGTCGAGCTCGGGGAGCGCATCGTCGCCTATTTCGATGAGATCGGCGGCATCGAAGGCTCGGTTGTACAGGTCTTCGAGGGCGGCTTCGCCATGTCCCTCAAGGCCACCCAGCACAAGCGGGACAAGCTTGCCGCGCAGATTACCTGGCTCATCAACAAGGACGCGATGGGGTCGCTTGCCGGCCGGCGCCACGAACGCGTTGGCATGCCTAACAAATCCTCAACGCTGAAGTTTCCGGGCGGGATCGCGGTCGATTGCCGGGTGCTCGACGTCTCGCTCTCGGGAGCGTCCATCGGCACCGAGGCGCGCCCCGCCATCGGCAGCGAGGTCACGCTCGGGAAACTCCGCTGCCGGGTCATGCGCTACCACGAGCGCGGCATCGGCGTGCAGTTCCTCGACATACCGGATCCAGAGGCCTTGCGGCGTTATTTCGGCTGAAAACGGGTGAGCAAGATGTGCGTCCGACGAAAAATTGCCAGCTGTTCAGGCGGAAACCGTGGGTTGGACGTTAACCAACTTAAATTCGCTAAAATTTGGATCAATTGCTGGTGCCGCACTTCAGAGGGCCACGAGATTTCTCGGGTAGCGTGGCCGCTATGAGAGGGAAAGTGCTGGGTGTGAGTATGATGCGTTTCACGATCAGTATTCTGGGCGTGCTCTCCTGTATTGTGGTGGCAACTGGCGTCTCGGCGGCTGAAATCCGGCCCAGCAGGGTGTCAAGACTTCCCCCTTTATGAGGGTGTTCGGACCGTCGCAGCCTCCGTATGGCTTCGTGCGCTTCTGCGAAACGAGGGCGGACGATTGTGCGCCGCAAAAACTCGGCGAGCGCCGCCTCGACCCGACGCCTGAACGCCTGAGCGAGCTCGACGAGGTCAACCGCGGCGTCAATCGCGCCGTGCAGCCGGCGACGGACGTCGAAATCTACGGGGTCAGCGAGTATTGGACCATCCCGGTCGATAAGGGCGACTGCGAGGACTATGCGCTCTTGAAGCAGAAGCTGCTCGAGCAGCGCGGCTGGCCGCTGAGCGCGCTTTTGCTCACGGTCGTGCGCGATGAAAAAGGCGAAGGCCATGCCGTGCTGACGGTCAGGACCGCGCAGGGCGACTTCATTCTCGACAACAAGGTCGACGACGTCAGGATCTGGAACAAGTCCGGGTATCAGTTCGTGATGCGCCAGTCGTATCTCGATCCGCGCGTCTGGGTTTCTCTCGACCCGTCGGAAGGGACCGTTCCGGCTGCCATCGCTGGCAACCGCAGCGGGCAGTAAGCCCCCGTCCACATCTCGCGCATTCGAAATTAGAGCCCGGCTTCCCCACCCTGCCCCCTCCCCCACCGGGCTCGCTCTGGAGCCGGACACGCCCCCCGTGTCCGGCTCTTTTTTTTTGATGAGGCCCTGTAGCCGGAAGGCGTTGTCGCGCTTCAGCGCTCGAGCTTGAAGCCGGCCACGTAGCGCTTCCAATTCGCGACGTAGCGGCCCGCGGCACCGGAGAAGCGCTGCACGTCCTCGGTCGGTGAGCTCGCGGACGATCTTGCCCGGCGAGCCAAGGACCATCGATCGCGGCGGGATCTCCTTGCCCTCGGCGATGAGCGTGTTGGCGCCGATCAGGCATTCCTCGCCGATCTTGGCGCCGTTGAGAATGATCGATCCGATGCCGATCAGGCTGCCGCGGCCGATCGTGCACCCGTGCAGCATCACCATATGACCGATGGTGCAGTCCGCGCCGATGTCGAGGGGGAAGCCGGGGTCCGTGTGCAGGACTGAGCCATCCTGCACGTTCGAGCGCGGTCCGATGCGGATCAGCTCGTTGTCGCCGCGCACCACGGCACCGAACCAGACGCTCGCATCGGGGTGGATCTCGACCTTGCCGAGGACGACCGCGTTGGGCGCGACCCAGTAGGTGCCTTCACCCGGCGTGCTGACGCGGATGCCGTCGAGCTCATAGAGCGCCATGACCAATTCCCTTCGGGCGCGCTCACGCTTCCTCGAGGTCGAGCTCGAGGATCGCCATCTGGAACTGATAGGAGACCTCGCCGTCCTCGTCCTCGCGGAAGAGCACGGCGATGAAGTCGTCGCCGACGTAGACCTCCGCCAAGTCGTCCTTTTTCGGGCGGGCGCGAACGGTGAGGTTCTTGGTCCCGAATGTCTTGCGCAAGTAGGATTGCAACTTTGCAAGCTCGTCCTTCGTCACGTGACTTCCCCTTCTTGCTGATCGAGATCTTCAACCGGCTCCGCGAAGCCTAGAGCATCGCGTAGTCGTCGGGACCGATAGACTGATCCATGCTCTGGGCGGGCTCGGCGCAGCCGGCCGGGCCGACGATGCGCGCCGGAACACCGGCAACCGTCATGTGCGGCGGCACGTCGATCAGCACGACACTGCCGGCGGCGATGCGCGAGCAATTGCCGACATGGATATTACCCAGAATCTTGGCGCCGGCGCCGATGAGAACACCGGCCCCGATCTTCGGGTGACGGTCGCCTGATTGCTTGCCGCTGCCGCCGAGCGTCACGGCATGCAGGAACGAGCAGTTGTCGCCGACGACCGCCGTCTCGCCGCAGACGAAGCCGGTCGCGTGATCGAGCATCAATCCCTTGCCGAGCCGCGCCGCAGGATGGATGTCGACGGCAAAGATGCGCGACGACTGGCTTTGCAGGTAGAGCGCGAAATCGTGGCGACCCTGGCGCCAAAGCTCGTGCGCAAAGCGGTACGTCACAAGAGCGTGGAAGCCCTTGAAGTAGAGCAGCGGCTCGAGATAGCGGTTGCACGCCGGATCGCGATCGAGAACGGCCGAGAGATCGGCGCGGAAAGCTGCGCCGAGCTGCGGCTGCGAGGCGAGCACGTCGACGAACGTCTGCACGATGAGACCGGCGTCCACGTCGGCATGGCCGAGGCGCTGGGCAATGCGGTGGCAGATCGCATCCTCGAGACGATCGTGGCTCATGATCGTCGCGAAGATGAAACCCGTGAGCGCCGGCTCGGCCGCCATCGCGGCTTCGGCTTCATTGCGCAGCGTCGACCAAATCGGATCGGTCTCGACGCTGGCATGCACCTTCTGAGCGGAGCGGCCGGGAACGGCCGTGTGTCGTGTCGCTGCCATGATACGCAATCCTTAGTTCCCGCGGAGCCTGAGCTTCGTGCGCCCGGCTGACTTTTGCCAGACGGCCTATCGGCGGGAGGCGCATCCGTCAATCTAAACCAGCCCCGGCCTTCTGAATATGGCCGCCCTGAGCCTGCCGGGGGCGCAGAGTTGCATCTCAAGCTATCGGGCAGCAGGCCGCGTTGCGCCGGCGCCGGATCAAGGGTCTACAAGCCGTCATCAGGCTTTGCGATCGGACAATTCATGACACAAATCACGCCGGCTGCACCGGCGCTCAGGCTCGATCTCGACGGTCCCCTCGCCTGGATCGTCGCCGACAATGCGCCACGCATGAACGCGTTCACGGCGTCCATGTGGGAAGCGCTGCCGGGTCTCGTGTCGGCGGCCGAGGCCGACGATCGGGTGCGCGTCCTCATTCTCAGAGGGGCGGGGACGCGCGCCTTCTCTGCGGGTGCCGACATCTCCGAGTTCGAGAGCGTGCGCACCGGCGACAAGGCCAAGGCCTACGATGCTCTGAGCGACCTGGCCTTCCGTTCGCTCATCGGCGCGCGCAAGCCCACGATCGCCATGATCCATGGCTTCTGTCTCGGCGGCGGGCTCGGGGTCGCCGCGTGCTGCGATCTCGAGGATCGCAGACGCCAAGGCCGAGTTTGCCATTCCCGCCGCGAAGCTCGGCATCGGCTACAACGCGCGCTGGGTGCGTCCGCTGCTCGCAATTCTGCCGCCGCCGCGTGTCAAGGAGCTGCTGTTCACCGGGCGGCGTGTTCCGATCGGCGAGGCGCAGGCGCATGGGTCTCGTCAACCGGACGGTCGCGGAGGACGAGCTCGAGGCGGTGACGCGCGCTCTGGCGCTCGAGATCGCAGCCAATGCGCCGCTCACGATCCATGCGGCGAAGCTCGCCATCGACGAGCTTTGGCGCCATCCCGAAAGTCCCGACACCGCGTCGCTCGATGCGGCGGTCGGGGCTTGTTTTGACAGCGAGGACTACGCCGAGGGCCGGCGCGCCTTTCTCGAGAAGCGGAAGCCGCAGTTCAAGGGGCGCTAGCGCGGCGAAGAAGTGGACGTGTGTGATGATGTGCGTTGTCGATCGATTGTTTTCGACATGTCGGCTCGGGTGCATGCGGTTCTTTGGACATTGGCTCTCGCTGTGCTCGGCGCGGGCAATGCCGCGGCAGGCGATGGCGCGACACCTCGCAGCCGGAGCAAATGTGTGCTGGACTGCAGAGGCGCTCAAGGGGAAGCCCGAGGAAAAGCTCGTCGTCAAAGGCGACCACCGCTTCGATCCGCCGCTGCTCGCATCCCGCACAGGTGTCTCACGAGCCAATTCCCGCCGCACTTCGCGGCGCCATCCGCAGCGTCAAGCTGCCGCCAGGCAAGAAGCTCATCGCGCTCACGTTCGATCTCTGCGAGCAGGTGGGAGAGGTCGCGGGCTACGACGGAGCCATCTTCGACTATCTCAGGACGAACGGCGTCAAGGCGACGTTCTTTGCCGGCGGGAAATGGATGCGCTCTCACGCCCAGCGCGCGCAGCAGATCATGGCCGATCCGCTGTTCGAGGTCGGCAATCACAGCGAAGCGCACCGCAATTTACGCTTGCTGACCGGCACGCGGCTTGATGACGAAATCCTGGCGCCGCAGCGCGCCTATGAGGCGCTTCGCGGCGATCTCGCGGCTTCGCAATGCGTGCGCGAGGGCGTGGAGGCGCAGTGGTCGCCAGCAACGCGACTGAGCCTTTTCCGCTTTCCGTTCGGCGCCTGCAACGCGACGTCGCTCGATGCCGTCAACGATCGCGGTTTTCTTGCCATCCAGTGGAATCTCTCGACGGGTGATCCCTCGCCTCTGCAGTCGGCACGCGCCATTGCCGACGCGATGGTCAGGAGAGCCAAGCCCGGCTCGATCATCGTCGCGCATGCCAACGGCCGCGGCTTCCACACGAGCGAGGCGCTACCGCTCGCGATCCCGAAGCTCAAAGCCAAGGGTTTCGAATTCGTGACTGTCAGCGAGCTGCTGGCGGCAGGCACGCCGGAGATCGTGCAAGCATGCTTCGACAGCCGACCCGGTGACACGGACAGATACGATCATCTGCTGGCGAGCCACCATCCCAAGCCGAGTCCGTGACATGACGGCTCCGCCGTTTCTCGCCGAGCGCTACGAGCTCGAAGCCCGCGGACCGGTTGGGCGAGAGGCTCATCTGGCGCGCATTCTGCCTCACGAGGCGGAAATGCTCGGCGCCTGCCTGGCGGCGATCGATCCATGGGCGAGCGTATGCTTATCCGGCATCGGCGCTCTCGGCCTATCTCGGCAAAGACGAGCCCGGCGCTCCGCGGTTCGCGCTGCGTGCCGGCGGTACGCTCGCGGGCGCGGTGGGGCTGCGCCTCGATTGGCTGAGGGGACCCTATCTCCAGCTCTTGGGCTTGCTGCCCGGCTATCAGGGATGCGGCTTCGGAGCGGCGGTGCTCGCCTGGATCGAGCGCGAAGCGCGCGAGGTTTCGCAGCGAAACCTCTGGGTGGTGGCTTCCGATTTCAACAGCGGGGCGCTGCGGTTCTACGAGCGCTACGGCTTTACGCGTGTCGCGGCGCTCGAGGCGCTGGTTGCCGAGGGGCGCGACGAGGTCCTGCTGCGCAAGCGCTTATAGGCCGTATTTTTTCAAGCGAGACGTCAGGTCGAGCCTCGATCATTCTCATAAGATCTCTGCAGAACTCCTTGAATTTTCGACCCAAGGCGGCGCCGCGAGGAGCAATCGTCGGGGTCGGAATAAGCCGTTGATCTCAACCGTTATCGACCGCTGTGACTTGTTGTTCGGTGCTCCAGTATTGAGCCAGATCAAAAGCAGTCATGTATTCGAGACACACTACTGTTGCTCTCGTGCCGTTTGCTTCGCCGAGTTGAATGTAGAATCCAGGGTGGCGTACGAATTATTGCGACGCAAAAACTTTTTCGCTTGGCGAGGAACGATTTAGCTAACTAATCTTTAACCCTTCGGCGCGGGTCCCTGCCCCGCCGATCACTACACGATCTGCCATCGCCGGTTCGCCGGCTTAGGAGGCAACGATGGAACTTTCGATGCGACTGAATGTGCTCGCAGCACTTCTGTCATTCGGCTTCATCGCTGCAATCGTGTTCGGGATGGTCTGAAGTACGACTTACTCCATCCCTGTGTGGGACAACGGTTCAGCCCCCCAGCCCGACGGTATCTCTGTCAAACGCTCGGGAAGCTCATAAAAAGAAAAGGCGCGGGATAGCTCCCGCGCCTTTCGATTTTTTCCACTGCGTGCGCAGCGAACCTGGCACGCGCTATTTCTTGATCTGATAGCCGATGATGGCGCCGGCGAGCACGGCATAGAGCTCAGGCACCTTGCCCCACGGCACTTCGGAAAGGACAGGCAGCGTCGGGCCGAAGCTCCACAGCAGCGCGGCGATGAGCGCCCAGGCGAGCGCCCACGAGAGCGTGTGCCCCGACGGTGTGCCCACCTCTTTCAGCACCTGGGCAGCGATGACGCCGATCAGGAAGACGACGATCGCGGCGACGATCGCGAAGACGTAGAGCCGGAACGCGCCGGGCACGTTGATCATACCCATGAGATAGTTGGAGCCGAACCAGCCGCCGGCGATCTGCAGCAGCAGAAGAACGAGACGTCCGAGCATGTGGTGAGCCTCCCCCGATAGAGCGCGCGGGCTTCCCATCATTCCCGGCGACGCGCCAAGCTAACATGAAGATTCGAGCAGCGGGAACGGAGGCTTTGTCTCCGGTATTCACACACTTTCTGTGCCGCGATGCAGCATGTAGCCGAGGAGGGCGGCGGCAACAGGCGTGACGGTGAACAGCTCGCCCCAGACGCGCTGCTCCTCAACGTGCGGAGCGAAGAACGTCGCAGCGATGAAGTACCCGATGAGCGCGAATCCGACCGTCATGACGAGCGTCAGCAACGTCGGTCTACGGATCGACTTCGCAATGCGCGAGCCGATGAGGCCTCCGATCCAGACGATCAGGCCAGTTGTCGCGGCGATGATGGGCCAGAAATAGGGGCCGAGCGTCGCGTTGTCGGGCGAGAGGCCGAGAGCCACGAGGTAGGGCGAGGCAATCCAGGCCGAGGCCCCCTGGGCCACGATCAGGTTCACGTACGGCATGCTATTTCCCCCGTGGAACGAGCTACTGGCGATACGCTCAGCGGTCCCCCTGCCGCGAGCGGCGGGGATCATGCCACGTTCTTTACGGCCGAAACAGGATCGTAGTTGAGGACCGGAGCGAGCCAGCGCTCGGCCTCGGCGATCGTCCAGCCCTTGCGGCGCGCGTAGTCCTCGACCTGATCGCGCTCGACCTTGCCGACGCCGAAATAGTGGCTGTCGGGATGGGAGAAATAGAGGCCCGATACGGACGCGCCGGGCCACATGGCGTAGCTCTCGGTGAGCGTGATGCCGGCGTTGCGCTCGACGTCCATGAGCTGCCAGAGCGTCGCCTTCTCGGTGTGGTCGGGCTGCGCCGGATAGCCGGGCGCGGGGCGGATGCCCTGGTACTTCTCGAGGATCAGATCGTCGTTCGAGAGCTTCTCGGCCTTGCCATAGCCCCACAGCTCGCGGCGCACCTTGGCGTGAAGCGCCTCGGCGAAGGCTTCCGCGAGGCGGTCGGCAAGCGCCTTCAGGATGATGCGGCTGTAGTCGTCGTGGCGCCTTGACGTGGCGCTTGAGCGCTTCCTCCTCGCCGATGCCGGTCGTGACGGCGAAGGCGCCGACGTAGTCGGCGAGCACCGACTCCTTCGGCGCGACGAAATCGGCGAGCGCCGTGTGGGCGCGGTCGCGCGAGGGATCGCGGGCGATCTGCTGGCGCAGCGTGTGCAGCGTTGCGCGCTGCGCTTGGCGCGTCTCGTCGGCGAAGAGCGCGATGTCGTCGCCCACGGCGTTGGCCGGCCAGAAGCCGACGACGGCGTTGGCCGTCAGCCACTTCTCGGCGACGAGGCGCTTGCAGCATCGCCTGCGCATCGGCGAAGAGCTTCTTGGCCTCGGCGCCGACCTTGTTGTCGTCGAGGATCGCCGGATAGCGCCCGGTCAGCTCCCAGGTCTGGAAGAACGGCGTCCAGTCGATGTAGGGCACGAGCTCGGCGAGTGGATAGTTCGTGAAGGCGCGCGCGCCGAGGAACGACGGCTTCGGCGGCGTGTAGCCCTTCCAGTCGATCGCGAACTTGTTGGCGCGCGCGGCGGCAAGCGTGATGCGCTGCTTCTTGGCCTCGTTGGCGAGATGGGCTTCGCGCACCTTCACGTACTCGCTGCGGATGCCCTGGATGTAGCCCGCGCGCTCGGTCTCGGAGAGCAGGTTCGAGACGACGCCCACGGCGCGGCTCGCGTCCGAGCACGTAGATCGCCTGGTTGCGAATGTAGTTGGGACTGATCTTGACGGCGGTGTGCACGCGGCTCGTCGTGGCGCCGCCGATCAGCAGCGGGCACGCGAAGCCCTCGCGCTCCATCTCGGCGGCGACGAAGCACATCTCGTCGAGCGACGGCGTGATGAGGCCGGAGAGGCCGATGATGTCGGCCTTCTCGCGCTTGGCCGTCTCGAGGATCTTGGCGGCCGGCACCATGACGCCGAGATCGATGACCTCGTAGTTGTTGCACTGGAGCACGACGCCGACGATGTTCTTGCCGATGTCGTGCACGTCGCCCTTGACGGTCGCCATGACGATCTTGCCCTTGGGCGGCATCTCGACCAGCCCCGACGCGCGCTTCTCCGCCTCCAGGTAAGGGTTGCAGATAGGCGACCGCCTGCTTCATCACGCGCGCGCTCTTCACCACCTGCGGCAGGAACATCTTGCCGGCGCCGAACAGGTCGCCGACGACGTTCATGCCGGCCATCAGCGGGCCTTCGATGACGTGCAGCGGCTTCGGCAGCTTCTGGCGCGCCTCCTCCGTGTCGGCCTCGATGAAATCGGTGATGCCGTGGACGAGCGCATGCGTGAGGCGCTCCTCGACCGTGCCTTCGCGCCAGGAGAGATCCTTCTCCTTGGCTTTCGCGCCGCTGCCGTCGCCCTTGAAGCGCGGCGCGGCCTCGAGCAGACGGTCGGTGGCGTCGGGACGGCGGTTCAGGATCACGTCCTCGGCAAGCTCGCGCAGCTCGGCGGGAATGTCGTCGTAGAGCGTCGAGCTGGCCGGCGTTGACGATCCCCATGTCCATGCCGGCGTGGATGGCGTGGTAGAGGAAGACCGAGTGCATCGCCTCGCGCACGGGCTCGTTGCCGCGGAAGGCGAAGGAGAGGTTCGAGACGCCGCCCGAGATATGGACGAGCGGCATCTTCTCCTTGATCTGGCGCGCGGCCTCGATGAAGGCGATGCCGTAGCCGTTGTGCTCCTCGATGCCGGTGGCGACGGCGAAGATGTTGGGATCGAAGATGATGTCCTCGGGCGGAAAGCCGACCTTCTCGGTGAGCAGCTTGTAGGCGCGCTCGCAGATCGCGACCTTGCGCTCGATCGTGTCGGCCTGGCCCTGCTCGTCGAAGGCCATGACGACGACGGCGGCGCCGTAGCGCAGCACCTTCTTGGCGTGCTCGAGGAACGGCTCCTCGCCTTCCTTCATGCGAGATCGAGTTGACGATCGCCTTGCCCTGCACGCACTTCAGGCCCGCCTCGATCACGCTCCACTTCGAGCTGTCGATCATGAGCGGCACGCGCGAGATGTCGGGCTCGGAGGCGATGAGATTGAGGAACGTCGTCATCGCCTTCTCGCTGTCGAGCAGGCCCTCGTCCATGTTGACGTCGAGGATCATGGCGCCGGCCTCGACCTGCTGGCGCGCGACCGCGAGCGCGGCCGGGTAGTCGTTGGCCTCGATGAGCTTGCGGAATTTCGCCGAGCCGGTGACGTTGGTGCGCTCGCCGACGTTGATGAAGGATTGCGCTGCGCTGGCGGTGGTCATTTCTTGGTCGTCGCCTTCTCTCTTGCTCCACTTCGCCTCTCCCCTCGGGGAGAGGCCGGCGCGCCTGTTACCGTCGCCGGTTGATCCTGACGCTTCAGCGCGCCGGGTGAGGGGGCGGTCCTCTGACCGAGCGCCAATAGATAGTCTCAGGACGCCGTCGAGATTGTCAGACATCGCCGTTCCAGAACCGCAGCACTTCAAGCCCTCATGTTCCAGAATTCGTCCGCTCCGATCATGCGCGCTCCTCAGCATGTTGCCCGCCATCCAGTTCGATGACGAGCGATGCTTCGAAGCAGAAGAAGTCGAGAACGTACGGAACCATACGGAACTGCCGTCTGAATTTCCAGCCATCGATCTTGGTCTCTGATCCGCGACCAGAGCTTCTTCTCCGATCGTTTCCCTGCGCGCAGTCCACGTGCGAGGCCTGTCAGCTCTTTCCGCACTCGTGTGCGCTCGCGGCAAGCCCCCTCACCCTAACCCTCTCCCCAAGGGGAGAGGAAATGCAGCTCGCCGACGTTGATGAAGGACTGCGCTGCGGAGGTTGTCATCAAATCGAGTTCCGTTTTGATTGGCGAGAGACGGTGGCTGCTTCATGCGAAGGCAAGCCAGCCTTTGATTGCAAGACCGCGGAAAATCGGCAGGCTTCAAAGCCTGCCTCGTCAGCAGTTCCTCTGACGCTCCGCCGAAACCACCGCGACCTTTTTGAAGTTCTGTGCATTGCTCTCGGCAACCTCTTCTGCGACGCCATTGCGGACGGCATGCCGCTTCCAGATGCGCCGCAGGAGCTCGGTCTGGGCTTCGCCGGCAACTCCGACACCGTCGACGATCGCGAGAGGCGCTCCCGGCTTCAATCGCCTGCGGATAGCCTTGAAGAACGCCAGCTTCGCCCCATCGTCCGGAACAAAGTGCGCGGTCAGGATGCACGTGGCAGCGTCGAAATCGTTCTCATCGAGGTTCTCGATGCGTCATCGTATGCACTTGGCTGCGAGCAGCGACGGGCGTTCCAGCAAGACGCCGGCGGGCCAATTCCACCATCGGCTCGTAGGTATCCACGCCAACGAACGACCAAGACGGGTTCTCCGAGCCAAGCCGGAGAATTTCTTCGCCGCCGCCAGCTCCGACGACAAGAATTTTGGCGGGCCTGTCCGCGAGGAGCTCGAGAAACGACGCTTCGACAATGGCGAAGATTGTCGCGCCGACCGGGAATGAACTGTTCGGCCAGCGTCGCATAGTCATCGAGATCGGGAAGATTCTGGTCCTCAAACTTCATCACAGTCATGCCGTCACCCATGCACGAAGGGCTCGAGGCCGGAGAGGCGCATCTTGGGCTCGAGCTTGGGGATTGCGCGCGGCTTCTCCTTCGCCACGTGCTCGGCGATGTGGCGGATGTGGTCGGGCGTCGAGCCGCAGCAGCCGCCGACGATGTTGACGATGCCGTCGTGGGCCCAGGGCTCGATCTTGCAGGCCATGTCGTCGGGGCCCTCGTCGTACTCGCCCATGGCATTCGGCAGTCCCGCATTGGGATAGGCGGAGATGCGCGTCTCGGCGACGTGGGCAAGCTCGGCCAGATAGGGGCGCATCAGCTCGGCGCCGAGCGCGCAGTTCAAGCCGATCGAGAACGGCTTCAGGTGGCGCATGGAGTACCAGAAGGCCTCCGCCGTCTGGCCGGAGAGCGTGCGCCCCGAGAGGTCGGTGATGGTCCCAGAGATCATGACCGGGAGCTCGATGCCTTTCTCCTCGAAGACCTCCAGCGTCGCGACGCCCGCCGCCTTGGCGTTCAGCGTATCGAAGATGGTCTCGATCAGGATGATGTCCGCGCCGCCCTCGATGAGACCGCGCACCTGCTCCTTGTAGGCCTCGCGCAGCTCGTCGAAGGTCACGTTGCGGAAACCCGGGTCGCTGACCTTAGGCGAGATCGAGGCCGTGCGGTTCGTCGGGCCGACGGCGCCGGCGACGAAGCGCGGCTTGTCTGGCGTCTTCTTGTTGTACTTGTCGGCTGCTGCGCGGGCGAGCTTCGCCGCCGCGACGTTGATCTCGAACGACAGCTCCTCCATGCCGTAGTCGGCCATGGAGATGCGCTGGGCGTTGAAGGTGTTGGTCTCGATGATGTCGGCGCCCGCCTCGAGATAGGCCTCGTGGATGTCCTGGATGATCTTCGGCTGCGTCAGCACGAGAAGATCGTTGTTGCCCTTGACGTCGCGCTTCCAATCCTTGAAGCGCGCGCCGCGGTAGCCGGCCTCGTCGAGCTTGTGGCGCTGAATCATGGTGCCCATGGCGCCGTCGATGATGAGGATGCGCTCGGCGGCTGCCTTCTCGAGGGCGTTCCAACTCGCGATTTTCTTCATGTTTTCTCACTCACGGTTGCGCGGCGCTGCTCGAGAGGCGCCGCCTTGAGGGGGCGCAGCCCCAGCAAGTGGCAGATCGCGTAGACGAGATCGGCGCGGTTCAGCGTGTAGAAGTGGAACGTCTTCACGCCCTCGTCGACGAGGCCCATCGACCTGCTCGGTCGCGACGGCGGCGGCGACGAGATGGGTCGTCGCCGGATCGTCGTCGAGCCCTTCGAAGCGGCGCGCGAGCCAGGCCGGAACGCTGGCACCCGCCTTGACGGCGAAGCCCGCGACCTGACGGAAGTTGTGGATCGGGCACGATGCCTGGCGTGATCGGCACCCAGATGCCGGCCGCGCGCGCGCGCTCGAGAAAGCGCAGGTAGTGCGCGTTGTCGAAGCCGAACTGGGTGATGATGCGGTCGGCGCCTGCGTCCACCTTGGCCTTGAGGTTGTCCATGTCGGCCTGCAGCGAAGCGCTCTCAGGATGCTTCTCGGGATAGCCGGCGACCGAGATCTCGAAGTTGGCGATCTTCTTCAGCCCCTGAACGAGGTCGTGCCGCATTCACGTAGCCGCCGGGAGTGGGCGCATACTTCGCCCCGACACCGCCCGGGGGATCGCCGCGCAGCGCGACGATGTGGCGGACGCCCGCATCCCAGTAGTCGCGCGCGACCTCGTCCACGTCGCTCGAGGTCGCGTCGACGCAGGTCAGATGGGCGGCCGGTCTCAGCGCCGTCTCGTTGATGAGGCGCGCGACGGTGTTGTGGGTGCGCTCGCGCGTCGAGCCGCCCGCGCCGTAGGTGACGGACACGAACTCGGGGCAGAGCGGCGCGAGCCGCTTGATCGCAGCCCAGAGCGTCTCCTCCATCTTGTCGCTCTTCGGAGGAAAGAACTCGAACGAGACGGCGATCTCGCCCGCGCCCAGGAGCCTGCTTTTTCTTTCGCCTTCGGGGGCCATCAGCGCATCCTCTCCAGTTGGCGGGATTGCTGTGTTGCAGTTCCCTTGTTCATTTCTTCGTCGCCCGCGCCGTGGACGCTCGGCGAGCCAGAGAGAAACGGTGAGCTTCTGGCCCTCCTCGCCGCCGCGCGGAGCAAGATTGCGGTTCTCGATCGATCCAAGGCCGGCGTCGCCGAGCCACTCGCTGACCTGAGCACCGGCAAAGCCCAGGCGCTTATGGGCGTGGAGTCTGGCGCAGCTCCTCGAGATCGTGAGGCGCGAAGTCGGCGATCAGGAGCCGGCCGCCGGGAGCGAGAACGCGCGCCGCCTCGCGAATGGCGAGGGAAGGCTCGGAAAGATAGTGCAGCACCTGGTGCATGACCACGGCGTCGGCGACGCCGTCGGCGAGAGCGAGGTCGTAGATGTCGCCGTGGCGGACATCGGCATTCGCGAGACCTGCCTTGTCGAGCTTGCTTCTTGCATAGGCGAGCATGGGCTGGTTGACGTCGAGGCCGAGCCCGCGCTCAAAGCGCGGGGCAAAGAGCTCGAGCATGCGGCCGGTGCCGGTGCCAAGATCGACGAGCAAGGGAAACGGACCGTGTCCCAGCGCCTCGCGCATGGCGGCCTCGACCTCCTCCTCGGCGACGTAGAGCGCCCGGATGCGGTCCCAGTCGGCGGCATGCTTGCGGAAGTAAGATTGGGCGGCAGCCTCGCGCTCGCGCTTCAGCGCCTCGGCGCGCTCGGCGTCGCGGCAAACGACGGCATCATTGCGCGTCTACGGCTGCGAGCAGGCGCCGCGCGAGCCTGCCGCCGTCCGAGCGGTCGGAGACATGGAAATAGACCCAGCTCCCCTCGCGGAAGCGCTCGATCAGCCCTGCTTCCGCGAGCAGCTTCAGATGCCGGCTGATGCGCGGCTGGCTCTGGCCGAGGATCTGCGTCAGATCCTTGACGTTGAGCTCGCCGGCCGCCAGCAGCAGCAGGATGCGCAGGCGTGTCGGCTCGGCCGCAGCCTTGAGGGCGGTTACGAGCTGAGGCGTATCGAGCGCAAAGGTCATCTGCAATCCTTTGCGCGAAACATATAAAGATATGTTTATGTGTCAAGGCAAATATCGGGTGGCGAACCAAATGTTAACCATCTCTTCGCGTCATTCGTCGTGGTTAACTTGGCGGTAAGCGGATCCGCGTACGTTGCGTCCCCATTCTCGCTGCTATTTGCCGGGGGGCGCATGCATTTGGTCAGTGTCGAGACTGGTCCGTCGTCGGGTCGCTCTGATTCGTTTCCTCTTTCGCTCGAACAGTCTTCTTCAAGATCATCGCCAGTGCTGATGATCGCCATGCTGCTGCCTCTGGGCCTAGTGATCCTCTTGCCGTTCGGGCTCCTCCTGCAGCATCTCGCGCTCGATCCGGCAACGCGAGCCGTCCTGGCCGAACGGCCTGAGGCCGGAATCCAGCTGCTTTTGGCGCTTGCTGTCCTCGGCTCGCTTCTTTGGTGGCCGCTCGTACACTTCACACGCTCGCTTACAAATGGGCGCTCAATCACGATCGATCGTGGCGTTGTTCTTGTTGCCGAGCGCGGTCTATTCGGCGTCGAGCGCTGGAGCGAGCCGGTGGCTAATTACGCCGGCGTCGCCCATCAGGTGCGGACCTCGCTCTCGGGGCTGCGCCATGAGCTCATGCTCGTGCATCGCGATCCGACCCGCTCGGTCCTGCTGGCGGTCGAAAATAGCATCCATCAGGGAGAAGTGGATCGCGTCGCGAGCCTTCTTGGTCTTGCCGAAATTCCGTCGCGTGAGGCCTATAGGCTGTCACTTATGCGCGGGATCTTCGGTCCCGCGGAGCCCCAGCCGCGGCTGGGTGCGGCACGTACGTAGCCCCATATTTCTTTAGGGGTTGTCCCTTTGACGGGGGCGCGCGCACGTGCTCATAAGTACGGCGCGCGAACCGGCTTCTGACTTTCCCAGAACGGCCGCGCGGGAGTCGCAAGAAGCCGGGAGCATCTGTAGATGTTGACGAAATTCCCTGTGCGCTCATCAAAGCGTGGTCCGATCCGCGGACTGGGCGCACTGTTGGGCATGGTTCTTACGCTCGCCCTGAGTACAAGCGCGGCACGCGCGGAATCACCCTCCGCTTATATGCAGCGCGTCGCCAACGAGCTCATCGCCGCCTCAAGGGCCGGCGATGAAGCGGCCTTCGCGACCGTCATCCGCAGTCATGCCGATGTGCCGTCAATCGGTCTCTCGGCGCTCGGATCCTATGCCCAGAGCCTGCCCAAGACGGACCGCCCGGCCTACTACAACGGGATGATCAATTTCATCGCCCGCTACGCGTCGAAGGAAGCGCCGAACCACCCGGTCGCGAAGGCGGTGATGGTCGGGCAGTCCACGGAGACCGCAGGCGGGGCCTATGTCGACAGCCGTGTGACGCTCAAGACCGGCGACGTCTACGACGTGCGCTGGCGGCTCGTGCGGCGCGGATCGGCTTTCAAGGTGCGGGAGGCGGAAATCATCGGCTTCGAGATGACGTCGTTCCTCAACACGCTGTTCCAGAACTACATCTCCGACAACGGCGGCAACCCGCGCGTGCTCGTCATCGCGCTCAATCGCTAGTTCGGACCAATCGAGCGTCCTCGCCCGTGCGCGGCGGGAGCACCGGCTATTTCTGGGTGCCGGCGTTTGACGAGCTGCGCCAGTCCTTGGAGTAGAGCGGAATAGTGCCGTTCTGGAAGGCGCGGGCGTCGTACCAGCGCAGCTCGCGCTCGAAGGACACGCTCGGCGGTCCGCTGTTCATGAGCGTCAATCCGCCGCCCTCCTCGGCCTGCTCCAGTGTGAGCTTGAAGTTGTAGGGCTGAACCTCGCGGATGACCTGCTCGGGCTTCTCATCCTCCCCGCGCGGATAGAAGAGCACCTGCTCGGTGCGGCTCGTGCGGCCCGCGAGCGAGATGGGCGCGAAGGGCTCGTAGGCGCCTGCGCGGGTCTTCTCCATGGTCCAGCGGCCGAAATCGGCGGCGTAGAAGCGCTTGGTCGCGTTCGTTTTGGGATCCGTGACCGCCAGCTCCATGGAAAGCACGGTCGCGGTGCGTGCGCCCTCGTTGGTCATCGTCACGGGAACCGCGATCGCCTCGAAATTCGAGTTCTGATTGGGCGAGGTGTACTGGATGACGGGCGGCACGAACACGCGAACATCCGCCTGACGCAGCGACGTTTCCCAGAGACTGTAGCCGGAAAAAGCCAGCGCCACCGCGGAGAACGCGGCTGCGAACATGCCGCCCGCCGATCCTGACACCAATTGCGTCGAAAGTTCCGCAGGATTGGTGATCCCGCCGCGTCCCCCGAGCCAGCCCATTTTCTTCCCCCTTACGCACTACAAACCGAGCCGCATCAGCGCTGCGGATTTGGGCATGGAGAAGGCGATCCAGGAGCGGACCGTCTCGTCAGCCGGCAACGATCCGTGGCATAATTGAACAAGTGGATGCGTATCCCTTGCGTTGCATCAAGGCCGTCATCCGGGGATCGCATAGTAGCTTGCCAGCGCATGAATTTTTGAGGGCTAGCGTATGCAGAAGCCGCTCGAGCGTCACGAAATTGACGGTGCCCGTCTCTTGCGTCAGACGCTGGAGACCGCGAGATCGGTGCGGCCGCTCCATCTGGCGGTAGCCGCGATTGCTATCGCAGCGGCGATCTGGTCGTGGCGCGCATTTCGAGGCCCTGAAGTGACGTTCGTCGCGCCGGCGCGGGGAACCGCGGTCGAGATCGTCTACGCGACGGGCGCCGTCGAGCCGGTGCGCTGGGCCAAGGTGGCAAGCGTCATTCGCGACCGCATCGTCGAGATCTGCGATTGCGAGGGCAAGGCCGTCGCCAAGAACGAGGTGCTCGCCCGTCTCGACGACAAGGAGCAGCGGGCGCTGCTCGAGGAGCTCAGGGCACGCGAGGAGTTCGCCAAGAAGGAGCTGTCGCGGCAGGCCGATCTCGTCGGCCGCGGGGTCGCGACGCCGCAGGCCCACGAAAAGGTGTCGATGGAGCTGCGCACGGTCCAGGCGCTGATCCTGGCGCAGATGGAGAAGCTCGACGACCGCACCATCACCGCCCCGATCGACGGCGTGGTGCTGCGCCGCGACGGGGAAGTCGGCGAGATCGCCGAGGCGGGGCAGGTCTTGTTCCGCATTGGCGTTCTCAGGCCGCTGCAGGTCGTGGCCGAGGTCAACGAGGAGGACATTCTTCGCGTCGCCGTCGGGCAGACGGTGCTCTTGCGCACGGACGCGTTCTCGGGGCAGCGGCTCGAGGGCACGGTGCGCGAGATCACGCCCATGGGCGATCCGGTGGCCAAGACGTATCGCATCAAGGTGGCGCTTCCCGACGATACGCCATTGAAGCCCGGCATGAGCCTCGAGGCGAATGTCATCACGCGTGAGAAGCCCGGCGCGCTGCTTGTTCCGGCCGATGCGGTGCAGGGCACGACCGTCTTTGTGGTCGAGGGAAGCCGGCTCACGAAGCGTCCCGTCGAGATCGGCATTCGCGGCACGCGCGCGGTCGAGATTCTGTCGGGCGTCACGGAGAACGATCGCGTCGTCTCGCCTGCCGTCACGGGCCTTGCCGACGGACAGCGCGTGCGCGCCGTCAAGAGGCCCGAGCCGAGCCCATGAACCTCGTCTCTCGACGTGGCCTGGACGCATGTCCGGAGCAGGGCCCGGCAGACGTTCGTGGCGATGGCCGGTGTCGCGACCGGCGTCGGCTTCTCGATCATGATGGCAGCGCTCATGCAGGGGTCGCAGGACGATTTCATCAGGCAGCTCGTCAACGCGCTTCCGCATATCACGGTCTCCGACGAGCGGCGCGTGCCGCCGCCGCAGCCGGCGGAGGCGGCATTCGACGCGGCGCAGATCTATGGCCTCACGCCGGAGAGCGCGGCGGCGCGGCATCAAGAACCCGCTAGCGACCATGGCATCGCTCGAGGCGTGGCTTCCCGGCGGCGTGGGACCGTCGGTCAACGTGCAAGGGATCATTCGCTATGCGTCGCGCGATGTCGGGACCACCATCTTCGGCATCGATCCCTTCCGCGAGCCCAAGGTCTCGGATCTTGCCAAGCAGATGCGCGAGGGGACGCTGCGGTCGCTCTTCACGGCGACCAACGCCATCATTCTCGGCGACCGGCTGGCGGAGAAGATCGGGGCGAAGATCGGCGCCAATATCACGGTCCAGACGAGCGAGGGCGCGCGCATCAACGCGCAGGTTGTCGGCATGTTCCATGCCGGCGTGCGCTCGGTGGATGAGGGAACGGCTTACGTGCTGGTGCGCACGGCGCAGATTCTCGCCCGGCAGACGGGTCTCGTGAACGAGCTGCGCGTGCGTGTCGCCGATCCGATGGCGGCGCGAGATATCTCGACGCGCATCGAGAGCGAGACCGGCTACAAATCGGTCTCCTGGCAGGAGGCGAACGAGGACCTGCTCTCGAGCTTCGTCATCCGCAACGTCATCATGTACACGATCGTGGGCGCGATCCTGCTGGTGGCAAGCTTCGGCACCTACAATATCATCTCGACGATCACGCACGAGAAGGCGCGTGACATCGCCATCATGAAGTCGCTGGGCTCTCGCGAGCGCACGGTGCGCGGGATCTTCGTCGTCGAGGCGCTGATGATCGGCTTTGCCGGCGGCGCGATCGGGTTCATCCTCGGCTACCTGCTCTGCCTGGCGCTCGGCTCCGTCGAGTTCAAGAGCCCGTTCATGGACGCCAACCGCATACCGCTCGCCTATTCGGCTTGGCACTACGCGATCGCCATGTCCGTCGCGCTCGGCTCGTCGTTCGCGGCCGGGTTCATGCCGGCACGCAAGGCGGCACGGATGCATCCCGTCGACATCATCCGGGGGGCGACATGAGCGCCGGCGGACCTCCCCTGATCGAAGCGCGCGGCGTGACGCGCATTCTGCCCGGCGTCGTGCCGACGACGCTCGTCCATGACATCGACCTTGCGATCGGCGTCAACGAGTTCGTCGCGGTGACGGGTCCTTCGGGCTCGGGCAAGTCGTCGCTGCTCTATCTCCTCGGCCTCCTCGACATGCCGACCGAGGGCGAGGTGCTGATCCGCGGCAAGGCGACAGCGCACATGAGCGAGGAGGAGCGCGCCTTCGTGCGCCTCACGGAGCTCGGGTTCGTGTTCCAGTTCCACTTCCTGCTGCCCGAGTTCTCGGCGCTCGACAACATCACGATGCCGATGCGGGCGCTTGCGCGTCTGTCGCGCGAGGAGATGCGGGAGCGCGCCGCTGTTTCTTCTGGCCTCGCTCGGCATGGGCGAGCATGCGCACAAGCGCCCCGACCAGCTCTCGGGCGGACAGCGCCAGCGGGTCGCGGTGGCGCGGGCGCTCGCCAACGATCCGCCGCTCATTTTCGCCGACGAGCCGACGGGGTCTCTCGATTCCAAATCGAGCGAGCAGGTGTTCCTGATCCTGCGCGATCTCGTCGACCGCCACGGCAAGACCGTGGTTGCCGTGACGCACGATCTCGGCCTCGCTGCGCGCATGGACCGCCAGATCCAGCTCATGGACGGCGGTATCGTGTCCGACAGCGCGCCGCGGCGCGAGGAGGCGACTAGCCCTTCCTGAGCGCTGAATGCAGCCTTGCTGCTCACTGCTTGCGGGCGATCTTGAAGCCATTGTCGATCACCTCGAAGCCGAGCGCGGGGTAGTAGCTCATGGCCTCGGGTGCCGCGAGCAGCATGAGCGAGACCTCGTCGCCGATGGCGGCCTCAGTGCGCCGGATCAGCTCGCGGCCGATGCCGAGCCGCTGGAACTCGCGCTCGACGGCGAGATCCGAGAGATAGCAGCAGTAGCTCCAGTCGGTGATCGAGCGGGCGAGGCCGACGAGGCGGTCACCGCGCCAGGCAGTTATGACGAGGCTGGCATTGGCGAACATGCGCTCGATGCGGTCGGGGTCGTCGGACGGGCGGCGGATCCCCGAGGAGACGAGAACCCTGATGATGTCGGCGGTTTCGAGCGAGACGTTCTGCCGGTAGTTGAAATCTTCACTCATCGCGATCCGTTCCTTGCCGCTCGAGGCCGCAGCTGCGCGTCCCTTGTTTACGGATTTGTATAGGCGGCGTCACTTGTCCTGGCGCTGGGCGGCACGACGTTTTCGTGCAAGGCAATCCGAGGAGGATTCCATGGCCAAAGTAGCTTACGTACTCGCCGCGCTGTGCCTCATGACCGGCACGGCGCTCGCCGACGAGACCTGCAAGAGCCAGTCGGATGCAAAGAACCTTCACGGCGCGGCTCAGACCAGTTTCATGACCAAGTGCGAGAAAGACGCCAAAGCCAAGTGCAACGGCGACGCCAAGGCCAAAGGTCTGCATGGCGCCGCGGCGACGAGTTTCACGACCAAGTGCCTCAAGGACGCGACCGGCGCTTGAGCCGAGTTTTCAGGAAAGCCTAAGGGAACGCGCTCGCCGCCATGATTGCGGCGGCGGGCGACGATAGAGAGATAGCGTGCGCGCGCGGATCGGATGGGCTAGATAGTCCGCCAGTCGCGCCAGAATAAACGCGTCAAAACAAGAAATGGGGAGCGCCGCATGTCTTTTCTTTCGCGTATCTTTGCTCCTGTCGCTCTTGCCGTCTCTCTGCTCTTCGGCGCGAGCCTTGGAAGCGTAGCCGTTGCCGGAGGACAGGAAGTGACGACCGAGACGGGCCTTAAGATCATCGATACCAAGGTCGGTGAAGGCGCTAGCCCCAAGACCGGGCAGAACTGCGTCATGCACTACACGGGTTGGCTCTACGAGGGCGGCGCCAAGGGGCAGAAGTTCGACAGCTCGGTCGACCGTGGACAGCCGTTCGACGTTCGCGATTGGCACGGGTCAGGTCATCAAGGGCTGGGACGAGGGCGTCGCCTCGATGAAGGTCGGCGGCAAGCGCACGCTTATCATCCCGCCCGAGCTCGGCTACGGCGCGCGTGGCGCCGGCGGCGTCATACCGCCCAACGCCACGCTCATCTTCGACGTCGAGCTCATCGAGGTGAAGTAGCGGCCGCCCGGGCTGGCGGGGGCCTGGTGACGGCCGTTCATGGCTGCTGCCGGCGTCCGCGGGTCAGGTGGAAAGCCCCAGCATACCGGCGAAAATTAATGATGACACGCGGCGGGCGGTGGGTTGATGTCGCCTGGCGACAAATTTTGCCATGATTTAGCCAGAGGCTTTCACAGTATTTCTTAGTTGCAGTCGAGGGAGGCCTGGGGGCTCGATTGTTTTCTGCACGCCAGTTTGCTGCCTGCTGCGACGGCATTGCTGCTGATCGCAGGTGCATTCTGCGTGTCGGCAGCGGACGCAGAGACCAAAGGATCCATCCGTCGGCTGCGAGGACGCGGCCGGGCTCGCGGTCCTCGCCTCGCCGATCGCGCCGTGGAAGGGCGCGCCGTTGCGCGTCGTCTTCACCGCGGAGAAGCGCTCGACGGCGAGCTTTCGCTGATCGCGCCCGATGGAAAGGTGGCGACCACATCGCGTGAGCGCCACGGCGGGCCGCCGTATTTCTGGTTCGCCGAGGTCGCGCACGCCGGCCGTCGGGACGTGGCACGCAACGCTCGCGCGCGACGGCGCGCCGGCGGAGTGCAGCACGATCACGCCGCGAGATCGCCGTGCGCCAAGTGCCGCGTCCGCGCCGCGCGCGACGGCAAAGAGCGTCTGGCCCGTGCGCGATACATGGAACCGCGCGACGGAGAACTTGTATTCCGCATGGATCGAGAAGCTCTTCGACGCGCCGCTCGACGAGGCGCTGTCGTGGCCGGCGCTGCATGAGGTGCTGCGCGATCGATCGCGCAATTTCCTGTTCAACCATTTGGGTCTGCGCGAGGACGAGAAGAGGCTCATCATTCGCCCCGACTGCGCCGACCTTCCCTACTTCTTGCGCGCCTACTTCGCCTTCAAGATGGGGCTGCCGTTCGGCTACTCGAAGTGCACGCGCGGCGGCGGCGGCGAGGCGCCGAAGTGCTCCCAGTGGTGGAACATTCAGAAAGAGGAGCCGCCCCCGGTCCCGCCCGAGCAAAAAGTCGCCAGAACTCGCCCGGCGGCGGCCTATTCGGATTTTTCGGCGAGCCGCTGCGCGGCTCCAGCGCCCAAGACTTCCGCCGAGGCCGCAAGGGCTCGTGCCGGGGTTCGGATATTATCTGCGCACGACCATCGCCAACGCCGTCCATTCCGGCAACGGGCGAACGGCAGCCGGCGACGACAACACCGATTATTATCCCGTGCCGCTGAAGCAGGAGACGCTGCGCCCCGGGACCATGTACGCCGATCCTTACGGGCACGTTCTGGTGATCGCCAAGCGCGTGGCGCAGTCGGACGACGCGGCGGGCGTCTTCCTCGCCGTCGACGGGCAGCCCGACGGGACGGTCGCGCGCAAGCGCTTCTGGCGCGGCAATTTCCTGTTCGCGCAGGACCCGGCGCTCGGCAGCCCCGGCTTCAAGCGCTTCCGGCCGATCGTCGCGGCAAAGGGCGGCGGCTTGCGGCGGCTCTCCAACGACGAGATCGCCAAGGATCCGCAGTACGGCGACTTCTCGCTCGATCAGTCGAAGCTCGGCGTCGAGGACTTTTACGATCGCATGGATGACGTGATGTCGCCGGCGCCGCTCGATCCCTCGCGCGCGATGAAGGAGGCGATCACGGCGCTCGAGGAGCAGGTGAAGACCCGCGTGACGTCGGTCGAGAACGGACGCAAGTACCAGACCGGCGGCGGCGCCGAGGTGGCCATGCCGGACGGCGCGTCGATCTTCGAGACGACCGGCGCGTGGGAAGATTTCGCGACGCCGTCGCGCGATCTGCGTCTGTTGATCGCGATCGATGTGGTGCGCGGGTTTCCCGATCGCGTCGCGCGGCGGCCCGAGCGGTACGCGATGCCGACGGGGAAGAGCGCCGCCGACGTGAAGGCGGAATTGGAGAGCCTGCTCGCGTCGGAGCTTGAAGCGCGCAAGTTCTCGTATACGCGCACCGATGGCTCGCAATGGACGCTCGTGCTCAAGGACGTGGTCGACCGCATGGCCGCGCTCGAGATGGCCTACAACGTCAACGACTGCGTCGAGCTGCGCTGGGGCGCGCCGGACAACGAGCGACGAGGCGTCGACGTGCAAGCGGCGTGCGCCCGAGGCGCAGCGCGGGAAGATGACGGAGTACCGCGCGTGGTTTAACGAGCGGCGCCGGCCCCCGCGCGCTTAGTCTCAACATGGCGCGGCCTTACTTGCGCAAGTGCGCTTTGCCGCCGACTACTTGCTGCCAAAGCGCTTGGCCTTGATGCGGTGCTGCTCGCTGGCAGCCATGAACCGCAATATCTCATTGCGGAGCTCGGGGACGCTATCGACGTGGATATCCGTGCTCAAGGCGCGAACCTGCACAGGACTGTAGCCGTACGAGACCAGGATTGCCGGGATGCCGGCCGCGATCGCCGCGCTGCTGTCGGCGCCCGTGTCGCCGACCATGAGCGCTCTGTCGCGGCTGCCTCCGGCAAGCGAGATCGCCTCGAGCAGCGTTAAGGGATCCGGCTTTTTGGGCCGGTCGCCGCGGTGGCCCACGACGGCGTCGAACAGGTCGAGAATATCGAGTTGCTCAAGTATCCCTAGCGCGATGTCCTCCACCTTGTTCGTGCAAACTGCCGTGTGCGCCCCCGCGTCGCGAAGTTCCCCCAGCAGTGCTGCCAAACCGGGATAAATTCGCGAACGGCGTACAGGCGCTTGACGGTAGGCGGTAATGAACTGGCCATACGTCTGGGCCGCCTCCTCCGCCGGCAGGCTGAGCCGCTTGGCGACAAGCGCGCGCCAAAAAAAGCCGCCCAATCCCTCGCCCATCATAGTTATGGCGTCCTCGTCGCGCGTCGCGGAGCAGCCATAGGGCGCAAGGGCCACGTCGAGGGCCGCGGCGATGTCCGCAACCGTGTCGACGAGCGTCCCGTCAAGATCGAAAATGATTGTTGGCGGATGAAGCCGTTTGCTCATGTATGCGCCTCCGTTGTTTGCGGCGGCTACCGTTTGAGCATCCGATCAACGAATATCCCACGCGGAGCCCGTCGATAGAGTTGACGTCCGAGGCGGCGCGATAGTTCCTTTGGAACACGGAAGTGAATGACGCAAAGCGTTATGGTGCGCCGGAACCTGCCGGCACCTTCCTCGCCCCGCGCTTGAATTTGATGCGGTGGGGCTCGACGGCGGCTCTCTTGTTCCATTGGTGACTGCTGCCGATCGCGATCTCGCTCATATTGCGCCGAGAAGTCCAAGCACAGTTTGTCGCGAGCCTCGCACACTGCGCAGGCTCGCATTCGATCCACTCATGCGGCGATGAGGGGTTCACGATGCAGCTTAATCGACGAGATACAATCAAGGCGTTCTTTTCGGGTGTTGCCGCGAGCGTGATCGCGCCCACCGGCGCTCACGCGGTCGGTAGCTATCCCGGCCTTCAGACACTGACCTTGAGCAATGGATTTCGAAGCCACCTCATCCCGAATGACTCTGGCTACGTGACCGCAACGCTGGTACTGCGCAGCAAGGAGATCACGAACAACGGCCTCGCACACATTTGCGAGCACACCTCGTGCTCGGGAGCCGCGGGGACAATGTCTGCCGCCGAGGTTGCAGGCATGTTCAAAGACTACATTCAGGACGGCAATGCGACGACGGAACCCGGCGCACTCAAGTGGTATGCGTCCTTCCTTCCTCAGTACCTTCCTCAGGTGACGGGCTTGCTCGCTGCGATCTCGCTCGACCAGAAGTTCGATCTCGAGACCGTCGAGGCGCAGGCGAAGGTTGTTCTCGAGGAGCTTTATCTCGACAAGTACAGCCCGGACAAACTCAGTCAGTACAAATTCGATCGCGAGCTCTTGGGTAGATCGCATCCGTATGCTTTGGATACGATGGGCGAGGAAGTTGCGAAATGCAAAATCCCACCCTCCACACTTGCTGCCCAACTGCGTGAGTTCGCTGCCAAGGTCCGGCTGCCGGCGAATATGGATCTCTTTCTCGTAGGCACGATCGAACCCGGCGCGGTCGAAGCGCTGGTGAAGGATCATTTCGGCCGTTACGCCTTCGCGGAGGGACCACTGCTCGAGGTTCCTCGCGTGGATGTGACGCGTGCCTACAAGGCGCTCACCGAAGAGTCGTATGAGTTGCAGCGCCCGATGAGCGATCTCAGGATCGCGTGGAACACGGGCGTGTCCGTCGCGAGCGAGGACGCGAGAGTTCTCTTGGCCTTGGGCGAGTACTTGGACACGAAGCTATTCGACGAGCTGCGCGAGAAGGACGGCGACACCTACACGCCCGAGGTGAGCTTCGAGCCAGATGCCTGCAGCGGCATCTTCAAGATCAAGCTTTCGACCAGCAAGGATCCGCAACGGGTCGAGAGGAAAATCTTCGAGGTCATCGAGGGCATGAAATCGGACATCGACTACAAGGAGCTTGACCGTCTGAGGAACCGCATCGAGCTTAGGCGGCTCAAGGAAAGCAAGGAAAATCAGACAGTCGCCGACTGCATGGTGGAGAGGACGGTCTGCGGCATGGCGGTCGACGATTTGAATGTCGAAACGGTCACGCGAGAAGAGATGATCGCGGCTGCCCGCAAGTATTTGCCCTCCCACCGCCACGCGTATGTGCGCCTCGCGTTGAGAGGGACTTAGGCGCGCTACGGCCGAGTCTGGGCTACTTCCTCTCGAAGCGCTTGAACTTGATGCGGTGCGGCTCGACGGCGGCGTCGCCGAGGCGGCGCTTCTTGTCCTCCTCGTAGGCCTCGAAGTTGCCTTCGAACCATTCGACGTGGCTGTCGCCCTCGAAGGCGAGGATGTGGGTCGCGAGGCGATCGAGGAAGAAGCGGTCATGCGAGATGACGACGGCGCAGCCGGGGAAATCCTCGAGCGCGGCTTCGAGCGCGCCGAGCGTCTCGGTGTCGAGGTCGTTGGTCGGCTCGTCGAGGAGCAGCAGGTTGCCGCCCTCCTTCAGCATCTTGGCGAGGTGCACGCGGTTGCGCTCGCCGCCCGAGAGCAGCCCGACCTTCTTCTGCTGGTCGGCGCCCTTGAAGTTGAACCAGCCGCAATAGGCGCGGCTCGGCATTTCCTTCTTGTCGCCGAACTTCATGATGTCGAGGCCGCCCGAGATTTCCTCCCAGACGGTCTTCTTGTCGTCGAGGTGATCGCGGCTCTGGTCGACGTAGGAGAGCTTCACGGTGGGGCCGAGCTTGATCGCGCCCTTGTCCGGCTTCTCCTTGCCGGTCATCATCTTGAACAGCGTCGTCTTGCCGGCGCCGTTGGGGCCGATGACGCCGACGATGCCGCCCGGCGGCAGCTTGAAGCGACAGATCGTCGATCAGGAGCTGATCGCCGAAGGCCTTGGACAGCCCCTCGACCTCGACCACCATGTCGCCGAGGCGCGGCCCGGGCGCGATCGAGAACGAGGCCTTGCCGACCTCCTCGCGCCCCGCCTGCTCGACGAGCTTGTCGTAGGCGGCGACGCGCGCCTTGGATTTGGCCTGGCGCGCCTTGGGCGAGGCCCGGATCCATTCGAGCTCGCGGGCCATCTGCTTCTGGCGGCCTTCCTCGGCGGACTTCTCGACCTCGGCGCGCTTGGCCTTCTGCTCGAGCCAGCTCGAGTAGTTGCCCTTGTAGGGCACGCCCTGGCCGCGATCCAACTCGAGCGTCCAGTCGGTCAGGTTGTCGAGGAAGTAGCGGTCGTGCGTCACGAGGATGACGCAGCCCGCGTACTCCTTGAGGAAGCGCTCGAGCCAGGCGACGCTCTCGGCGTCGAGGTGGTTCGTCGGCTCGTCGAGGAGCAGGATGTCGGGCTTCGAGAGGAGCAGACGCGTGAGCGCGACGCGGCGCTTCTCGCCGCCCGAGAGCTTGGTCACGTCGGCGTCGCCCGGCGGGCAGCGCAGCGCGTCGAGCGCCTGCTCGACTTGCGTGTCCAAGTCCCAGAGGTTGCCGGCGTCGATCTGGTCCTGGAGCGCCGTCATCTCGTCGGCGGTCTCCTCGGAGTAGTTGGCGGCGATCTCGTTGTAGCGGTCGAGGATGGCCTTCTTCTCGGCGACGCCTTCCATGGCATTGCCGAGCACGTCCTTCGAGGGATCGAGCTCCGGCTCCTGCGGCAGGTAGCCGACCTTGATGCCGTCGGCGGGCTTGCGCCTCGCCGAGGAAATCGTCGACCGTGCCGGCCATGATCTTGAGCAGCGTCGACTTGCCGGCGCCGTTCAGGCCGACGACGCCGATCTTGGCGCCGGGCAGGAACGACAGCGAGATGTCCTTCAGGACCTGCTTGCCCCCAGGGTAGGTCTTGGAGAGCTTGTGCATGTGGTAGACGTACTGGTGGGCTGCGGCCATATGGGGCGCCTCTGGGCTCGAGGGGTTGGGAGTTGGAGCGCGTTCTAGCCGATCCCCGGCGCAATCTCAATCGCCGGGATGGGGCCGAATTACCGATAAGTAACACGCCGCTCCCGTTGCCGTTCGCAGCAGCGCGCGCCACCTAAACTGCGGTCATACCGATCAGCCGAGGTCACACGGAGCGGACCTTGTCCAGGAACGGTGCCACAGCGAAGCGAGAGCGTCCCACCTGCGCGATTACGGGCAGGGAGCTGCCGCGCCATCAGCTCGTGCCGCTCGAGACCATCCGGCCCAGCCTCGCCGACCGCATCCGGCAGGACTATCCGGACCTCGGCTCGGACGCGCTCGTTTCCCGGCGCGAGCTTGCGCGGTATCGGGCGATCTATGTCGAGGAGCTGCTCAAGGCCGAGAGCGGCGATCTGACCGAGATCGAGCGCAGGGTCGCCGAAAGCCTCGCCACGCACGAGACGCTCGCCGAGAACGTCGAAGCGGACTACGAGGAGAAGCGTACCTTCGGCGAGATGCTCTCCGACCATCTGGCGAGCTTCGGCGGCAGCTGGAGCTTCCTCATCGTGTTCGCCATCTTCCTCGCCGTGTGGATGGGCATCAATATCTACGAGGGCGCGACGGGCGCATTCGACGCCTATCCGTTCATCCTGCTCAACCTCATCCTGTCGACGATCGCCGCCATCCAGGCACCGATCATCATGATGAGCCAGAAGCGGCAGGAGGCGAAGGACCGGCTGCGGTCGCTCAACGACTACCAGGTCAACCTCAAGGCCGAACTCGAGATCCGCCATCTGCACGAGAAGATGGACCACCTCATCAGCAAGCAGTGGCAGCGGCTCGCCGAGATCCAGCAGGTGCAGCTCGAGATCATGCAGGACAGGCGGCGGTAGTCATGCCTTCGCAATGTGCTGATTCCCGGGCAATCGAAGTCTCTCTCAACACAAGCCGGCTTGAAACCAAGCACACCAATTGGCCGTGGGCCAGGGGAATGGCGTCTTGCAATAACGGACGAATGCAGGATTAGCTGCATGGGACAGGGCTTTTGCGCGTGCGCTCGGCTCGCAACGAAGGATTGAGGGAGGCACAGCGCGATGCCACGCTCAGACGGAAATGATGCCCGTTCCGATCAGCGGGGCATCTCGTCGGGTGCGCGGCGCTTCGAGCTGAAGCCGCTGGCGGCCGTCGCCCTGATCGCGGCCGGCGCCGCCGGCCTCGCTCTATTCGCCGGCCTCGTCATGGGCGGCCACACGCGGGCCTTCGACGAATGGCTGCTCCTATGGCTGCGCGAGGGCGGAGATCCGCAAAATCCGATCGGGCCGGCATGGTTCGAGGAGATGGTGCGCGACGTGAGCGCGCTCGGGAGCACGTTCGTGCTCACGTTCGCGGTGGCCGTCGTCGCGGCCTACCTCTGGATCGTCAAGGCCCCGCAGAAGGCGGCCTTCCTCGTCCTGGCATGCGCCGCCGGAGCCCTGATGAACTGGCTCCTGAAGCTCGCATTCGGACGCGAACGGCCCGACATCGTGCCCCATGTGACGCACGCCACCGGCGAGAGCTTTCCCTCCGGCCACACGACCAACTCGGCCATCATCTATCTGATGCTCGGGATGATGCTGGCGCGCGTCGAGGCCAGCTACACGACCAAGGTGTTCATATTCATGGTCTGCGTGCTCCTGACCGTGCTGGTCGGCTTGAGCCGCATCTACCTCGGCGTCCACTGGCCGACCGACGTCATCGCCGGCTGGGCGCTCGGCGCCATCTGGGTCCTGCTCGCCTGGTATGTGCTGATCAGGATCCAGCCCAGCGGCACCCGGCAATAAGCGTGACGCGCCTATCCAGCGTCGCTCGTGCATGCGGGCATTAGGGCGCGCCGTGCAAGCGCGAGGCCAGCGCGCAGTCGCACGGCTTCTCGCCGCATTCGATCTGCAGCGTCGTGTGGCCGATGTTGTGGTGGGCCTTGAGCTCGTCCGCGGCCTCGGCAATCAGCCGTCGTCGAGGCCGCAGCCGGGCCGACGAGGTGGGCGGTCAGCGCATTCTGCGTCGTGTGAGAGCGCCCAGATGTGGAGGTCGTGCACCTCGACGACGCCGGGCAGGCCCGCGAGGTAGCGCTCGACGGCGGCGCGATCGACGTTCGAGGGCACGGCATGGAGCGCGAGGTTGACCGACTCGGTCAGCAGCCGCCACGTGCCCACGAATATGACCGCGACGATCAGGAGGCTCATGACGGGATCGAGCCAGTTCCACCCGGTCCAGCCGATCAGCACGGCGGCGACGACGACGCCGGCGGAGACTGCGGCATCCGTCGCCATGTGCAGGAACGCGCCTTGAATGTTGAGGTCGCGCTCGCGCCCACGCCAGAAGAGCATCGCGGTCGCCGTGTTGATGACGATCGCCGCAAGGGCGACCCAGGCCACGGTGCCGCTCTCGACAGGAGCGCCCTGCCAGAGGCGGCGGATGGCCTCGATGCCGATGCCGCCAAGGGCCACGAGCAGGAGCGCGGCGTTGATCAGCGCCGCGAGCACGGAGGCGCTGCCGAAGCCGTAGGTGCGATTGCTGGTCGGGCGGCGCGTGCCGAGGCGGAAGGCGCCCCAGGCGAGCAGCAGCGCCAGGATGTCGGAGGCGTTGTGTGCGGCGTCGGCCACGAGCGCCATCGAGTTGGCGAGGTAGCCGTAGACGAGCTCGAGGACGACGATCGCGGCGTTGAGAACGTCGCGATCGCGAACGTGCGATCGAAGCCCGCCGGCAGACCGTGGTCTGCATGGGTTCCGTGACCATGGGCGTGGGAATGTCCGCCGTGCATGCGATTTAGCCGCTCCGCTCTCGACAGTGCGCCCAGCGTGCGCTATGTTCTCTTTTCGTTCTCATCCGCATCTGCTGGGCGTCTCCATGCGCAAGGCTGCCGATTTTACCAGCTTATATATAGACTTCGACAGCTTCTTCGCGAGTGCCGAGCAGCACCTGCGCCCTGCCCTGCGCGGGCGCCCGGTGGGCGTGGTGCCGCTCGAGAGCCGTCACACATGCCTCATTGCCGCGAGCCGGGAAGCCAAGCGCTTCGGCTTGAAAACCGGAACTCCGGTGCTCGAAGCGCTCGAGAAATGCCCCGAGATCGCGCTCGTTGTCGCCCGCCACGATGTCTATGTGCGCCTCCATCACGAGATCGTCCGCATCGTCGACAGCATCGTGCCGGTGGAAAAGACCTGCTCCATCGACGAGATCGATTGCCGGCTGCTCAGGAACGAGCGGGCGCGCGCCGTCGAGACTGCACGGACAATAAAACAGACGCTCGCCTCTGAAATCGGTCCAACGCTGACCTGCTCGATCGGGCTCGCGCCCAACGAGCTCCTGGCCAAGATAGCCGCCGAGATGCAGAAACCCGACGGTCTCGTCGCCCTGCGCCAGAACGAGCTGCCCGGTCCCCTGCTCTCCCTCAAGCTCACCGACATTCCGGGCATCTCGCACGGCAACGCGGCGCGGCTCGCTGCTGCCGGCGTCACCAGCATCGCGGAACTCTGGGGGCTTGCGCAGGCGCAGGTCAGGGCCATCTGGGGCGGCGTTCAGGGCGAGCGGTTCTGGGCTTTTCTGCACGGGTTCGACATCGAACGAGAAGCGACCAAGCGCTCTATGTTCGGCCACAGCCGCGTCTTGGCATGGGATTGGCGCGGCCCAGAGCGGACGGAGGCGTGCGCAAGGCTGCTCCTCGTCAAAGCCATGCGCCGCATGCGGCGCGAGGCGTTCGCCGCCTCGACGCTGAGCCTCGGCCTCAAGCCGGAAAAGGGATCGAGCTGGTGCACCGATGAGCGGTGCGCCCCGTTTCGCGACGATCATACGGCACTCGCCACTCTCGCTGGCCTGTTCGCCCGGGCGAGAAGGTGCAGACGCTGCTCCGGCGCACCAAGAAAGTGTCCGTTACGCTTCATGGTCTCGTCGATGCGGAGCGCCGTCAGGGGGATCTTCTGGAGGACGCGTGCGCGCGGCGCGACCGCCTGCGTTGGGAACGGCTCACCGACCTCATGGATACGCTCGCCGAACGCTATCAAAGTCCAATTCTGAGGCTCGGGCCGCGCATCGAGTCGCCCGGACGCTATGCAGGCGCCAAGATCGCCTTCGGCCGCATCCCCGACCTCGCCGATTTCTAAAAAAAGATCAGCTCAAGGGCTGACGCACGGGAACGCCGGTAAAGAAGAAGCGGCCGAGGCCGATGGTGAAAACGAGCCAGCCCCAGATCGTGTGCTCGAGGAACACCGCCCAATAGGAGCGCGTCATGGCATAGCGCACGGCGAGCAGAAGCCCGCCGGCGGCTGTCGCCAAAATCGCGAACGTCGAACTCCATGACGATGTGGGCGAAGCCGAACAGGAGGCCGTTCAAGATCACAGCCGAGCCACCGCTGGTCGCCGAAAAGCGGACCGAAGCGGTGAAAGTAGAAGCGTTCGGTAGAGCAAGCTCCTGCGCCGCGACGGAGAACAGCGGATAGAGGATCATGATCCGCTTGTAGGTCTCGGGGCGGTTGGTTGGAAACTCGAGGAACCAGCTCGGGTGATTGGTGCATGATCCAGTGCGTCGCCGCGCCGCCGCCCACGGCAAACACGGCGAGGATCGAGAGGAGCGTTACCCAGCCGAAGCCGCGCGCGAGCTCGCGGCGGATATGAAACGTCGGGTCGGCAGCGAGCAGCACCAGCGCCACGACGAGCACGGGCAAGCAGCGCGACGAAGATCGGGATGCTTCTCGCCGTGCACGAGCCAATCCATGCCGAGAGGTGCGGCAATGAACAGGAGCGCCAGCTCGGCTAGCGAGGCGGATGCGCCGGGCCGGCGAGGCGCGCGCGCTCGACGACCGTGCCTCCGGCCGAAAGCAGAGACGGGTCGGCCTCGCGACGCGTCGATGGTCGGCCATTACTCCGCGGCCGTGAGCTTCTTCACCGCCGCCGAGATCGTGTGGCGGACCTTGTGCCAGCCCTTCGAGCCTTCGCTCGTCATCCAGTTCATCTGCAGCGAGCGGCGCGGGCCCTCGAACGGGTGATGGCCGTGCCAGGAGTTGTCGGAGCGCTTGAAGACGAGGAGCGTGCCGTTGTCAGGGGGAACCTCGGCCACGTAGTCGTCGACGTCGTGGCCGTTCTTCAGGATGCGAAGGCGCCCGCCCGGCTGCTGCCAGTTGTCGTTGAGATAGAGGAGGACGGTGATGATCTTGTCCTTGCTGTCGGTGTGGATCTGGCCGTCCTTGGCGCGCGTGTAGCCGCGCAGCGAGTACATCTTCGGCCGGTCCGCCAGATCGACGTCGAACTTTTCGGCAATCGCCTTCTCGAACTCGGGGCCGTCGAGCTCGTCGATGACCTCCTTGATGGTCATGTTCTGCTCGAGCATCTCGATGGGGAACGAGCCGCCCTTCTCGATCTTGGGGTAGGTGGCGTTGATGCGCTTGACGCTGTCGGGCGAAAGAAAGCCCGGAACGATCGTGTAGAGGTATGGCTCGGTCTCGAGCTTTGCGGCCCGGAGCTTGTCGATGTTGAGATGCGCCATGGCTGGGATCGTTCCTCGTCAGGGTTTGGGCCCGGCGTGCCGATCGCCTGTGCCGTCAGTCATCAGTCCCGATAGCATATGAGAGCGGCGCGTCCATCGCCGCTCGATCTCGTCCGCGATAATACGGGCGGAATCGAGGGGCGTGTAGCCCCAAGAGGGTAGCGCCTCGACCCGCTCGGGCAACGGCCGCGTCGCACCCAGGCTCCTCAAAGTCTCGTGAAAGCGGCGAAATTTGGCCGAACCGGCGGATGGCTCGAAGACATAGACCGGTTTTCCCGTGGCGCAGGCCTCTCCTGTCATATTGACGCTGTCGGCGGTGACGATCAGGGCGTCCGCATGGGCCAGGAACTGGGGGTAAGGGTTGTCGCCGCTGCCCGTCCCACAGGATGCGGGGCGCATCGCGGGTCGCGGCCTCGACGGCCGAGACGAGCCGCTGATGGGTGCGCCGCGACGGCGTGATCAGGAAGCTCGCGCCGAGCGCCGCGAGCGAGTCGCAGCGCCGCTGCAAATCGCTGGTCATCGGCGTCGGTGATACTTGTAGACGCTGTTCTTGCCGCCGAGGACGACGGCGATGCGCGGGGCCGGCAAGGCGGCGATCGCTGGCGGGATATCGCGGCGCAGCTCCGCGAGGCGCGCGGCGGAAAAGCTGTGCGGCGAGGTCGGCGTCGTGATGACGTTCGATCGCCGCGTCGGCAGATCGTGCGCGGGAACCCAGATGAGATCGGCGGTGCCTGGGCCCGGTTTTCGGGTCCTGAAGCACGACCGTGTAGGTCGCAGGACCTGCCTTGCGCTTAAGGGCGCGAATGTAGGGAATGCTGGCGCGGCCGGTGGCGATGGCGATCACCGGCCAGGGCGGTGCCGAAGCGGCTCCCCGGCTCGCCGAACCGCTCGGCGCGAGCGACCGGTCCCCAGGGCGCGATGATCTTGTGAGAGGCCTTTCGGCTCGACGAGCTTTTGCTCGTAGGCGAGGCCCAGCGCATCGGCGACGCCGCGCACCTGGACGTCCATGCCGGCCTTGCCGTCGGTGATGATCCAGCCGCGCGCGCCGGCGAGCGGCCGCGACTGGGCGCCAGCGGCATCGGTAATCTTGCCTCGCGTCTCCTGCATGCTCCGAGTTCTTCCCGCGTCCGGCACTGTTTGTCGAGTCTGCTTGGCGCGCAATAGATGCCATGTCTATCGCCCTAATAGCTTTTCGATTATTGCTCACAAGCCAAACGCTGCGGTATGCGACTTCTGTGCTGCAGCTGACAATGGAGTCTGCTCGATGTCCGTTCGCCTCGATGCCACGGACTGGCGCATTCTCAAGGAGCTGATGGCCGACGGGTCGATCACCAACGTGGCGCTTGCGCGCCGCGTCGGGCTGTCGGCGCCGCCCGTGCCTGCAGGCGCGTGCGGGCGCTCGAGGAAGCCGGGCTCGTCACCGGCTACACGGCGCTCGTCGACGAGAAGGCGCTGGGCTTCGAGCTCACGGCTTTCGCCCTGGTCGGGTTGCATAGCCAGGCGGAAGCGGATCTGCGCGCCTTCGAAAACCGCGTGCTCGGCTGGCCGCTCGTGCGCGAGGCCTACATGCTCGCCGGCGAGAGCGACTACATCCTGAAATGCGTGGCGCCCGATCTCCCGTCGTTTCAGGATTTCATTCTGAACGAGCTGACGGCCGCGCCCAACGTGGCCAGCGTCAAGACGAACCTCTCCATCCGGCGCGCCAAGCTCGCGCCGGGCGTGCCGGTTCCGCGCGACATCGCGGATAGACCAGTGGCTGCACGTCAGCGCCCGGCGAGACGGCGCGTGTTCAGGAGCTCGGGGAAGACGCGCGCACCGATGGCCGCGATGAAGCAGCGTGCCGAGGCCGCCCACGACCACCGAGGGCACGACGCCGATCAGCGCCGCCATCGAGCCGGCGCGAAACTCGCCGAGCTCGTTCGAGGCGCCGATGAAGACGGTGTTCACCGCCGACACGCGCCCCCTCACCTCGTCCGGCGTCGAGAGCTGAACGAGCGACGCGCGGACGTAGACGCTCACCATGTCGGCGGCGCCCATGACGATGAGCGCGATCACCGAGAGCCAGACGGCCTTCGACAGCCCGAAGACGATGACGGCAGATGCCGAAGACGGCGACGGCCGCGAACATGATGCGGCCCGCGTGATCGCGGATCGGATTGCGCACGAGCCAGATGCCCATGGCGACGGCGCCGATGCCCGGGCGCCGAGCGCAAGCAGGCCGAGACCCAAGGGGCCGACGTCGAGCACGTCGCGGGCGAAGGCCGGCATCAAGCGCGGTCGCGCCGCCGAGGAGCACGGCGAAGAGATCGAGCGAGATCGCGCCGAGGACGACGGGCTCGCTCCAGATGTAGCGGAAGCCGGCGAGCAGCTTGTCCGTCGAGGCGGGCCGTCGGACGGTCTTCTGCGTCGGTTTCGGGATGAGAAACGTCAGCGCGGACGGCGGCCAAGCAGGCAGAGCGCGGCGGCACCGTAGGGCAGCGAGCGGCGAGACGCCGTAGAGCAGGCCGCCGATCACCGGGCCCGACGATCATCGCGGTCTGGAAGCTCGACGAATTCCAGGCGACCGCGTTGGGAAAGTGCCACGGACGGCACAAGATTGACGGCAAGCGACTGCATGGCGGGCGCAAAGAACGCGCGCGCAATGCCGAATACGGTGAGGATGGCGAAGATCGGCCAGACGGCGCGCCGGCGCGTGCAGCGTAATGGCCATGAGCGCGATCACGCAGACGCGACTCGATGCGCGATGCAGAGCCCCATGATGCGCCGCCGATTGAAGCGGTCGGCGGCCGCGCCGGTGTACGAGCACGAGCGCGAGCGCCGGCGCGAACTGGACGAGGCCGACGAGGCCGAGCAGGAACGGGATCGCGCGTCTGATCGTAGATCTGCCAGCCGACGGCGACGGACGTGATCTGGATCGAGAAGGCGTTGAGAAATCGCGCCGACCAATAGAGGACAAAGCCGCGATAGTGGAAGGCGGAGCTCGAGAGGCCCTCGCCGGCGGACGCGTTCAATTCCAAGTCAGTCACCCGGTCATGCGCTTTGCGCCGCCAACTCGTCTGGCCGGGTGCAAGCAATCGCGACGCGGCGCGCGCAGCGTATGGCGCGGCGGCGCCGGTTACTTCCACTCGACCTTCAGGATCTCGTAGGAGCGCGGACCCTTCGGCGTGGTCACTTCGGCGGTGTCGCCCTTCGACTTGCCGATGAGCGCGCGCGCGATGGGGCTCGAGATCGAGACCTTGCCCTCTTTGACGCTCGCTTCCGCGTCGCCGACGATCTTGTATTTGACCTTATCCTCGGTGTCCTCGTCGACGAGCGTGACGGTGGCTCCGAACTTCACCGTGGCGCCAGAGAGCTTGGCGGTGTCGACGACCTCGGCGCGCGAGATCTTGTCCTCGATCTCGGCGACGCGCGCCTCGTTGAGACCCTGCGCCTCCTTGGCGGCGTGATACTCGGCGTTCTCCGAGAGGTCGCCGTGCGAGCGCGCTTCGGCGATGGCCTGAATAATGCGGGGACGCTCCTCGCTTTTCAGACGCTGCAGCTCCGCCTCGAGCTTCTTGAAGCCCTCGATTGTCATCGGAACCCGTTCCATCGACATCGCTAACGTCTCCCAATCGGCCTGGCTCGACGCCAGAACCAGCAAGAGAAAATATCCCGTCACTCGCAAGGGACTGGCCGATCCGGCGTGGTGCCCCGGACGGCCCGGTGGATCAGGAGATGCGCGGCCCACGTACGCCTGCAGCGGAGCCACCTTGAGTATGTCGGCCTTCAGGGCCTTGATGGCTCGTGTCACCGCGACGGCACCTGAAAGAGTAGTATAATATGGAATGTGGTGAAGCAAGGCCGTGCGCCGGATGTCCTTGCTGTCGGCAACCGCCTTGGCGCCTTCGGTGGTGTTGAAAACAAGGGCTACATCGCCGTTCTTGATCGCGTCGACGATGTGCGGACGGCCTTCCAGCACCTTGTTCACAGTTTCGCACTGGACACCGTTGGCTTCGAGATGGCGCTTGGTGCCGCGCGTCGCGATCACCTTGAAGCCCATGGCCTGTAACTCTTTGACCGGCAGGATAATTCTGTCTTTGTCGGTCTCCTTGACAGAGACGAACACGGTGCCCGACATCGGCAGCGTCTGACCGGCGCCGAGCTGGCTCTTGCCGAACGCGACCGCGAAGTCGCGATCGAGACCCATCACCTCGCCCGTCGAGCGCATCTCGGGGCCGAGGATCGGATCGACGCCGGGGAAGCGCGCGAAGGGGAAAACCGCTTCCTTGACGGCGATGTGGTCGAGCTTCGCCGACTTCAGGCCGAAGCTCGCGAGCGGCTTGCCCGCCATGACCTCGGACGCAATCGCGGCCACCGGCATGCCGATGACCTTGGCGACGAACGGTACCGTGCGCGAGGCGCGCGGATTGACCTCGAGCACGTAGACGCTGACGCCCTTGATGGCGTACTGCACGTTCATCAGGCCCACGACCTTGAGGGCAAGGGCTAGCTCGCGTGTCTGGCGCTCGAGCTCGGCGATGTTCGCGGGCGAAAGCGAATGTGGCGGCAGCGAGCAGGCCGAGTCGCCGGAATGGATGCCCGCCTCCTCGATGTGCTCCATGATGCCGGCAATGAACGTATCGCGGCCGTCGGCCAGGCAATCGACGTCGACCTCGATGGCGTCGGCCAGATAGCGATCGATCAGAAGCGGACGCTTGGCGGAGACGACGAGCTCGGACGGACTGTCGAGCGTCGCCGAGAGCTTGGCGATGTAGCGGTCGATCTCGGCGCGGTCGTGGACGATCTCCATGGCCCGGCCGCCGAGCACATAAGAGGGGCGGATGACGACCGGATAGCCGATACGCTCGGCGACCGCCGCCGCCTCGCCCACGGTGCGGGCGATGCCGCTCGCGGGTTGACGCAGGCCGAGTTTTTCAATCAGCGCTTTGAACCGGTCGCGATCCTCGGCGAGGTCGATCGCATCGGGAGACGTGCCGAGGATCGGTACGCCGGCCTCTTCGAGCGGCTCGGCGAGCTTGAGCGGCGTCTGGCCGCCGAACTGGACGATGACGCCCTTGAGCTTGCCGCTCGATCTGCTCGGTGCGAATGATCTCGAGCACGTCCTCGGCCGTCAGCGGCTCGAAATAGAGCCGGTCGGACGTGTCGTAGTCCGTCGAGACGGTCTCGGGATTGCAGTTGATCATGATCGTCTCGAAGCCCGCCTTAGTCAGGGCGAAGCAGGCGTGGCAGCAGCAGTAGTCGAACTCTATGCCCTGGCCGATGCGGTTGGGGCCGCCGCCGAGGATGATGATCTTCTCGCGGTCGGACGGAGCGGCCTCGCTCACCGGCGCGCCGTCAAGGCCGCTCTCGTAGGTTGAGTACATGTAGGCGGTCGGCGAGGCGAACTCGGCGGCGCAGGTGTCGATGCGCTTGAACACGGGCGCCACGGCAAGGCGCCGTCGCAGATCGCGCACCTCCGCCTTCGGTCTTGCCGGCGAGCTTGGCGAGGCGCGCGTCGGAGAAGCCCGCGGCCTTGAGCGCACGCAGCTGCGCAGGCGTTGCCGGCAGTCCATGCGCCTTCACGCGTGCTTCGAGATCGACGATTTCCTGCAGGCGGGCGATGAACCACGGATCGAACTTGCAGGATGCATAGACCTGCTCGTGGTCGAGGCCCAGCCGCAGCGCCTGGGCGACGCGGAGAATTCGATCCGGCGTCGGGCGCGAGATTGCAGCGCGCAGCACGTTCTTGTCGTCGCCGGTGCCGAGCCCTTCGAAGGCGACGTCGTCGAGGCCCGTGAGACCCGTCTCCATGGAACGGAGCGCCTTCTGCAGGCTCTCGGCAAAGGTGCGACCGATCGCCATCACCTCGCCCACCGACTTCATGGCGGTGGTCAGCGTCGGATCGGCGCCGGGAAACTTTTCGAAGGCGAAGCGCGGGATCTTGGTGACGACGTAGTCGATCGTCGGCTCGAAGGATGCCGGCGTCGCGCCGCCCGTGATGTCGTTCTCGAGCTCGTCCAGCGTGTAGCCGACGGCGAGGCGTGCGGCGACCTTGGCGATCGGGAAGCCGGTCGCCTTCGAGGCGAGCGCGGACGAGCGCGAGACGCGCGGGTTCATCTCGATGACGACGAGGCGGCCGTCGGCGGGATTGACCGCGAACTGCACGTTCGAGCCGCCGGTCTCGACGCCGATCTCGCGCAGCACCGCGAGCGAGGCGTCGCGCATGATCTGGTATTCTTTGTCGGTGAGTGTGAGGGCCGGCGCGACGGTGATGCTGTCGCCCGTGTGCACGCCCATCGGATCGATGTTCTCGATCGAGCAGACGATGATGCAGTTGTCCGCTTTGTCGCGGACGACCTCCATCTCGAATTCCTTCCAGCCCGAGCAGGCTTTCGTCGACCAGGATCTGCGCCGACCGGCGAGGCATCGAGGCCGGAGCGGGCGATGGTCTCGAACTCGTCGCGGTTGTAGGCCACGCCGCCGCCGGTGCCGCCGAGGGTGAACGCGGGGCGAATGATTGCCGGGAGGCCGATCATGTCGAGGGCCTTCATCGCCTCTCGGAAGCCGACCGCCGTGTCGTAGCCCACGATATGACCTTCGGCGTCCTTGATGGGCGGCGATGAGGCGATCTAGGCACGCGGGCTTTCGAGGCCGATGCGGTCCATGGCCTCGCGGAAAAGCTTCCGGTCCTCGGCCTTGTCGATCGCCTCGGCGCGCGCGCCGATCAGCTCGACATCGTACTGGGCGAGGACGCCCTGACGCTCGAGGGCGAGCGCGGTGTTGAGCGCCGTCTGCCCGCCCATGGTCGGCAGCAGCACGAGCTTGTCGTTGGGGCGCGCCCTGCGCTCGGCGGCGATGATCTTGGCGACGATGTCCGGGGTGATGGGCTCGATATAGGTTGCATCGGCCAGCTCCGGATCGGTCATGATCGTCGCCGGATTGGAGTTGACCAGGATGATCCGGTAGCCCTCGGCCTTGAGCGCCTTGCAGGCCTGGGTCCCCGAATAGTCGAACTCGCACGCCTGACCGATAACGATAGGTCCCGCGCCAATAATCAGGATGGAATTGATATCTGTGCGTTTCGGCATGTCGGGGCGTTCTATTCGACGGCCGGACGTTTGGCTAGACGTTTAGGGGGCCCGGAGGGCCGCATGCACGCCTGCGGCACGCGGCAAAGTGCGCCAGAGCGATCAACGCGGCAGTGGCGTTTGGACCCCGCCCTTCACTTGGCGGCAGGGTGCGGGTGCCTTCTTGGCGTTGGCGGGAGCCTCGATCTTGATGTCGGCCGGATAGGTATAGACCTCCTTGAAGATCGGCTTATCCAGCATTCCGGCGCGGGCGAAGATGCTGCGCGCGGGCAAACCGAACTCGGGATCGAGGTACATGATCCGCACGGCCTCGTTCTTGGTTTTTGTGTCCTTACCCTTGGCCATCGGGTCAGGATCCGGATCGAGGCCGCGATAGCCGCGAAGCTCGCGGCCGTCGACCTTCTCGATGCCGATGCACTCGAACTTGCCGACCTCCTGGTAGATCTGCGAGCTCGACTTGATCATGTAGGTGACGAGCTGACTCGTCTCGGCCTCACCGGACTCGACCCAGCCCTCGCCGGAATTGGTCCAGGCCTTGTCCCCCACCACGATCGCCTCGACGGGCTTGTTCTCGGTGAGCGGTGTCAGGACCTGACGCATGCGGTCCGGAATGCCGTACTCGACGAGCATCTTGAACGGGCCGTTCTCGCCGACCGCGTCCGTCTCCTTGCGCAGGAACTTCTGCTTGCCCATGGCCTGCACGGCGAGTGCGACCTCGGTCGAGCAGTCGGCAAGGGCGGGCGCGGCCATGGCGGCGCTCAGGAGGACGGCAACGGCCGCAAGCCTCGGACGCATTTCACTCAATCTCCTCAGAAAGGTTTCTCGATGACGATGTCAGTCGGGTAGGTGTAGCGTCTCCTTGAGCAGCGGCTCGGCGCCCTCTTTGATCTCAGCGATGACGTTGAACGCGGGCAGCCCCGTCGCCGGGTCGACGTAGATCGTGCGGGCGAGCTCGGCTCCCTTCTCGGTCTTCTCGGGCGCCGTCCGGTAGGCGAGATAGTCCTTCCCGTCGTAGGCGACCTTGCCGAGGCATGAGAAATCGGCACCGGCCTTGGGCGGCGCGGTGACGACCTGCTGGATATGCTCGGCGATCATCTTCGCCATCGGCGGCTGCAGCTCGCTCCAGCCGTTGCCCTGATTGCCGTAGGCCCATTTCGCGATGCCGATGGTCTCGACCGCGGGCTCCTGGCCGACGATCAGGATCTTGCGGTACATGCGGTCGGGGGGAATGTATTCGAAGGTCTGCTCCTGCTTGCTGCCGTTCTCGCCCTGCGAGACGGCAATGGTGCGCCAGGCCGGCGCCTTCTGCTGCTTGGCAAATGCCGCCTCGATCTCGCTCTTGCCGTCACAGGCAAGGGCGCTCTGGCCCCCCAGGGCGAGAAGGAGAACGGCGGCGCAGGCTTGGATGTTACGCATGTTTTTTCAGTCCAATTTCCCAAAGGCGGCGCATCCTATACGCGCATCTCGGGAAAGGCGATGACCGAGCCTCAAGCTTTCGTAAATGTAATTCGTTGCCCGCCGGGGAGCCGGGAGCCTTAACGCTCGGGCTTAGGCGGCTTGGCCTTGCTCTCGCGCATCTTATTGACGAAGCGCGTAAAAAGGTAATGGCTGTCCTGGGGACCTGGTGAGGCCTCAGGGTGGTACTGGACCGAGAAGACCGGGCGGCCCTTAAGCTCAAGGCCGCAGTTGGTGCCGTCGAACAGCGAGACGTGCGTCTCGACGACGTCGGCCGGGAGCGTCTCGCGGTCCACCGTGAACCCATGGTTCATCGACGTGATCTCGACCTTCTCGGTCGTGAAGTCTTTGACTGGGTGGTTCGCCCCGTGATGGCCCTGGTGCATCTTGCGCGTCTTGGCGCCGACCGCGAGACCCGAGCATCTGGTGGCCGAGGCAGATGCCGAACATCGGCAGCCCGGACGAGATGAGCTTCTTGATCTCGGGCACCGCGTATTCTCCGGTCGCGGCCGGATCGCCGGGGCCGTTGGAGAGAAACACGCCGTCGGGCTTCCTCTCGAGAATGTCCTCGGCGCTGGTCTTGGCCGGCACGACCGTCACCTTGCAGCCCGCCGACGCCAGGCAGCGCAGGATGTTGCGCTTCAGCCCGTAGTCGATGGCGACGACGTGGAACTCGGGGTTCTCCTGGCGCCCATAACCCTTGCCCCAGACCCAGCGTGTCTCGTCCCAAGTGTAGCTTTGCCCGCTCGTCACCTCGGGCACGAGATCGAGCCCCAGAAGCCCGGACCATGACTTGGCTTCGGCCTTGAGCTTGTCGATGTCGAACTGCCCCGACGGCTCGTGAGCGATGACGCCGTTCGGCATGCCCTTCTCGCGGATGCGTGCCGTCAGCGCGCGTGTGTCGATGCCGGAAATCGCGATGATGCCACGCGTCTTGAGCCATTGATCGAAATGCTGGCCGGATCGGTAGTTCGAGGGGTCGGTGATGGCGGCCCGCAGCACGGCGCCGCGCACGCCGGAGCGCGAGGCGAGGTTCGAGGTCTCGGTGTCCTCGGTGTTGGTGCCGATGTTGCCGATGTGGGGGAATGTGAAGGTGATGATCTGGCCGGCGTAGGAGGGATCGGTCAGAATCTCCTGGTAGCCGGTCATAGCCGTGTTGAAGCAGACCTCGCCCACGGCCGAGCCCGTTGCGCCGAGCCCTATGCCGGAAATGACGGTTCCATCATCGAGCACGAGGCGTGCCGTCAGCGGCGTCTCAGTCCAGGGCGCGGGCGTCGTTTCGTTCATTGCCTCATTCGACCTTGCATTCATTCCGCGCAGCCGGTCCGCCGCGCTCGACTGGGGCGCCGGATTTGATCGGAAGCGGCTCGGGATCTTATGCCGCGCGGAAGCTACGGGAACCGGGCCCCGGGGTCAAATGCCTTTGCCGGGTTTCGAGCCCTTCCACCGCTTCGCTTGCCGCGACCTTCCGTAGCGCCTAAATCAAGCCTCGCTCAGCGGAGGATCCCATGCGCCAGCGCATCAACGACGCCGTCAAGACGGCCATGAAGTCGGGCGAAAAGGCACGGCTCTCGACGCTGCGTCTCATTACGGCCGCGATCAAGGACCGGGAGCTGGGCATCGGCGGCGCGGCGCCAATCGAGGTTGGTGATGCCGAGATCGTCGTCATCCTGCAGAAGATGGTGAAGCAGCGCCGCGAGAGCATCGCCACCTACGAGAAGGCCGGCCGCCAGGACTTGGCCGACCAGGAAAAGGCCGAGATCGCCGTCATCGAGGAATACCTGCCGAAGCAGATGGGCGAGGCCGAGGCCAAGGCCGCCGTCGCCGCCCTTATAGCGGAGCTTGGCGCCGCAGGGCCCAAGGACATGGGCAAGGTAATGGGTGCGCTCAAGGAGCGGTTCGCCGGCACCATGGACTTCGGCAAGGCGAGCGGGGTCGTGAAGGAGCTCTTGAAGTAGGCAAGCGGCAATAGGCATTCGGCAATCGGAAAATCTATAGGGTCGGCACCGATTGCCTCTTGCCGCATGCCGATTGCCGTCTGGCCTGTGGATTGCGGGTGCAGGCGCGGGTGTTACCCCCAGCCACGGGCGAATCACATAAGCCTCGGTGAGCGGCAACGGCATCGGGCCCCAATGCGATTTTCGCCTCATATCCTCGACGAGATTCGCGCCCGGGTTCCTGTGAGCCAGGTCGTCGGGCGGCAAGGTCGCGCTGAAGAAGAAGGGGCGCGAGTTCGCGGGCCTCTCCCCGTTCAAGGACGAGAAGACGCCGTCATTTTTCGTCAACGACCAGAAGGGCTTCTACCACTGCTTCGCCTCCGGCGAGCACGGCGACATCTTCACGTTTCTGATGAAGACCGAAGGGCTTTCCTTTCCGGAGGCGGTCGAGCGGCTGGCGGGCGTCGCGGGCGTGATATTGCCGAAGCCGGAAGTCCGCGAGGGGCCGCAAGAGGACGAGCGCCAGCGTCTCCATGCGCTGCTCGAAGCGTCAGCCAAGTTCTTCGAGGACAACCTCCGGGGTGCGGCGGGCGCGGAGGCGCGCCGGTATCTCGAAAAACGCGGGCTCACGCGAGAGGCGGAGCTCACCGTTCCGATTGGGCTACGCACCTAATTCGCGCTCGGCGCTCAAGGAGCATCTAGCAAAGCGGGCTTCACGACCGCGGAAATGATCACGTCCGGCATGCTGATTGCTGGTGACGACATTCCCGTCCCGTACGATCGCTTCCGGCACCGCGTCATGTTTCCGATCGCGCGATCTCAAGGGCCGCGTCGTCGCCTTCGGCGGCCGCGCGCTCGATCCCGATCAGCCCGCGAAATATCTGAACTCGCCCGAGACGCCGCTCTTTCACAAAGGCCACATGCTGTTCAACGCCCACCGGGCACGCACCGCGGCCCACGACAAGGAGCGCGTGATCGCAGTCGAGGGCTACATGGATGTGGTGGCGCTTAGCGAGGCGGGGTTTGCCGAGGCGGTCGCCCCGCTCGGCACGGCGCTCACGGAGGACCAGGTCAAGCTTCTCTGGCGTATGGCGCCGGAGCCGATACTCTGCTTCGACGGCGACAGTGCGGGACGCAAGGCCGCCTTCCGGGCCGTCGACACGCTCCTGCCGCTGATCGAGCCGGGGCGAAGCATGAGCTTCGCCTTCCTGCCCGACGGCCTCGACCCCGACGATCTCGTGCGCGCCACAGGGGGCGGAGGCGATGGAGGGCGTGCTCGGCCGCGCGCGGCCACTGATCGATGTTCTTTTTGAACGTGAGTTCGCATCCGGGGACTGGTCGACGCCCGAGCGGCGCGCAGGTCTCGAGCAGCAGCTTCGGGCTCTCGTCGCCCGGATCGGTGACGAGGGCGTGCGGGCCCACTACCGGCGCGACCTCGCCAAGCGGCTCGATGCGGCCTGGGGAGCCAATACGCAGCGATATCCGCGGCGCCGACGCGGAGCGTCGGCCGCGGCGGCCCGCCGAGCCAGGCTTGGCGCGGCCAATTCGCGAACATCGGCGGCTGCGAACGGGCGCGGCAACGCTCCCTACAGAGGCGGGGCGGCCAAGGGTTATCGCGTGCCGCAGCCGATCAGGGGCAACGCCAGCTCAAGTCTCAGGAAAAGCGCGATGGTTGCCAGCGACAGCGCCGGGCCAACCGGGCGCGAGGCGCTCCTCATCCGCGCCCTCCTTAACCACCCGTGGCTCATCGAGGAGTACGCCGAGACGATTGCCGGACTGACGTTCACCTCGAGTGCGCTTTCCCGGCTACGCGATGCCATTCTTTCGGCACAAGCTCTTGACAATTCTCTTGACACGCAATGCTCTTCACTCCCACTTGAGCAAATCGGGCGTTGGCAAGGTCTTGACCCTCGTCGAGCGCACGAACACGCATAAGTGTGACAAGTTCGCAGAGCCCCAAGCCGGGCGCACCGAGGTGGAAGATGGCTGGCGCCACGCCCTCGCGATGCACGAACGGCATGTGGGCTTAAAACTGTCGCTCGAGGCGGCCGAGCAGGCTTGGCATGAAGATCGCAGCGAGGAGGCCTATGCCCGTATCTGCGAGCTTCAGCACGATCTCGAGCGTCTGGTTGGGGCGGAGACTTTCGATAACACGGCCGGGATTGATCCGGGGCCTTGACGAGCAAACGGGGGGCGCCACGTCCGCGATCTCTTCGATTTTTGCCTGTCAGGGCCGCCAGCGCGAATTACGCGGCGTGGCGGCACGCAGGAGGCTTTTGGCCATGACGCAGAGCCTACTCATGAGGTCACACGCCGCAGCATCCGTGCCTGGCATCGGCACCGGATTTGCAGCGCTTGGGACCATGCTTTCGTTTCGATTGCACTGCCCTCAAGCCGCGGGCGGCAGGGCTCGCTAGCAGAGCGCCCCAGGGCCCTCTTCACCCTTCATCCTTAATTCAGGCGACGGTTCAAAACAGATGGCAAACGCAGCGAAGAACGAGGAACACGGATACCGCGACGGCGGAGCCCGCCGAGCGCGATAGTCCGCTCCTCGACCTTTCCGATCAGGCGGTTAAGCGTCTGCTGAAGACGGCCAAGGCGCGCGGCTACGTGACCTTGGACGAGCTCAATTCCGTTCTGCCGTCGGAGGAGGTCTCTCCCGACCAGATCGAGGACACGATGGCGATGCTCTCCGACATGGGGATCAACGTCGTCGAGACCGAGGAAGGCGAGGAGCAGCAGGAAGCCGCCGCCGACGCGCCGGACGAGGAAGAGAGCCGCGCGGTTGCCGCGCCCTCGCTTCCCGCGCGATCGGAAACGCGTTCCGAGCCCGCCGAGCGCACCGACGATCCCGTGCGCATGTATCTGCGCGAGATGGGCTCGGTCGAGCTGCTGTCGCGCGAGGGCGAGATCGCCATCGCCAAGCGCATCGAGGCCGGCCGCGAAGCCATGATCGCCGGGCTGTGCGAAAGCCCGCTGACGTTCCAGGCCATCATCATCTGGCGCGACGAGCTCAACGACGGCAAGATTCTGCTGCGCGACATCATCGATCTCGAGGCCACCTACGAGGGTCCCGAGGCGAAGGCGCCGCCGCCGCTGCCGCAGGCCGCGGCGAGGCTCCCGCGCCGTCGCCGCCGAGCCGGCCGCGGAGCGCCGCCGAGGGCGAGCCGCGCCCCGAAGGCGAGATGGACGACGAGGACGATTTCGAGAACGCGCTGTCGCTCGCGGCCATGGAGGCCGAGCTCAAGCCCAAGGTGCTCGAGACCTTCGACAACATCGCCGGCACCTACAAGAAGCTCAGCAAGCAGCAGGACAAGAAGCTCGAGCAGCAGGTCGCGGGCGAGCAGGGCTCGCGCCAGCAGCAGAAGGCCTACGACAAGCTGCGCGAGGAGATCATCTCCGACGTGAAGAGCCTGTCGCTCAACAACGCCCGCATCGAAAGCCTCGTCGAGCAGCTCTACTCGATCAACCGGCGCCTCGTCGGCCTCGAGGGCCGCCTGATGCGCCTCGCCGACAGCTACGGCGTGTCGCGGCAGGTGTTCATCGACGAATACTTCGGCAACGAGCTCGACCAGACGTGGCTCGACCGCATGCAGGAGAGCGGCAAGAAGTGGGGCCAGCTCGTCAAGCACGAGCGCAAGACGATCGAGCAGATCCGCAAGGAGATCCACGAGCTCGCGACCGAGACCGGCCTCGAGATCACCGAGTACCGACGCATCGTCAAGGCCGTGCAGAAGGGCGAGCGCGAAGCCCGCCAGGCGAAGAAGGAGATGGTGGAAGCCAACCTCCGCCTCGTCATCTCGATCGCCAAGAAGTACACGAACCGCGGCCTGCAGTTCCTGGACCTCATCCAGGAGGGCAACATCGGCCTCATGAAGGCGGTCGACAAGTTCGAGTACCGCCGCGGCTACAAGTTCTCGACCTACGCCACGTGGTGGATCAGGCAGGCGATCACGCGCTCGATCGCCGATCAGGCGCGCACCATCCGCATCCCCGTGCACATGATCGAGACCATCAACAAGATCGTGCGCACGAGCCGCCAGATGCTGCACGAGATCGGCCGCGAGCCGACGCCGGAGGAGCTGGCCGAAAAGCTCGCGATGCCGCTGGAGAAGGTGCGCAAGGTTCTCAAGATCGCCAAGGAGCCGATCAGCCTCGAGACGCCGATCGGCGACGAGGAAGATTCACATCTCGGCGACTTCATCGAGGACCGCAACGCCGTGCTCCCCGATCAGGCGGCGATCGCGGCCAACCTGCGCGAGACGACGACGCGGGTGCTGGCTTCGCTGACCCCGCGCGAGGAGCGCGTGCTGCGCATGCGCTTCGGCATCGGCATGAACACGGACCACACGCTGGAAGAAGTCGGCCAGCAGTTCTCGGTGACGCGCGAGCGCATCCGCCAGATCGAGGCGAAGGCGCTGCGCAAGCTCAAGCATCCGAGCCGGTCAAGGAAGCTGCGGAGCTTCCTCGACAACTGAGCTTCCAAAAGCCCTCGAGCCAGGCTCGGGGGCTTTTTACTTTGCGGGAAGGCGCAGAGGCCATGCGCGGTCTGACCCAGTTTGAGCATCGAAGGCAGAAGGTCGTCTCGCGTATGGCCTTCGCGAAACGCATGGTGTGGGTCTTGGGCATTTGGTTCGCGGCTACGCTTTCCTGGCTCATCATCGGCATGATCGGCTATGGAAAACGGAGGACATGGGTGCGGCTGACGCCTTTGTCAACGCGGCCATGATCCTGTCGGGCATGGGGCCGGTCGAACCTTTGAAATGGCCGGCCGGCAAGATCTTCGCCGGCTGCTACGCGATCTTCTCCGGCCTCTTCATCGTCGTCGCAGCAGGCTTCGTGCTGGCTCCGATCGCGCATCGCGTGCTGCACCGCTTCCACGTCGAGACCGCGAAGGAAGAGTGAGGTGGCGGGAGGGGTTTCTGGATTCTCGGCTCTCGGCTAGGATGCGCCAATGACCACCAAGACCCACACCATCGAGGTCGATGAGGCCACAGCCGCGGCGCTGGAAGCTCGCGCAGCCGAGCTGGGGCTCACTGTGTCGGAGCTGGTGGCGGAGCTGGCGGCCGGGGATCGCGGAACCGGAAACGACATTCGGCGACCAGCTTACCGAGCTCGAACGGCGCTGGGAAAAGGTCGAGCAGAGTGGCGCGGACCGTGCCGAATGAAAAGGTCGTGCGCTGGCTCGAGACCTGGGGCACGCAGGCCTTCCGTCCCTGGCGCGGCACATGAAGCTCGAATGGTCGGAGGACGCCCTTGCCGACCTCGATCGCTTCGCCGCTTTTCTCCATCAGCACTACCCGTCCCTCGGGCCGATCATTGCGCAGGAGATCGTAGAGAAAACCGAGCTTCTCGAGCGTCATCCGAAGGCCGGACGCGCGATCGGCGGACGCGAGGAGTACCGTGCAGATCGTGTTGCAGATCTTGAGTACGGCCTACGTCTTTCAGTACCGCTATGACGGCGAGCGCCTGGTCATGCTGCGGGTGTTCCATGGGCGGGAGACGCGGGAGTAGTTCGGCGCGCAAGCTGGTTGACTACGATCGCGCCGCAATGCCGCTCGCCTCGTGGTTCGACAGGCTCACCATGAGGCTATCCAGTAAATCGGCGCCCTTCATCCTGAGCTTGTCGAAGGATGAAGGGCTGAGATCGGACCCTGAGGAGGCCAGCCATGACTCCGAGGAACTATTCGCTTCTCGCCGCCGTCATCTTCACGATCGTTGCCGTGCTGCAATTGACCCGTGCTGTCGCGGGTTGGGAGGTCACGGTTGGAACGACCGTGATGCCCCTGTGGCCGAGCTGGATTGCGGCCCTGGTTGCAGGTGGGCTGGCGTGGCTGGGTATAGGGCGGCGCGGGAGTGAGCGGTCAGGGGCCCATCAACAAAACACGCAGACGTTGCACATGGTCGCGCGCTTCGGCGATGTGGCTGTCGATGATCTTCGCGTACTCGGTGAGCTTGGTCTGCCAGCTGTCGCAGACGAGCTTCTTCTTCTCGGGGTCGCCGTGCGCGGTCTCCCAGGCCTTGATGTATTCGCTCTTCTTGGCGCGGAAGACGGCGGCCACCTTGCGCAGCGATGCAACGTCGACGCACGGGCTCACGGCGGCCCAGGTGCGCCTCTGAAGGTTGAGCTTCTTGCCGCAGAATTCCTGCAGCGCGTCGACGGTCGCGTACTCGTCGAGCCGCTTCCAGAGCGTCGCCGCGGTCGGTCTTGCTCATGGAGCCGAGGCCCATCTTGACCTCGATCAGACCGCCGCTCTCGCCGGCCGCGGCATGAGCCAGGCCGAGCACCGCAATCGAGCGCGGCGACGGCGGCAAGCCGGTGCAGCATGAGTGTCGAGAGCATTCCCCGTCCCCGATCGCGAACCACTGAAGCGAAAATTAAGCCGCGAGGGCGGCGATTTCGCAAGATCGGGACGGCGAATTCCGGAACCGGGGCGCAGGCGCATTTCTCTCTGCAGGTGCGGACTAATTCCCGGCGGACAAGCTGCGCCGGCGGGCGTCCCACAGGTCCCAGGCGCGCTGCTCGGCAGGCGTGCACCAGGGATTGCCGTAGTAGCCGACGCGGCCGTTGAGGCGCGTGCAGTCCTTGGGCGCGGTCTGGCGAAGAGCGGGCTCTGCGGCCGGCAGATGCCCGCTGTTCCATCGGCATGCGCCGTGGGTGCGAAGAGAGCGGCACGAGCGCGGCGAAAGTCAAAGTGCATGTGCGTGAGCGAAGGCGCATATGCCGTCCTCACTTCACTTGATTTCGACGATCTCGACCTCGTCGCCGTTCGGCATGCGCACGATGTCGCCCACGGACTTGCCCATCAGCGCGCGGGCGAGCGGCGAGACATAGGACAGCGTGCCCTTTGCGGGATCGGCCTCGTCCTCGCCGACGATGCGATAGGTCTGGCGGCGCCCATCTTCTCTCTCGAAGGTAATTCTGGAGCCGAAGTGCACCTCACCCGAATCCTTGGGCGGGGTGATGACCTCGGCGGAGGCGCGTCGCGCCTGCCAGTAGCGCAGATCGCGCGCGGCAATGGCGATCGCCGCGCGGTCGTGTGCCCGCACGGCTTCCGCGTGCGCCGCGTCGAAGCGCGCCACCTCGGCCTCGATCTGCGCGAGGCCTTCCTTGGTCACGAGATTGGGATGCTCCGAGATCAGACGGTCGGGAAGCTCCTCGACCTCGTCGCTCTCTTTTACGAATGCTCTGCTCATGGCACCTTATATATGAAGTTCGGCATGGAATCATAGGGAACGAGGGCTCCCGCGTGCGCCAAAGCCAGCATGAGATCGCCATTTCTACACGTGGTAAAGGGCTCATCGAGTTCACGGATGAGGCGCGCGCCTTCGTGCGCGAAAGCGGCGTCGGGACCGGGCTGCTCACCGTTTTCTGCTGCCATACGTCGGCCTCGCTGCTTATTCAGGAGAATGCCGACCGCGATGTGCAGCGCGATCTTCTCGCCTTTTTCCGTCGCCTCGTGCCGGACGGGGACCCGCTCTATGTGCACACCGTCGAGGGACCCGACGATATGCCGGCGCACGTCAAGGCGGCGCTCACGCAGACCTCGATCGGCATTCCGGTCTCGAACGGCAAGCTCCTGCTCGGGCCGTGGCAGGGCATCTATCTCTTCGAGCACCGCAACAATCCGCACGACCGGCGTGTCGTGTTGCATGTCGCAGGCATGTGAGCTGGCCTTGCTCGATTCCGTCTCTCCGGAGATCTGATGCCCGGAACGCCAGAGATCGGGCTCGTGCCCATCGATCGCACGGTCGCGCGCGAAGCAGCGGATGCCAGTGCGGCGTTCGTCACGGCGCATGCGCTCGTGACCGAGGGCGTTCGCGATCTCATGGCCGGGGTCATCGGCATGACGCCGGCCCACATGCTCGATCACGGCGCGTGGGGCGGCTTCTTCGTCTTCGACCGCGCCTCGCGCCAGGTCGTCGGCACATGCGCCTTCAAGAGCCCGCCCGATGCCGATGGCGCGGTCGAGATCGCCTACTACACGTTTCCTTCCTTCGAGGGCCGCGGCTATGCGAGCGCCATGGCGCGCGAGCTCACCGGCGCGGGCGCAGGCGAGCCACAGAGGTCCGCACAATCCTCGCTCATACGCTTGCCGAGCCCAACGCCTCGACGCGCGTTCTCGAGCGCGCCGGCTTCCGCAACGTGGGCGAGATCGATCGATCCGGAGGACGGACGCGTGTGGCGTTGGGCGATCGAGAAACAGTCTCCTTGAGCCTTCGGCTTTTCGGGGCGCGGCAATTGCTGCGTATGCTGACACCTGCCGGTATCAACGGCGCTGCGAATCGCGTCCAAGCAATCGCAGACGATCCAACGAGGAGACGACCCCATGGCAAAGAACAAGACACCCGGTGACAATCGCCGGGTCGGCGCGGTCAAGACGCGCTCGCAGATCAAGAACAAGATCACCGGCACCTGGACCAAGCGCGACGAGAAGAGCGGCAAGTTCCTGGATGTGAAGGCCGACCCGAAACCCTTCAAGGGCGTGCGCAAGCCGAGAAAGGCCGCGGCCAAGAAGGCGGCCAAGCCGGCTGCCAGGAAGCCGGCGCGCAAGGCCGCAGGCAAGAGATAGCCGCGCCCGGTTAACGGCCGTGGAGCCCTCGTTAACCGGAGCGCGTTTGTCGCGTCATGAGCGGCGTCTTGCTCGTGGATCGGGGGGCCTCGACCTGCTAATGAGGCCCCTTCCAATCCATTCGCCGGAGACCAATATGAGCGAAGCCGAGAGCCAAGCGCGCGCCGATACCGCCAAGCTGATCCGCGACTACTACGTCGCCTTCAACAAGGGCGACAGCGAGGGCATGCTCGCGTTCCTCACCGACGACGTGATCCACGACGTCAACCAGGGCGAGCGGCGCGAGGGCAAGGAGAAGTTCCGCGCCTTCAACGCGCGCATGACGCACCACTACAAGGAAGAGCTCCGCGACATCGCCGTCATGGTGTCGAAGGACGGCACGCGGGCCGCCGCCGAGTTCAACGTCCATGGTCAGTACCTCAACACGGACTCGGGCCTTCCCGCGGCCAAGGGGCAGACCTATGTGCTGCCGGCCGGCACGTTCTTCGCCATCCGCGGCGGCAAGATTGCGCGCGTGACGACGTACTACAATCTGACCGACTGGATCGCCCAGGTCTCCTGAGGCTCGCTCCCCTAGCCTGCCGGCGAACGCTCCACCGATCCCCTTGCGTGAAAGGAATTGCCCGCAATGGCCCTCGACGTCCGCTCGCTCACCGGTGACGAGATCAAGACCGTGCTTCCGGATCTCGCGCGGCTGCGCATCGTCGTGTTCCGCGACTACCCGTATCTCTACGACGGCACGCTCGAGTACGAGGAGGAGTACCTGGCGAAGTTCGCCAAGGCGAAAGGCGCGGTGTGCGTCATCGCGCGCGACGGCGATCAGATCGTCGGCGCCTCGACGGCGGCACCGATGATCGAGCACGCCGACGAGTTCGGCGAGCCGTTCAAGACAGGCCGGCTACGACCTCAACAAGATCTTCTATTGCGGCGAGTCGGTGCTGCTCAAAAGCCATCGCGGCCATGGGCTCGGGCACGCGTTCTTCGATCATCGCGAGGCGCAGGCCAAGAAGCTCGGCGGCTTCACGCACTCGACCTTCTGCCGCGTGGTGCGGCCCGACAATCATCCCTTGAAGCCCAAGGACTACGTGCCGCTCGACGGCTTCTGGCGAAAAGCGCGGCTATGCGCCCGTGGAGGGCCTGGTCGCCACCTACTCGTGGAAGGATGTCGACCAGGACGAGGAGACGATCCACCCGATGCAGTTCTGGATGAAGGCGCTCTGATGGCGAAGCGCGACACGCTCAAGATTGCCGCCGCGCAGTATCCGATCGACGAGCCCGCCACGCTCGCAAGCGTGGCAGGACAAGATCGCGCGCTGGGTCGCGGACGGCGCCGCGACGGGCGCCGAGCTGCTCGTGTTCCCCGAGTATGCCGCGATCGAGCAGGCCGCGTGCTTCGGGCCGGCGGTCTACGGCGACCTCAAGACGACGCTCGAGAAAGTTGCCGAGCTCGCCGGCGACCGCGTCGCGCTGCATGCGGAGCTCGCGAAGAAGCACGGCGTGCACATTCTCGTCGGCTCGGGGCCGGTGAAGAAGAGCGACGGGCGGTTCGTCAACGCGGCACAGCTCGTCACGCCCGGCGGGCAGGTCGGCGAGCAGGAAAAGATCATCATGACGCCGTTCGAGCGCGATTGGGGCGTCGCGGCGGGCGGTCCGCTGCGCGTCTTCGAGACGGCACTCGGCAGGATCGGCGTCGCGATCTGCTACGACAGCGAGTTTCCCGCTGCTCGCGCGCGCGCTCGCTGAAGCGGGCGTGGAGGTGCTGCTCGTTCCCTCGTGCACGGAGCGCGTCTCCGGCTACCACCGGGTGCGGACGGGTGCCGTGGCGCGGGCGCTCGAGAACACGATCGCGACCGTCATGAGCCCGACCGTGGGCGATGCGCTGTGGTCGCCTGCCGTCGATCGCAACGTCGGCGCGGCGGGGATCTTCGTGCCGTCCGAGCAGGGCGTCGCCGACGACGGCACGCTGGCCTCGGGCACGCTCAATGCCGCGGAGTGGGTGTCGGCCACGGTCAATCTCGGCGCGCTGCGCCGCCTGCGCACGTCCGGCGAGATGCGCAATTTCGCCGACTGGCCGTCGCAGCCGGGCGCCGAGCCGCTCGTCGGCAACGTGGAGATCCACTCGCTCGTTTGAAGGCCCGGCTACTTCAATGCCCACGTCACCGTGACGCGCGCCTCGAGCGTCTGGCTGCCGCGCTCGATGGGAACGGCCTCGGACTTCATGGCGCGCGTCCATGCGCGCGACGACGGGCTGGAACTGGGCGGCATCCTCGGCAATCGCGATCACCTCGCCGACCTCGGCGCCGGCGGCCGCGGCATAGAGCTTGGCACGCCGAAGGGCGTTGGCGATGGCCTCCTTGCGCGCGTCGTCCTTCAACGTCTCGGCCTTGCTGACGTCGAACGTGAGGCCGTTCATCTGGTTGGCGCCGAGGACGACGAGGCTGTCCATGACCTCGCCGAGGCGCTCGAGATCGCGCGCGGTCACCTCGACCTGGTTCGTCACGCGGTAGCCGGTGATGACGGCCGTCTGGCCTTCGAGCGGATTGTTGTAGCGCGGATCGATGTGAGAACGAGGACGTCTGGATGTCCTTGGCGTCGATGCCGTTGTCCTTGAGGCCGGCGATGAGCTTGGCCATGGCGTCCGAGTTGCGCGTCAAGCGCCTCGCGTGCGGTTGCGGCCTCGGTGACGACGCCGGTCGAGATGCGCGCGATGTCGGGCTCGGCCGAAACCTGGCCCGCGGCGGAGACGGTTACGGTCCGCTCGATGCGCTTCTCTTGAGCCTCCGCCGCCGTCCACGGTCCAATCGCGAAAGCTAGGATGGCGGGCAGAATGGCGGAACGAATACGTGGCGGCGACATGGGATTGCTCCTTCCAGGGTTGTGGCCACCCTAGCGACGATTTTTAGCTGGAAAGCGGCGCAGTTCTGGCGTTCTTGCGGGAACTGAACTCTGATATAGAGGGCGGCCTTTGCCCCAGTCCTTCTGGTGTGGCCGATGCGCGCGAAATCCTGATAAGGGATCTCGCGATCGGGACACTCAGTTGGGGCATTGGGGCCCGTAGCTCAATGGTTAGAGCTGGCGGCTCATAACCGTCTGGTTCCAGGTTCGAATCCTGGCGGGCCCACCATTTTTGGCTCACGCGCCGTGGGCGCTCCGCATGGGCGGTGCTGATCATGTAGCATTGCTTCCAGACCCCGAGTCTCGCCTTTGTTGCGCGCAGCCGCCGGCCAACCCTGCGCACGGCGCTTCCGGTTCGAGCTCTGTGTTCTCACCTCCACCATTGGCTTTCGCGACTTGGCGAACATTTCCGCGTCTGGCGTTCACTGGACGCCGGTCAGTCTTACCTGTGGATAATGGGAATAAGGGCAGCCGTGCACTCTCGCGGAGCGGCCCAGGGGACTAGCGTCATGGTGCACGTCTCCTTTGGAGGGCTCTGGGATGCACGGCATCAAACTCGAGCAGTTCAGGACCGCACCCAATTCTCCCAAGCCGAACTTCGACGCAGTGCGCGCGCTTCTGCTGCGGCTGTCGGGCTCGCGCATGCGGCCCCTCAAGGCCCTCCTCATCTCCGACGGCCGCCCCGGTCATTACCATCTCGCCGAGGGCATTCTCGCGGCCATTGCGCGGTGCCGGCCTGTCGAGACGACGCGAATTGAAATTGATCGCCGTCCGTGGATGCCCGGCCGCTTTCTGGCGGCGCTCGTCAATGGCGGCATGAGCCCCAGTGCCGTGCTCCGCCTGGGCTATGGCCTCAAAGCAGGCCGTCTTCGGGGGGCCGACATCGTCGTCTCGGCGGGCGGCGACACGCTGGCCGCCAACGCCGCCGCGGCGCGCCTGCTCGGTGTGCCCAACATCTTCTACGGATCGCTGCAGGCGTTTTAAGCCCGAGGATTTCTCGCTCGTCCTCACCTCTCACGCGCGCAACGGCGTGCGACCCCGCCACGTGGTGACGCTCAAGCCGAGCGCGGTCGATCCCGATACGCTCGCGCAGCCCGCCTCTCTGGCGGGTGGAACCGGCGGCTCGGGGCCGGACATCGCCGGGCTCCTCATCGGCGGCAATACGGCGACGATCCGCTACGGCGCGCAGGATTGGAGCCAGCTCATCGATTTCATGAGAGCGCTCCATGCGTCCGCCGGGACACGCTGGATCGTCTCCAACTCGCGGCGGACGCCGCAAGAGGCGTCGGACCGGCTGGCCGCCCTCGCGGCGGAGCCGGGAAGCCCGGTCGAGAGTTTCATCGATGTGCGAAGCGCAGGATCGGAAACGCTGGCCGGTCTCTTCGCGCGCTCGGAGCTGGTGATCGCGACCGTCGACAGCAGCTCGATGGTGTCGGAGGGCGTATGGGTGCGCAGACCCGTGATCGCGGTGGCGCCGGCTTCGTCACGGCTTCCGGATCACGAGCAGGAGTACAGGGACTATCTCGAAGCGAGCGGCTGGGCGCGCTCGATTGCCATTGCCGATCTCAAGGTCGAGCGCCTGCTGCCCGCGCTGCGTGAGATCAAGCCGCTCGACGCCAATCCGCTCGATCTTCTGGCGGCGACGCTTCGGCGAAAAATTGCCCGGAGCTTTTGCGCCGCACGCCCAATAGCTTTGGGCGCGACGGCTGCTCAGCCGCGCACTACATGGAATTACTCGAGCGAGACAGCTTAGAGCTTGCCGTCCTCGATGGCGGAGAAGCGGGCCGCCTGCCGGCCGCGCGAGGTGCGGCCGGTTGCGCGCGGCGGAGGAACGGAAGCGCGGCGCTCCTGCCTCTCAGCCTCGAGGACCTCGATGCTCTCGCCGGCGTAGACCGCCTTCAACTGGTCGACATCGTCGAGGGCTACAGCCCAGATGTTGCAGGCGCTGGCAAGGCGGATCTCGCCGCGCTTGGAGAGCGGCGTCGGGCCGAAACCGATCGAGATCGCGTCGCCGTCCGGCCAAAAGGCGATCTCGCCCTTGTCGACGACGTCGCGCGCATCGGCCTCGAGATGCTGCGCCATCGGGGCCTGAAAATAGACTTCGCGCCCCCACGTTTTTGCCGATGCATAGATCGGCAGCGCACGCCAAATCCGATCCGCTGTCGGAGTATCCAACAGACGCGCACGGATCGCAACTTTCCCCGCCCTGATGACAATCTCCCGCACAATTGCCTCCCGAGCCCTCTGGCGGCATTAGACTGCCGTTACGGATACCTTCTCACCTGGAACGACTGTCTTCAAGAGGGTGACATCATCCATTGCTTTTGCCCAGACGTTACAGGGTCTTGGTAACCTTATCTCGCCGGCCGTGGAAATGGGGGTGGGTCCGAAACCGATGATGATGCGGTCGTCCTCGGTCCAGAAACAGATGTCGCCGGCTTCGGAATTGGCGCGCGCACCGCGCTCGCGGCCCGTCTCGACGGGTGTCTCGAAATGGATGGAATTGCCCCACGTTTCGGCGGTCGAAAAGAGCGGAAGGGCGGTCCAGATGCGGTCGGCCGTCTCGGTGTCGAGGAGCTCGGCGCGAATCGCGACGCGCCCGGCCTTGATCAGGACACGGCGTTTTTTCGCCGTGTCCGCGAGGCGCGTTTCGCCGGGCGTGCGCCGATGCTGTTGCCGCGACTGCGAAGAATGTTGGTCGGCATGAGGAGGCCAGTAGAGCCTCAACTCCCTCGTGCGATCAAGCTAGGGTCGCGATGCTTTGGATCGGCTCGCGTGATCAGGCGGGCGCGCGGCCGAAGACGAGCACCGCATTCAAGCCGCCGAAGGCGAACGAGTTCGACATCGCGTAGTTGACCTTCATGTTGCGGCCGACGTTCGGGATGTAGTCGAGATCGCAATCGGGGTCGGGATCGTCGAGGCCGATGGTGGGGGGCACCCAGCCCTCCTGCATGGCCTTGATGCAGGCCGCGGCCTCGATGCCGCCGCCGGCACCGAGCGGGTGGCCGTGCATGGACTTCGTCGAGGAGATGGCGAGGTTGTAGGCGTGCTTGCCGAACAGGTCCTTGATGGCGTTGGTCTCGTTCTTGTCGTTGATCATCGTCGCCGTGCCGTGGGCGTTGAGATAGTCGATCTTCATCGGCGGCAGCTTGGCGTCCTGAAGCGCAAGGCGCATGGCCTCGCGGGGACCCTCGATGTCGGGGTTGACCATGTCCTTCGAGTCCGACGTCATGCCGTAGCCGCAGATCTCGGCCAGGATCTTGGCGCCGCGGCGCTTGGCGTGCTCGAGCTCCTCGAGGACGAGGATGCCGGCGCCCTCGGCGAGGACCGTTCCGTTGCGCTTCTTCGAGAACGGGAAGCAGCCCTGCGGCGACAGCACGTGGAGCGCCTGCCAGGCCTTCATGGTGCCGTAGTTGATGACGGCTTCCGAGGCGCCGGCGATGGCGACGTCGACCATGTTGTGCTGGATGTAGTCGCGGGCGATGCCGATGGCGTGGGTCGCGGTCGAGCAGGCGCTGCAAGTGGCGAACGTCGGTCCCTTGACGCCGTACTCGATGCCGACGTGGGCGGATGCCGACGAACCGATGATGCGCAGCAGCGTCAGCGGATTGGTTGCGCGCTTGTTGTTGATGAAGAGATCGCGGTAGGCGTTCTCGAAGGTCGTGAGCCCGCCGGCGCCCGAGCCGATGATGCAGGCCGACCGGTAGGGGTTTTCGAAGGGAATCGAGAGACCCGATTGCTTGACGGCCTCCTCGGCGGCGGCTGCCGCGAACCACGAGTAGCGGTCGGCGTGGGTGATGATCTTGTCGCGCACGTAGCCCTTGAGGCGCGTCTTGGGATCGAAGTCCTTGATCTGGGCGGCGATCAGGATCTTGAGGTCCTCGAGCGGAAAGCCGCCGAGCGCGCTGACGCCGGACTTGCCGGCCTGCATCCCGTCCCAGAATTCGTCGACGTTCTGGCCGATCGGCGTGACGACGCCGAGACCCGTTACGACCACACGACGTGTGCCGCTTGCATGTGCCATTGCGCTAATCATTCCTGTTGAGCGGCGTTACACGCAGCCCATGTTATTTGCGGGACCCCATAGGGATCCCGCACACGAGTGGAAACCCGCTAGAGGTTAAGCCTTAGGCCTTGGCGCCTGCTGCCGCTGCTGGGCCCGCCGCCATGAGAGCCTTAACCTTGTCGACGACAGAGCCGACGGTCTTGAAGTCCTGCACGTCTTCGTTGGCGTTGTAAGGAATTTCGATGCCGAAGGTATCCTCGATGTCGAAGACAATCATCGCGAGGTCTAACGACTTCGATCTTGAGATCCGTCAAAGCGGTCGAGAGTGAGATATCGTCTCTCGGTTCCTTCATGTGCTTCTTGAGAATGTCGATGATTTTGGTTGCGACTTCGTCCATCTCGCTCTCCAAACCCTGCCCACCGCTTTTGCAGGGACCCTCGTTACTACTGACTACGTAGTTCAGGGCCGCAATTGTCACAAGCTAGGGCGTCACATATCCTTAAACGCCTCGACAAGTCCAGCCAGCGGCCCTGCAAAGGCCATGCCTTCGCGGTGTAGGCGGACATTGCCACAAACCGTTAAGCGCCGATGTTCCCGCGGGCACATAACACGGCTGGGGTTATACAGCGCCCGGGCTCTAGTCGCAGCGGGCAAAAAAGTGTTCAATGCCAATGCGGGTGCGCGGGCTTTGACCTGCATCAACAGCGGGCAAGTTGCCCTTCGTACCCGCCAAGACTGTGCTCCGCGCGACAAGCGGACGCGGCCAAGGGAGGGCGATATATGACGACGACTGGCGCGCCAGGCGCAGCGGCGGCGACAACCCACCTCTGGATCAAGAGCTACCCGCCGGGGCGTCGACTGGCACATGCCGCTCACGCCCGCGCCTCTCTATAAGCTGCTCGACGACGCGGCGGCCAGTTTTCCGTCACGGCCCTGCACGAACTTCCTCGGCAAGACATTAACTTATCGCGAGATCAGCGGGCTCGTGGACAAGGCAGCCGCGGGGCTGCAGAAGATCGGGGTCAAGAGGGGCACCAAGGTCGGGCTCTTCTTGCCCAATAGCCCGACCTTCATCGTTTATTACTTCGCCGTGCTCAAAGCCGGCGGCGTGGTCGTCAACTATAACCCGCTCTACACGCTCGAGGAGCTCACCTTCCAGGTCAAGGACAGCGAGACCGAGCTCATGGTCACGCTCGATCTCAAGCTCCTGTTCGACAAGGTCGAGGCGCTCGTCAAATCGGGCGCGCTGTCGCGGGCAATCGTCGCATCCTTCGCCAGCCTGCTCCCGTCGACGAAGTCTGTTCTCTTCAAGCTCTTCAAGGCGAAGGAACTGGCGCGGCCGCTCGCCTCGCCGATTGCCGATAAGGTCGTGCTCGAAGCCGCGCTCATGGACAACGACGGGCGCTATGTGCCCGCGGTCATCGACCCGTCGTCGGAGGTGGCGGTCCTGCAATACACGGGCGGCACGACGGGGACGCCCAAGGGCGCCATGCTGACGCACGCCAATGTGTATCTCAACGTGCGCCAGGTGGCGGCCTGGTGCCCGGAGCTCGCGTACGGGACCGAGAAGGTCCTCGGCGTGCTGCCGTTCTTCCACGTGTTCGCCATGACGGTCGTCATGAATTTCGGGATCGCTAAGGCGGCCGAGATCGTCATCATGCCGCGCTTCGTGCTCGACGAGGCGTTGAAGCTCATCGACAAGACGCGCCCATCGATCATGCCGGGCGTGCCGACGCTCTTCAACGCGATCCTGAACCATCCGAAGATCAAAGCTTACGATCTTTCGAGCCTCAAGTTCTGCCTTTCGGGCGGCGCGCCGCTGCCGCTCGAGGTGAAGCAGAAATTCGAGGCGGTGACGGGCTGCTCGTCTCGTCGAAGGCTACGGGCTGTCGGAAGCCTCGCCGGTCGTCGACCGTGCAATCCGCTCGAGGGGCCGGTCAAGGCGGGCTCGATCGGGTTGCCTTTGCCCGGCACGATCATCTCGCTGCGCGATCTCGGCGATCCGACGAAGGAGGTCCCGAGGGGTGAGCGGGGCGAGATCTGCATCGCCGGGCCGCAAGTCATGCGCGGCTATTGGAAGAAGCCGGCGGAGACGGCGGCACAATTCGCCGGAGCCTATCTCAGGACGGGCGACGTCGGGGTGATGGACGAGGACGGCTTCTTCTTCATCGTCGACCGCATCAAGGAGCTGATCATCTGCTCGGGCTACAACGTCTACCCGCGCCGCGTGGAGGAGGCGATCTACGAGCATTCGGCCGTCGAGGAGGTGACCGTGATCGGCGTCGCCGACAAGTATCGCGGGGAAGCTCCCAAGGCGTTCATCAAGCTCAAGGCGGGCATGACAGCGACGGCCGAGGACATCATGCACCACCTCGAGCCCAAGCTCTCGAAGATCGAGCTGCCGGTCGAGATCGAGTTCCGCGACGCGCTGCCGAAGACCATGATCGGCAAGCTCTCCAAGAAAGAGCTCAAGGCCGAGGAGGCAAGACGGCGAAGCGCCTCGTGATCAGGCGGCCTGGCGCATCTCGGCCGACTTGGCGCTTTCGAGGATCGCAGCGACGCCCATGCCGCCCGCGGTGCACACGGATATGAGACCGCGGCCGCCCTGGTTGGCGAGCAGCTTGGCGAGGTTGGCGACGATGCGGGCGCCGGTGGCGGCAAACGGGTGGCCGACGGCCAGCGACGAGCCCTTGATGTTGAGCTTGGCGCGATCGATCGAGCCCAGCGGTGCGTCCTTGCCGAGCTGCGTCTTGCAATAGGCCGGGTCCTCCCAGGCCTTCAATGTGCAGAGCACCTGGGCGGCGAACGCCTCGTGGATCTCGTAGAGGTCGAAATCCTGCAACGTCAGACCGGCACGGTCGAGCATGCGGGAGACGGCGATGGTCGGTGCCATCAGCAGTCCGTCGCCGGCGACGAAGTCGTTGGCAGAAGACTGCGAATAGGTGAGGAAGGCCTGGATCGGGAGACCGCGCTTGGCGGCCCACTCCTCGGAGGCCAGCAGCACGCAGGCCGCGCCGTCGGTCAACGGCGTAGAGTTGGCTGCGGTGAGCGTGCCGCGCTCTGACTTGTCGAAGGCCGTCTTCAAGGTTGCGAGCTTGTCGAGGCTCATGTCCTCGCGCAGGTTGTTGTCGCGGAAGACGCCCGCGCACGGCACGATCAGGTCGTCCATGTAGCCCGAGCGGTAGGCCTGAGCGGCCTTCATGTGGCTGTCGTAGGCGAAGCGGTCCTGATCCTGGCGCGAGATCTTCCACTCCTGCGCCATCAGCTCGCAGTGCTGGCCCATGGTGAGGCCCGTGCGCGGCTCGCCCATGGCGGGCGGCTGCGGTGCAAGCTCGGCGGGCGAGAAGCCCTTGAAGACGCGGAGCTTTTCCATGGCCGTCTTCTGCTGCGGCACCTGAACGAGCCGGCCCGCGAACTTTTTCGAGAAGACGATCGGCGCGTCCGACGTCGTGTCGGAGCCGGCGGCGATGCCGCATTCGATGTCGCCCGTGGCGATCTTGGCGCCGATCCCTGCAGCGGCCTGAAGGCTCGTGCCGCAAGCCTGCATGAGTGTCACGCCCGGCGTCGAGGGCGCGAGCTTGGTGCCGAGCACGGCCTCGCGCGCGAGATTGAAATCCTTGGAGTGGGTCACGACCGCGCCGCCCACGACCTCGTCGATGTGCACGCCCTTCAAGTTGTATTTGTCGACGAGACCGGAAAGCGCGGCCGTCATCATGTCGAGGTTCGACAGATCGGCGTAAAGCGTGTTCGAGCGGCAGAACGGAGTTCGCACTCCGCCAACGATGCCGACACGCCGCACGGTCTTCGTCATGAGAGTCTCCATTTCGTTCCTTCTCCCTATGACGCCAAAGTGGGTCATGAAGAGAGGCAGTTGACTATTCGGCGGCCAGCTTCGGCTGCTCCTTGCCGACTTCGCTCGCCTTGAAGTGCAGCGGACCACCGCGGAACGGCGCGAAGCCGGTGCCGAAAATCACGCCCGCGTCCACGAGATCGGCGGTATCGACGACCTTCTCGTCGAGCGCGCGCTGGGCTTCCGTGATCAGGGGCTCGACCAGCTCGCGGCCGAGGCGCTCGAGATCGGCCGCCTTGTACGTTTTGTCGCCACGCTCGGGCTTGCCGTTCTTCCACACGTAGAAGCCCTCGCCCGTCTTCTTGCCGAGGCGGCCGCTGTCGACGAGGCGGGCAAGATGCGAGCCCTCGGCGGAGAGCTTCAGGATCTTGCCGACGTGAGCGCAGACGTCGAGGCCCACGGTGTCGGCGAGCTCGATCGGTCCCATCGGCATGCCGAAAGCACGCGCGGCCTCGTCGATCTTCTCCTTCTCCTCGCCCTTCTCGAGACGCGCCATGGCCGCCATCATGTAGGGAGCCAGCACGCGGTTGACGAGGAAGCCGGGCACGCTCTTGGCGACGATCGGGAACTTGCCGATGGCCGTGACGAAGGCGCAGCCCTTTTTCACCTCCTCGTCGTGGCTCGTCGCGCCGCGCACCACCTCGACGAGCGGCATCTGCGCCACGGGGTTGAAGAAGTGAATGCCGATAAGACGCCCCGGGATCAGCCAGGGGCTTGGCGATCTCCTCGATCTCGAGCGAGGACGTGTTGGTGGCCAGCACGGCGCCGGGCTTGATCTTGCCCTCGAGCTCCTTGAACACCTTCTGCTTGATGTCGAGCCTCTCGACGATCGCCTCGATGATGACGTCGGCGCGCGCTGCGCCGTAGCCGTTCGGATCGGCGATGAGGCGCGCCTTGGCGGCGTTGCGCAGAGCCTTGGTCTTGAACTTCCGCGAGAAGAGCTTGCCCTGGGCCTTGATGCCCTTCTCGATCTGCTCGGCCGAGACGTCCTGCAGCGTCACCTCCATGCCGGACGCCACGCACCAGCCGGCGATGTCGGCACCCATGGTGCCGGCGCCGATGACGTGGGCCCTGAGCGGCTTCCACTTGATGTCCTTAGGCGCCTGGCTCTTGAGAAGCTCCGAGAGCTTGAAGACGCGCCGCAGGTTGCGCGACTGCTCGGAGACGAGGAGCGGCGCGAAGTAGCGCGTCTCGGCGGTCTTGAGCGCGGCCGGGTCGCCGCCGTGTAGCTCGAAGAGGTCGATGAGCCGGAACGGCGCCGGATAGTGCGCCTCGCGCGCCTTCTTCTTGGTCTCGTCGCGCATCTTCTTGGCGAGGAGCCCGCGCACCGGCCATTTCGTCAGGACGGACTTCGCGAACCCTGCGGGCTTCGACTTGCGCCGCTGGAGCACGGCCTTGCGCGCCGCCCAGCGCAGCCTGTCGCGGCTCGCGACCAGCTCGTCGACGAGGCCCATGGCGCGCGCGCGGCTGGCGCTGATCATGGAGCCGGTCAGCATCGCCTGCATGGCGGCGAGCGGTCCCGACTGGCGGATCGAGCGCACGGTGCCGTTCCAGCCGGGGAAGATGCCGAGCTTGACCTCGGGGAAGCCGACTTTGGTGCTCTCGTCGCGGGTGGCGATGCGGTAGTGGCAGGCGAGGATCAGTTCGAGCCCGCCGCCGACGCAGATGCCGTGGACGCCGGCGACGACGGGGACGGACAGGCGCTCGATGCGGTCGAAAAGCGCCAGCACAAGGCGCAGGCGCTCGATCACCTCGCCTTCCGTCTTGAGGCCGTCGAACTCGTTGACGTCGGCGCCGACGATGAAGTTGCGCTCCTTGCCGGACAGCAGGACGAGTCCGCGCACGGTGCGGGCGCGTGCGCCTTCCTCGACCTGCGTGACGATCGCAGCCAGCTCCTCGAGGGGCCGTGCGCCGAGAGCGTTCGCGCTCGCGCCTTCGCGATCGAAGATCGCCCAGGCGATCCCCTCCTGGTCGACCGAGAAGCGCCAGTCGTGCAGGTTCATGGCCCGCGCGTCGGAGCCTCTCGCATCTTTGAGATCGTGAGCCATTTGTTTGGTCTCCAATATTTACTCTGCCGCAGCGCTGCCAAGCGCGCGTGAGTTGTGACCCAGGCTTCGCGGAACTCTCCGTCCCATAGTTGGGCTTCAACTCCAGAGGATCAAAATGGTCGACGGCGATGGCACGCGCGGTGAGCGCCTCGACCTCTTTCAAGAGCTGGGCCTCGCTCTCGGTGACGATGCCCTTCTCGGCCGCGTCGGCGATCCAGTCGATGCCGTGGTAGCGGCGCACGGTGCCCAGCGCGGATGGCGCGCTCGAGCTTCTTCTCGGCTTCCTCGGCGGCGACGACCTTTTTCAAGGTGACCTCGAGAAGCCCGGTCGGATCGTTTGGATCCGACGAGACATAGATGTGGCGCGTCAGGCGATCGCGCAACTCGCCGGGCTCGGTCGCGGCGCGGACGACCTTCGACGCCAGCGCATCGGTCGCCGGATAGTAGTGGCGTCCGAACGGGAAAACGACGACGCGCAGGAAGGCCCGCGCCGGCGCATTGGGGAAGTTCTCGATCGTGCCGCGCAGCGCCTCCTCGAAGCGCGCGAGACCGTTTGCGGCGGCGAGCGCCACGATCGGGCGGTCGGCGGCGGGGCGGCCGTCGTCCTCGAAGCGCTTCACGAGGCAGCACAGGAAATAGAGCTCGGACAGCGCGTCGGCGAGGCGGCCGGTGAGCTTCTGCTTCACCTTGAGGCCGCCGCCGAGCATGGCGACGGTCAGGTCGGCAACGAGCGCGAAGTTGCGGCTCGCGCGCCAGATCTGGCGGTAGATCGGCCCGAGACCTTCGGCGCGCTCGGGCACGTTGCCGAAGTAGCCGAGCGTCACGTTGTGGAAGAAGGCGCCGCTGGCATTGGCCACGGAGAACGTGACGTGGCCGAGGAACGCATCCTCGAAGGCATCGATGCCGCGCTCGCTGTCGGGATCCTGAAGCGCCTGCACCTCCTTGTAGAGGAAAGGATGGGAGCGCAGTGCGCCCTGAGCGAAGGTGATCAGCGTGCGCGTCAGGATGTTCGCGCCTTCGACGGTGATGCCGACGGGGACGAGCTGGTAGGCGGACTGAAGGTAGTTCGAGGGGCCGTCGCAGATGGCGCGGCCGCCGTGGATGTCGAAGGCATCGTTGACGGCACGGCGCATGCGCTCGGTCGTCTGATACTTCATCAGCGCCGAGATCACGGACGGCTTCTCGCCGCGCGAGACCATGGAGGCGGTTACGGCGCGTGCCGCCTCGTTGACGTAGGCCGTTTCGACGAGACGCGCGAGCGGCTCCTCGACACCCTCCATGCGCGAGATCGGCAGGCCGAACTGGCGGCGGATGCGCGCGTAGGCGGTCGAGAAGCGCAGCATCGCCTTGGCGCCCGCGGTCGCCGACGACGGAAGCGAGATGGCGCGGCCGGCCGCCAGGCATTCCATGAGCATGCGCCAGCCCTGGCCGACCATCTTCTCGCCGCCGATGACCCAGTCGAGCGGAATGAAAACGTCCTTGCCCCAATTGGGGCCGTTCGGAAACGCGGCGCCGGAGGGGAGATGGCGGCGGCCGATGTTGACGCCCGGATGCGTGGCCGGGATCATCGCGACCGTGATGCCGATGTCCTCGCCCTTGCCGAGGATGTTCTCGGGATCGAAGAGGCGGAAGGCGAGACCGACGAGGGTCGCATTCGGCCCGAGCGTGATGTAGCGCTTGTCCCAGCTCAGGCGGATGCCCGTGACCTCGCGGCCCTCGTGATGGCCCTTCGTCACGTAGCCGATGTCGCGCATGGTGGCGGCGTCGGAGCCCGACGTCGGACCCGTCAGCGAGAAGCACGGCACCTCGAGGCCCTGCGCGAGGCGCGGCAGGTAATAGTGCTTCTGCTGGTCGGTGCCGTATTTCTCGATCAGCTCACCCGGGCCGAGCGAGTTCGGCACCATGACGATGGTCACGACGTCCGGCGAGCGCGACGCGATCTTGCCGAGGATCAGCGACTGGGCCTGGGGCGAGAAGCCGAGGCCGCCGTGCTCCTTGGAGATCAGCATGCCGAGGAAGCCCTTGGCCTTGACGAAGTCCCAGACCTCCTCGGGGATCTCGCGCTGGCTGTGGCGGATCGCCCAGTGATCGATCATGCGGCACAGCTCTTCGGTCGGGCCGTCGAGGAAGGCCTGCTCCTCGGGCGTGAGCACGATCGGCGGAATGGCGCGCAGCTTCGTCCAGTCGGGCGTGCCGGAGAAGATCTCGGCGTCGAAGCCGACGGTGCCGGCGTCGAGCGCCTGCTGCTCGGTGTCCGAGACCTTGGGCAGGATGCCCTTGACGAGCTTGAATGCCGGCTCGATCAGCGAGCGGGCGGCGGACCTGCTCCCACGACAGCGCGCCGAGGATGATGGGCGGCAGCCAGGCCAGGAGGCCGAGGAAACCGGGGGACGGAAAGTGCAGCGTGCCGTGGAAGATGCCGGCTTGCCAGGCAAAGGTGACGGCGGCGAGAGCGACAGCCCACTGCCAGCCGGACGCGCGGTACATGCCGAGCGCGATCGCGCCGCCGAGCAGCACCAGTAACAGGAGTAGTAATGCCATGGATCAGAGCCTCCGCTGCACGGCCCCACAAAACGCCGGTTGAACACCGGCATGGGATCGTCGCCGTCAAGAGTTCAAGCAAACGCTTACGCGAACTATGATCACCGCACTATCGGGGCGCCCCGCGGGCCGTCCGATCGCTTGGCCGTTACGGGGCACTCGCCCGATGCCGGTTACTCGTAGCTAAGACTATAGGGGCTTTCGCCCAGAGGCGAGCGGATTGCGCCCGTCGTGCAGGAATTGTCGCCGGGCGCGCGTCGTGCTCAAGACGCAATGACACGAAAAACTGAAGAAACTATTTTGCATTCTCCAAGTGTTGTTCGGCCAAGATGCAATCACTTGGCGAATATCTCGGAGACGAGCGTCGCGTACCAGGCAATGCTTTGGTCGTAGTCTTCCTTGCGCACGGATGCGGGCTCGCCGGGCTTCGAGACGAAACTATCGCTCGGAACGAGCACATGTTTGCCGTTCAGCTCGCCCGGCGCGTAGTTGGCGCCGATCTTGACGCTGTCGTCGGGGGCGAGCATCGACCAGCACGTGTTGCGGTAATGCGCGGGCGGGCGATCCTTGTTGCCGGCGAGGTCGGCCAGGATGTCGGCGGCGACGGCTTTCGCCTGATTGTTGGACGAGAACGCCGATTTCGGCATCTCGGCGGCGATGGCCGCGTCGCCGACGACGTAGACGTTGTCGGCCTTCTTCGACTTGAAGTTCTCGAGATGGACCGGGCACCAGTCGCCTTCGACGAGGCCTGCCAGCTTGGCGATATTTCCAGCGCGCTGATCGGGAATGACGTTGGCGACGGCCGCCTTGACGGTGGTGCCGGCCTTCGTCGTCACCTCGCCGGTCTTGGCATTGACGCGCACGAGGCTCATGTCGTCGATGTCGTTGGTCAGGTTGAGCTCGACGATGTCCTTGTAATACTTCGCGAACGCCTCCTCGAACACCGGCTGCTTCGAGAACGCCATCTTGGGATCGAGGATGATCAGCTTCGACTTGGGCTTCGCGGTCTTCAGGTAGTGGGCGATGACGCAGGCCCGCTCATAGGGACCGGGAGGGCAGCGATAGGGATTGCGGGGCGGGGCGATGACGACGACGCCGCCGTCCGGCATCGCCTTGAGCTTGCGGCGCAGGAGCCGCGACTGCCAGCCGCCCTTCCAGGCGTGCGGCATGACCTCCGACGCATGGGCGTCGTAGCCCTCGATGCCGTCGAACTTGAAATCGATGCCGGGCGCGACGACGAGCCGGTCGTAGGCGAAGCGTCTCCCGCCGTCGAGGCGCACGAGCCTCTTTGCCGTATCGATCTCCTCGGCGGTCTGGTGGACGACATGGATGCCGAGCTTCTCGAGGCCGCGTAGTTGTGGGTGATGCTCGAGAAGGAGCGAAATCCGCCGATGTAGTGGTTCGAGAAGAAGCAGCTCGTGTACAATTGCTGGCGCTCGACGAGCGTCACGTCGAGGTCGGGATCGTTGCGCTTCAGGTAGACCGCGACGGTTGCGCCACCGGGGCCGCCGCCGATGACGACGATTTTTGCGGGCTTCGCCGGCCAAGGCCGGAGCGGCGAGCGCGGCAGTTCCCAAGGCGGCAAGCCCGGCTCCGAATTGCCGCCGATCGACCTCACCCATGCACGCGCTCCGATCCCATCGTTTTTTGTAGGCCGGCTCCGCGTGCCAGCAACTGCGGTTCCAGTTACCACGCCGTTCCAAGAGATGCCGGTTCCAAGCGGCCGGCCGGATCGCTCGAGATCCCGGCCTTCTCGAGAAGTGCGGCCAGCTCCTCCCAGAAGAAGCTTGCACCGGGATAGCCGGTGATGCGGCCGATCTCCTCTGCCGCCCTTAGCCACGATGAAGGTCGGCGTGTAGACGATGGGGGCAAAGGCCGCGAGCTCGGGTGCGTCCCGCTTGACCCTCAAGAGCGGTGCCGCGGCACCTTCCCTCGATCTCGTGTATGAGGCACCGACGTCGGCGTTCCACTTCATGCAAAATCGGCATCCCGTCTCCTCGACCATGATAAGGCGCAGTGGCGCGTTATCCGCGAGCGCAAATGCCGACCCATGTCAGACTGACAAAAGCAAACGCTGCCATGATGCTGGAGCTGTAGCGGGTGGGACACATGCGCGAGAGGGTTTCGCCTTGTGGAAGGCAGATCTGCAAAGGCTGTCGAACTCGTAATTTGCGCTGGCTTTTGCTCGCATGTTAGCAGTGGCCGTACCGGGCGAGAAGCATGAAGGCTGCAGACCGGCAACGGCTCGGGGATTAACCATCCCCTTGATGTTGCTGTAGATATTCTATTTTCAGCCAAGACGCAGCGGCTTGGGGCGTATCGTGGACTGGCGGGCGACAAAGCGATTGGTGGGGCGCCGTGACGTTTTGATCGGCGGCGGCGCCATGGCTGCCTCGGGGGTCGCGCTTCTGGCGGGTGGCGGTCTGTCGCTGGCGCTCGAGGAGGAGGCCCCTCTCGGCTCGGCCCAGTTCGATCTCGCACTCAAGAAAATCATCGGGCAGTCCGTGCCGCTCGAAGAGGGCGTGACGCTCGAACTCCCGGAGATCGCCGAGAACGGCAACATCGTGCCCTACAAGCTCGCGGTCGCGAGCCCGATGACGGAAGACGACTACGTCGAGCGCCTGCACCTTCTCTCGACGGCCAACCCTCAGGCCGCCGTCGCGACCTTTCATTTCACGCCGCTTTCGGGGACGGCGAACGTCACGGGGCGCATGCGCCTCGCCAAGACGCAGGACGTCGTCGCCGTCGCCGAGACGAGCACGGGCAAGCTGCTGATCGGGCGGCGGAATGTCAAGGTGACCATCGGCGGCTGCGGAAACGAGTGACACCATGGCAACGGCCTCGCGACCACGCATCAAGCTCCCTGAAGGCGCCAGCATCGGCGAGATCATCGAGATCAAGGCGCTGATCACGCATGTCATGGAGACCGGCAACCGCAAGACTGCCGACGGCAAGCCGATCCCGCGCGATATCATTCAACTCGTTCACGGCCACCTTCGCCGGGAATCCCGTCTTCTCGGCGGAGTTCGGCTCCGGGATCGCGGCCAATCCGTTCATCGCCTTCTCCATGAGGGTGCCGGGGCCGGGCGAGTTCGAGCTCACCTGGATCGACGACCAGGGCAACAAGACCGTCGAGAAGGCGGTCCTCAATATCGTGCCCGGGCCGCCGCCCGGCTGAGGCATGCTGCCTCTTGTCCGTGCCGCCCGAAGCCGTTACCGGTGGATGCCATCAGGGTCGCGCACGGCGATCCGAATCGTCTGCAAAACCAAGAGCAGTCGCCATGGCCGAAGAACCCGATCGTCGCCCAAGCGGGCCCCTATCAGGTGGATCTTGCGGAGGGCAAAGCCTACTTCTGGTGCCGCTGCGGACGCTCGCAGAAGCAGCCGTTTTGCGACGGCGCTCACAAGGACACCGGGCTCGAGCCGTTGCGCTTTGTCGCTCCCTCGACGGGGATCTTCAATCTCTGCGGCTGCAAGGCGACCGACGATCCAGCCGTACTGCGACGGCACGCACAATATGATTTGAAGCCGCAACCTGAGTCTGGCGGCAGACTGCTCGCGCAGAAATCCGCTCAAGAGCGCGCTGATTGAACGGGCGTTGCTCTCAGCGCAGCGCGCAGGCTTCGAGTGCGGAGAAGCGCGAAAAAGCTGTTCCCAATCCGTACGTAGGCGCTTTAAACAACATAAGGTGCCAGCCGGCGCGGGGAACCTCAGCAATGGATTATTTCGTCCAGCAGCTCATCAACGGGCTGACTCTCGGGTCGATCTACGGTCTCATCGCCATCGGCTATACGATGGTCTATGGCATCATCGGCATGATCAACTTCGCCCACGGCGACGTGTTCATGCTCTCGGCCTTCATCGCTCTCATCCTCTTTCTGCTGCTGACGCAGATCTTCGGCGTGCTCTCGCTCGGCATCGCGCTCCTCATCGTGCTCATCCTCGGCATGGCGCTGACGAGCCTCTGGAACTGGATGATCGAGCGCATCGCCTACCGGCCGCTGCGCGGCTCGTTCCGCTTGGCGCCGCTCATCTCGGCGATCGGCATGTCGATCTTCCTGTCGAACTTCGTGCAGGTCGTGCAGGGGCCCAACAACAAGGCCATCGAGCCGATGCTGACGAACGTTATCGTGCTGCCGATCGGACTGGGCTCGGTGACGCTCGCCGAGAAGCAGCTCGTCATCATGGTGACGACTGCCGTGCTTCTGCTCGTGCTCTGGTACGTGGTGCAGAAGACGCCGCTCGGGCGCGCGCAGCGTGCGTGCGAGCAGGACCGCAAGATGGCGTCGCTGCTCGGCGTCGACGTCGACCGCACGATCTCGCTCACCTTCATCATGGGCGCGGCGCTCGCTTCCGTCGCCGGGCTGCTGTGGATGATGTACTACGGCGTCGTGAGCTTCTCCGACGGCTTCGTGCCGGGCGTCAAAGCGTTCACGGCGGCCGTGCTCGGCGGCATCGGATCGCTGCCGGGCGCGGTGCTCGGCGGACTTCTGATCGGCCTCATCGAGACCTTCTGGTCGGCCTATTTCTCGATCGACTACAAGGATGTCGCGGCCTTCTCGATCCTCGCCGTGGTGCTCATCTTCCTCCCCTCCGGCCTCATGGGCCGGCCCGACGTGGAGAAGGTGTGACGCCCATGGGCGCATCGGGAGACGTCAGGGCCGGCACTGGGGTGACTTTCTTGGGCGCCCTCAAGGATGCCGCTCTCGTCGCCCTCGTCACTCTCGGGCTGTCGTTCCCGATCGTCGCGCTCAAGACCGAGCAGGACCTTCAGAACCGGCTGATGCTCGTCGAGCGCTGGGGGCTCGTGGCGACGCTCTGTGCGATAGCCTTTGTCTTGAGGCTCGCCTGGCTGCTCTTCGGTGCCTCACCTCAAGCTGCCGCCGCTCTCGTCGTTGCGAGACGCGCCGGTGATCGCGCAGCTCCGGCGTCTCCTTCCGCGCATCGGGCTCATTGCGGTCGTCGCGTTTCCTTTTCTCGCCGTCGCCATCTCAGCCGCCGGAGGCCCAGGGCCGCTCAAGCTGATCGACAACTACGGCATTCAGATCCTGATCTACGTGCTGCCTGGGTCTCGGCTTGAATATCGTCGTCGGCCTCGCGGGGCTCCTGGACCTCGGCTTCGTCGCCTTCTATGCGGTCGGCGCCTATTCCTCGGCGCTGCTCGCCAAGACCTTCGGTCTCTCGTTCTGGCTCGCGCTGCCGCTGGCCGGCATCCTCGCTGCCTTCTGGGGCCTCATGATCGGGCTTCCGGTCCTGCGTCTCAGGGGCGACTACCTCGCCATCGTCACGCTCGCGTTCGCCGAGATCGTGCGCCTCGTGCTGATCAACTGGGTTCCGGTCACGGGTGGCTACGCCGGCATCTCGGGGATTCCGAAGCCCGACGCTCTTCGGGTTCTCGCTCGGGTCGGAGCCGGATGGTCTTCGCCGCGCACGCTCGGCCTGCCGCCGTCGCCGCTCTACCGGCTCTTCTTCATGTACTATCTCGTGCTCGCGCTGGTGTTCTTGGCGAACTGGGTGACGACGCGGCTGCAGAGCGCTGCCGATCGGGCGCGCGTGGGAGGCGATGCGCGAGGACGAGATCGCGTGCCGGTCGCTCGGCATCAACACGGTGACGACCAAGCTCACGGCGTTCTCGACGGGCGCGTTCTTCGGCGGCATCGCGGGGGCCTTCTTCGCCGCGCGGCAGGGGTTCATCAGCCCCGAGTCGTTCGTGTTCATGGAGAGCGCGGTCATCCTCGCCATCGTCGTGCTCGGCGGCCTCGGCAGCCAGATCGGGCGTCGCCATCGCGGCCGTGGTCATGATCGGCGGCACGGAGCTTCTGCGCGAGCTCGGCTTCCTCAAGGCGGTCTTCGGTCGCCGACTTCGATCCGTCGAAGTACCGCATGCTGCTGTTCGGCCTGGCGATGGTCGTGCTGATGATCTGGCGGCCGCGCGGTCTCGTCGCCCTGCGTGTGCCGTCCATACGGCTTCGGCGCGCGAGGCCGGCGCCGCACCCAGCGCGCCGCAGGGGTAAGGTGCAATGCGGTGGCTCTCCGATCCCGTTCTGACCGTCGACCACCTCTCCATGCGCTTCGGCGGCCTGGTCGCCGTCAACGATCTCTCGTTCACGGCGGGACGCGGCGACATCACGGCGCTCATCGGTCCGAACGGCGCCGGCAAGACGACGGTCTTCAATTGCATCACGGGCTTCTACAAGCCGACCGCCGGGCGCATCGCGCTCGCCCACGGGGACGCGGCGGCCCGGCAGCCGAGATCGACGCCTTGACGACGTCCGACAAACGGTTTGGGCGCGGGCAGAAATCGCGGGATCTTCCTTCTCGAGCGCATGCCGGATCACGAGATCGCGGCCAAGGCGCGGGTCGCGCGGACGTTCCAGAATATCCGCCTCTTTCTCGGGCATGACGGTGCTCGAGAACCTGATCGTCGCGCAGCACAAGGAGCTGATGCGGGCGTCCGGCTTCAGCCTCAAGGGACTGTTCGGCACCGCGAGCTACAAGGCGGCCGAACGCGATGCGGTCGAGACGGGCGCGCGCCTGGCTCGAGGTCGTGGGTCTCATCGATCGCGCCAACGATCTCGCCGGCGAGCTGCCCTATGGCGCTCAGCGCCGGCTCGAGATCGCGCGCGCCATGTGCACGGATCCGGTGCTGCTCTGCCTCGACGAGCCGGCGGCCGGGCTCAACGCGCGCGAGAGCGCGGACCTCACGCGGCTGCTCGGGGCATCCGCACGCGAGACCGGCGCGTCGATCCTGCTCATCGAGCACGACATGATCGTGGTCATGGATATCTCCGACCACATCGTCGTCATCGAATACGGGATCAAGATCGCGGACGGCACGGCGCAGTCGGTCAAGAACGATCCCAAGGTCATCGCCGCCTATCTCGGCGTCGAGGACCAGGAGGTGGGCGATCGCTAGCGGGACGGGGGCGGCGATGAGCGGTCCCCTCCTCTCCGTCGAAGGCGTCTCGGCCTACTACGGCAACATCATCGCTTTGAAGGGCGTCTCGCTCGAGGTGAAGCGCGGCGAGATCGCGACGCTGATCGGCGCCAACGGGGCCGGCAAGTCGACGCTCGATGATGACCGTGTTCGGCTCGCCGCGCTCCGCGCGAGGGCCGCATCCGGTTCGAGGGGCAGGACATCACGCGGCTCGCGACGCACGAGATCGCGCGCCTCAGGATCGCGCAGGTCCCGGAGGGACGGCGCATCTTCCAGCGCATGACGGTGACTCGAGAACCTGATGATGGGCGCCTCCATCGACGGGCAGGCGCATTTCGACGAGGATCTGGTGCGCGTCACGACGCTCTTCCCGCGCCTCAAGGAGCGGCTCGACCAGCGCGGCGGAACGCTCTCGGGCGGCGAGCAGCAGATGCTCGCCATCGCGCGGGCATTGATGAGCCGGCCGAAGCTGCTCATGCTCGACGAGCCGTCGCTGGGGCTGGCGCCGCTGATCGTCAAGCAGATCTTTGCGACGCTGGCCGACCTCAACCGCCAGGGCATGACGATCTTCCTCGTCGAGCAGAACGCGTTCCACGCGCTCCGGCTCGCGCATCGCGCCTATGTGATGGTCAACGGCGCCGTGACCATGACGGGGACCGGACAGGAGCTGCTGGCGCGGCCGGAGATTCGCCAGGCCTATCTCGAGGGCGGACGGCACTAGAGGAGGGACTGCACATGCTCGAGGCGCTGCTCGCGGCCGCCATACCCAACGGGCTCTTCGTCTTCGTGCTGCTCACGATCGTGCTCGGGGGCGGGGCAGCGTGGCGGACGGGACAAGCGGTGGCCGAAGGCTGGGGCGCGTTGTGGCCGGTCATCGCCTATACGCTTCTCATCGCCGCCGCCGTGCGCTTCCTCGATTACGCGCTCTTCGGCGGGCCCCTGCTCTCGCTGGCCAGCTTCGACGACCGACTTCCTCATTCTCTGCGTTTTCGCGCTGCTCGGTCACCGCGTGCGCCGCGCGCGCCACATGAGCGAGCAGTATCCGTGGCTCTTCGAGCGGGCCGGACCGCTTGGCTGGCGGCTGCGGCGTGGCGTGATAGGGCCAGTCGGCATGCGGTCGTGACATTGTCCGCAATTTCGGACGAAAACCTTGTTCGTGATGACAGAATGCCGGGACCTCGGCTGGTGCCGAGCGGTGTACGCGGGCGTGATCGAGGAGATGAACTGATGCGGATCGTAGGCTGTGGCGGCCGTGTTGCTTGTGGCGGCGCTCGTGGCGTCGTGCAGCAGCGAGCAGAAGCTCAAGATCGGCTTGGCAGGCCCGTTGACGGGCAAGGATGCCGTCTTCGGCGCCCAGCTCAAGAACGGCGCCGAGCAGGCGGTCGAGGACATCAATGCGGCGGGCGGCATCAACGGGCAGAAGATCGAGCTCGTGTTCGGCGACGACGCCGCCGATCCGAAGCAGGGCCGCTCGGTCGCGAACACGTTCGTCGGCGAAGGCGTGAAGTTCGTCGTCGGTCACTTCAACTCGGGCGTCTCGGAGCCCGCCTCCGACGTCTACGCCGAGAACGGCATCCTCATGATCACGCCGGGCTCGACCAACCCAAAGATCACCGATCGCGGCTTGTGGAACGTGTTCCGCACCTGCGGGCGCGACGATCAACAGGGCAAGGTCGCGGGCGAGTACATCGCCACGCACTTCAAGGACAAGAAGGTCGCATTCGCGCACGACAAGACGACCTACGGCAAGGGTCTCGCCGACGAGACCAAGAAGGCCATGAACGCGCTGGGCGTCACGGAGGTGCTCTACGAGGGCATCAACTCGGGCGAGCGCGACTTCTCGGCGCTCGTTTCCAAGATCAAGGCGTCGGGTGCCGATCTCGTCTACTGGGGCGGCGTGCACACCGAAGGCGGCAGCATTCTGCGCCAGATGCGCGCCGCCGGCGTCAACGCGGTCATGATGAGCGGCGACGGCATTGCGTCCAACGAGTTTGCCGCACTCGGCGGGCCCGGGGACCGAGGGCACGCTCATGACGTTCGGGCCCGATCCGCAGAAGCGCCCCGAAGCGCAGGAAGTGCTCAAGAAGTTCGAAGCGCGCAACTTCAAGCCCGAGGCCTATACGCTCTACAGCTATGCGGCCGTGCAGGTCGATCAAGCAGGCGGCCGAGTCGATCAAGTCGCTCGACCCGCAAAAGGTCGCCGAGGAGCTCAAGTCGGGCAAGGCCTGGAAGACCGTCATCGGCGATCTCGCCGTTCGACAAGAAGGGCGACGTCACGCGCATCGACTACGTGATGTACACCTGGAAGAAGCAGCCGGACGGGACGATCGCCTACGTCCAGAACTGACGCGGCCAAGATGGCTCGGCGACCGGCAGAGATCGCACTCGCACTCCTTGCTTGCCGCGAGCCCGGGCATGGCGGCGGCGGAGGTCGTCGTCGCGGTCGTCGCGCCGCTCTCGGGGCACTCATCAAGCGGTCGGCGAGGCCGTGCGGCAGGGTGCGGAGCGTGCGGTTCGCGCCTCAATGACGCAGGCGGGCTGTTGGGCGAGCGCGTCGGTCTCATCGTCGAGGACGACGGCTGCGACGGCGCAAAGGCCGCGGCGATGGCGAAAACGATCGCCGACAGACGGCCGGCGTGTCGTCGTCGGTCATCCCTGCTCCGGCGCGGCGGTCGCCGCGGCGCCCCTCTATACGGCGGCCGGCATGGTCTTTATCGCGGCCGGCGTGCGCCACCCTGTCCTGACTGAGAAGCGCGCAGGGCCGATGGTCTTTCGCCTTGCGGGCCGCGACGACCGGCAGGGGGAGGCAGCGGCACATTGGCTTGCGCGCAGGTCGCCCGGCGGGCGCATCGGGCTCATTCACGATCGCACGCGTCTATGCGCGCGCCATCGCCGAGGACACGGCGCGAAGCCTCAAGGCCGCCGGGTTCGCGACCGCTGCCGACGCTCACGATCGTCGCCGGCCGCCAGGACTACGACGCGATTGCACGCCGGCTCAAGGAGGCGCGGGCGGAGGCGGTGCTCTTTGCCGGCTATCCCACCGAGGCGCGGGTGATCTTGGATGGTCTGCGGCGCGAAGGATCGGATACGCGCGTTTCTTGGCTCGGATTCGACTGGCGACGGCCGGACTTCGCGGATACGGCAGGCGCCGATCCGGAGCGGCTGCGCGTGCTGTATGGCGCACAATCCTGATGTCGCCGCTCTCACGCAGGGCGCCGTCGAAGCTTGGGCGGATGGCGTGCGACAGGCAAACACTTTCGATATCCGGCGAGGTGGCGCGTGCGCTTTCCCGCATCACGGCGAAAACGTCCGCACTCGGTCCGATCAGCTTCGATGAGAAAGGGGACGCGCGGATCGTTTCTTTTGCTCCGGCCGTTTGGAACGGCACGAGCTGGGAACCGCGCGATTAGTTGGGTGATGAGGCTGGACTGGCCCCTCCCCGGAGGGGCCGCCAGCGCCGGTGTCTCGCTACGCGTGACAACACCGGCAGGGCAGTCCGATCAGCGGCCCTGCGATTCGATGAGGCAGTCGGCGGCGAGACGGCGCTCCATCCGCACGAGCTCCTCGGGAATGTCGTGGCCGCGCTGGCGGTACTGGCGAATGCGTTCTTGGATCAGCGCGTAGCTTCGACGTGGATCGTCGATCTCCTCCATGCGGAGGCTGAGCTCGGCAATCTCGCTTTGCATCTGTTCCGTCATATCTAGACCCTCTGTTCCTTTCCTAGTGTCCGCTGGCCGCTTGCTGGCTTATCGATCCCAGACATGCGGCTTTGACGTTGCGGCCCTTTGCCCTTGCGTCGTCCGGCGGTCACAATCCAAGTAGAGCCAGCGGCCGAAGCAGTTGTCTGCAAGCTTAGACGCGTTCAGGAGATTTGGCACTGACCGAAAATCCACAGTTGTTCAGTTTTGCTTATTTTCCTTTCTGCCCGCGGGGCCGTGATCAATCATCCAAATATGGCTCGATCTTGGCACATTCATCACCGTTATTGCTGCGTTGCAGGAATGTCACTTTGCATTGCAGCATCAGTGCAACCACCTATGACCAAGCCGTTTTTGGTCCTTGCAGCTCCAATGCGGGGGCAAATCTGCTGCGTTGCAGCAGCTACGCATTGACCGGCCTCAAGGCTTGTATCCACCGTTATCAGCCTGATTCTGAATGCAGCCTGCACGAATTATGAGGTTCTGATGACACAATGCCGCAACCTCATCAGCGACGTGCCAGGGCTGCGCGTCGGCAACGCTCACGACGCCGATCTCTGCTCGGGCGTGACGGCGGTCATCTTCGAGCGTCCGCTGATCACGGCCATGGATGTGCGGGGCGGAGGTCCCGGCACGCGGCGAGAGCGATGCCGTCGGATTGGCCGGCTCCCTCGAGGAGGCGCACGGGCTCGTGCTCTCTGGTGGATCGGCGTTCGGGCTTTCCGCCGCAACTGGCGTGCAGAGCTGGCTCGCCGAGCGGGGCATGGGCTTCGACATAGGCGGAGCGCGCGTGCCCATCGTTCCGCAGGCCGTATTGTTCGATCTTCTGAACGGCGGGAACAAGAATTGGGGCGCGAGCCCACCCTACGAAAGACTGGCCAGGCTGGCGTGCGATCAGGCGGGGCTCGACTTCGTGCTCGGAAGCGCGGGCGCGGGCTTCGGAGCGACGACGGCGACGCTGCGCGGCGGCCTTGGGAGCGCCTCGGCGACACTCGCGAGCGGTCTCGTCGTGGGTGCGCTCGTCGCCGTCAACGCGGTCGGCACCGTGACGATCGGCGACACGCGCCATTTCTGGGCGGCGCCATTTGAAAGGGACAGCGAATTCGGCGGCCACGGCTTGCCGTCGCCGATGCCGGACGATGGGCTCGACGTACGCCTCAAGGGCGGCCCCGGCGAGTGCGACGACCATCGCCATCGTGGCGACCAACGCGGCACTGACGAAGCGGCAGGCGTTTCGTCTCGCCGTCATGGCACAGACGGGTCTTGCGCGCGCCATCTACCCCGTTCACACGCCGCTCGACGGCGACGTGGTCTTCGCGGCGGCGACGGGACAGGTTACGCTCGCCGATCCGATCGTGAACCTGACCCAGCTCGGCAGCGCGGCTGCCAATGTTTTGGCCCGCGCGGTTGCCCGAGGCGTGTACGAGGCCGCCGCGGCGCCGCCCAACTGGCGCGGTCCGCCGGCGTGGCGCACGCGTTTTGGGCACCCGGGTGATCGTTAGGACAAAACGACCGCGTTCAATTGAAGCCTGCCCGCGCGTCTGCTAGGCCACGCTTGAGAAGGCGCTCACGCGCCGCGACCGAAAGAGACCGACATGATCCCGCGCTACTCCCGTCCCGAGATGGCCCGCATCTGGGAGCCTGAGACACGCTTTCGAATCTGGTTCGAGATCGAAGCACATGCAGCCTCCGCCATGGCCGACATCGGCGTCATACCGCGCGAGGCCGCCAGCGCCATTTGGGAAAAAGGGGGAAGGGCAAAGTTCGACGTCGCACGGATAGATGCCATCGAGCAGGTGACGAAGCACGACGTCATCGCCTTCCTCACGCATCTGGCCGAGATCGTCGGTCCAGAAGCGCGCTTCGTGCACCAGGGCATGACATCGTCGGACGTTCTGGATACCTGCCTCAGCGTGCAGCTCGTGCGTGCGGCCGATATCCTGATCGCCGACCTCGAGCGGCTGCTCGAGACGCTCAAGACGCGCGCCTACGAGCACAAGATGACGCCCACCATCGGGCGCAGTCACGGCATCCACGCCGAGCCGACGACGTTCGGCCTGAAGCTCGCCTACGCCTACGCCGAGTTCCTGCGTGCGAAGGAGCGGCTCTACGCCGTGCGCAAGGAAGTTGCGAGCTGCGCCATCTCGGGCGCCATCGGCACGTTCGCCAATGTCGATCCGCGCGTCGAGGAGTACGTCGCCAAGAAGATGGGGCTCAGTCCGGAGCCCATCTCCACGCAGGTCATTCCGCGCGACCGGCACGCCATGTACTTTTCGGTGCTCGCCATCATCGCGTCGTCGGTGGAGCGGCTGGCGACCGAGATCCGCCATCTGCAACGGACCGAGGTGCTCGAGGCAGAGGAATACTTCGGTCCCGGGACAGAAGGGCTCGTCGGCCATGCCGCACAAGCGCAATCCGGTGCTGGCCGAGAACCTCACGGGGCTTGCGCAGGATGGTGCGCGCCTATGCGCTGCCCGCCATGGAGAACGTCGCGCTCTGGCACGAGCGGGACATCTCGCACTCGTCGGTCGAGCGCATGATCGGGCCGGACGCAACAGTTACGCTCGACTTCGCGCTCAATCGGCTCGCGGGCGTGATCGAGAAGCTCGTCGTCTATCCGGAGACGATGAAGCGCAATCTCGAGAAGCTTCGCGGTCTTCACAACTCGCAGCGCGTGTTGCTGGCACTCACGCAGGCCGGTGTGTCGCGCGAGGAAGCCTATGAGCTGGTGCAGCGCCATGCCATGAAGACGTGGGAGGATGGCCGCGACTTTCTCACCGAGCTCAAGTCCGACCCGGAGGTCACCTCGGAAGTGCCGGCCAACAAGCTCGAGGAAATGTTCGATCTCGCCTATCACTTGAAGCACGTCGATACGATCTTCAAGCGCGTGTTCGGATAGCGCGAGGCTCAAGGGGGACTGGAAGATGCCAAGCACGCCCAGGGCGACGGCGCGTTGGATCCAGGCGCCCAGGCGGCCGAGCTCTGGTCGCGGATCGCCGTCACCCTGGCGGCGCTGATCGTCTATCGCGCCGGCTGTCACCTGCCGATCCCGGGCTTGAACGGCAGCGGCGGTTGCGTCACTCTTCAGCGGCAGCGACGCCAAGTCGGCAATCGAACGCATCTCGATCTTCTCGCTCGGCATCCTTCCCCTGCTCAGTGCGCTTCTGCTCGCGGAATTCGGGAAGATCATCTTTCCAAGCTTTGGAGTGTGGGCCGAGGCGAACGGCGCGCGTCTCAATCGCTTCGCGCGGCTCGCGGCGCTCGGCCTCGCGGCACTCCAGGGCCTCGGGCATCGCGCTCGGGCTCGAGGATGTCGCGAGCTTCGTTGACGAGCCCGGCTTCGCTTTCCGGGCAGGAACGACGCTCACGCTGATCGCCGGCACGGCCTTCCTCATCTGGCTCGCCGATCTCGTCACGCGCCACGGCGTCGGCAGCGGGCTCTGGCTGTTGCTCGCAGCGCCGGGGCTCGCGGAATTGCCCAGCATGACAGCCGGCCTCCTCTATCTGGCCGAGCATCGGATCCATCTCGCCGATAGCCGTGGCTCTCACGGGCGCGACTGTCGTGCTCTCCACCGCGGCGTTCGTGGCGCTTGCCAAGGCGAACGGCGGCGCCAGAGTTTCCGAGCGGCAGCGTGGGTCCGTGGCCGGTCGCTGCTCGGTTACGCGAGCCTTGGTTGGATCGTGGGCGCGTTGATGGTGGTGCCGTCGCAAGCCTGGCGCGAGGGCGTCCTGAAGCGCTGCCGGCCAAGGTCAGCCCGTCAACATCATCCTGCACGCGCTCCTCGTCGGGCTTTTCGTTCTGCTTTATGCCAACCGGGCGCGGACCAGCGGGCGCGGTGAAATCGGCCTTGGCGCGGTTGCGGCGCTGACGCTCATGGCGATTGCCCTGGTACCGGAGCTGCTGGCTTCCTATTTCAGCATGCCGCTCGTCGCTGACGGGCGTTGGCTGGTCATCATCGTCACCGTGGCGCTCTGCATACTCGCCGCGCTTCCAGGAGAGAGGACGCGCGTGCAAGGTGCCCAGAAGCCGCTCTAGATAATTTCTCGAAGGGCCATGCGCACCTCTGACGCAGACATTCTCATCGTCCCCGGATGGTCCAATTCGGGCGACGACCACTGGCAATCGCGCTGGGAGCGCAATCTCAAGACGGCGCGACGGATCGACCAGGAGAGCTGGGTCAAGCCGCAGCGCGACGCGTGGGTCGGCCGCATCATCGAGGCGACGACGCGGAGCTCGCGCCCCGTCGTGCTCGTGGCGCACAGCCTCGGCGTGGCGGCGGTCGCTCACGCGGGCATGCGGATGCCCAAGGGTCTCGTTGCCGGCGCGTTTCTCGTGGCACCCGCAGATCTCGACAATGCTGACGGTTGGCCGGAAACCCAGGGCGAGCTCTTCGACATCGAGGCGAGCGGCTTTGCGCCCATGCCGCTCGAGCCGCTGCCGTTTCCGGCGGCGCTCATCGCATCGTCGAACGATCCCTATTGCTCAATCGAGCGGGCGCGCCGGTTCGCGGACGCTTGGGGAGCGACGCTGGTCGAAGCCGGCGATCTCGGCCACATCAATGCCGATTCGGGCCATGGTCCATGGCCCGAGGGGGTGCTGCAGGTTCGGCGGATTTCTGAGCCAGCTTGCGCAGTAACAGCAGTGCGGGCGCGCTCAGCCCTTGCCGCTCGCCTCGACCTCATGCACAGCCTTGGCGAGGAACTCGCCCATGGCCTTGCGGATATCGGCGTCGGAGACGGCGACGCCCTTGTCGGCAAAGTCCTTTTTGACCTTGCGGAAGACGTCGTCGTCGCCCTTCTCGGCGAGGTCGGCCTTGCGGACCTCCTTGATGTAGTCCTCGAGCGCCGCGCCGGTGATGCCGAGCTTGGCGCCGGCCCACTCGGCAAGCATCTTGTTGCGGCGCGCCTCGGACCTGAATTTCAGGTCCTGGTCGAGGGCGAACTTCTTCTCGTAGGCCTTCTCGCGCTCATCGAATGTGGTCATTCCGGTCTCCAGAGCCTGTTCTTGCTTCGTTCAGGCGCTCCTTCAGTTGTATAGGATGCGCCAGAAACCCCATCTGCGGGAGGCCTACCCCGCCGGGGCATTGAAATCAACGGCTTGTCACGGCTGTGAACCAGTCGCCCATTCCGTCCGTCGTTTAGATTGTTTCTCCCCCCCGGTTCGGCTAGTGTCCGGTTCGAGATTTTCGTGCGTCTGGCCGACCCTAAGCCACGCCGTGTGCAGGTAAAAACACGCTGCAAGATCAAGGGGTCGGCTCCACGGGACAGTGCGTCTCTCCCCACAAAAAAAGATGAGTATGAGCGTGATCGTCAAGGGACCAGGATCGATGAGCAAGCGGCGTCGGATCTACGAGGGCAAGGCCAAGGTTCTTTACGAAGGACCGGAGCCCGGCACCCTCATCCAACACTTCAAAGATGATGCGACGGCGTTCAACGCGAAGAAGCATGCTCTCATCGAGGGCAAGGGCGTGCTTAACAACCGCATCTCCGAATACATCTTCCTGCGCCTCGGCGAGATCGGCGTGCCGACGCACTTCATGAAGCGGCTCAACATGCGCGAGCAGCTGATCCGCGAGGTGGAGATCATTCCGCTCGAGGTCGTCGTGCGCAACGTCGCCGCGGGCTCGCTCTCGACGCGCCTCGGTCTCGAGGAAGGCATGCAGCTGCCGCGCTCGATCATCGAGTTCTACTACAAGGCCGACAATCTCAACGACCCGATGGTCTCGGAAGAGCACATCACCGCGTTCGGCTGGGCCACGCCGCAGGAGATCGACGAGGTCATGCAGCTCGCGCTGCGCGTCAACGACTTCCTCGTCGGCCTCTTTCTCGGCATCGGCATCCGCCTCATCGACTTCAAGGTCGAGTTCGGACGGCTGTGGGACAACGAGACGATGCGCATCGTGCTCGCCGACGAGATCAGCCCGGACTGCTGCCGGCTGTGGGACGTCACGACGTCGGACAAGCTCGACAAGGACCGCTTCCGCCGCGATCTCGGCGGCGTGCTCGAAGCCTACCAGGAGGTCGCGCGGCGCCTCGGCGTCTTGGCCGAGAACCGGCCGCCCAAGGGCACGGGGCCGGTGCTGGTGGCATCGAACCCGGAAGCCAAGCCGAACTGATGAAAAGCTCGCATCGACACTTGTGCCCGGCCGAAAGGCCGGGCATTTAGTTTCGCAAATGCGAGACTAGTCTGGCAGGAGGCTCGCCGCTCCATGAAAGCGCGCATCAGGATCACGCTCAAGAACGGCGTTTTCGACCCGCAGGGAAAGGCCATTCAGAGCGCATTCGGCGCGCTCGGCTTCGGCGGTGTCGACGATGTGCGCCAGGGCAAGTACATCGAGGTCGAGATCGCGGAAGCGAGCGAGGACAAGGCGCGCGCCGAGGTCGAGCGCATGTGCCGCGACCTGCTCGCCAACACGGTGATCGAGAACTACTCCTTCGAACTCGTGAGGTGACGCGATGCTCCGCGCCTCCGTCATCGTCTTTCCCGGCTCCAACTGTGATCGCGACGTCAAGGTCGCGCTCGAGGCCATCACGGGCTTTCCGGTGAAGATGGTCTGGCACGGCGACGCGTCGGTGCCGGCGTCGGACCTCATCGTGCTGCCCGGCGGCTTCTCGTACGGCGACTATCTGCGCTGCGGCGCGATGGCGGCCCACTCACCGATCATGCGCGACGTGATCGCCAAGGCGAAGGCCGGGCACGCCGGTGCTCGGCATCTGCAACGGCTTTCAGATCCTCTGCGAGTTCGGGCCTGCTGCCCGGCGTGCTGATGCGCAACGCGTCGCTGCACTTCATCTGCCGCGACGTGCACTTGAAGGTCGAGAGCGACAAGACGTTCTTCACCAACTGCTACCGCAAGGACGAGGTCGATCCGCATGCCGATCGCGCATGCGGAGGGCAACTATTTCGCGGACGCGGAGACGCTCGATCGGCTCGAGGGCGAGGGCCAGGTCGTGTTCCGCTACTGCACACCCGACGGCGAGGTCTCACCCGCCGGCAATCCGAACGGCGCGCAGCGCAACATCGCCGGCATCGCGAACGAGACCGGCCGCGTGCTCGGCCTCATGCCGCATCCCGAGCGGCTCTATGAGACGGCGCTCGGCGGCACGGACGGGCGGCGCATGTTCGAGAGCGCGCTCGTCTCGGCTCTCGCTGCCGCGGCATAGCCGGAGCGCAATTGAAGCCTGCATGCAAATGAAAAAGGGAGCAGGCCTAAGCCCACTCCCCTCATTCAAAATCTCAACTGATTCTGCATTCCGAGTTCGTCGCTGCGATCGGCGACGGACAAGATCGCCTTAGCGCCGCTTCGGGGCGCGGCGCCTGACTGCGCGGGCACCAGGCCAACAACGCCGCCCGGCGCCGCAGTCTGCAGAAGTGCGAGCAATATGGCTTTCATGACCAATCTCTCCAGTCGATTGTTTTTTGTGCTTGTCGTGCCTGGAGATAAGGCACTTCGCGCCGGCGAGAATGGCCAGGCCTGCATTGCCGATATGCGAACGCGCGTGCGCGCAGATGCCGCGTCAGTCGAGAGTTGTGCAGCAAACGAAAAAGGGAGCGGGCCGGAGCCCGCTCCCCTTCGCTCATGATTCGGTCCGCGAGGAACCGAGACTTCGTTACTTCGCGGCGGGCGTGTAGGCCACGACATCGAGAGCGCGCACGCTCATCGCGCTCGCTCCGCTGGCGCAGGCGAACTCGAGCGACTTGCCTTCGGCCGTCTCGACACGCGCGCTCTTGCCAGCCTCGACCGCGACGTTGACGCGGGCACCGACGGACGAGTTGTCACCCTCGTCGTTGGCCTTCTCGCCGATCATCAGCGTCAGGTTGCATTTACTGTCGTCGGCCAGGAAATAGCTGACCGTGTGCTTCGAGCCGACGTCGAGCATCAGCCCGTGCGCGGGGCGCACGGACCGCCCGTCATCGGCGAACGCCTGGGAATTGACTCCCGCTACTAACGCCAGACCAGCCACGGCTACCGTGGCCAAACTCTTGATTGCCGATCCCATGGTTATTGCTCCTCAAGATCGTGCAGCCAGTCCAGGTGACGGCCACGACTTGGCCGGCCTGCTGACGAAGAGTAGCTCATGTAACACCATGACTCGGCAGTAGAAAATCCGTGATTGCTGCATGGCAGCACTGAACTTTGTGCAGCGCGATAATGTCGCGGCGAGCACTGACAAGATGGTTTAACTCTCACGTCAGAGGAACCTCGAATTGCCCAGCGCCGCGAGTCACCGGTCGAGAGTGCGCTCTCCACAGGCGCTCGCTGCGTCGCGACAAGCAAGCAAGCACTCGTTATAAGCACGGGCGTTCGCACCCAAGATCGTGAAGCTCGAGGACCATGCAGGACAGCGCCAAGCACCAGAAGCCGGCCGTGATCACACCGGAGATCGTCGCCGAGCACGGCCTCAAGCCCGACGAGTACAAGCGGCTTCTCAAGATCCTCGGGCGCGAGCCGTCGCTGACCGAGCTCGGCATCTTCTCCGTCATGTGGAGCGAGCACTGCTCCTATAAGTCCTCGCGCGTGTGGCTCAGGACGCTGCCGACGATCGGGCCGAAGGTCATCCAGGGACCGGGCGAGAACGCCGGCGTCGTCGATCTCGGCGACGGCGACTGCGCGATCTTCAAGATGGAGAGCCACAATCATCCCTCCTACATCGAGCCCTATCAGGGCGCGGCGACGGGCGTCGGCGGCATCATGCGCGACGTGTTCACGATGGGCGCGCGACCGGTCGCCAACTTGAATGCGCTGCGCTTCGGCGATCCCGCGCACGCGAAGACACGCCATCTCGTCTCGGGCGTCGTGTCGGGCATCGGCGGCTACGGCAATTGCGTCGGCGTGCCGACCGTCGGCGGCGAGACGAACTTCGACGCCGGCTACAACAACAACATCCTCGTCAACGCCATGTGCGTCGGCCTCGCGAAGGCGGACAAGATCTTCTACTCGGCGGCCAAGGGCGTCGGCCTGCCCGTGGTCTACGTCGGCTCGAAGACCGGGCGCGACGGCATCCACGGCGCGACCATGGCGTCGGCCGAGTTCGACGAGAAGAGCGACGAGAAGCGCCCCACCGTGCAGGTCGGCGACCCGTTCACGGAGAAGCTTCTGATCGAGGCCTGCCTCGAGCTCATGGCGTCGGACGCCATCATCGCCATCCAGGACATGGGCGCGGCGGGCCTCACGTCGTCGACCTCGGAGATGGCGGACAAGGGCGGGGTCGGCATCGAGCTCAATCTCGATCACGTGCCGCAGCGCGAAGCCGGCATGACGGCCTACGAGATGATGCTCTCGGAGAGCCAGGAGCGCATGCTCATGATCCTGAAGCCCGGCCGCGAGGGCGAGGCCGAGGCGATCTTCAAGAAGTGGGGCCTCGATTTCGCGGTCATCGGCGATCACGACCGACACGGGGCGCATGATCGTCAAGCACAAGGGCGTGGTGGAAGCCGATCTGCCGGTGCCGGTGCTCGCCAACTCGGCGCCCGTCTACGAGCGGCCGTGGTTCCAGCCACGTGCCGCCGCAGCCGATCCTGCCGGAGTGGGTCAAGGCGCCGAACGGCATCATCGATGCGCTCAGCACCATGATCGGGCCATCCCTCGCTCGCATCGCGGCGATGGATCTGGGAGCAGTACGATCACATGGTGATGGGCGACACCGTGCAGCGCCCCGGCGGCGACGCGGCGGTCGTGCGCGTGCACGGGACGCAGAAGGGCCTCGCCGTCACCTGCGACGTGACGCCCCGCTATGTCGCGGCCGATCCCGAGATGGGCACCAAGCAGGCCGTGGTCGAGACCTGGCGCAACCTCACGGCCGTGGGCGCCGATCCGATCGCCATCACCGACAACATGAACTTCGCCAATCCCGAGCGGCCCGAGGTCATGGGCCAGTTCGTGGCGTCCATCCGCGGCATGGGCGAAGCCTGCCGCGTGCTCGACTATCCGGTCGTGTCGGGCAACGTCTCGCTCTACAACGAGACCAACGGCGTCGGCATCCCGCCGACGCCGGCGATCGGGGCCGTCGGGCTCGTGCCCGACATCGCGCAGATGGCGGACATCCGGCTCGAAGCGCGAGGGCGACCTCCTGATCGCGATCGGCCGCGAGCAGGGCTGGCTCGGCCAGTCGCTCTATCAGCAGATCATCGCCGGCAAGCTCGAAGGCGCGCCGCCGCCCGTCGATCTCGCCGACGAGATCAAGGCCGGGCGCCTCGTTCGAAGCCTGATCCGCGAAGGAAAAGTCGGGGCCGTGCACGACATCTCGGACGGCGGGCTTCTGGTCGCGATCTGCGAGATGGCGCTTGCGGGCGGAGCAAACGGCGCGGGCATGGGCGTCGAGCTCTTCCCCTACGAGGGCAAGCTGCCGGCGCACGCCATCTGGTTCGGCGAGGACCAGGGCCGCTACGTGCTCGCGGTCGAGCCGCGGCATGGCGGAGGAGGTGGTCGAGCGCGCGCGCCTGCTCGCGCTGCCGGCGCGCATCGTCGGACGAACGGGCGGCGAATCCATCTCGCTCAAGGGCGAGCCGGCGCTACCGGTGGCGGATCTGCGCCAGATTCATCGAGCGTTGGCTGCCAGAGTACATGGGCGGCTGAGGCTTCTTGCTTCTGCCGGGTTGAGTTGATATGGGTCGGCGCGCCGGTGGCGCGCTTCCCAAGGCGCTGTCCTGATGCGCGTGTTCGAGTAAGCGCGCACGTGCGCGCACGTGCATTCCTTGCCGTACCTAGGTGCAATCGCCGATCGTGCGGATCGAAATCCTTTATTAACGTTCGCAGCTATATCCCTTAACGCCACTGAGTTCGCGCCTGCGCCGGTTATGCGCAACAGGATCATACCTACGAGCGTTGTCCGACAGCGCACTGGCTGTCTGCCGGAGCTCTTGAACGACTCGTGCCGATAGTTGCAGGCCGTTTCGGTCTGCCAGCATTTCACATCCGAGCTATTCACCCGGACATCCAGGCCGCATTGCAGGCCGATCGAGGCAGGAGACGCCCGAATGTTCACGTCCAAGTCCAGCGAGCTGCAAGCAACGCTCAACGCCATGGATAAATCCCAGGCCATCATCGAATTCAACATGGATGGCACGATCATCACCGCCAACCAGAACTTCCTCAACGCTCTCGGCTACTCGCTCGAGGAAATCCGCGGCAAGCATCACAGCATGTTCGTCAACGACAAGGAGCGGAACAGCACCGAGTACCGCCAGTTCTGGGAGAACTCTGAACCAGGGCAAGTTCCAGGCCGCCGAATATCTGCGCATCGGCAAGGGCGGCAAGGAGATCTGGATTCAGGCGACCTACAATCCCGTGCTCGGCTCCAACGGCAAGCCGTTCAAGGTCGTGAAGTTCGCGACCGACATCACGGCGCGCAAGATGCAGAACGCCGATTATGAAGGCCAGCTCAAGGCCATCAGCACGTCCCAGGCCGTGATCGAGTTCAATCTCGACGGCACGATCATCACCGCCAATCAGAACTTCCTCGGCGCGCTCGGCTATTCGCTGGAGGAGATCCGCGGCCAGCATCACAGGATGTTCGTCTACGACAAGGAGAGCGAACAGCCCAGCCTACCGGCAGTTCTGGGAGGCGCTCGCGCGCGGCCAGTATCAGTCCGCCGAATATCTGCGCATCGGCAAGGGCGGCCGGGAGATCTGGATCCAGGCCTCCTACAATCCGATCTTCGACTACAACGGCAGACCGTTCAAGGTCGTGAAGTACGCGACCGACATCACGAAAGCGGTCGAGGACCGGATCAGAAAAGCCGGCATTCAGAAGACGCTCGACGCGGATATCGGCCTCATCACCGAGGCCATCGCCAACACCAACGATCAGGTCGCGTCGGCCGCCAGCTCGTCCACGCAAACCTCGACCAACGTTCAGGCGGTGGCCTCGGCGGCCGAGGAGCTCGTGGCCTCGGTGAAGGAGATCGGACGGCGCGTGGACGAAGCGTCGCAGATCTCCAAGTCGCGCCGTGCAGCAGGGAACCCGCACGAACGAGATCGTTGCGGGTCTGTCGGCGGCGACCGAACGCATCGGCCAGGTCGTCGAGCTCATCAACTCGATCGCCTCGCAGACCAATCTCTGGCGCTCAACGCCACCATCGAGGCGGCACGCGCCGGCGATGCCGGCAAGGGTTTTGCCGTCGTCGCGCAGGAGGTCAAGGCGCTCGCCAGCCAGACCGCCAAGGCCACAGCCGACATCGGGGCCCAGATCGCGACCGTGCAGAACGGCACCACGGATGCGGTCGCGGCCATCAAGGAGATCACGAACATCATCGGCAACATCAGCGACATCTCCACCGGAATCGCTGCGGCGGTCGAGCAGCAGACGCGCTGTGACGCAGGACATCTCGTCCAACATGCAGACGGCGGCCGTCGGCGTGCAGACGATCAGCGAGAACATGGTCAAGATCGCGGACGCGACGAACATGGCCGCCGAATCGACGCGCAAGGTCAAGGAGGCTTCGATCGCGCTCGTCGCTTAGTATTCTAGGGAGACGGGGCCTCGCCAGCGAGGAAGCCTGCTTCCCAGGAGAGGACTAAGGGCCTATTTTATATCGGGGAGGGGCGCAGATCTGCGCCCCTCCCCGACGCATTTCCGACGGAGGTCGGATCACGCGATGCCCATGAACGCCGGCGACATCGAGCGCCTTATCAAAGACAAGCTGCCGGACGCCAGGATCGAGATCCAGGATCTCGCCGGGGACGGCGATCACTACGCGGCGCATGTCGTCTCGGCGGCCTTCAAGGGCAAGATCGCGGGTGCAGCAGCATCAGATGGTCTATGACGCGCTCGGGGGACGCATGGGGGGCGTGCTGCATGCGCTGGCGCTGACGACCGCGTTGCCGGGCGATTGACAATCGTCGCGGACGGACCACATTAGGCTCTAGTACAAACTCGATGGCTCTTGGGCATTTCCCAGCGCCGAGACACAGGAAGGACGCGCGGCATGAGCGAAGCGGCCGTACACGACATGATCAAGAAGACCATCGACGGCAACGACGTCGTGCTGTTCATGAAGGGGACCGCGAAGTTCCCGCAATGCGGGTTCTCGGCCCAGGTCGCCAAGATCCTCGATCATCTGGGCGTGCCCTACAAGGACGTGAACGTGCTCGAGGATCAGGGGCTGCGCGAGGGCATCAAGAGCTTCTCGAACTGGCCGACGATCCCCCAGCTCTACGTCAAGGGCGAGTTCGTCGGCGGCTGCGATATCGTGCGCGAGATGTTCCAGGCCGGCGAGCTGCATGCGCTGATCCACGATAAGGGCATCCCGCACGCGGCGCATGGGTAGGAATCTCCCTCTCCGCGTTAAGGATCGGGAGAGGGAAAGCCTCCAGCCTCAGTTTCGCCGTTCCGGCCCTCTGATATTCTCTGGATAGCGCAATGTTCCGGCCGACGGGCAGGACGACGCGGGCCGGGAAAGCGGGCGAAACACATGCGACTGGGTGGCCGGCGGTTTCTTCTGAGCCTCGCCATCATTGGGGCCGCCGTATGCCTGGCGCTCGGGCTCTCCTTGCCCATCATCCGGCTCACCAAGTACGTGTTCTGGTCGACCGAGCATTCGCTGCTCTCGACGGTCATGGTGCTGATCCGCGACGGCCAGACGTTCCTCGGCGGCACCGTGCTCATCTTCTCGATCGTGCTGCCGGTCTTGAAGCTTCTCTATCTCCTGCTGGTGTCGACCCTCCCTGCGGCCGAGATTGACGCGCTACCACCAGCGCTTGAGGGCGCTCGAGTGGCTTGGGAAATGGTCGATGCACGACGTGCTCGTGCTTGCCCTCACCATCTTCTTCATCAAGGCCCAAGGCCTCTACGACGCGGCGAGCCTCAACGGCGTCTACTTCTTCACCGCCGCCGTCGTGCTGATGATCCTCTCCTACGCCTGGCTCAGGACCGAAGGCTTGGCAACCGCGGCGCGCAATCACGAGCCGGTGGCTGAGCCCGTGCTGCACGAAACCCCTCTCGCCGCTGCGCAACTTCGTGCTGTAGCTTCCTCATCATCGTGGCGACGGTGTTCTTCGCGCTCGGCATCATCCTGCCCGTGATCCGCTTCACGACGGTCTACGTCTGGACCAAGGAGCACTCGATCGCGACCATCATCTGGGCCCTGTTCGAGAACGAGGAGTACTTCCTGACCGTGGTCCTGTTCCTGTTCTCGATCTTTTTCCCGTTCCTCAAGCTCTTCTATCTGCTGACGCTCGTCACCTCGCCCGACATTCCGCCCGAGTTCCGCAAGAAGTCGATCTCGACCATGGAATGGCTCGGGCGCTACTCGATGACCGACGTCATGGTGCTGGCGCTGATGATCTTCTACGTGAACTCGTCGGGCTATACGGAGGCCTCGGTGCAGCCCGGCGTCTATTTCTTCGCCGCCTCGGCGCTGATTACGATGCTGGCCTACGGGTGGGCGAATACGGTGCCGGCGCGCGGCCGCCCTGCCGCCGAGGGCGAGCTCATCTCGCTGCCGACCAATCCTGCGCGGCGGCACAGGCCGGCCAAACCGATGCAACAGCCTACCTAAATGAAAAGGGCCGGCGATGAGCCGGCCCTTTGTCATTGGATGATGGTCCCGAAACGTGCTTAGCGCGAGTAGAACGCACCTTTTAGCGCGAGTAGAACTCGACCACCAGGTTCGGCTCCATCGTCACCGGATACGGCACGTCCGACAGCGACGGGATGCGCGACAGCTTGGCCGTCATCTTGCTGTGGTCGGCATCGACGTAGTCCGGCACGTCGCGCTCGGCGCTCTTCAGGGCCTCGAGCACGAGCGGCAGCTGGCGCGCCTTCTCCTTGACCTCGATCACGTCGCCGACGCGGCAGCGGAAGCTCGGCATCGTCACGCGGCGGCCGTTCACCGTCACGTGGCCGTGGGAGACGAACTGGCGGGCGGCGAAGACGGTCGGCACGAACTTGGCGCGGTAGACGACGGCGTCGAGGCGGCGCTCGAGCAGGCCGATCAGGTGCTCGGAGGTCGAGCCCTTGAGGCGGGTGGCTTCAGTGTAGATCTTCGCGAACTGACGCTCGGAGATGTTGGCGTAATAGCCCTTGAGCTTCTGCTTGGCGCGGAGCTGCTGGCCGAAGTCCGAGAGCTTCGAGACGCGCCGCTCGCCGTGCTGGCCGGGGCGGCTCTGGCGCTTGTTGAGCGGGCTCTTCGGGCGGCCCCAGATGTTCTCGGTGAGGCGGCGGTCGATCTTGTGCTTGGCGCGGATGCGCTTCGTCATGACTGTGGCACTCCAAGAGTTGCTGTTTCAATTTAGCCTGGAGCGCCCCCTCCTCTGCCCCGTTCCCCTGCTCAGAGCACTACGGCTCGCCAAGGGAAAAGGACCGACAGGCAAGACACTTAACTGGGCTTGCCGCGGGTGCGCAAATAGAACGCGGGCCCTAAAGGCCCGCGTCGATTTCGGCGTTCGATAGTCGAGGCCGGGGCGTCCGTCAACCTGCGGCCGGCTACTTCTTCTTGGCGTCGGGGGCGGGAGCCGCAGCCGCGGCGGCAGCAGGGGCTGCGGGCGCGGCCTCGTTCGAGGCGAGCGCCGGGCCGGCCTTAACGTAGGCGGCTATGATATCCTTCACCTTGCCGCGCTGCTCGTCGGTGCAGGTCTGCGTGCGGCGCCTGCTTCTCGTCGACGACGACCTCCTTGTCGCCGTCCTTCTCGACCAGCTTGATCTTGCCGGTCAGCAGCATCACCGTCGTCAGGTGCAGCTGGCTGATGTACAGCAGTTGCTGGTCGGTCCACTTCTTGAGATCGGTTTGGCGCTTCATCAGCGAGCGGTAGTTCAGCTGCTGGTCCTCGGCGAGGAGGCAGACCTGAGCGTGTGCCGAGATGCGGCCGACCTTGATCACCTCGCGCGCGACGTCGACGGGGACCATGACCTCCGCCTTCTTCGTCTTGTCGACGACGATAACGGTGCCGTCCTTCTTGCTGTACTGCTGCGGTGTCAGCGACCAGGCGTATTCCATGAACACCTGAACGGACTTCTCGCTGAGCTCATCCGCTGCTCCGGCGGACGTTGCCGCCGCGGCAATGAGGACTGCCGCGCCTATCCACTTTCTCGTCGCCATGATCATTGTCCGCATCATCCTGCCCCTGCTGCGCTCAACCGTCGTTCTTGTATGAACCCGTCGTCCCAGCCGCCGCCGGGCGGAACCGCCCTGTTCCGTAGGTATGCCAAGTTTGCGGGCATCGCTCGGCCGAAAACTTGGCCACATCATGGCGGCTTATGTGGACGGTTTCCGGCCGTGACCTTTGCCTTTGGCCAGCGTTGCAACAATGCCACGAAGGGTGCGGACTTCTTGTTCCGTAGCCGTCATTCTGGAAAACATGGTTCTGAGATTCTGCACTACGGCCGGGCGTTTATGCGTGGGATTGAAGAAGCCGAGACGGTCGAGCTCGGCCTCGAGATGCTCGAAAAATCCAATGAGCTCCGCCTTCGTCGCGGGCCGGTCGCCACCCAGATTGAGACCCGGCTGTAACGGAGTTTCATAATTTGTTACCCGGCCGAGGCTCGCCATTCCGCTTTCGCGCATCCAGGCGTAGCCGAGAATCAACACCGCCTGCGCCAGGTTGAGGGAGGCGAAGCGGGAGTTGACCGGGATCATGACGAGCGCATCGGCGTTGGCGACCTCGCCGGTCTCAAGTCCGCTCCGCTCGCGTCCGAAGAGGATGCCGCAGCGCTCGCCCTGCGCAATCCTGCGGCGCATCTCGGCGACCGCCTCCTCGGGCGTCAGCACGGGCTTCTTCAAGGGGCGCTGGCGGGCCGTCGTGGCGACGATCCAGTTGAGGTCGCCGAGCGCGGCGTCGAGCGCCGGATAGGAGACGGCGTCGTCGATGATGTAGTTGGCGCCGGACGCGGCGATGCGCGCCTTCTCGTTGGGCCAGCCGTCGCGGGGCGAGACGAGACGCAGCTCGTCGAGTCCGAAGTTGGCCATGGCGCGCGCCACCATGCCGATGTTGTCGGCGAGCTGGGGCTCCATCAGGATCACGGCCGGCGTCTGGCCGGGCGCTGCCACGGCCTCGCCCGTAGATGTGCGCGCGCCGGATGCCGTGACGGAGCTTGCGCAGAACGCGCCGCGCCCAGAACCAGTAGTTCTCGCCCGACCACGTCTTCTCGAGGGCGGCGAGGGACGGGGCGCGGATCGTCGTCTCGCCTTTGCCGAGGAGGCGCACGGAGCCGTCGCCGACGACGATCTCCTTGTGGCTGGCGATGAAGTCGTCGAGGGTCTCGATGCCCCAAGACCTCGGTGCGCCGCTTGCAGCCCGGGCAGGTGGCGCGGTCCGCCTCGCAGCGCAGCTCGGCGCAGTAGGTGAGGATCGGCTCGAGGCTCACGCGGTCGAGGCCGGGGACCGCAAGCGTCTCGAGGCCGTGGTCGATCGTTTTCTCGTGGCAGGCGTGGACGACGGCAGCGACCGATCGGGCGCTTCCTCCGAGACGCGGTTCAAGGCCCGCCTCCCCGGCGACAATCTCGATGCTCGCTAGGGTGTCCTTCAACATTGCGCCTCATAGTAAATCGCTCGGCAGGATGATGGGCCGCCGCAGGCTTGTTGCGACGCAGCACGCTCGCTAAGGTGCGGGCCAAACACGGGACGGGGACTAAAGACGCTCATGGACAAGATCAAGGTGACCGGCACGGTCGTCGAGCTCGACGGCGATGAGATGACCCGCATCATCTGGAAGCTCATCCGCGACAAGCTCATCCATCCCTACCTCGACGTCGATCTCGAATACTACGATCTCGGCATCGAGAACCGCGACAAGACCGCCGACAAGGTTACGATCGAGGCCGCCAATGCCATCAAGAAGCACGGCGTCGGCGTCAAGTGCGCCACCATCACGCCCGACGAGGCGCGCGTCAAAGAATTCAGCTTGAAGGAGATGTGGAAGAGCCCCAACGGCACCATCCGCAACATCCTCGGCGGCGTCATCTTCCGCGAGCCCATCATCTGCAAGAACGTGCCGCGGCTCGTGCCCGGCTGGACGCAGCCGATCGTGATCGGGCGCCACGCCTACGGTGACCAGTACCGCGCCACCGACTTCAAGTTTCCCGGCAAGGGCGTGCTGACGATGAAGTTCGTCGGCGAGGACGGGACGGTGATCGAGCGCGAGGTGTTCAAGAGCCCGGGCGACGGCATCGCGCTCGCCATGTACAATCTCGACGACATGCATCCGCGAGTTCGCTCGCGCCTCCTTCAACTACGGCCTCAACCGCGGCTATCCGGTCTACCTGTCGACGAAGAACACGATCCTCAAGGTCTACGACGGGCGCTTCAAGGATCTGTTCCAGGAGGTTTTCGACAAGGAGTTCAGAAGCGAGTTCGAAAAGAAGAAGATCACCTACGAGCACCGCCTCATCGACGACATGGTGGCGTCCGCGCTCAAGTGGTCGGGCGGCTACGTATGGGCGTGCAAGAACTACGACGGCGACGTGCAGTCGGATACGGTCGCGCAGGGCTTCGGGTCGCTCGGACTCATGACGAGCGTGCTCATGACGCCCGACGGCAAGACGGTCGAGGCGGAGGCCGCGCACGGCACGGTGACGCGCCACTACCGCGAGCACCAGAAGGGCAAGGATACGTCGACCAACTCGATCGCCTCGATCTTCGCCTGGACGCGGGGACTAGCGCATCGCGCCAAGCTCGACGACAACGCGGCGCTGGCGACGCTTCTCGTCGACGCTCGAGCGCGTGTGCGTCGACACGGTGGAAGCGGGCTTCATGACCAAGGATCTCGCGCTCCTCGTCGGCCCGGATCAGAAATGGCTGTCGACCGGGGGCTTCCTCGACAAGATCGACGCCAATCTCAAGACGGCGATGTCGGGGGCGTGATGGCGCTGTTGCCGTTGGCCTAACGTCGCCGCCCTGTTTGCGCCGACATCGGCCTTCATCCTGAGCCCGTCGAAGAATGAAGGACGAACGGGCAGTTCTGTTGCCGCCTCATGGTTCAACAGGCTCACCATGAGGCTTCAATCGACATGCGTATCGGCCGGATTTTGCTCCTGAGCGCCGTCGCCTTGGGTGCCTTCGCCTATCTCAACAACGCGAGCAGTCTGGCGCCTGAGATGGGCGGCAAGCCGCTGCTGCTCGCGCATCGGGGGCTGGCGCAGACCTTTTCGCGCGAAGGGCTCACGAACGAGACCTGCACGGCGAGCCGCATCTATCCGCCGCGGCATGGCTATCTCGAGAACACGATCGCCTCGATGAATGCTGCGTTCGCGGCTGGCGCGGACATCGTGGAATTCGACGTGCACCCGACCACCGACGGGCACTTCGCCGTCTTTCACGATTGGACCGTCGACTGTAGGACGGAGGGGGGCGGCGTCACGCGCGAGCACACGCTCGCCGAGCTCAAGGCGCTCGACATCGGCTACGGCTACACCGCCGACGGCGGCAAGACGTTTCCGTTTCGCGGCAAAGGTATTGGCCTGATGCCGTCGCTTGACGAGGTGCTCGCGGCGTTCCCAATGCGGCGGCTGCTCATCAATGTGAAGAGCAACGACCCTGACGAAGGAGAACAGCTGGGCGAGCACCTGGCGCGCCTCCCAGTCGAGCAGCAGCGGCTCCTCATGTCCTATGGCGGTGACAAGCCGATGGCTGCGCTACGCCGCCGCCTGCCAGAGCTTCAAGTCATGTCGCGCGGCTCGCTCAAGAGCTGCGGCTCGAGCTACCTCTCGCTCGGGTGGACCGGATATGTGCCGAAATCGTGCGAGCATACGTTGATGCTCATACCGCAGAACTATGCATGGCTGCTGTGGGGCTGGCCCGGTCGTTTTCTCGATCGCATGCGGAGAGCGGGAACAGCGGTGTTCGTCACGGGGGCCTATGAGCGCGGCGATCCTGGGACAACAGGCGTTGACGACGAAAATCGCCTCAAGGCGCTGCCCGAAAAATTCGACGGCGGCATCTGGACGAACAATATTGATCTCATCGGACCGATGGTGCGCGCCAAGAGCCAATGAGGCTTAGACGAGCTTGGCACCCGCCCGAGGTCCGGCGAGGCGCTGGTGGCGGCGCTGATAGCGCGCGCACTGGCGGCTCGTTGCGGCTGGCCGGTAGCGCGCCACGCCGACACCGACGGTTGCCGCCGATGCTCCGAGAGCAATCAGACCTGCTGGCGTGCCGTCCGAGGCGAGCGCCAAGCCGGTGATCCCAATGAGGCTTGCGAGACCGGCCCCGGCAATGGCGATGCGAGGCGTTGTAGGAAGAACGCGGCGTTGCATGATGGAGAGACGGATTTGTTTTCCCCGAGAGGGCTGACCATACCTGAGTCGTGAATAACGCGCTCGGGCCAGAAAAGCGCAGCGGCATTCTGGCGCTGCGACTTTAGTCCGAAGGTAAACAGCGTTTCGTGGCCCGGTTAGCCGTTCGTGGTGGTTGTGTTGCAGACACTTCGCGCCGTAGGCGCTGGAATTGTGCGGTAAACATAGCCGACGATGTCTTCGAGCACCGGCGCCTCGGAACGGAACGGTTTGGCAATGGCTTTGACCACGCCGACGTGACCAAGACCCTCAATCTCGTCCTTCTCGACAGCAACGCCGGCTCGATGAAGCGCCGCGGCGAAGGCGCGCGTCGCCTTGGGCTCGACGACGTCGTCGGCGAGGCCGTGGATGAGAAGCATGGGCGGCGCGCCGCGCCGCACGAACGCGATGGGGCGGGCGAGGTCCGGCGTACGAGCGGTGGTCGTAAAGATTTCCTTCGTGGTCGGCCAGGTGGTCGCATCGAACTCATAGGGACCCGCAAGACCGATGAACGCCGATGGGCGTGGCAGCCGTTCTCCGGCGCGCTCGAGATAGCTGCGATCGAGCGTAAGCAACGCACCGATGTGTGCGCCCGCCGAGTGGCCGATGACGACAATGGGCCGCTTCCTGCCGCAACCTGCTGCGACGTGGCGCGCGGTCCACGCATAGGCCAGCGCCGCGTCGTCAACGAACGCGGGAAAGCGCACGTCGGGATAGAGCCGGTAATCCGGTATGACCGTGGTGATGCCGCGCGCGGCGAGCGCCGAGCCGACGAAAGCGTAGATCGAGCGGTCGCCGGACTGCCATGATCCGCCGTAGACGAAGATGGCGACCGGACCATCGCCCTCCCCTTGCTCGGGGCGGTAGATGTCGAGCCGCTGGCGGGGGAGCGATCCATAGCTCTCTCCGCGCTCGATCGTGACGCCGCCCTCGGATACGGCGCGGCTCAGCGCGGCGAGGATGGGCGTCGAAAGAGAGCTTGGTGCTTCACCTGGGGCCGCGCATGCCGCGATCAGCAGGCCAACGGTACCTAGCGCCAGTATTGTCAGCCCATTACCGAACGACATGACCGCCTCGAGAACCAAAGTGTCCTCGATGGGTACGGGCGGAAGTGTGAATCGGTTTCGTCGCTGGACGATCGGCCTCATGGTGAGCCTGTCGAACCATGAGGCGGCTGCGGGCACGAGCCCCGTCCTTCACCCCCGGATCAAGTCCGGGGCAGGCTCTTCGACGCGCTCAGGATGAAGGGCTCGGCGATGGCGTTGATCGCTGATGTTAGCGCGTGTCGCCCACGAGTGCGCCGAAACTCGACCGCAGCTTGCGCAGGTGCCCGAGGCCGTCGAGCGTGATCTCGTACATGCCGTTGGCCGGCTGGTTGATGAGCCCGAGCTTCTTCAAGCGATGGAGCTGCGAGACGACGGCGCCCGAGCTGTCGGCGAAGCCCTTCTGGCTCAACGCCGAGAGAAGCTGCTGCAGAGAATAGGGACGCGTCTCGCGTGCCATCGCCTCGAGTAGCTGCAGCTCGCGCAGCCGGCTCCTCTGGTTGCGGCCGATGTCGTCGTAGTCGTCGCTTTCTGGATCTTCAGGCTCGTCGAGCCCAGACGCGGCAATAGCAGAACGCGCGGCGACGACGCGGTCGAGGCCGGGCGCGCGGCCCTGCTCGGCGGTCGCGATCACCTTGTCGAGGAGATCGAGCTTGTCGCGAAACTCGGCGATGAGCTGGCGAACGTCGCCCGGCGTGACGGGCGCCTTCTGGAACATCGGCTGGAAGAGGCTGCGGTGAAAAACGTCCGACAGACGGGTGACGAAATTCTCGTTTTCGATCCAGCCGTCCGCAGCCATGAACATCCTCGACGCCGAAATGAAACGCGATCACATCCCATTCCGAAGGGTGCGCCGCGTTGCATGCCATACTGCCACCGGCACGCGGCGCTCACAACGTGCATTTCATTCGATACTTTACATTGCATTACATTCTATATTAGTTGATCAACGTAAGTTGCTGTTTTTCTGATGTTTTGATTAGCCATCTGTCATGGCATTCGTCTCCATGCGGGCGCTCACAAACCGCGGCCTTGCGTTCCTGTTAAATCTTCACTTCTCTCCGCAACACATTTGAATCCCAACGATAACTTCAAATTCTCGCTGGCCTATCCAGTGCATCGCCGGAACCTCGCCCTATCCACAAACACGAGGGAGAGCCTAGCGCGGCTAACGCTGAGCAGGCTCAGAGGGAGGGCGGTCATGAATTTGGGGTGGCTCGATTTCGTCGAAGGGATCGACCTCGATCCGAGCGTCATGGATCTCGTCGTTTCGTATCCGCATATGAGCTCGCAGCAGATCCTGATGTGGGTGGCGAGCCTCATCTTGTGGCGTCTCTTCTTTTCCCGTCTCGAGGAGGCCGTCGCTTTCCATGCGCGCCGCACCGTTTCGTGGGGTCTCTTCAGGCTCGCCGTCGCGGTAAAGCCGTGAGCCATAGAGATCAGCCAGTCTGTTTCTCAGTCGTGGTCTTCTTGGCCCTCAAACCGCGGCTCGTCTGGCCGGCCTTGCGAGCCGCACCCTGCAAGCGCCTCGCGGAACTCGTCGCGCTTCTCGTGGATCGAGGCGATCACGGGACCGGTCGGCACGCCGATGCCGACGAGCGCAGCTTCCGAGAGCTGCAGGCTCGCTTCGATCGTTTCCGGGACGGCGTCGGTGACGCCGATCTCGTAGAGGTGGCGTGCGTGCTCGGCGTCGCGCGCGCGCGCCACGATGACGATCTTTGGCCGCTCGCTGCGTATGGCGCGCACGATATCGTCGACCTCGGCCCAGGTGTGGATCGTGATGATGACGGCAGCGGCCTCGTCCAGGCCGCAGCGGACGAGGAACGGCGTATTCTTGCCGTCGCCGAAATAGACGGGCCGGCCCTTCGCTCGCGCGTTGCTCACGACGGAAGGAATGCGCTCGGTGACGACATGGGGAATCCGGTGGCGCTCGAGCATGTCGGAGACGAGCTCGCCGACCCTGCCATAGCCGATGACGATGGCGCGCGGGTGCGCCTCCTCCGGCGGCATTGCCGCGAGCACGGGATCGGTTGCGCCTTCATCGATCTTCTTGATCATGCGCGAGATGCGGCGGCCGGCGATGTCGAAGAGCGGGATCAATGCCATCGAAACGGCGGTCGTGGCCTGGACGAGCGCGCCCGTCTCGGCGGTGATGACGTTGTGAAAGACGGCTAGGCTGGCGACGATGAATGCGAACTCGCCGGAGGGGCCGAGCAGCAGCGCGGTCTCGACCGAGACGTTCCACGGGAACCTGTAGAGGCGCATCAGCCCCGTGACGACGAGCGAATTCACGGCGACGAGCCCGAGCACCGCACCGCCAAGGAGCAGCGGGTTAGCGGCGAGCGCCGGAATGTCGATGCTCATGCCGACGGCGAAGAAGAAGACGCCGAGGAGGAGACCCCGGAAGGGATCGATTGCCGTCTCGATCGCGCGGCGAAACTCCGTTTCCGCGAGCAGGAGCCCGGCGACGAAGGCGCCGAGCGCCATGGAGAGACCCATGGCCGCGGACAGGAGGCCGCTGCCGACCGCGACGAGGAGCGTTGCGGCGATGAAGAGCTCCGTGTTCTCGCTCGAGGCGACGAGACGGAAGAGCGGCTTCAGAGCAATCGAGCCCGACGATCACGATCAGCGCGACCGCGAGCGCCGCCTGGCCGAACGACCACAATGCGCCGATCGCGATAGAATCGTGCTGACCGGGGCCGAGAATAGTCACGAGCAGCAGCAGCGGCACGACGGCCAGATCCTGAAACAAGCAGGATCGAGAAGCTGGCGCGTCCGGTCGCCGTCTTGAGCCGCTGCTGGCGCGACAGGATCTCGACGACGACCGCGGTCGAGGACAGCGCGAGGCTCAGGCCGATGATCGTCGCCGCGGCCGCGTCGTAGCCGAGCGCGCTCAGAATGAGCCCGATGCAGGTGGCGGAGAGCGCTACCTGCAGCACGCCGAGCCCGAAGACGAGACGGCGCATGGTGACGAGGCGCTTCGGCGAAAGCTCGAGCCCGATCAGGAACAGGAGGAAGACGATGCCGAGCTCGGCGAGAGGCGCGAGGCCCTCCGGGCTCGTGATCGTGAACCAGCCGAGGGCCGGGAACTGGGCGCGAGCGCGCCGAGCCCCTTGGGTCCGAGAATGGCGCCCGTGATCAGGAAGCCGAGCACGGTGCTGATCTTCAGGCGCTGGAAGAGCGGCACGGCGATGGCAGCCGTCGCCAGGACGACGATCACGTCGCGATAGACACCCAGGTCGTGTGCTGCTTGTCGGCTGCGTCCATACCGGTCCCCGCTTGCCGCGCATGATGCGCGAGCAGGTGCTGCTCTCCCGAGCATGCGCTTCGTCATGACACGAATTAAGGGGGCGCTCGCGCCGCGCGGCGCAAGTCGGAATTTTAAGCAGACTTGCACGCAGCCCGGCGCCGAGCCGCGCCTCGATGGCGGCGAGCGCTGCATCGGCCTTCGCGCCGTCGGGGCCGCCGGCCTGCGCCATGTCGGGCCGGCCGCCGCCGCCCTTGCCGCCGAGCGCCTCGGCACCCGCCTTGACGAGATCGACGGCGCTCCACGTTGTCGGTCAGATCGTCGGTGACGCCGACGGCGAGGCCAGCCTTGCCGTCCTCGGTGACGCCGACGATGGCGACGATGCCGGAGCCGACCTGCTTCTTGCCGTCGTCGACGAGGCCGCGCAGATCCTTCGGGTTCAAGCCCTGCACGGAGCGCGCGAGGAGCTTCACGTTGCCGACGCTGCGCACGGCCGATGCCGCTGGCGCCGTCGCTCGCTCGCCGCTGCCGCCGCCGAGGGCGATCTGCTTCTTGGCGTCGCCGAGCTGGCGCTCGAGCTGCTTGCTTCTCCTCGACGAGGGCGCGCAGGCGCTCGACCACATCGTCGGGGCGCGTCTTCAAGACGGCCGCGGCTTCCTTGAGCGCGCTCGTCGGCCTCGATGAGGTAGGCGCGCGCGCCTTCAGCCGTCAGCGCCTCGATGCGGCGCACGCCGGCCGCAGCTCGCGCTCTCGCCGACGATCTTGACGAGGCCGATGTCGCCGGTGCGCGTGACATGCGTGCCGCCGCAGAGCTCGACCGACCAGGCCTTGTTGCACGGTCCCCTGGTCCGACGCCAGGATCTGCCCATGGACACGACGCGCACCTCGTCGCCGTACTTCTCGCCGAACAGCGCCATGGCGCCGGACGCCTTCGCGTCCTCGAGCGCCATCAGGCGCGTCTCGACCGGCGCGTTCTCGCAGCACGACGGCGTTGGCCGATCGCCTCGACGGCGGCGATCTCCTCGGCGCGTCATCGGCTTCTGGTGCGCGAAGTCGAAGCGCAGGCGATCGGGCGCGACGAGCGAGCCCTTCTGCGCGACGTGCGGTGCCGAGCACCTGGCGCAGCGCCTCGTGCAGGAGGTGCGTCGCCGAGTGGTTGGCGCGCGTCGCCGTGCGGCGCGCATGATCGACCTCGAGCTCGACGGCGTCGCCGGCCTTGAAGCTGCCCTTCTCGACGTTGCCGAGGTGGACGAACAGATCGCCGAGCTTCTTCTGCGTGTCGGTGACGCGGAACAGCGCGCCCTTGGCGCCCTTGATCAGGCCCTCGTCGCCGACCTGGCCGCCGCTACTCGCCGTAGAACGGCGTCTGATTGAGGATCGAGCGCGCCCTCGTCGCCGGTCTCGAGCGATCTTCACGGCCTTGCCGTCCTTGACGAGCGCGCGCGACCTCGCCTTCGGCGCTCTCGGTGTCGTAGCCGAGGAACTCGGTGGCGCCGGTCTCTTCCTTGATCTCGAACCAGATGGTCTTCGGTCGCGGCCTCGCCCGAGCCCTTCCAGGCGCGGCGCGCTTCCTCCTTCTGCTTCTCCATCGCGGTCGTCGAAGGCTTTGGTGTCGACGGCGATGCCGCGCGGGCGCAGCGCGTCCTCGGTGAGATCGAGCGGGAAGCCGATAGGTGTCGTAGAGCTTGAAGGCGACGTCGCCCGGAGAACGTGTCGCCGCCCTTGCCGAGCTTGGCGGAGGCCTCGCCGAGCAGGCTCGAGACCGTTCTCGAGCGTCTTCCGGAAGCGCGTCTCCTCGAGCTTCAGCGTCTCGGTGATGAGCGGCTTGCGCGCGCAGCCGAGCTCGGGGTAGGCGTCGCCCATCTCGCGCACGAGCGCCGGCACGAGGCGCCACATCAGCGGCTCCTTCGCGCCGAGCATGGTGCGCGTGGCGCATGGCGCGGCGCATGATGCGGCGAAGCACGTAGCCGCGGCCCTCGTTCGACGGCAGCACGCCGTCGGCGATGAGGAAGCTCGTCGCGCGCAGGTGATCGGCGATGACGCGGCGGCGGACGTCACGTCGCTCGCCTTCGGCTGTCGTCGACGCCGGCTTGCGGCTTCGTCGCGGATGGCCTGCGATGAGGGCGCGGAACAGGTCGGTCTCGTAGTTGTCGTGCGTGCCCTGCAGCACCGCCGCGATGCGCTCGAGGCCCATGCCGGTGTCGATCGGAGGGCTTCGGCAGCGTCGACGCGCTCGCCCGAGGGCAGCTGCTCGAACTGCATGAAGACGAGGTTCCAGATCTCGATGAAGCGGTCGCCGTCGGCGTCGGTCGAGCCCGGCGGGCCGCCCGGGATCTTGTCGGGCCGTGGTCGTAGAAGATCTCGGAGCACGGGCCGCAGGGGCCGGTGTCGCCCATCTGCCAGAAGTTGTCCGCGGTGGCGATGCGGATGAGCTGTCGTCGCCGAAGCCGGTGAGCTTCTTCCAGATGCGGCGCGCCTCGTCGTCCTCGTGATAGACGGTGATCGACGAGGCGCTTCTTGTCGAGGCCGAAGTCCTTGGTGAGGAGGTCCCAGGCGAGCTCGATGGCGCGCTCCTTGAAGTAGTCGCCGAACGAGAAGTTGCCGAGCATCTCGAAGAACGTGTGGTGGCGCGCGGTGTAGCCGACGTTGTCGAGGTCGTTGTGCTTGCCGCCGGCGCGGACGCACTTCTGCGAGGACGCGGCGCGCGACGTAGGGGCGCGTCTCCTGGCCGGTGAAGACGTTCTTGAACTGCACCATGCCGGCGTTGGTGAACATCAGCGTCGGATCGTTCCGCGGCACGAGCGGCGACGACGGCACGACCTCGTGGCCCGCCTTGCGGAAGAACTCGAGGAACGCTCGCCTGATCTCGTTGACGCCTGTCATCTCGTCTTGCTTGTGCCTGACGGAAAACGGCGGGAATCAGCGGGCGACGCCCGGCCGCCGACGTTGTAGCGGCGCCCTCGGGGGCTGTCCACTTTGCGCCCACAAAACGCACGAAAGCGAGAGAGCCGTTCGCCCCTCGCCTCCGTGCAATTTCCGGCATGCTGTCGCGCCGCGATGCGGCCCGTGGCCGCGCCCGGCCGAACTGCTCGAACGCGTCAGCGCTTGCCGCGGGCGCCCTTCTTGGCGCCGTGCTCCTCGGCCTCGGGCAGCACGCCGTCGGCGTCGGGCGTCTCGTCGTCGGTCTCGGCGGCAGCCTCGGGCTCGGCCAGCATCTTGTCGACGATGAGGCCGGCACTGGCGCGGATCGCCTTCTCGATCTGGTGGGCGATCTTGGGGTTGTCCTTCAGGAACTGCTTCGCGTTCTCGCGGCCCTGGCCGATGCGCTCGCCGTCGTAGGAGAACCAGGCGCCGGACTTCTCGATGATGTTGGCCTTGACGCCGAGATCGACCAGCTCGCCGGTCTTGGAGATGCCCTCGCCGTACATGATGTCGAACTCGACCTGCTTGAAGGGCGGCGCGACCTTGTTCTTCACGACCTTGACGCGGGTCTGGTTGCCGACGACCTCCTCGCGCTCCTTGATCTGGCCGATGCGGCGGATGTCGAGGCGCACGGAGGCATAGAACTTCAGCGCATTGCCGCCCGTCGTCGTCTCGGGGTTGCCGAACATGACGCCGATCTTCATGCGGATCTGGTTGATGAAGATCACCATGGTGCGCGACTTCGAGATCGAGGCGGTGAGCTTGCGCAGCGCCTGGCTCATCAGGCGCGCCTGCAGGCCGGGCAGGCTGTCGCCCATCTCGCCCTCGAGCTCGGCCTTGGGCGTCAGCGCCGCGACGCAGTCGATGACGATGACGTCGACGGCGCCCGAGCGCACGAGCGTATCGGTGATCTCGAGCGCCTGCTCGCCGGCGTCGGGCTGCGAGATCAGAAGATCCTCGACCTTGACGCCGAGCTTCTTGGCGTAGGTGGGATCGAGCGCATGCTCGGCGTCGACGAAGGCGCAGATGCCGCCCTTCTTCTGGGCTTCGGCGATGACCTGCAGCGCGAGCGTCGTCTTGCCGGAGCTTTCCGGCCCGTAGATCTCGATGACGCGGCCGCGCGGCAGGCCGCCGATGCCGAGCGCGATGTCGAGGCCGAGCGAGCCGGTCGAGATCGCCTCGATGTCCATCGAGCGCTCGTTGGCGCCGAGGCGCATGATCGAGCCCTTGCCGAACGCCTTGTCGATCTGCTCCAGCGCGTGCGCGAGCGCCTGCGCCTTATGCTTGTCCATGCTTCCCCCTTCGACGACACGCAACTCCGGTTTCGGTCCGTGGCTCATCGGCATTTACCCTATGGCATGTGTTCGAGGTCAGCAAAATCTGCTGTGGTGCGACTTATGTGTACACGTTTTGTTCTTATATGTCCAGTTGAATGCAAGTTGCGCATTTTGTGCTGATTTGATAACTTTGTGCTGAAACACTTTGGAGCGCTTGAATGACCCCGCAACAGTGCCGGATGGCACGCGCCGCATTGGATCTTGGCATGCGCGAGTTGGCCGAACTCGCGGACGTGTCACCGAGTACGCTCGTTAGGTTGGAGCGTGGGGATGCATTCGCCCGAGAACCACGCAGTTCGTTAGAGGGGTCTCGAAGCGGCTGGCGTGGATTTCATCGATCGCGACGCGATCAGCGCCCGGGGCGGTGCGGGTGTCAGACTTGGTGATGGTCCGAAGTCTGCACGTGCAAAACTTTTCGAGAGATTTGGAATTTACCGAGCGCGCATACCGAACCCGAACAAGTGTACGACAGGCTGCTCCAAATTATCGACCAATATCTAGACATCGCGAAAAGCGAACTTCGGGAACTCGACACATGGGAGCGCATTGACCTCAACGATGCGCTTACTGTCAGAGCGATCGCAAGTGCCATTCGCGTGCGTGCTTCTCCGTCGCGGGATTACGCCTCCCGACAACCAGTGCTAGAATATCCAACTTCTCAGGATCGCGGCGTCGTTTCCGGCTTCGATTTGGATTACTTTCGCAATTGCGTATCTACTCTCCGGGCTCGGCTATCGACGCCCGGCAGACGGCGGCGCCATGTTGTGGTTCTTCTCCCACGCGTCGCCACATCACTACGTCATCCACGGGACCAACGCATGTCCCAGGGGTCGCGTGGGAAGGAGCGGGACCCTGCGTTCAATCTCACTCGGCAAGTAGCCGCGACACCTTGCGGGATCCCCGCCTTCGCGGCGGATGACGCCGTAGGGCGTGGGACGGCCTCCAGTTCGGATTGTCTTCCTTCACTGGCTGGAGTGAGATTGCGGCAGTGATTGTTCAAGGCCGAGCCATTCTCATCGCTCGCTCGGCCTCGCGATGCGATCTTCCGCAATGTGGTCTTGAGGAGCGAGCCAGGCTGGAACGAGCTCGACGAGAGCCGAGTACGTGCAAGGCAACGGCGCCTGTGAGGTCCGGCGCGCGACGGCGCGCCGATCACCGGCGCCAGGGTGCGCCGTCAGGCAGCTCGCGACGTGGCGACGCTTCCTCGACCTCATGAGCGCGGAGATAGCTTAAAGCGAACGTCGAGGTTCGAAGACGCAGGCCAACATGGTCCGGCAGCCTACGACGCCCTCGACTCGAACTCGTCTCGGTCTATTTCGGTTGGACATCGGGATCGCCGCCGGGCTCGCCAGGTGGCGGGAGCACGGGCGTCGTGCCAGGGTCCGGCACCGGCGCCTCCTTGTGGATCTCGGGGTCCATGCCGCGCGGCGGCTCGAGCACGCCCTCGCCTTCCTTGAGCTTCTCGGTGAGCGGCACCTCGGGCCGGTTGTCGCCGGTGCTCGGATCGCTCGGCGGCACGGTGCTTTCGGCGGGCGGCTTTGCCCCCTCCGGCGCCTGCGTCTTCAAATCGGGAACACCCGCTTGCGTGGACGCAGCGGTCGAGAGCGCGGCGAGCATGGCGGCGCTCGTCAGAATTCTCGCGGCTCTGCGACGTGAAGACGGGTGATCGGGGCGCGCGCAATCACGCGGCATGGCTCTGCTCCTTGGCCGTTGACGGTTTGCCTTGAACCGTCGGGCGCGCGATCCGGTTCCGAGGAGCGTTATCCTTCGCGTAGAGTGCGGATCAGTGTCGGCAGCCGGCTAGCCACGGCAATTGCGGGAGAGGCCCATGGTCAACGAGGCATTCAATCTGTCGCTCAGGAAATTCCTGAAGCGGGTCGGCATCTCGTCCCAGGAGGAGATCGAGCGCGTCGTGCGCGAGAAGAACCTCGCGGGCAATGGCACGCTCAAGGTCAGATGGTGCTCACCGCCGAGGGCACGGACTTGAAGCACATCGTCGACGGCGAGATCGAACTCGGGTGATGCCAGTCAGATGGTGATCGCGTCAGACCTTTGATCAACCTGACGCGTCACTCACGCTCTGGGGGAAACTCTAGGGAAGCGCCAGCTGCTCCTTCACCTTGGCGGCGAGCTGCGGCAGCGAGAACGGCTTCGGCAGGAAGGCGAACTGCTCGTCCTTGTCGAGGCTGGTCTCGAAGGCCTCGTGCGGATAGCCCGAGACGAAGATGATCTTGAGATTCGGATTCTTCTTGCGCAGCTCCTTGAGCAGCGTCGGCCCGTCCATCTCCGGCATGACGACGTCGGAGACGACGATGTCGATCTTGTGAGTCGTGTGCTTCTCCATCACCTCGAGCGCTTCGACGCCGGTCGAGGCTTCGAGCACCTCGTAGCCCTGGCGCTTCAGCGCGCGGACGGCAAACGAGCGCACGACGTCCTCGTCCTCGACCAGCAGCACGCGGCCCGAGCCGGTGAGATCCTGCGGGCGTTCCTTCTTGGCCGCCTTCTGAGCGACGATCTCGTCCTCGTTCTCGGGCACGTGGCGCGGCAGGAAGACGCGGAACGTGGTGCCGCGGCCGAGCTGGCTCTCGGGATAGATGAAGCCGCCCGACTGCTTGACGATGCCGTAGACGGTGGCGAGGCCGAGGCCCGTGCCCTTGCCGACGCCCTTCGTCGTGAAGAACGGCTCGAAGATCTTGGCCATGACCTCGGGCGTCATGCCGGAGCCGGTGTCCTCGACCTCGATCAGCACGTATTCGCCGACGGGCATGCCGTGAGGGCGAGCTTCTGGACTCTCGCGCTCGGTGACGTTGCGCGTGCGCGGACGGTGAGCGTGCCGCCGTCGGGCATGGCGTCGCGGGCGTTGACGGCGAGGTTCAGCACCACCTGGTCGAGCTGCGTGCGGTCGGCCTTGACGTACCAGAGGTCGCGGCCGGCTGGACTCTTGAGCTCGATCTTCTCGCCGATCGAGCGTCTTCAGCAGTGGAGCCAGGTCGGTAGTCACGATCGCCGAGCTGCAGCGGTCTCGATCTCCAGCGTCTGGCGGCGCGAGAAGGCGAGCAGCTGGCGCACCAGGCCGGCGGCGCGATTGGCGCTCGGACTGGATGTTCTTGATGTCCTTGTAGGCCGGATCGGTCGGGCGGTGCGTCTGCAGCAGCAGATCCGAGAAGCCGATGATGGCGGTCAGCACGTTGTTGAAGTCGTGGGCGATGCCGCCGGCGAGCTTGCCGACCGCTTCCATCTTCGACGACTGCGCGAACTTGGCTTCGAGCGCCTTCTGCTCGGTGGCGTCGATGACGATAGAGGACCGCGGCCTCGCGCGCATCCTTCGCCTGCGTCAGCGGCACGATGTAGAGCGCGGCGCGAGAACGTCGTTCTTGCGGGCCGACCGTGATCTCGATCGGCGTCAGGTTCGCGGTGTGCCGGCGAGCGCCTGCTTCAGCTCGCCTTCGACAACGCGCTGCGCGTCGGCGGATCGCCGAGCGGCAGAGAACTCGACCGCACCCATAGCCAGGCAGAGACGGCTCCGTCGGGGATCATGCGTGCGAACGACGCGTTCGAGCTCACGAGCCGGCCGTCGGCGCCGATGGTGGCGATGCCGAACGGTGCGGACTGGAAGAAGCGCGTGAGGCGGATCTCGGCGGAGTCGCCGTCGGCGGCGGTGCGCCCGCGGTCTCACGCGGATAGGCGGCGACCAGCAAGCTGCCGGAGCCGTCGCGGCGGGCGAAGATGCGCATCGGCATGACCTGTCCGCGCTCGATCGAGACGTCGAGGTCGACACCGGCGCCGACGGTCTGGAATGTGCTGGCGGCAGCCTTGATGAGCTCGAGCGCCCTGCTGCGAGACGATGTCGCGCGAGCTTCAGCGCGCGCTCGGCAAGCCCGACGGGCTCGAGGCTCGAGCCAGCGCAGGAACGTCGCGTTGATGCGGCGCACGACGCCGCGGCCGTCGACCTCCATCAGGCCGACAGGAGCGGCATCGAGGCGCTCGAGCGTCGCTTCGAGCGTGTGCATGGCGGACGCCTGACGGGCACGCTCGTCGGTCACGTCCTGGATCGATCCACAGCACCATCGGGCCAAGCTCGCGCTCGTGGCCGGGAACGGTGCACGGGCGCTCGGCGACGCGGAACAGGCGGCGCGGCTCGCCGACCTTGCGTCCGGCGACCTCGATCTCCTCGCGCCAGGGCTCGCCGCGGCTCGCGGCGCGCGACAGGCGGAAGAAGCGCGGCGGCGGAGCGCGGCTCGCCGAGAACAGCGGTCGAGGCCGCGCAGGTCTCCGCCTGCCTCGAGGCCGACCAGATCCTTGAATGCAGCGGTTGGCGTAGATCGCCGCGCCGTCCTGGCGTGTCACGAGCACGCCGTCGTCGAGGCTGTCGGCAAGCGCTTTGACGAGATCGTCCTCACGGACGCGCTCGCCGATGCGGATGTGGCCGGCGAGAACGCCGAACACGAGAAACACGCCGAGCATGGCGAACAGCGCGAGCAGCGTCAGCAGCAAAGGCTCGGCTGCGTCGCTGGCGATGAGCGCGAGCACGATCGCACCGGCGGCGACGGCGCTCAGGAGGACGGGGACAAGCCCGCTCTCGCTGAAACCACTGCCGAGGGCGTGATGGCCCCGCAGGGTGGCTTGGGGCTCGCGGAGATCGCTTTCGCTCATGAAGGCGAAAGCTATCTGATTCTCGGAAGATGCCGCGTGGGACGCCTGCATGGGTACTCTGTACTCTACGCTACGCTACTCGACTGTCTTGGGACGGCGTTGCTCGATATTTCCGGAGCTTGCGCAGCTCGCGATTCGCTCGCTCGTGAACGCCACGCTCCGGGTTGCACGTCCCGGCATCCACAGTTCGATCATTAGAGTTAAAATGGCATGAATTCCGCGCTATACGTGCGCGCGTTCAGGTGCGTGTTTCGCTCGAGTGCGTGGATCGATCGCATCGCGGGGTAAGATGCGGATGCACGAAGAGGTGACGAAGGGTCGCGGCGCGAGCTGCGTTCAGCCAATGTGGGAAGTTGTGTATTATCTGTCGATTGTCGCGTTTCTTGCGGCCGCGATCATCGGCGCAGGCTTTTCTGCACGCGCCTACATGACGGGAACGGCGCCGCATGGATGCGGTCAGCGCGCTCTTCGCGCCCAAGCCCGAGCGACGACTCGACATCGTCGAGCAATCGAACCTCGACGGACGCCGCCGACTCATTCTCATTCGCCGCGACGACGTCGAGCATCTGATCATGACCGGCGGGCCGGTGGACATGGTGATCGAGACCGGGATCGGCGAGCGGCGCGAGCGCAATGTCGATACGATCGAGACGCCAGCCGCGGTCTTTACGCGCATGCCGCGGGCCTAAGGGTCGCTGGCGAGCAATAGATGCGCTGGGGCTTGCGTCACGCATCGGGAATCAGATGGTCAGCCGCGTAAGGCCGGGACAACATTGATGATTCGCGCGCTCACCAGATTTGCCGACAGGCTCGCTTCCTTGGCGGGTTTCGGCGCCGCGGCGCTCGCGATGCCTCGTGATCCGCGTCGGCGTGTCCTACCGGTCCGATCCCGATCAGGTGCGCGCGGTGCTCGCGACGGCGGCGCGAGACTGCCCGCTCCTCCTGCGCACGCCGGCGCCGTCGGCGCGTTCGACAATTTCGGCCCAAGCGCGCTCGAGTTCTCGCTGCACGCGACGCCGCGCCGCTCACGCCGAGCCGGGCGCGGCCGAGACGGATCTGCGCATGCGGATCCTGAAGGCCTTCCGAAGCGCCGGGCATCGAGATGCCGTACGCGCAGTACGACATCCACCTGCGCGACCTCGATGCGGTGCGCGTCATCCTGAACCGCGTCGCGGAGGAAAGGGCGGCGCGGCCAGGCGTCAACGGTGAAGCGGAAAACCCTTCGATGCCCGAGGCTTCGGCGGAGGGGCAAAGGCGGCGGGCGCCTTGAGCCCGCGGCCGCTTCAGTCCTCGCGGTAGACGCGCTCGCGGCGCTCGTGGCGCTCCTGGGCTTCGACCGAAAGCGTGGCGATCGGGCGCGCGTCGAGACGCTTCAAGCCGATGGGCTCGCCCGTCTCCTCGCAATAGCCGTAGGTGCCGTCCTCGATGCGGGCCAGGGCCGCGTCGATCTTGGCGATGAGCTTGCGCTGGCGGTCGCGGGCGCGCAGCTCCAGCGCGCGGTCGGTCTCGGACGTGGCGCGGTCGGCGAGGTCGGCGTGCTGGGTCGAATCCTCGTGCAGACCGGCCAGTGTCTCCTTCGTCTGGCGGATGATCTCTTCCTTCCAGGTCAGGAGCTTCTGGCGGAAGTAGACGCGGTGACTCTCGTTCATGAACGGCTCGTCCTCGGACGGCCGGTAGTCGGGCGGCAGGACGATGGAGGAGGTGGAGGCTCGAACTGTCAGCGTCTTATCTCGCGCTTTTCCGGCCGCTTGCGTCTTGGCTTTGGTTTTCACCTTGGGCGCTGCTGCCTTTTTGGGCCGGGCCGCGGCCTTCGGCGGCAGGCTTCTTGGCCGCCTTCTTTGCCGGCGCGGCCTTGGCCGTTTTCTTCTGGCTCGCTTACTCATGATGGGCCTCCCGGAGGCTCTTTGCCGCTCTGCCCCTCCCTCGAGACAGCGTACAGCGATGAACACGAGTTTGCGTGCCCTATTGAAGTGAGTGGCCGCTTAAGTCAAGAAAATCCGAGATTTAGGTGTGCAGCGCAGTAAATTCAGGGGGTTGACTTGCGGCCCAGAGACGACCGGCGAGTGCAGTCCCGGGATAGCCGAGGACGGTGTTTGAGTCTCACTCCCGCGCTGCAAAACGCAGGCGGTGCAACCGGAGCGAGCGGCGGTCTGGACGCCCTTCCTTGCTGGCCTGTTTCGCAGGACCTAAGGTTCGGCCACAATCGAGGGAGCCGAAGCCGATGACCGAGACGACGGCAGGCAAGTTCGAGGGGACGCGGCGTTACGTGGCGACGGCCGATCTCAAGGTTGCGGTCAACGCGGCGATCACGCTCGAGCGGCCGCTGCTCGTCAAGGGCGAGCCCGGAACCGGCAAGACCGTGCTCGCACTCGAGGTCGGCGAAGGCGCTCGGCGCGCCGATCATCGAGTGGCACGTCAAATCGACGACCAAGGCGCAGCAGGGCCTCTATGAGTACGACGCGGTTTCGCGCCTGCGCGACGGCCAGCTCGGCGACGAGCGCGTCAAGGACATCCGCAACTACATCAAGCGCGGCAAGCTGTGGGACGCGTTCCAGATCGGACGTGCAGCCCGGTGCTGCTCATCGACGAGATCGACAAGGCCGACATCGAGTTTCCGAACGACCTCCTGCAAGAGCTCGATCGCATGGAGTTCTTCGTCTACGAGACCGGCGAGACGATTTCGGCGCGCAACCGGCCCATCGTCATCATCACCTCGAACAACGAGAAAGAGCTGCCGGACGCGTTTCTGCGGCGCTGCTTCTTCCACTACATCAAGTTTCCGGATCCGGAGACGATGGCGCAAGATCGTCGACGTGCATTTCCCGGGCATCAAAGGGCGGCTCGTCTCGGAGGCGATGCGCGTCTTCTACGACATGCGCGAGGTGCCGGGCCTCAAGAAGAAGCCGTCGACGTCGGAGCTGCTCGACTGGCTCAAGCTCCTGCTCAACGAGGACATCGATCCGGCAACGCTACGGGAGAACGACAGCCGCAAGGTCATCCCGCCGCTCGCGGGCGCGCTGCTCAAGAACGAGCAGGACGTGCACCTGTTCGAGCGCCTCGCCTTCATGAGCCGGCGCAAAAACGACTGATCCACAAGGCTTTTGAACTTTCAACCTCCGCTCGGCTGAGCACCGTTAGGGCGCCGGCATGAGCGTGGCCGCCGGCATTTATACCACGCCCCGAGAAACCACATTTTAAGCCGCAAAGGCGCCAAAGTGCTGGGATGGGGTCGGGCCTCACGCGAAGCCGGATCTTTGCGTGCGAGACGTGCGGACTTCATGAGCGACGTAGATGGCCGCCATTGGGGATCATCGATGTCGAGCGCACACGCTCCGAGCGCGTCGGAGACGAACGTTGCCGAAATCGGCGGCCACGGCGGGCGCATGGCGTCGGTGCTGTCGGCCTTCGCGCTGGCGTTCTCCGGGCTCTCTTTCTACGAGAGCGTGATGAAGACGGCCGCATCTCGAGGTGTATGTGCCGCCGGTCATCCAGTATGCCCGCGACCAGGGCGGCGACATCGAGCTGTTCGCGGTGCCGATCACCATCGTCAATTCGGGCGCGCGCACGGGGACCGTGCTCACCCTCGAGCTCGAGGTCGAGAACCTCGACCCGAGGCGCACCGATCAAGACCAAGCGCTACTACAGCGCCTTCCTCGGCGAGCATTCGCAGAAGGACGACGAGACCAACCGGGCCTTCGCGCCTTTGAGCCTCGCCGGCCGCACCACATTCTCGGACACGGTGCGCTTCTATCCGATCGGCAATCCGCTGCCGAAGCTCGTCGACGATGCCGGCGACTACGCTTCACGCTCAAGCTCAAGACAGGCGATCCCGGCGCATCCGGACATGATCGACAGCCTGCTCTGGCGCGAGGAACCGAGCCGATTTCTTTCGAGAAGCACATTGCCATGGATCTCTGAGGAACAGCTCGGTCACGCACCGCGCAAGCATCCCATGCACGATAAGGACTGGAAGCCGACCGACGGAGCCGGCAAAGCCCGATGGGCCCGACCTGACGATTGGGCAGACATGGATGAACGGTGACTGTCACATGAACAGCCTTCAGGCCGGATTCATCGGCGGTTCTTAGTGTTTTTCGCATATACCGGTTGAGGCCACGCCACTTGCGCCGGTGGATGGGGAAGCCAATGGTTGAATTCATGCGAAGCGCCACGATCGTCCTCATGGGACTTGATCGTGCTTGGCGCCGGTGTTTTCGTCGTATTCTTCGGTTGATCTCGCCACGCCTGCGGCCAGCGCGGACTTCGTCAACCGAGCGAGATGGCGACCGGCCAGACTTGCGGCGGCTCGTTCGGTGTGCCTAGTTAGGGAGTGTCCCATGAGGTCTCCCTTGCGCGCTCCCTCCACTTATCCGCAACCGTGACTGACGCCTGGTCGAGCGCCGGCGCCTTCGTCTCCGATCTCTTCACGCCCACTCTGCGCCTCGGCGTCACCGGCCTCGCGCGGTCGGGCAAGACCGTCTTCATCACGGCGCTGATCCGCAACCTCGTGTCGGGCGGGCGGCTGCCCTTCTTCGCGCCCTATGCCGAGGGGCGAATTCTTTCCTGCCACCTCGAGCCGCAGCCGGACGACGAGATTCCCCGCTTCGACTACGAAGCGCATATCGCGCGCGCTCGAGCGCGATCCGCCGGAGTGGCCGGACAGCACGCGGCGCATTTCGGAAGTGCGCGTATCCATCGCCTTCGAGCCGCAAGAGCCGTCTGCGCCGCGCGCTCGGCGTGAGGCGTCTCAATCTCGACATCGTCGATTATCCCGGCGAGTGGCTGCTCGATCTCGCCATGCTCGGACGAAAGCTATGCGGCGTGGTCGGCGGAGGCGCTTGCGGCTCGCGCGTGAGCCGGCGCGCGAAGCGACTGCGCCAAGGCCTTGGCTCGACTTCGTCGCGACGCTCGATCCGTCGCGCGCGGACGACGAGCAGACGGCGCTCGAGGGCGCCGAGCTGTTCACGCGCTATCTCCGAGGCCAGCGCGCGCGCCGAGCCGATGGCAACGCTCGGGCCCGGGCCGCTTCCTCATGCCGGGAGATCTCGACGGCTCGCCGCTGCTGACGTTCTTCCCGCTCGCCTCGACGCCGGACGCTGACGCCGGCGCGCGGCTCGCTCGCGGCCATGATGGCGCGCCGCTACGACAGCTACGTCGCGCATGTGGTGCGCCCGTTCTTTCGCGATCACTTCGCCGGCTCGACCGGCAGATCGTGCTCGTCGATGTGCTCGGCGCGTTCAACGGCGGCGCGGAGGCGATGGCCGAGACTGGAGCGCGCGCTCGCTGCCGTGCTCAAGGCATTCCGGCCCGGGCATCAGCGAGCTGGCTCGCGCGCTGCTCGGCGGCCGGCGCATCGACAAGCTGCTGTTCGCCGCGACCAAGGCCGATCATATGCATCACACGAGCCACGATCGGCTCGAAGCGCTCCTGCGGCTGCTGACGGAGCGCGCGAGCGCGCGCGCTCAGCGAAGCGGGCGCCGAGGTCAAGGTCCTGGCGCTGGCGTCGCTCAGGGCCACGCGCGAAGCCGAGGCGCGCGACGGCAAGGGCATCCTGCCCGTGCATCGTCGGCGTGCCGCTGCCGGGCGAGACGGCTCGCGGGCACGACCTTCGACGGCAAGCGAGGAGGTCGCGGTCTTTCCGGGCGATCTCCCGGCCGATCCGCGCGTCGGCGCTCGAGCAGGCCCGGCGGGATCGATCGCGATGGCGTCGTTTCCGCGCTTTCGTCCGCCGCGGCTGCGTCGAGCCGACGCGAGCTGGGGAAATCCGGCCCGCACCCCATATCCGGCTGGACCGGGCCCTCGACTTTCTGATCGGAGACTGGCTGGCATGACGGCCGAGGCTGACATGAGACCGGAGCCGCGCGTCTTTGCGCCGGACGATCCCAAGATCGTCGTGCCGCCGAGCGAGCCAGACGCTCGATGACCTTGGACGAGGCGATGCCGATCGACGAGCCGCGGCTCGCGCGCGGGGCCGACCGGCGCCGGCGTGCGGCGCGGGATCGGCTGGGGCGGGCTTCTCGTCTCGGCGATGACGGGACTCGCCGGCCTTGGCGCGAGCGTGAGCTTCGCGCAGTTCGTCTCCACGGCGCTCGCGCGGCGACGACTGGGTCGGCTGGACGGCCCTCGGCCTTCTCGGCGTCGCCGGCGTCGCGGCGTTCGTCATCCTGGTGCGCGAGATCGTCGGGCTCTTCCGGCTGCGCCGTCTGACGCGCCTGCGCAAGGACGTCGGAGACGGCCATCGCCACGCGACGACCGGACGCTCGAGCGGGCGAGCGTGCGCAGGCTCAGAGCCCTCTTTCGCGGGCGCGGCGACGTGAAGTGGGCGCTCGCCCGCGTGCGCGATCACGAGGGCGACGTGCACGATCCGGGCGAGCTTCTGAAGCTCGCCGATCGCGAGCTGCTGGCGCCGCTCGACGCTCGCGGCGCGCCGCGCGATCCTCAAGTCGGCCAAGCGCGTCAGCGTCGTGACGGCGATCAGTCCCGATCGTCTGGGTGGCGATGATCTATGTCGCGGTCGAGAACCTGCGCATGCTGCGGGCGCTGGCCGGGCCTCTACGGCGGCGCGGCCCGGCGACGATCGGCGCGCTGCGGCTCGCGCGCATGGTGGTCACGCACATCGTGGCGACGGGCGGTCTCGCCATGACCGACGATCTCCTCGGGCAGTTCCTCGGTCAGGACCTCTTGCGGCGGCTGTCGCGGCGGCTCGGCGAAGGCGCCTTCAACGGCGCGCTCGACGGCGCGGATCGGGGCGGCCGCCGTCGAGGTGACGCGCCCGCTGCCCTATCTCGACGCCGGCCCGTCAGAGCGCGCGATTCTGTCCGCGAGCTCTTCCGGCGTCGCGGCGCGGGACGGCGCGCCAAGACGCCGCGGACCTGATCAGGCGGCGCGTGCTGCAGCTGGCGGAACGCGGCTTCGGGCCCGGGTACCGGATCGGCGAGCGTCCGCCAGACGCTCGCGTCCAGGCCGCCGTGTGGCGGCGTACGCGCAGCAGGATCGAGGCGGGCGCGCGATCGGCCGGGGTCGACAGGATCACCGACAGCGCCGGACCGGCCGGCTGGGCCGTGAGCCAGTTCAGCGGTCCGGAGAGGATGAGGCCCAGCACCACGGGCGACATCCAGACGAGAAGGCCGGGCGAGGCTTCCCAGCAGAGCAGGGCCGAGACGGCGCCGGCCAGCATGTGGCGCCAGTGGAAGCGCAGCAGCGTCCAGTGAACTCGACGCCTTCGGCGTCGCGGCGCTGCGCCTTCCAGCCGGAATCGCGGCCGAAGAAGATCTGCAGACGGAGGCGGTCTGCGTCATCATGAGGATCGGCGCGAGCAGCATCGAGAACAACGGTCTCGGTGACGACGCCCGCGAACGCGCGCGGCATGCCGAACAGCTCGCGGGCACGGCTCGAGCGCTTGATCTCGAGCGCGAGGCCCAGCGCCTTCGGCAAGCAGCACGACGGCCATGGTGGCGAGGAACAGGCGCATGGCGGCGCCGGGATCGATCACCGGCCAGATCGGGAACAGCGTCTTGCTGTCGAGGAAGTAGCTCGGCAGCATCTGCTGGCCCTGCAGGGCCAGCACGACGCCGACCGCGAGCGAGGCGGCCCAGATGGCCGAGACGATATAGGCGAACGCGCCCATGGCGAGGTGCAGCCGGCCCATGGCGGTGATGCCGGGCGCGACGACGATGGCGAGGTGCTGCAGGTTGCCCTGCGACCAGCGCCGGTCGCGCACGATGAGATCGGAAAGCCGCGGCGGCGTGCTTTCGAAGGAGCCCTCGAGCGTCGGCGCCATGTGGACACCCCAGCCGGCGCGCTCGAGGAGCACGGCCTCGACGAAGTCGTGGCTCATGATATGACCGCCGAACGGCGGCCGTCCCGGCAAGTTCGGGCAAGCCGGCCGAGGCCGCGAACGCGACCGTGCGGATGATGGCGTTGTGGCCCCAATAGTTGCCCTGGTCGCGATGCCAGAAGGCGAGGCCGGCCGCGACCGGCGGCCCATAGATATTGGAGGCGAACTGCATCAGGCGCTGCAGCAGCGTCACGCCGCCGGTGAGCCGCGGCACGGTCTGGATGAGGCCCGCCTTCGGGTCGTTCTCCATGGCGCGGGCAAGGCGCACGAGCGATCGCGCCGGACATGATGCTGTCGCCGTCGAGAATGACGAAGTGCTCGTAGGCGCCGCCGAAGCGCTCGACCCAGTCCTTGAGGTTGCCGGACTTGCGTGCCGTGTTCTCGATGCGGCGGCGATAGTAGACGGCGATCTGCCCGGCGAGCGCGCGGCGCGAGCTCGGCGTAGGCGGCCTCCTCGGCTGCGCCGTCCTCGGCGCCGCGCGTGTCGGATAGGACGAAGACGTCGAAGGCGGTGTTCTTGCCGAGCGCTTCGAGCTCCTCGGCGATGGCGCCGATGGTGCCGGCGATACGCGCCGGATCCTCGTGGTGGACGGGAAACAGCAGCGCGGTGCGCTGTCTCGAGCGGACCATCCGCGGTCGGTATGTCGATGTTGTCGGCCTTCTCGTCGGCAAAGAGCGGCAGGAAGCCCATGGCCGCCGACAGCGTGCCGAGCGCGATCCACCCGAACGAGAGCGTGGACAGCACCAGGAACAGAAGCTGGATCGGCGTCACCTGAACGAACGAGAGCACGCCGTAGAGCTCGTGCGCGAAGGCTGCCGTCGCCAGACGCGGCGCCGAAGAACACGGCGGCGCGCGCGATCCAGGCGCGAGCGGCTTCGGCGCGACGGCGAAGCGCAGGGCGCTCGGCGAAATCCTGCTCCGGCATGGCGAGCGGAGCGCCGTCCGGCAGGAGGGCCGGGTCGCTCGCGTCCTGATGTGTCAAGGGCTGCGGCGGGGCCGTGCGCTTTGACCGGCGCCGCGTCGCGCGCCTCTATGCGCTCATCAGTGCTCATGGTTTCGTCCATCGATAGAGCCAGCTTTCGGAGATGAGCTGCCCAGCGAGCTTCAGGCCTAAACGCAGTTCGATGACCTCGGTTCCGCCGTTCTGCAGCTCGAAACGTACGCGCAAACCCTGAATTTCCGGATGACGCTGCACGAGAAGGTTGGCGATTTTGCCGTGGCTCGACGGCGAGATCTGCGCCGGGAAGCTCGCGCAGCTCGGCGACCGCAGGCCCGTCGAAGTCGATCGACGAAGAGAGTTGTATCTCCCGACGCGTTGTCGCCGACCTGGGTCTTGATGACCTTGGCCCCGGTCCACGCGACCGGCACGTCGGCTCCCCAGGAGAGCCTGTAGTCGAAGCGGTGGCCCTTGCCCGCCGCGAGAGGATGTCGCGGGCTTCCAATAGGCGACGATGTTGTCGTGGATCTCCTCGGTGACCGGAATCTCGATCAGCTCGATGTAGCCGTCGCCCCAGCCGCCCTTGGGCTCGACCCACGCGGTCGGCCGGCGGTCGAAGCGGGCTTCGAGATCCTCGTAGGTCGAGAAGCTGCGCGACTGCGCTGGCAGAGACCGAAGCCCTTGGGGTCCTTGTCGACGAAGGCGCTGGTCTGAAGCGTCTTCGGGATTGGTCAGCGGACGCCAGAGGCGCTCGCCCATGCCGTTCCAGACCGCGAGTCCCTCGCTGTTGTGGACGGAGGGGCGATAGTCGTGATCGACACGCTGATTCGCTGAGCCGTGCAGGAACATGCTCGTCAGCGGGGCAAAACCGACGTGGTGCAGCTCACGGCGCGGGAAAAGCACGACATCGACGTCCATCTCGGTCGTTTGGCCCGGGCGGATCACGAAGCGGTAGGCGCCCGTCGCGGACACGCTGTCGAGCAGGGCATGGACGACGATCTCAGTCGAGCCCGCCGCCGGGCGCTCGATCCAGAAGGCGCGGAAAATCGGAAATTCCTCGCCGCCGGCGCGCGCCGTGTTGATGGCGAGCCCGCGCGCGGAGAGGCCGTACTGCTGACCGCGGCCCAGCGACCTTGAAGTAGCTCGCGCCCTGGAAGGCGACGATAGTCGTCGTAGACTGTCGGCGCGATTGATGCGGCCCTTGAATGCTGAAGCCCGAGAGGCCGTAGGGCGCTTCCTGAGGGCCTTTTTCGAGCGATGTGCCGAGCGAGAAGACAGTGCCGTCGGCCTTGAGCTGCGCGCCTTGTCGCCATCGACGATCCATAGATCGACCGGTATGTCATAGAGCCAGCCGAGCGGCAGAAGCTTGATCTCATAATCGAGATTCTCGCCGCGCCAGATGGTGGCCTCAGGACGGAAGCGGATGTCGCGATATTGCTCGGGGGTGAGCGCGTTGAACGGCTCGGGCACCTCGAGGTGGGGCTTTATGTATTCGCGGCCGGCCAATTCTTCGGCAAGCTTGCGTACGAGATCGGCGCAAATGGTTCAGCGCCTTCGGCCGTCTCGCCGGCGAGCGCGGCACCAGCCGTCAACGAAAAGTCGGCGATTGCGGCTATGGCCGACCAAGCCGCCGCACCCTGCAGTATCACGACGCCGGCTGGCGCCATTAGTCATGGCAAGATCGCCCGTCCGAGGACCGTCGGTCATCCGTTACGCTCGAGCCGAGGCTCCCCCAAACCCGTCCGCGCCCCCGGCAGCGCACGAAGGGTCTTGCTGCGACGCCGAGCGCCGCGCGCCTCACGGCTCGCTCCTTGCGACCGCTTGTTCCCTGCAAACACATGAGATTTTAGATTGGCGCGGAAGACCAATACGCAACGATTGTGGCAATTTTAACTGATCCAGCCGGCCCCGATGACACATGCGTTGACGCGTGCCGAGGAACATTTGCCCTCGACTTCGCAGTGCAGCGAAGATAGCGGAGTGCCTCAGCGTCAGCAAGGAGGGTGCGCGGATTTGATATGGGCTCAGTGAAAGATTTCTGGGCGTGACCGGATCGTGTCTTCGAGCCATTTAGCATCAAGGCGCTTGGAGGGGCTTCGTGCCTCAAACAGCCAATGCGGAACGCCATATCACGAGTGCGTTTGGGAGCGGCGATGCGCTTGGCACGGCATTTCTCGTCCCTCGCGCACATGGGGTTTGAGCTTGGCCTCACGCGAGCATGACGTTGCCAATCCCGGATGCAAAGTGCAGCTGTCACGAAGCAGCAGTTGCAGCATGCGTGAGCACTAGTCAGAGTCGTGTGCGATGATCGATCATTCTTGCCGCGGATCTGTAGAAATATTCATTATTATCATGGATTTATATCGCGCCACACGAGGCGTTGCATGAGCGCCACAATGGTTTTGGATTCCACAGAAACCGCCATCTTGCCCGTTTCGCAGGCGCCGGACTTCTGCGTAGTATCTTGCCCTGAGCGGTGATTCGGATCGTCGTGCCGCTGGTCGAGTTTGTTGAGCGCGTGGCGTGCGTAAGCGTCAAGCGCCCGTTTTCGAAGTCAGTAGACGGGAGAAGGTAAATGAAAAACTATACGCCTAAGCGCCCTGGCGGCGGCCGGCCTCCTCGCAGGTGGCCTATCCGTTACCAGCGCGTCCGCAGCCGACCTTGGGGGGAACTGCTGCGCTGATCTCGAAGAGCGCATCGCCGAACTCGAGGCGACGACTGCCCGCAAGGGCAATCGCAAGGTCTCGCTGACGATCTCGGGCTGGGTTGCCGAGCAGGTCACCTGGTGGGACGACGGCGTCGAGAGCAACACCTACGTCGGCGGCATCGGCACGACGCTCGGCACCAACGTCAAGTTCACCGGCCAGGCCACGATCTCTCCCGGCTGGACGGCTGGTTACGTGATCTCATCTCGAAGCTGACGGCAGCGACACGCTCGCCGGCACCAACCAGGACAACGCCGACGGCCCTGGCCTCTTTGCCGGCAGCACCAACTACGTGCAGACGCTGCAGTCGTTCTGGTTCATCAAGAGCGAGCAGCCTCGGCAAGGTCAGCGTCGGCCTCCAGTCGATGGCTTCGGACAACACGGCCATCCTCGTTGACGGCTCGGGCTCGCTCGTTCCCGCCAACTGGGTGGCGTTCGACGTCGGCGGCTTCGCAGTATCGTAGACGCGGCGGCGGCCTCGGCAGCACGTCGATCCTCGGCGCTGGCGGCTGCAACGGCGGCGGCGACTGCTACGGCGTTCCCGTCGAACTCGGTCCGTTACGACACTCCGACGTTCGCCGGCTTCTCGGCTTCGGCGGCTTGGGGCGAGGACGACTTCTGGGATGTCGGCCGTCCGTTATGCCGGCGAGTTCTGCCGGCTTCAAGCTTGCTGCTGCTGTCGCCTACGGCGAGAGCTACCGACGGCAACACTGCTAGCTTCGCGCAGGCTCACCGGTACGCCAGTACTTCCAGGTCTGGCGCTCTACGTCCAGCACGTCCCGACCGGCCTCTTCGGCTCTGGTCAACTACGGCAACCTGGACGTTCGACGACGCTGCTAACGCCGACGTCGACGACGGCGAGACCTGGTACGTCAAGGCTGGTCTCCGTCAGCGCTGGACGCCGCTCGGCCACACGGTTCTCTACGGTGAGTACGAACAGCCAACGAACTGACGGCTGCTACGGCAGTCGGCTCTGAGAGTTCGAGTGGTGGGGCGCTCGGCGTCGTCCAGGAAATCGACAACGCTGCGATGTCGCTCTGGCTCAGCTACCGTCAGTTCAGCGCGAGGACGGCACGACTGCGGCCACCGAACTTCGAGGACTTCGACGATGATCAAGTTCGGCGCTCTCATCAACTTCTAAGCCGAAGTCGAGACACTGACAGAAATCAGGAAGCCGCCCTTCGGGGCGGCTTCTTTGCTTTGTCTCATCGACTCGTCAGTGCAGCGCTTCGGCTACTCTTCCGTGCAGCGCGCACGCGATCTGCTCATGGCCTGCAGAATCATCGCTAGATCTAGGTGTCTTCGTAGACTTGACCGGCTTCCGGCTGCTCTCCGCTCCGATGCATCGGTGCTTCATTCGGCAGGCATGCATCCGGTCGCAGGCAGCGAAATCCCCAGATCAATCCACCGCTTCACCGCTACGCAGCTGCGCGCTCTGCGACCCGCAAAATGCCCTGAATATTGGGGCTTATCGCCCTGTTCGTTGCCGCTGCGCAACAGTTGCAGAGCTGTCGGTGGCAAACTCGACGAAGTCTGATTGTTGCTCAAGGGAGAATCACAGAGCTTGCGGCCCAGCGGCGGTTCCGAGGGAATCTTCGCGCCGTCAACATCGCAGAGCGCGGCCTAGTTTGCGTATCGACTCCGAGTAACGGGCGTCCGCCATCTCGATTACCAACGCAGATTGGGAGAAGGTCTATGAAGAAATATAGCCTAAGCGCCCTGGTGGCGGCCGGCCTGCTCGCCGGCGGTCTCGCCACGAGCGCAAATGCAGCCGACCTTGGGGGCAACTGCTGCGCCGACCTCGAGGAGCGCGTCGCCGAACTTGAGGCGACGACGGCCCGCAAGGGCAACCGCAAGGTCTAGCCTGACGATTTCCGGCTGGGTCGCCGAGCAGGTGATGTGCTGGGACGACGGCGTCGAGAGCAACGCCTACGTCGGTGGCCTCGGCACGACGCTCGGCACCAACGTCAAGTTCACCGGTCAGGCGCACGATCGTCGCCCGGCTGGACGGCTGGCTACGTGCTGCATCTCGAAGCTGACGGCAGCGACACGCTCTGACGATCGACGCAGAACGCCGACAACGGGCCTGGCCTCTACACGGGCACGCACGAACTACGTGCAGACCTCCAGTCCTACTGGTTCATCAAGAGCGACCATCTCGGCAAGGTCGGCGTCGGCCTCCAGTCGCAGGCTTCGGACAACACGGCGATCCTCGTCGACGGTTCGGGCTCGCTCGTTCCCGCCAACTGGGTGCTGTTCGACGTCAACTCGTTCGCCGTGCGCACGTCGACGGCGGCTTCGGCCCGGTCATCGGAGCCTTCGGCGGTTGCGCAGGCCATGGCGGCGCCGGCGGTGACTGCAACGGTCTGACGACGAATAACGTTCGTTACGACTCTCCGACGTTTGCCGGCTTCTCGGCTTCGGCAACCTGGGGTGAGGATGACTTCTGGGATATCGCGCTGCGTTATGCCGGCGAGCATCACGGCTTCAAGCTCGCGATCGCTGCCGCTTACGACGAGTCACGGTGCGGCAACCGACTCCGACAGGGTATCTGGCGGCGGCAGGCGCTCCGGTTGATGGCGACATCAATTACTTCCAGATCGGCGCTTACATTCAGAGCATGGATCGGGGCCTCTTCCTCTCGGTGCCTACGGGCATCTTGAGCAGGAAGCGGCTCGTTGGTTGACGACGACGGCGAAAGTGACACATGGTACGTCAAGGCCGGTATCCGCGGTAAGTGGAACCCTCTCGGTGCAACCATCCCCTACGGCGAGTATTGGGAAGCCGAAGCGACGACGGTGTCTCGCTCTTGCCGTAGCCAACAGCTCTTCGGAGATCCAGGAGTGGGGCGTGGGCATCGTGCAGGAAGTCGACGCGGCTGCCATGTCGATCTGGCTCAAGTATCGCAACTTCGAGTTCGATGACAGCACAGACCACGATCCTTCGAGGACTTCAACGAGTGATCACGTTCGGCGGCTCTGATCAACTTCTGATCTCGAGTCGACAGACGCTGACAACAGGAAGCCGCCCTTCGGGGCGGCTTCTTTGTTTTTGGGATCTCCGCGCCCTATCGCTCAAGCTGAGACCGTTCGCGAGTGTCAGCCTCGTCACGCTGCCTGACCTCCATGCGGCTCCGGCGCTGTCATCAGGGATATGGTAATCCGTCATGTTCACGACCTTCTTCAACGAGCTGCGGGACGGCCAAGGTGCCCGTCACCTTCAAGGAATACCTGACGCTCATGTCGGCGCTGGAGGCCGATTGCGCGGGACGCCGCGTCGAGGATTTCTACTATCTGTCACGCGCGGCGCTGGTTAAGGACGAGCGCTACCTCGACCGCTTCGACCAGGTGTTCGGCCACGTCTTCAAGGGCCTCGAGCTGATGAGCCGAGGCGGTCGAGGCCGAGATCCCCGAGGAGTGGCTGCGCGCCGTGTCTCAGCTCTATTTGACCGAGGAGGAGAAGGCGCGCATCGAGCGAGCTCGGCGGCTGGGAGAAGATCATGGAGGAGCTCGCGGCGCCGTCTCGCGGAGCAGAAGGGGCGCCACGCCGGGCGGCATCAAGTGGATCGGCACCGGCGGCACGTCGCCGTTCGGCGCCTATGGCTACAATCCGGCCGGCATTCGCATCGGCCAGAAGGAAAGCCGGCACCAGCGCGCGATCAAGGTCTGGGACAAGCGCGAGTTCAAGGATCTCGACGACGACGTCGAGCTCGGCATGCGCAATCTCAAGGTCGCGCTGCGGCGGCTGCGCAAGTTCGCGCGCGAAGGCGCGGCACGAGGAGCTCGATCTCGATCAGACGATCAGCGGCACGGCGCGCAAGGGCTATCTCGACATCCACATGCGGCCGGAGCGGCGCAACGCCGTCAAGGTGCTGATGTTCTTCGACGTCGGCGGCTCGATGGACTGGCACATCAAGACCGCCGAGGAGCTGTTCTCGGCGGCACGCAGCGAGTTCAAGCATCTCGAGTACTTCTACTTCCACAACTGCCTCTACGAGGCCGTCTGGCGCGACAACGCGCGGCGCTGGACCGAGACGACGCCGACGTGGCAGGTGCTGCATACCTATCCGGCCGACTACAAGGTGATCTTCGTCGGCGACGCGTCGATGAGCCCCTACGAGATCACGCACGTGGGCGGGGCGGTCGAGCACATGAACGAGGAGGCCGGCGCGACCTGGCTCCAGCGGCTGACCGGTCATCTACGAGCACTGCGTGTGGCTCAATCCGATCCCGGAGGCGCATTGGGGCTGGACGCCGTCGATCGGCATGGTGCGCAGCCTTCTCGGCTGGCCGGATGTTTCCGCTGACGCTTCAGGGCCTTGATAGCGCGATGCGGGAGCTGATGCGCTGATTCGTGGCAGAGTTGCTACAGACAATCTAATTCGATGTGCAAATTCACAACTAGGGAATAAGTCCCCTACCCGTATTTGTACGGAAGGGCTTCTACTCGATTTGCAACGTTATTGCGTTTTCCAGGCAAAGTTACCTGGAAGAGCATGGCGGGCAGTTCGGGAGCCAACCGCGCCGGCAGTGGATCTTTTCCATCGTCAGGCGCAGAAGCTCCCGGTCCCAAGTAGTGCGTACGCGACGCCGTCGCGATGGGGAGGGGCCAGTGTCTTTTGTATTGCGTAGCACGCTTGCCGCCGCATATGCGCCGGCGTCGCCAATCTCAGAGATCAGGCCGCCCGGAGATTCACCGGGCTAGCCGCGCGGGGCGCTAAGGCGCTCCGGCCCGCTCGCACATCTCCAATCTCAAAAACCAAAAAACCAACATCTGTCGATGGGGGAAGGTATGTCTCGTTCTGCGTTCAAGCCTGCCAACCGTTTTGCCATTTCGGCCGCTACAGCTTCCCTCGCGTTTGCCTTGAGTTTGACCGTCTCACATCAGGCGATGGCGGCGTGCGTAGGGCCGACCAGCGGCATCATCACGTGCACAGACACTGGGAGCATTCCGCAGGACAACGAGACGGACTTTTCGGCTTCAGCCAATACGGAAGACTTCGCCGTGAAGGTCCAGGCGACGACCCCGCCCGGAGAGGCCGTTGTGACCAATACCTTTTCCGTGAAGGGGTCCATCAACGAGACCAACGCCACGAACTTTGCCCATGCTGTCTCCGGCATGAAGGGCGCCGATGCCTTTGGAATCGAGAGCTGGGTGCTCAACAACGAGGAGGAAGCATCGATCAACGCGACGCACATGGGTCTCGGGCAGGCTGCGGCCGTGTTCTTGCAAAACGATTCCGAGACATGGACCATCAACAATGAGGGCACCATCAGCGTCGTCCGCGGCCCCGTCGCTGTTACCAGTGTCAGTGCGACCGGCACAGTCACCGCCAAGGTGGCCGACTTTGCCGACCCAGCGACGACGTACAGTGGTTCGCTGGGAATCGCAGCCGCCATCTATAACAATGAAGAAGAAATCCGCGACCATAACATCATCAATGACGGAATTATCCAAGCCAACGGCGCTTATAGCGCCGGGATCTTCACGCGCTCTAATTCGTTCGAGCTGGTCAACAACGGCACTATCGTCGGCTACGAAACTGCGCCAGGCTCGTTGTCTCCGGTAACCGGCACGGCGGCTGCGATCGTCATGTGGGACGGCAGGCTCCTGAAACAAATGCCCGACGGCGAGATCGGCGCCTGCGCTTCCCAGCCGGGCGGAGCGTGCACGGGACGCGAAGCTGGCTTCGGCAAGTCGTTTGTCGAGAACAATGGCACCATAATCGGCAACGTCATCGCCACTGGCCTCAACGGCCAGCAGGTCATGGCAAGGATTGGCTTCGGCGCCGACCCGATAACGCTTACCAGCGCGAACGGAGCCGTGCCCAACGCGAACGTTGCGGGCGGTATGATTGATCGCCGCGACAGCGAGATCGAGAACGAGGGAACGATTGTAGGTAACTTCTATTTCGGTAACGGCGCTCACATCCTCAACAACAAGGATGAAGGCGAAATCAAAGGCGATATCATCGTCGACATGCGGCGCGTCACGAACTACCTCGACGTAAACAACTACGGCGACGTGGCGGCGCGGCAAATCAACGACAAGCCCTATAATGTGTATGTTGCCGGGCGCACGGCGGCGTTCGATGAGGCGGAAGAAGGCGGTGAGGAGGGGGAGGAGGATGAAGGCGGTGCGCCGGAGATCTACACCTCCGATCCGGGGCTAACCTATGCGGCTGCAATGGCGAACGCCGTCAGGAAGCTTGTCGAGGACAATCCAGATCGCCACTTCACCTTCGAGAACGCCGGCAAATTCGAGGGCAATATCAGCATCCTCACCGTCAACCACACGTATGACATTACGGCCAATGCCAGTGTCGTCCCAGAGGTGGTCATCACACCGCAGACGGTTGATCTCAAACCGCATATCACCGGATCGGGCGCCGGCTCGAGCAAAGATGCGCCGTCCGATCAGAGCGGCTTTATCAACGGAAGGCTGGCCATCGGCGACGGCGCTATGGCTGGCTGGAACGTAACGGGCCTTGCGGTGGATGGCAGCAGCAGCACGATCTCGGCGGATGGTGCGGGCGGATCGACGAAGACGACCGTTACGCCGATCATCGACAACATCGTCCACAGCGGGGAATGGTTCCTGGTCGCCAAAGAGCTCTATGGCAGCAAGCTGCCGGGTGTCGAGGGGAACACCGTCCTTGTCACTTGGGACTTGGATAAGAATAGCAATAAATCACTCGTCGTTGGGTCGACCGTCGCCGATGCTTCCTCCATTGAAGGACTCTCCAATCCTGGTATCGTCACGCTCAACGCTCTGATGGGTACCGACGGTAGCGATGACGCTCTCAATGAGCTCGGCGTCGCCGTGCAGCGGCTCACGGACGAGGACGACGTCCGCAAGGCCGGCGAGCAACTCGCGCCGGAGACCAACTTCGCCACGCAGGAAGTAGCTAAGACGCTTGCCTTCCTCACCGGCCAATACATCGACAACCGGCTCACGAACGTGGGCGCCAAAGCCTCCGGCGGCGGGTATGGGGCGCCGTCTGGTCTCGGCATGAAGCAGCAGCGGTCAGAACCGGAAGGGCGCATGAGCCTCGGCGCTCCCGATGACGAGACATATGGCGGCGCATACAATAGGGCTGCCATCTGGGGCCAAGCGTTCGGATCACGTCTCGATCAGAACGAGTTGGCGCACGTCGACGGCTATGATGCCGACATCTATGGCCTGCTCGTCGGTTATGACAATTGGCTGTCGCCCGGCTTCCGCTTCGGCGTTGCAGCGGGATACGCAAATACCCAGATCGACGGCACGGGCGACACGGTCGGGAACACGACGGACATCGATAGTTTCCTCGGCGTGCTCTATGGATCGATCAAAGGGTCGGGCTGGTACCTCACAGGCCGCACGGGCTTTACGTTCCACGACTACGACACCAAGCGCGTGCTGACGGTGCCGTTCTCGGACGTTGCCAATGGAAGCCACGACGGCGATCAGTACACGGCCGCTCTCGAAGCGGGTGTGCCGCTGCGCATGAGCGGCGCCACGCTGACGCCCGTCGCCTCGATCGCCTACAGCCATCTCGAGCAGGATGGTTATTCCGAGACCAGCTCAGGCGGCATGGCACTTCATGTCGCCGACCAGGAAACCGACTCGGCTGTCTCCGGTCTTGGCGTCAAGGCGCTGATTCCGATTGCAGCAGACACTCTGCTCGAGGGCCGCGCGATCTGGTTGCATGAGTTTGGCGATACGAATCAGGCGGTGACGGCGAACTTCGCGGCAGGGAGTGCGGCTTTCGCCGCCTCCGGGCCTGACGTTGGCCGCGACACCGCCGACCTCGGCGTTGGGCTGTTCGCCTACACGGCCCAAGGTGTGAGCGTGCAGCTCAATTACGATGCCCTCATACGCGACGACTTCGTCGCTCATGCTGGTTCCGGCCGGGTGCGCATGGAGTTCTAGGCGGAACAACGGTTTAAGCATCTCCCGTCTCTGGGCCGTCCCCGCAAGGGGGCGGCTTTTTTTGCTGGATGGCATAAGCGTCCCGGTTGACCGCGCCTTCAAATGGCGCCAATTCTGCCTGCAATCTGAGCAACATGGGGATTTATCCATGAAGCCGTGCGGCATCCTGCTGGCCTTCTGCTCGCTTGGGCTCGCCGCCTGCTCGGGCGGCGGAGGGCTATCGACGGCGTCTATCCTGGGAGGCGGCTCCGGCGCTGAAGCGCTGCGGCGGCTGCTCCCGCGCCGCCGCCGTGAGCGATCCGACGTCGCGGGCCTTCAACGTCGGCATGGTCACGCGCGCGCGCCGCCAAGTGCGGCTACAATTTCGATCCGGCAAAGCTCAAGGCGAATTATTTCGCGTCCGAAGCGGCTCTCGGCACCTCGCCGCAGGACATGGCCAAGGTCGAGCAGATCTACACTGTCGCTCATAATGGAGTGGCCAAGGCAGCCGCGACGGAGCCCAACTACTGCTCCGAGCAGAAGACAAAGCAGATCAAAGAGGATCTCACGAAACTGCTGGCGGGCGATTACACGCCGCCGACGCGCAAAGTTGCGGCAGAGGACGACGGCGGCTCTCTTCTCCTGGGGATCCAGCGGCGACGATAGCAAGGCACCTGTCATCAAGCCCTCCACTGCCAACGACTACTAATTCAGGATGTGTTCTGCTGGCACTTGCGATCGCACACGTATCGTGCCCGTGGCAGGTGAGCTTTCAGCTTCGCGTCCGGCAGCTGGGGCATCACACGGGGACTTGAGTTGCAGCAGCTGCTTTGGATCGAGACGCTTCTCAAGCTTGCTGGCGGGCTCAGTCTCCTTCTCGCACCGGTGACTGTCATACGTATCTTCGGGCTGCCCGCATCGAACGCGGCGCTCTGGCCGCGGCTTCTCGGCGCGGTGCTGGTAGGGCTTTCGGCCGCGACCTATATCGAGGGCGCGTGGCCCGGCTCGCGAGGACTTGGGCTCGCGGGGTGCATCGTCATCAATCTTGCGGCAGCCGCATCGATTGCCACGGTCGCCGGACTTGGCGGCGGAGCCGAGACCCGGCGGGGACGCGCGGCCCTCTGGCTACTCGTCGCAGTGCTCACGCTGCTCGTTCTCTTCGAAATCGCCGAGGCTTGAAGCGCGGCCAATTGTTCGCTCATCCATGACCAAACGTTAGGTTTTATCTGGGATGCTCCGCTGTCCCGGCGCGCGGATGGGTCATTCCGGGACAATGCGTAGGATCGTGTACCGGAGCCAATTCGAATGCCCGCGGCCGTCTCCTCCTTTCTTGCATATGATCAGACGAGCGCGCGCGAAGCGAGTGGCGATGTCTGCATCGCAAAGGAAGGCAGTCAGGCTGCGGTTCAGACGCCGGTGTGCGATCTTGCATTCGTGAGCGATCGGGCCGGCTTCGATGCGCTCGAAGCGGAATGGAACGCGCTCTTCGAGCGTGCCGGGCGGAGCACGCAACTGTTCCAGAGGTTCAATTGGCTCTGGCATTGGTGCAATCACTACCTTGCGGATCCGCAGGCGCCCGGACGGGGTTCGCGACTCGCAATCGTCACAGCGCGGCGGGAGGGGCGGCTCGTCATGGTGTGGCCGCTCGTCAGCGAGCGGGCCGGCGGGTATCAAGACGCTCTCGTGGATGGGCGACCCCGTCGGCCAGTACGGCGATGTCCTCGTCGATGACGCCGCTGATGCGGAGGCGATTCTTCGCGCCGCCTGGAAGTTCATTGTCGCGCAGTCGGGCGCCGACGTGGTTCAGCTGCGGAAGGTTCGCGCCGACGCCGCCATCGCTCCCCTCCTCCCCGCAATCGGCGCCATCGCGACCGAGAAGCTCGGAGCGCCTTTTCTCGATCTTGCGAGCGCGCCGTCGTTTGCGGAGTACGAGAAGCGGTACTCGAGCGGCGCGCTGCGAAACCGGAAACGGCAGCGCCGGCGGCTCGATGAGCGCGGGACGGTTAACATTGAAGCTTACACGCAAGGGGCCCGGGCCAGTGAGCTTGCACGCATAGCCATCGATCTCAAACGTGCCTGGCTCTCCGAGCGCGGGCTGCTCTCGGCCGCGTTCGCTGACAATCGTATTGCTGATTTTTTTGCCGATGTCGCCGGGGGCGCCATGCGTCCAGCGGACTGCCGCGTTCTCGCGATGCGCTGCAACGATGATCCGGTGGCGCTCGAGATCGGCCTCGCCTGCAAGGGTCGTGCGGCGATCCATGTGATCGTCTACGACCGCGCCTATGAGAAGGCCGCCGCGGGTGCGCTGCTCATGGAGGAGAGCATCCGGCGCTCCTGCGAAGCCGGGCTGCAGACCTTCGATCTCCTGGCTCCCGCCGCTCCCTACAAGATGGATTGGGCGGACGGCGCGGTCGAGGTCTGCGACTGGGTGGTCCCGCTGTCCCTTGCAGGCCATGTCTATGGACGCCTCTACTTTGGATTCCTTCGAAATTTGGTAAAGAAGGCCCTGGCCGCCTCGCCGGACTCCCTGCGTCGCGTCGTCGCCAATGGATTTGGCTCGCTCCGGAGGGCCTGAAGTCAGGTCTGAACGTGCATTAGCCTCAATTTGCAGACTGTTTAAGCACTGGAAACGCAGCGCCGATCGGGCTAGACGTGAGCCGTCTCGCTCGTGCCCACGGCTGGTTCCGGCCGGGAGCCAGCGAGTCCCGCAGGGCATTCGATTGTGTCCTGCGGATGCCATCACCTCCATCGGCGTGGACGCGTGATGAGCCTCGCAAGCTCGCCACCCTCGCCGGGCGGCCGTGCGCCGCTCCTAGAGAAGCCACAGGGGGAAGACCGCTAAATGGCCATATCGTCTGAAGCCATCGTCGAAACGATGCTCGCGAGCATCGAGGCCTCGAAGCGAACGGACCAGCCGTACAAGCATTGGATTCTGACCAAGTGCCTGCCCGATGACGTGGCCGATGCCCTCCTCGGCCTTCCCTTTCCAGCTCCGGATTTGGGCGGCATCTCCGGCAAGCGCGAGGTTCACAACGCAACGCGCAAGTACTCCGACCAGGAGAACATGGCGAAGCACGCTGTCTGCAAGGCGCTGAACGATGCCTTCCAGGACCCGCGCGTGACGCGGCGCGTCGCGGACTATTTCGGCACGAACCTCGACGGCACGTATCTGCGCGTCGAGTTCGCGCAGGACACGAATGGCTTCTGGCTCGAGCCGCACACGGATCTCGGCGTCAAGCTGTTCACGATGCTGCTCTACATGTCGAAGGATCCGAGCCACAAGGATCTCGGCACCGACATCTACGACACCGACAAGAAGCACGTCGCGCGCTCGCCGTTCCAGTCGAACGCGGCGATGGTGTTCGTGCCGTCGGACATCACCTATCACGGCTTCGAAGCGCGCGCAGATCGACGGGCGTCAGCAAGTCGGTCATCATCAATTACGTGACCAACGAGTGGAAGGCGCGCGAGCAGCTCGCGTTCCCCGATCGCCCGATCAAGAACTGAGCGGGATCGCCGGCAGGCGGTGCATGAGCTACGCTCACGCCGTTTCGCCCGCGCTCGACTTAAGCACGACCTCGTAGCCGGCTTCCTTGAGGCGCGACAAGACCGCGTCGAGATGCGCGCGGTCGCGCGTCTCGATGACGAGGTTGAGCTCGGTGCCGCGCGCCGGCAGATCCGTGAAGATGCGCTGGTGATAGACCTCGACGATGTTGGCGCCGGCTGAGCCGATGGCGGCCGCGACGCGCGCCAGCTCGCCGGGGCGGTCGGGAATATCGAGCTGAGCCGCGACAGGCGACCATCGCGCGCGAGCTCGCGCGTCAGCACGCTCGCAAGCAGGCGCGCATCGATGTTGCCGCCGGTGAGGACGAGGCCGACCTTGCGGCCCATGAAGCGGTTGGGATTGGCGATCACTGCGGCGAGGCCGGCCGCGGCTGCGCCTTCGACCACGGTCTTCTCGATGTTGAGCAGGAGACAGAGCGCGCGCTCGATCTCGGCTTCGCTGACGAGCATGATGTCGTCGAGAAGAGCGTGCGCGATCGGCTCGGTCAGCTCGCCGGGCTGCTTGACCGCGATGCCTTCGGCCAGCGTATCGCCGCTGACGGGCAGGTGCGCGGATTTCAACGCGTTGTACATCGACGGATAGAGCGCGGCCTCGACGCCGATGATTTCGTATCTGCGGCTTCAGCGCCTTGGCCGCGATGGCCATGCCCGAGACGAGGCCGCCGCCGCCGATCGGCACGACGAGGACGTCGAGCTCCGGAGCCGCGGCCAGCATCTCGAGCGCGATCGTGCCCTGCCCGGCGATGACGAGCGGATCGTCGTAGGGGTGAATGAAAGGAGGCCGCGCTCCTCGCCGTGGCGCTTCGCGAAGGCCGCGGCTTCCTCGAGCGTCTTTCCCTCGAGGATGACCGTCGCACCGAGGCGGCGGGTGTTCTCGGCTTTGACGGTCGGCGTGGTCTCGGGCATGACGATCGTCGCCGGAATGCCGAGACGGCCGGCGTGGTAGGCGACGCCCTGGCCGTGGTTGCCGGCGGACATGGCGATGACGCCGCGCTGGCGCTCGCCGGCGATCGAGCGCCAGCAGGCGGTTCAAGGCGCCGCGCTCCTTGTAGGACGCGGTGAACTGCAGGTTCTCGAACTTGAGCCAGATCTCGGGGCCGAGGATCGCAGACAGCGTGCGGCTTCGGGTGCACGGCGTCTCCACCACGGCGCCGCGAATTGCGGCGGCGGCACGCTCGACGTCCGCAAGCGTGATCGCCGGCCGAGCGGCCTTGCTCTCTCCCATGCATCCCCTCCCGGCTCATCAAGGCAATGCTGCCACCGTTTGGTGTTTCACGGCTGCGGCGGATTGGCTAGAAACGGCGCCGGCGGCCGATGGACCGGGAGAGCAGCAAGATGGCCAAAGTGGCATGGATCGGCTTGGGCGTCATGGGCTATCCCATGGCCGGGCATCTCGTGCGAAAGGGCGGCCACGACGTCGACCGTCTACAATCGCAGTGGCGCCAAGGCCAAGTCCTGGCTCGAGACGTACGGGCTGGGACGACGCGGCCGCGACGCCGGCCGCGGCAGCGGAAGGTGCCGACTTCGTATTCTCCTGCGTCGGCAACGACGATGATCTGCGCCAGGTGACGATCGGGCCCGACGGCGCGTTCCGCACCATGAAGCGCGGCGCGACGTTCGTCGACCACACGACGGCTTCGGCCAATGTCGCGCGCGAGCTCTATGCGGCAGCGAAGGAGCGCGGCGTGGGCTTCATCGATGCGCCCGTCTCCGGAGGCCAGGCCGGCGCCGAGAACGGCGTGCTGACGGTCATGGCCGGCGGCGACGCCGACGTCTTCGAAAAGGCGCAGCCGCTGATCGCCAACTATGCGCGCATGGTGCGGCTCATCGGACCGGCGGGCTCGGGCCAGCTCACCAAGATGGTCAATCAGATCGCGATCGCGGGCCTGATCGAAGGTCTCGCCGAGGCCATCTGCTTTGCGGAAAAGGCCGGCCTCGACGTCGCCGCCGTCATGGAGACGATCTCGAAGGGCGCCGCGCAGTCCTGGCAGATGGACAACCGCTGGAAGAGCATGCACGAGCGCCGCTTCGACTTCGGCTTCGCGGTCGACTGGATGCGCAAGGATCTGGGGCTGTGCCTCGAGGAAGCGCAGCGCAACGGGACCAGCCTGCCGGTCGCAACGCTCGTCGATCAGCTTTACGCCGAAGTGCAGAAGATGGGCGGCAGCCGCTGGGACACCTCGAGCCTCATTGCCCGTCTCGCGCCATCGTCCGGCTCTAAGCGAAGCACTCATGAAATCGTATCGCAAAGAGCTCTGGTTCGAGGTGCCGGGCCGGCGAGCCTTCGTCAACATCACGCCCGACGTCGAGGCCTGCCTCAAGGAGAGCGGCGTCGCCGAAGGCTTGGTGCTCGTCAACGCCATGCACATCACGGCATCCGTGTTCATCAACGACGACGAGCGCGGCCTGCATCACGACTACGAGGTCTGGCTCGAGAAGCTGGCGCCGCACGCGCCGACCGCGCACTACCGCCACAACCGGACGGGCGAGGACAATGCGGATGCGCATCTCAAGCGGCAGGTGATGGGGCGCGAGGTGGTGGTGGCCATTACCAAGGGCCGGCTGGACTTCGGGCCCTGGGAGCAGATTTTCTACGGCGAGTTCGATGGCGGCCGCAGAAAGCGCGTGCTCGTCAAAATTATCGGCGAATAGGACTGTTATCGTCGCCGCAGTTGCCACCTGCTCAGGGGGAGGTTTGGCCCATGCCTATCACTGCCTTCTACGCTTCGCTGCTGACGCTCTTGTTTCTGCTCTTGTCCGCCCGCGTGATCGCGCAGCGGCGCGAGGCGAGAGTCGAGATCGGGCATGGCGAGAGCCCGCAGCTCCTGCGGCGGATGCGCGTGCATGCGAATTTCGCTGGAGTACGTGCCGATGGCGCTCATCCTGATGGCGCTTGCGGAGAGCCTCAAGGCGCCGTCGATTTTCCTTCACCTTCTCGGCCTGGTGCTGGTCGCGGCGCGCGTCATGCACGCCTACGGGCTTTCCCAGACACCGCATATTCTGAGATTGCGCGTGCTGGGCATGTCGCTCACTTTCACGGTGATCGGCGTCGCCGCCGCGCTGTGCTTCCTGCTCGCCGGCGTGCAGCTGATCGTTTAGCCCTTCTTGACTGGCTTCTCGGCGGGAGGGCGCGCAAACTCGAGCGGCAGAGCCGTCGTGTGCTTGATCTCCTCCATGGCGAAAGCGGACGAGACCTTGGCGATCTCGACGCGCGCGATGAGCTTCTTGTAGAAGGTGTCGTAGGCGGCAATGTCGGGCACGGCGACGCGGAGCAGATAATCGACGTCGCCGGACATGCGGTAGAACTCGACCACCTCCGGGAAATCGGCGACCGCCGAGTGAAACTTCTCGAGCCAGGCCAGGCTGTGCTTGTCGGTCTTGATCGAGATGAAGACCGTGACGCCGGCATTGACCTTGACGGGATCGAGCACCGCGACACGGCGGCGGATCACGCCGGTTTCCTCGAGCTTCTGAATCCGGCGCCAGCAGGGTGTGGTCGAGAGCCCGATCTCCTTGCCGATGTCGGCAACGGGCCGGGTGCAATCCTCCTGAAGGATCGCCAGGATCTTGACGTCCATTTCGTCGAGCATGGCGCGCGCCTTGAGAATTGAGTATTTTGTTTCTGTGTTCCGCTGTTGTGGCGACTATTGTTTTGCTTCTATGTGCCGTCAAGTAGATTTGCAGTATTTTTTTCTAAGGTTGGCGATCTTCGACTTGCCATCACGGTGCGCGTCGGGCAGACTTTCTGCGTTCTCAAAAAGCCATCCCGCAACCATTCCCGCCTGCGCATATCCTCATCCTTTCATGGTCAAGGTCACCTACATCACCCCCGGCTTCGCCGTCGCGCCGGCTCTCGATCCCGCTGACTTCGCGCGGATCGCGGAACTCGGCTTTCGAACCGTGGTCAACAACAGGCCGGACGGCGAAGAGAGGGGCCAGGCATCGAGCGGTGAGCTCAAGATCTCATGCGGAGCGAGCACGGTCTTGCCTACTCGCATGTTCCCGTGCGGTCTTCGGAGGTGTTCACGGATCCGGTCGTCGAGGCCATGGCAGAGGCCCTGCAGGACCGAGAGCGGCCGATCCTCGCCCATTGCAAATCGGGACTTCGCTCGGCAATCGTCTGGGCCGCTGCGAATGCGCGGACACGTCCTGTCGAGCGAGATCATGGACGCGCTCGCCAAGGCCGGGCTCGATCTCGCGTTCATTCGCGACGATCTCGACAGCCAGGCGGACCGGGCACGCTGGAACAATCCGTCCTCGCTCGTTCCGGAGACGTCAGCTGTTGCGGACGACGCCGCGGCCGCGCGGCCGCCTGAGGCCGGCCGCGATCGCGGCGAGCTTTCCTTCTTGTGGCCAGCACTCGAGAATCCTCCGGACCTCGATCCCTCAAAAACGGAAGCAGTTCGGTCTCGAACCACGGGTTGGCGTCGCAGCCAGCCGTTGTTGCGCCACGACGGGTGCGGCAGCGGAATGTAAACGGGTGCTGCCGGCTCGCGCGGCGATGCGGCGCCAGTCGCGCACCGTCTCGGTGAGCGATGCCGTGTGCGTCCGCCCCGAGATGCCATCGCTGGCCGTACTGCCCGGCGATGACGACCAGCTCAAGTCTCGGCAAGCTCGGCGAAAGAGGCTCCGTGCCATTGACGTGCGCACTCGCGCCGCGGCGGCAGATCACCGCCCTTTGGCATCGTGTGCCCGGAAAACAGAACCCCATGGGAACGATGGCGACGCGGGACTGCGTCGTAGAATTCGTCCGGCGTGACGCCCATCCAGGCCCGCAGCCGGTCGCCCGAGGCATCGGTGAACGGGACGCCGGATGCGTGCACGCGCGTGCCCGGCGCCTGGCTCACGATGGCAAGGCGCGCCGTCTCGCTGACGCGGAAGACGGGTCGTGGCTCGATGGGGCAGTGGCTCGCCGTCGGGCTTGTCGACGCAGATACGGCAGGCGCGAATGCGCGTGCTGAGACGTTCGAGCTGAGAGGCCATTGCGAGCCCCCGTCAGATATTGAGCACCAGGCCGTCCTCGCTAAGCGTCACGCGTGCAGTCGTTGATCGCACTTCGGTTGGCGAGCATCTCGGGGCCCATGTGCGTCAGCAGAATATCGGCGTGCGCCGAGGCGATCAAGGTTCTTCTCGATCGTGCGCCAGTTCAAGTGGTAGCGAGCCTCCTTGTCAAAGGCCGAGCATTCGCAAATGAAGAGGTCGGCGCCCGGTCGCGGCGGGGATCAGGCTTTCGGTCCACTCGGTGTCGCCGGAGAACGCGAGCGTACTCCCATCGACCTCGAAGCGCAGCGCATAGGGCGGCGCTCCGGAGGGATGACTGACCTCGAACGGCTTTACGCTGAACCGCCATCAATTTCGAGTGGCGTGCGCTCGCGAAACGAAACGAAGCGGAGATCGAAGCGCCGCTCGGTCTTGGTGGAGTCCGGGAAGAGCGCCTCGGCCGTCGTAAGGAAACGCTGCTCGATGCCTTCGGGGCCGACGACGGTCAGCGGCTCGGTGCGGCGCGCGACGTGAATGGCGTGGATGAGCCACCAGACGAGCCCGGAGAAGTGATCGCCATGAAGATGGGTGACAAAGATAGTTTTGATCCGGTTCGGATCGATGCCCTGACGGGCGAGGCCGATCAGAGATGTCGCGCCGCAATCGATCAGGAACTCGCCGTCATTGTGCGCGACATGAAAACCCGTCTGCAGGCGTCCGCCAGATCCGAATGCGTCGCTCGATCCGATAACAGTAAGCTTCATGCGCTCTCCCCGGCCGCTCATTTTATTGCCATCCCCATATAGCAGGGTGCCGGAGCGGTGGTCCTAGACCTGTTCCCCAGGGAACACGCGAGGCCTGGACCCCGTAACGGTGGGGCGGCCTCGGTGCGGTGCGGCGTGTGGCCCGATGCCGTGAATGCTTGTTAACCAGGGCCGGCGGGCGGGCGCAACTGTCTGGTAGTACAGGGTAGATCGCCGCGATTAGGCGGTCTGCGGAGGATTTGCCGTTGCAGAGTTAAAGCCCGTTAATCTCGTGGGTAAACGGTGCGTTAGCGAATTCCAGTGAGATTAGCGCAGGCTTGAGCGCTGCCCTGTGGTCAGCGCACGCGCGCGTTGGGAAAGGTCTTGCCTCACGCGGCCGAGCAGGCGTTGGAGCCTCGGACGGCATTGTCGATGGATCATGAGACCAGAGCCGAGATTCTCGCGGAGTTGCGCAGCCGCCATGCGGCGCGCAAGCGCACCAACGAGAACCTGCAGGCAGCGCGCAACCGCCTCGCCCACGGGACGACAATAAATCCCGAGTTCGAATACGAACTCATGAAGATGTTCGCGCGCAATGAGCTCAGCGCGTCGGTCACGATCTGGGCTCTCGCGGCGATATTTTCCTTGGCCTCGATGTTCTGGGCACCCTGGATCGAGGGTTGTCTGTGGCTGGGTCTGGTCATTCTGTCGAAGGTGCTGCTTCTCCAGCTCTGCCGTCGCTTCATGGCCACTGACCCGCAAGACGCGGCTCTTGGAACGTGGCGTCGTCGTTTCATCCTGACAGAGCTGCTCGGCGGCGTGACCTGGGCTGGATTCGCTCTCGTCGGCATCGGCGCCAGTGAGGTCGAATCGCAGACGGCCGTCTTCTCCTCGCATGTCTTCATTTTCGCGGCGCTCATGGTCCTGCTCGCGATCCGCATGACGTTCGCCTCGACGATGATGAGCGTTCTCTACGTCGGTACCATTCCGATGACCATTGCGGTCGTCGGGCGCTTGTTGCTGCTCAATGATCCCTTCTACTTCGCTCTCGCGGCGATGGCCGTGGGCGTGCATCTCTACTTCATCTTTCTGGCCAAGGGTCTCCACGAGACGGCGCTGAAGATGCTGGAGTTCCGGGCGCAGAAGGACCTTCTTATCGCCGAGCTCGACGAGGAAAAGATCATCTCCGACGAGGCCCGCAAGCGGGCCGAGGCCGGAAGCAAGGCCAAGTCCCGGTTCCTCGCGACCATGAGCCACGAGCTCAGAACTCCGCTGAACGCGATCATGGGTTTTTCGGAGGTGATGAAGGACGAGATCCTCGGCACCCACAGCAATCCGATCTATCGCGAATACGCGAACGACATCTATGAGAGCGGCCGGCATCTGCTGCAGCTCATCAGCGAGATCCTGGATCTCTCGCGCATCGAGGCTGGGCGCTACGAGCTGCACGAGGAGCGCGCGCACCTCGGCGATATCGTGCAGGAGTGCCACCGGCTGTTGAAGCTTCGTGCCCAGAGCAAGGGGCTCGAGATCGTCGAGGAGATTGGCCCGGATCTGCCGCAGATGTGGGTCGATCCGCGCGCGATCCGCCAGATCTGTCTCAATCTGATGTCCAATGCGCTTGAAGTTCACGCCCAAGGGCGGCCGCATCACGCTCACAGTCGCGCCAGCGCCCGGCGGCGGGCAGCTTCTTTCCGTTCGCGACACGGGGCCGGGAATACCCAAAGACGAAATCCCAAAGGTCATGCAGGCGTTCGGCCAGGGCTCGCTGGCGCACGAGACGGCCGAGGGCGGGACAGGGCTGGGCCTGCCGATCGTCAAAAACCTCATCGAGCTGCACGGCGGCACGTTCGAGCTCATTTCCGAGCCGCGGAAAGGCACGGAAGCGATTGTCATCGTGCCGCAGCAGAGGGTGCTCGCCGCCGTGTCGCCGCTGCAGCCCCTCGGCGAAGAGCGGCATCGCCAGCCTCACGCGCCGAGCCTCGCCTCTCCCCGGCAGCCGCGTCTGCGGTCGCCCAAGCGGCCCGCAACGGGCGCAGAGGTGCGGCGCCCGACCGCAGCGCATCAGTAGCGCGCGGCGCGTATTCAGCGCATTGCGTCCGGGCCGGCGGCTTTCTACATTGCGCGGCCTATTGGCTCGTTCGCCGGGTAAGGGTGTTCTCGCTTCTAGGCTCAACATCGCGGAAACCCTGTGCGTAGCCGTCGGCACCCGGAAATTCGCCGAACGCTGCCACGCCGGGCGAGAGCACCGGAATTGAAATGGCTGCAGACACGTGCCTTCTCCCGGCCGCAAAGCGGCGCATCATGGCGGCGCCCGGCGCCCGCTATCCTATTCACACAGCGAGTTAAAGAATGCTGGTATGGCTCGTTCTGCTACTCGCAGCGCTCGTGACCCTGTTTCTTGTGCTCAGCGGCGACGCTAGCGCTCTCTCCGATCTTGGCGGGGACAAGATTGCGTATCTGATCGGGGGTGGAGGGCTCATGCTCCTCTATCTCGCTTCCCTCTCCGCCGACTATCGCGGCCGCGCGGGAGCAGCCGTCCGCCACGCATTGGCCTGGCTCGGGATCGGCCTCGCGCTCGTCGTCGCCTATACCTACCGCGCCGAGCTCACCGCCGTCGGCTATCGGGTTGCGGGTGAGGTCATGCCGCCTGGCCACGGTTTAGTTGTCGATGCGGTCGAACCCGGCGAGAGTGCGGTGCGGCTCAGGCGCCACCCGGATGGGCACTTTCTCGCAACGGGATCGGTCAATGGCGTCTCTCTCACCATGCTGGTCGACACGGGCGCGTCGACCGTCGTGCTGAAGCCCGCGGATGCCGAGCGAGCAGGCATCGATACGTCGCAGCTGTCGTTCACGGTTCCGGTCTCGACTGCCAACGGCACCACCTATGCGGCGCCTGTGCGCCTCAAGAGCATTGCGGTCGGCCCGCTCGAGCTGCGCGATGTCGAGGCGCTCGTTGCGCAACCCGGGAATCTCAATGAGAACCTGCTCGGTATGAGTTTCTTAAAGCGTTTGCGCTCCTATGAGTTTACCGGTGATTTTCTCACGCTCCGCGGTTGAGGCTGCGTTCGAGTTGTAGTGCGTTCAGTCCGAGACGGCCGGGCGAAGCGCAAGGACTCGCAGACATGGCATTGTCATCCGGCACCAGATCCCTTATCGGCGAAGCGGCAAGCTGGCTCATCGCGGCGGGGATCGTGGTCGGCGGGCTGGCCTACTTCAACGAGCTCAGGGGATTGCGGGGCAGGCCTTCGGCATTTCCGCCCCGGAGGACCAAGCGGCTGTGGCGGCAAGCCGCACGCGCCCGAGAGCGAGAGCGCCAGGCGCGGGCGGCGCGGTCGAGATCCGCGCCGGCGAAATCGGGGCACTATCACACCGAGGCCGAGGTCAACGGTCGCCCCGTCGAGGTCATGGTGGACACGGGCGCGACCATGGTGGCGCTCACCTATCGAGGATGCGGAGCGCGCGGGAATCCGCCTCAAGTCCTCGGATTTCACGCGCAGCGTCTCGACGGCAAACGGCGTGACCCGCGTCGCTCCGGTGGTGATCGAGCGCGTCAGCATCGGCGACATCACGGTGAGAAACGTCGCTGCGAGCGTCTCGGAGCGGGGCCGCCTCCGTACGACGCTGCTCGGCATGAGCTTTTTGAGCCGGCTCGAGCGCGTGGACATGCGCTCGGGCGTCCTCGTTCTCGAGGATTAGGCCTGCCACCGGATTTCGGCGGACTTTGGGTCGGCACGTGCGGCGCCTAGCCCGTTGGCTCGCCCGCGGGCTTGCCATAGGGTGCGCCCAGCAATGACAAGGTGAGCCACATGTTCTTTCTCAAGCCGCGCGCTGACTTGAAGCCCAATACTCTCGAATTCGAGCGCCTGCCGCTCGTCAAGCCGACAGGGTTTCGCGAGTATGACGCGCGCTGGCTCTTCCCGGAGGAGATCAACCTCATCGGTCTCAATGCCGTGGGGCTCGGCATGGCCATGCTGTTCGAGGCGCGCGGCGTGCCGAAGCGCCTCGTCGTCGGCCATGATTACCGCTCCTACTCGGGTGCCGTGAAGCAGGCGCTGATCACGGGGCTGCTCGCCGGCGGCTGCGAGGTTCACGACATCGGGCTTGCGCTGTCGCCGATGGCCTACTTCGCGCAGTTCGCTCTCGACGTCGAGGGTGTGGCGATGGTCACGGCCTCGCACAACGACAACGGCTGGACCGGCATCAAGATGGGGCTCGCGCGTCCCCTCACCTTCGGCCCTGACGAGATGAGCGCGCTCAAGGAGATCGTTCTCGAGGGGCGTTTCGAGGCCAAGGGCGGCGGGCGCTACATTGCGGTGCCGGACATGGCCGAGCGCTACATGAGCGATCTCGCAAACCGTCCCAAGCTCAAGCGGCGCATCAGGGTCGTTGCCGCGTGCGGCAACGGTACGGCTGGGGCCTTCGCGCCGAAGGTGCTCGAGGCGATCGGCTGCGACGTCGTCCCGCTCGACACTGAGCTCGATTACACCTTCCCGCGCTACAATCCCAATCCCGAAGACATGAAGATGCTGCACGCCATCGCCGAGGCGGTGACGAAGAGCAAGGCGGACGTCGGGCTCGGGTTCGACGGCGACGGCGACCGCTGCGGGGTCGTCGACAACGAGGGTCACGAGATCTTTGCCGATACGGTCGGCGTGATGCTGGCCCGGGACATCTCGTCCCGGCACAAGAACGCCGTGTTCGTTGCCGACGTGAAATCGACCGGCCTCTTCATGACCGATCCGGTGCTGCAGGCCAACGGTGCCAAGGCGCTCTACTGGAAGACCGGCCATTCGTACATGAAGCGCTACACGTTCCAGCAGAAGGCGCTCGTCGGCTTCGAGAAGAGCGGGCACTTCTTCTTCCAGCCGCCGCTGGGGCGCGGCTATGACGACGGCCTAGTGGCGGCGCTCGCCGTCTGCGACATGCTCGATCGTGCGCCGGGCAAGACCATGGCGGACCTGAAACGCGAGCTGCCCAAGACCTATCAGTCGCCGACCATGTCGCCGCATTGCGACGACGAGAAGAAGTACGGCGTCGTCGAAAAGATCGTCGGCGAGTACGAGGGGCTGGCCAAGAACGGCGGCACGGTTGCGGGACAGAAGATCCGCGATCTCGTCACGGTCAACGGCGTGCGCGTCACGCTCGAGGACGGCACGTGGGGCCTGGTGCGCGCGTCGTCGAACAAGCCCGAGCTGGTGATCGTCGTGGAGAGCCCGGTCTCGGACGCCAACAAGCTCGCGATCTTTCGCGACATCGAGGCGCGCCTGGCGCGCTTCCCGGAGGTCGGCGAGTACAATCAGAAGATCGTCGCTTAGCGTCGATGCGAAGAGCAGCGCGCTGCCGGCCTAGACGATCGAGATCAGCAGGCGTAACGCAACAAGAGCGAGGAACGCCGCGAAGGCGAGCTCGAGCTTGCGCTTCGATATTCCGTGCGCGGTACGCACGCCGTAGGGGGCGGCGAAGACGCTCGTGGGAATGATCAAGGCTGCGCTCAGCAGACTGACGTAGCCGAGCGAGAACGGCGGCAAATCCGGACGCGTTCCAGCCGGCCCAGATGTAGCCGATGAGGCCCGGCACGGCGATCATGCGGTCCGAACCCCGACGAGGTAGCGACGGCCGAAAGGATCGACCGGCCGTAGAGCGTGAAGTACGGAGACGAAGAACATGCCGCCGCCGATGCTCATCAACGTCGATATGAGGCCGATGGCGAAGGCAATCGCCTGCATGACGCCGTTGCGCGGAAGCTCGTTACCGAGCCGCCAGTCGTCGCGTCCCAGCGCCATCTTCACGGCAAGAAGGCTGCCGCAGACGATCCAGACCCACTTCAACGCCGTTCCGCTCGCGGCCGAGACGAAGGCAGCGCCAACAACGACACCGGCAACAACGAACGGTCCGAGCCGGCGCAAGAGATCGGTGTCGACGGCGCCTTTCGCGAGATGACCGCGGAACGAACGCAAGGCAGTCGGCACGATGACGGCGAACGACGTGCCGAGCACCATGTGCATGCGCACGCTCTCGGGTACGTCAAGGGCCGTGAATGTCTCATAGAGAACTGGGACGAGGACTCCGCCGCCGCCGATGCCGAGCAGGCCGGCGAGGAAGCCCGTGACGAGCCCGCCGGCAAGGAGCGCCAGGACGAGGACCGACGATGTAGGACGGCGCGACGCCGAGATCCATGGGCGCGCCCTTCCCTACTCGGCCGCGTCGGCTTGAACTCCGGTGTGGATAGCCCGGCACATTCTCCCCTTCCGCCATCCGCATCGCCTCTCGCAGCACCTCGGTGGTGGCGCCTTCGCGGACCGCGTTCTCGGACAGATGCCGGCGAAAGAGGCGTGCGCGTGGACGGCCGTGGTAGAGCCCAAGGACATGGCGCGTCACGTTGTTGAGGCGGCCGCCTGCCTGGATGTGGCGATCGGCATAGGGAATGAGCCGCTCGAGCGCCTCCGCGCGAGTTACCGTTCGCGCGTTCGAGCCGAAGAAGCGCTGATCGACCTCCGCCAGGATGTAGGGATCCTGATAGGCGGCGCGGCCCGAGCATCACGCCGTCCACGTGCTCGAGATGACGCGCGGCATCGTCGAGCGTCTCGATGCCGCCATTGACGATGATCGTCAGATCGGGGCGCGACGGTCTTCAGGCGACCGCACGCGCGCGTAGTCGAGCGGAGGAACCTCGCGGTTCTCTTTCGGCGACAGCCCTTTGAGCCAGGCCTTGCGCGCGTGAACAATGAAGATGCTGCAGCCGGCCGCTGCGACGCGCTCGATGAAGCGGGCGAGATCCGCCTCCGCGTCCTGATCGTCGATGCCGATGCGGCACTTGACGGTGACGGGAATTCGGACACGGGCGCGCATCGCGGCCACGCATTCGGCGACGAGGTCGGGCTCGGCCATGAGGCAGGCGCCGAAGCGGCCCTCCTGAACTCTGTCGGAGGGACAGCCGATGTTGAGGTTGATCTCGTCGTAGCCGAAGTCCTCGCCGATGGCGGCGGCTTCGGCGAGCTTCGCGGGATCGGAGCCGCCGAGTTGCAGCACCACCGGGTTCTCGTCGCGCGAGAAGCCGAGCAGGCGCTGCGCGGTCGCCGCGCAGCACCGCGTCGGCGGTGACCATCTCGGTGTAGAGGCGCGCGTGGCGCGTGAGCCCGCGATGGAAGAACCGGCAGTGGCGGTCCGTCCACTCCATCATCGGGGCAATGCAAAATCGATGAGCTTGAGTTGCTCATTCGACAATGTTTTTCGTGCTCAAGTCCATCCAATCATTTTTGGGTGCGAGTGTATTTTTCGCATAGGATCCGCTGCCTAGCACTCCTCGGGGCAAATCGGAACTCGTGCCGACTGTATTTTTTTACCTGGTGACGAATAGTTCCGATGTCGGACGACGTTCTGTGGTTGCACACAAATTGGACACGAAATCGATCGAGAGCGCGCGAGCACTTCCGACTGTTGACGTTTCTGATCGTTTTGGGCGGATCTGCACGGCTTATCAGCCTTGCGATCGCCGGAGTACCAAGATCATGCTCGCGGGACTTGTGATGGAACTCGGCGCCGAACCGCTGCTTTGTCTTTGGCAGTCAAGTATAGCGGGGAGGACCGCGATTTGAGGTCGAGGCAATGCGATAACTTGGCGACTGACCTTCGTGGGACCGGATCACCGAGCGACTTGCTCGTGGCCCGGCCGTCTTCCGATTGGAGCGGGGCGTCGCTCTTGCTGTCAGTCCTGTTGCTCTGCGCGGTCGCATGGCATCAGGCTTGCGCACAATCTACGTTCACCGGCGAGCGTATGCCGTACGATGCGCTCGACCGGCTATCGACGTCGCCCATCAAGGTTGAGGGTGGCGTCCTCAATATCGGATTTGCTCCGGGTGAGTTCGCCCTGCCCCAACAATCTCTTTTGACCTGGATCGAAAGGTCGGCAAAGGCGGTCGCCCTCTATTACGGACGGTTCCCCGTCGCGTCGGCGCGCGTGCTCATCGTTCCGGTGTCGGGCAAAGGGGTCCGCGGCGGTCAGGCTTTTGGCTATCGCGGTGCGGCAGTTCGCCTCTTGGTTGGTCGCGACAGCACTGAAGCCGATCTTATCCGCGACTGGAAGGCCGTGCATGAGCTGGTACATCTGGCGCTGCCAGACATGAGCAACCGGCACCTATGGTTGGCCGAGGGACTTGCGGTCTATGTCGAGTCTATTGCTCGGGTGCAGGCTGGCGACCTCACAGAGGAGAGAATCTGGAGCGACTTTGTGCGTGACATGCCGCAAGGGCTGCCAGAGACCGGCGACCGGGGGCTCGACAACACGCCGACCTGGGGGCGGACCTATTGGGGCGGCGCCATCTTTTGTCTGCTCGCCGATATTGAGATCCGCAAGCGCACCGGCAACAAGCTCGGCCTGCAGCACGCATTGCGCGGTATCCTCGCCGATGGCGGCTCGCATGAACGAAATTGGTCGATGGAGCAATTTCTGAAGGTTGCCGATCAAGCCTCCGAAGCGACCGCACTATCCGATCTCTATGAGAAAATGCGCGCGAGCCCCTATGCGCCTGATCTCGACGCCCTGTGGCACGACTTGGGCGTCGCCGTGCGCGATCGTCAGGTTACGTTTGACAATGATGCAGTCCTCGCGCCGATCAGGCGCGCCATCACGGCCGTACCATCGCACACTGAGTTGTAAAATGATGGCGTCTGGCGGCTTCACCCACTCCGTTTCCATCGATAGGCGTGTGCATCAAGCGCAGAGCTCTTGTTTCGGACGATGAAACTGGGACGCCAAAATCTTGTCGCCGACCTCACATGGGACGAGGTTGCGCGGCGACTTTGCGAGGGTGCCGCAGCGATCCTCCCGGTCGGTGCCGGTGCCAAACAGCATGGGTTGCACATGCCGATGGGCACGGACCAAGTTCAAGCGGAGTATTTCGCCAGAGCTTTGGCTGAGAGAATTGATGCGCTTGTCTGGCCAACGCTAAGCTACGGGCATTACCCGGCGTTTGTCGCCTATGCGGGTAGCGTCAGTCTGTCCAAGAGCACCTTTGAAGCTCTTGTGGCCGAGATCGTCGAAGGCCTGATCGGGTATGGCGCCGGTCGCGTCATGATCCTCAACACAGGCCTAAGCACTGCCGCACCGATCGACAGGGTAATCCTGCGCGCGAGCACGCCGGCGCGAATCCGCCATCTCAAAATCTATGCTGGGCCGCTTTACCAGGAAGCGGCTGCCAAGCTCACGCAGCAATCACACGGCAGTCACGCCGATGAGATGGAGACTTCGATCATGCTTGCCCTGGCACCTGATCTCGTCAACATGACGCGCGCTCAAGCGTCACCGCCATTGGTTGATGGTCAAGCACCTGGCCCCCTCACGCCGGATGATGCAACCTCCCCGAACTATTCGCCGAGTGGAAGTTTTGGCGATCCGACAAAGGCGTCCCGCGAGAAGGGTAAAGTCTTGGTCGACGCTATATTGCTGGACCTCGTCGCCGCCGCGCATAAATAGGGTTGAGCAGACGAGAGGCATCTAGCGCCCCGCATGTCTCGGGATGGTCCCTCACTCCTGAGGATCGCCCAGACAATGCCGGCAACAAGCGATCCCGGCGTTGGTCATCCCCAACCTACTTGCAATCCAATAGCGCTTTCCCCGCGTTGAAACAGAAGCCCCGTTGGCTGCACCGGGCATCGAGCGGGGCGAGCGCATGTCCCCCGCGGCTCAACCTTGCTTCCTGCGAAGAGTGTCCCACGTCGTTATGGACATCCAACGTCTTCTTCGCTTTTGCAATTCAACGCTCGCACTAGCACGAGACGTCGCGTTCCGCGACCAATGCTTAGAAGTGAATGGTGAGGCCGGAAACCGGTCCGTGCTGCAGAATGTCGTACTCGAATCTGGTCGTGCCAGAGCCTTGAGAATAGTCGACAGACAAGGCCCGGTATCCGAGGTAGCCGTCGATCAGGTGGCCGGAGGCCGTGCAGAGCTTCCAATTGTAGGTTCCGAGGAGCTGCCACGAGAATTCGCTGCCTGCACCGAACCCTCCAACATCGCCGCGGAACATGAGCTCCTCTCCGGGGCCCAAGTGGTGACGTAGGCGAGCGCCGATGAACGGGTCGACCCAATCGACGGAGCCGGATGAAGCGATGGCGCGGCTGCCCGATACCGTGAGACCCGCAAGATTCGCCGTTGCCGTCGCGTCTACGGTAACGTCCGTCTCCTGGTGCCAGTAGCGCGCGCCTGCGAGAAGGTCGACATCTGTCGTGCCAGCCCCCCATTTCGCGACCTCATAAGCGCCACCCACTTCGACGATCGCGTATTCATATTCGGCGCCAAGCGCAGCTCCGAGAGACCCGCTGACGTGTGGAGAAAACGTCTTCGACTTGAGGATAAATTTCGAGCCGCTGAATTTTGCGTAGACGATGTCGGTGAACAGGCCGATGGGCCCGCGGCGCGCCTCCATGTAGCTCATCCACATGAAGTCGAGGTCATCGAGGTGCTCGACGATTTCCCATGGCGTCACATCGACGTCGAACTTGCGCCCCTCGACGACCGTGTCGCCTGTTACCCAGGGCAGCCAACTGTAGGGAGTAAAGGTGAACGTCCACTGGCTTGCAGGTGGAACTGGCTCCGTCGCGCGACCGAGGTCGGCACTCGACGCGGAGCCTGCCGTGAGCAACGCGGCGCTAGCAACTGCGCTTATTGCGGAAATCGACGAGAAAAAGCGATGCCGTTCCATGGCCAGCTCCTTCGGGAGGTGTGCGGGGGAATGATCCGATTTGGTGAAATAAAACAAAGTACAGAATTCGCATTGAGTCTCAGCATCATAGCTGACTCACGCGCGCATCCATGTTGTGTGGCGGTCACAAGCCACCACAATCGATTTCGGTTTAATATCTCATTATTGGCGAAAGTCCTGTGCGCAAAACAAGCGCGACGCGGCAAAACCCGATTGAAAAAGCATGGTTTCAAATTCTTCGCCGGAAATGAGTTTCGTACCGGCGTCAGGACCGCTTTCACCTTTTTGGCGTACGACACTTCTCGCACCTTTCCAGATGCCTTTGCTCATCGCGTTTTGCCGTGTGGAAAGGGCTCCAGATCAGGCCATGAACTTGTGCAGTCCTGTGAGCGCGAACTGAACACCCATCGACAAGACGATCAGTCCCATGAACCGCGTGATCGTATCACGCGCGAACCCACCTCCTTGCGCCTTGCCGGCGACGCGTGTGACGAGCAACAGAACCAGCCACGTCACGACACCCGCCACCGCGACTGCCACCAAGGCCGTGACCGGAAGACCCAATCCCGTGTGGGCGGCGGAAAGCGTAATGACTCCTGTGATGGTCCCCGGGCTTGCCGCAAAGAGGATCAACGGTGTCAACGATGCTCCAGAGCTCGAGGTTGCTTGCTCGCGACGTCGCTGGGGATCCCTGACCGCTGAGCATGGAAAAGCCCATCCATGCCAGCACGCCGCCGCCGGCCACCATGAAGGCGTCGAGCGACACGCCGAATAGGTGCAGCAGCTGGGTTCCGATGAGTGCGGAGAGCGTGAGAATGACCGCCACGGCCAACGCCGCCTTCGAGGCATCCGCCACCCGCTCTTCGCGAGATCGATTTGCCTCGATCCGCGCAAACATCGCGCCACAGATGGCCGGGTTCACCAGCGACAGCACCGTTACGATGGCCTGGAGTTGCTCTTTCATACTCGGTTGCACCTCGGCGTCAGGAGGGTGAGACGTGCGCGGACCTCATTGTCGGTGGTGGATCACTTGACAATTTACACCAAGAGCCGACCATCACCACTGAGTGTGGAGCGGGCAGTTCGACGGGTCTCTGACGAGAAGGAAACTGGTCCAGCGCGGGGCTCGGCAGGGAGGGGCGGCCCGTGGCGCGGATCAAAAAATGGGAGGTCACGTGATATGCCGACCCCGTTCGTTTCGAGCACCAGTCGACTTACATGGCTCGGCATCGCGCTGATGGTACTCGGTGTCATTGCCATCGTTTCGCCCTTGGTGGCCGGTGAAGCCGTTGTGATGGTGATCGGCTTGATCCTGCTTGTCGCGGGCCTTGGTCTTGCGCTCCAGGGTTTCCGGGCTGCGGGTGGATTGGACAGGCTTGTGCCTCTGATCCTTGGGGTCATTGCCACCCTCGCTGCCATACTTCTCATCGCCCATCCGCTCTTCGGCCTCAGTTTCCTGACGCTGCTGCTTGTCATCTTCTTTGTCGCCGACGGTACCTGGAAGATCATCGCTGCGTTCCGCTACATGTCCTTGCCGGGGTGGCTGTGGCTGCTCGGAAGCGGCGTCCTTTCCCTCCTCCTCGGCATGTTTATTTGGCGGGATTGGCCGGTGTCCGGTTACTGGGCAGTGGGCGTGCTGATGGGGATCAACCTCCTCAGCACCGGCATCGCGCTGTTGGCGCTCGCCGGGTCTCTGAACGAGATGATCCGCAACGTGCTCTCCAGCTCGCAGGGCACCAAAGGCTAGGCTGCACGGACTCTGGTAGTCGGCTGCTGCTGCTCGAACGCAAAGATCCGGTTCCAGTCGTTTTTCATGCTGATGACGTTCCACCCTTTGGCTCTTGGCCTCGTCCATGAGGGCGTCCGTGAACGTGCCGACCTTCGACTTGGGCCCGTAGGCGTACTCGCGCTCGGGATCGTCATGGTGCACGAGCATCATGAGACGCGCGCCGTCGCCGGCCTGGGTGTACTCCAGCATCTCCTTGTCGCCGACCGAGTTGCCGAACGCGGCGACCGGACGCCGCCCGATGACAAGGTGAATGCCTTCGGGCTTGCCGGCCTTGTCGTCGTCGAGCAGCAGCTTGGGCTCCTTGGTGAGGATCGGCTTGCCGTCCTTGTCGTAACTGAACTTGGTCGCACCCGCGCTGCCGACCACCTGCTCGGGCGGGACGCCGTAAGTCTGCTCGGAATAGACACGCACGAAGTCCTGCCCGCCGCCGGTGACGAAGTAGGTCTTGTAGCCGTTGTCGCGGAACAGGCGCATCACCTCCAGCATCGGCAGGTAGGTGAGCTCGGTGTAGAGGCGCTTGAAGCGCGGATGCTTGGCCGTTGCCGATCCACGGCTTGGCTTCGGCGCTGAACTCGTCGACCGTCATGCCCGTGAGCGTGGCGACGAGAATCTTCTCCAGGTCCTCCTTCGGAGAGTTTGGCCATCGCCTCCCGATCGCCGGAGAGGACGGTCTTGAAGGGCTCGACGTTTTTCAATTCGGGCTTCTTCTCCGCCAGCGCCGGGACCCGGTCGAGGCAGTACATCACCTGCGTATAGATCGGCTGCTCGACCCACGTCGTGCCGTCCTGATCGAACGTGGCGATCCGCGCCTCGGGCGGCACGAACTTGGGGCTCGCTCGAGTCCGTGGTCGCCTTCACGAACTCGATGATTGCTTTCTTGGACGCACCGTCGTTCCACGACGGCAACGGGTCGGTCGCCTGTGCGAGGGCCAGCGCGGGCACCAGAAGAAAGGTGGCGAGCAAGCCGTAATGGGCCGCTCGGGAGCGGTGAGCATGGCAAAGCATGGTTCCGATCGCTCGATCTAGGATGTGTAAGCCGTTAAGCGGGCGCCGGCTGAGCGGTTACATGGCAAGCATCAATGATCGTGTGTTCGATGTGGCCGCCATGTCGTTCAGCCGGCGCGCCGAACTCGGCAAGAGTGAAATGCCCGCTAGTTATTGGGCCCGTCTTTCGCCCAGTAATCGTTGACGCAGGCGTTTGAGTATTGCCTCGGGCCGATAGCGCCGTTGGCCGACGTGTAAACGATGACACCCCTGCCGGCCATATCATCGACGAAGCGCTTTGCCTCTTCGCCGCGGAGCACGCCATCTTTATTTATGTCGTAGGCATTCCAGGACTTATCGCATTCGGCTTGCGGAAGCGCAACGCCGGAAAAGCGGACGCAACCAAGAGCGTTGAGACCATGATCGACTTGATGGTTTTACGCATTAACAACTCTCCTATGACAATTTACATATTTTTAACGGCGCACCGGCCTCACGGACGTTGAGAATTGTCACGACTGGGATCTGAAGACCCCGGAGGCTGCTGCGTTCTTCGGTTTGCCGTTGACCGCGGGCGCCCCGACTGTTCAGCGGCGCCCGTCCACTAGTTACTGGCCTTGGCCGGCCGGAGGCTGTTTTGAGCTGGTTCATCACCTGATCGAGGTTGTAGCTCGCCGGATCCTGCATCGGCGGGAACGCCTTGTAGGTCTCGAGTTCCTTCAGCCATAGCGCTTGGCCGATGGGCAGCATGTTCCAGTCATAGATGTACGCGGTGGCCGGTGCACCGATAGCGCCGCCCAAACCTAGTATCGTCTTCGGCCGATCACCCACTGAGGTCTCGAAGGGATCGCGCTTGATGTTGGCGACTTGAGCCCAGTGATAGGGGAGCGCACCGGCAACAAAGCCCTCCGGTGACTGCGACACCATCTGGAAGTAGATCTTCCAGTTCTTGTATCGGACCGCCGACGGGTCCTTGCCTGAATAGTAGAAGAAGGTATCGCGCGCCGACTTTTCGGACTTGCCTTCCAGGTAGTCGCGCTGATTGACGCCGTCGAGCGTCGTCTTGACGATGCCGGGATAGGCACCCTTCTCGATCTGCGCCTTTAGCTCGTCGCCCTTGGGACCGCCGGCGATTTCAACGAATGTGGGCAGCCAGTCGAGCGACGCGAAGATGTCGTTCTTAATCGTACCGGGCTTGATATGCCCCGGCCACCGCACCAGCATCGGGGCGCGCATGCCGCCTTCCCAGGTGGTCAGCTTGCCGCCCTGGAAGGGTGTGGTGCCGCCGTCGGGGTAGGTGATGGTCTCGGCGCCGTTGTCGGTCGTGAAGGCGACGATCGTGTTGTCGAGCTGGCCCATCGCCTCGAGTTTCTTGAGCACGAGGCCGATGTTGTCGTCCATCTGCTTCATGCCGGCTTCGTTGACGCCCCAGTCCTTGCCGCCCTTCTCGCCCACCATGTCCATGTATTTGTCGGACAGCACGGTCGTGATGTGCATGCGCGCCGGGTTGTACCAGACGAAGAAGGGCTTGTTGGTCTTCTTGGGGTCGTTGCGATCGAGGAAGTCGATGACATGGGCCGAGATCTCCTCGTCCACCGTCTTCGAGCGCTCGAGCGTCAGCGGACCCTCGTCCTTGCAGGTCTGGTTCGCCGCTGTCCCGTCCGATGACTTGCACCAGAGCACCGGCCGCGGCGGTGTCAGGCACACGGTCGTCATGGGATCCACGGCGCCGGGAACCTCAGGCAGGCCGGGAATTGGCGTGTTCTTGCACGGCGGCGCGACGGTCTGCTCCGTCGGCGACTTGTTGATGTCGGGGAAGCTCACCCCTTGCATCGCGTCGAGGTGATAGAGATAGCCCCAGAATTCGTGGAAGCCGTGCGCGGTCGGCAGAGCATCCGTGTGGTCACCGAGGTGGTTCTTGCCGAACTCGCCCGTGTTGTAGCCGAGATCGCGCAGGAACCATGCGAGCGCCGGCGTACCGGGCCGCAAGTAGGATGGGCTGCCCGGGAGCTGGGGCGGGATCATGCCCGTGCGCAGCGGATGCATGCCGGTGAAGAAGGCATTGCGCCCCGCCGTGCAGCTCTGCTCGGCATAGTAGGTCATGAAGTTCGCACCTTCTTGACCGATGCGATCGATGTTGGGCGTTTCCCCGACCGCCAGGCCGCGGTGATAGATGCTCGGCTGCATCCAGCCGATGTCGTCGCCCATGATGAAGAGGATGTTGGGCTTACTGGCTTGCGCCAGCGCCGCAGGTAGCAAGCTGCGGGACTGCCATCAAGGCGGCCGCCACAGCCGCCAGCGTGAAAATCTTGAATGTTCGGTAGGAAAAAGACATTCGATGCCTCCCTGGATCGAAGGACGGGCGGGCTTTGCCGGAAAATGATTATCCGGGCGGATTTCGACGCGCACTAACCTGGGTTACGATTTCGAGCCATACGGCCTCGAAATTCGCGAATTGCCCGGAAGGGTTAATGCAGCGATGTTGGGATTTGCCGAACGGTTGTGCGCGAGACTAAGGCGCGCCAATTCGGCGCCGAGTGTCTCGGCGCCAAGTGTCGTCCAGCCGGAATGCGATCAAAGATTGCAACGAGGGCGCATCGCAACCGTGTATTTGACCGCCCTAATTCTCAGCGCTCACTCGAGCGAGGGCAAATCCTTGAGCGCCTGACTGGGTATGGAAACGACATTTGGGCTCTGCCACGCAGTCGAGGTTCGCATCACACCGAACATAGACGTCATCGTCTGCGTGATTAGAGTGGTGACGACCGCCACCACTCGGCCTTCACAATCGAGCACGGGCGCTCCTGAAGCACCGTGATCGAGCACAAGCCGATCGTTTCCATCATACATTTCGAGAAGGGCTGTTCCGGCGAACTTGTCACTGTCGGCCCCGTACCGCACGAACCGACCGCCCGCGACGCGCAGGTCTCTGTTGGGATAGGCGAGGCTGACGAGGCGCTCATCCGGAACGAGCGGCTCGGCCCTGATCTGAAGCACGGCTGCTCCAGAAAACGAGGACTTCAATTCGAGCACGGCAATCTTCTCGGACTGGGAACCGACGAGACGTTGGATCCGGACTGGTATGGAGCCCTTGCTCTCCCCCCTCGAAATCTCACGCTCTTTCCAATCCTGTTCCGAGAGATGCATGGCCTCGGCGACATGCGCTGCGGTGACGATCAACTGAGGCGAAATGAACCAACCGGTGCCGCCTATTCCAAACACGCCAGGATTTGCGTTCCGCTCTTCCTCACCGAACACCCTCTCGATGCGCACCGTGGAGTGAACGAGCTTTGAAGGATCAATGCACGCCGCCTCGATACGAGACGATGCTGCGACCAGAGCGAGAGCACAAAGAATCCAACGGCGCAACGGCACCTCCCCCTCGTACAATGATGTGCGGCTGGGCCTGGAAGAGCCCCCCATTTAGCGAAATGAGGCTATCGCGGCTGGGAATCAGAGTTTGTGTTTGGCGTGCATCAGGCGACGCAACATTCCACCGGTTGCACGGCGTTCACCCGGCCTGACCAAGCGCGTTCGCCGGCTCAATGGTGGACTCAAAAAATGAACGGTTGTGAGCGAGCCCGAGGCAGGTCAATGCGGGGCCAAATGTTGCCCCGCCAGAATGCGCTCTATGATCGTAACGACAGCGCGATGCTCTTCGAGCTCTTGGGGTGTTCCCGTTGCATTGCGATGGGCCGCGGCAACATCCTCGAGGATCCCGCGGACGTCTTCGTCGCTCAGGACCTTGAGATCGCTCAATGCCAGCAAGAGTGACTCGCAGATCGAGAGCGCCGCTTGGCCCGAAAACTCTCTACTCATCTCCCGGGAGCTCGCCATTGGCCTGATCGCTTTCCAATGGAAACTGGTCTTTCTAATCGATTTGAGGAAATAGCTTATCTCGGGAGAGCGGAGCGCACGCTAAGCTATGTTAGTGGGGGTCATTATTTGTCATTTTTCGCTAGAATGCCCGTGCGATCCCAATTCGAACTGACAATCTGTGGCTGACGGGTAGAGAGCTGCTCCCCCACCCTCTCCGATTTGATCCCCCAAATGGGGGACTGCCTTTAACGCTACATTGGACCTAGGGTCGAGGCTCAAGGGGCAAGCAGCATCAACCGGTAGGGAGCTGCGCCACGCGAGCGACTATGCTTCCTGCCTATCCTCAACGGCCGCGCCAATTGCATGTAGACGGGTCACGGCCGACGCAAACTGGAGCGCCCTATTTTGGGCGGGCTGTAGATGCCGCTGGTAAGGAAGCTCAGCTCTGTCGTGCAACTGAGTGAGTGCGAGACGGACTGTCTTGTTCAACTTCAAAGCAAACCGCTCCACATCAAGTCAGACACTGAGCTCGTGCATGAGGGCCAGACCGGCCACAAGGCGTTCATCATGCACTCAGGCTGGGCACGCTGCTATAAGCATTTGCCTGAGGGTGGTCGCCAGATCATCTCGTTCCCGCTGCCTGGCGATTTTGTGGGGTTGGGCAGCATCCTGTCACCGACATCGGATCAATCATGCGCTGCCTTGACCGACGCCGTAGTGAGTTTCGTTGATGCCAAAGACATGGCGGGCTTCTTCGACAAATTTCCCCGGCTCGCCGCTGCAATCCTTTGGGCTGCCTCGCGAGACGGAGCCAAGATCATCGACCATCTCGTAGACGTCGGCCGCAGGAGCGCGGTCGAACGGGTGGCTCACTTCCTTCTCGAGTTGGGTGAGCGCCTGCAACTGGTCGGCTTGGCATCAAAGAACGAGTACGAGTGCCCGCTCACTCAATATGACTTGGCAGACGCCCTTGGCCTGAGCCCAATCCACGTCAATCGTGTTCTTCGGCGCCTGCGCGAGCAGGAGCTGCTAACCATGAAGTCACGCAGGGTGATCATCCATAATAAGGCGAGCCTCAACAAGCTTGCCGGATACGACAGCGATCATCTCGATCAGGCCGTCGCGGCGCTGCAGGTCAGCGGTGGCCCAAATTCGTTCGCGGTTACACTCATGTGACTTCAACCGACAGTAAGTGCGGCCGACCCAGATCTTTTGAGTGGCTGACGTAGATGGCTCGCTCAGCCCTTTCGACAACGCTTTTATTCGCCATCTATGGGCTGACGTTCTCTGCCATCGGCGCATTTGTTGCGCTGAACGGCTTTGCCGCACAGCCCACCTCCGGCGGTTCGACCTCAGCTTCAGGCGAAACAGCGCAGTTCGTCGGCTCCGCGGCTTGTGCTGCGTGCCACCAGCAAGAGCACGCCGAGTGGCAAGGCTCGCAGCACGCTGCCGCGATGCAGGAAGCCAATGACAAAACGGTGCTCGGCAAATTCGACGGCGGCACCTTCAGCCACGGGGGCGTGACCTCCACGTTTTACAAGAAGGATGACAAATTCTGGGTCACGACCGACGGCCCGGACGGAAAGTTGGCGGACTTCGAGATCCGCTACACGTTCGGTATCTCGCCGCTGCAACAGTATTTGATCGAGTTGCCGAAGGGGCGGCTTCAGGCACTCGGCATTGCATGGGACGCGCGCCCGAAGGACGAGGGCGGCCAGCGCTGGTTCTCTCTCTTTCCCGATCGCAAGCTGGCATCCGGCGATCCGCTGCATTGGACCGGCATCGATCAGAACTGGAATTACCAGTGCGCCTTTTGTCATTCGACCAATCTCAAGAAGAACTACGATGCAGCCACTGGAATTTTCCAGACGACATGGTCCGAGATCAGCGTCGGCTGCGAAGCCTGCCATGGACCCGCGTCGCATCATATGGCCTGGGCATCGAAGTCAGGCGATTGGCAGCGCTTCGACACACCAGAGAAAGGGTTTTGCCACGAGCCTGGACGAGCGAAGAGGCGTGGTGTGGTCCAACGCGAGCCGTGTGACGGCTGCTCGTTCCGTGCCGCGCACATCCAACAAGGAAATCGAGGCGTGCGCGCCCTGTCATGCACGCAGGCAGCAGTTCTCGGATGATCCCGCAGGGACGCGAAAGCTTCTCGATGCCTTCCGCCCGTCGCTGCTCGATCCTGGGCTCTATCATGTCGACGGCCAGCAGCGGGACGAGGTCTACACTTACGCCTCTTTCTTGCAGAGCCGTATGCACGCGGCCGGCGTGACATGCTCGGATTGCCACAACCCGCACACCGAAAAGCTCCGCGCCCCAGGCAATGCCGTCTGCGCGCAATGCCACGCGCCAGAAGCCTTTGACTCACCCGCGCATCACCACCACGCGGCGGACTCCAAGGGAGCCGAGTGCGCCGGCTGCCATATGCCGACAACGACTTACATGGTCGTCGATCCCCGCCACGATCACTCGATGCGCATTCCGCGGCCCGATCAGACGTATCTGCTTGGCACTCCCAACGCCTGCAATCAGTGCCACAGCGATAAGACACCCGGCTGGGCGAGCGAGGCCATCAAGACTTGGTATCCTACGCCAAAACCCGGATACCAGGACTTCGCAAGGGCGTTCGACCTCGGGGATCGCGGTGCGCCAGGCGCACAGCCGGCGCTGATGCAGATCGCTGAAGACGCGTCACAATCGACGATCGCCCGGGCTAGCGCCGTGGCGCGCCTGGGGCGTTTGCCCTCGATCAAGTCGTTTGCCATCGCCGCGAAAGCACTGAAAGACAAAGATCCGACCGTGCGCATGGCGGCCGTCTCGACCCTTGCCAGCACCGACCTACGTGTGCGGCTGGCACTGCTTCCGCCCTTGCTCTCCGATGAGGTCCGTGCCGTGCGGATGGAGGCTGCGCACGCGCTCGCTGGTCAGACCGAACAGCAGCTCAAGTCGGAGGACCGCAAGCCCTTCGAGAGGGCACTCGATGAGTATATCGCGGCCCAGCGGTTCAATGCGGAAAGACCGGAATCCCAGGTCAATCTCGGTAATCTCTTCATGTCGCGAGGGCAATTCGACGAAGCCGAAGCCGCGCTGCTGAAAGGCCATCGAGACTCGATCCAACCTTCGTCGCGGCTCCCATTACGCTCGCGGAGCTACGCCGCATGCGCGGGCAGGAGAGTGCTGCCGAGGAGACGCTCAAGCGAGGCCCTCGAACGAAATCAGGCACAATCCGCCGCGCTTCTGCACGCGCTAGGACTTTCACTTGTACGCCAGAAGCATACGCAAGAGGCGCTCGATAGAGCTGACGAAGGCCGCGAAGCTGGCGCCCGAAGCAAGCGCGCTTCGCCTACGTTGCAGGGGTGGCACTCTACGATACCGGGAAGCGAGCTGAGGGGCTCCGAAGCCTTGCAGGCTGCACTGTCCTCGCCACCCTTACGATCGCGACATTCTCTACGCGCTCGCCTCTTACGAGTTTCAGGCGGGGCAATACGCATCCGCACTTCAGCGCGCTGAACTGCTGCGAGAGCTTGAGCCGGATAACCAGCAATTCGACCAGTTGCTGACAACCATCAGAGGGCTGGCGAGATGAGTTGCGCGCGGCCCAACGTTGGCCCAACATCGACATGTCCCGGCATCGAGCGACTGACATCGGCGGCAAAGCTGACGCGCCTCACACGATGTCCAACGTTGCGTGTGGCCTGAGTGCCTTTGGCTCTATCTCCCGCTAGGTGTCATTTCTGCTCCTGGCCCTTGTCGGACATCCGAAGGTGTTCGAGTGACGTCCGGTCCCAGGCGCTAAGCAGAACTCTGATGCTACAGGATGGCTGGACGCTCGCGCGAACTCCAGGCGCGTCGCCGGGCGCGCGCAAATGTTGCGGCATGCATTGATGCGCTGCAATTGCATTAGCTCAAAGCGCGCGGCCGAAATGGCGGATCACGTCGCTGGTCCGCGAGAAAGCCTCGGCTCTGGTCGAGCGCCGCAACTGCTCGAGGATGTCCAGGCCTTCCAACCAGGGTCCGAACCCGGATTCGGCGTCGATGTGCCCCGCCGGGCCGATGTTGACGAAGCGGCTGTTCCAGAAGTCGGCCCAGAACTCCGCCTTGTCGATGCGCGTGTGCGGGTCGTTGCTGCTCGCCACCACGACGCTCGGAAAATCCAAGGGCTGCGGTGGGAGCGAGGACGGGTGAAGGTGGTGATAGGGATCCAAGGGTGCGACCAGCATGGCGCCGGCGACGCAGTCGGAGTAGTCGTTCGCAGCCTGCACGGCAGCTAGGCAGCCGAAGCCGTGCGCAACGATCCACACCGGCTCGGGTTGGCGGTCGATCGCCCAGCGAACGCTTGCCGACCATTGTGATAAGCTTGGTCTGCTCCAATCGGTCTGGACGACCCGCTTGGTATCGGGGATTGCCTGCTGCAGCCAAGTCTGCCAGTGGTCTGGTCCGCTGCCGTCGACGCCTGGAACGATGAGGGTGGTAGCCATAAGCACCTCGCTTCAACGTTGTGCCGTTCGCCGTCTTCCTTGCAAATCCCCCGAACACTTGTCGATCGATCAAAGTCCCACCGTCTTCGATGGTAAACTGCGACCGCATCGTTCCTAAGAAAGAAATTCCCATTAGCTTATTCCAGGCGACGATTTGGTCGTCGTGGAACGCCGGCGCGGAGTGCGCTTCGGTATGGCGCCGGCTCAATGCACAGCGACTGCGCTCACAAGACGACGCAGATGTAGGTGATCAGGACGAAGCTCAGAACGAGTCCGGACCACGAGGCGAGGGTGGCGATTGGCATGATGCAGGCTCGAGCAAGATGAAGCTTTCGCGACCTTAGGCCGGAGCGCGCTGCGGCCAAACGAAGGAGTTCTGAGATCGATATTCCGGCACGCGCGTTAGTCGCGTTCGTCGAAGGCGTCTCCGACAACATAAACAGCGGCAAGAGAGGCGATCGCGACGGCAACGAAGAGAACGGCTTCTATCATCTACTCCACTCGAACTGTGCGAGCCCACTGATGGCAATGGCTCTGGTTGCCGCGCATAGAGGCTATGCGTCGAACGCGAAGTGTCAAAGACGAATATGTGATGAGCAATCCATCCCGCTCGTAATGCCCGGCCGAAAGACGCGGAGCCGATTAGCTACTCGCCGAGCCCTCCACCATACCGAACCGCGGCCGCCTTGATCGTCTGCTCGGTGAGTGTTGGCGAGCAAAGCTCAATGAACCGATAGACGTAGTCACGAAGGAAACGACCACGGCGCACGGCAATGCTCGAGGTGCTTCGCTCGAATAAATGCCCGCAACTGACGAGCGCCAATCCGGGATCGCGCTCGGAAGCGAAGGCCATCGAGGCGATGATGCCGACGCCAAGACCTAGCTCGACATAAGCCTTAATGACGTCGGCATCGAGCGCCGACATGGCCATGTCGGGAATGATGCCAGCTCGATCGAACGCCTCATCGATACGTGCGCGCCCGGTCAGGCCCTCGTCGTACGTTATGAGTGGCCATTCGGCGATGGCGTCCAGCGTCAGCTTCTTGCGACTCTGCAACGGATGGCCATCGGGCACGACCACGGCATGCTCCCAGGAGTAGTACGGAAAGGCGAGAATGCCCGCCTGATCGTCCAGCGTATCGGTGGCGATGCCTATGTCGGTTTGCCCTTCGATCAGCATCGAGGCGATGGCCTTCGGGCTCGCCTGGTTCATTACGAGGCGGACGTTGGGAAAGATTTCCTTGAACTTCGCTATAACCGCGGGAAGTGCGTAGCGGGCCTGGGTGTGTGTCGTTGCAATGGTGAGGGTGCCTTCATCGCTTCTCGAGAACTGCGATGCGACACGGGTCATGTTCTCAGCGTCGAGCAGGATGCGCTCGGTGATGGCGACGACCTCCCTGCCGGGGTCGGTCAGTCCGAGAAGTCGTTTCCCGCGGCGGATAAAGACCTCGACGCCCAATTCCTCCTCGAGATCGCGAATGTGCTTGCTGACGCCGGATTGCGAGGTGAGCAGTGCCTGGGCGGCCTCGGTCAGGTTGAAGTTGTGGCGAACCGTCTCGCGAATGATGCGGAGCTGCTGGAAGTTCATGGCGCTTCCCCTGACCGGTCCTCAAGAGCGGCGTCGAACGGTAGGGAGGCTTCGAAGGGAATAGAATAAACAAATTCTTCTTTGCTTATTCCGTGCTCTGCAATGCGCGTGCGAACCTCATACAAAGCCCGCCGTCCCGTCAAAAAGGCGAAAGAGTTCGTTCGCGGGACATGCACCGCCGGACTGAGATCCGCTCACCCGCTGCAATGCTTTCCAATTCTTCTTATTTGCTCATTCTTTGCTTTCTGGGCTTCATGGGCGTGCCGATGCGATCCTGCGCCGGCCGCGGTGATTTCGAGAGCGACTTGCGCCGCGTGACCAAACGCTAAGGAGATCCCCTATGACAATCTCTGCTACGTTCTTCCGCCTCGGGCTTGATCTGTCGTGTGCCGCCGCTCCCGCGGCGTTCTTGTGTTGTTGTTGAAGACATAGAGGGCGTACTAAGCGCCGCACAGCACACGACTTCCCCTTTCCAATCAATCCGAGATGATCCGCCGTAGCCGGCGGGCGAGGACACATCATGTCAGACGCCTACATCATTGAAATCGCCGACGAGACCGCAGGCATCGTCGTTCGCCAGCAAAGCGAGAAGGGCTATCGCTTCCACGCCGCGCTGCCGAAGTATTTCCCGCTCGATGGCCACATCTTCTCCGGCCCCAAGGACGCCGAGCGTGCCGCGAGCGCGCACTTCAGCCGCAAGCGCAGAGCGGGCCACGGAGCACATCCATGAGCAAACCATACGGTGTTAGGGCTCGAGTTCAGCTCGCTCGCGTGGGCCCTGAGGAAGCGGTTGAGCCAGCTCATCACTCGATGACCGGGGCTCAGCAAAGACTTGCGAACCATCATATCGCGGAACAACTCAACTCCCTGGACCTTGGCCCTCGCGGGCTCGAGGTCTAACTCGAGGCCGGCTCGCTTTCACGCGGAGCGAGCCGGTCTCACTTTCCACCCTCGGCACCGAGTTATCGGTGGAAATGAAAAGCTCATAAGTTCTTCTTTCTTCAATGTATGTCGGCGTTCCTTATCATCGGGCTCCGGCAAGAAACGAAAGGGTCACAACCATGACTTTCGGGCGCGTCCTCGCACGGACCGGTCTCGTACTCTCTCTCGCACTCATCTCCTCCATCGCGGCACATGCCGAGACGACGATCCTCAACGCCTCCTATGACGTCTCGCGCGAGCTCTACAAAGAGATCAACCCTGCGTTTGCCGCGCATTGGAAGAAGGAAAAGGGAGCCGATGTCGCGGTCAACCAGTCGCATGGTGGCTCTACCAAACAGGCCCTCGCGGTCGCGAACGGCCTCGAAGCCGATGTCGTAACGTTCAACCAGTCCACCGACCTCGATTTCCTTGCGGACAAGGGCGTGGTCGCCAAGGACTGGAAGGCCAAGTTCCCGCAACGGAGCCGCGCCTTACACGACGACTACCGTCTTTATCGTCCGCAAGGGCAATCCGAAGGGAATCAAGGACTGGAACGATCTCGCAAAGGAGGGCACTTCGGTCGTCATTCCCAATCCCAAGACCTCCGGCAACGGACGCTATACGTATCTCGCCGCCTGGGGCTATGCGCTCGAGACCGAGAAGAGCGACGACAAGGCGAAGGAGTTCGTCACCAAGCTGTTCGCCAATGTGCCCGTATTCGATGGCGGCGGCCGCGGCGCAACTACCACGTTCACGCAGCGCGAAGTGGGCGACGTTCTCGTCACGTTCGAGAACGAGGTCGATCTGCTGAAGTCCGAGTTCGGCGACAAGTTCGATGTCGTCTATCCGTCGCTCAGCATCGAGGCGGCGCCGCCCGTCGCCATCGTCGAGACCGTGGCAGCAAAGCGCGGCACGGCTGAGGTTGCTAAGTCCTACCTCGATTTCCTGTACTCGCCCGAAGGGCAGAAGATCATCGCCAAGCACGGATTCCGTCCGCGCAACGAAGGAGCCCTCGCTGAGGCGAAGCTGCCGGACATCAAGACGTTCAGGGTCGAAGACAAGCTCGGCTCCTGGGCTGACGCTCAGAAGAAGCATTTTGCCGACGGCGGCATCTACGACCAGATCACCGTCAAGAAGTAAGTTACAGCCCGCGATGAATGTCGCGGGCTTTCGTCTTCGCCGGTCTTGAACAACCAGGGAGCTCGCGCACCGTGACGGCCCTCGAAATCGTGCCTCGCCACGCAGAAGCCCTGTCAGCGCGGCTGTTGGACCGCGTTGTTGACGAGCTCAGAGCATCGCGTAACAGGTCGCGAGCTGCCGACCCGCGGCGTATCTATGTCAACGAGTTGCCTTCGCCAGAAATCGTCGCCTCTGCCATCAAAGGGTTGCATGCAGCGCTCTTTCCCCGTCATGCCGGCGGCCAGGACGGAAGCGACGAGGGTCTGGACTACTTCGTCGGATACACCCTCAACGCGGCGCTGCGTACGCTCGCCGAGCAGCTCCAACGCGAGCTAGCTTTCGCGGGCGAAAGGCACGACGGCAATCCGAACGCCGAAGAGACCGCGCTCGCAATTGTCAGAGATTTTGCGGGCCAGCTTCCGGTCATACGCGATGTCCTGATCAGCGACATCCGTGCGGCCTTCGATGGCGACCCGTCCGCCAAGGGCACGGAAGAGGTGCTGCTCAGCTTCCCCGGGGTGAAGGCCGTCATCTATCACCGCCTCGCGCATGCGCTCTACCAGCTCGGTGCGCCCATCCTGGCCCGCATCATCGCCGAGCTCGCGCATTCCTCGACGGGCATCGACATCCATCCCGGCGCCGAGATCGGCGGCAGCTTCTTCATCGACCACGGCACCGGCGTCGTCATCGGCGAGACGGCGGTGATCGGCGAGCGGGTGCGCCTCTATCAGGCGGTGACCCTCGGCGCCAAGCGGTTCTCCGTCGACGAGAGCGGCGCGCTCGTCAAGGGCGAGCCACGCCATCCGATCGTCGAGGATGATGTCGTCATCTACGCCGGCGCGACGATCCTCGGACGCGTCACGATCGGCCGCGGCTCGACCATCGGCGGCAACGTCTGGCTCACGCGCAGCGTGCCGCCCGGCAGCAACATCGTGCAGGCGCAGGCACGGAGCGAAGTTTTCGATTCTGGCGCTGGAATTTGACGGCCGCTCGTTGCCGATTATTTGGGAGAAAGTTCCAATATCCTCTGGGTTGTTCGATATGAATTTTTAATCTAAGCAAATTCACGCAATTCCATTCTCCAATCCAGCAGAGACGAGGCATACTATGGCAGACGATGACGTCCAGACAGCTCTGGGCGACACGGCGGCACGGCAACTCGCCAACGCCACCAAGACCGTGGCGCAAATGTCGAGCATCACGCCGCGATGGCTGGTGCATTTCCTCAACTGGGTGCCTGTCGAGGCCGGTATCTACCGCGTCAACAAGGTCAAGGACGCCGACAGCATCGAGGTCGGGTGCCTGCCGCGTGACGAGAGCTCGCTGCCGAACACGTTCGTCGACTACATCGACAATCCGCGCGAGTATTTCCTGAGCGCCGTGAATACCGTTCTCGACATCCACACTCGCGTATCGGACCTCTACAGCGTGCCCCACAACCAGATCAAAGAGCAGCTGCGCCTCACGATCGAGACCGTGAAGGAGCGCCAGGAGAGCGAGCTCATCAACAACAAGGAGTACGGCCTCCTTGCCAGCGCGGCTGCGTCGCAGAAGATCAAGACGCGCACCGGCGCGCCGACACCCGACGATCTCGACGAGCTCATTGCGCGCGTGTGGAAGGAGCCTGCATTCTTCCTCGCCCATCCGTTGGCCATCGCCGCGTTCGGCCGCGAGTGCACGCGCCGCGGTGTTCCGCCGCCGACCGTCACGCTATTCGGTACGCCCTTCCTCACCTGGCGCGGCCTGCCGCTCATTCCGTCCGACAAATTCGATGTGAAGGGCGGCAAGACGAGCATCCTGCTCGTCAGGACCGGTGAAGCCAAGCAGGGCGTGGTCGGTCTCTATCAGCCGGGCTTGCCGGGCGAGCAGAGCATGGGTCTCTCGGTTCGCTTCATGGGCATCAACCACAAGGCGATCGCCTCCTATCTCGTGTCGCTCTACTGCTCGCTCGCCGTGCTGACGGACGACGCGTTGGGCGTTCTCGAGGGCGTCGACGTGGGCAAGTATCATGTCTACAGCTGATTACGCGAAGATCGCCTACACGGGCCCGTCGGGATCCCACGAAGAGCTGCTGACGCGGCTGGTGAACGAGATCTTCCGTTCGCCGGCAGGCGGCATGGGACCACAGGCGAGCCTCGGCGGACCTGGCCTTGGCGGCTTCGGCGCAAGTCCGGGTGCCGTGACGACCGGCGCACCAAAGCCGGCGTTCGAGCCCCAGGCGACGCACGCGGCAATACCTTCAGCTCCCTCGGAGGAGAGCACTTTGGCACGGCTTGTTTTGCCGGTTTCGCCGTCACTGTCGCCTGCCGGTCCGAGTGCCGGCGGCGCGGGTGTGAGCCCTGGCGCTGCAACGACCGTGACGCCGAAGCTCGAGCCCTCGGCCGGCCAGTCGGCATCGCCCGCCGCTGCGCCGACGCTTGACCCGCTCGACCAGCTCGCCGCGTCGGCCTTGGGCGGGCCAGCGTACACAGGCCCGAGCTTGGGTGGGATCGGTGTCAGTCCCGGCATTGCGACGACCTCAGTGCCGACAGGTGGTGAGCCTACTCAGAGCACGCCAAAGTCCGACGCGCCGCTCGGCGCTCCGGCATTGCCGGGGGTCGCGCCGCTTGGACCGGGCATTCCCGACGAGGCCTATCTGCAGGCGCTCCTCTCGCCGGCGATTGCCAATCCATCGAGCGCGGGGCGACCGTCGTCCTATTCCGGTTCGCCTTCGTCGTTCTATTTCCTCGACGAGGCTCGCACCGCTCCGCACGGCGTCCAGGTGCCGCCCACCGCGGCGGGCAAGAGCAAGCCGCCACCGGAATTCCAGTCGGCGCATCCAGGCTTCGACGTCAATCAGGTGCGGCGCGACTTCCCGATCCTCAAGGAGACTGTGAACGGCCGACCGCTGATCTGGCTCGACAACGCGGCGACGACACAGAAGCCGCAGTCTGTCATCGACCGCATCGCCTATTTCTACGAGCACGAGAACTCGAACATCCATCGCGCCGCGCACGAGCTTGCGGCGCGCTCGACGGACGCCTACGAGGCTGCGCGCGAGAAGGTGCGCCGCTTTCTCAACGCCGGCTCGGCGGATGAGATCGTGTTCGTGCGCGGCGCCACCGAGGCCATCAACCTCGTCGCGAAGTCCTGGGGCAAGCAGTACATCGGCAAGGGCGACGAGATCGTCATCACGCATCTCGAGCATCACGCCAATATCGTGCCCTGGCAGCAGCTCGCGGCCGAGACGGGAGCCGTCCTTCGGGTCGCGCCCGTCGACGACAACGGCGAGGTACTGCTGGATGAGTATGCGAAGCTCCTCACGTCCCGCGTGAAGCTCGTCTCGTTCACTCAGGTCGCGAATGCGATCGGCACCGTCACGCCGGCGAAGGCGATGGTCGAGATGGCGCACCGCGTCGGCGCCAAGGCGCTGGTCGACGGCGCGCAAGCCGTCTCGCACATGCGCGCCGACGTGCAGGCGCTCGATGCCGACTGGTACGTGTTCTCCGGCCACAAGGTGTTCGCGCCGACGGGCATCGGCGTGCTCTACGGCAAGCTCGATATCCTCAACGCGTCGCCGCCCTGGCAGGGCGGCGGCAACATGATCCAGGATGTCACGTTCGAGCGGACGATCTACCACAGCGCGCCCGGCCGCTTCGAGGCCGGCACGGGCAATATCGCCGATGCCGTCGGACTCGGGGCCGCGATCGACTACGTCGAGCGCATCGGCATCGACACCATCAATCGCTACGAGCACGGGCTCATCGTCTATGCCACGCGGCTCCTGCGGAAGGTGCCGGGCCTAAGGATCGTCGGCAACGCAGCCGAGAAGGCAGGCGTGATCTCGCTTGTTCTCGACGGAATTCCAAGCGAACAAGTGGGCTCGGCTCTCAACCGTGAGGGCATCGCGGTGCGCTCGGGTCACCACTGCGCCCAGCCGATCCTGCGCCGCCTCGGCTACGAGGCGACCGTGCGGCCGTCGTTTGCGTTCTACAACACCTGCGCCGAGATCGACGCCTTGGTTGCGGCCCTGCACCGCATTCAGGGCAACAACGGCAACGTGGGGCATTGAGCCGGATTGGGTTCACGCCGTAGACGTTCGCTCGCGGCCGATAGTGGTTCCCGGGCGGATCCCGCCCGTCAGCTTTCCAGGCCTTCGAGCAAGGATGTGAGCACGGCGTCGATCGGTTTCGCGCCAACCTGCTCGGCGAGCAGGTGGCCTTCGATCGCAAGCATCGTGAAGCCGTGCACGAGCGCCCATGCGGCCGCAGCCTGGCCGCGCACCGGCTGCTTCTTGAACGCGCCGCTACTCTGGCCGCGCTCCAGGACGCCGAGCAGCACTGCGAACGCACTGGCGCCAGCCTCATTCAGCTTCGGAAAGGCCGTCTTGTCCACGTCGGCACTGAACATCAGCCTGTAGAGGGAGGGATTGGCTGTGCCGAAGTGAATGTAGGCCTTGGCCGCCGCCATGAATTCCGCTCGTGCCGATCGCAGCGGCCGCTCGATCGCGCCGGAGATCTCTTCGCGAAGCTCATTGAAGCCGAGCGTCGCGAGCTCGGCCAGCAGCGCGCTCTTGTCCGGAAAATGCTTGTAGGGCGCGGCATGGCTGACACCGGCCCGGCGCGCCACCTCCCGCAGCGTGAATTGCCAGCCCTTGTCCTCGCGCAGCATGTCCTGCGCCGTCTCGATGACGACGCGCTTGAGGTCGCCATGGTGGTAGGGGCGCGCGCTTTTTTCCTGCATTTTCCGGCCTCGTGATGTAGACAGTGAAAACATATGTTGACAGCGTCAACACTCGTGGCTATATACGCCCCACAAGTTGCCACTGTCAACATAGGAGATCAAGCCATGAATGCCCATGTCACTTCCAATTCCCACGTCGCCCACACGCCTCGACCGACATCCTCGCCCGCCAGCGCGCCGCGTTCCTGCGCGACGGCCCGCCGACGCTCGCCGCCCGCAAGGCCGACCTGCTCAAGCTGAAGAATGCGGTGCGGGCGCGCCTCCCCGAGTTCGAGAAGACGCTCAACTGCCGATTTCGAGGGACGCTCCGCCAAGGAGACCGCGATCCTCGAAGGCGTGGCCCTGGTCCAGGGCATCAACTATCTGCGCCGCAATCTCAAAGGCTGGATGCGCCCGCAGAAGCGGCATGTGGACATGCAGTTCATGCCCGGGCGCGCGCGCGTCGTCTACCAGCCGCTCGGCGTCGTGGGCATCATGTCGCCCTGGAATTTCCCGGTCGGGCTCTCGCTGATGCCGCTCGCGACGGCCATCGCGGCCGGCAATCGCGCGATGATCAAGCCGTCCGAGTTCACGCCCGCAACGAGCGATCTCCTGGCCAAGATGCTCTCCGAGATCTTCCCGGAGGAGCAGGTGGCCGTCGTGACGGGCGGGCCCGAAGTCGGCTCCGCGTTCTCGGCGCTGCCGTTCGATCACCTCGTCTTCACCGGCAGCACGCCGGTCGGACAGCGCCGTGATGAAGGCCGCCGAGCGCGAACCTTGTTCCGGTCACGCTCGAGCTCGGCGGCAAATCGCCCGTCGTCGTCGAGAAGGGCTCCTCTCTCGAGAGGGCCGCGGCGAGCATCGCCTTCGGCAAGCTGTCCAACGGCGGGCAGATCTGCGTCGCGCCCGACTACGCGCTCATTCCGGAGAAGGAGGTCGAGCCGTTCCTCGCGGCCTACGACACGGCGGTGCGGTCGCTCTATCCGGCCGGCCCGGCGAGCGGCGATTACACGTCCGTCATCAACGAGCGGCACTACGGCCGCCTGCGCGCGCTCCTCGACGAGGCCCGCGCCAAGGGCGCTCGGGTCATCGAGGTCGGCGCAAACCCCGAGGCCGCACGGTCACGTCCGCACACGCTGGCGCCGACCGTGGTTCTCGGCGCGACCGATGACATGGGCTCCTCAACGAGGAGATCTTCGGACCGGTTCTGCCGATCGTGCCCTATCGCGACATCGACGAGGCGATCGCTCGCATCAATGCCGGACCACGGCCGCTGGCGCTCTACTATTTCGGCGGCAACGGCGAGGATCGCCGCAAGGTGCTCGAGCGCACCACCTCCGGCAACGTGACGATCAACGACACGCTGCTGCATTACGCGCAGGACGATCTGCCGTTCGGCGGCGTCGGCCCGAGCGGCATGGGCGCCTATCACGGTGTCGAGGGCTTCAAATCGTTGAGCCACGCGAAGGGCATCTTCGAGCAGAGCCGATGGAACCTGACGGGCGCGCTTCGGCCGCCGTTCGGCTGGCTGTCGGGCTTCGTCGCGAGCTATCTACTGCGATGACATCCAGAAATCGCCGGCCTGCGCGGCAGCTTCAATTGGCGCGCAGGCCGGTCGGCTTGTTGGCGAGTGCCCCGAAGGAAACGGGGGAGTTGTCCTTCGGGGCTCTATCCACACTTGGAATGAACTTCTCAATTGTGCGGCTATTTGCGGGGCAGATCGGTGCAGGTGCCTTCGAAGACCTCGGCGGCCATGCCGATCAATCTCCGACAGCGTCGGGTGCGGGTGGATGGTCTTGCCGATGTCGGTCGCGTCGGCGCCCATCTCGATGGCGAGGCAGATCTCGCTGATGAGATCGCCGGCGTGCGCGCCGACGATGCCGCCGCCGATGATGCGGTGTGTCTCCTCGTCGAAGAGCAGCTTGGTGAAGCCCTCGTCGCGGCCGTTGGCGAGTGGCGCGGCCGGACGCCGCCCACGGAAACACGGCCTTGGCGAACTTGACGCCGTCGGCCTTGAGCTCGTCCTCGGTCTTGCCGGCCCAGGCGATCTCGGGATCGGTGTAGGCGACGGACGGGATCTGGCGAGCGTCGAAGAAGCTCTTCTTGCCGGCTGCGACTTCGGCGGCGACGTGGCCCTCGTGCACGGCCTTGTGCGCGAGCATCGGCTGGCACGCGATGTCGCCGATGGCGAAGATGTGGGCGACGTTGGTGCGCATCTGCTTGTCGACGGGGATGAAGCCGCGGTCGTCGACGTCGACGCCGGCCTTCTCGGCGCCGATGCGCTTGCCGTTGGGCGTGCGGCCGACGGCGACGAGCACGAGATCGTAGACCTGGGGTCTTTCGGCGCGGCCTCGCCCTCGAAGCGGACGTGGATGCCGTCCTTCTTCGCCTCGGCGCGCGGCCGCCTTCGTCTTCAGCATGATGCGGTCGAAGCGCTGGCGTTGTACTTCTGCCAGACGTTGACGAGATCGCGGTCGGCGCCGGGCATCAGCCCGTCCAGCATCTCGACGACATCGATGCGGCTGCCGAGCGTCGAGTAGACGGTCGCCATCTCGAGGCCGATGATGCCGCCGCCGATGACGAGCATGCGCTTCGGGATCTGCGGCAGCTCGAGCGCGCCGGTGCGAATCGACGATGCGCGGATCGTCGGGGAGGAACGGAAGCGTCACCGCCTCCGAGCCCGCGGCGATGATCGCCTTCTCGAATTTGACGACGGTCTTGCCGCCGGCCGCGAGCAGCGACCTCGAAGCGATGCGGATCGAGGAAGCGGCCGGTGCCCTGCACGACGCGTGACCTTGCGCGCCTTGGCCATGCCGGCGAGCCCGCCGGTCAGCTTGCCCACGACCTTGTCCTTGTGGCCGCGCAGCGCGTCGAGATCGATCTTCGGCTTGCCGAAGGCGATGCCGTGGGCGCCGAGCGTCGCCGCCTCGTCCATGACGGCGGCGACATGCAGCAGCGCCTTCGACGGAATGCAGCCGACGTTGAGGCAGACGCCGCCGAGCGTTGGGTAGCGCTCGACCAGCACGATCTTCATGCCGAGGTCGGCGGCGCGGAAGGCGGCCGAGTAGCCGCCGGGACCCGCGCCGAGGACGAGAACGTCGCAGGCGACGTCGGCTTCTGCGGAGCTGGCGGGTGCGGCGACGGCGCGGTTTCGGCGGCGGACGCGCGCGGCGCGTCCGTGTCGCTCGAGGCAGCGTCGCCGCCGCTTCGAGCGCGCACGATCGGCGTGCCTTCGCTGACCTTGTCGCCCGTCTTGACCAGGACCTCGACGACCTTGCCCGCCTGCGGCGCCGGCACCTCCATGGTCGCCTTGTCGCTCTCCAGCGTGACGAGCGGGTCCTCGGCCGCTCACCTCCGGCCCGGCGCGACGTGCACCTCGATGACCGGCACGTCCTTGAAGTCGCCGATGTCGGGGACGCGAATCTCGACTGTCGCCATGGCCGCTGCCCTCCGTCGATCAGAGCACGAGCTGGCGCACGTCCTCGAGGACGTCGGCCAGACGGCGGGTGAAGCGGGCGCGAGCGCGCCGTCGATGACGCGATGATCGTAGGAGAGGCAGAGCGGCAGCATCAGCCGCGGCTGGAACGCGTTGCCGTCCCACACCGGCTTCATGCTCGGCGCGACGACGCCGAGGATCGCCACCTCGGGCGCGTTGACGATGGGCGTGAAGCTCGTGCCGCCGATGCCGCCGAGGCTCGAGATCGAGAACGTTGCCGCCCTGAATGTCGGCGGGCGCGATCTTGCCGTCGCGCATCTTCTCCGAGACGGCGCCGAGCTCCTGCGAGAGCTCGAGGATGCCCTTGCGGTCGACGTCCCGGATGACCGGCACGACGAGACCGTCGGGCGTGTCGACGGCGACGCCGATGTTGTAGTAGTTCTTGAGGATCAGGCTGTCCTTGTCGGGCGCGAGCGAGGCGTTGAACTCGGGGAACTCCTTCAGGGCGACGACGCACGCCTTCATCAGGAAGGCCAGCAGCGTGACGCGATAGCCCTTCTCCTTGGCCGCCGCGTCGAGCGTCTTGCGGTAGGCCTCGAGGTCGGTGATGTCGGCCTCGTCGGTGTGGGTGACGTGCGGGATGTTGAGCCAGGCGCGGTGCAGGTGCGGGCCCGACGAGGCGTCTTCAGGCGCGACAGCGGCTTCGTCTCGATCGGGCCGAACTTGGAGAAGTCCTGCGCCGGGATCTCGGGAATGCCCGCGCCGCCGCTGCGGCGCGCCGCGCCGCGCCGAGCGCGCGCTTGACGTCGTCCTTGGTGATGCGGCCCTTCTCGCCGGTGCCCTTGAGCCTGCGTGAGATCGATGTCGAGCTCGCGCGCGAGCCGGCGCACGGAGGGGCTCGCGTGGACGCCGCCGAAATCCGAGCCCGGGCGGGAGCGGGACGCGCGGCGGCGGTCCGCGGCCTGCTCCGGCGGCGGCTGCGGGCGCGGAGGCGGCCGGTGCGGGCGTGCGGCTGCCGGCGGAGCGCTCGGGCTTGTCGATCGGCTGCAGCTGCGCGGCGCCGGCGGCTGCGCCTGCGCAGGACGACAGCTGACGATCGCCGAGCCCTCGCTCACCTTGTCGCCGACCTTGACCAGGATCTCGGCCACCTTGCCGGCCTCCGGCGCCGGCACCTCCATCGTCGCCTTGTCGCTTTCGAGCGTGATCAGCGGATCGTCGCGCTTGACCGTGTCGCCCGGCTTCACGTGGACCTCGATGATGGGCACGTCCTTGAAGTCGCCGATGTCGGGGACCTTGACGTCGATGACGGACATCTCGCGTCTTGAGACTCCAGGCGTCGAAATGCGCGACTGCGTCAGCTCGTGGCGGGGCTCGGCCGCTCCGGGTCGATGCCGTATTTCGCTGATGGCCTCGGCGACCTTGGTCGAGGGCACCTTGTTCTCGTCGGCCAGCGCCTTCAGCGCGGCGACGGCCACGAAGTGCCGGTCGACCTCGAAGTGCTGGCGCAGCTTGCGCGCGGTAGTCGGAGCGGCCGAAGCCGTCGGTGCCGAGCACGCGGTAGGTGCCCGGCACGAAGGGGCGGATCTGGTCGGCGAAGAGCTTCATGTAGTCGGTCGAGGCGATGACCGGGCCGTCGCCGCGCGCGGCAAGCACTCGCGTGACATAGGGCACGCGCGGCGTCTCGAGCGGGATGCAGCATGTTCCAGCGCTCGACCTCCAGCGCCTCGCGGCGCAGCTCGGTGAAGCTCGTCACGCTCCAGATGTCGGCCGCGATGCCGAAATCCTTCTCGAGCAGCTCGGCGCCGGCGATCACCTCGCGCAGGATCGCGCCCGAGCCCATGAGCTGCACCTTGTGGCCCTTGGCCTTCTTGTCCGCGGCCTTGAGCAGGTACATGCCCTTGATGATGCCCTCCTCGGCGCCCGTCGGGCATCGGCGGGTGCTCGTAGTTCTCGTTCGAGCACGGTGAGGTAGTAGAAGACGTCCTCCTGCTCCTCGAGCATGCGGCGCAGGCCGTCCTGGATGATGACGGCGACCTCGTAGGCGAAGGTCGGATCGTAGGAGACGCAGTTCGGGATCGTCGCCGAGAGGATGTGGCTGTGGCCGTCCTCGTGCTGCAGGCCCTCGCCGTTCAGCGTCGTGCGGCCCGAGGTGCCGCCGATGAGGAAGCCGCGCGCGCGCATGTCGCCGGCCGCCCAGGCGAGGTCGCCGATGCGCTGGAAGCCGAACATCGAGTAGTAGATGTAGAACGGGATCATCGGCACGTTCGACGACGAGTAGGACGTCGCCGCCGCGATCCACGACGCCATGGCGCCCGCCTCGTTGATGCCCTCCTGCAGGATCTGCCCGCTCTTGTCCTCCTTGTAGTACATGAGCTGATCGGCATCCTCCGGCCGGTAGAGCTGGCCGACCTGGCTGAAGATGCCGAACGTGCGGAACATGCCCTCCATGCCGAAGGTGCGGCTTTCGTCCGGCACGATCGGCACGATGTGCTTGCCGAGCGCTCTTGTCGCGCAGGAGCTTGGTCAGAAGCGCACGAAGGCCATCGTGGTCGAGATCTCGCGCCCGTCCGAGCCCTTGAGCTGCGCCTCGAAGGCCGAGAGCGGCGGCACCTCGAGCTCGTCGGCGGTCTTCGTGCGCCGCTTGCGGCAGGGAGCCGCCGAGCGCCGCGCGGCGCTCCTTCAAGATATGTCATGCTCCGGGCTGCCGTCCGGGAAGCGTGATGAACGGCAACGTCTCGAGATCGTCGTCCGACAGCTCGGATGCCGAAGCGGTCGCGGAAGCGCTTCAGCGCGTCCTCGCCCATCTTCTTCTGCTGGTGGGCGATCATCTGGCCTTCGCCGGCCTCGCCCATGCCGTAGCCCTTGACGGTCTTGGCGAGGATGACGGTCGGCTGCTCCTTGTGCGCGACCGCGGCCGCGTAGGCGGCATAGACCTTGCGCGGATCGTGGCCGCCGCGCGTCAGCGTCCAGATCTTCTCGTCCGACCAGTCGGCGACCATGGCCGCCGTCTCCGGATAGCGGCCGAAGAAGTTCTTGCGGATATAGGCGCCGTCCTTGGACTTGAAGTCCTGGTACTCGCCGTCGACGCATTCCTCCATGAGCTGGCGCAGCCGGCCCGTCGTGTCGCGCGCGAGCAGCTCGTCCCAGCCCGAGCCCCAGATCGACCTTGATGACGTTCCAGCCGGCGCCGCGGAAGTTGCCCTCGAGCTCCTGGATGATCTTGCCGTTGCCGCGCACCGGCCCGTCGAGGCGCTGCAGGTTGCAGTTGATGACGAAGATCAGGTTGTCGAGCTTCTCGCGGCCGGCGAGCGAGATGGCGCCGAGGCTCTCCGGCTCGTCCATCTCGCCGTCGCCGCAGAAGACCCAGACCTGGCGGTTCGACGTGTCGGCGAGGCCGCGGTCGTGCAGATACTTCAGGAAGCGCGCCTGATAGATCGCCATGAGCGGCCCGAGCCCCATCGAGACGGTCGGGAACTGCCAGAAGTCCGGCATCAGCCAGGGATGCGGATAGGACGAGAGGCCCTTGCCGTCCGTCTCCTGGCGGAAGTTCAGGAGCTGCTCCTCGGTGAGCCGGCCCTCGAGGAAGGCGCGGGCATAGATGCCGGGCGAGGAATGGCCCTGCACGAAGATGAGGTCGCCGCCGTGGTCCTGCGCTCGGCGCGTGCCAGAAGTGCATGAAGCCGGTGTCGTAGAGCGTCGCCGCGGACTGGAAGCTGGCGATATGGCCGCCGAGCTCGGTCGACGTCCTTGTTCGCCTTCAGCACGATGGCGAGCGCGTTCCAGCGGATCGCCGAGCGGATGCGGTGCTCGATCTCGCGGTCTGCCGGGATGCGGCGGCTCCTTGTGCGGCGGGATGGTGTTGATGTAGGCGGTATTGGCCGCAAACGGCAGACGGGCGCCTTGGCGCCGCGCGGTATCGACGGCTCCGCCCAGGAGCTCGTCGGCGCGCACGCTGCCTTCGAAGGCGATTACCGAGGAGATGGCTTCGTTCCATTCCCGGGCTTCGTGGTCTCTGTCGCGCTCGGTCTGCATGGAGCTTCTCGCCGGTTCTGAAGCCTTACCGGCTTCCTTGAAGATGATGCGACGCTCAGCCGGGTTCACTCGCACAAGAGCCCGGCCTTTCTTTAATGTATATAGTGCGGCGGCTATCTCTGTTGCGTCTGATAGTTGGGGTGAACCCAAACGGGCACCGACTCGGGCGGAAGCGGCACGCGGCCGCGAATGGCGTCGGCGAGCTTCTCGGCCATCATGATGGTCGGCACGTTGAGATTGCCGCTCACCACGTCGGGCATGATCGAGGCATCGACGACGCGCAAACCTTCCACGCCGTGCACGCGCGCCTTGCCGTCGACGACTGCCATGTCGTCCGTTCCCATGCGGCAGGTGCATGACGGATGGTAGGCGCTCTCCGCCTTATCGCGGACGAAGGCATCGATCTCGGCGTCGCTTTGCGCCTCGGGACCGGGCGCGAGCTCTGCGCCGCGAAACGGATCGAAGGCCTTCTGGCTCGATGATCTCGCGCGTGAGGCGGATGCCGGCGCGCATCTCTTTGCGATCCTGCTCGGTCTGCATGTAGTTGAAAAGCACGCGCGGGTGCTCGCGCGGATCGGCGGACTTGAGCTTCACGTAGCCGCGGCTCGTCGGCCGCATCGGGCCGATGTGGGCCTGGAAGCCATGACCCTTGGCGGCAGACTGTGCCGTCATAGCTCACGGCCATTGGCAGGAAATGATACTGCAGATCCGGGTGGAGCACGCCGGGTTCGCTGCGGATGAAGCCGCCCGATTCAAAATGGTTGGTGGCGCCGAGGCCCTTGCCGGTGAGGATCCACTCGATGCCGATCTTGAGCTTGGCCAACGGATTGGTGGCGCCGTAGAGGGTGATCGGCTGCTTGCACTCGTACTGCACGTAGGCTTCGATGTGGTCCTGCAGGTTCTCGCCGACGCCCGGGAAGATGCTGCACGACCGGGATGCCGAGCTTCTTCAGTTCATCAGCGTTGCCGATGCCGGAGAGCAGGAGCGTCTGCGGCGAGTTGATGGCGCCGGCACTAAGGATGATCTCGCGGCGGGCATAGGCCATGGCGAGGCGGCCGCCGCGTGCGTACTCAACCGCCGACTGCACGGCGTCCCTCGAACAGCAATTCGAGTGACCAGTGCAGCGGGCGCGCACGTTGAGCTCGGGCCGACGCTTTTGCGCAGGACGCAAGTAAGCGCGCGCGGCGCTCCAGCGCAGGCCCTTGTACGTCGTCATGTCCATCGGACCGAGGCCTTCCTGCTGGCAACCATTCATGTCCTCGGTGACGGGGTAGCCCGCCTCGCGGCCGGCCTCGATGAAGGCACGGTAGAGCGGATTGCGGCAGGCGCCAGTGGTGACGAAGAGCGGGCCTGAGCTGCCGCGATAGGCGTCGCCGCCCTTCAGGCGCGTCTCGGATTTCTTGAAGTACGGCAGGCAATGAAAATAGGTCCAGATCCTCGAGGCCGGGACGCTTGGCCCAGGCGTCGTAGTCGAAGGCGTGGCCCCGGATGTAGACCATGCCGTTGATGGAGGAGGAACCGCCGATCACGCGGCCGCGCGGGCAATGCATGACGCGGCCATTCATGAAGGGCTCGGGCTCGGACTCGTAGTGCCAGTTGTATTTCGTCCCCGCCAGTGGATAGGCGAACGCGGACGGCATGTGGATGAAGATGCTGTAGTCCTGCGGTCCGGCTTCGAGCACCAGCACGCGCACCTGCGGGTCCTCGGTCAGCCGGTTGGCGAGCACGCAGCCCGCGGAGCCGGCGCCGATGATGATGTAGTCGAACTCTTCGCGGGCGCTCATGGATGCGCGACCTGAACAATCGATACGGGCTTCACTCGTAGGGACACTGGACTTCGCCGAGCTCGACGAACACGCTCTTCAGCTGCGTGTAGTGCTCGATCGCGGCCTGGCCATTCTCGTGGCCGATGCCCGATTCCTTCATGCCGCCGAACGGCATCTCGATCGGGCGTCACGTTGTAGTTGTTGATCCAGCACACACCGGCCTCGAGGCGCGCGGCCACGCGGTGGGCGCGTGCCAGATCGCGCGTAAAGACGCCGGCGGCCAGTCCGAAAGTCGTCGCGTTCGCCCTGACGACAGCCTCCTCCTCGCCGTCAAAGCGAAGAACCGACATCACAGGTCCGAAGATCTCCTCGCGCACGATCTTCATGCCGTCCGTGCATTCGGTAAAGATAGTCGGCATGACGAAGTTGCCGCGATCGAGCGGGGCCGCTTCGACGCGCTTGCCGCCATAGACGAGCCGCGCGCCCTCCTTCTTGCCGGCGTCGATGTAGCCCAGCACGCGATCCATGTGCGGGCGCGATATCAGAGCACCGATCTGGGTTGCAGGCTCCAGCGGGTCGCCGACACGGAGCTTCTTCGTGCGCTCGACGAGGAGATCGATAAACCTGTCATGGATGTCGTTGTGCACGTAGACGCGCGTGCAATTGGTGCAGATCTCGCCTTGCGTATAGAAGTTGCCGAGCATCGCGGCTGAGACGGCCTGATGGAGATCGGCATCCGGAAATACGATCAGCGCCGACTTGCCGCCGAGCTCCATCGTAACGCGCTTGACGGAGGCCGCGGCAGCGGCCAGGACTTTCTTGCCCGTACCGATCGAGCCTGTCAGCGAGACCTTCGCAATGCGGTCATCGCTCGACAGCAGCGCGCCGGTTCGCCCGGCCCCGTGAAGGACGTTGAATACGCCCGCCGGCAGGCCTGCCTCGGTATAGATCTCGGCAAGCTTGGCGGCCGTCGTGGGCGTCATTTCCGAGGTCTTGAAGATCATGGCGTTGCCGCAGGCGAGTGCAGGTGCCGACTTCCAGCAGGCGATCTGGATCGGATAGTTCCATGCGCCGATGCCGACGCACACACCGAGCGGCTCGCGGCGCGTGTAGACGAAGGCATTGTTGAGCGCGATCTGCTCGCCGCGCAGCGTCGAGGCGACGCCGGCGAAGTACTCGACGCAATCCGCGCCGCTCGCGACGTCGACGGCCTCGGCTTCCTGGATCGGCTTGCCGTTGTCCCTCACCTCGATCTCGGCCAGCTCCCGGTTGCGTGCGCGCAGGATGCTGGCGGCCTTGTTGAGAACTCGCCCGCGCTCGACCCCGGACATGCCAGACCAACGCCGGAAGCCCTCCTGCGCGGCGCGGATCGCAAGATCAACCTCGGCATCGAGCGCAACCTCGACGCGCGAAATAAGCTCTCCCGTCGCGGGATTGACGTTGTCGAGCGTCTCTCCAGCGGACGCGTCGACGTATCGGCCATCAATATAGTTCTTGAGAATCTTCACGTGCGTGATCCACCCGCGGAGAAGTCTTGGCGAGACCAGAAAGCAGCGCTCCCGTGCGCGGGGACATGCAAAATTTCAGCCGCGCCACCGGCCTGTCCTTCGCGAACCATCTAAAGACTTTTCGCGTCGACCGGTCTGGCTCAGATGCGACGCAAAGGACCACGCCTGCGACAGGTGGAAGAACACAACCTGGATGTGGTCGTCGCGTGGTCGTGGGCAATGACGTCATGACTGTGTATCTGCGCGAAGGATAGCGTACGCGCAGTTATCTCGGTGCCGCAGATCGGCGCTGCGGTACTCCCGGACTTTAGATCAAATATGCCGAACGCGTGCGCAAGCAGATGATTGTGCATTGCAGCAGGCGAGCTGGATTGCGCCCAGGAACGCTGCTCGCCTGCTGAGAATGCTCGGTTCGGTCTTGTTAATTATGAAGGCTGCCTTGCGCCCAATGTAGCGGCCGCCTCCTGGCCGCCGCGTGCAAACTGATTGGGCAGTCTTGCCTTGTTTTTGCACTGGCCACGATCGCTGCGCCGCAATGCGGATGGATTCCGTGAGGAAGCATTTGGTGAGGGGCCTAAAAAATTTTTCATTGGAATTGCTCCAAAGGAGCGAATAGATTTGTGTCATTCCCGAGGGTTGACGTCGGGAATCGACGAAATTTCCGGTCGCAGAATTTCAACACAGTGGTCGCCCTGGTGCCCAAAGTGTCCGCAGAGTTGGAGACGAGCTGCCGGGTCGGCTTCCTCACACTCAACGACTTCACCATGATCGCGTTCTCGAGCGCGATCGAAGTCATGAGAATGGCCAACTACCTTATCGGGCGGCCTTTCTACTCCTGGTCGGTCATTACGCCTGACGGGAAGCCGGTTGCCTCGAGCAGCGGCCTCGCACCTCTCCAGACCACCACGTACGAGGACAGCGGTCGCCTGGACATGGTGTTCGTGTGCGGCGGCACGAACGTTACAAGCTATGTCGACGAGCGCGTGATGGCCCTGCTCAGGCGCATCGCGCGCGACGGCGTCACGCTCGGCGGGCTTTGCACCGGGACCTACGCCCTTGTTAAGTCAGGGCTTCTTGATGGCTACCGGTGCACCATCCACTGGGAGAACATGGCGAGCCTGCGTGAGACGCACCGGCGCGTCAATTTCCTCGAGGAGCTGTTCGTCATCGACCGCGATCGTATTACCTGCACGGGCGGGATCGCGCCGATCGACATGATGCTGGCGCTGGTGCGTGCCCGCTTCGGCAAGACGCTGGTCGCCGAGATATCGGATCAGTTCATCCTCGAGCGGGTCCGGGACTGCTCGGACCGCCAGCACATCCCGCTCGCCGCCCGGCTGGGCTTCAACCACCGGGCTCTGGTCGACGTCGCGACCCTCATGGAGGCCAACTTCGAGGAGCCGCTGTCGGCGGTCGAGCTGGCCCAGCTCGCAGGCCTGTCGCTCAGGCAGGTGCAGCGCATGTTCCAGGAGTCGCTCGATACGACGCCCACCAAGTACTACCTGCGCCTGCGACTACGGCGGGCGAGAGAGCTGCTCCTGCAATCGCAGATGTCGATCACGCAGATCGCGGTCTCGTGCGGCTTCCAGTCGACCTGCCATTTCAGCAAGTCGTATCGCGCACTCTACGGCCGCACGCCGAGGAGCGAACGGCAGCAGTCCTCGTCCGGGGAGCCGAGCATGTTTTGCCGGGCCGACGCCGCAAGGCGCCGAACGTGCCAGGTCGCCAGCGCCCTAGCCCAGCCTCTGCCGGAACCGGCCGGCCGGGAGGCCCGGCGCTGCTTCTTCCGGCACCGTCCTCGGCTGGCCCAGGCGCGGAAGCGCTCGATCATGTCGTAATTATTAAATCGACAAATGACCCCAGTTGCTATGCGAATGATAGGCTGACCGCCGGGGGTGTCGCCTGCCGCAGGCAGCCAGCAGGGAGAAGAATGAACTTGCCCACTTTGACCTGGGATCTGGCCGGTTGTCGTCGTCGACAGCCGGCTTGTTTTCCTCCAATGGAAGGAGTTGTCATGAAACGCGTGGTGATTACGGCCGCACTGGCCCTGGGCCTCTTCGCGGCCGCGGCCCAGGCCGAGGACGCCAACTGCAAGAAGGTGCGCTTTGCCGACGTCGGCTGGACGGACATTCAGGTCACGACGGCCACGACCCAGATCATTCTTGAGGCTCTGGGCTACTCGCCCGAGATCAAGACGCTCGCCGTGCCGGTGACGTACGCCTCGCTCAAGAACAAGGACATCGACGTCTTCCTCGGCAACTGGATGCCGAGCATGACGGCCGACATCAAGGCCTACACCGAGGACAAGTCGGTCGAGACGATCGGCACCAATCTCGATGGACGCGGGCTACGGCCTGGTCGTGCCGCAGTACGTGGCCGACGCCGGCGTCAAGAGCCTCACCGATCTCGGCGCCCACAAGGACAAGTTCGGCGGCAAGATCTACGGCATCGAGGCCGGGCAACGACGGCAACCGCATCATCAGCGACGATGATCGCCAAGACGGAGAACAAGCTCGACGGCTTCGAGCTGGTCGAGAGCTCGGAAGCGGGCATGCTGACGCAAGCCGAGAAGGCCATGAAGAAGAACGAGTGGATCGTGTTCCTCGGCTGGACGCCGCATCCGATCATGGGCGAGATGAAGATCCACTATCTCGACGGCATGGGTGATTCCGGCTTCGGCGCCGCGACCGTCCATACCAACGTGCGCGCGGGCTACCTCGCCGAATGCCCGAACGTCGGCAAGCTCCTCAACAACCTCAAGTTCAACCTGGCCATGGAAGGCGCCATGATGGGCCCCGTGCTCAAGGACGGCGCTGACCCCAAGGCAACCGCGCTGACTTGGCTCAAGGCCAATCCCGATGCGGTCACGCCCTGGCTCGCCGGCGTCACGACCATCGACGGCAGGACGGGCGGCGGCTGTCAAGGCGGCACTTGCCAAGTAGTTGCAGCACCTGCACCAACCTGAGGGATCAGGCGGCCGCGCACGGCGCGGCCGTCCTGCCCGGGCGGCGGAATACGGTCCCTGAGGAGTGAATGATGGACCCCTTATCGAAGCTGATCACCGACTGGAAGATTCCGGTGGGCCAGTGGGGCAAAGCCATCATCGATTTCATCATCGAATATTTTCAGTGGTTCTTCGACGCCATCTCGGCCGTGCTCGAGTGGTGGCGTCGAGGGCACCTCCGATCTCCTCCTGGCGGTGCCGCCGCTCATTCTTGCCGCGGCGCTGGCCGGCTTCGCCTACTGGCTGCAGCGGTCGAAGACATTGGCGGTCGGTGTTCTGCTCGGCCTGCTCTTCATCATCAACCAGGGCCTGTGGAAGGAGACGGTCCAGACCCTCGTGCTCGTGGTCGCGGCGACGGCCATCTCCATGGCCATCGGCGTGCCGCTCGGCATCTGGGCGGCGCACAAGCCGCACGTCTGGCGCATCACGCAGCCGATCCTCGACCTGATGCAGACGATGCCGACCTTCGTCTACCTCATTCCGATCCTCATCCTGTTCGGGCTCGGCGCCGCGCCCGCGCTCATCGTGACCGTCATCTTCGCCATGCCGGCGCCGGTGCGCATGACCTATCTCGGCATCACCTCGATCCCCAAGCCCATGATCGAGGCCGGCGAGAGCTTCGGCGCCACGAGGCGGCAGCTCCTCTGGAAGGTCGAGCTGCCGGCCGCGCTGCCCTCGATCATGGCCGGGCTCACCCAGTGCATCATGCTGTCGCTGTCGATGGTGGTCTTCGCAACGCTGATCGGCGCGCCGAGCCTCGGCAACCCGGTCAACAAGGCGCTCGCCAACCGCAACATTCCGCTCGGCATCGAGGCGGGCCTGGCGCTCGTCATCCTCGCCATCATCCTCGACCGCGCTCTTGCCGTCAGAACCGGAGTGAAGAAATGAGCGTCGCAGTCGATTTCAAGAACGTCGACATCGTCTTCGGCAAGAACATCCCGCAGGCGCTTTCGATGATCGATGCTGGCGCCGAACCGCGCGGAAATACTGACCAAGACGGGATCGGTGCTCGGCGCGGCGGACGCCAACCTCACGGTCAACGAGGGCGAGATCTCCGTGCTGATGGGCCTTTCGGGCTCCGGCAAGTCGACCGTGCTCAGGGCCGTCAACGGGCTCAACAAGGTCGCCCGCGGCCAGGTTCTGGTGAAGGACGGAGACCGCATGGTCGATGTCGCCTCGTGCGACGCCAACACGCTGCGCCACATCCGCCAGAAGCAGGTGGCGATGGTGTTCCAGCAGTTCGCGCTGCTGCCCTGGCGGACGGTGCGCGAGAATGTCGGCTTCGGGCTCGAGCTCGCGGGCGTTCCGGCGGCCCAGCTCCACGAGCGCGTCGACCGGCAATTGAAACTCGTCGGCCTCGATACCTGGGCCAACAAGTACGTGCACGAGCTCTCCGGCGGCATGCAGCAGCGCGTCGGGCTCGCTCGCGCCTTTGCCACCGAGGCGCCGATCCTGCTCATGGACGAGCCGTTCTCGGCGCTCGATCCGCTGATCCGCACCAAGCTGCAGGACGAGCTCCTGCAGTTGCAGAAGTCGATCAAGAAGACGATCATCTTCGTCAGCCACGATCTCGAGGAAGCGCTCAAGATCGGCAATCGCATCACCATCATGGAAAGCGGCCGCATCGTCCAATCGGGCATCCCCGAGGACATCGTGCTCAATCCCGCCGACGACTACGTGCGCGACTTCATCGCCAACGTGAACCCGTTGTCGGTGCTCACGGCGTGGAACGTCATGCGGGACGCGCGCGATCTCGAGCCGTAGCGGCGACGGCTGGGTCTGGCTCGACCGGCGCAAGACCACGCAGGTTCAAGGTCGACGGGTCGGGCGAGGTCGTTGACGCCGAGCGCGACGGCATGAAGACCCAGTGGGTGTCGTGCGGGGAATGCGAGAAGGACATGCCGGACAATGTGCGGCCAGTCTATTGGGCGCGGCCAGGTACGAACCTCAAGACGGTTATCCTCGCCATGCACAACTCGAACTCGTCGCCGGTTGGCGCTCTTCGACGACGACAATCGCTTCGTCGGCGCCATCGGCGTGCGCGACGTGCTGCAGGCGATCCTGCGCCGCAAGGCGTCATGATGATCGGTGGGGAGCGCCTCGCCGCCGTTGCGTCGATCGTCAGTGCGCTGCGACGCTCTTCGACAAGAAGATTGATGGTCAGAACTCCGGCGACGATCAGCAGCCATGCCGATGATGGCCGGCGCGTCGAGCCTCTCGCCGAAGCGAAACGTGCCGATGATGCGCGACCAGCGCCATGCCGAACGCGGACCAGATCGCGTAGGCGACGCCGAGCGGGATCTTCTGCAGAGCAAGCGTCAGCAGGTAGAACGCCGTGCTGTAGCCGACGACGACGATGATCGACGGCACGAGCTGCGTGAACGACGCCGACGCCTTCAAGGCGGAGGTGGCCATCACCTCAGCGGCAATCGCGACATAGAGATAAACCCATTCCATACGCACGTCTCCGTATCGGCACGCCGCCGCGAGCGGCAGCGACGCTACTTGGCCTGCGGCTGAGTTGAATTCAATGCACCCTCAAGCGCAAGGCGTCATTTTTCCAGCGTCACGTTGCTGAGCGGCTTGCTGCAGCAGGGCAGGATCATGCCGGCGTCGATCTCGCGCTGGCGGATGCCGCCGCCGTGCGTCATGACGACCTCGCCGGAGAGCTTCTTCGTCTTGCAGGTGCCGCACATGCCCTTGGTGCAGGAGAACGGCAACCGCATGCCCGCCGCCCGCGCCGCATCGAGGATGAACTGATCCGGGCCGCAATCAATGATGCGGCCCGAGCGCGTGTACTCGATCTTGAAGCTGCCGGCCGGCGCCGCGGTCGCGGCGGCTTTCGCTTCGACCTCGGCGAGCGGGACGCCCTGGCGCTCGAAGGAGAAGCTCTCCTCGTGGTAGTGCGCCATATCGAAGGCCGGCGTCCTTCAGCATGGCGCGCACGGCGGCCATGTAGGCCTCCGGCCCGCAGCAGAAGATCTCGCGCTGCGCGAAATCGGGCGCGATCGACTTTAGGATCGGCAGCGACAGATAGCCCGTCGGCGCGCCCCAGTCGCGCTCGTCGCCGGGCTGCTCGCAGACGAAGGCGGTGCGAAAGTTGCGCCATGCCGTTGGCCATCGCGGCCAGCTCGCGGCGGAAGATGATGTCGCGCGGCGTGCGCGCGCTGTGCACGAAGACGATGTCCCGGTCCTCGCCGAGGTCGTAGTGCGTGCGCGTCATGGACATGAGCGGCGTCACGCCCGATCCGCCCGACAGGAAGAGATACTTCGCGGCCGGGTGGTGCGTGCAGCTGAAGTCGCCCGCGGGCCCAGCGCCTTGATCTCCGATCCCGGCTTCAGGTTGTCGTGCAGCCAGTTCGAGACCTTGCCGCCCGGAACGCGCTTGACCGTGATCGAGATCGTATCCGGCCGGGTCGGCGCCGAGGACAAGGTGTAGCAGCGATTGATCTCCTGGCCGTCGATCTCGAGCTCGAGGGTGATGAACTGTCCGGGCCGGAAGCGGAACAGGTGCGGCGTGCGCGTGCGGAAGAGGAAGCTCTTGACGTCGTGCGTCTCGGGACGGACGTGGCAGCACACGAGCGATCTCGTCGCCGTCGGGATTCCAATTGGACGGCAAGGCGTCCCAGAGATGGGGACCCAAGCGGCTCTGCACGCCCTTCTCACTCATGACGGATCAGCCGCTCGCCGCGAGCGAGCTGACCGTTGCACCGGCGCCGAGCCCCGTCTCGGCGCGCAGGCGCTTGAAGTACCAGGACATGAACTTCTCGACGAGCTCCTCGGTGTAGGGCGAATAGGGGCCCTGCTGATAGGCCGGGCTCGGTCGCGCCCATGTGCGTGCGCTCGACGAGCGCGCCATCCTGCTTGTTGGTGGCGTGCCAGACCTCGCTCAGCTCCTTGGGATCGTAGTCGCGCCCTTCGACGGCATCCTTGTGCACGAGCCACTTCGTGCGCAAGCAGCGTGTGCTCGGCGATCGATCGGGAGCACGCTGAAGGTGACGATGTGGTCGCTCATGAAGTGGTGCCAGGAGTTCGGCTGGGTCCAGAACGACAGGCCGCCGAGATTGCGCTGCGTCAGGTCGCCCAGAAGCTTCTGGCAGGCGACCTTGCTGTTCATGGTCTGCGATTCACCGGCCTTGTCGAGCGGCAGGCGCTCGGTGCGGTAGGCGGTGACGCGTGAATCGAGGAATTCGCGCTCGACCGACGGCAGGCCGCACGACTTCCCAGCGCGCATGCTCCGTCTTGATGAGATCCTTGAAGGCCTGCACCTCGGCGGCGTTCTCGGGCGACGGCTGATAGCCGAAGCCGAACTCGTAGAGCGAGATCGTCAGCTCGGGGTGATTGGCCTTGCAGTGGTAGCACTCACGATTGTTCTCCATCGTGAGCTTCCAGTTGCCGTTCTCGATCAGGTCCTCCTCGAAGGCGACCTTGCAGTCGCTGATCCGGTGCGGAAGGATGTAGGGCTCCATCTCCGGCGCATGTCCTCGATATCGGCCGGCGGCTCGTCGGCGAGGCAGATGAAGAGCAGGCCGGCGACATTGCCGACGTGCACCTTCCGCAGGCTGTACTGGCTGCGGTCGAAGTCGCTCGCCCATGTGCTCGTTGAAGATCAGCTTGCCCGTGAGGTCGTAGGTCCACTGGTGGTACGGGCAGACGATGTTGCCGACGCTGCCCTTGATGCCGTCGCAGAGGCGCGCGCCGCGATGGCGGCAGACGTTGTGGAAGGCACGGATCGACATGTCGTCGTCGCGCACGACGACGATGGAGGCGCGACCCATCGGCACGGTGAAGTAGTCGCCCGGCTCGGGAATGTCGGGCTCGACGCCGACATAGATCCAGTGACGGCCGAAGATGGCTTGCATATCCAGGTCGAAGACTTCCTTGCTGACGTAGAACGGCGCTTCCAGGCTGTGGCCCTGGCTTGCGGCGCAAGATCATCGCGCGCATTTCGTTGGATATCTGCATGTTGTCCTCCCTTCGCGCACGTTCAGGTCAGAAATCGACGAGGCGATGTTCTCGCAAATAGGTGAGCATGATTTGTGCTTTATCGACACAACTCCCCTCAATTGCGACAACGCCTCCTTTGGCCTCGGAAACGATCGCCGACATGAGGCGGGCATGGGCGGCCTTCTTGTCCTCGGCCTTGAGGCGGATCGGCCGGCGCTTCACCTGTTCGACCGACCAGGCGCGGATTCGACGAGCTCTGGCGATGAAGGCGCGCCGGCACCGCCGCGATCTGGCCCGCGACCCGGCGCGCATAGGCATAGCGCAGCTCGACCGGCGCCAGCGGATGTACGGCAAGGACGACCGGCAACGGTGCCGCGATCTTGCGCCGCTTTCCCTTGGGCAGGAACTGGCGGATCACGACCTCGCCGCTGTCAAGCTGCGCCTCGAGCACATTGGCGAACGATCGGACGGCCGAGCGCACGGGCGAGTGCATAGGGAAGCAGCCCGCTGCCGGCGCCCTGCTCGGTGCGGCTGCCGGTGATGATGAGGTCTACGTTCTTGCAGCCGCGCCGCGAGCGGCGCCAGCACGTCGCAGCCGGGACCGACTGGTCAGCACCTCGATGCGACCGGCGCCAAGCGCGAGATAGTCCTTTAGCGCCGGCTCTTCGGCTGCTCCGGCGTGAATGACATGCAGATCGTCACCGGCGAAGCGGCGGCCAAGCGCGAGCGCCACGGCGTCGCCGCGGCAGGCGCGCGGGGCCCCGCTTACGGGATGACGACCCGCCGACAGCAGCACGGCGACTGAAGAGTATCGAGCACTCATGGCTGCTCCGGCATTTCGCGTTGGGCGCGCGCTTGCGCGATCCGCGTGAGCAAGGCCTGCATCAGCTCTTCGGCGTCGCCGATCACGGTCAGGTCGGCGCGCTTGACGATCGGCGCGCCGGCATCGCGATTGATGGCGATGACGTGGCGGCAGTCCTTGATGCCCTGCAGGTGCTGCACCGCGCCCGAGATGCCGACGGCGACGTAAGCGCTGGCGGTGACGGTCTTGCCGGTGGCGCCGATCTGCTTGTCGCGCGGGAATTTGCCTTCGTCGACGGCGACACGGCTGGCGCCGACGGCGGCGCCGAGCGTGCGGGCGAGGGCTTCGAGCGTCTCGACGTTGCTCACGCCATTGCCCGCGCCGACGATGAAATCGGCCTCCTCGAGCGCGATGCTCGCCGGCATCCTGCTCCTCGAGGCCAAGGTCGCGGCAGACGCTCTGCGTCTGGGGTATCGGAAGCAGGCTCTCGGGTGTCGAGAATCCTCGGCGGCGCCGACAAATGGCAGATTGGTGTCGACGGCGCCCGCTTCGAGCAGCACGAAGCGCGGCAGAGCCGGCACTGGCGAGCGACGGCGCCTCCCGACCAGGGGATGCAGACATGATCGGCGTCGATTTCGACGACGTGGGTCGCGGCGCTGTCGGCATGCGACGCGATCAGACGCCGGCCGAGGTCGCCGTCGCCCTGCATGTTGTCGGGGAGAAAGACGTGCTGCGGTTTGTAGGCATCGATCAGTGCGCTGACCGCGGCAAGCTCGCGCTCTGGCTGGTAGCGCGCGGCGTCGAGCTCCGGCAGCACGGCCACGCGATCGGCGCCGAGCGTGGCGCAAGTTCTCGTGCAGCTCACCGAGCACGACGGCGATCACGCCGGTATCGGGCGATGCCAGTATGGCTGCCGCGGCAATGGCCTGACGCGCATGCTCGTCGAGCCTGCCGCGATCGGAGTGCACGATCGGCCATGTGCCAGCGCGCGGGGCTTTGGCGCAAGCGCAACGGCTTTGCCAGCGAGCTTGGCTCCACCGTCAGCGACTCGCTGCGGACATATCGCCATGGCCGGTCTCGCCGAGCACGATGCGCCTGCAGGCCCGCCGGCGTGATGCGGATCGGGCGGCGCGGATCGATGCGCTTGAAGGCGCTCATGCGCCGACCTCCACGGACGCGGCCACCAGCTCGGCGATGTCCAGGACCTCGGGCCGGTCGCCGACCACGCCCTCGAGCATGGCCGTGCATTGCGGGCAGGCGACGGCGACGACGCCGGCGCCTGTCTCGCGCGCATCCGCCATCCGGATATCGGGGATGCGCTGCTTGCCGGGAATGTCGGTGAGCGGGGCGCCGCCGCCGCCGCCGCAGCAGCGCGCCCGCATGCCCGAGCGCTGCATCTCGCGGACGTCGAGGCCGAGCTTGCGCAGGAGTTTGCGCGGGGCCTCGGTCTCGCCGTTGTAGCGGCCGAGGTAGCAGGGATCGTGATAGGTCAAGCGGGCGCGTCTCGGCAGATCGCGACGGCACGAGCTTCCCCTCCTCCACCAACTCGGCGAGGAAGGTCGTGTGATGGACGACCTCGTAGCTGCCGCCGAAGGCCGGATATTCGTTTCTCAAGCTGTGCAGGACATGCGGGTCAGGTGTCACGATGCGGTGGAATGTAAGGGCCGCCAGCGTCTCGACATTGCGCCGGGTCAAATTCTGGAAGGTCGCCTCGTCGCCGAGACGCCGCGCCGTATCGCCCGTGTCACGCTCGCGCTCGCCGAGGACGGCGAAGTCGACCTTGGCCATCTTGAGCGACTTTGACGAGAGCGCGCAGCGTGCGCTGGTAGCGCATATCGAAGGCGCCCTCGCCTGCGATCAGCAGCACGTCGACAGGCTTGCCGGGCTCGGCGGTGGCGACATCGAGATCGACGGCCCAGTTGTAGCGATCGCGTATTCGAGAAGCCGCCCTGCGTGTCCGTCTCGCGCAGGTTGGCAAGCGTTTCCGCCGCCTTCCCTGGCGCGTCGCCCTCCCTGAGGTTGAGGCTCCTGCGCATGCCGACGATGGCGTCGACATGCTCGATCAGCATCGGGCATTCCTCGACGCAGGCGCGGCAGGTGGTGCACGACCAGAGTGTCTCCGGCTCGATGAGACCGGGGACGATCGCCTCTGACGGCGATCCACAATGCTCGCCAACTGTAATCCCGGGATAGGGGCTGCCCGCATAGGACGCGTCGCTCGTGGCGGAAAGTCCGGCGACCAAGTCTTGTATCAGCTTCTTGGGATTGAGCGGCTGGCTCGCGGCGAAGGCCGGACACGCCGCCTCGCACTTGCCGCACTGGACGCAGGCGTCGAAGCCCAAGAGCTGGTTCCAGAGGAAATCTGCCGGCTTCGCCACGCCATAGTCGTTGCGGTCGAGCGCGAGCGGCTTCAGCGCGGTCGAGCGGACATTCCTGAATCGCTCCGGCCGGGGATGAAACGCGAGATGCAGAAGCCCGGCGACGGCGTGCTTCATCGGACCGCCGAGGCCGATGCCGAGCGCAAGCTCGGCGGATCCCGCGAGCAGGAGCAGGAGCGCGCCGATGGCGATGCCGGCCGAAACAATGCGGGCGGCAGAGCCACCAGGAGTCGCTCAGTCCAATCGCGAATGCCGCGAGCGTATACGGCAGCCTGTCCCATGCTCCACGCGAGAGACGCGGCGGGCGGCGCTGCGCCGGCGCAGCCAGACGAACACGGTGCCGATCAGCATGACGGCCGCTGCGGCTAGGATGGCCCAGTCGAGCGCCGGTGAATAGAGCGCGAGACCGTAGTTGAGCGCGACCAGGGCCAAGCGCAGCGATGGCGCCACCAGCGGTCGCGATATGGGTGTGCGCGATGTAGGGATCGCGCGCGACGACGTGGTGGAGATCGACGAAGTAGCGCTTCGGAACGGCCAGGAGCCCGCTCCAATCGACGTCGGCCGCCTGCCCCGCCTGCCAAAGACGCGCGCGCCGGGCGAGGCCGACGGCGAGGGTCGCCGCCGTCAGCCAGAACAGCACCGTGATGGCATGGGCCACGGTCATGCTCAGAAGTCCTTGCAGAGCCGCAGGCTGTCGTAGATGGCAGCGTGAATGTTGTGCATCGACACGCAGTCGCCGACGCGGAACATGAGGAAGCGACCGTCGCCCGTTTCCTCTTGTAGGACCGGCTGCGGTTTTGCGGCGAAGAGCGTCTCGAGATCCACCTGTCCGCGGTTAAGCGCGCGGTCCTTGAGCTCCCAGTAGAGCCCGTCGTTCGGCGTGATGCCGTTCTCGATCACGACCTGATCGACCTCGCGCTCCTCGAGCTCTTCGGTGTATTCGTTGCGCAGGACGGCGATCTTCTTGTTGCCCTCGGCATAGACGCGATCGAGCCAGAAATTCGGTGTCGGAATGATGCCCTGGTTGTAGAGACGACGATAGAATATCGGGAACGTCGTGCCACCGACATCGTCGGCGACCTTCACATCGGGCGTCACGATCTCGACCAGGCTGCCACGGCTGGCGATGAAATCTGCGGTGCCGAAGCCCGCGTGCGTGCTGATGCCGTCGTAGACCAGCACGTTTTTCGCCGGCTGCGACTTTCTCCGAAAGGATGTCCCAGGAGCTGACCGCGAGACCTTCCTTCACGCCCCACGCGGGGACCTGGTCGATGTGGCTGCGCCCGCCGGTCGCCAGCACGACAATGTCGGGTCGCTCGGCGAGGATCATGTCGGATGTCGCTTCGACGCCGAGACGCCGGTCGACACCGATCCGCTTGGTCTCCATGTCGAACCAGCGGATGATGCCCGCCATCTGCTCGCGCTGCGGGGCCTTGGCGGCGAGGTTCACCTGCCCGCCGACCGCCTCGCTGCGCTCGAAGAGCACGACGTCGTGACCCCGCGCGCGCGAGACGCGCGCGGCCTCGAGACCCGCGGGGCCCGCGCCGACGACGACCACGCGGCGCTTCTTGCCCGTCGTGGGCTTGATCACATGAGGCATCGTCGCCTCGCGCGAGGTTGCGGGGTTCTGTACGCAAAGCAGATCACTGCCCGAGTACATGCGATCGATGCAGTAGTTGGCGCCGACGCATTGCTTGATCTGGTCCTCGCGCCCTTCACGGACCTTCAACATCATGTGCGGATCGGCGATCTGCGCCCGCGTCATGCCGCACATGTCGACCATGCCGTTGGCGAGGATGCGCTCGGCCTGCGTGATGTCGCGAATGCCCTGGGCGTGCAGGATCGGCACTTTGGACACGCTCTTGATGCCGGCGGCGAGATGCACGAACGGCTCGGGCGGCAAGGCCATCGGCGGCATGCAGTTGGCCAGCCGGTTGTGCGTGTCGGCACCCGAGCCGATGACGCTGATGAAATCGATCAGGCCCGTCTCGGACATCGCCTGTGCAATATCTTTCGCGACCTTGTGGTCGAGGCCGTTGTCGTTGAACTCGTCGGCGCACATTCTGAGGCCGACGCAGAAATCCCGTCCCACCGCCTCGCGCACGGCGGTCAGCACCTCGACGCCGAAGCGCATGCGGTTTTCGAGCGAGCCGCCGTACTCGTCGGTGCGCGTATTCGATTCCGGCGACCAGAACTGATCGATTAGTTGCTGATGGGCGGCCGAGATCTCGACGCCGTCCATGCCGGATGTCTGCACGCGCTTCACGGCGACCGCGAAGTCGCGCACGATGCGGCGGATGTCCTCGATCTCGATGGCCTTGGAGTTGCCGCGATGCACGGGCTCGCGTACACCCGATGGCGAGACAAGATGCGGCCAGGGATCGCCCCAATAGGCCGAGCGCCGGCCCATATGGGTCGCCTGGATCATGATCTTCATGCCGTGCCGATGACAGGCCGCCGCAAGCCGCGAGAGCGGCTCGATGACGAGATCGGTCGTGAGATTGACGGGGCGCCACGCGCCTTGCGGGATGTCGATCGACACCGGGCTCGAGCCGCCGCAGATGGCCATGCCGAGCCCGCCCTTGGCCTTCTCCTCGTAGTAGCGGATGTAGCGGTCCCCAGGCAGGCCGCCAGCCTCCGCATAGACCTCGGCGTGCGCCGTCGAGTAGATGCGGTTGGGCAGCGTCAGCTGATTGAGCTTCAGGGGCGAGAATACGTGGGGATAGCGCATCGCTCCGTCCTCTCATCCCCTCAGCAGTAGACCACCGTCACGGCCAGGCCGCCGAGCGAGGTCTCCTTGTACTTCGACTGCATATCGATGCCCGGTCTGGCGCATGGTCTCGATCACGGAGTCGAGCGAGACGACATGCGTGCCGTCGTCCATCATGGCGAGGCGCGCGGCGTTGATCGCCTTCATGGCGCCCATGCTGTTGCGCTCGATGCAGGGCACCTGCACCAGGCCGCGGATCGGATCGCAGGTCATGCCGAGATTGTGCTCCATGCCGATCTCGGCGGCCTGCTCGATCTGCTCGTTCGTGGCGCCGAGCACGGCGGCGAGGCCGGCGGCGGCCATCGAGCACGAGACGCCGATCTCGCCCTGGCATCCCATCTCGGCTGCCGAGATCGACGCGTTCTTCTTGTAGAGCATGCCGATGCCGGCAGCCGTCAGCAGAAACTTGATGATGTTGTCGTCCTGCGTGGCAGGGTTGCGGCCCGCGTCGCAGTATTGGACGAAATAGTTAAGCACTGCCGGGATGACGCCGGCCGAGCCGTTGGTCGGCGCGGTGACGACACGGCCGCCGCTGGCGTTCTCCTCGTTCACCGCAATGGCGAAGGCGCTGACCGTGTCCATGGCGCGGAAGTCGCCGGTAAGCTTGCTCTTGGCGTCGGTCGCCTGCCGGTAGAGCGACGGCGCGCGCCGCTTGACGTTCAAGCCGCCCGGCAGGATGCCTTCCGTGCGCAGACCGCGCTCCAGGCAATCGCGCATCGCGTGCCAGACCTTGAGCAGCCTGGCGCGTGTCGCGGCCTCGTCCTGGTAGGCGAGCTCGTTCTGCCAGACGACATCGGCGATCGAGGCGCTATTGCGCCGGCACAGAGCGAGCAGTTCCGCGGCGCTGCTGAAGCTGTGGCAGACAGGCCGGTGCGGGACCTCGTCGTTGCCGCTCTTGCGGCTCGCGGCCATGGCCCTCTGGTCGAGCACGGCGCCACCGCCGATCGAGAAATAGGCATTGCGATGGAGGGACGCGCCGGCGCCGTCGAAGGCTTCGAGCATCATGCCATTGGGATGCTCGGCGAGGACCTGGTCCTTGAAGAAATCGAGATCGGTGTCGGGCGCGAAGGCGATCTCGTGGCGGCCGGCGAGCAGCAGGCGCTTGTCGCGCTTCACCGCATCGACGCGCTCGTGACCTTTCACCGGATCGACGTCCTCGGGGATCTCGCCCATGAGGCCGGCGATGACGGCGAAATCGGTGCCATGGCCGATGCCCGGTCAGGGCGAGCGATCCGTAGAGCTTGACGCTCACGCGGCGGACGGCGTCGAGCACGCCCTTTGCTTCAAGCTCGCGCGAGGAAGCTGTTGGCCGCCGTCATCGGTCCCACGGTGTGCGAGCTCGAGGGGCCGATGCCGATGCGGAAGACCTCGAAGACGCTGTAGTTCATGCCGCGTCCCTCCGCGCGCCGGTGGCGCCGGCTTCGAGAACGGCGACGCCGAAGCCATAGGGCTCGGCGGCGCGCACGAGATAGCGCCAGATGTAGTCGGCAAAGCTGCGGCGGAGCAGGAGGCAGTAAGCCGTCGCCCTGACGATGCAGATAGAGCGAGGACTTGCCGAACGTCGTGCCGACGACGCGGCCCTCGCGTGAGCGCGGCGAGGTCGTAGACGCTAGTATGGGCGAGGAGATCGCGCGCGTTGCCGCCCTGAAGCGAGGACCTGCGTGTAGCCGCCCGAGTTGTCGGCGACCTGGCTGCGGATTCCCGCGAGCGCCTGGTTCGAGGTCGCGGAGAAGGCGCCGCAAGCCGGGCGCGGTCGCAAACGATCATCCACTCGTCTGGCGAGAGCCACAGCATTTTCGCCCCCGCAGACATCGCGAGTGTGCAGGGTTGTATCGGCAGCCCGGCACCGAGCACGCTCGAGGCGGCGTCAACAAATGCGGGATCATTCGCGTTGCCACGCAGGCTCACGTAGCCGAGGAGCGGGACCTCGTTGGCCCAGACGCCCTTGCTGTCGATCGCATGGGCTTGGCCTCGGCCGGCAGACCGAAGGAATGCAAGGGCGACTGCATGAGAGGCTCAGACATTCTGGCGCTCTCCCTTGGGATCGACGAACACGGGCGAGACGACCTTCACCTTATGCGCCTTGCCGCGGGCCCAGGCATAGAGCACGTCGCGGCCTTCTTTCATGCCTGTCTCGCTGCGGCGGCTGATGCCGTCGCGAACGACGGCCATGGCGATCGAGCGGCCGAGCTCCGGCGCTAAAGTAGCTCGACGTCACGTGACCGAGCATCGGCACAGGCGGCTTGACGTCGTCGCTCTCGATGATCTGCGCGCCTTCCGCAAGCACGGTCTCGGGATCGTCGGTCAGGAGGCCGACGAGCTGCTTGCTGTCGGTGCGTGCCGTATCGCTGCGCGTCAGCGAGCGCTTGCCGATGAAGCTGAACGGCTTCTTCAGGCTCACGGCCCAGGCCATGTCGAGATCGAACGGCGTCATCGATCCGTCGGTGTCCTGGCCGACGATGATGAAGCCCTTCTCGGCGCGCAGCACGTGCATGGTCTCGGTGCCGTAGGGCGTGATGTCGAACTCGCGGCCGGCCTCCATCAGCGCTTCCCACACGTGCGCGCCGTAGCTCGCGTCGACGTTGACCTCGAAGGCGAGCTCGCCCGAGAAGCTGATGCGGAAGACGCGGGCCGGCACGCCGGCGACGGTGCCCTCGCCGCCAGTCCATGAACTTGAACGCCGCCGGCGACAGATCGATGTCCGTGCAGACCTTGGCCAGCACGTCGCGGCTCTTCGGGCCCGACGACGGCAGCAGTCGCCCAGTGATCGGTGACCGAGGTCATGTAGACGTCGAGGTCCGGCCACTCGGTCTGATGCCATTTCTCGAGCCAGGTCATGACGCGCGCCGCGCCGCCCGGTCGTCGTCGTCATAGGAAGTGGCTGATCCCCGATGCAGGCGGTCACGCCGTCGTCCATCACCATGCCGTTCTCGTCGAGCATCAGGCCGTAGCGGCACTTGCCGGGCGCGAGCTGCGTCCAGGCGTTGGCGTAGACGCGGTTCAGGAACTCGCGCACGTCCTTGCCGCGGATGTCGATCTTGCCCGAGCGTCGAGGCGTCCATGATGCCGACGCCGCGGCGCGCGGCCAGGCATTCGCGGCGCACGGCGGCGTGCATGTCCTCGCCGCGCCTGCGGGAAATACCAGGGGCGCAGCCATTGTCCGACGGGCTCGAACTCGGCGCCGCGCGCCACATGGCAGGCGTGCATGGCGGTGTAGCGGCGCGGCTCGAAGGTGTCGCCCTCGTGTGCGCCGGCGAGCGTGCCGAACGTCACCGGCGTGTAGGCCGGGCGGTAGGTCGTGGTGCCGACCTCGGGGATCGACTTGCCGAGCGCATCGGCGGCGATGGCAAAGCCGTTGACGTTCGAGAGCTTGCCCTGATCGGTGCCGAAGCCCAGCGCGGTGTAGCGCTTGATGTGCTCGATCGAGCGATAGTTCTCGCGCACCGCAAGATGGATGTCGGACGCCGCGACGTCGTTCTGGAAATCGACGAAGGCCTTCTTGCCGTGGCCCTCGGGCTTGCCGTCGGGGACGCGGAAGATGCGCCGCGCCGGAGACGCGGCCGGCTCTTCGGTGCGCACGTCGGGCCTGCGCCGCCTGCCGACTTGCCGAGCGAGGCGAGCAGCTCGTTCGTCGTCTTGAGCGTCTGCGGCGAGCGCGGCGCCCAAGGCCGAACTCGCCGCGTGACGGCGCCGACACAGTAGATCCCGGCTGTCGCGCGGCCGGTCGCGGGCACGACGAAAGGCGAGCCGCGCTTCGTCCCACTGCGGGCGGCCGCCGTCGTGGCAATAGAGGTGAACCGTCGGCGAAAGTCCGCCCGAGCTGCCGATGGCATCGCATTCGATCGACGGACCGGCGCCCGTCGACGACATTGCGCTCGGCGTCGAGCTTGACGAGTTGTGCGCCGCGCACGGCGCGTCCGCCGATCGCGTAAGCAATGCCGTAGCCGGTCATCACGTCGACGCCGGCGCCGCGGGCGCGCTTTTCCCACTCGGGATTGATGCGTCTGGCGCGTATCGGCGAGGACGACGCTCGCAGCCGGAGCGCGCCAGATCGCAGGCGCCCTGATAGGCGTGATCGTTGCTGGTGAGGATGCAGCACGCGCTTGCCGCGGCAACGGCGTAGCGGTTGAGGTAGGTGGTGATGCGCGGCGGCGGTCATGATGCCCGGCAGGTCGTTGTTGCCGAACACCAGCGGCCGCTCGATGGCGCCCGTGGCGAGCACGACGCGATCGGCGCGGATGCGGTGCAGGCGCTGGCGCGGCTGGCCGGCGCGGCGCGCGGACGGCGGCAGGTGATCCTGCAGCTGCTCGACGGCCTGGATCATGTTCATGTCGTGCAGCGCGAACGCGCTGGTGCGCGTCATGACGCTTGACGTTCGGCAGGCTCCGCAGCTCGCCGACGATGTCCTGCAAGCCAGTCGCTCGCCGTCTTTGCCGCCGATGACGGTCTCGGGCGCCGACAGGAGCCAGCCGCCAGGCTCGTTCTGCTCGTCGAGCAGCATGACCTTGAGGCCGGCGCGTCCGGCCATCAGCGCCGCGAGCAGACCCGCAGGCGCCGCCGCCGACGACCAGCACCTCGGTGTGATGATGCTTGTGGTCGTAGGTCTCCGGATCGGGCTCGATCGGGCGCGCTGCCATAGCCCGCGGCCTGGCGGATGATGTGCTCGAAGCGCGGCCAGAGCGTGCGCGATTCTGGAAGGTCTTGTAGTAGAAGCCGGCCGGCATGAAGCGCGAGAAGTGCCCGCCGACGCTTTTCAGATCGAAGTCGAGCGACGGCCAGCCTGTGGTGCGGCGCGCGGTGAGGCCGTCGTAGAGCTCGACCTGCGTCGCCTTGAGATTGGGGATGGTGACGCGCGCCCGGCTTCGAGCTGCACGAGGACGTTCGGCTCCTCGGGGCCCGCGCCGACGATGCCGCGCGGGCGGCCGTACTTGAAGCTGCGGGCGAGCGTGCGGGCGCCGTTGGCGAGCAGCGCGGAGGCCAGCGTATCGCCCGCATAGCCGCTCATCGGCTCGCCCGTCGAAGGTGAACGACAGCGGGCGGCTCGAGATCGATGCGCGCCGAAGGTTTCTTGACGCGATAGCTTTTCATGCAGCCGAGCCTTCCGCGTCATAGACCTTGCGTCCGTCGGCGAGCGTCCAGGAGCCGGCAATCGCGTGCGTCGCGGTGTTGCGCTTCACGACGAAGAACTTGCGGCAGCCCGTCGCGTGCGACCACATCTCCCAGTGCCAGCCCTTGGGGTTCTTGCGCATGAAGAGATAGTCGCCCCAGGCGTCGTCATCGATCGTCTTCGGGCGCGGCAGGGCGCGCAATGAACGCTTCGCCGCCGTAGCTGAATTCCTCCTCCTCCCGCTTCTCTCGGCAATGCGGACAATGAATGACGAACATGAGCGCAGTTCCCTGATCAGTGAGCGACGCCTGCGGCGCCGTGCTCGTCGATGAGGTGGCCGGTGTGAAAGCGGTCGATGTTGAAGGCGCGGTTCAAGGATGCGGCTCGTCGTTGGCGATGGTGTGGGCGAAGACGTTGCCCGACCCCGGCGTCGCCTTGAAGCCGCCCGTGCCCCAGCCGCAGTTGAAGTAGAGGCCCTTGACCTTGGTCTTGCTGATGATCGGGCAGGCGTCCGGCGTCGTGTCGACGATGCCGCCCCACTGGCGGTTGAGGCGCACGCGCGAGAACATCGGAAAGAGCTCGATGATCGCCGCCGCCGTGTGCTCGATGACGTGCGGGCTGCCGCGCTGCGTGTAGCTCAGGTAGTGGTCGATGCCGGCGCCGATCACGAGTTCGCCCTTGTCGGACTGGCTGAGATAGCCGTGCACGGCATTCGACATGACGACCGTGTCGAGCACCGGCTTCAGGGATTCCGAGACGAACGCCTGCAGCGGGTGGCTTTCGATCGGCATGCGAATGCCGGCCATCTTGCCGAGCACCGAGGAGTGGCCCGCCGCGACGCAGCCGACGCGCTCGGCCTTGATCGAGCCGCGGCTCGTCTCGAGTCCCTTGATGCGGCCGCCCTCGATGTCCATGGCGGTGACTTCGCAGTTCTCGATGATGTCGACGCCGTACTTGCTCGCCGCGCGCGCGAAGCCCCAGGCCACGGCATCATGGCGTGCGACGCCGGCACGCGGCTGGAAGCTCGCGCCGAGGATCGGATAGCGCGCGCTCTTCGACATGTTGATGAGCGGAATGCGCCGCTTGACCTCGGCGGCGTCGAGCGCGATCGCGTCGATGCCGTTCAGGTTGTTGGCGTTCACGCGGCGCTCGATGTCGCGCATGTCCTGCAGCGTGTGGCCGAGGTTGAACACGCCGCGCTGGCTGAACATGACGTTGAAGTTCAGGTCCTCGGTCAGCCCTTCCCACAGTTTGAGCGAGTGCTCGTAGAGGAGCGCGGCCTCGTCCCAGAGATAGTTCGAGCGCACGATGGTGGTGTTGCGCGCCGTGTTGCCGCCGCCGAGATAGCCCTTCTCGATCACGGCGATGTCGCGGACGCCATGCTCCTTGGCCAGATAGTACGCCGTCGCGAGACCGTGGCCGCCGGCGCCGACGATCACGACGTTGTAGGACGGCTTCGGCTCGGGGCTGCGCCAGGCCGGGTCCCAACCCTCGTTGTGCGCGAGGCCCTGCTTGAACAGCGACCAGACGGAATAGTCTTTTTTCACGAATGACCCCGGATCGGCCCTGCAGAGGTGGCCCAAACGCGTGCCCGCAGCGGCTTCAGGATACCTAACCGGGTGGGCCGATGTCCTCGCTAACGGACAAGACGCAAACTTTGCTAATTGCGACACACCATTTGGCGGGCGTTCGGGTATGGCGGATTCGTATTCGAGAGCGTCTACTTGCGCGCCGGCAAGAGGCACGAGGCCGGCAGCGGCTTGTTGGCGACGTCGCGAAGCGCAAAGCTCGACTTCAGGCGAACGACGCCGGGCAGGCGCGAGAGCTGCTCCTTGTGAATGCGCTCGAAGTCGGCGAGGTCGCGCGCCATGACGGTGACGAGGTAGTCGTCCTCGCCCGACATCAGGTAGGCAGGAGACGACGGACGGCGCGCGGGCGACGCGCCTCCTCGAAGGACTTGAGCAGATCCTCGTTCTGGCTCTTCAGGCCGATCTGCACGATGACCGTCATGTCGAGACCCAGCGCCTTGCGGTTGATGCGCGCCTGATAGCCCTCGATGACGCCCGGCTTCCTCGAGCGCGCGGATGCGCCGCGCGATGGCGGTCGCTGAGAGCGGAATGCGCTCGGCGAGCTCGACCTGGCTCAGGCGGCCGTCCTCGAGCAGGGCGCCGAGAATCGCGCGATCGAGCGCGTCGAGGTCTTTTTCCTTCATTTTCCGGCGTGGTTGGTTAATTATGCGCAGGATTTCTGCGAATTTTAGCCATATAACGAATAAAACGCCAACAATCTTTTCCAGCCGCTCTGGCACTCTCCATCTCACAGGCAAGCAGGTCCTTTGAAGCGGAGGGCATCATGCGCATCGGCGTTCCGACAGAGATCAAGAGCAATGAGTTCCGGGTCGGCCTCGTGCCGGGCTCGGTCCGCGAGCTGACGGCGCGCGGCCATGAGGTTGTCGTGCAGTCGGGTGCAGGAGCGGGCATTTTCGCCGACGACGCGGCCTACGAAAAAGCCGGAGCGCGCATCCTCCCGTCGGCGGAAGCCGTGTTCGCGGACGCGGAGATGATCGTCAAGGTGAAGGAGCCGCAGGCGGTCGAGTACCGCCGGCTCAAGCCGCACCAGATTCTCTTCACCTATCTTCATCTCGCACCCGATCCGGAGCAGGCGCGCGGCCTCATGGCATCTGGCGCGACCGCGATCGCCTACGAGACCGTGACGGATCCTGCCGGCGGCCTTCCCCTGCTCGCTCCCATGAGCGAGGTCGCCGGCCGGCTCGGCGATCGAAGCCGCCGCCATCGCGCTGCGCCGCCCGACCGGCGGGCGCGGCGTGCTGATGGGCGGCGTGCCCGGCGTTCGCCCGGCGAAGGTCGTCGTGCTCGGCGGCGGCGTGGTCGGCACGCATGCGGCGCGCATGGCCGTCGGCCTCGGCGCGGATGTCTCGATCATCGACAAGTCGCTGCCGCGCCTGCGGCAGCTCGACGAGCTGTTCGAGGGCCGCGTGCGCACGCTGGCCTCGACCATGGAGATCGGTCGAGACGGAAGTGCTCGGCGCCGACGTGGTGGTAGGCGCGGTGCTGGTTGCCGGCGCCAGCGCGCCGAAGCTCGTGCGCGCGCGACATGCTGCGTCACATGAAGCGCGGCGCCGTGCTGGTCGACGTTTCGATCGACCAGGGCGGATGCTTCGAGACCTCGCATCCGACGACGCACGCCGATCCGACGTTCGAGGTCGACGGCATCATTCACTACTGCGTGGCCAACATGCCGGGCGCGGTGCCGGTCACGTCGGCGCAGGCGCTCAACAACGCGACGCTGCCGTTCGTGATCAAGCTCGCTGACAAGGGACTGGCCGCGTTCGATCGCGATCCGCATCTCGCCGCCGGGCTCAACGTCCGTGACGGGCGCATCATGCACTCGGCCGTCGCGGCCTCGCTCGGCTTCGACGGAGGGTCATGGGAAAAGCACTGCCCGTCGCGGCTGAGTAGGCGCGCGACGGGAACTAGCTACCTCGGACGCAATCCCCCAACCCGCGTCCGTTGCCGGTCCGCTCTCCCTCGGGCGGACCGGCTTTTTTTATTTTAGGCGTGGGAAGCTGAAGTGGCATAGCGCGGTTCAACAGCACGCCTTATGGCGAAGACTAAAACTCAGGTGAGTTAAATGGAGTTCGTCAAGGCGTGATATAATTATTTTCGCGGAGGAGCTGTGAGGGAGGTAAGGAGGATGAAATGAAAATCCTGAAATCTCTGTTGACCCTGATACTGTTCTCGGCGGCTTTCATATTTTCCAGTAGCCCTTTGTTCGCCAACTCCGAACACGCCACCAAGGAAGAAGCGCAGGCGATGGCCACCAAGGCTGCGGATTTCCTTAAGGAGGAAGGTCCTGATAAGGCGTTCAAAGCGTTCAACGCTGGCGGGGACTGGCGAATGGTGATCTCTATGTGTTTGTCATCGACAACACTGGGACATGGAGAGCCAGCGGAGCGCGGCCAGAGTTAATCGGCAAGAACGAGCTGAATACACCTGATGCCAACGGCAAGCTCTTCGACGGAGAATGTGCTGTCGCCGTCGGGCAGCGAAAGCGCACGTAGTGGGGACGATGATCCACAACGGGAATGAGACCAAGGTTGGCAATAGAAGGCCCAAGCAGCGTCCAGATCGGACTGCGGTACGGTCACCTGATTTAGCCGCATCCGTTATCTCCCTGCTTGCAGCCAAAAGGCACCGCACCGACTTCTGCACTCTCAGCTTCCGGCCGGTGAAATTGAACTCGGCGCCGCCGCGGATGCCGGTCGGCCAGCGGGCGGTGACCGTCTTCAAGCCGCGTGTAGAAGCGCACGCCCTCGGGGCCGTAGACGGAGTGATCGCCGAACAGCGACCGCTTCCAGCCGCCGAACGAGTGATAGGCGACGGGCACCGGGATCGGCACGTTGATGCCGACCATGCCGACCTCGATGCTGGTCGGCGAAGGCGCGCGCGGTGTCGCCGTCGCGGGTGAAGATGGCGGTGCCGTTGCCGTACTCGTGGCTGTTCACGAGGTCGGCGGCCTCGTCGTAGCTCTCCGGCGCGCACGACGGAGAGCACGGGGCCGAAGATCTCCTGCTTGTAGATCGTCATGTCGCGCGTCACGCGGTCGAACAGCGTGCCGCCGAGGAAGTAGCCCGTTCTCGTAGCCCTGGAGCACGAGGCCGCGGCCGTCGACGACGAGCTCGGCGCCTTCGGCGACGCCCTTGTCGATGAGGCCCGAGATCTTGTGCTTGGCTTCGGCGGTGACGACGGGGCCCATCTCGGATTCGGGATCGGTGGCGGGCGCGACCTTCAAGCGCGCGCACGCGCGGGGCGAGCGCCTCGACGAGCGTGTCCGCCGTGCGTCTCGCCGACCGGGACGGCGACCGAGATCGCCATGCAGCGCTCGCCGGCCGAGCCGTAGCCCGCGCCCATCAGCGCGTCGACGGCCTTATCCATGTCGGCGTCGGGCATGACGATCATGTGGTTCTTGGCGCCGCCCAGGGCCTGCACGCGCTTACCGGCGGCGCCGCCGCGCTGATAGACGTACTCGGCGATCGGCGTCGAGCCGACGAAGCTCACGGCCTTGATGTCGGGGTGATCGAGAATGGCGTCGACGGCCGTCTTGTCGCCGTGGACGACGTTGAGCACGCCCGCCGGGAAGCCCGCCTCCTGGAACAGCTCCCAGATCAGCATCGGCGCCGAGGGATCGCGCTCGGAGGGCTTCAGCACGAACGTGTTGCCGCAGGCGACCGCGACGGGAAACATCCACATCGGCACCATGGCCGGGAAGTTGAAGGGCGTGATGCCGGCGACGACGCCGAGCGGCTGGCGGTCCGACCAGCTGTCGATCTCGGGGCCGATGTTGCGGGAGAACTCGCCCTTCAGGAGATGCGGGATGCCGCAGGCGAAATCGACGACCTCGATGCCGCGCGCGAGCTCGCCGAGGGCGTCGGCGTGGGTCTTGCCGTGCTCGCGTCGAGATGGCGCGGGCGATCTCGTCGGCATTCTTCTGCAGCAGCTCCTTGAAGCGGAACATGGGCGCGACGCGCTTCATGGGCGGCGTCGTGCCCCAGACGACGGCGGCCTTCTTGGCGGCGGCGACCGCGGCGTTCACCTCCTCGACCGTCGAGAGCGGAAGGTCGGCGGACTTTTCGCCGGTCGCCGGGTTGTAGACGGGCGTCGAGCGCGGCGAGGCGGACGTGACCTTGCGGCCGTCGATGGCGTTCTGGATGGTTTGCATGGAGCGACGGTCCGTTTCTCAGTTCACGGTCTTGAGGACGTCCGAGAAGATCTCGAAGAGCTGGTCGATCTCCTTCTTCTCGATGATGAGCGGCGGAGAGAGCGCGATGATGTCGCCCGTCGCGCGCACGAGAAGCCCGCGGTTGAAGGCCTCGACGAAGCGCGCGTGGGCGCGCTGGCCGGGCTTGCCGGGCAGCGGGATCGAACTCGATGGCGCCGATCAGGCCGATGTTGCGGATGTCGATGACGTGCGGCAGGCCCTTGAGCGCGTGCACGGCCTCCTCCCAGTAGGGCGCGATCTCGGCGGCGCGCGTCAGCAGGCCCTCCTCCTTGTAGACCTCGAGGGTGGCGATGGAGGCGGCGCAGGCGACGGGATGGCCCGAATACGTGTAGCCGTGGAAGAGATCGATCATCTCCTCGGGGCCGTTCATGAAGGCGTCGTAGATCTTCGTCTTCACGAACACGGCGCCCATCGGGATGGTGCCGTTGGTGACGCCCTTGGCCGTGGTGATGATGTCGGGCGAGACGTCGAAATAGTCGGCGCCGAACGGCGTGCCGAGGCGGCCGAAGGCGGTGATGACCTCGTCGAAGATGAGCAGGATGTCGTGCTTGGCGGCAGATCGCGGCGAGGCGCTTCAGGTAGCCCTTGGGCGGGATCAGGACGCCGGTCGAGCAGGCGACCGGCTCGACGATGACGGCGGCGATGGTCGAGGCATCGTGGAGCGCGACGAGGCGCTCGAGATCGTCGGCCAGCTCGGCGCCGTGCTCGGGCTCGCCGCGGCTGAAGGCGTTGCGGGCGAGATCGTGCGTGTGGCGCAGGTGATCGACGCCCGCGAGGAGCGAGCCGAACATCTTGCGGTTGTTGGCGATGCCGCCGACCGACGTGCCGCCGAAGTTGACGCCGTGATAGCCGCGCTCGCGGCCGATCAGGCGGACCTTCGTCGCGTTGCCCTTGGCGCGGTGATAGGCGAGCGCCATCTTGAGCGCGGTCTCGACGGACTCGGAGCCGGAGTTGGTGAAGAACACATGGTCGAAACCCGGCGGGGCGATGTTGACGAGCTTCGAGGCGGCTTCGAACGCCTTGGGATGGCCCATCTGGAAGGTGCCGGCGAAGTCGAGCTCGCCCACCTGCTTCCGGATCGCCTCGACGATCTTCGGCCGGCAGTGCCCGGCGTTGACGCACCAGAGGCCCGACGTGCCGTCGAGCACGCGGCGCCCGTCCTCGGTCGTGTAGTGCATGCGCTCGGCGGAGGCGAGCAGGCGCGGCGCCTTCTTGTACTGCCGGTTGGCCGTGAACGGCATCCAGAAGGCTTCGAGATCGTTGGTCGTGAGCTTGGCGCTCATTGCGTTGCCTCGTCGCCGGCGTACTCGGTGGTTGGTGTTACGGCGCTCAAGCGGAGCGTGTCACGGCTTCGGTGAGGCTCGTCTCGAAGATGTCCATGCCTTCGCGCACGAGCTCGTCGCTCGCGGTCAGCGGCACGAGGAAGCGGATGACGTTGCCGTAGGTGCCGCAGGAGAGAAGGATCAGGCCGTTCTCGCTTGCGACCTTCATGAGCGACTTGGTGAGCTCGGGCGCTGGCTCGCCGCTCGCGGCGTCCTTGACGAGCTCGATGGCGCACATGGCGCCGAGGCCCCGCACGTCGCCGATGCAGTTCAGGTTGGAGCGGCTTTTCAACTGATGGCAGCGGTCGAGGATGATCTTGCCGATGGCGTTGGCGCGGTCGCAGAGCTTCTCGTCCTCGATCACGTCGAGCACGGCGTGGGCCGCGGCGCAGGCGACCGGATTGCCGGCGTAGGTGCCGCCGAGGCCGCCGGACCTGAGACGCGTCCATGACGTCGGCGCGGCCCGTGATGGCGGAGAGCGGGAAGCCCGCCCGCCAGGCCCTTGGCCATGGTCACGACGTCGGCCTTGATGCCGACGTGCTCGAGCGCGAACATCTTGCCGGTGCGCGCAAAGCCGGTCTGGATCTCGTCGGCGATGAGCAGGATGCCGTGCTCGTCGCAGAGCGCGCGAAGCGACTTCAGGAAGTCGGGCGGCGCGATGTAGAAGCCGCCCTCGCCCTGCACCGGCTCGATGATGATGGCGGCGATGCTCGACGGGATCGGCCGTATACTTGAAGAGCGCCTTGAGGCGCGGCGAGGCTCTGCTCGCTGCTGACGCCGTGATAGGTGCAGGGAAACGCAACGTTGTAGATCTCAGGCGGAAACGGTCCGAAGCCCTTCTTGTAGGGAACGACCTTGCCGGTGAGCGCCATGCCGACCAGCGTGCGGCCGTGGAAGCCGCCGGTGAACGAGATGATGCCGCCCCGCCCGGTGAAGGCGCGCGCGACCTTGACCGCGTTCTCGACCGCCTCGGCGCCGGTCGAGAGGAAGAGCGTCTTGGCGGGCTTGGCGACCGGGGCAATGCTCGTTCAGCCTCTCGGCCAGGCGGATGTAGGTCTCGTAGGGCGTCACCTGAAAGCAGACGTGGCGAGAAGCTCTTCAGCTGCTCCTCGACGGCGGCCACGACCTTCGGATGCTGATGGCCGGTGTTGACCACCGCGATGCCGGCGGCGAAGTCGATGTAGCGCTTGCCGTCCTCGCTCCAGATCTCGGCGTTCTTGGCGCGCTTGGCATAGATGGCGGTCGCATGGCCGACGCCGCGCGGCACGGCCGCGGCTCTCCGCTCATGAAGCTCTGCGGACGTCGGCATGGGGGACCTTTCGTTCTCTCTTAGAGTGCTGTGCGTGAGAGCTGGCGCGTCCTGGCCAGGCGCTCACGCGTCGATGGCTCCGAGGCAGATGAATTTCGTCTCGAGGTATTCGTCGAGACCCTCGGCGGCGCCCTCGCGGCCGAGGCCCGATTCCTTCACGCCACCGAACGGCACAATCTCGTTCGAGAAGATGCCCTCGTTGACGCCGACCATGCCGGCTTCGAGCTTCTCCGCGACGCGCCAGGCACGCGAGAGGTTCTGGCTGAAGAGATAGGCGGCAAGGCCGAACGGCGTGTCGTTGGCGATGCCGGACGGCGTCGGCCTCGGTGTCGAAGCGCACGAGCGCGGCGACGGGCCCGAAGATCTCCTCGCGCACGATCTCCATGTCGGGCGTCACGTCGCCGACGACGGAGGGGCTGTAGAAGAGCGGGCCGGCCTTGTTGACCGTGCCACCGGTGAGAACCTTGGCGCCCTTCTTGACGGCGTCGCCGACCAGCGTCTCGACCTTCTCGATCGCCTCGCCGTTGATCAGCGGGCCGATGTTCGTGCCGGCCTCGAGGCCCGGTCCGACGGCGAGCTTCTTCACGGCTTCGACGAGGGCCGCCGCGAAACGGTCGTAGATGCCGGACTGCACGAGAATGCGGTTGGCGCAGACGCAGGTCTGGCCGGCGTTGCGGTATTTGGAGGCCATGGCGCCGGCCACCGCCTGCTCGAGATCGGCGTCGTCGAAGACGAGGAGCGGCGCGTTGCCGCCGAGCTCGAGGGTGAGCTTCTTCACGGTGTCGGCGCACTGGCGGTAGAGCATCTTGCCGACGCTCGGTCGAGCCGGTGAAGGAGAGCTTCCGCACGCGGGGGTCCTCGCAGAAGACCTTGCCGACGGCTGGCGCATCCGTCGTCGTCACGACATTGAGCACGCCCGGCGGCACGCCGGCGTCGAGGGCGAGCTTGGCCATGGCGAGCGCGCAGAGCGGCGTCTCGGCCGCCGGCTTGATGACGATCGTGCAGCCTGAGGCGAGCGCGGGCGCCGCCTTGCGCGTGATCATGGCGATCGGGAAGTTCCACGGCGCGATCGCGGCGACGACGCCGATCGGCTGCTTGATGGTGACGTAGCGCTTGGACGCCATCGTCGTCGGGATCGTGCGCCCGTAGGCGCGCTTGCCCTCCTCGGCGAACCACTCGATGAACGAGGCGCCATAGGCGACCTCGCCGCGCGATTCGACCAAGGGCTTGCCCTGTTCGGTCGTCATGAGCTGAGCAAGGTTCTCGGTCTCGGCGGTGACGAGATCGAACCAGCGCTTCAGGATGGCGGCGCGCTCCTTGGCGGTCTTGGCCGACCAGCGCAGGCAGCGCGCGGCTCGCGGCGTCGATGGCCTCCCTCGCCTCCTTGGCGCCGAGATCCGGAACGGTCGCCACTTCGGCGCCGTTCGCGGGATCGGTGACGGGGAAGGTCTTGGCGCGACGTGATCCACTTGCCGTCGATAAGGGCCGCGGCGGGAACTTCTTGGAGATCATGTTCATGGGCAATCTCCGTCAGCGAATGGTGATCGATACCGATTTCAGGTCTGCGTACTTGTGAAGCGCGTGCAGCGAGCGGTCGCGGCCGAAGCCCGATTGCTTGAAGCCGCCGAACGGCATGGTGATGTCGCAGGCGTCCCAGCCGTTGACCCAGACGAGGCCCGGCCTTGATCTCGCGCGCGGCGCGGTGCGCAAGGCTGACGTCGCGCGTCCAGACTCCCGCGGCAAGGCCGTAGACCGTGCCGTTGGCCTGGCGAAGCGCGTCGTTCACATCCTTGAAGCTCGTGACCGCGAGGACCGGGCCGAACACCTCTTCACGTGCCAGGGCCGCGTCGGGCGCGACGTTGTCGAACACGGTCGGCTCGACGTAGAAGCCGCCGCTGTCGACACGCGCGCGCTTGCCGCCGAGGCGGAGCGCGGCGCCGTCGCGCTCGGCGCCTTCGATGTAGCGCAGCGCCGTCTGCATCTGCTCGGCTGAGACCATGGCGCCGAAGCTGGTCGTGGGCTCAAGCGGGTCGCCCGGCACGATGCGCTTGGCGATCGTGAGCAGCTTGTCGACGAACGTCGTCCGCAATGGTGTCGTGCACGAGGAGGCGCGAGGCAGCGGTGCAGACCTCGCCCTGGTTGAAGAAGATGCCCCACGCTGCATTGAAGGCCGCGGCATTGAGATCCGGGCAGTCGGCGAAGACGATCTGCGGGCGACTTGCCGCCGAGCTCGAGGCTGACGCGCTTCAGATTGCTCTGCCCCGAGTACTGCATCAGGAGCTTGCCGACGGCGCCCGAGCCCGTGAAGGCGATCATGTCGACGTCCATGTGCAGCGCCAGCGCCTTGCCGGCGGTGGCACCGAAGCCGGGGACGACGTTCAGGACGCCCGGTGGCAAGCCGGCCTCGAGCGCAAGCTGTCCGAGCTTGAGCGCGGTCAGCGGCGACTGCTCGGCGGGCTTCAGGACCATCGAGTTGCCCATGGCGAGCGCGGGCGCGACCTTCCACATCGCCATCAGCAGCGGGAAGTTCCACGGCACGATGGCGCCGATCACGCCGAGCGGCTCGTGCACTGCGAACGAGAAGCGGTCGGTGGTGCCGGGCCCCACCTCGCCGTAGACCTTGTCGAGCGCTTCCGCGTAGTAGCGCAGCGTGCGGATCGATCCCGGAATGTCGATCTTGAGCGCATCCTTGATGGGCTTGCCGACGTCGAGGCTCTCGAGGACGGCGAGCGTCTCGCTGTCGCGCTCCATGAGGTCGGCGAGCGCGAAGAGAATGCGCTTCTTCTCGCGGTAGTGAAGGTTGCGCCAGCGGCCGTCCTCGAAGGCGCGCCGTGCCGCGGCCACGGCGGCATCGACATCGGCGGCATCGCACTCAGCGACGCGATTGATCACCGAGCCGTTGCGCGGCGTCACGTTGTCGAACGTACGACCAGAGATGGCCGGCTGAAGGCGGCCGTCGATCACCGCCTGATGCGGCAGCTCGATCACGCCAGCGACTTTCTCGAAATGGGCAAGCGACGTCATGGGTCAGCCTCACGCGACTCGCGAGTACCAAAGATGATCGAGCGGCGTCACGATGCGCTCGAAGTTGCTGCGCTCGGTGTGCTTCAGGCGAGAAAAGACGTCCTGGAACTGCGCGCCGAAGGCCCCGCGCACGATCTCCGAGCGCTGGAAGAGATCGAGCGAGTTGACCCAGGCGGTCGGCAGCGGCGGCGCGTCGATCAGCTCGGAGTTGCCCTCGACGGCCGGGCCCGGATCGATCTTGTTCGTGATGCCGTGGCTCATGCCGGCAAGGATGGATGCTATCACGAGATAGGGATTGGCGTCGGCGCCGGCAACGCGGTGCTCGATGCGGGTCGCGGCGCCGTTGCCGCGGGGAATGCGCAAAGCGACCGTGCGGTTGTTGTAGCCCCAGTGCGCCGCCATCGAGACATAGGCTTTGGGGACGTAGCGCCGGTAGGCGTTGGCCGATTGCGCCCAGACCGCCATGAAATCCGCCATCGTCTCGCGCATGCCGCCCAGCGCATGGCGGAACATCGGCGAGATGGGATCGCCGGCAAAGAGGTTCTTGCCCTCCTTGTCGAGGAGGCTCAGGTGGATGTGCATGCCCGAGCCCGCCCAGTCGTGGTGGGGCTTGGCCATGAAGGTCGCATCCAGATTGTGCGCCCTCGCCGCCGCCTTGACCGCGCGCTTCAGAAGCAGACCGTCGAGCGCGGCGCCGACCGCATCGGCGCGATGCTTCAGGTTGATCTCGAACTGACCGGGACCGGACTCCTGCATCACGGCGTCGACGGGCAGGCCCTGGACCTCGCAGATGCGATAGATGTCATCGATGAACGGTGACAGCGTGTCCAGCTCCTCGAAGCCGAAGGTCAGCGGACGGTTCGGGATCGTCGGAGAGGCCTTCGGGCGTGTGGAGCGCGAAGGCGCCGTTCGCCGTGCGGCTCGTAACGTAGAACTCGAGCTCGACGGCCGCGACCGGCGTCTGACCGGCGCGCGTGAAGTGCTCGACCTGGTCGGCGAGCACCGTGCGCGGGTCGAGCGGATCCTTGACGTCGACCGCCATCACCGCCTGGGCGTGCCTGCCGTCGCCGACGGGGACCGGGACCAGCGTCTTGCTCAGCAGATGCAGCTGGTGATCGGGATCGCCCGTCTCCCACAAGCGGCCCGTCTCCTCGACGCAGTTGCCGAGCGGGTCCATGATGAAGACCGAGGTCGGCATCATGAGGCCGCCCTTGGCGACGCCCATGAGATCGGCGCGGCGGATGCGCTTGCCGCGCGGGATGCCGTTCATGTCGAACACGATGGCGTCGATCCATTGCACCGCCGGATTGGCGTCAAGGAAGGCCTGCGCCTCTTCGGTGGTGAGCCGCGTGGTCGTCATGATGCCATGCCCTTTGCTGCTGCGCCGAAGCGGCGGAACAGCGAAACAGAAACCGGATTCGACTTCGCTCCCCACTCGGGGTGCCATTGAACGCCGAGACAAAACGCTGCGTCGTCCGGGCCGCGAACGGCCTTCGATCAGGCCGTCCTCGGCGAAGGCTTCTGCCTTGAGGCCGGGGGCGAGGCGCGCGATGCCCTGCCAGTGCAGCGAGTTGACCATGATCTGGTCGCTTTCCGACCCAATCGCGCAGCGTGCCGCGCAGCGAGACCGGGTGCACGGGACCGAAGCGCTCGTCGAGGGGGATGTCGGGGCGCTCGCGGTGGTCGTTGTGCCCGTCGACGTCGTGGACCGCCTGATGCAGGCTGCCGCCGAGGGCGACGTTGAGCTCCTGGAAGCCGCGGCAGATCGCGAACAGCGGCATCTTGCGCTCGACTGCGGCGCGGATGAGCGGCAGCGTCAGCGCGTCGCGTGCGGGATCGAGGGCGTCCGGCTTGATCGGGGTCGCCCCCGCCGTAATGCTCGGGCGCGACGTTCGAGAGGCTGCCCGACAAGCAGGATCGCGTCCGCCACGTCGAGGACGGCGCCGATGTCGGCCATGCTCGCGCCCGAGCGGCGCAAGCAACGGCTGACATTCCGCCACCTCGGCCACGGCCGCCGAGTACTTGCGGCCCACGGCGTCGAACGGGTGACCGTCGATCAGCTTGGTGCAGGCCGGAATGACGACGATCGGTCGGCTCATGCCGCGAGCTCTCCGGCGACGTCGTTCAAGGTCAGATCGAGCGCGCGGCGGATCACGGCCTCGGCCTCGTCGAACTGGGCCTGCGTCCAGATCAGCGGCGGGGCGGTGACCATGGTGTCGAAGACGGCGCGCATGATGAAGCCTTCGCGGAAGAAGTGATCGCGGCAGATCAGGCCCACGCGCCCCGGATTGTCGAAGCGCCGGCGCGTGCGCTTGTCGGCGACGAGCTCGATGGCGCCGAGAAGGCCGACGGAGCGGACCTCGCCGACGAGCGGGTGGTCCTTGAACTTGGCGAGCAGCTTGGCGAGCGCGGGCGCGCCGAACTCCTTGACGCGCGGGACGAGCTTCTCCTGCTCCATCAGCTCGAGGTTCTTCAGCGCGACGGCGCAGGCTACGGGATGACCCGAGAACGTGTAGCCGTGGTTGAAATCGTCGTCGTGCGCCATCAGCGCCTCGACGATCTTGTCGTCGACGATAACGCCCGAGAGCGGGATGTAGCCCGACGTCGCCGCCTTGGCGAAGGTGATGAGGTTCGGGCGGATGCCGTAGTACTGCGAGGCAAACCAGGTGCCGAGGCGGCCGAAGCCCGTGATCACCTCGTCGGCAAGGAGAAGTATGCCGTACTTGTCGACGATGCGCTGCACCTCGGGCCAGTAGCTCTCGGGCGCGATCTTGACGCCGCCGGCGCCCTGCACCGGCTCGCCGGCGAAGGCGGCGACGTTCTCGGGGCCCAGCGGCCAGGATCTCGTCCTCGAGCGCGCGCGCGGCGCGAAGGCCGAACGCTTCGGCGGATTCGCCGTCCTTGGCCTTCGCCGTACCAATAGGGATCCATGATGTGGCGGAAGCCCTCATAGACCGGATAGCTGTGCGCATGCACGTGGGGCATGCCGCCCATGGAGCCGGCGGCGATCGTCGAGCCGTGGTAGGCGCTCTTGCGCGAGATGATGATGCGCCGCTTGGGCTCGCCCTTGAGCACCCAATAGTGGCGGATGAGACGGATCGCGGTGTCGTTCGATTCCGATCCCGACGAGCCATAGAAGACCTGATTGAGATTGTCGGGCGCGATCTCGGCGAGCTTGCGCGACAGCGCGACGACGGGCGGATGCGTCGTGCTGAAGAACGTGTTGTAGAAGGGCAGCTCGAGCATCTGCTCGTAGGCCGCCTCGGCGAGCTCCTTGCGGCTGTGGCCGATGTTGGCGGTCCACAGTCCCGACATGCCGTCGAGCATGCGCTTGCCTTCGCTGTCCCAGATGTAGGGACCGTCGCCGCGGACGATGACGCGCGCGCCGCCGCCGGCGCGGAGCGACTTGTGATTGGTGAAGGGATGCAGATGGTGGAGAGCGTCGAGCTCTCTCAGTTGCGCGGTTTGGTATTGATTGGTCACGTCATAAACCTCCAGCAAAGCGTGAGCCCCGTGGGCCGTCGAATTAGCGCTGGAAGCTCGTGTGCGGCGTATAGCCGATGCGGGCGCAGAGCTGCAGCAGCCGCGCCTTCGGGTTCAATCCGTTCAGGGAACCGGTCACTCGATTCCTCCACTGCCTCCACCCCGCGGGCGAGCCTTGACAGAGGCTCATGAGCGAGTATGGCTACGCGTACGCTTTTATGGGCTACGGTGTAGAATTGTCAAGGCAGACAGCACGCAAGGCCAAATCCCGCCCGCGCGGCAGGCGGGGTCTCGACAGAAACGAGATCCTGGACGCGGCGTTCGACATGCTGTCGCGCGACGGCGAGGTCGCCTTTTCCGTGCGCAAGCTCGGGGTGCGCATCGGCGTCGACCCGATGACGGTGCTGCATCACTTCGGCTCGAAGGACGAGCTCTTGCGCCGTATTGCCGACCGGGCGCTGGCGACCGTCGAGCTGCCGATCCCGAGCGACGACTGGCGCGCCGATCTGCGCAACGTTGCCGCCGCCTACCGCGATCTCGCCCATCGGCACCCTCGCCTCTTCCACTTGCACTTCCGGTTCCACGCCACGGGACCGGCGGACCATGCGTCGAGCGAGGTCGTCTATCGGGCGCTGCGGACCGCTGGACTGCGGGATGCCGAAGCGGCCGGGCTTGGTCTGGCGTTCTATGCCTTCATTCTCGGCTATGCTCTTGCCGAGGCCGAGGGGCTGCTGCAAGCCGCTCAGCGACGAGGACGAGACCGAGCTGCGCGCGCTCGACGCCACGACATGTCCGGCGACGCTGGCGCTCATACCGGCCTTCAGGGCGCTCGACCCGGATGCGGCTTTCGAGGCCTCGGTCGATGCTTTTGTCGACGGGGTCGCTACCGGTGCAAAGCGGGCGCTCCGCGCGTGCGCTCGCGGACGCGGAGCAGCCGACATCGGCCCGCCTCGCTCGTCTCGAGCGGATCACTCATAGTACGCGTAGAGCTTCTTAGCGGGCTCCAGGATCTCCCATGTGCCGGTGAAGCCCGCGGGCGACACGAATGCGTCACCGGCTTTGAAGGTGCGCTGCGAGCCATCGTCGCCGGTCACGACGATGACGCCGGCGAGGAGATGACAGAACTCACTCTCCGTGAACACAACGCGCCATTTGCCGGGCTGGGATTCCCAAATGCCGGAATTGAAGCGCCCATCAGCGCTCTGAAACAGGTTCGTCGCCGCCTGCGCGGGGTCGCCGGCAAGGATGCGGTCTGCGGGCGGACGGTAGCGCTGCGGCTCCGGTAGCGGATCCTGAAAACTAACAACGAGGGGCATTGGCTTCGCGGACGGGTCGACGGTCATCGGGCTCATCCCTTCATTCGGCGGCTAGATGTCCGTAGCCCATCTCGCGGAGAGCTGCACGTGTCGCTTCGATCTCTTCGGCGAGCCAGGTCCGGAAGGCGGCGGCGGTCTTCGATTCCTTGGTCGCGGCGCCGCGGACGACATAGTAGGCGTGGTGGCGCACGACAGTATCGAACGGACTGACAAGCCTTTTCTCCAGGAGTGGATCAGCGGCCTGGATCAAGTCAGCGATGGCGAGACCCTGCCCAGCCTCGGCCGCTGCGATCGCGAGGTGGCCCTTGAGGATCGGCCCCGCCGGGGTCACCTCCTCGGCAACACCGGCCAATTCAAGCCAATCTCTCCAGTGCTGTTTCGGATCCTCCTGAAGCAAGGTGACGCGGGCGAGGTCCGCTGGCTGCCGGATCTTCGACTTCTTCAGGAACGCCGGGCTGCAGACCGGAGTTGAATCGAGAGTCGAGGAGTTTGACGGCAGTGACGTCGCGCCAATCGCCGTCACCGTAGCGAATTCCGAGGTCGACCTTCTCTTTCCTGAAGTCGATGAGCCGATTGGTCGGGTCGAGCTCGAGGCAGACGTCGGGGTGCTTCGACGTAAAGGATCCGAGCCGCGGCACCAACCAAAGGGCGGCGAATGAGATCTCGGCGCTGATTACGAACGGACGGCTGCGGCGGCGCGGCCCCGTAAACTGCTCCGTCGCTCTCTCGAGAAGGTCGAAAGCGGGCGTCAGGCTCCGTCCCAGCGACTGGCCCTGCTCCGTCAACTGGACGCCGCGCCCGGTGCGCTGGAAGAGCTTGGCGCCGAGCGATGGCTTCGAGGTCGCGGATGTGCCGGCTGACGGCGGCGTGCGTGACGTTCAGCTCCGCCGCGGCGAGCGAGAAGCTCGTGTGCCGGGCGGCGGCCTCAAAGGCTTTCAGCGCGTTCAGGGACTGGAGTCGACGAGCCATGGCTTATGTAACAAAAACTTACATCAGGTGTAAAGCAATGCCGTTTGTCCGGCCATGAAGAGAGGAGTACATCTTTGTCCAACACGCCGACATTCTTAAGGGGATTAAAAATGATGCATGTTCTGGAAGTTATGATCGAGACGATCGAGCAGATGCTCTATCCGAAAAACGCCAGTGAACTCAATGGTTCGGAGCGTTAAGATCAATTAACGGTGATCAATCGCCCAAGTATAGGTGCGGTTACACCCCAGCGGGCAGGCGAATACATTTAAGCCCGAGTAGACATTAGGGTCCGGGGAGCAAAGACAAGCTTCCCGGACCCTTTCATTTGCATGGGTCGGTGTCCTGCTTGGGTAATGCTCAGGAATGGCAGGAGTAGCGGCTCTGCTGGTGCCGGCGAGCCGCTCACGCTCGGTCCAGACGGTGCTCGATCTTTCAGCGCTCAGACAGTCAGCAGCAGGTGCTCGCGCTCCCACGGGCTGATCACGCGCATGAACTCCTCGAACTCCGATGCGCTTCAGCTGCAGATAGACGTGGCAGAAGCGCTTGCCGAGGATCTCGTGGAGCTCCGCGCTGTCCTCGAACTCGATGAGCGACTCGAGCAGGCCGCGCGGCAGCTGGTGGTGGTTGCGATAGGCGTTGCCGGTTACGGGCTGCGCGCGGCTCGAGCGCGTTCTTCATGCCGAGATAGCCGCAGGCAAGGCTTCCCGCGATGGCGAGATAGGGATTGGAATCGGCGCCCGCGAGGCGGTTCTCGACGCGGCGCGCGGCCTCGGGCGAAATCGGAACGCGCAATCCGGCCGAGCGGTTGTCGTGGCCCCACTCGACGTTGATCGGCGAAGCGCCGCCCGGAACCATGCGCCGGTATGAATTCACGTAGGGCGCAAAGAGGCATGTCGCGGTCGGCAGATAGAGCTGCTGGCCGGCTAGGAAACTGGAAGAAGTGCTTGCTCGGCGCGCCGTTCTCGTGCGTGAAGATGTTCTTGCCGGTCTTGGCGTCGATGATGCTCTGATGGATGTGCATGGCGCTGCCCGGCTGGTTCTCGAGCGGCTTGGCCATGAACGTCGCATAGCAGCCGTGCCGGAACGCGGCCTCGCGGATCGTGCGCTTGAACAGGAACACCTGATCGGCGAGATGGACGGCGTCGCCGTGCAGGAGATTGATCTCGAGCTGCGCGGCGCCGCCTTCCTGGATGATGGTGTCGATCTTCAGATACTGGCGCTCGGCAAACTCGTAGATGTCGTTCACGACCTTGTCGTACTCGTCGACGGCGCCGAGGCTGTAGGCCTGACGGCCGGCGCCGGGACGCCCCGAGCGGCCGATCGGCGGCTCGAGCGGATAGTCGGGATCGGGGTTCGTCTTGGTCAGATAGAACTCGAGCTCGGGCGCCACCACCGGCACCCAGCCCTCCTTGGCATAGAGGCCGAGCACCCGCTTCAAGACGTTGCGCGGGGCGATCTCGGCAGGCTCGCCGTTCTGCCAGGTCGCGTCGTGGATCACCTGCGCCGTCGGACTCCTGGCCCAGGGAGCGGGCCGGATCGTCGAGAGATCCGGCACCATCATCAGATCGCTCTCGGCATAGAGGGCCTGCGCGTCGTCGTCGAAGCCGACGTAGTCGCCGGTGATCGTCTGGTGGAAGATCGAGATCGGCAGATGAACCGCGTCCAGCTTGACGAACTTCTCCGCCGGCATGGTCTTGCCGCGCGCAACACCGGCAATATCGGGTACGGCGCAGTCGACCTCCGAGATGCGGTGGCGGCTGAGCCAGGCTCGCAAAGTCTCGGGAGTGGCGCCGACATCGTCGGCGACTTCGGCGGTGGCGCCTGCGTCGGCAGTCATGGATCACCTGAGAAACAGCAGTTCGCTGTGTGCGCTTGGATTGTCCTATCGCGGCATAGTCACCCGGCGGGAACCGGGCCACCGCTGCGTCGGCGGAGAACCCCGGAAAGACGCCGCCGGCCAGCTCGCCGCGCGTCATAGAGGCTACCCTGCTCAAGCTGCATGCGGGCAATGTGATCACAAAATAAGGCTAAACTCAAGCCACGCGGGCTAGGCACATTCCACCGTTAACGCCATTGCCGTCAACCAGCGGGGCCTCAGCGTGTGTGATCGATCCGTTATTGTACGACGCCCAGCGCAACGTCGCCGATAAATCCCATGCCCTGACGGATGTCGGCGACGATGGCTTCGCGCAATGCATTGCCGTCGCCGCGACGCATAGCTTCGAGGGCGGCGTGGTGATGGTCCTCGAGCATCGAGGTGCCGATCCGCCCGTAGGCCATGCGCATGAATGGCCCGAATTGCAGCCAGATGCTCTCGACGAGCGCCTGCAGCGTATCCGCCCCTGCGTGCTCGTAGAGCGTGAAGTGAAACTGGAAGTTGCCGCGCATATAGCCGTCGACATCGCCGTTGAGCATGGTCTGGTCGATGCGCTCGTCGATGTCCGCAATCGCCTCGAATGCAGGCGGGTGTCAAGCGCGGTAGTGCGCGGGCGGCAAGCTCCGGCTCAAGGGCCTCTCGCGCATACAGGATCTGCTCGAATTTCTCGCGTGTCATTGCCGGCACGAGAACCCTGCGGTTGTCCTGCATCGTCAATGCCCGCTCCGCGATCAATCGGCGCACGGCCTCGCGCACAGGCATGGGGCTCACGCCGAGCTCCTCGGCGAGACCTCTGAGCGTCACGGCGCCGCCGGGAAGGAAGCCGCCGAAAAGTATGCGCTCGCGAAGGCGGCGGTAGACGGTCTCATGCGTCGTGACGACGATATCCTGGCCCGTCGCGCGGGGCGGCGCGGACAAGAATTCGGTACTCACCTGAATTCGCCTGTTCACCACGCAATGCGCTCTTCGCTCGCGGATCGGGCTCCATGCTTTTGGAGAGGTTGAGCGCGGCTCGCACGGCTGCTCCGTCGCGGGGTCGTTGCCCCGGGGCGGGCCGGATCAGCCCATTACAACGATGACAGTTGTACAACGCGTTTTTTGTGATCACAATGGTCGGGGCGTTAGAGGAAGGCGTAAGGGTCGGCGTCACGGTGGCTCCGGGAACGGCCCTGATCGATCGGGAGACAGGTGAATGATCAGGTTTAAGGGAGTAGGGCGCGTGCTTGCGAGCGGCGCTGCAATAGCTGCGCTGGTCTACGGATATTCCGCCTTCGCCAAGGACCGCGAGGTCCGCGTCTACAATTGGTCGGACTACATCGACGAGTCGATCATCGAGGACTTCACGAAGGAGACCGGCATCAAGGTCATCTACGACGTCTTCGACAGCAACGAGGTGCTCGAGACGAAATTGCTGGCGGGCGGCAGCGGCTACGACGTCGTCGTTCCGACAGGTCAGTTCCTCGCCCGGCAGATCAAGGCCGGCGTCTTCCAGAAGCTCGACAAGTCCAAGCTCCCCAACATTTCGAACATGTGGCCCGAAGTGTCGACCCGGGTCGCGGTCTACGATCCCGGCAACGAATACGGGATCGACTACATGTGGGGCACCACGGGCGTCGGCTACAACGAGGCCAAGATCAAGGAGCGCATGCCGGACGCGCCGGTCAACTCGCTCGACATGATCTTCAAGCCCGAGATCGCCGCCAAGTTCAAGGACTGCGGCATCTACGTTCTCGATTCTCCGGACGATATCCTTCCCGTGGTCCTCAACTATCTCGGCCTCGATCCCAACACCAACAAGACAGAGGACCTCGAGAAAGCGGCCAAGGTGATGGAGGGTATCCGTCCCCTCGTTCAGAAGTTCCATTCCTCCGAGTACATCAATGCGCTCGCGAACGGCGACATCTGCATGGCGCTTGGCTGGTCGGGTGACATTCTGCAGGCGGGAAACCGCGCTGTGGAGGCCAAGAACGGCCAAGTCATCAAGTATGCGCTGCCATCCAAGGCACGCAGATGTGGTTCGACATGATGGCGATCCCGAAGGACGCCAAGAACGTCGCGGAAGCACACGAATTCCTCAACTACATGATGAAGCCGGAAGTCATCGCCAAAGCCTCGAACTACATCAACTACGCAAACGGCAACCTTGCCTCGCAGAAGTTCATCAACAAGGAAATTCTCGAGGACACGACGATCTTCCCGGACGAGGCAACACTGAAGAAACTCTTCGTCAAGCTGCCCTACGATCCCAAGACCCAGCGCGTGGTGACACGCCTTTGGACCAAGATCGTGACCGGCCAATAGTTCGTCATACGGCCGCACATTCCCGCGAATGTGCGGCCGTACTGCTAATCTCGTGTGTTAAGGGATTTCCGATGATGGGCGCAGGGAATGAAGCGAAAGCGATGGTGAGGACGGCTGCGCCGCAGTCGGGTTTCGCACCTTGGAAGGATCCGACCGCGAAGCCGATCGTGCGCTTCGAGAACGTCACCAAGCGTTTCGGAAACTTCGTCGCCGTCAACAACTGCTCACTCGACATCTACGAGCGAGAGTTCTTCGCCCTTCTCGGGCCGTCGGGCTGCGGCAAGACCACGCTCCTGCGCATGCTGGCCGGCTTCGAGCAGCCGACCGAGGGGCGCATCATCGTCAACGGGAAGGATACGACCGGCGTCGCGCCCTACGAGCGCAAGGGCGTCAATATGATGTTCCAGTCGTACGCGCTCTTTCCGCACATGACGGTCGAGAGCAACATCGGTTTCGGCCTGCGCCAGGAAGGCATGGACAAGGCGACCATCGCCCAGCGCGTCGGCGAAGCGATGGCCCTGGTGCAGCTCGAGAAGTTCGCCAAGCGCAGGCCGCACCAACTCTCGGGCGGCCAGCAGCAGCGCGTGGCGCTGGCGCGCGCGATCGCCAAGAAGCCGCGCCTCATGCTGCTCGACGAGCCGCTCGGCGCGCTCGACAAGAAGCTCCGGAACCAGGCCCAGTTCGAGCTGATGCGTATTCAGGAGAGCACGGGCACCACTTTCGTGATCGTCACGCACGACCAGGAAGAGGCGATGACGGTTGCGAGCCGGATCGGCGTCATGAACCACGGCGAGCTGGCGCAGATCTCGACACCGGGCGAGATCTACGAGACGCCGCAATCGCGCTATGTGGCGCAGTTCATCGGCGAGGTCAACACGCTCGAGGGCAAGGTCGCTGAGACCAGCGACGGCTACGTCGAGATTGCGTCCGCGACGGACGGCGCGATGTTCAAGGCGCAAGCGCCGAGCGGCCTCACGAAGGGCCAGCAGGTGTGGCTTGCACTGCGCCCGGAGAAGATCCGCATCTGTCTCGACAAGCCGGCGAGCGCCGTGAACGCGCTGCAGGGCAAGGTGGTCGATATCGGCTATCTCGGCTCGATCTCGCATTACCACGTGCTTACGTCGGCCGGCCAGAAGCTGACGGCACTGCGCACCAACGCCGCGCATGCCGTCGACCGCACGATCAATTGGGACGACGAAGTATGGCTCGAATGGCCGGTGGATGCCGGCATTGTTCTGACGAGTTGAGCATGACCGCTCGCGGGGACGGACATCGCTCGTAGAAGCCCGAAGACGGGAGGACGTATGCGCCGCTGGTATGTGATAGGAGTGCCGTTCTTCTGGCTGCTGCTGTTTTTCCTCGTTCCGTTCTTCATCGTCTTCAAGATCTCGCTGTCGGATGTCGCCATCGCGATACCGCCCTACGTTCCGGTCCTCGATCTCAGCCAGGGCTGGCAAGGGATCAAGGACTTCTTCTCGCAGCTCGATTTCGAGAATTACTCATTCATCTTCTCGGACCCGCTCTACTACAGCGCTTACTGGTCGAGCCTCAAGATCGCTGCCATCTCGACCTTCCTCACCCTCCTCGTCGCCTACCCGGTCGCCTACGGCATGGCGCGGGCACCGCGCGAATGGCAGCCGACGCTGGTCATGCTGGTGATCCTGCCGTTCTGGACCTCGTTCCTGATCCGCGTCTATGCGTGGATGGGCATCCTGAAGAAGGAGGGCCTGCTCAATCTCCTGCTCATGAACCTCGGCGATCATCAACGAGCCGCTGACGATCATGAACACGAATACGGCGGTCTATATCGGCATCGTCTACTCCTACCTGCCGTTCATGATCCTGCCGCTCTACGCGAGCCTCGAGAAGATCAACCCGGCGCTGCTCGAAGCGGCGGAGGACCTCGGTTCGCCGCCCTGGCGCGCCTTCTGGCAGGTGACGTTCCCGCTCTCGATCCCGGGCGTGCTCGCGGGCTGCTTCCTCGTTTTCATTCCCGCGGTCGGCGAGTTCGTGATCCCCGATCTGCTCGGCGGATCCGAGACGCTCATGATCGGCAAGACGCTTGTGGAGCGAGTTCTTCAATAACCGTGACTGGCCGGTGTCTTCGGCGGTGGCGGTGATCCTGCTTCTCGTGCTCGTCATCCCGATCGTGCTCTTCCAGCGCAATCAACAGAAGCAGCGGGAGGCCGGCGTATGAAGACCCGTTTCTCCTGGTTCAATGCTACGTCGATCGGGCTCGGCTTTGCGTTCCTCTACATCCCGATCCTGCTGCTGGTGATCTACAGCTTCAACGACTCGAAGCTGGTCACGGTGTGGGGCGGCTGGTCGACAAGATGGTACGACGGGCTGCTCGACAACGAGGGCCTGATGAATGCCGCGTGGGTGACGATACGCGTGGCGATCCTCTCGGCCACGATCGCTACCATCCTCGGCACGCTGGCGGCGATCGTGCTCGTGCGCATGGGCCGCTTTCGCGGCCGCACGCTGTTCTCGGGCATGATCTTCGCGCCGCTCGTCATGCCGGAGGTGATCACGGGGCTTTCGCTGCTGCTCCTCTTCGTCGCCATCGGCTTCGACCGCGGCTTCTGGACGGTGACGATCGCGCACGTGACATTCTCGATGTGCTATGCGGCCGTCGTGGTCCAGGCGCGGCTCTTCGACTTCGACAAGTCGGTCGAAGAGGCGGCGATGGACCTCGGGCGCCTCCCCGGTCGGGACGTTCTTCCAGGTCACGCTGCCGATCATTGCACCCTCCGTCATCTCGGCGTGGCTCCTCTCGTTCACGCTGTCGCTCGACGATCTCGTGATCGCGAGCTTCGCGACGGGGCCAGGCGCGACGACGCTGCCGATGAAGATCTACAGCCAGGTGCGGCTCGGCGTGACGCCCGAGATCAACGCCATCTCGACGATCATGATCGGCGTCGTCACGCTCGGCGTGCTTGTCGCGTCGTATACGACGAAGCAGGCCTCGGCTCGCGAGCAGCGCGAGAGACGCGCTGTCGATGCGGGTGCGGCGTAGCGGCCAGAGCAATTGGAAGAAAGAACACGGTATCAGTCCGCGTCCGCCAAGACGCGGGCTTATGCCTGGCCAACGGTGATCATGGCTCAAGAGCACGCGCCCACCTACTACGCCGCAACGGCCAACGACGCCACGCGCTATCCGCCGCTCGAAGGCACGGTGAAGGCCGACATCTGCGTCATCGGCGGCGGGTTCTCGGGCGTCGCGACGGCGCTCACCATGGCCGAGCGCGGCTATTCGGTCGTCCTCCTCGAGGCCAATCGCATCGGCTGGGGCGCCTCGGGGCGCAACGGCGGCCAGATGATCTTCGGCATGAGCGGGGAGGAGACGATCAAGCGCCAGCTCGGCGAAGCGGGTGCCCGCATGCTGCGCGAGGTCCGCTATCGCGGGCACGAGATCATCGAAGGGCGCATCCAGAAATACGAGCATCGACTGCGACCTCAAGCACGGCTGGATGGAGGCCGCCGCCCGGCCGCGGCACATGCCGCGACTTGCGCGCATTCTACGAGGATATGATCGCGGACGGGCGACGGTGATCATTTCGAGCTGATCGAGCCCGGCGACATGTGCACGCGTGCTCGGCACGGATGCCTATCACGGCGGGACTCATCGACCGGCGCAGCGGTCATCTGCATCCGCTCAATCTCGTGCTCGGGGAAGCGCGCGCCGCCGCAGGCCTCGGCGCGAAGATCTACGAGGGCTCGCAGGTGATCGAGCTTCGAGGGCGGAGCGAAGCCGGTCGCGGTGACGGCGAGCGGGACGAGGTCGAAGCCAGCTACGATCGTGCTCGCCGGAAACACGGACCATCCCTTTCAGCGCGGGCGTCTGTTCGGGACTGCAGTTCCCGACCGGCAGCTACATCATCGCGACCGAGCCGCTCGACGAGGACACGGCGGCGGCCATCAATCCGCAGCGACCTTGCGGTCGCCGACAGCAATATCGTGCTCGACTATTTCCGGCTCTCCGCGGACCGCCGGATGCTCTTCGGCGGGCGCTGCAATTACTCAAATCGCGACCCGCGCGATATCGCGGCCACAATGAGCCCGCGGCTATTCGAGGTCTTCCCGCAGCTTGCCGGCAAGAGGATCGACTTCTCGTGGGGCGGGCGGCTCGGGATCACGATCAACCGCGCGCCGACGATCGGCCGGCTCGAGCCCAATGTCTACTATCTCCAGGGCTACGTCGGCCACGGCGTCAACACGACCCACATCGCGGCCGAGATCGTCTCGGACGCCATCTGCGGCACGACGGAGAAGTTCGATCTCTTCGACAAGATCCGCCACGTCCACCTGCCGGTCGGCCGCTGGGCCGGCAATCAGATCCTGGCGCTCGGCATGCTCTACTACCGGCTGCGCGACCTGCTCTAGGTCGCGCGCCTCACAGGCTCTTGTTCATGCGGCGGATGCGGTTCGCCAAGTGGTGCATGACATAGAGCGAGAATGGCGGGTTCTCGCGCACGAGATCGAGAAACCGGTCCTTGCTGATGATCGCGACCTCGGTCGGCTCGACGGCGATGGCGGCGGCGCTGCGAGGCGCGCTGTCGATCAGCGCCATCTCGCCGAAGATCCCGTGCATGCCGACGTTCTCGAGCACACTGCCGTAGGTGACGATGTTCACCTTGCCTTCGATCACGACGAACATGTGGTCGCCGGGATCGTCCTCGAGGAAGATCTTCTCGCCGGCGCCGTAGCGCTTGAGAGGGATCTTGAAGCGCTCGAGAAATCCGAAGTCGAAGGGATCGCGCGTCATAGCAGGTGCCTCAGAGCTAATCGGAGTGCGGCGGGCCAGGGGACCGGCCGCAGGCTGAAGATATAGCGTGCCCGCCCTCTCATGTCTCCGGGCGAAGCGGTCGTGACGTCAACGCTTGCGTGCATGGTTACGCGTCGTCGCCGTATTGACGAAGCCGGCGACGGTCGGGGACAGCGGGAAGCCGCGCCGCCAGGCCACGGCCACCTCGACAGGCGGCAACGGCTCGGCGATAATGCGGGCCTCGACCTTGTCGCCGTCGAGAGACCACGGACGGTATGTGAGATCCGGCATCACGGCCACATGCCCGCCCGATGCAACCAGGCTGCGGACGGCCTCGACGGAGCTCGTGCGCAACGCAACCTCGGGACGGATGCCGAGATCGCGCCAGGCCGCTTCCACGGTCTGCGCGACCTCGTCGACGGTAAGGAGCACGTAGGGCGTGTCGGCGAGATCGCGGAAGCTGACCCGGACCTTGCTCGTGGCCCGGTGGCCGAGCGGAAGCCACATCCTATAGGCGGAGATCTCGACCAGCTCGGTCTGGAGTGCGGGGGCGTTCATTTTCACGGGCATGACCATGACGGCCACATCGAGCTCGCCGCCGACCAAAAGGTGCTCGAGGTGCTGGCTCATCTCCTCCACCGTTTCGACGGCGACCTCGGGAAAGGCGCCGCAAAAGCCGTTGACCAGATCGGAGAGCACGTAGCCGGCAACAAGCGGGGTCACACCCAGCGCGAGCTTGCCGCTGCCCTCGCCCATCTCGCCGCGGAGCGCGCGCCGAGCATCCTGGATGTCGGCCAGGATCTTGCGCGCGTGACGTAGGAACTGATGCCCCTTCTGGGTCAGCTCGACGCCGCGGGCGTGGCGCTCGAAAAGGCGAATACCGAGGTCGACCTCGAGCTCCTGGATGGTCTCGGTGATGGTCGATTGGGAGATCGAGATCGACTGCGCGGTGGCAGACACGGACCCCTGCTCGGCAACGGCCACGAAATATCGGATCTGACGCAGGGTAATCGACATGGGTTCAGTCGCAGGCGCTCCCGTCTGGCGGTCGTGACCCCTCTCACCGCCATCTGGAGCGAGCATAGCGTAGCCCGATCCTTAGTCATCGCTTTTTCCGATGTCTCAATTCTGTTCTTTGTTCTGGTGCGGTGGCGGAGGGAAAGACAAGAGTATCAGAGCGCCAGCTCTTTCTGGTGCCCCGTATACAATTAGAGGAGCGCTTCCATGCTCGAAAGACACCTTTTCGTGCTCGTCGGCATTACGTCGCTTGCCCTCCAGCCGGCGCTTGCCGGGGGTCCCGCAGCATCTATCGGAAAAGGCGAGGGGCAGGTCGATATTGTCGCCTGGCCCGGCTATATCGAGCGCGGCGAGACGGACAAGAACTACGACTGGGTCACCGACTTCGAGAAGAAGACGAGTTGCAAGGTCAACGTAAAGACTGCGGGCACCTCGGACGAGATGGTAGCCCTGATGAACGAGGGTGGATTCGACCTCGTTACGGCCTCTGGTGACGCCAGCCTGCGCCTCATCGCAGGCAAGCGGGTGCAGGAGATCAATACTGCGCTCGTCCCAAGCTGGAAGACGGTCGACAAGCGCTTGCAGGATGCGCCCTGGCACACGGTCGACGGCAAGCACTATGGCACTCCCTATCAGTGGGGTCCGAATGTGCTCATGTACAATACCGACGTCTTCAAGGAGGCCCCGAAGAGCTGGGGCGTCGTGTTCGAAGAGCAGAATCTCCCCGACGGCAAACCGAACAAGGGTCGCGTGCAGGCCTACGACGGCGCGATCTACATCGCGGACGCCGCGCTCTATCTGATGGCGCACAAGCCCGAGCTCGGCATCAAGGACCCCTACGAGCTCAATGAGGACCAGTACAAGGCGGCGCTGGATCTGCTGCGGAAGCAGAAGCTGCTCGTCCAGAGGTACTGGCACGATGCAACCGTGCAGACCGACGACTTCAAGAACGAGGGCGTCGTGGCCTCCGGCTCATGGCCGTACCAGGTGAACCTGCTCGTCGGCGAAAAGAAGCCGATCGCTTCGACGGTGCCTGCTGAAGGCGCGACCGGATGGGCCGATACGACGATGATGCACGCCGAGGCGGCGCACCCCAACTGCGCCTACATGTGGCTCGAGCATTCGCTCTCGCCCAAGGTTCAGGGCGACCTCGCTTCGTGGTTCGGCTCGGTGCCTTCGGTGCCCGCTGCCTGCAAGGGTAATGAGCTCCTCACCGACACGGGCTGCGATACGAACGGCATGGGCAAATTCGACAAGATCAAATTCTGGCGGACGCCGGTCGCCAAGTGCTCGCAAGGGCACCTGCGTGCCGTATTACCGCTGGGTGACCGACTACATCGCCGTCATCGGCGGCCGCTGATCATCGCGATGGGGGCGGGCCGTAAGGCCCGCCCCCAATTTTTCAATCACGTACGGAGCCCACGGGGCCATGACCTCGGCTATTCCCGCCGTAAGATTTCGCGGCGTCGCGCGCCATTTCGGCACCGTCCGCGCCGTCGACGGTGTCGATCTCGACATCGCGCCCGGCGAGTTTTTTGCCATGCTCGGTCCCTCGGGCTCGGGCAAGACGACGTGCCTACGGCTTATCGCCGGCTTCGAGCAGCCGACGGCAGGGCATATCGAGATCTTCGGTGAGGCGGTCGAGGGTGTGCCGGCCTACCGGCGCCCCGTCAACACCGTGTTTCAGGATTACGCGCTCTTCCCGCACATGAATGTGCTGGAGAACGTGTGCTACGGGCTCATGATCCGCAAGGTCGACAGGGCGAGCCGCGAAAAGCTCGGCCGCGAAGCGCTGGCAATGGTCAAGCTCGGCGCCATGGAGGCGCGCAAGCCCGGCGAGCTTTCGGGCGGCCAGCGACAACGCGTGGCGCTCGCGCGCGCCCTCGTCGTCAAGCCCAAGGTGCTGCTGCTCGACGAGCCGCTCGGCGCGCTCGACCTCAAGCTGCGCGAGGAGATGCAGGGCGAGCTCAAGTCGCTGCAGCGTTCGCTCGGGCTCTCCTTCGTGTTCGTCACCCACGATCAGGGCGAGGCGCTGTCGATGGCCGATCGTGTCGCCGTGTTCAACGAGGGGCGCATCGTGCAGGTCGGCTCGCCCGAGGAAATCTACGAGCGGCCGCGCACGCGCTTCGTCGCCGATTTCGTCGGCGGATCGAACGTCATCGAGCCGGCCGTGGTCAACGCCTGGACGGGGACGGCAAAGCCGGCCAGCCTCAGGGCCGAGAAGATCACCGTGCTCGCAGACGGCGCACCGGCAGCCGACGGCGCCATCGTCGTTGAAGGGCTCGTGACGCAGGCGCTCTATCAGGGTGCCGTAAAGCGCGTCGAGCTGGCTATGCTGAACGGCGGGCGGCTCGTTGCCGCCGTGCCCGCCGGGGCAAACGTTTCACCGGCTCAAGGCTACGCGCGTGCGCGCGGCCTTCTCTCGGGCTGCCCTCCATCTCATGGAGGACGCATGAGCCAGGTTGCGGCCAGCATCGGTGAGCCTCGCGACGGCATCATGCGGCGCGTCTCGGATGCGCTCGTCACGCGGCAAGGGTTGCTGCTGCTCCTGCTCCTCATTCCGCCCCTGTTGTGGCTCGGCGTCGTCTATCTGGGCTCGCTGTTCGCACTGCTCGCGCAGAGCTTCTTCTCGATCGACGAGTTCTCTGGGACCATCGTCCACGAGCCGACACTCAAGACCTATGGCGAGCTCTTGCAGCCTGCTAATCTCGACATCATCCTGCGCACGGTCCTGATCGCCACCATGGTGACGGTGCTGGCGGCGATCATCGCTTTCCCCATTGCCTATTACGCGGCCCGCTACGCGCGCGGGCGCACCAAAGCGCTCTTCTATCTCGCGGTGATGATGCCGCTGTGGTCGAGCTATCTGGTCAAGATCTACGCCTGGAAGCTTCTGCTCGCCAAGGAAGGCGCGGTCGGCTGGGCCATGAGTGCGGTCGGGGCTTCGCCGCTGCTCGACGCGGTGCTCGGACTGCCGGTGGTCGGCGGACCATCGCTGTCGGTGAGCTATCTCGGCATGGTGCTCGTGTTCCTCTATCTCTGGATCCCGTTCATGGTGTTGCCGATCCAGGCGTCGCTCGAGCGCGTGCCGGGCACGCTGATCGAGGCCTCGAGCGATCTCGGCGCGACGCCCGGCCAGACGTTGCGCACCGTCATTCTGCCGCTCGCCCTGCCCGGTGTGATCGCGGGCTCGATCTTCACGTTCTCGCTCACGCTCGGCGACTACATCGTGCCGCAGATCATCGGGCCGTCGTCGCTGATCCTGGGTCAGGTTGTGTATGCGCAGCAGGGACTCGCCGGCAACATTCCGCTCGCGGCGGCGTTCTCGGTCGTGCCCATCGTGATCATGGGCATCTTCCTCACCATCGCGAAAAAGACGGGGGCGTTCGATGCGCTCTGACCTTTCGCGCGCGCCGCTGGGCTTGAAGATTGCCGCGGGAGCAGGCCTTCTTTTCCTGCACATCCCCCTCGCCTTCATCATCCTCTACGCTTTCACCACGGAGGAGAGGAGCTACCAGTTCCCGCCGCCCGGCTTCACGACCAAGTGGTTCGCGGTCGCCTGGGAGCGCCAGGACATCTGGAACGCCATCGGCCTCTCGCTCAAGGTCGCGACGCTCTCGACCGCGATGGCGCTGATCCTCGGCACTCTCGCCGCGGCGGCACTGGCGCGGACGAAATTCTTCGGCCGCGAGGCGGTCTCGCTCCTGCTCGTGTTGCCGATCGCACTGCCCGGCATCATCACCGGCATCTCGCTGCGCGCCGCCTTCAACCTCGCCGACATCCCCTTCTCGTTCTGGACCATCGTGCTCGGCCACGCGACCTTCTGCATTGTCGTCGTCTACAACAACGCGGTGGCGCGCTTCCGCCGTCTTTCGCCGTCGCTCGTCGAAGCGTCGATGGATCTCGGTGCCGACGGTTTCCAGACCTTCCGCTACGTCATCCTGCCGTCGATCGGCACGGCGCTGCTCGCGGGCGGCATGCTCGCCTTCGCGCTTTCTTTCGACGAGGTGATCGTCACCACCTTCACGGCCGGCCAGCAGCAGACGCTGCCGATCTGGATGCTGTCGGAGCTCGTGCGCCCGCGGCAGCGGCCCGTCACCAATGTCGTCGCCGTGCTCGTCATCGCCGTAACCATGCTTCCCATTCTCATCGCCTACTACCTGACGAGAGAGGGCGAAGCGATCGCTGGCTCAGGAAAATAAGGTGCAGCCCATGAATACCGAGATGCTGATCGGCTCGTCCTTCGTCAAAGGCACGGAGGCGGCGGAGACGATCCTCAACCCCAAGACCGAGGAGACGATTCTGCAGCTGCCCGAGGCCTCTCCGGACCAGGTGAACTGGGCGGTCGACGCGGCGACGCGGGCATTTTCGACGTGGTCGCGTACGACGCCGGGCGAGCGCGCGGCACTCATCCTGAAGCTTGCCGACAAGATCGAAGCCGAGGCGGAGGATTTAGCGACGCTGGAAGCGCTCAACTGCGGCAAGCCGCGCTACGCGGTTCTGCGCGACGAGCTGCCGGCAGTCGTCGACTGCTTCCGCTTTTTTGCCGGTGCTTGCCGCACGCAACATGGCGCGGTCGCGGGCGAGTATCTGGCGGGTCATACGTCGATGATCAGGCGCGACCCGATCGGGGTCGTGGCGTCGATCGCGCCGTGGAACTATCCCTTGATGATGGCGGCATGGAAGATCGCGCCGGCCATTGCCGCCGGAAACACCGTCGTCCTCAAACCCTCCGAGCAGACGCCGCTCACCGCTCTCAAACTGGCGCGGATCATCTCGGAAGTACTGCCCGAGGGCGTCGTCAACGTCGTCGTCGGACGGGGCGCGAGCGTCGGGCAGGCGCTGATCGACCATCCGGACGTATCGATGATCTCGATTACCGGCGACATCGCGACGGGGCGCAAAGTGCTCGCGGCGGCCACGGCGTCCATCAAGCGCACGCATCTCGAGCTCGGGGGCAAAGCGCCCGTGATCGTATTCGACGACGCCGACATCGACGCCGTCGTCGAGGGCGTGAAGCTCTTCGGCTTCTATAATGCCGGACAGGACTGCACGGCGGCGTGCCGCATCTATGCGAACAAGAAGATCTACGACAAGCTCGTCAGCGATCTGACGTCGGCCGTCTCCAGCCTCAAGTATGCGCGGGCCAACGACGACGAGAACGACATCGGGCCGCTGATCTCGGGGCGGCAAAGGGCGCGCGTTGCCTCCTTCGTCGAGCGCGCGATGGAGAACGGCCACGTGCAGATCACGACGGGCGGCAAGCTCGCATCGGGCAAGGGCTTCTTTTACGAGCCCACCGTCGTTGCCGGGGCGCAGCAATCGGACGAGATTGTGCAGCGGGAGGTGTTCGGGCCGGTGGTCTCGGTGACACCGTTCTCGGACGTCGACGAGGCCGTCCGCTGGGCCAACGACTCGCACTACGGGCTCGCGTCGTCGGTGTGGTCGCGTGACATCAGCAAGGCTATGGGAGCGGCGGCGCAGCTTCAGTACGGTTGCACGTGGGTCAACTGCCATTTCATGCTGGTCAACGAGATGCCGCACGGGGGCATGAAGCAGTCGGGCTACGGCAAGGATCTCAGCAGCTATGCGCTGGAAGACTACACAGCCGTGCGTCACGTGATGGTCAAATACGCCTGAAGCGGCTCGACCTCAGCCTCTCAAATCGCTAGAGAAGGCGGCGCGTCGACCCTGCTCTCCTTGAGCCGGAGCGCGGCTGTGCGTGCGATCAGTCGAGCAGCCTCTCCCCATGTCCTTGAACGAAGCCGTCAACATCTTCCTGCTCGTCTACGCGAGCTTGTTTCCGATCGTAAATCCGGTCGGCGGCGCGCCGATCTTCTACAGCATGACGCGCCACTGCACGGACAAGGAGCGCCATATGCTCGCCCGCAAGGTCGCCGTCAACGGCTTCCTGCTGCTGATCGGCTCGCTGTTCGTCGGCTCGCATGTGCTCGAGTTCTTCGGCATCACGCTGCCCGTGGTCAGCATCGCGGGCGGGCTCGTCGTCAGCGCCTACGCCTGGCGGCTCTTGCACGCCAGTGCCGAGCGTATCGAGCCGCGCACGGCACAACCCGGCAGCACGCCTCTGTTTGGTGCCGACAGACTCTTTCTATCCTCTGACGCTGCCTCTCACGGTTGGGCCAGGCTCGATCTCGGTGGCGATCACGATCGGCAGCCAAAGACCGGCCGCGGATCTCGATTACGCTCAGCTCGTGCTTGCTCGGCGGCGCAGCGACGGCGGGCCTCGCGGCTATCGCGCTTACGATCTATGTCTGCTACCGGTTCGCCGAGCGCATCCGGGCGACGCTCGGCGACAGCGGCACGAACGTGCTCGTGCGCCTCACGGCCTTCATCCTGCTCTGCATCGGCATCCAGATCGTCTGGAACGGCTACAAGGGTCTCGGCGGCCTCGCGGGCTGACCGGCCAAGCTCATTGCTTGATGCGGGCGCCCGTGGGATCGTAGGGCGCGTCGAGGAAGACCTCGGCCGGCACGCGCTCGGTCGCGACCTCGAGCTCATAGCGTCCGGAAAGGACCTTGGCGCGGTCGACGCCCGCCTCGGGATCGCGGACGTAACCGTAGCCGATCGAGCGGCCGACGGTGTAGCCGTAGCCGCCGCTCGCCAGCCAGCCGACGCGCTTGCCGTCGCGGTAGATGGTCTCGCGGCCGAGGAGCACGATGTCCGGGGCGGCCGTGAAGCCGGCGAGAAGCCTCGGCAGCGGCTTCTTCGCCTGCGCTTCGAGCGCCTCGCGGCCCTGGAACGGACGGTTGGATTTGAGCTTCACGGCCCAGCCGAGGCCGGCGACGAGCGGCGAGTGATCGGGACCGATGTCCGATGCCCCAGGCGCGATAGCCCTTCTCGAGCCGCAGCAACTCGATCGCGCGATAGCCGGCGTTGGCGATGCCGTGCGGCGCGCCTGCCGTCATGAGCGCCTCGTAGACGGCGGCCGCGAACTCGACGGGGATGTGCAGCTCCCAGCCGAGCTCGCCGACATAGGTGACGCGCAGGGCGAGCACCGGCGCGCCGGCGAGCGTCATGCGCCGGACGCGACCGAATGGGAAGCCCGGCGTTCGAGAGGTCGTCGGCTGGTGAGCGCGGAGAGCACGTCGCGCGCCCGCGGACCCATCAGCGAGAGCACGGCATAGGCCGAGGTGACGTCGATCAGGCGCGCGTCGAGGCCGGCGGGTATCGAGCGCGAGATCCAGTCGAAATCGTGCGTCGCGAAGCCGGTGCCGGTGACGATGTAGTACTGATCCTCGGCGACGCGGCAGACGGTCAGATCGCATTCGATGCCGCCCGCGGGCGTTCAGCATCTGCGTATAGACGAGGTGGCCGGGCGGCTTCGCGACGTCGTTGGCGGCAATCCACGACAATGCGGCCTCGGCGTCGCGGCCGACCATCGTGAACTTCGCGAACGAGGTCTGGTCGAAGACGCCGACACGCTCGCGCACAGCCTGGTGCTCGCGTCCGACGGCGGCAAACCAGTTCTGGCGGCCGTAGCTGTAGTGGTCCTCCTGCGCCTCGCCTGCTTTGAGGTCGGCAAACCAGTTGGGGCGCTCCCAGCCGAGCTTCTCGCCGAAGACAGCGCCCTGCGCCTTCAAGCGATCATAGAGCGGCGAGCGGCGCAGCGGGCGGCCGGAGGAATGCTCCTCGAAGGGCCACGCCATCGTGTAGTGCTTGGCGTAGGCCTCGTGCGTGCGCGTGCGCACCCAATTCAAGTCGAGATGGTTGCGGCCGAAGCGGCGGATGTCGACCGGCCACAGATCGTAGGGCGGCGAGCCCTTCGCGACCCACTCGGCGAGCGCCATGCCCGCGCCGCCGCCCGATGCGATGCCGAAGGCATTGAAGCCCGCGCCGACGAAGATGCCTCGCACCTCGGGTGCCTCGCCGAGCATGAAGTTGCCGTCGGGCGTGAAGCTCTCGGGGCCGTTGATGAACGACTTGATGCCCGCCTTCTCCATAGCCGGGACGCGGCCCGACGGCGAGCTCGAGTATGGGCTCGAAGTGCTCGAGGTCGTTCTCGAGAAGCTGGAACTCGAACGCGTCGGGGAGGCCCTTCTCGGCCCACGGCATCGGGTTCGGCTCGTAGCCGCCCATGACGAGACCGCCGACCTCCTCCTTCCAGTAGGTGAGCCGGTCGGGATCGCGCAGCGTCGGCAGGTTCGAGCGTGACGCCTTCGATCGGCTCGGTGACGAGATACTGGTGCTGGACCGAGACGAGCGGAATGTTGACGCCCGCCATGCGGCCCAGCATCGCGCGACCACTGGCCGGCGCAGATCACGAGCTTTCTCGCAGGCGATGCGGCCCTTATCGGTGACGACGGCGCGGACCACGCCGCCCTCTACTTCGATAGCCGTGACCTTGACGCCTTCCTTGATGGTGACGCCGCCTTGGCGCGCGCCCTTGGCGAGCGACATCGTGATGTCGGACGGCGAGGCCTGGCCGTCGGTCGGCAGGAAGGCCGCACCGACGACGTCGTCGACTTGCATCAGCGGCCAGAGATCCTGCGCCTCCTTGGGGGTGAGAAGATGCATCTCGAGGCCGAAGGATTTGGCGGTCGTCGCCTGGCGCTTGACCTCGATCCAGCGCTCGGCGTTGCAGGCGAGGCGCAGCCCGCCGTTGCGCTTCCAGCCGGTGGCGAGCCCGGTCTCCGCTTCGAGGCGGTCATAAAGGGCGACCGAGTAGCCGAGCATCTGCGTGATGTTGGCGCTGGTCCTCAGCTGGCCGACGAGGCCCGCCGCGTGCCAGGTCGAGCCGGAGGTGAGCCTGCCGCGCTCGATGAGCAGCACGTCGGTCAGGCCCATCTTGCCGAGATGATAGGCGACGGAGCAGCCGACGATGCCCCCGCCGATGATCACGATCTTGGCGGATGACGGCAACTCGCTCATGAACGCTCCAGGTTCTCGAATGCAGTGTAGGCCGCCTCGAACCGCGCGAGGTTCTCGGCCGTGTAGGCGGCATAGTCGAAGTTCACGGACGAGTGGATCTCGGACACCATGCTCCACATGGTCTCGCGCAGGAGCGAGGCGGCGGTCATGGCGCCGGCACGGTAGCGCAGCCCGGCGTCGACGGGACGACCGAAATAGCTCGCGAGAAGAGCTTCCGAGAGATCGCGCGGCATCTCGCTGTTCGAGGCCAGGCCGCCGAGATCGAAGAGCGGCGAGTTGAAGCCGGCATAGTCCCAGTCGAGCAGCCAGAGGCGGCGACCGTCGTCGAGGATGTTGGCGGCGAGGAGATCGTTGTGGCCGAAGACGATGTCGATCGGGACCGACAGCCGTCTCGAGCACGGCGGCGCGATCGAGCAAGCGCATGAGAAGGTGGCTGTGGCGGCTCGCTCCTTCGCGCAGCGTGTGGGCGTAGTCGCGCACGACATGGAAGACCCAGAAGATCGGCGCGGGCCCGCGCAGATGCTTGCGGCACCTCGCGGTGACAGCGGCGCACGAGATCGACGAGGCGGTCGAGGTTGCGCGGATCGCGCACGTCCTCCGGCTTGAAGGTCCGCGCCTCGATGAATTCGAGCACGAGGATGCCGGGCTCCGCGTGGAGCACGGCCGGGCTCAGGCCCGCGGCATGGGCGGCGCGGCTCGCGGCGAGCTCGTTCGTGCGCACGATGCCGTGCACGAGGATGTCCTCGCCGACGCGCACCACCACGGTGCGGCCACGGTCCATCGACACGGTAATTGCGGTTGGTGATGCCGCCGCTGAGCGGGACCGGATCCACGGGACCGGACCAGATCGAAAGCCCAGCGACGCGTGCGCGGGCGGCGTCATCGGCGGTGTTGGCGGTCAGAAGCGCTCCTCCCCGTCGGCGTGAGTTGGCTTGCCGCCGTTCCTCAGTCGAGCGACGGGTGCCAAATCTCAGACGTCGAGAGTATTCTCGCGCTCCCATTGTGTGAAGTGGGAGGCATAGGAGTTCCATTCGTTGGTCTTGAGCTTGATGTAGGCGGCCGAGAACTCCTGGCCGAGCGCGTCTCTTGAGCTCGGCGTCCTTGTCGAAGTTGCGGATCGCATCGAGCAGATTTAGCGGCAGCTTCGGCGCATCCGTCACCGTATGACCGAGCTGATACATGTCGATGTCGAGGCGCTTGCCGGGGTGGGCCTTCTGGACTCGATGCCGTCGAGGCCGGCGGCGATGATCACGGCTTGCAGGAGGTAGGGATTGGCCGCGCCGTCGGGGAGACGCAGCTCGAAGCGGCCCTTGCCCGGCACGCGCACCATGTGGGTGCGGTTGTTGCCGGTCCAGGTGACAGTGTTCGGCGACCAGGTGGCGCCTGAGAGCGTGCGCGGCGCGTTGATGCGCTTGTAGGAGTTGACGGTCGGATTGGTGATCGCGGCAAGCGCCTCGGCATGCTTCATGATGCCGCCGAGGAAATTGTAGCCCTGTTGCGACAGGCCCATCTCGTCGGTGCCGTCGTAGAACATGTTGGTCTTGCCGGCCTGGTCCCACACCGAGATATGCGCGTGGCAGCCGTTGCCGGTGAGGCCGGGAAACGGCTTCGGCATGAACGTCGCGCGCAGACCGTGCTTCTCGGCGACCGACTTCACCATGTACTTGAAGAACGAGTGGCGGTCGGCCGTGACGAGCGCGTCGTCGAAGTTCCAGTTCATCTCGAACTGGCCGTTGGCGTCCTCGTGGTCGTTCTGGTAAGGGCCCCAACCCAGCTCCAGCATGTGATCGCAGATTTCCGAGATCACGTCATAGCGCCGCATCAGCGCCTGCTGGTCGTAGCAAGGCTTGGAGGCATTATCCTTGCTGTCGGAGATGGCGCTGCCATCCTGCGTGGTCAGGAAGTATTCGCACTCGACGCCGGTCTTGACGTAGAGGCCCTTCGCGGCCGCCTTGGAGACGATGTTCTTCAGCACCACGCGCGGAGCCTGCGCGACCAGCTTCTCGTCCATCACGCAATCGGCCGGCACCCAGGCCACTTCCTTTTTCCACGGCAACTGAATGATGCCGGAGGGATCGGGCATGCCGAACATGTCGGGATGCGCCGGCGTCATGTCGAGCCAGGTGGCGAAGCCGGCGAAGCCAGCACCGTCCTTCTGCATGTCGGCGATGGCAGCGGCCGGCACGAGCTTGGCGCGCTGCCCACCGAAGAGATCGGTGAACGAGATCATGAAGTAGCGGATGCCGCGATCCTTGGCGACTTGTGCCAGATCCTGTGTCATCGGTGGCTCCCCGGCCTGTTCTGTTACTGACTTACGCTTCTTGAGTGACTTTCCAAAAAGAGAGGGCGGTCATAGACCGCCCTGTCCCGGTATCCAGCTCGTTCCTGCGAGCGGCACGCGGGCCATGGCGGCGGCCTCGATGGTCAGCGCGCAGAGATCCTCGGGCTCGAGATTGTGGACGTGGTTGTGACCCGCCGCGCGGGCGATGGTCTGCAGCTCGAGCGTCATGACCTTCAAGTAGTTCGCGAGGCGGCGGCCGGCGCGCACCGGATCGAGACGCTTCGAGAGCTCGGGATCCTGGGTGGTGATGCCGGCCGGATCGCGGCCCTCGTGCCAGTCGTCGTAGGCGCCGGCAGTCGTGTTGAGCTTTTCGTACTCGGACTCGAGCGCCGGATCGTTGTCGCCGAGCGCGACGAGCGCGGCGGTGCCGATGGAGACCGCGTCGGCACCGAGCGCCGAGCGCCTTGGCCGCGTCGGCGCCGTTGCGGATGCCGCCGGAGATGATGAGCTGGACCTTGCGGTGCATGCCCAAGTCCTGCAGCGCCTGCACGGCCGGGCGGATGCAGGCCAGCGTCGGCTGACCGACGTGCTCGATGAAGACCTCCTGCGTCGCGGCCGTGCCGCCCTGCATGCCGTCGACCACGACCACGTCGGCGCCGGCTTTGACCGCGAGCGCGACGTCGTAATAGGGCCGCGCGCCGCCGACCTTGATGTAGATCGGCTTCTCCCAGTCGGTGATCTCGCGCAGCTCGAGGATCTTGATCTCGAGATCGTCGGGGCCGGTCCAGTCGGGATGGCGACAGGCGGAGCGCTGGTCGATGCCCTTCGGGAGCGTGCGCATCTCGGCGACGCGGTCGGAGATCTTCTGGCCCAAGCAGCATGCCGCCGCCGCCGGGCTTGGCGCCCTGGCCGACCACGACCTCGATGGCGTCGGCCTTGCGCAGGTCGTCGGGGTTCATGCCGTAGCGCGAGGGCAGATACTGATAGACGAGCGTCTTCGACTGGCCGCGCTCCTCGGGCGTCATGCCGCCGTCGCCGGTTGTCGTCGACGTGCCCGCCAGCGTCGCGCCCGCGGCCCAGGGCCTCCTTGGCGTTGGCGGACAAGCGAGCCGAAGCTCATGCCGGCAATGGTGATCGGGATCTTGAGCTCGATCGGCTTCCTGGCGTGGCGCGTGCCGAGCACGACAGTCGTCGCGCATTTCTCGCGATAGCCTTCGAGCGGGTAGCGCGACATGGACGCGCCGAGAAAGAGCAGATCGTCGAAGTGGGGGACCTTGCGCTTGGCGCCGCCGCCGCGGATGTCATAGATGCCGGTCGCGGCCGCGCGGCGGATCTCGGAAAGCGTGTAGTCGTCGAAGGTCGAGGACTTGCGCGGCGTGGTCGGCGGATTGTGGTAGGTCATCAGTAGGCGTCCGCATTATCGATGTTGAAATTGTAGAGCTTGCGCGCCGAGCCGTAGCGCTTGAACTCGGCCGTTTTGACGCCGTTGACGCCAGCCTGCTTCAAAAGCGAAGCGAGCGCCTCGTGATGCTCGGGGCGCATCTCCTTCTCGATGCAGTCGGCGCCGAGGCTCTTCACCTTGCCGCGCACGTAGAGCCTGGCCTCGTAGATGGAGTCGCCCAGCGCATCGCCCGCGTCGCCGAGAACGACCAGGTTGCCGGTCTGCGCCATGAACGCCGACATGTGCCCGATGTTGCCGCGGACGATGATGTCGATGCCCTTCATCGAGATGCCACAGCGCGAGGAGGCGTTGCCCTCGATCACAAGCAGCCCGCCGCGGCCGGTAGCACCGGCATACTGGCTGGCATCGCCTTTGACGACCACCTTGCCCGACATCATGTTCTCGGCGGCGCCAGGGCCTACGGACCCGTGGACGACGATCGTGGCCTGCTTGTTCATGCCGGCGCAATAGTAGCCGACGGAACCATTGATATCGATCGTGGAGCGGCGCATCCACGCCGACAGCCACGGCGTGCTGGCCGCGCGGGTTCAGGACCTCCCATTCGGTCTCGTTGGCGCCTTCAGACTGGCGGTGCAGATCCTGGTTGAGATCGCGGAGCGGCGTGGTTGCGAGGTCGACCGAGCGCATGTCCCTCATCGCTCCCAGAAATAGACGGTCGCCGGCTCGGGCTCCCAGACCTTGGCGTGGTCGATGCCCGGCAGACCGGTGAGCGCGCGGTACTCGGAGCCGAAGGCGACGTACTGGCCCGTCTCGGCCATCACGGCGGGCTTGCAGGCGATCGGATCGCGGACGACGCCGAAGCCGTTCTTCGTGCCGACGACAAAGGTGAAGAAGCCGTCGAGATCCTCGAGGCTCTTCTCAAGCGCCTCGCCGAGATTGAGGCCCTGCTTCATGCGCCAGGTGAGGTAGGCGGCCGCGACCTCGGTGTCGTTCTCGGTCTCGAACGTCATGCCGTCGTGGCTCAGATCGCGGCGCAGGTTGTTGTGATTTGAGAGCGAGCCGTTGTGGACGAGGCATTGATCGGGCCCGGTCGAGAACGGGTGGGCGCCGAGCGTCGTCACCGCCAACTCGGTCGCCATGCGCGTGTGGCCGATCGCATGCGTGCCGGACATGAGCGCAAGATCGAAGCGGCGGGACACGTCGGTCGGATAGCCGACCTCCTTGTAGATCTCGATCGCCTCGCCGGCGCCCATGATGCGGATCTGCAGGATGATTGGCGCGGATCGCGGCGCGTGCGGCGTCGGCTTTCTCAGCCGGAACGGTCAGCACAGCGTGTGTCGACTTCACGTCGACGGACACGTCGGCGCCGATGGATTTCGAGATGGATGCGGCAAGGCCCGCGAATGCGGCGTCGGGCGACTGGCTCTGGATAGTGATCTTGGCCTTGCCCTTCACCGGTTTGCCGTAGATGGCGAAGCCCGCGGAATCCGGGCCGCGATCGCCCATGGTCGCGAGCATCGTCGCGGTCAGCTTGCCGAGCTCTGGCTCGAGCGATTTGTCTTTGATGAATAGGCCAACAATCCCGCACATTGCTTACTCACTCCCATTTTCGGGCGCGTTCAATCCAATTTCGCACACGTAACACTTCGATTTCAACTCTTGTGAATACTTTTTTCCTGTGAGGCAAGTCGCAATTTGAGCTGCTACGGGATGCGGCGCATGCCCTTTCGCCAGTTCTCGTAGTTGATCCGGGCCAACCGGTAGGCGTCGGGAATCGAGAGCGCCCAGACGAAGAGACCGCCGGCAGATCGGCCGATGAACGATTGCTCCGGCGTCGTCGTGTGCCAAGTCAGAAGCGCGAGCAGGAGCGAAAAGAAGGCGAAACCGAACCCCCGCTGCGGATATCCCGCGACCACGTGTCCTGCGCCGGGCAGCACGATGGCCAGCGCGAGGACGACGTAGGGATGGACGGGGCGATGGTTGGAACCTTGCTGCCGCTCATGCTGCGATCGGTTTCTCGACGCGGGTCAGAATCTCCTCGTGAAGCCGTTCGAGCCCGGAAAGCAGCGTCAGAGGCGTCGGCGGCCGATACATCGGCATTGTCGAACATGGCCTGACGCAGGAGCAGATGCTCGCCGCGCCGGCCCTCGCCAGCCTGGCGGACGATCCGCAATCCCTTTGGCGGTTACGGCAATCTCCTTGACGCGCGGATCCGCGAGCAGATGCGGCAATCGGAGCCGACAATTGCTCGACGAGTGCCGATGCGCGAGGATCGTTGCCGCGGATCAGCACCTCCCACGGAAAGCCGGCCGGCGGAGCGAGGCCATGGGATAAGCTCTTCCGTCAGCGAGTAGAAGTCCGCGCCGGAGGGCCGGACGAGCACTGCGAAGCTCGCCTCGACCGGGAGACCGGACGAGCAGTGTCACCGAGAGCCACAGTTGCGGCAGGCGCCGGATCGTCATCGTGTCGGGGATGAGCTCGGCGCGAACACGATGTCCTTGTAGACGCCGTCGAGTCGCGGAAAACCGTCGCTCCCGTGTGCAATCCGGGCGTCAGTCAGCGCACCGCGGCAGCCTTCGAGGAGATGTCGACGCGCGCTCCTGAGCCGCCGATGCTCGCGCAACGCAACGGCACCGGTTGCCGCGGCGGCGACACATGCGACAAGAGTGGATGAGCCGGCTGGCAAGTGGATTAAGCCTTATTGACTGCAGCGCGATTCGACTACGGAGCAAGGAGCGCCGCGTGGCACAAACCTTAGCCGCGCGGCGGTCTTACGGGCTTTAGTAGCCCTGTGGACGCGGCCAGTTCATCGTGAACTGATCGCCGCGGTGCACGTACTTGTAGCGATGGAAATGGAACCAAAGCGAAGCAACGATATAGAAGACCATCATCGCCACGAGCTGCGTTCCGTAACCTAGGAACACCGCGAAGTACGTCACGGAGCAGAGGATGAGCAGCACAAGGGCCGGCAGCGGGTGGAACGGGTGGACGTATCCCCGCTTGATCGACCCTAGCGGCCACTTGGTCCGGAACATGATCACGTTGAACGACATGAAGGTGTAGCCGAGCAAGCCCGACAGGATCGAGAACGTGATCACCTGATCGAGCGGCGCAAAGTAGGCGAACACGAGAGCCACGGGCACCAGGAACACGATCGCCCGATAAGGCGTCCGGTACTTCGGATGCACGGCGCCGAACACCTGCGGCAGATACCTATCACGGCCCATCGAGAACCAGGCCCGCGAGGCGTCATTGATGCAGCCATTCGCGGACGCCAGCGTCGAGAAGATGGTGCCGATGAAGAGCAGCACCATGAGCGGGAGCGAATCAGTCAAACGCGCCGCGTCGAACAGCGGCGTAATCGCCTGACCCAGGTACTCCCAGGGCATCAAGCCGGCGCAGATGTACCACGTCATCGTTGCCGCGATGAGCAGCGTGATCATGCCGGTCATCGTGCCGAGCGGAAGGGAGCGCGCGGGTGAGCGCACCTCTTCTGCTGCCTGCGTCGTACCCTCGATGCCGAGGTAGAACCACAGGCCGAAATGGATGGCCGCAATTACTCCGAGCCATCCGTAGGGCAAGCCGTTCAGAAACTCGGAATGCTTCAGAACCGTATTCGACCAAGGCTGTAAGGCAAAGAACAGGATGATGATGGCGACGAAGGCGATGGCCGTAATCACGAGGTTAAACGTGAGCGACGCAAACACGCCGCGATAGTTCAACCAGGCCAAGAATACTATGGTGAGAACGATGAACGGCTTGTCATGCACACCTTCGAACCCTGCCATGCCGCCGACAGTCTGCACGAGATAGCCGAGAGTGATGGCATTGCCGGCCTCGAGCATCGTGTAAGCAAACACGAGGAACAGGCCAACGTTGAACGCCATGAGCGGGCCGATGATGTGCTTGGCTTGCGCGTACTGGCCGCCGGCGGCGGCGACCGTCGAGGTCACCTCGCTATCGATCATGGCAACGCAAGTGTAGAGCAGGCCTGCAACCCAGCAGGCGATGAGGGCCGCGATCATGCCGCCTTTGCCGACGGCGAAGTTCCAGCCCATGTACTCGCCGACGAGCACGATACCGACGCCGAGCGCCCAGACGTGTCCGGGGCCGAGCACGCGCAGAAGCGAGATCTTCTCGCCATGAATTGCTGTTGCTTGGCTCACCGGTGACCTCCCTGGTGCGTCGGATCAATGACGAGCGCGTCCTCAATCTCTCCTTCTTTGGACGAGGTCAGCAGCTCCTCGGAATAGGTCCGGTCGGTGACAATGAGATCGAAAAGCATCCAGAGGCCAAGAACCGCAGAGATGCCCCAGGCTGCGTACTCGAGCAGCTGGAAGTTGTTCAGATCGCCCATGTGCATTCCCTCACTTGTCGAAGCGTTCGGAGATGACTTCGCGGTACTCGGCCTTCGAGTAGTGGATCACGATGTAGAAGTAGGCGATCACCACGATTGCCGTGACGACGAGCGCGAGCGGGCTGAAGGAGTAGTCGAAGCGGGCGGCGGCGATGGGAGCGGCCGTCTCGGGCGTGAAACCGAGCTTCTCCCAGGCCGCAGCCATGGTTTCGTTCTGGCCGAGACCCTTCCAGGTCTTGTCGGCGAACTCCAAGGCCGTCTTGCCGCCTCCGGCGAGCCCCAGATAGAGAGGCGTGAAGAGTGCGAGCAATACGAGGGCGAGGAGGAAAAGCGTGTCGAACGTCTGTCCGAGGAGCGACTGCTTCGGCGGTTCGTATGGTGTTTTTGCCATCTCTCACTCCTACGCCTTCGCCTTTTTCATGATGTCGAGGTAGTGGAGATCGAGACCGTAGATGTGCTCCTTGTCGTGCGAGTAATGGACCGCCATTGCTATGATCGAGGCCGTGTTGAACAACAGAACCAGCCCGCCGCTTATGGCAAGTGCGATCAATTCGTTGTTTTCGCCGACGAACGGCAGGATCTCGTAGAGCACGAAGACATAGAGCGCCCACAGAACGATCACGGAGCCGAACGCCCAAAAGCGATCGGTTCCGAACATGCTGTCGATGCGCGGATCGGATGATTTTTGCTGCATACCTTAGCTCCCCAGACCGGCGGTTACCGCCTTGGCTCGAGTTGCCTGACAGGCAACTGTTTTTTATTTGCGGAAAGAGACTGCGCCCCGGTGCGGCAAGTTGTCAAGGCGGTTGATTATTTGTTAGGCGGATTTGAGCACTGAAAACAGGCATATGGCGCGCATCGGCCGATAGTTTTCCGATCATTGAATGTGTGGAAAATATTTTGCACTGTAGGAATTCACCAAGCGGTGCTATGCACAAGGCGCTTCGTCCGCGGGACACGGCATGCCCCTAGCTCTCCTCAAATACGGTCTCAGCTCCAAGCACCCCGACGACCCGCACTTCCGATGGAAGGCGGAGCTCGGGAAGACCTACGACGTCGTCATCATCGGTGCCGGCGGGCATGGGCTCGCGGCCGCCTACTATCTCGCCTCGCGCCACGGCATCAAGAACATCGCCGTGCTCGAGAAGGGCTGTCTCGCCGGCGGCAACACGGCGCGCAACACGACGATCGTGCGCGCCAACTATCTGACGCCGGAGGGCGTCGCCTTCTACAAGGAATTGGTCGAGCTCTTCCGGTCGCTCTCGAACGAGCTCGACATCAACGTCATGTACACGGAGCGCGGACACTTCACGCTCGCGCATACCGACGCCGCCATGCGCACCGCGCGCTGGCGCGCGGAGGTGAACAAGCACATGGGCGTCAACTCCGAGGTCATCGATGCGGACGAGGTGAAGCGGCTCTGCCCGACGATCAACATCTCGGACGACGTGCGCTATCCGATCCTCGGCGCGCTCTATCATCCGCCCGGCGCGATCGCGCGCCATGACGCCGTCGCGTGGGGCTACGCGAAAGAGGCGATGAAGCTCGGCGTCGAGGTGCACACGCAGACGGAAGTGACGAAGATTCTCATCGAGAAGGGCCGCGCGATCGGCGTGGATACGAACCGCGGCACGAATTCACGCGGGCAAGGTGATGCAGGCGGTCGCGGGATCGTCGAGCGTGGTCGCGCGCATGGCGGGCCTCAAGCTGCCGATCCGCACCATTCCGCTTGCAGGCCTGCGTGTCCGAGCCGGTGAAGCCGATCCTCGACCAGATCATCGTGTCGGGCTCGCTGCACGTCTACATCTCGCAGTCGGCGCGCGGCGAGATGGTGATGGGCGGCGCGACCGATGCCTACGGCCTCTACTCGACCCGCTCGACGCTCGACTTCAAGGAGAGCCTGATGGGGCACATGCTCGAGCTGTTCCCGTTCATGGGCGAGCTGCGCGTGCTGCGCCAGTGGGCCGGCATGGCCGACATGACGCCGGACTTCTCGCCCGTCATGGGGCTCACGCCGGTCGAGAACTACTATCATCGACGCCGGCTGGGGCACGTGGGGCTTCAAGGCGACGCCCGTGTGCGGGGTGCGCATGGCGGAATGCGTCGCGACGGGGCGCCAGCCCGATCTCTTGAAGCCATTCGCGCTCGATCGCTTCAACACCTTCGATCTCGTCGGCGAGAAGGGTGCGGCGTCGGTCGGACATTGAGGGGCAGTAGCGGTGAAAATCCTGAATTGCCCGCTCAACGGGCCGCGCAATATCACGGAGTTCGTCTGGGGCGGCGAGGTCAAGCCCGCCGTCGATCCCGCGACCGCGACCGACGCGCAGTGGACCGAGTACCTGTTTCTCGAGAGCAATGTCGCGGGCGAGATCCACGAGTGGTGGCTGCACGCGCCGACCAACTATTGGTTCATCGCGCGCCGCAATACGGTGACCGATACCGTGCTCGAGACGATGACGGTCGACATCTACTTTGCGCGCCAGGAGGCTAGCGGGGCATGAGCGCGGGGCGTGCTACTGGGCGCATCGACGGCCACGGCTGGGGTCTCCTGATCGATCGTCAGAGGCCCATCTCCTTCACCTTCGACGGACGGCTGCACAGCGGCTTCGCGGGCGACGTCATCGCGTCGGCGCTCTATGCGCAGGGGCGGCGGCTCATCTCGCGCTCGTTCAAGTATCACCGTCCGCGCGGCGTGCTGACCATGGCCGGTCATGACGCCAACTCGCTGGTGCAGGTTGCCGGAGAGCCCAACGTCCGCGCCGACCGTTTCGCCCTTTCCGATGGGCTCGCGGTCAACTCCATCAACCGGCTGTGGTCGCTCGACTTCGATCTCTTGTCGGTGCTCGAGCTGTTCGCGCCCTTTCTGCCGGTCGGCTTCTACTACAAGACCTTCTTCCGCCCGCGCGGAGCCTGGAAGTTCTTCGAGCGTCCGATCCGGATGCTCGCCGGCCTCGGGCGCCTCGATCCGAACACGCCGCACAAATACTACGACAAGGCCTATCTGTTCGCGGACGTGCTCGTCGTCGGCGCGGGGCCTGCGGGTCTCGAGGCCGCGATCGCCGCGGCGGAATCGGGCGCCGACACGCTGCTCATCGACGAGTGGCCGGAGCCCGGCGGCTCGCTCTTGTACGGACGTGGCGGCGTCGATCGCGACGCCACGGACGCGAGACGCCGTGCGCTCGTCGCGCGAGCGCGCGCCTGCGCCAACCTCCGCATCCTCACTGGCACGACGGTGACGGGGCTCTTCGCCGACAACTGGTCGTCGGCCATATCCGAGACACGCCTCTACAAGATCCGCGCCAAGGAGACGGTGCTCGCGACCGGGGCCTTCGATCAGCCGCTCGTGTTCCGCAACAACGACCGGCCAGGCATCATGTTCGTCGACGCGGCGCAGCGCCTGATGCGTCTCTACGGCGTCGCGCCGGGAAAGCGCGCCGTCATCGCCACCGCCAACCGCTTCGGCTACGAGGCGGCGCTCGACCTTCTCGACGCCGGCATCGAGGTCGCGGCCATCGTCGATCTCAACATGGACCCCAACGGTCCCGCCGCGGACGCGGTCCGGGCCAGGGGCGTGCGCATTCTTCTCGGCACGACGCTCATCGATGCCCAGGGCGTCAAGGGCGTGACGGGGGTTCGTGTCCTCAAGACAGAGCGCGAGGAGAACGAGCCCGCCGACCCGGAATGGATCGAGTGCGATCACGTGCTGATGAGCGTCGGCTATGCACCGTCTCTCAACCTCGCCAGCCATGCCGGGGCCAAGGTCATCTACGATCCTGCGACCAACATGCATCGCACGACGAACCTGCCGCCGGGTGTGACGCTCGCCGGGGCGGCGGGCGGGGTTTGGACGGACGAGGCCGTCGCCGCGGACGGCCGCAATGCAGGCAGCAGCGCTGCGGCGCGCGCCCTCGGCAAGGCGCCCGATGCCGCGCCGGATCAGGGCATTGATCTCGGCGCGCTCGAGATCACGCATCCCTATCCGATCTTCACGCACCGGGAGGCCAAGGACTTCGTCGATTTCGACGAGGACCTGCAGGTCAAGGACATCGTCAACACGGTCAAGGACGGCTACGACGACATCCAGCTCGTCAAGCGCTACTCGACCGAAGGCTTCGGCACGAGCCAGGGGCGGCACGCGAACGTCAACACCGTGCGCATCGTGGCGAATGTCACCGGCAAGACGATGGGCGCCATCGGCACGACGACCTTCAGGCCGCCCCTCGTCGCCGAGAAGTTCGGCCTGCTTGCCGGGCGCGCGTTCGAGCCCGTCCGGCACACCGCCATGCACCACAGGCACGTGGAGCTCGGCGCGCAGATGATGCCGGCCGGGCTCTGGATGCGGCCGGCCTACTACGGGAAGAAGGGCGACGCGGCGCGGGCGATCGAGGCCGAGGTGCGCGCCGTGCGCGAAGCGACGGGGCTTATCGACGTGTCGACGCTCGGCGGGCTCGACATTCGCGGACCCGATGCGGCCGCCTTCGTCGACCGCATGTACACCTGGGCCTACGAAAAGCAGCAGGTCGGACGGGCGCGCTATGTGCTCATGACCGACCAGACCGGCGTCGTCATCGACGATGGCGTCGCCTGCCGCCTTCACGAGCGCCATTTCTACGTCACGGCGACGACGAGCGCGGTCGATCAGGTCTACCGCCAGATGACCTGGTTCAACACGCAATGGAAGATGGACGTCGACGTCGCCAACGTCACGGCCGCCTACGCGGGCGTCAACCTCGCGGGCCCGCGCACGCGCGACCTGATCGGCACGATCGAAACCGACATCGACTTCTCGAAGGAGGCCTTCCCGTACATGGCCGTGCGCACCGGGACGCTCGCCGGCATTCCCGTGCGGATCCTGCGCGTCGGCTTCGTCGGCGAGCTCGGCTACGAGATCCACTGCCCGTCGCAGATGGGCGAAGCGCTCTGGGACCAGCTCCTCGAGGCCGGCAAGCCGTTCGGCATCCGCCCGTTCGGCGTCGAGGCGCAGCGCGTGCTGCGGCTCGAGAAGGGGCACATCATCGTCGGCCAGGACACGGACGGCCTCACGCATCCGGCAGAAGCCGGCATGGAATGGGCGCTGGCCAAGAAGAAGCCGTTCTATGTCGGCAAGCGCGCCATCGAGATGCAGATGGCGAAGCCGCAGACCCGCAAGCTCGTCGGCTTCACGCTCGTCGACGCGGATGCGCCCGGTGCCCAAGGAATGCCACCTCGTCATCCGCAACGGCGACATCGCGGGGCGTGTCACGTCCTGCGCGCGCTCGCCGACGCTGAAGAAGGTCATCGGCCTGGCCTACGTGCCGCCCGATCTCACGGCGACCGGGCGCGCGGTTCAAGATCCGCGCCGACGGCGGCGTCATGGTCGAGGCCGAGGTGGTGCCGACGCCGTTCTACGACGCCGAGAACAAGCGGCAGGAGATGTGACGATGGACGGCCCGCTCGACCATTCCCGCCGCACGCCGCTCTGGCGCCTGCTCGACGGCGAGCAGGCGAGCTGGCGCGCGATGCGCGACACGGCGATCGCGGAAACCGTGGGCGACGGCGAGGCTGCGCGCACGCTCGGCATCGCCGATCTCTCGCCGCTGCCGCGCATCGGCTTCAAGGGCCGCGGCACGATCGAGGCCATGAAGAAGCGCGGCGTTACGGTGGAGGCGATCCCGAACCGAGCCTTTCGCCAGCCGGACGGCGGTCTTTGCCTCGTGCTCGCGCCGGGCGAGGTGATCCTGCTTTCCAACCTCGCCGGCGACGGCGCCAAGCTCGCCGATATGGTGAACGGCTGGCGCATCGAGGACGAGGAGCGTACCTATCCGCTCCTGAGGCGTGACAGCCATGCCTGGTTCGCCGTCACCGGAACCGCGGCCCCCTTGATGTTCGCCAAGATTTGCGCCATCGATCTCAGAGCCGGACAAGTTTGCCGATCTCGCAATTGCACAAACATCGATTGCCAAAATGTCGGCTATTCTGGTGCGGTCTGACATAGGTGCTACGCTCGTCTACCACGTGCTTGCCGACAGTGCGGCCGCACTTTACTTCTGCTCTTGCCTCACCGACGCCGCCGCCGAATTCGGGGGCGAGATCGTAGGGCGCAAAGCGGTGCAAGAGCTCGAAGGCTCATGAAACAGCGAACCGGACCGAAATCAGCCAGAGAGCGCGTCATCGACGATCCCCGCGATGCCTACCGGGAGCCGCTGCCCAGAGCGCCGAAGGCGGACAAAGCGAAGACGGGCTGCGCGCCTCGTCTCAGGAAACGGCTCGATCGTCGAAAAGACACGCGCGGGCGATCAGGATCCGCATGCACTGCAGGGCGCTCGCGACAACATGCTCGAGGTCGCGATCGGACGCGAGGTGCGCGCCTTCCGCAACAAGCTCGGGATCACGGCGTCCGACCTCGCGCGCGCGGCCGATCTCTCGCTCGGCATGCTGTCGAAGATCGAGAACGGTGTGACGTCGGCATCGCTGACGACGCTGCAGCGGCTTTCGAAGGCGCTCGGCGTGCCGGTGACGGCCCTCTTCCGCCGCTTCGAGGAGCGCCGGGATGCCGTGTTCGTGTCCGCGGGCCAGGGACTGCTGATCGAGCGGCGCGGCACGCGCGCCGGCCATCAGTATCAGCTTCTCGGACATACGGGCGGCGCCACCGGAGCGGTGGTCGTCGAGCCCTATCTCATCACGCTCACGGAAGAGTCGGACGTGTTCCCGCTGTTCCAGCACGGCGGGCTCGAGCTCATCTACATGCTCGAGGGCGAGGTCGTGTACCGCCACGCCGACAAGCTCTATCCGATGAAGCCGGGCGACAGCCTGTTCTTCGACGCGGATGCGCCGCACGGACCCGAGGAGCTGGTCAAGCTGCCGATCCGTTTTCTGTCGGTGATCAGCTACGCGCGCGAGCTGCCGTAGCCGTATTGACGGCTCGGCAACGGTCCTTCGCTATCGCCGCCGTCGGTGGGGCGCGATTTGGCGCTTGACCGGATTGCCGTTGCCGCGCTTGTCTGGCTGGCCGGGGGGTTGGAGAGCGCCATGCGCCGCGGAACGCCCCGCCGGGTTGCGGACGGCCCCCGGATGCACGCCGACACGCAACGAGCCAGCGGCTCTGCGGGTTCGGCCGAGCCTCGGGCACTGGCCGGTCGCGGGCTCCCGCGCACGGTCCTGATTTGGCTTGCCCAGGTTCTCACCGGGTGCGCCGCCCGCCCCCGGCCCGACTATCCGCGCACGGTGTCGACGGCGTTCGAGGACTCCGCGTCGACCAGGCTGGGCCAATTCTTCGGCCCGGCGGCCGACGCAGCATCCGGGCCTCTCCGGCTTCAGCCTCTTGAGCCACGGGCGCGAGGCCTTCATCATCCGTCTGGCGCTGGCCGACTTGGCCGAGCGAAGCCTCGACATGCAGTACTACGTCTGGGACGGCGATACGACCGGCCGGATCATCGTCGACCGCGTGATGAAGGCGGCCGATCGCGGGGTCAGGGTGCGGCTCCTCGTCGACGATCCCTACTACAAGGCCAGCGATCCCGTTATCGCCGCCCTCGATGCCCACCCCAATGTCGAGATCCGTCTGTTCAACCCGCTCACCAACCGGAGCTGGTCCGCTCTCGACTTCATTTTCGACTTCGGCCGGGTCAACCGCCGCATGCACAACAAGTTGATGGTTGCCGACAATGCGGCGGCGATCGTCGGCGGCCGCAATATCGGCGACATCTATTATGGCGTGAACACCACCGCCAACTATCGCGATCTGGATGTGTTGGCGGTCGGGCCTGTCGTCCGCGATCTGTCGGGGGTATTCGACCGATACTGGAACAGCCCCTCGACCGTGCCGATCGCGGCCATCGTCGATCGCGCCTATGGCGCTGCCGATCTCGATGCCATCCTGCATCGCTTGCGCGAGGAGATCGCCGCGGCCGACTACCCTTATCCGATCGACCAGGACCTGGACGAGCTGGCGGCCCGGGGCGCCGAGCTTCGCGACAATCTCGTGTGGGCACACGGCCGAATCATCGCCGACGACCCGGAAGCCGTCGCCCGCGGCGAGGAGAGCGACGACGTGGTCGAGTTCATCCGCGGGCGGGTCGCCCAGCTGAAAGAGGAGCTGCTCGTCGAATCGCCCTATTTCGTCCTGCCCGCCCGGGCGCAGGCAACCGTCAAGGCGCTGCACGAGCGCAATGTCCGGGTGCGCGTGCTGACCAACTCGCTCGCTTCGAACGACATGCTGCCGGCGCATTCAGGCTATGCCAAGACCCGCAGGCGGCTGCTCGAGAACGGCATGGAGCTGTACGAGCTGCGCCCGGATACCGACGCCTTCCGGCCGGGCTGGTCGCTCCTTTCCGGGGGGTCGCGAGCGGCCTTGCATACCAAGGCCATGGCCTTCGACCGCGAAGCCGTGTTCATCGGCAGCTTCAACCTCGACCCGCGCTCTGCCGCGATCAACACCGAAGCCGGCCTCTATATCGAGAGCCCGGAGCTTGCCGAAAGGCTGACGGCCTACATGGCGACCGGCGTCGTGCCCGCCAACAGCTACCACGTCCTCCTCGACCCGAATGGCGAGATCGTCTGGGAGACGGTGACGGACGGCCAAACGGTGCGCTACCAGGACGAGCCCGACACCGGCTTCCGCCGGCGCTTCGTCGCCGACCTGTTGAAGCTGCTGCCGATCGACTCGCAACTCTGACACCGATCGCATGGCGACCGAGGGCGTCCCGTATGCGCCCGTCGCGTCGACGCGCGCTCCAAGAAGCTGTTTTGAGTACACGCCCTAGAGCGAGCGCTGCAACTCGCGTACAAACGCCGAAAGCCCCGCGAGGCGCTCGCGCTTCAGGCGCTCGGCCGTGAGAATGGCGCGCAGGCCGGCGATGCTTTCGTCGAGATCGGAATTGATCAGGACGTAGTCGTACTCCGCCCAGTGGCTGATCTCGGCCGATGCCTGGGCCATGCGCCGTCCGACGACCTCGGGCGGATCCTGGGCACGCGACTTCAAGCGCGTTTCGAGCGCCGCCGCAGAAGGCGGGAGTATAAAGACGCGGACGAGGTCTCCGGTCATGCGCTCGGCGAGCTGCTGGGTGCCCTGCCAGTCGATGTCGAAAAGCACGTCGCGGCCCGCTGCGATCGCGGCCTCGATCGGGGCGCGTGGCGTGCCGTAGTAATTGTCGAAAACGCGCGCCCATTCGAGAAGCTTGTCCTCCGCCTTCATGGCGTTGAAACTGGCTTCGTCGACGAAGTAATAGTCCTTGCCTTCAATCTCGCCGGGCCGGGGTTTGCGCGTCGTCACCGAGACGGAAAGCTTGATGCTGTCGTCGCCGTCGAGGAGCGCACGCGCGAGCGAGGTCTTGCCCGCGCCCGAGGGCGAGGAGAGCACGAGCAAGAGCCCGCGCCTTTCGATGTTCGGCTCTTTGCCGGTGCCGCTCATGTCCAATGCCCCTCCGGCGCCCCACTCCCCTGCCACCGCCTCGGCAGGAATTCTACTCGACGTTCTGCACCTGCTCGCGCATCTGGTCGATGACAACTTTCAGGGCAAGCCCAAGGCGCGCAATCTCCGCGTCGGCGGCCTTGGAGGTCAGCGTGTTCGCCTCGCGGTTGAATTCCTGGGCGAGGAAATCGAGCTTGCGGCCCACCGCACCCGGCTCGCTCATGAGCTCGCGCGAGGCCTCGATATGGGCCTTGAGGCGCTTGAGCTCCTCCTCGACGTCGGCGCGGGTGGCAAGCAGCACGGCTTCCTGGTGCAAGCGGGCAGGGTCGAGCCCCTGCCCCGTCTCGAGAAGGCGCGCCACCTGCTCCTTAAGGCGCTCCTTTATGGCGCGCGGGCGTGCGGGCGGGTGAGGCCTCGATAAGCCCCACGAGGCGCGTGATCTCAGAGAGCTGCGCCTCGAGCACGGCTCCGAGGCGTCGCCCTTCGGCGCTGCGTGCAGCGATGACGCCGTCGAGGACCGTGGTCAGGCTTGCGAGCATGGCTGTCTGCGTGGCCGTGCGCTGCGCCTCGTCCTCAGGCTCGTCGACGAGCTCGAGGACGCCACGCAACGCGAGCAGGCCCTCGGCCTGCGGCGGGGGGGCGCCAAGAGTTTTCCGGACACGCTCGGCGGTGGCGATGACCGCCTCGAGGGCGGATTCGTTGAGGCGGATCTGCGATTGCGTTGCCTCGCGCGCCACGCTCAGCGTCACCGAGACGCTGCCGCGTGTCAGGCGCTGCGCTATCCCTTCACGCACCTTGGGCTCGAGTGCCTCATGGCCGGCGGGCAAGCGCAGGCGCAGATCGAGACCGCGGTTGTTGACGCTTCTGACCTCCCAATGCCACGTGGACGCGCCGAGCGCGCCGTCGGCGCGGGCAAAGCCTGTCATGCTCTGGATGGTCATTTTCGGATCGTATCGGGTTTGGCGCGGTTACGCCCGCAATCCGTTGGTCAAGCGGTTAACTGCGCCGATTGGCGGGAGCGGGCGAAAATGTAACGGCTGCGGAGGGCTGCGCCAACAGCTGAACACTCGCTCTCCACATTTGACCGCCGCCACTCGAGGCCGGCAGATCTCACTTTTTCGGCTTGCGGACCGGCAAGGGAATGTTGGACGCCTGCGCCGTGGCGGGAGCGGCCGCCGCTGCGGGGGTTGGCACCGCGGCAGCCTCAGACTTGGCCGCCGGGGCCTCTGCGGGCGGGTTCGGAATGGCGTCGTCCGCGGCAGCGGCGGCAGGCTGCGCCTGGGGATCGGATTTGGCCTGCTGATCCTGTTTGGCGCGGATCTCCTTCTCCACCTTGCGCCAGGTCGCGACCGCCGCGTTGTGATCCTTCAGCGTGTCGGAGAAGATGTGGCCGCCGTTGCCGTCGGCGACGAAGAAGAGATTGCCCGTCTTCTCGGGATGAAGCGCCGCCTCGATGGCAGCCCGGCCCGGGTTGCAGATCGGCGTCGGGGGGAGCGTCTTGATCTGATAGGTGTTGTGCGCGTTCTTGGTGTCCTTCTCCGTCTGCATGATGGGCTTGCCCCATTGGACGGCGCCGCCGTAGAGGCCATAGAGAATCGTCGGGTCAGATTGCAGCGGCATGCCCTTCAAGAGGCGGTTGGTGAAGACGCCGGCGATCCGCTCACGCTCGTCGGCGCGGCCCGTCTCCTTCTCGATGATCGAAGCAAGAATAACGGCCTCCTGCGCGCTCTTGAGCGGGACGCTTGGATCTCTCTTCTCCCACGCCGCCTCCAGGACCTGCCTGTGCTTGGCCTGCATGCTCTCGATGAGCTCCAGGCGCGACATGCCCTTCTCGATGCTGTAGGTCTCCGGCAGGATCGTGCCTTCGACGGGAATCGGCGACACCTCGCCCGTCAAATTCTCCTCTCCCTTAAGGCGCTCGACGATCTGGTGGCTCGTCAGCCCCTCGGGAACGGTGACCTTGTAGAGGACGGACTTGCCCTCGGCGAGGATCTCCATGACGTCGCGGATGCTGACGCCCTGCTTGAACAGATACTCGCCGTGCTTGAGGACGGTCTCTTTGCGGCCGAAACGGTTTTGCGCGAGATAGTTGAGCATGAATGTCCAATGGCTCGAGATCACGCCCTCGCGCTCGAGACGCTCGGCGATGTCGTTGCTGCTCGCGCCTTTGGGAATGACGACGGTCTGCGCGGCTGTCAGGGGACCGGGCCGCTGACTGAGGTGGTTCATGAACAGGACGAGCCCGCCCGCAGAGAGCATCAGGACAAGCAGCAACGTCATGACCCCGCTCACGAGGCGCACGACACCTGGGACAGCTCTCGACTGACGCCGGTCGCGCATGCCGCGAGGCCGCGCGGGCGCGCGCCCCGGCTCGAGCGCCTCGGAAGGGCTCCTCGGGCGCATGCCGCTGCGGGTTGGAAAGGTCGGCGGCATATCCCGGCGAATCTTGCTCACGGATCACCTCCCGGCGGCATTACGTCTCTAGGCGAGATTATCTCGAAACATCCAATGCGTTGCGGCGAATGCAGGTCGAATCTCCGAGCCAGGGTCATGGTGACGACTGTGGCGGGAATTGTGGCAAAAGGCCGGACAAGCGCTCGATGGCCGCCAGGAGTTGCCGTTCGGCCGCGCTTCTTAAGAAACCCGGCGCATTACGATCGACGCGTTCGTGCCGCCGAACCCGAAGGAGTTCGACAGCGCCACATCGATCGGGCGCTTCTGCGCCTTGTGCGGGACGAGATCGATGGCGGTCTCGACCGACGGATTGTCGAGGTTCAAAGTCGGCGGCGCAATATTGTCGCGGATGGCGAGGACAGAGAAGATCGCCTCGACGGCCCCGGCCGCGCCCAGCAGGTGGCCGATCGCCGATTTGGTCGACGACATCGCCAGTTTGCCCGCGGCATTGCCGAACAGACGCTCGACTGCGGCCGAGCTCGATCTCGTCGCCCATGGTCGAGGTGCCGTGCGCGTTGACATAGTCGATGTCGCTCGGCTGCAGAGCCCGCGCGCTTGAGCGCCATACGCATCGAGCGGAACGCGCCGTCGCCATTCTCCGACGGCGCCGTGATGTGATAGGCATCGCCGGAAAGTCCGTAGCCGATGACCTCGGCGTAGATCTTCGCCCCGCGGGCCTTCGCGTGCTCGAATTCTTCCAGCACGACGATGCCCGCGCCCTCGCCCATCACGAAGCCGTCGCGGTCCTTGTCGTAGGGGCGCGAAGCCTTCTGCGGTTGGTCGTTGAAGGTCGTGCACAGCGCGCGGCAGGCGGCGAAGCCCGCAATCGCGATGCGGCAGATCGGGCTCTCGGCGCCGCCGGCAACCATCACGTCGGCATCGTCCAGCGCGATCAAGCCGCGCCGCGTCGCCGATTGCGTGCGCGCCGGTGGAGCAGGCCGTGACCACGGCGTGGTTCGGCCCCTTGAGCTGATGCTTGATCGACACGTAGCCGGACGCGAGGTTGATGAGCCGGCCGGGGATGAAGAACGGGACTGACGCGGCGCGGCCCCTTCTCCTTGAGCAGGATCGACGTGTCGGCGATGCCGGAGAGGCCGCCGATGCCGGAGCCGATCAGGACGCCCGTGCGCTCCTGCTTTTCCTGCGTGTCGGCGGTCCAGCCTGCATCCTCGAGGGCCTGGTCGGCCGCGGCCATCGCGTAGACGATGAAGTCGTCGACCTTGCGCTGCTCCTTGGGCTCCATCCAATCGTCGGGATTGAACTTGCCCTCGGCTGTCGCGCCGCGCGGAACGAAGCAGGCGATCTGACACGTGAGATCGGAGACGTCGAATTCCTCGACGCGGCGCGCGCCGCTCTGGCCGGCGAGCAGAGTTGGACCACGAGGGCTCGACTCCGCACCCGACCGGAGTAACAAGACCAAGGCCCGTGATGACGACGCGGCGCATGCTGCTCAGGTCCGTGAGCAGAATATTCTCTGTCAGGGCGTATGGACAGTCTTGCAGCGGCTCGGCCGCGTGACGACACCGCCGGCCGCGCCGAACGCGCGCGCACTAGTTTGCTCGACGCGAGCATTTCGCAGTCCATAATCTCGATCTTGCCGAGTTGGGCCGCGACGGAGAGCGACTTTGTGCCCGGGGCTCCTATCCGGCGTGCCCCTGGGCAGTCCCGACGCGACGGCTCAGGCAGCCGTCGCATTCTTCTCGAGGAATTTGACCGCGTCACCGACTGTCAGAATGTGCTCGGCGGCGTCATCGGGAATTTCGCACCCGAACTCTTCCTCGAAGGCCATGACCAGCTCAACCGTGTCCAAGCTGTCGGCACCGAGATCGTCGATGAAGCTCGCGTTCTCAGTGACCTTGTCGGCCTCGACGCCCAGATGCTCCACGACGATCTTCTTCACGCGCTCCGCGACATCGCTCATCGTCTTCCCTCGCGTCCTTCCAGCTCTTGTGTTTGCTTTAGTCTATACGATCCGGTCATGGCCAGGGCTTTCTCGAGGTGCCGGTCGAGCCCCGTTTGCAGACGGCTTCAGGGTTCGGGCCGCCCGCCAAGGCATGGGCGTTGATCGTTACGGCCTTTCCTCTGGCTGCGCAGCAAAAAAACGAGGCTCGTTAACACATCTCCCCCGGCTTGGCCAGGGCCTGAGGGCCTGAACGGGCGTGGTAAATCCAGCTGCATAGGCCTCGGATAGGCCTTCATTTTTTGGCCTCACAACATCACCATGCCGCCGTTGATGTGCAGGGTCTGGCCGGTCATGTAGCCGCCTTCGGCGCTGGCGAGGTAAAGGGCCCCGGCCGCGATGTCCTCGGGGGTGCCGAAGCGCTGCGCGGGAATATGCTGCGAAATCTCCGCGACCTGCTTTTCGTTCAGAGCGTCCGTCATAGCCGTCTTGATGAAGCCCGGGCGCGATGCAGTTGGCGGTGATGCCGCGATTGGCGACCTCGCGGGCGAGCGACTTCGTCATGCCGATCATGCCGGCCTTCGAGGCTGCGTAGTTGCCCTGGCCGGGATTGCCGATGATGCCCGAGATCGACGAGATGTTGATGATGCGTCCGTAGCCGGTCTTGGAGCGCAGCATGTGGCGGGTGGCGGCGCGCATGAGCATGAAGGTCGAGGTCAGGTTGACGGCGATGACGTCGTCCCATTGATCGTCCTTCATCACCATGAAGAGGTTGTCCTTGGTGAGCCCGGCGTTGTTGACCAGGATGTCGAGGCGTCCGAGCTTCGCGACCGCATCGTCGATCAGCTTGCGCGACCGCCGCCTTGTCGGCGAGGTCGCAGGGCACGACGTGGACGCGGTCGCCGAGCTCCTTGGCCAGCGCCTCGAGCTTGTCGACCTGGCGGCCCGAGATGGCGACCGTCGCGCCCGCCTTGTGAAACGCGCGCGCGATGCCTTCGCCGATGCCGCCCGTCGCCCCGGTGACGAGGGCGTTCTTGCCCGTGAGATCGAACATGGGAATCCTTTCCATCCTCGGCGGCTGAGCCTGCGCTTCCCATCAGTCAGATTGGGGCAAGCAGGGACGCGCGACATCAGAATTTTCAACCCGTCAAACCTTGAAGTGCCGCCTCGAGCTCGGCGGGCGTGCCGATGCTCGCCGCGTCCAAGCTCTTGTCGATCCGCTTGGCGAGACCGGCGAGCACCTTGCCGGCGCCGATCTCGTACACGCCGGTGACGCCGTTGGCTGTCATGTAGGAGACACATTCGCGCCAGCGCACGGTGCCCGTCACCTGCTCGACGAGACGGCGCTTGATCTCCGTCGGGATCGCTGATCGGCGCGGCCAGCACGTTGGCGATCGACGGGCACGACGGGCGCTTTCACGTCGACCTTCGCCAGCGCTTCGGCCATGGCCTCGGCGGCCGGCTGCATCAGCGCGCAGTGGAAGGGCGCGGAGACCGGCAGCGGCACCGCGCGGCGGACGCCGAACGCCTTCCCGGCCTCGGGCACGCGGTCGAGCGCGCGCTTGTGGCCGGAGAGCACGACCTGCGTCGGCTCGTTGTCGTTGGCGACCTGGCAGACGTCGCCCTCTGCGGCCGCCTCGGCGACCTTGCGCGCGACATCGATGCCGACGCCGAGGAGCGCCGTCATGGCGCCCTCGCCGACAGGGACCGCCTTCTGCATCGCCTGGCCGCGCAGCTTCAGGAGCCGCGCGGCGTCCTCGAGCGTGAAGGCGCCCGCGGCGGCGAGGGCCGAATACTCGCCGAGCGAATGGCCGGCGACGAACTTCACCTTGTCCGCGAAGCGAAAAGCCCTTCTCGCGTCTCGAGCACGCGCATCACGGCCATGGAGACGGCCATGAGAGCGGGCTGCGCGTTCTCGGTCAGCGTCAGCGTCTCCTTCGGGCCCTCCCACATGATCTGCGAGAGCTTCTGGCCGAGCGCGGCGTCGACCTCGTCGAATACCTCGCGCGCGGCGGGAAAGGATTGCGCGAGCTCGCGTCCCATGCCGACGTCCTGGCTGCCTTGACCGGGAAAAATGAATGCGATGGCCACTGAGCGCTCTTGAGTTCCGGTTTGTCGCTGCTTCGTTTCGGCGCCTGCCGCACGCAAAGCAGCAGGATCGCTATTCGGCGGCTAACGGCACGGGCCGGCGCGCGTTGTCAAGTCCCGCCGTAACAGAACACCTTCATGGGGAGTGCTAGCGTTATCGTCGATGGCCCGCTTGCACCATCGGCGCAGCGGCGCGTCTGCAATCTAGGCGCGCAGCCTGGCATCGGTGGCGCGCAACTTTCCGGCGTATCGGCCAGCGCCTTTCTCGACGTCGATAACGGAGGAAAAATTGACCAGCACGAATGAACTCTCGACCGAGCTCGCCGCGAGGCGGCGGGGGCTCAGAATCCATGCCATGGCGTTCGTCGTCGTCACCGTCCTGCTCGGTGCGTTCGACTGGTATACGGCCGAGCCCTATTGGATCCATTGGGTGGTCATGGGCTGGGGCGCCGGTCTCGCCACGCATGCGTGGCTGCTTTCCACGCGGACGAAGGCGGTGCAGCCGTCGGACGCCGTGCCAGGCGAGGCAATGTGACTGCGGCAACGCATCGTGGCGGGGCTTCAGCCTCGCCGCCGCGCACGCCTTATCGGCGTCCAAGGCGGCCGCGGGCCAGTTAACCGTTTTGGCCTTGTGGCTCGGCGAAATTCTCGTATAAAGCGCGCGTCACCCGCTCCGGTTGGAGGCTGAACGGGGCTGCGCGGCCGATTAGGCTGCCGCGGCAGGGCCGGCTTTAAGAGCCTTGGCCCGTTCCCCGGTGTCTCCGCTCTTTGGGTGCCTTTGGGCCTTTCTTGGGGCCCATAAGGGGCTTTGCGCCGGAGCAGTGGGACCCGCGTTCGATCGCGGTCACCGGAAGCTAAGAAAGGCACACGCATGCCGCTCTATGAGCATGTCTTCCTGGCGCGCCAGGACGTCTCGCAACAGCAGGTCGAGGCGCTGACCAAAGAATATTCCGACGTCATCACCGAAGGCGGCGGCAAGGTCACCAAGACCGAGTACTGGGGCTTCAAGGGTCTCGCCTTCAAGATCAAGAAGAGCCGCAAGGCGCACTATTCTCTGATGAACATCGATGCGCCGTCGGCCGCCGTCAACGAGATGGAGCGGCGCATGGGTCTTTCGACCGACATCATCCGCTTCATCACGCTGCGCGTCGAGGAGCTCGAGACCGAGCCCTCGATCATGATGCGCAAGTCCGATCGCGACGAGCGCGGCGATCGCGGTGACCGTGGCGATCGCGGCGGCTTCCGCGGCGGCGACCGCGGCGGCTTCCGCGGTGGCGATCGCGGCGGGTTCCGCGGCGGTGGCGGCGGCGGGTTCCGCTGGCGATCGCGAAGGCGGTGGCGGCGGCGGATTTCCGAGGCGGCGACCGCGAAGGCGGGGCCTCGACGTTCCGCGCGCGTCCCCCGCGCGAAGGCGCGCCGCCGAAGGCGCTCCGAGGGAAGCGCGCGAAGGCGGCGATGCGGGCGCGCGGGCCACGCCCACCCCGCCCGCCGCGCGACAGCAAGCCGGGCCCGGTGGCACCGTGGCGGCACCGGCTCGGAGGGCTAACCCATGTCAGAGATTCAGCAGCTCGCCACCCGCCGTCCGTTCCATCGCCGCCGCAAGACCTGCCCGTTCTCGGGCGATCAGGCGCCGAAGATCGACTACAAGGACGCGCGCCTTCTCGGCCGCTACATCTCCGAGCGCGGCAAGATCGTGCCGTCGCGCATCACGGCCGTCTCGGCCAAGAAGCAGCGCGAGCTCGCCAGGGCGATCAAGCGCGCGCGCTTCCTCGGGCTTCTGCCGTACGTGCTGAAGTGACAAGGCGGGGTCAGGCCGCGAGGGTCTGGCCCCAGACAGGTTCAATGAGGTTGGGACAGCGGCTGAGCCGGTCTGCCCCTAACCGCGCAACGCGGGACAGCTGAGAGACATGCGCAATCGCCTCCTCGTCGGCGTCGGACTGGGCCTCGTCGCGGCCGTCGTCTTCGCGTCCGCCACGACCGGCCCGCTCGTCGCGCGCTTCCTCCTGTTCTTCATCACGCCGCTGCCGATCGCGCTCGCCGGCCTCGGCTGGGGCTGGCATACGGCCGCGATCGCGGGCTTCAGCCGGCACGCGCTGGTTGCGATCGGCGACGAGCGCTCTCGCTGGCTCTCGTCTTCGCGCTGAGCCAGGTCGTGCCGATGGCGGCGCTGACGCTATCTTGCGCTCCTCAGCCGGACGGGCCCCGGCAGGCGGCGAGGCGATCGAATGGTATCCGCCCGGGCGCCTCGTGATCTGGGCAGCGATCATGTCCGGCCTGCTCGCCATCGCGTCGCTGCTCCTCATCGGCGGCGACCTCGAGGACCTGCGCAAGACGCTCGGCGAGTTCATCGAGAAGACGCTGCAGAGCGGCCTGCCCCAGCTGCCGAACGCGACGCCGCTCAGCGAGGCCGAGATCAAGTCGCTCTCCGAGATCGCGCTCGGCCTCTTGCCCGCGGCCTCGGCCGTGTCGTGGCTGGCGATGCTGCTGTTCAACCTCTGGCTCGCGGGACGCATAACGCTCGCCTCCGGCCAGCTGGCGCGGCCTTGGCCCGATCTCGCCGCGATCGAGTATCCGCGCGGCACCGCGCTCGCATTCGCTGCGGCGCTGCTCGGCGACGATGCTCAGCGGCTACGCGGGTCTCGCCGCCTCGGGCTTTGCCGGGGCCTTCTTCATGGCGTTCGTGCTCCTGGGGCTCGCCATCGTCCACTACACGACGCGGGGCGCCCCCTGGCGGCCGTTCGCGCTCTGGGCGCTCTACGCGACGATCATCTTCCTCAACATGTGGATCGGCGTCGTGGCGGCGATCCTCGGCCTTTCGGAATCCATCTTCGGACTGCGGCGGCGCTATCCGCCACCGTCCGGCCCATCAACCTGATCAACCAAACCAACGCAAAGCGAGACGAAGGAGTACACACATGCAAGTCATCCTGTTGCAGCGCATCGGCCGGCTCGGCCAGATGGGCGACGTCGTCAACGTCAAGGACGGCTTCGCCCGCAACTACCTCCTGCCGCAGAAGAAGGCGCTGCGGGCGACGAAGGACAACCTCGCCCAGTTCGAGAGCCAGCGGCACGCAGCTCGAGGCCAACAATCTCGAGCAGAAGAAGGAGGCGGAAGCCGTCGCCGTGAAGCTCGAGGGCAAGACGTTCGTCGCGCTACGCTCGGCCGGCGACACGGGCCAGCTCTACGGCTCGGTCTCGACGCGCGACATCGCCGAGGTCGTCACGGCGGGCGGGTTCACGGTCGACCGGCGCCAGGTCGTGATGGACAAGCCCATCAAGACGCTCGGTCTGCACGAGACGCGGATCGCGCTTCATCCCGAGGTCGTGGTCAAGGTGACGCTCAACGTGGCGCGTTCCCAGGACGAAGCCGAGAAGCAGGCCCGCGGCGAGGACGTTACCGTGATCAAGGGCGAGAAGCTCGAGCTCGAGACCTTCAATCCGGACGAGGTCTTCGAGGAAGGCGCGGCGCCCAAGGCCGAGGCCGAGGCGGAACCGAGGCGAGAAGGCCTAGATTGGCTCGGCGTACGCATCTTTCCGATATCGCGACGCCGGGACCCAGGAGTCCCGGCGTCGCTATTTTGGGCAATTGAGCACCGATTTCGCGCCCAGCCTGCGGCACCTGCGATTTTGCCACATCCGGCCCGCTGGCAAGCGCGTGATCGGCCTCCCTATGTCCTATGCGGAGGGGTGTTCAATTGCCGGCCGGCAACGATGGGATGCCGACCGGCAGGCGCGGTGCGAACATGTTCAAACCCTTGCAGCACATGCTGAGCCGTGTCGTCCGGATCGGGCGACCTCACTTTTATCGATATCCGCGGTGCAACGCCATCGTTTCGGCGACGGATCAGGACCAGCCAGTCGTCGTGCGGCTCGCCGACAGGCGCATAGAATATCAGCTGACCCTCGACCCCGAGCTCGCCGCCGGCGAAGGCTACATGAGCGGGCGCCTCGACGATGGAGACCGGCAGCGTCTACGACTTCATCGCGCTCATGATGCGGAACCTGGTAGCTGTTCCCTTCCCGGCCTGGACTCAGAGCCTTGGATTCGCGCGCCGTCTCGCGCGGACGCGTCCAGCAGTTCAATCCGGCGGATCGCGCGCGCAGCAACGTGCAGCATCACTACGACATCGATCCGCGCATCTACGAGCTCTTCCTCGATCCCGATCTGCAATACTCGTGCGCGTATTTCACGCGCGGAGCCGAATCTCGCACGCGCGCAGCTACTCAAGAAGCGCCATATCGCCGCGAAGCTCGAGCTCGAGCCCGGCCAGCGCGTGCTCGATATCGGCTCCGGCTGGGGCGGGCTCGCGCTCTATCTTGCGCAAGCACGTGCGGCGCCGACGTGCTCGGCGTGACGCTCAGCGAGGAGCAGCTCAAGCAGGCGCGCACTCGCGCGGCGAAGCTCGGTCTCGACGGAGAGCGTGCGTTTCGATCTGCAGCGATTATCGAAAGGTCGAGGGCAAATTCGACCGCATCGTCTCGGTCGGCATGTTCGAGCACGTGGGCGTGCCTCACTACGCGGACCTTCTTCAGCGCGGTGGCACCGTCTCCTCGAAGGACGACGGCGTTGCGCTTCTCCACACCATCGGCCGCTCGGACCGTCCCGACGGCCACCAATCCCTTCATCGCCCACTACATCTTTCCCGGCGGCTACATTCCGGCACTGAGCGAGGTCATGAGCGTGGTCGAGCGCTCGGGCCTCATCTGTCACGGACGTCGAGGTGCTGCGCCTCCACTACGCCGAGACGCTGCGCGCCTGGCGGACGCGCTTCCTCGAGAACCGGAGCGCGCGCAGTGGAGATCGCCGGCGAGGAATTCTGCCGCATGTGGGAATTCTATCTCGCGGGCTCGGAGGCTGCCTTCCGCCACCAGGGTCTGGTTGTATTTCAAATCCAGCTCGCAAAGCGTGTCGACGCACTCCCCATGACGCGCGATTACATGCTGGATGCCGAGCGAAGCCTCGCGGTGCGCGAAGGCGGAAGGCTCGAACGGCCACATCTCGCAGGCGAGTGAGCGCGATTCGCCTCACGCAACCGGCAATTGGGTGCGCTGTGCGTAACGTGGAGAGGTGCGCTTGATCCCCACGCCCGCTCTCGCGCCGACTCGGGGGCTCGGGCTAGCGTCCGCGCATGACCCAAACCGCACTCTCCCTCATCGACTCGCTCACGAAATTCCACCGCCACTGAGGCCCAGCGCTTCCGGGAAGCTCCCCACAATATCGAGGCCGAGCAGGCGCTGCTCGGCGCGATCCTCGTCAACAACGAGGCGATGGATCGCGTGACGTCGTTCCTCGAGCCGACGCACTTCTTCGATCCGCTGCATGGCGAGATCTTCGAGACCGCCAGCAAGATGATCCATGCCGGCAAGCAGGCGACGCCGATCACGCTGAAGACGTTCTTCGACGCGGCGGAGCCGATCGACGCCAACCTCACCGTGCCGCAATATCTCGGCCGGCTCGCCGCCAACGCGACGACGATCATCAACGCCGAGGACTACGGCCGCACGATCTACGACCTCGCCGTCCGCCGGTCGCTGATCGTGCTCGGCGAGGACATGGTGAACTCGGCCTACGACGCGCCGATCGACTTCCCGCCGAAGCAGCAGATCGAGGAGGCCGAGACGCGCCTCTACGATCTTGCCGAGCAGGGCAAGTACGGCCAGGGCTTCATGGGCTTCGGCACGGCGCTGACGCACGCCATCGAGATGGCGAACAACGCCTATCAGCGCGAAGGGCATCTGTCGGGACTGGCAACCGGGCTCACCGATCTCGACAGCAAGATGGGCGGGCTGCAGCCCTCGGACCTCATCATCCTCGCGGGGCGCCCGTCGATGGGCAAGACGGCGCTCGCGACCAACATCGCCTACAACATCGCCAAGAGCTACCGGAGCGAGCGGCAGCCGGACGGCACGCGAGAAGGCGATCGACGGCGCCATCGTCGGCTTCTTCTCGCTCGAAATGTCGGCCGAGCAGCTCGCGACGCGCATTCTCTCCGAGCAGGCTGAGCTGGCATCCGAGAAGATCCGGCGCGGCATGATCAACGAGGACGAGTTCCGCAAGCTCGTCGCCGTGTCGCAGGAGATGAGCCGCATCCCGCTCTACATCGACCAGACCGGCGGCCTCACGATCGCCCAGCTCGCGTCGCGTGCGCGGAAGCTCAAGCGCCAGAAGGGGCTCGGGCTCCTCGTCGTCGACTATCTCCAGCTGCTTGCGGGCTCGTCCAAGCGCGGCGACAACCGCGTGCAGGAGGTCACCGAGATCACGACCGGCCTCAAGGCGCTGGCCAAGGAGCTGGCGGTGCCGATCATCGCCCTCTCGCAGCTCTCGCGCCAGGTCGAGCAGCGCGACGACAAACGGCCGCAGCTCTCGGATTTGCGCGAATCCGGCTCGATCGAGCAGGACGCCGACGTTGTCATGTTCGTGTTCCGTGAGGAATACTACGTCGAGCGGCAGAAGCCGCGCGAAGGGACGGCGGAGTTCAGCGATTGGCAGACGCAGATGATGGCGGTGTCGGGCAAGGCCGAGGTGATCATCGGCAAGCAGCGCCATGGGCCCGTGGGCACGGTCGGGCTCTCGTTCGAGAGCCAGTTCACGCGCTTCGGCAATCTCGCGCGCGAGTATCAGTTGCCCGAGCGCTACGAGTGAGGAATAGGGCTGCTTTCCTCTCCTCGACGTGCGGGGCGCTCGCATGTCTGAAGGAAGGGGCAATACCCGCCTCCGCGACGGGCGTCATCACGATCGATCTCCGCCAGCTCGTCGCCAACTGGCGGGCGCTTGCCGAGCTCGTCGCGCCGGCGGAGTGCGGTGCCGTGGTCAAGGCCGACGCTTACGGTCTCGGCGCGGCGGCGCGTCATCCCGGCGCTCTGGTCGGCGGGCTGCCGCACGTTCTTCATCGCGACGCCCGACGAAGCGGCGACCGCACGCCGTCTCGTGCCGGCCGCCACGATCTACGCGCTCGACGGGTTGGTCGCGGGCGCGACGGCGGATCTGATCTCGGCCGCGCGCACATCCCCGTCCTCGGCAGCATCGATGAGATCTGCGCCTGGGTGCAGGCCGCGTCGGCGCATCCTTCGAGGCTGCGCGCCGCGCTCCACGTCGACACGGGGCTCAACCGGCTCGGGCTCTCGGAAGCCGAGGTCGATGCATTTGTTCGGGACGGCTCGCTCACCGGAACATCTGGATGTCTCCCTCGTCATGAGCCACCTCGCGTGCGCCGACGATCCGCGCGCGGCGAAGAACGAGGAGCAGCGCGAGGCCTTCGAGCGGCTGCGCAAGCGGCTACCTCAGGCGCGCGCGAGCCTCGCCGCCTCCGACGGACTGATGCTCGGCGCGCGCTACCACTACGACCTCGTTCGACCCGGATACGCGCTCTACGGCGGGCAGGCGTTCCGGGGCGGCGCGACGCCCGTGGGCCCGGTGGTCTCGCTCAGCGCGCGCATTCTGCAAATTCGCGACGTGCCCGCGGGCGGGACCGTCGGATACTCCGCGACGTGGCAAGCCAAGCGCGCATCGCGCATCGCGGTCATTGCCGCGGGCTATGCGGACGGCTTCGCGCGCTGCCTTGAGCGGCAGCCATGACCGGCCCGGAGGGGTGGTCGGATTCCGCGGCCAGCAGGTGCCCGTCGTCGGGCGCGTGTCGATGGACCTCATCACCGTCGACGTGACCGGCCTCGGTCCGCCGCCGCAGCGCGGTGACTTCGTCGATCTGATCGGTCCCGGCCTCACCATCGAAGCCATGGGCACGGCGGCGGGGACAATCGGCTACGAGGTGCTGACACGCCTCGGCTCGCGCTTCCACCGCTCGTATGTGGACGGGATCTAGGACGCCAGATGGGCAAAGCGCAGAAGGCATCGTTCGTCTGCCAGAACTGCGGCGCGGTCTCGGCGCGGTGGGCGGGGAAGTGTGCCTCGTGCGGGGAATGGAACACGATCGCCGAGGAGGCCGATGCGGCGCCGCCGCCGGGCTCCGGGCTCACGCGATCGAGCCGCGGCCACGCCGTCACTCTCGAGGGGCTCTCCGGCTCCACCGACGAGGCGCCGCGCTTCTCGACCGGCATGCCGGAGCTCGACCGGGTGACGGGCGGGGGCATCGTGCCCGGCTCCGTGCTGCTCATTGCGGGCGAGCCCGGCATCGGCAAGTCGACGCTCCTGCTCCAGCTCGCGGCATCGCTCGCCCGCTCCGGCCGGCGTGCGCTCTACTTCTCGGGCGAGGAGGCCGTGGCGCAGGTCCGGCTCAGAGCCGCCCGCCTCGGGCTCGCGGAAGCGGCCGTGGCGCTCGCCGCAGAGACGAGCCTCCCCAATATCCTGGCGACGCTCGGGCGCGAGAAGCGCGCCGATCTCGTCGTCATCGATTCAATCCAGACGCTGTGGTCGGACCAGCTCGAAGCGGCACCGGGGACCGTGAGCCAGGTGCAGAGCCGCCACGCAATCGCTCGTGCGCTACGCGAAGTCGGCCGGCAGCGCGCTCCTCCTCGTCGGCCACGTGACGAAGGACGGGCAGATCGCGGGGCCCAAGGTCATCGAGCACATGGTCGATACCGTGCTCGCCTTCGAGGGCGACCGCGGCCACACGTTCCGCATCCTCAGCGCGACCAAGAACCGCTTCGGCTCGACCGACGAGATCGGCGTCTTCGAGATGGCGGGGGCCGGCCTCAAGGAGGTCGCCAACCCGTCGGAGCTGTTCCTCGGCGACCGCGACGCGACGGCCCCCGGGGCGGCGGTGTTCGCCGGGATCGAGGGGACGCGGCCGATCCTGGTCGAGATCCAGGCGCTCGTCGCTCCGTCAGGGCTCGGCGTGCCACGGCGCGCCGTTGTCGGCTGGGATGCCAACCGGCTCGCCATGCTGATCGCCGTGCTCGAGGCGCGCTGCGCCGTCTCGTTCGCCCACCACGACGTCTACCTCAACATCGCCGGGGGTCTGACGGATCATTGAGCCCGCCGCGGACTTGGCCGCCGCCGCCGCCCTCCTTGCTTCGTGGTCCAACACCGCGCTGCCGACCGACCGCGTCTACTTCGGCGAGCTCTCTCTTTCGGGCGCCGTGCGCGCCTGCCCGCACATGGGATTGCGCCTCAAGGAAGCCAAAAAACTCGGTTTTCGCCAGGCGGTTATTCCCGCTGCCGGAGAGATCGGCGACGACGCCGGACGGCTGAGACTGTGCCGCATCAGCCACCTCAAGGAGCTTGCGGACGAGCTAAGGTCATGCGAGTGAACGGGCGGGGGAATTAACCTCGTTCTAAGGCCGCATGTATTTGAGGAGCTCTCGAGAATGATCGGGCCGCTCAGCTATCTCGATGCCGCGCTCATTGCCGTGGCATTCATTTCCGGTCTCCTGGCGATGTATCGCGGCATCGTGCGCGAGGTCCTGTCGATCCTGTCGTGGATCGTCGCCGCCGGCGCGACCCTCTATTTCGTCCTCAACTACAAGAAAGTCGCCGAGGACATGGCGCAGCAGATGGGGACCCAGGTCGCCGTCGCTCAGATCGCCATCGGCGCCGTGATCTTCCTCATCGTGTTGATTATCGTTCACCTGCTCACGGCGCGCATCTCGGATTGGACGCTCGAGAGCCGGGTCGGCATGATCGACCGCATCCTCGGGTTCATTTTCGGCGTGGCGCGCGGCTTCCTGCTGATCGTGATCCCGTACATGTTCTACGAGTCCTTCATTCCCGACCAGAACGCGCACTTCCCGTGGGTCCGGGATTCGAAATCGCTGCCCTATATCAAGTCGACGGGCGATGCGATCCGGGTTGTGCTGGAAACCTACCTGCCGGCGGCCGGTATCGGCGGGGCACAGCCGCCTGCGGCTGCCGAGCCACCGGCACAGTAAATTCCTCTTAGCCCTGCGACCTATGTGACAAAGCGCTTTAACGCTTCGCGGGTTATCATATATACGTCACGTGACTGGCGGCGCGGGCCCTAATCCTGATAGAGGGCTGGCGCGCTTTGTACTGCGTAAAGTCATCGAGCGGCGGATGCTTTAGCGGGAGGCAGCCATGACGCACGGGTTCGACGACGGTAAACAGGCTCTCGATTTCGGGCTTTCCAAGATGGGTGACGATAGACTCCGCGAGGAATGCGGGGTCTTCGGTGTTTTTGGGCACCCCGATGCCGCGGCCCTGACCGCGCTCGGCCTGCACGCGCTCCAGCACCGCGGCCAGGAGGCGGCCGGCATCGTCTCCTATGACGGCACCCAGTTCCACTCCGAGCGTCGCCTCGGCCTCGTCGGCGACAACTTCAACGAGGCCGGCGTCATCCACCGCCTCAAGGGCAATATGGCGGTCGGTCACAACCGCTACTCGACGACCGGCGAGCCGGCGCTCAAGAACGTGCAACCGCTCTATGCGGACATCGATACGGGCGGGTTCGCCGTCGCCCACAACGGCAATCTCACCAACGCCCTCACGCTCCGCCAGGAGCTGATCAACGTCCGGCGCCATCTTCCCCTCGACCTCCGATACCGAGGTCATCCTCCATCTCCTGTCGCGCTCGCAGCAAGCGGCGCATGGTCGAGCGGTTCGTCGAGGCGATCCGCCAGATCGAGGGCGCCTGGTCGCTCGTCGGCCTCACCAACGACATGCTGATCGGCGCGCGCGACCCCATCGGCATCCGCCCGCTTGTCATCGGCCGTCTTGGCGACGCTTACGTGCTCGCATCCGAGACGTGCGCACTCGACATGGTCGGCGCCGAGTTCGTGCGCGAGGTCGAGAACGGCGAAGTGGTGGTGATCACCGCGGACGGGCTCGAGAGCCATCGCCCGTTCCCGCGCCGGACGGCCAGGCCCTGCATCTTCGAGTACATCTACTTCGCGCGCCCCGACAGCATCATCGGCGGGCGCTCCGTCTATGATATTCGCAAGCAGATGGGCGCGCAGCTCGCACGCGAGTCGCCCGGCAGCGGCCGATGTCATCGTACCCATTCCGGACTCGGGCGTGCCTGCCGCTATCGGCTATGCGCAGGAGTCCGGTCTGCCGTTCGAGCTCGGCATCATCCGCAATCACTACGTGGGGCGCACGTTCATCGAGCCCGAGCAGCGAATCCGCCAGCTCGGCGTCAAGCTCAAGCACTCGGCGAATGCCGGCGTCATCCGCGGCAAGCGCATCGTGCTCATCGACGACAGCGTCGTGCGCGGGACGACATCGAAGAAGATCGTGCAGCTCATGTACGATGCAGGCGCGCGCGAAGTGCATCTGCGCATCTCCTCGCCGCCGATCACGCATCCCGACTATTACGGTATCGACACACCGCGCAAGACCGACCTGATCGCGGCCAACCTCGACCTCGAGAGCATGCGTCAGTTCATGGGCGCCGACAGCCTGAATTTCCTGTCCGTCGAGCGGCATCTACCGGGCCGTCGGCTTCGAAGCCCGCGATGCCAGAAGCCCGCAGTTCACCGACCACTGCTTCACGGGCGAATATCCGACCGAGCTTACCGACCAGAACGGCTCGGCAGGCTCGCGCCAGCTCTCGCTCCTTGCCGAGGCTGGCTGAGGTTCAATCGCGCAACTCATTCCGGGGCACCTTGGCGCGATGCTAGGGGCGAATGGCTATTGGCCTACCGTTCTCATGCTTCGACGTCAGCTTCTGCGGGTAGAGCTGACCTCACTCTGGGTTTGCGCCAGATCCGCTGCTGACCCTACTCGGACCTCAGCGACGCTCGAGGACTCGTCTGCTCTTGGAATTATAGCAGACGTCATGTGCGGAGCGGGTCGAGGTCGGCTTTTGACCCAAAGTTGCCTTTTCGTTAAGCGAATTCCAATGGACCATGGGTGCTCAAGCGTCGCACGCCATGCGCAGGTTTTTGTGCTACACGAACGCATGAGCACCAATTTGAGCCGCCCCGCGCCGTCGAACGTCGTTGCCCCCGCGAATATCCCGCACGCCGAAAGAAAGACAGTCGAAACACTCCTCGCTGACGATTGCCGCTGGCCTTTTGGCGACCCGTTGGCGGGAGACTTCTACTTTTGCGGTAAGCGGAAGAAGGACAGCGGTCCTTATTGTGACTTCCACGACCGACAGGCATTCCAGTCCGGAAAGCCTCGGGCGGTCGTGTATCGGCCCCACGCCGTCTAGACATGTCCGCTTGGGTTCACAACACGCGACTGCTCATGGTCTGATTCGCGCCGGCGGGCCGCGGCCGACCTATTTTCCCTCGAGGTATACTGCGGTTCGCTCCAAACCGCAGCCGAAACCATGGGGCACGTTTCCAACCCCCCAAGTGCCAACCAACGGAGCGACATGAAAGATTTCAACGGCAAGAGTTTCAGTGAGCGTCTGCTCAAGGCTTCAGAGGCCAAGCAGGCAATGCTCCGGCGAGCGCAAAGGCCCCCCTCCGACGATCCAATGGTTCTCCAACGAAAGGCTGAGCGCCAAGCACTCGCCGCCGCGCGCGAAGCCCGCAACGAGGCGAAGGCGCGTGCAGTAATGGAACATGCGGCCCGTGAGGAGGCAGAACAGATCGAGCAAGCGGCCATCAGCAAGCGTAAGGCGCGCGAAGAAGCAGATCGGGAGGTCGCCTCGCAAGCAGATCAGAAGGCAATTCGCGACGCCCGTTATGCCGCGCGAAAGAAACGTAAGGCGTGATGCCTCAACGTTTTGCCTCCTCGCCCTTCTCAGACCTCGTCGAAGCTAGGCGCGTAGTCTGCTCTCAGGGTACTAGCGGAAGTCCTGTGCAGAGGGCGTCGGCGTCAGTTTATGACCCTTAGCAGCCGCAACCAACGCAGCGCCCAGGGGGTCTGCTTTCCGAGGTGAAACTGACGGTCACCGTCAGGTGGGGCACCATACATTGCCAATGTTTGGCCACGGCTGGGCTAAACCCTCCGCGATCAGTGTCGCAATTTTCTCCTGAAAATAGGGCGGTGTTTCTCTATCAGATGTTGCGGCCACAAGATTGTTTCCAGCTACTCAATGCATTGATCCGGTCCTATTGCGATGGTCTCTTTCACTTCTGTATCGTAGTATTGAATGACTAGGACTTGCGAGATTCCTCGCTTTTGGATGTCTGCACCCTCCTTGGATTTGCAAAACGCCTCGATCTCGCGAGTTCGCATACGAGCCACAAACCGGTGGAAGCCAGGCAGGTCGGTGCCTTCCTTGTGAAAGCGGTATCGAAAAATGACCGTTGTATTCTCCGCGTCAACCGCAAGAAGGGTCATGGTCTTTCCCGGTTGCCCTAGTTTGCCAGAAAACGATTCCGCGAACCGCTTGACCTGTTCGACAGCGGTGGCGTGCTGAGCTTTCTCAATGCCTGGCTTGGGACAGGTCGAACTTTCAGTGATAGCTCCGTCGTATTTGCCGATAGCGCCGTAGATGAAGCCTGTACTGAGCAAGCAGGTCAGTATCGCCAGAGTTTTTTGCGGTGCTGTCGCACGCACGAGTAACAGAAAGAGCAACGGCGCGACAAAGTAGGCGCCGCCGTACATATACGACAGATCGTCAAAGGGGCTGTTGAGCTCCTTGAATGGCCCACCGAGCCCGTTGTACACCGCCCGATAGACTATGCTTTCGTTGAGCAAGCATTCCCTGCCTGCTATCATCGCGGCCTGTGCGAAGTTATCGTTTGCCGTAAGATCGGGAAGGATAGGTGGTATGTATCCAGCTGCTTGTGCCGCCCAGATGATCACGGCGGCCACGGCAATTATGACGCCGCCCAGTAAGAAGCAGGCGCCAAAAGCCAAGAGGGCGGAGCTAAGATACACTCGAAGGGGAATACTGGAAAACACTGGCACGCCGAGTAAGAATGCCAGTGAGCCAACTGCGGTAATGACACCTATATGACCCGCCCAATATGTCACCTCGTCTAGAGCATCGATGCCGAGAAGATTATAGGCAATCTTATTGAGAACAATGGTAACGGAGAATGCTGCCACGAAATAGGAAACTGCGCGGATGAGGCTGATGTCGTCAGCCAGGGCGAGGCGCCGAGAGGCAACCCCGGGACTAAAGGCAATCATTTCCGTTAGATCGACGAGGCCATTTATTAGCGCGAAAATTAGCCGTTTCGCCTGATCAACTGCTTCCCTACGCATGAATGGCGCTCGCCTGCTGCGGAGGTGGGAAGTGTTACAGATTGCAGAACAACTATCACTCGGCGACTAGGGAATTATTTTCTGTGATGCCGGATTGCGCCATTCGCGCCTAGGTAGCGCCGCAGACATGCTGAAGGCTGGCATCACCGTCAGACAGCAATCTCCGTTCGCTCACTCCGGGCACGTAGGTCTGCCACACAATGCCGTGCGGCAGCGAGAGCAAGCCGGCCCAGCGATGACCTCGCATCCGAGCTGAGGTGTCCCTTTTTTGCGCAAGACCTTGCGAGAGCACGTCCAAATCGAAAATCGGAGTCAGCAGCTAGGGAATGTACGTCTCTGGCTTGTAGGCGAGGAAGGTGCTGGCCCAGCGAGCCTCGGCTATTGCGGTTTAAGCGGAAGCCGCAAGCGAGCGTTGCGATGTCAGCTGATGGCCCTTAACGGACCTCCGTGACGGACGATGTTTCGTCTGTGTGTTGGAGTCTAGCGGACGTCGTACGCGATGGCCGCCGATGCCAGTTGCTGACTCATGGCTGCGGATGAAAGGCGGCAGGGGCGCCGGCCAAGTGCCGATCTAAGGGGCGAGGCAGTCGCACGGCACTTCGCGCTCGACATCTTTCGCAAATGTGTCCGTTGTGGTGACCCGCCACATCTCCCGGTCCCAAGCCGGAAAGGCCAACTTGCCGCGGACAATGTACGTTACTCGGTCCCCCTCGACGTCCAGGACTTTCCGCACCTCTCTCTTGTGCGTCAGATAGCACTGGCCAACGCATATCGAGCAGGTTTCGACCGTCATCAGCTACCCCGACGAGAGACGGCGATGGGCCTCGCGCACGGGCCCGTTGGGACATTTACTATTCTAGGCTTTGTGCAGTGCAAATGTCCCAACGAAAATCGCGCTGGATGGCATGCGGCGTATCGGGACGTTCACGCCGTCTCACATCGGACCGCAAGACACGATAGAAGACGTCTTGCCGCCGGCCGCGCGTCTGCCCTACGTTGCGCTCTGGCCGGCCGACGCAGGTCGAGACCATTGGCCAATTCTGGCGGTTCGCCCTCTCGGGCCAAGTCGAATTCGGAGAGATGAAATGAAGATATATCCGACGTCTGGAGATTCCCGAGACGCTCGCCGCCGGCCCCGGTCCGGGAAATACGGATCCGCGCGTGCTCGAGCGCTTCGCCAAGACCGGCGTCGCTGACCACATGCAGAAGGATGTGGTGCGCGGCATGCTCGAAGCGAAGGAGATGCTGCGCGATCTGTGGGGGACCAAGAATGTCTACACCTACGGTGTCGCCGGCACGGGCTTCTCCGGCCTCGACTGCGTGCTGTCACTCATCCTGCCCGGCGACAAGGTCGTCGCCTTCCCCAACGGCACGTTTTCCGGCATCGACTCGCTCACCATCCGCATGAAGGCCTCGACCGCCGAGGAGCTTGCCGCCAACTCCCTCAATCCGAAACCCGCGAGCGTGACCATCGTCGAGACGCCGCACGGCCAATCGGTGACGGGCGACACCGTCGACAAGGCGCTGGCCGAGAAGAAGCCGATGTGGGCGTTCATGGCCCACTGGGAGACTGGCTCGGGCCGCATCAATGACTTAAAGGGCTTCAACGATGCCTGCCTCAAGTATGGAGTGATGGGTATCGTCGACGCAGTCTCAAGTCTCGGCGTCGCCGACTTCAACATCGACGACTATCCGGGCGTCGTCGCCTGGGCCTCGTGTCCGCAGAAGGGCGTGCTGTCGCTGCCGTTGACCTATGCGCCGGTGAGCTTCACCGACAAGGCGATCGAGATGGTGAAAAAGCGAGGCTGCCGCACCTACGTGCATCACCCGATCCTCGACGCGCGCCATTGGGGTATCATCGACGGCAAGGACGCGCCGAACGCCGCCTACCACCAGACGCACTCGTGCTACGCCGTCGCCGCCTTCCACGAGGCGCTGCGCATCATCCTCGGCTATGGCCGCCGCCGCAAGGCTTCGGACTACGCCTATCACGAGAAGGCGCTGCGCCAGGCCGTCGAGTCGATGGGCTGCGACGTGACCTCCAACATGACGAGCCTTGTCGTCCTCAACCTGCCGGGCAATCTCAAGGGCAAGGAGAAGGATCTCGTCGCCGGCGCCCGCGCCAAGGGCTTCGGCATCTGGCCGACGCTGTCGGAGCCGGTGCAGGTGCGCATCGGCATCTTGAACCAGCTGTCGCCGGAGCAGATCTCTGAGATCGTCAGCCGCTTCGCCGACGCGATGCTGGAGATGGGCGCCGAGTTCGACAAACAGAAGGTGATGGGCGGGCTCAAGAACTATTATGCGGCGGCGGCCTAGGTGGCGGGTTCATCGCCGCCCAGCTCGTCCTGGGAGTGAGGTCACCGCGGAGCCCGCAGCAAGGCCGCCGCGGCAGGTCTGGCGGGCGATCGAGTTGCAGGGCCTACGTCAACGGCAATGGGGCTGAAACTACGCTTACGGCAAACGCTTGCCGCAAGGTGCCAACTGGCGCTAGGTGGTGCCCGAGGCGGCGCTTTTGCCCGCCGTCTAAGGCCTGCCGATGAAGTCTCCGAAACAGTTGAACGGCCGTCTCGCCCTGGTCACGGGCGCCTCGCGCGGTTTGGGCCGGGCGGTTGCGCTCGCCTTTGCGCGTGAAGGCGCACAGGTCATCATCTGCGGGCGCACGGAAGGGGCGCTCGAGGAGGTCGACGACGAAATTCGCAGCGTCGGCGGCAAGGCCACCATCCTCAAGCTCGACCTCAGGGCCGGCGACCGCATCGACCAGCTCGGACCGACGCTCTATCAGCGCTTCGGCAAGCTCGACATCTTCGTCGCCGCGGCCGGAATTCTCGGACCGCTCTCACCGCTGCCGCATGTGACGGCGGAGGCTTGGAGCGCCGTCATCGACATCAATCTCAACGCCAACTGGCGTCTCATCCGGACGCTCGATCCGCTGCTCAAGATTTCGGATGCCGGCCGGGCGATTTTCGTGACCTGTGGCGCCGCGGCCGGCGACACCGCCTATTGGGGGCCGTACGCGGTGTCCAAGGCCGGTCTGCAGACGCTGGCCACGACTTACGCCGCGGAATGCGCAACGACACGCATTCAGGTGAGCGTCATCGATCCCGGCCCCATGCGCACCTCCATGCGGGCCAAGGCTTTCCCCGGCGAGGATCCGTTCACGCTGCCCGCCCCCGACGAGGTGGCGCCGCTCTTTGTCGACGTCGCGCTGCCGTCCGCGGCTTCGAACGGCGAGGTGGTGAGCTTCAACGCTTGGAAGCGCTCGCAGGGCTCGCTGACCAGCGAAAGCGACGCCTAAATTCAGCCGACCTCGATGACCATGCCGTCGTAGGCGGGCTCGATGTGGGACGGCAGCTCGCGGCGCAACGCGTCGTAGTCGAGGTCAGCCGTCATGTGGGTCAGGATGGCGCGCTTCGGCGCCAGACGATCGATCCATTCGAGCGCCTGTTTGAGGCTGAAATGACTCGGATGCGGCGTGTAGCGCAGCGCGTCTACGATCCAGATGTCGAGGCCCCGCAACGGCTCGACCGATTCCGGGGGCACGTCCGAGACGTCCGGTGAATAGGCGAGCGAGCCGAACCGGAAGCCAAGCGTGGGCAGGTCGCCGTGCGTCTGCAGAATTGGCATCGCCTCGATGGGGCCGCCTGCTCCGTCGATCACGACCGGCGTCCCAGCTACCAGATCGCGAGCAACGAGAATGGGGGGATAGCTCGAGCCTTTCGGGGTCTCGAAGCAATAGGCGAAACGCGACACGATGCTGTCGCGCGTGGGCGCATCGAAATAGCAGTCGATGCGCTTCTTCATGGCGTAGGCGACCATCCGCAAGTCGTCGATGCCATGCGTGTGGTCGGCGTGATCGTGGGTGAAGAGCACGCCGTCGAGAGCATCGGCGCGGACCGAGAGAAGCTGCTCGCGCAGATCCGGAGACGTGTCGACAAGAACGCTCGTCGTGCCGAGCTTCGACCTCTGTTCGACCAGAATCGAGCAGCGCCGGCGACGGTTTTTCGGATTCGTGGGATCGCACCTTCCCCACATCGAACCGATGCGCGGCACGCCGCCCGAGGAGCCGCAGCCCAAGATCGTGACGCGCAGGCTCATGCGGCGGCGCTGCCTTCGGCGGCCGGGCGCGGCACCTTCTTGAAGAGGCGGAAGAAGTTGTCGGTCGTGGCGGCGGCGATGGTCTCGGCGGGAACGCCGCGCGCCTTGGCGAGCGCGGCTGCCGTGTGCACGACAAAGGCCGGCTCGTTGGTCTTGCCGCGAAACGGCTCGGGCGCGAGATAGGGGGCGTCGGTCTCGACGAGCAAGCGATCGAGCGGCACGTCGCTTGGCGATCGCGCGCAGGGCGTCGGATTTCTTGAAGCTCACGACGCCGGTGAACGACACATAGAGGCCGAGCTCGACGGCGCGGCGCGCCAGCTCCGGCCCGCCCGTGTAGCAGTGCAGGATCGCCGGAAACGCGCCTCGCGCGTGCTCATCCTCGAGGATTGCTATCGTGTCGGCGTCGGCCTCGCGCGTGTGGATCTCGAGAGGCAATCCCGTCTCGCGGGCGGCGGCGATGTGGCGGCGGAAGCCTTCGGCCTGGGCCTCGGGCGTCGAGTGCTTGTAGTGATAGTCGAGACCCGCCTCGCCGATGGCCACGACCTTCGGATGCTGCGGAGAGGCGGATGATCTCGTCAACGCGGGATGTCGAGCTCCTCGTGCGCGTTGTGGGGATGCGTGCCGACCGAGCAATAGACGTCCGGGTACTTCTCGGCGACGGCCAAGCACCTGCGGGAATTTGCGGATGCGGGTCGAGATGGTCACCATGCGCGCGACGCCGGCTGCGCGGGCGCGCGCGATCACGCCGTCGAGGTCGGCGGCGAAGTCGGGAAAATCCAGAGTGGCAATGGTGATCGACAAGCATAGTGTGCCTTTCTATTCCCTCTCCCCGCTAGCGGGGAGAGGGTTAGGGTGAGGGGCAACAATTCATCGCAGCGCAAGTGGCTGCCCCTCACCCCGACCCTCTCCTCATTGAAACAATGGGGAGAGGGATAAAGCCGCCCTCAACTCTTGGCTTTGTTGTCGCCGCCCTTCTTGGGCTTGGGCGGCATTGGCTCGGCCTTGGCGGCTTCGTCAGGGTCCACATAGCGCGGAAAGACGCCTTGGGGAACCGGGACGGCGGTGCCGGGCGCAAGGCGGCCCTTCTCGCCGAGCGCTTCGAAGGAGCGGGCGCCGGCGTCCTGGCTCAGGAGATCGAGCAGCTTCGCGGCGGACGCGGGCATGACGGGTGCGGCGAGAATGGCCACCTGACGCACGACCTCGGCCGTCACATAGAGGATCGTCTCCATGCGCTTCGGGTCGGTCTTCTTTTTCGCCCACGGCTCCTCGGCGGCGAAGTAGCGGTTGGCGTCGGCGACCACGGCCCAGACGGCATCGAGGTATTTCGTGATCGCCTGACGGTCCATGGCTTCGCGCGCCTTGGCGTAGAGCGCGTCGGCGGCCGCGAGGATCGTCTTGTCCGCGTCGGTGAAGTCGCCCGGCTCCGGCACCTTCTCGTCGCAGTTCTTGGCGATCATCGACAGCGAGCGCTGCGCGAGGTTTCCAAGATCGTTGGCGAGGTCGGCATTGATGCGGTTGGCGATGGCGTCGGTCGAGTAGTTGCCGTCCTGGCCGAACATCACCTCGCGCAGGAAGAAGTAGCGCACCTGATCGACGCCGTAGGTGCGGACGAGATCGAAGGGGTCGACGACATTGCCGACCGACTTCGACATCTTCTCGCCGCGGTTCAGGACGAACCCGTGCGAGTAGATGCGCTTGGGCAGCGCGAGGCCGGCCGACATCAGGAACGCCGGCCAGTAGACGGCGTGAAAGCGCACGATGTCCTTGCCGATGACGTGCACGTCGGCGGGCCAATAGTGCCAGCGCGGCGACTTCTCGTCGGGAAAGCCAACGCCCGTGATGTAGTTCGTCAGCGCGTCGACCCACACGTACATGACGTGGGACGGCCCGTTGTGCGAGCCGGCACTCGACATGGCCGGCACGGGAATTCCCCAATCGAGCGTCGTGCGCGAGATCGATAGATCCTCGAGCCCGCCCTTTGACGAAGCTCACGACCTCGTTGCGCCGCTCGGGCGGCAGGATGAAATCGGGGTTCTTGTCGTAGTGCTCGAGGAGCGCCTTCTCGTACTTCGAGAGGCGGAAGAAATAGGTCTCCTCCTCCGTCCACTCGACGGGCGTGCCCTGCGGGCCGACGCGCACGTCATCCTTGCCGACGGTGGTCTCGTTCTCGTTGTAGAAGGCCTCGTCGCGCACGGAGTACCAGCCGGCGTACTTCTTCAAGAAGATGTCGCCGGCCTTCTCCATGCGCCGCCAGATCTCCTCGGAGCTGCGGTAGTGGCGCTCCTCGGTCGTGCGGATGAAGTCGTCGTTCGAGAGGTCGAGGGTCGGCGGCCATGGCGCGGAAGCGCTCGGTGTTGCGGTCGGCAAGCGCGCGCGGCGAGAGGCCTTCCTTGACCGCCGTCTGCTTCATCTTGAGGCCGTGCTCGTCGGTGCCGGTCAGGAAGAAGACGTCCTTGCCGTCCAGGCGCTCGAAGCGCGCGATGGCGTCGGTCGCGATCGCCTCATAGGCGTGCCCGATGTGGGGGACGCCGTTGGGATAGGAGATGGCAGTCGTGATGTAGAACTTCGCTCGCTGGCTCATGGGACCGATGTCCTTGGTGAGATCTGATGACCGTGGGTCGTCAAGGGGCGCGTATAGTCGTTGCCCGGCATCACATTCGGGCGGTCGGCATCGGCCTCGTCTTGAACCTGGTCATACGTGCGAGCTTCTCGATTGACGTGTCAGCGCCGCGAGGCCGCCTCGAGGCGGACAAAAGTCTCGAGGATCAGAGACTTCCGGTCGAGGTTGAGGGCTGCGACATCGGCTTTGTCGGCGGCCACTCTTTCCCACAAGCCGGCCCAGGTGGCAAGCTGTCCCTCGCCGATCAGCCTTTGCGCGAGCGCCCGGTCGCCGTCTGCGGCATCGCCCGCGGCGCGGGCGCGGATGAGGCGGGCGAGATGGTCCATCAAAAGCTCGAAAAAGAGCTCGTAACGCTGCTCGGCGGCGGGGCTCCCGATCTCGTCGCCGAGGGCGTGCACGGCGCCCCAATCGACCTTGGGAAGCGCGGAAACGAGTGCCGAGACACGGTCGAAGAGCGCCAAGCCGCGTGCCGCGTGAAGCGAGAGCAGGCGGCGAACGCTGCCGCCGGCGAGCCGCTCGAGCCTTTCCCATTCGGAGGGGGCGGGGGCGGACGCCGCGATCTCGTCGCCGCTTGCCACCATGGCCTGCGTCGCGGCCTGGCGCAGCGGCGCGCTCGCGAGGCCAGGCATCTCGAGACCGCGCACTCGCGAGCGGATGGTGGTCAGCAGCCGCCCGGGCGCCGACGAGACGAGCAGAAAGATCGTGCGCGGCGGCGGCTCCTCGAGCGACTTCAGAAGCGCGTTGGCGGCCGAGATGTTGAGCTCGTCGGCACGATCGACGATGACGACGCGCCAGGTACCGGTCTCGGACGTGCGGCCGAGAAACGTCTTCAAGCGGCGCACCTCGTCGACGGGGATGGTTGCCGGAAACCGCTTCGTCTTGGTGTCGTAGGCGCGCCGGATGACGAGCAGGCCGGGATGGGAGAGGGCGCGCACCTGGCGTGCCGCTACGCCATCGTCCGGCACGTCGAGTGTCTGACCCGTGATATCCCGGCTTGCCGGGCTGGCGAGGACAAAGCGGGCGAAACGATAGGCGAGCGTTGCTTTGCCTATGCCCTTCCGGACCGCTCAGGAGCCAGCCGTGGTGCATGCGCCCCGAGGCGAAAGCGTCCGCCAAGCGTGCGCTCGGCCGTCTCATGGCCAAAAAGGCGCGCCGTTACGCGGGGATGCGGGAAGCCCTCGAGCCGATCCGCCTCCGGCAGCTCCTCGATCTCCTGGACGGCGGGCGCGCGCGCCATGGTCAGGAGACCCCGTCAAGGAGTCGCAGCTTGACCGCCTCCCAGACCAGGTCGGCGACCTCGTCGGGACGCTGCTGCCCATCAATGATCACGCAACGCACAGGCTCTGCAGCGGCGATCTTCAGGAAGCCTTCCCTGAGCTTTCGGTGAAAGGAGAGGTCGCGGGACTCGTAACGGTCGGACAACAGCCCGCGCGCGACGCGCTTCTCGTCCTGCTCGGCGGCGGACTTGCCGGTGCGGTTATCCTTGCTGCCCTCGCGGACCATGGCGCGCGCCAGACCAATCTCAGCCGGAATATCGATAATGAGCGTCAAATCCGGATGCGTCGGCGCGACGACGAGCAGCTCGAGGGCGTCGAACAGCTGCCCGCGCAGCGCACTATTCTGGCCCTGATAGACACGCGTCGAATCCGAGAAGCGGTCGCAGATGACCCAGCGGCCCTGCTTCAAGGCCGGGCGAACTGACCGAATCGAGATGATCCGCGCGTGCGGTGTAGAAGAGAAGCGTCTCGGCCAGAGGGGAATGCGGCTCGGTCCTGGGGTCGAGCAGGATCTTCCGCAGGCGCTCGGCAAACGGCGAACCGCCAGGCTCGCGCGTCAGCACAGTCTCGATCGCGCGCAGGCGCAACCGCTCCGCCAACATTCGAGCCTGGGTCGATTTCCCCGAGCCTTCGCCGCCCTCGAAGGTGATGAATTTTCCCGGCGCCATGGTGGCCAGACTAGAGCCTCACCAGGCGCAAGGCCAGATAGAGAAGCGAATCGAAGCCTTTCCAGAGGAAGCTCGAGGGCTCGACGTCGTCGCCGGCGTAGAGCGGCGCCTCCGTCACGGCGGTCGGCTCGGGATTGGTGCCGACCGTGCTCGTCACCCTCAGGACGGCGACCTGATCCCCTTTTTTGATCGGCGGCTTGAGGGGGCCCTGATAGACGATCTCGCCACGGAGCTTCTGGCCCGCGGGAAAGCGCGGGAGCACAACGTCGACGTTGCCGTTGCCGGTGAGCGGCACAAACCAGCGATCGCCGCCCCAGACGCGGGCGCTGCCCACCTGCTCCTCGGCGTCGAACAGCTTGACCTGAGCGTAGCTGCGCTTGCCCCACTCGATGAGCCGCCTCGCCTCATCCTTGCGCTCGCGCTCGTCGGCGAGCCCCATGACGACACCGATCAGCCTGCGGCCTTCGTTGACCATCGAAAAAACCAGACCGTAGCCGGCGATGGCGGTGTGGCCGGTCTTCAAGCCGTCGACGCCGAACTCCGGGCCGAGCAGCGGATTGCGGTTGTAGAACTTGTGCCGCCGGTAGGCGAACTCCTTCTGCGCGAAAATCTTGTAGTGGTCGGGATAGTCGCGGATGAGATGCTGCGCGAGGACGGCAAGCTCGCGCGCGGTCATCAGCTGCTCGGGATCGTCGAGGCCGGTCGAATTGCGAAAGGTCGACTTCTTCAAGCCAAGCCGACGGGCCTCCTCCTCCATCTGCACGGCGAATTTCGGCACAGAGCCGGCGAGGCCCTCGGCGACCGTGATGCAGGCGTCATTGCCGGATTGCACGATGATGCCTTGGATGAGCTCGCTGATCGGCGTCTTGTTGTTGATCGGGATGAACATGGCGGACGTGCCGGACGGCGCGCCGCCGGTCCGCCAGGCATTCTCGCTGGTTTGGAATTCGTCCTCGAGCTTGACCTTGCCGTCCTTCAGGGCCTTGAAGAGGACGGCAAGCGTCATGAGCTTGCTCAGGCTCGCAGGGGGAACCAGCTCGTCTGCCGATTTCTGGAACAGCACCGAGCCCGTCTCGTAGTCCATCAGGACGGCGTTCTTGGCCTTGGTCGTGAACTCGCCCTCCTGCGCGAGAGCGGCCCGCGACAACGGTGCGAGCAGAGCCGCGGCCATGGCGGAGAGCGCCAGAAACCGGGCGATCATGAGCCTTCCGCGCGTCCCCAAGTGCCGCATTCCCTGCTCCCAGAAATCGGCACGACTATCGTTGCAGCATCGCGGCCCTGTCAACCCGATGCATTGCCTGAAAACAGCGCGGCTCGCGACGGAGAGCCGCATCAAACGCGGCCGAGGCGGAGGCCCTGGAAGCTCGCGAGCATACTGTCGCTGAAGCCAACGACCGAATTGTCGCTGCTGAGGAGAAGCGACGCGGGCGTAGCACCTGATGATGCGCTGTTCGCCTGGTCGTAGAGGGCACCGAATTTCGCCAGGAACTTCTCGAGCTTCTCCGGATCCTTGAAATCCCCGAACTTGAGCCGCTTCTCGAGCAGCTTCGCCTGCACGTCGATGTCCATTTGCGACATGGACGCCGGCAAGCCAAGGGCGTTGCGCACAACCTCGAGGAGCGCCTTGTCGGCCAGGACGTCGAAGGCCGTGTTGATGTTGGGCGCCTTGCGCCGGAAGTAGAGCGCGAGGCGCACGCCCTCGTTCTGGTTACCGGCTTCGGTCTCCATGGTCTGATAAAGGAAGAGATCGGCGGTCTTGATCGCCTCGCTGCGCGTCTGAGCCTGCTGCGGCGGCACACGGGCGATGCTGCCGTCGGACTTGAAATTGTAGGCGGCGGCGAGATCACGATAGCGACTGTCGTTGAGCTTGCTGACAAAGCTCTTGGGGTCCTGAGGATCGCTGGTCAGCACCTGGCGCAGCACATTGTTGGGAACGGTCTCGCCCTCGAGGCCAAAGGCCTTCAGGACGTATTTCACGAGGCGCTTGTCGGCGAGAAAATCTTCGACGTTCTCAACGGTGCTGATTGCCTCGTGATAGTAAGTGCTCTCGGCCTTGATGCGGGTCTTGTCCAGCTCGGTCGCGTCAGCGGGTGCTCGCGAATTGTAGAGCTTGATGGTACCCAACTCCTCGTTCTCGATCTGGGCAGCCAGCGCCGTCGTGACCGTGCCGTCGGCGGCGAAGTTCACGGCCGCAGCAAGATTGCGGTAGCGCTCATCGGACAGCTTGTTGGCGTAGCTTTTCGGGTCGGCAACGTCGCTCAAGAGCACTTTCTTGATGTTGACCTTGGATTCGGTTTTGGGGTCGAGGTCGTAGGACTTGAGCAAGTAGTCGTAGAGCCTCGTGTTGTTCAGCAGGTCATCGACCTTGGAGATGGTGGAAATCTGGCCTTCGATGGTGCTGGTGACGGTGTTCTTGAAATAGGTCGTCTCGAGCGTTTCGGTCTTCACGGCCTTGTCGTCATAATGATCGAGGTAGAGGTTGACCGTGCTCTTCACCTTATCGGGCGTCTGCGCTCCCTCTGTTCCTGCGATTGTTCCGTCAGCATTGAAATTGAAAGCCGCGGCCATTGTGCGATAGCCGGTGTCGGTCTGCTGGTTGGCGAAGCTTTCAGGATCGGACAGGTCGCTGGTCAGCACCTGACGGATCTTGGCCGGTGTTTCAAGTATGGGATCGAGACCGAATGCCGTGACGATATAGTTGAAGCTCCTGCTGTCGTTGACAAGGTCGTCGACCGACGTCGCGGCCGCAATCGCGCTTTCGTAAAGCTTGCTCTTGAAGGCCGCGGCCGCCGGGCTCGCGCCATTGCCGGTGTTCTCGTAGTAGCGCAAGAGCGTGTCGTCGATCTGGGCGCCGGATTGAGCCGAGGCACCCTGGGGGAGCGTTCCGTCGGCACTGAAGCCAAACGCCGCGGCGAGCTCTTTGTAAGCTCCACCGAGCTTGTTGGCGACACTCTCGGGATCACTCAGGTCGCTGGTCAGCACGGCGCGGAGGGTGGCCGTCGAGGTATACGTGAAGGCGTTGGTGTTAGTCGCCGGATCAAAGCCGTAGGCCGTCAGCGCGAAGTCCACGAGCCGCTGGTCGCGAAGGAAGCCGTCGACCGATGGCATGAGGCCGATGCGCTCCTTGTAGTTCTTGACCTCGGTCGCAGCCACCTCGCCGCGCCGCACGCGAGCCTCTGAGTAGAGGCCCACCGTGTCGTTTTCCTGGGCATCGGTCTGGGCAATTGCGGTGCTGGCCTCGACCTTGCCGTCCGTGGCGAAGTTGAAGGAGCGAGCGAAGACCTGGTAGCGCGTATCGACGAGAGACCTAGCGAAGCTCTTCGGATCGTCGAGGTCGCTCATCAAGATCTTACGCATGAACGCCTTGGAATTGATCATGTCGGTCAGGCCGTTGGCCCGCATGGCATAGTTGTAGAGACGGTCGTCCTTGAGAAATTGCTCGACCGTCTTCACCTTGCCGATGTTGTCCCGGTAGTATTCGGCCTCGCGCGAGATCTGCGGCTGCGCCGCGGTCACCTTCAGCGTTCTCGGGAGATCGCGCGTAAAGACCCGGTAGTCGAGGTAGGTCGAGGACATAAACAGTACCTTTGATTGAGCGCGCCCCGCGAGCTAGCGAAGGCGCTCCGGCGCACCGCGTGCAGGCGCGGCCGACGGACTCTTCCCCCTTCCCGCAGTATTGCGACGGGCGCTTGCGCAAAGCTGGAGCGGCGACATGGGGACGCGCCAGGGCCCGAAGCCCCGCGCGTTGCCGACTCAGATCGGAGACTTGGCGCGCCGGCTAGGCGACGAGGGCGTCGCTCCCTTGGCCGCGCGCGACGAAGCCCGGAATGGCCGCCGGATCCAAGGGCCTCGAGAACAGGTAACCCTGAATGCAGTCGCAGCCCATGGTTCGGAGCAGGGCCAGCTGGTGCTTGGTCTCGACGCCCTCGGCCGTAATGGCGATGCCGAGGCTGCTGCCGAGCTGGATGATCGTGCGCACGATCGCCAGGTTGTCCGGGTTGGTCTCCATGTCGCGCACGAACGACCGGTCCACCTTGAGACGGTCGATCGGAAACTTCTTGATGTGCGACAGAGAGGCGAAGCCGGTGCCGAAATCGTCGAGGGCGATCTCGATGCCCGCGTCGTGCAGCTTGTCGAGCGCCTCGGTGACGCCGAAGGCACTGCGGCCAAGGAACACGCGCTCGGTCACTTCGATGCAGAGCCTCTCGGGGCCTACGTCGTGCTCGCGCAATTTGGAATCTACGTATTCGGCGAAGCCGCCGAGGGCAAAGTCGGCGGAGGTGACATTCACTGCAATGCGGCCGAACTCGAGGCCGGCCTTTTCCCAGACAGCGGCCTGGCTGATGGCGCGGTCGATCACGCGGTGGCCAATCTCGGACGCCACCTTCGGGTCGTCGAACACCTCCTCGAAATCGCCCGGCGCGAGCAAGCCGCGCTTGGGATGCTTCCAGCGCAGCAGGGCCTCGAACGAGACGCGCTGCGAGCCGCTCGCGGAGACGATCGGCTGGTAGACCAGACAAAACTCCTCCCTCGCCAGGGCGTGCTGCACATCGTGGTGCAGCTGGTAGCTGGTCTCGATCGATGTGCGCATTTCACCGACGAACAGCTCGTAGCGATCGCGCCCAAGCTCCTTGGCGCGATAGAGCGCGAGATCCGCGTTCTTGAGCAGGTCGCTCGGCTTGGTGGCGTCGGCCGGGAAGACCGTCAATCCGAGGCTGATGGTGCACTTGCGCGGAGCGCCGCCCAGCATGACGGGGCGCTCCATAGCGGCAAAAACCGCTTCGATGGGGCGGCTCAACAATGAAACAGGGGTGCCCCCGGAAATCAGAATCGCGAACTCATCACCGCCGAGCCTGGCAACGCTGCCGTACGGCTTCAAGGCCTCGTCGAGCCGCTTAGCGACCTCCTTTAAGAGCTCGTCGCCGGCGTCGTGCCCCAAGATGTCGTTGATCTCCTTGAAACGGTCGAGGTCGATGAGGCCGACCGCGAATTGTCCGCCGTCCGCGCTCGCGCTCTCGATCAGCTCGTTGAGCTTCTCGTTGAACTGCAGGCGGTTCGGCAGTCCGGTGAGACTGTCGAGCTTGGCGAGCCGCCAGAGCTGATCCTCGAGCATCTTGCGCTCGGTGATCTCCTCGGTCAGCATCATGATGCCGCCGATCGACTGATCCTCGAGGTACCAGGGTCGTACCTCCCAGCGGATGATGTTCACAGAGCCGTCCGCGCGCAGGAAGCGCTCCTCGGGAGAGCTTTCGGTGGCGCCGGCCATGATGCGGCGATGCTTCGCGCGCCAGTGGGGCGGGATTTCCGGGAAGACATCGTAGTGATGGCGGCCGACGAGCGACTTTTCGTTCAAGTTGTAGTCGTGCAGCCAACGATCGGAATGCGCGACATACCTCATGTCGGTATCGAACATGGCGACCGCGGCGGGCGCGTGCTTGACGAATGCCTCGAGCCGGCAGTGCGCGCGCCGAAGCTCGGTCTCCGCATTGCGCCGATCCGTGATGTCGACGTAGGTCTTCAGGTATCCGCCGCCGGGAATCGGAACAGTGCGCACCTCAAGCGTCTTGCCGTTGAGCTCCGCTCGTTCGTCCAGCTCGAGAGTGGCGTTACGCATGCGCTCAAGGCGCGTGCGCACCAGCTGCTCGATGTCGCCCGGGCCGTAATGCCCCTTCTCCGCCCGGAAGCGCAGCACATCCGTCACCGGGATTGCACCGCCGGCGAAGAGACTGTCAGGCAGATCGAGCAAGCTCCGGTACAGCTTGTTGCTGGCGACGAGGCGAAGATCGCGGTCGACGAGCGCGATGCCGCCCGGGAAATTGTCGATCATCGCCTCGAGCGTTATCGCTTGCCCGCGAATTTCGGTGATGTCGGTGCTGATGGTGACGAAGTGATCGATGGCGCCCTTGGACGTCGAGCCGCGGGATGACAATCGATTCAAGCCAGATGTGCGAGCCGCTTTTCGCGCGATCGCAAAACTCTCCCCGCCACGTCTTTCCGGCGCGGACAGCCGTCCACATGTCATCAAGGAATTCGGTCGACTGACGACCTGAGCTGAGGATGTCGTAGGATTGTCCGACGAGCTCGGCTTCGGAATATCCCGTCAGCTCGCAGAAGCGCTTGTTGGCTTCCAGGATGCGCCCCGAAAAGTCGGTCACGCTGATGCAGAAGTGCTCATCGAGCGCCTGACGGTAGGCGTCGAGGCGGCCGGCCATCATGCCGGCCTCGGGTATGATGGAGCGTTCCGCGCCGAATTGGCCCTTGGCGGCGACCGGCGTCATGACGCAGAGGGCCGCGAGGGCCAAGATCAGAAAGGTCGCGGGGAGTGCATCTACCACGAGCAGCTCGATGGCGACCGCCGTGCAAACGATCACGGCAGCCGGAATCAGAGGGTGACGCTCTGCCAACAATCCGAAAGACGCGATGACACGCTTTATTTCCTCGAGAAGCACACTGATGCTCCGACACAAATCGTCGCAGATTATATATAACAATGTTTAAGCTGCCCTTATTTTAGGCTGTCATTCATTTCTTCTTATTTTTACACTGGGTTCGTCGCAATACGGACCCGGGCGTCGCTTTCGGCGCCTTATATTTTTATTTCGTGCGTCTAACGCCTGCAGCAATCGACGTGCATTTTATGATGCATTCGAACTCTTATATCTCAACCAGCAAATTTACGGTTGCGGATATTTTTGTTGCACGCGTAAATTGCTTGCATTTGCTATTGCTGCCTATTTCCGTATTATTCGTTTTCTGAAATTCGTTTTTGTCTAACTGTTAATCTTGTCGTCTCATGTTGCTGGTATCTGCGGAACTTCCGTTGGCTGCAACTCTCTTAGTTGCATCCGCCGCGAGGCGTCGGGGGGCGCTTATGATCATCGAACGGCGTACATTTCTTCGCATGACGACTGCCGGGTGCGCGTGTTGCCTGACAGCCCGTCGAACAACGTGCGTCCCGTTCAACACAAGAACCGCCGCTTCCTGATCGAAACCAGTTCGCAATGATACATAGCTTCAGAGAATTCAGCCATGAACTCGCTCGCATCGATCTTCAACAACCTGAAGGTTGGCACCAAAATCGGCCTCGGCTCCGCGGTGGTGATTCTCGCCCTTATGTTTGTCGGCGTAACGGGCTACCTGGGCATTTCGCACGTCAGCGAGGACTTCGAGGGCTATGCCGAGCAAGTCACGGTCAAGGACGACGTATCCGACATCGATCGCAGGTTCCTGAACTACCGCCGCCTTGCCGGCGAGATCGCCACCCATGACGATGCCGAGCTCGCCAAGATGGCACACGAGGCCGAAGCCAGCGTCAAGGAAGCCATCGAGCGCACGTCCAAGCAGGTAAAGGCTCCTGAGGAGAAGGCAAAGATTGAGGAACTAGCGAAGCAATTCCAGGAGTATGCCGAGCTCGTTCACAAGAGCGAGAAGCTGCACGTTGAGAAGACAAACATCGTCAAGGAGACGCTTGATGCCTCCGACGACAAGCTCATTGCCGACTTCGAGGATCTCATCGCTTCGGGTGCGTCTGCTGGCAACTCCGACACCGTCATGCTCGGCAACGAAGCCTTGAAGCAGCTCCTTCTCGCCAACAAGAACGTCGACCGCATGCTGGGGATCGCAGACACGACTGCGCGCGATGCCGCCGACAAAGCATTCGCTAATATGAAGGCCGTGCTGGCGCAGCTCGACAAGGTGATCACCTCGCCCGCCGCGCGCAAGGATTACGAAGAGCTCGCAAAGCTCGCCGAAACCTACCATTCCGGCTACGAACGCGCCGCCGAGATCGACCATGATCTCGACGAGGCGCTTAGCAAGGAAATGCCCAAGATCGCTGCCGAAATCGCGGGCGACACCAAGGTCGTGGTTGAAGAAGTTACCGCTGAGGAGACGAAGCTTGAAGCCGACGCCATGAGCCTCATCGGCAGCACCGAGCAGATGATGCTCTGGTCTGCGATCGGTGGCACCATCTTCGGCGCCGTTATGGCATGGCTTATCGGTCGCGGCATCTCGACGCCGATCCGAGCCATAGCCGACGTACTCCTGGCTCTCGCCAACGGCAATACGACTGTAGACGTGCCCTATGCAGAGCGTGGCGACGAGGTGGGCGAGAACGCACGTGCGGCTCAGATCTTCAAGGAGAACCTGCTGCGCATCGAGAAGATGGAGGCGGATCAGAAGGAGATCGAAACTCGGACGGCCGCGCAGCGCAAGGCCGACATGCGCCGTCTTGCGGATGAGTTCCAGAAGGCAGTCGGCGGCATTGTCGATGCCGTTTCGGCAGCCTCGAGTCAGCTCGAGGGCGCGGCGGCGTCCTTGACCGGTACGGCGGCATCGACCCAAGAGCCTCGGGTATGGTGGCCGCGGCTTCGGAACAGACCTCGGTCAACGTCCAGGGCGTGGCGGCCGCATCCGAGCAGCTATCCTCGACGGTCACCGAGATCAGTCGCCAGGTGCAGGAGAGCATCCTCCATTGCTGGCTCGGCAGTCGAGCAGGCCGCGAAGACCAACGACCGCGTGACCGAGCTGTCGCAGTCCGCTGACCGCATCGGCGACGTGATCGGTCTGATCAACACGATTGCCGGCCAGACGAACCTGCTTGCGCTCAATGCCACGATCGAGGCGGCGCGGGCGGGCGATGCCGGCAAGGGCTTCGCCGTGGTCGCTCAGGAGGTCAAGGCGCTCGCCGCCCAGACCGCCAAGGCGACAAACGATATCGCCACGCAGATCGCCAGCATGCAGTCAGCGACGCGCGAGGCGGTGGGTGCCATCAGAGAGATTACGGAGACCATCAACAAGATCTCCGAGATCTCGGGCGCCATCGCTGCCGCCGTCGAGGAGCAAGGCGCGACTACGCAGGAGATCAGCCGCAATGTGACGGAAGCCGCCAAGGGAACGGCGGAGGTTGCGTCCAGCATAACGGAGGTCAGCAGAGGCGCGTCGGAGACTGGTTCGGCGTCCTCGCAGGTGCTCTCTTCAGCCAAATCTCTGTCGAGCGAGAGCCAGCACTCTCAAAGCGGAGGTGGACAAGTTCCTGGCCACGGTGCGCGCCGCTTAACCGGGAAGCGACAGGCTGGCGACCGTCAGATCGCGTGCTCCATCCTTTCGCAGAGGGAGGCCGCGCTCGACTTCTCGTGGGTCATGACACCGTCCTCCACGCTGAGCATGGCGACGCGTCCGTCTGCGACGACCATGGCGTAGCGGTTCGATCGAATGCCGAGGCCGTATTGGGAAAGGTCAATCGTCAGCCCTGAGCGCACCGCAAAGACTGCGTTGCCGTCGGCGAGCATCAGGATCTTTTTTTGTGCCCCGTGGTCGGCCGCCCAACGCTCGAGAACAAAGACGTCGTTGACCGCGGTGCAAGCGACCGTGTCGATGCCGTGACGCGTAAGCGAGCCGTGGAGCGTCACGATGCCGGGGAGATGCTCGCGGTGACATATCGGCGTGTAGGCACCCGGCAGACCAAATAGCGCGACGCGCCGCCCGTCGAAAATCTCGCGCGACGATTTGAGCTCGGGACCGTCGGGTCCCATCACGACGAACGCCGTCTCAGGGAGCAAGTCCCCTTCCTTCACCATCATCACCTATACTCCCGTTGCCCTCGAAACGCGGTACGGCGGAACGTAGGCAGCAAAGGTCGCGAAATTTTGTTGCCGCATTGGGGCGCGCGCTGATGCTTGCGAGTGGACTTCGATCGTCGCGAGAGCGCTGTGGACGCCGCGCGTCTGCGCGCTCCTCGATCACCCTCTCTTAAGCACTCGCATCTAACTTCGTGCATGGACTGGTCGCTGTGATGCGGGGGCACTCAGAGAGTCAGAGCAATTACCCTTGTGCTCGCGCCAGGCGATCTCCGCACCAGCAATCTCAATGACTTCGCCACAAGATGGCCATTGCGGCTTGTAAGGATCATTGACGATCAGCGCCGCCAATGAATGAACGCGTCGCCTGCCCATTAGGCTCGTGACGTGTGGTGCCGCTTTGCTCGAATGAGCAAAGCGCAGCGTTCTTCTTATGCGTTCGCGTGAGGTTCACATAATGAGTTCAGACCACAAGGGCGTCGAGCCCAGCATAGAAGAGATACTTGCGTCGATCCGACGCATCATTTCCGACACCACTCCCCGCACACCGAATACAATTGCGACGTCTCATGTCCCTCCGCCCCTAAACTCGCCACAGCGGATCGACGACGAGGCATTCGAACTCCCAGCGATGTTCCGATCACCTCATTCCCATGCGCATCACCTCCCGCCACAGATCGGCGACATCGACCTCGACGGGCATCGCATCGATTGGCAGCAGCGTCCCGAGAATCGCGGACGAGAGAGAAGAGAGGCGTCCTTCGAGCAGCCGCCAGCGGGCTTGGAGCAGGGAGTTCGCGCGCAGGAGTTTGATACCGGTGCGGAATTGCCGGCCACCTCCTGGACGCGTGTGCCCGATACAGCCGAAAACGAACCCTCGGCGTCTGTCAGCGACGTAGCTCCGGCAATGTCGACCACAACTCCGCCGCCCCTCCTATTCTCGCAATCATCGACAGCTGCCGACGTGCCGCGTCAGATGGTTGCCTGCAAGGATACGCTTGTTGTCGGAGGCATGGGGCAATCACGAGCAGAAACGCGCTCAGGTGTTTCGACAAGCGATGTGCCTCGACCGCGGATGCCGGCAGACGGCCTCAGCTATGGACCGATCATTCCGGCGGAGTTCCGCGCGCCGGGAGCCCAGCCGAGCGCCGCCAAGACTGGCGGCCCGACTGAGCCGCAAGGGGAAGCGGGGCCAAATCACTTCACGCCGATAACAGAGGGCTTTATCGATCAGACTGCGGCCGCGCTTCTGCGTCCTCTGCTCAAGCAGTGGCTCGACAGCAATATGCGCTCCGTCTTCGAGCGGGCACTTCACGTCGAGGTGGAAAACGCAAAGGACAGATAGCAATAAGACGAGCCCGCGCCGGCGGACGGACCGAGGACAACCGCATCTCGCGCCGTCCGGCAATTGCATGACGCCACCTGCCCGACGCCCGCGTTTGACTCTCGGCGCTCCGCGACTAGAGTGCGGCGCAATATCCCCTGCAATTCCGAGGTCATGCCGCCGATGAGCGCAATCCGCACGCCTGCGAAGCATTTCGCGCCGCTCGCCATCGGGGCGCCGGAGCCATTTCGCGCGCTTGCCGGTGCGGCTCGAGCGCATGATCCACTTCGTGCCGCCGCACAACGAGAAGATCCGCTCGAAGATCAAGGATATCGCCGGCCAGGTCGACGTCGTGCTCGGCAACCTCGAGGACGCCATTCCGGCCACCGACAAGGAAGCCGCGCGCCGCGGCTTCATCCAGATGGCGCGCGAGACGGACTTCGGGCAGACCGGGCTGTGGACGCGCATCAACTGCCTCAACAGCCCGTGGATGCTCGACGACGTCATCGAGATCGTGCGCGAGGCGGGCAACAAGCTCGACGTCATCATGCTGCCCAAGGTCGAGGGGCCCGTGGGACATCCACTATCTCGATCAGCTGCTGGCTCAGCTCGAGGCCAAGCACGCGGTCAAGAAGCCGATCCTGATCCACGCCATTCTGGAGACCGCCGAAGGCGTGAAGAACGTCGAGGCCATCGCCGCCGCGTCGCCGCGCATGCACGGCATGAGCCTCGGGCCGGCCGATCTCGCGGCTTCGCGCGGCATGAAGACGACGCGCGTCGGCGGCGGGCATCCCGACTATGTCGTGCTCGCCGATGCAGGCGCGGACGCCGCGGCAGAGCGGGCACGCTACCAGCAGGATCTCTGGCATTACACCGTGGCGCGCATGGTCGATGCCTGCCTCGCCTATGGCTTGAAGCCGTTCTACGGTCCGTTCGGCGACTTCTCGGACGGGGCGGCCTGCGAGGCGCAGTTCCGCAATGCCTTTCTGCAGGGCTGCCTCGGAGCGTGGTCGCTGCACCCCTCGCAGATCGACATCGCCAAGCGCGTGTTCTCGCCCGACGTCAAGGAGGTCGCGTTCGCCAGGAAGATCCTCGCCGCGATGCCCGACGGCACGGGCGCCGTCATGATCGACGGCAAGATGCAGGACGACGCGACCTGGAAGCAGGCCAAGGTCATCGTCGACCTCGCCCGGCTCGTGGCGGCGAAGGATCCGGAACGCGGCGCGGCCTACGGCTTCTGATTATGGCTCTCGTGAGCAGAGCTCTCGGGTCAGCCGGAGCTTCGAGCGCGCAAAGTGCCCTCAATTCGGGCAATTCACGGGGAGCGTTCGCATGTGCCCTCGGCGTGTATGTGGTTTGTGAGCTGGCGAGGTAACGCAATTGACGCGAAAGCATGCCCAGCGGTTGACATCTCCGCGGCCGTCCTCTCGAATGACGGCGATGGCCAGGAAACGTGCGACGAAAAAGGTCGAAGACAGAACATGCGCAAGGCGAAGTTCGCCTTGGGCCAGGTCGTGCGCCATCGCTTCTACCCGTTCCGCGGCGTCGTCTTCGACATCGATCCGGTCTTCAACAATTCCGAGGATTGGTGGCTCGCGATCCCGGCCGAGATCCGTCCCGTCAAGGACCAGCCCTACTATCATCTGCTCGCCGAGAACGCCGAGACCGAGTACATCGCCTACGTCTCCGAGCAGAACCTGCTCCCCGACGACAGCGGGCAGCCGCTCAGGCATCCGCAGCTCGGCGATTTCTTCGTCGAGGAGGAGGACGGGCGCTACCGCGCCGTGTTCCTGCAGCCGCACTGACATTGCAAGCCGGCGCGAGCCGCTCGTCGGCCCATCCGCAAGTGAACCTCAGCAACAGAAAAGCCGCCCGGGAAGTTCCAGGCGGCTCATCTTCGCATGCTCGCTTTCGGACGAGCTTATTTCTTCTCGGCGGGCGCTGCCTTGTCTGCCGGCTTCGCTGCCGGAGCTGCACGCGCTCGCGCGCCGGGCTGCGGCGGCAGGTTCTTCATCTGCTCGGCCTTGAACTTCTCGTAGGCCTCCTTCTGGCGCTCGCGGATCTGCGCCATCAGCTGGCCGCGCGCCTTCTTGTACTCGGCGTTGTCGACGGGCTTGCCGGCGAACGCCTCAGTGAAGCCGTCGAGCGGCACGGGGAAGCCGATCGGCTGGGCATTCGCGTTCATGGCCAGGATCATGAGGCCGCCGCCGGTCTTCATCTGGTCGACGATTTCCTTGGTGGCCTCGATCTCGGCGGTGCATCCCGAGGGATGGCAGAGCGAGTACTTGAGATCGATCGGCTTCAGCTCCTTCTCGTCGATCTTCTCGTTCTTGGACGTCTTCTCCCACTGCTCCTTCGTGTAGACGGCGGCCTTGAGGCCCGGCGGGATCGCCATGCCGAGCGGCACCATGACCATCAGGTGATCCTTGTCCTGGCCTTCGACATGGCGAATTGCCGCGGAGACGAGCACCATGCCCGAGTTGCCGTCGAGGCGCTCGTGGTGCGTCAGGCAGATTTCCTTCTCTTCCTTGGTGTCCTTGCCGTCCTTGTCCTTCTTTACGAGCGGCGCCTTCTCGCAGAGCTTGACCCACGCGCTCTGCTTGCCGGCAGGAGCGGCGGCGGCGTCCTTGGCGGCCGGCGCGGCAGCATCCTTCTTTGCGGCGGGTGCGGCGGCGGGGGCCTTCTGATCCTTGGCGGCCGGAGCCGGCGTCTGCGCCTGCGGCGACGCCCGACGACGTCAGCGGAAAGCCCCATCATCAGGGCGGCGGCAGCGACGCTCGCGGCCATCGCCTTGCGTCCAATGCCAATGGCGATCACATCTCTGTATGACATGAGGAATTCGACCTTTCATTGTGAGCCGGAACTCGGAAGCCAACCCCGGCGGCTCAGCCCCTCTTCGCGGCGCTCCAACGCTCAAGACCTGGGCGCGCGGGTACGGTCGCCCGCGGCGCCAACCGGCCCGGCACTAAAGCCCGGATTGCGGCATTCCCGTGGCCGCAAAAGGTCCCTATTCCTCATGCACAAGCTGATGCCACAACGCCGTTGCAAACGCGCCACGCACACCTCTTCACCCCGGCCCAGGCCCTTCGGCGGTCGTGACATGTGCTAGGTCCGTGCCGCCAAATGACGAAACTCGGCACGCGTGCGACTCAACGCTCAATCCGGGAGACGGACTTTGCTGCACTTCGATTGGGTCCTGCTCGCCGCCCTCCTGCTTCTCGGCGCGATTGCAGCCGGCCAACGCCGAGCCGAAGCACGCCATCGCCATGCACGGCGAGCCGAAGCTCGCCGCCGGATTTCCAGCATTTTCCCTACGTCAATCCCGATGCCCCCAAGGGCGGACGCGTCACGCTCGCCACATCGGGCTCCTTCGACAGCCTGAACCCGCTGATCGTCAGAGGCGAGCCCGTCCAGGGCACGCGCGAGTTCGTGATCGAGAGCCTCATGGCGCGGGGTCAGGACGAGCCGTTCACGCTCTACGGCCTGATCGCGGAGACCATCGACGTGCCGCCGGGGCGCGGCGAGGTCACGTTCCGGATCAATCCCAAGGCGCGCTTCTCGGACGGCAAGCCGGTCACGGCCGACGACGTGATCTTCTCGCACGCGCTCCTCAAGGAGAAGGCGCGGCCCAACTACCGCACCTACTACAAGAAGGTGTCGAAGGTCGAACGCCTGTCCGATCTCGAGGTGCGCTTCGTGCTCGCCGAGGGTGACCGCGAGATGCCGCTCATTCTCGGCCTCATGCCGGTGCTGCCGAAGCACGCCGTCGATCCCGAGACGTTCGAGGCGACGAGCCTCGTGCCGCCGATCGGGTCGGGGCCGTACCGCATCGGCAGGATCGATCCCGGCCGCTCCATCACCTACGAGCGCGATCCGAACTACTGGGGCCGCGATCTGCCCGTGAACCGCGGGCGTTTCAACTTCGACGAGATCCGCTTCGAGTATTTCCGCGACGCCTCGACACAGTTCGAGGCCTTCAAGACCGGGCCAGATCGACATCCGCAGCGAGGACGATCCGGCGCTGTGGGCGCAAGGCTACACGTTCCCCGCGGTGACCGACGGTCGCGTCATAAAGGACGAGATCGCGATCGGGCTTCCGGCGGGCATGACGGCGCTCGTCTTCAACACGCGCCGTCCGCAGTTCGCCGATCCGCGCGTGCGCGAGGCGCTCATCCGCCTCTTCAATTTCGAGTGGGTGAACAACAGCCTCTTCCACGGTCTCTACAAGCGCACGCGAGAGCTTCTTCGAGCGCTCGTATCTCTCGTCGGCACGCAAGCCCGCCGACGAGCGGGAGCGGGCGCTGCTCGCGCCCTATCCCGATCGCGTCAAGCCCGGCGATCCTCGACGGCACCTATCGGCCGGCCGGGAAGCGACGGCTCGGGGCACAATCGCGAGAATGCGCGGATCGCCTACGAGCTCCTGGCGGCCGGCCGGCTACGTGCTCGAGCGCGGCCGGCTCATCAACGCGAAGACACGCGAGCCGCTTCTCGTTCGAGATTCTCGCCTCAAATCCCGGCCAGGAGCGATTGGTCGGCAGCTTCAAGAGCGACCTCGAAAAGCTCGGCATCGCCGTGCGCGTGCGCGTCGTCGACAGCGCGCAGTACCAGTCGCGGCTCAAGGACTACGACTTCGACATGATCCAGTTCACGTGGCCGTCGTCGCTGTCGCCCGGCAACGAGCAGCTCTTCCGCTGGTCGTCGGCGGTGGCCGTCGCAGCCCGGGTCCTACAATTACGCGGGCGTCCAGAACCCGGCCGCCGACGCGATGATCGCCGCGCTGCTCGCCGCAGAGTCGAGCGAGGAGTTCGTATCCGCCGTGCGCGCGCTCGACCGCGTGCTTCTCTCGGGCGACTACGTGATCCCGCTTTTCTTCGTGCCGAAGCAGTGGGTCGCCTATTGGGCGCGTCTCGCACCACCCCGATACGATCCCGCTGTTCGGTTTCAATATCGACACCTGGTGGGCAGCGGATGCGGCCAAGAGAGCCGCGCCATGATCCCATATTTGCCTGCGACCTGCCGTCGATGAACCCGCCACCCGAGCCCCCTCGCGCGCACTTCAACATGGCGGCCTATTGCCTGGCCGAGGCGGCGCGCGCGAACCCCAGGCAAGGCGGCGCTGATCGTGATCGCCGATGCGGCCGCAAAGACGCCCGGCGGAAGTCTGGACCTACGGCGATCTCGAGGACGCCGTGCTGCGGTGCGCGGCGGCGCTCAGGGCGAGCGGGCTCGCGCCGGGCGATCGCATTCTGATCCGGCTCGAGAACACGAGCGCCTACGCGATCCTCTTCTTTGCCGCGATCGCGGCCGGGCTCGTGGCGCTGCCCGCATCGAGCCAGCTCACGGCCGCGGAGACGATGTTCCTGCTCACCGACAGCGGCGCGGCAGCGATCGCGGCGGCCGACGATCTGGCGCTCGATGTGCCGGCCGGCGTGCGTCGTCTTCACGCCGCGAGGACGTCGCGCGCATGATGCGGCACGGGGAGCGCGCGACCTATGCGCCGACCGCCGCCGACGATCCGGCGTTCCTGATCTACACGTCGGGCACGACGGCCGAGCCCAAGGGCGTGCTGCATGCGCAGCGCTCGGCGCTCGGCCGGCGGCCGATGTATCAGGGATGGTACGGCCTCAGGCCGGACGACCGCGTGCTGCATGCGGGCGCGTTCAACTGGACCTTCACGCTCGGCACCGGGCTCACGGACCCTTGGGCGAACGGTGCGACGGCGATCATCTACACGGGCGAGCGCGATCCCGCCCTTTGGCCGCGGCTCATTGCATCGACGGAAGCGACGCTGTTCGCTGCCGTGCCCGGCGTCTACCGTCAGATCCTGAAGTACGCGAACCCGACACGCGCCGCGATGCCCATCGCTCCGCCACGGTCTCATGGCCGGGCGAGACGCCGCCGCCGGCGCTCTTCGAGGAGTGGATCGCGCGCACCGGCACCGAGCTCTACGAGGCGCTCGGCATGAGCGAGATCTCGACCTACATCTCGAGCGCACCCTCCGTGCCGCGCAAGCCCGGCGCGATCGGCAAGCCGCAGCCCGGCCGCCGCGTCGCGATCCTTCCCGCCGATGGCGGCGAGGAGCCGCTGCCCGCCGGCGCGGAGGGGCTGATCGCCGTCGATCGCTCGGATCCGGGGCTCATGCTCGGCTACTGGCAGCGCCCCGACGAGGAAGCGGCCGTGCTTCGCGGCCAGTGGTTCATCGGCGGCGATCTCGGCGTCATGGACGCGGACGGCTACGTCACCCACACGGGGCGCAACAACGACATCATGAAGGCGCTCGGCTATCGCGTGTCGCCGCTCGAGGTCGAAGCCGTGCTCGCCCAGCACGCGAGCGTGGCCGAGGTCGCGTGCGCGGAGATCCAGGTTCGCGCCGACGTCAGCGTGATCGGTGCGTTCATCGTCCCGCACGGGGAACGGCAGCCCAGCGCGCCGGAAATATGCCGCGTTCGCGGCGGAGCGGCTCGCCGCCTACAAATGCCCGCGCGAGATCCGCTTCGTCGACTGCGCTGCCGCGCACGGCGAACGGCAAAATCAAGCGCAGCGAGCTGGCGCGTCTTTGTGCAAATCGGGCCGCGGGCGAATAATCCTGTGTCCAGAAATCCTCGCGGCGCACAGTCACTAGCTGGAAACGGCTAGGCAAAGCGTACAAAATCGGGTGGTATGCGGCCGGTTCGAGCGACGATTGCCACATTCGTCTGGCCCGGTTTTGGCCGCTTCGCGGCGCTATAGGCTAGGCGCCTGCTAGGCGGCGGCTTTGGATCTGGGGGAGTTGCGATGTATCAGGAGCTTAGCCAGTACCTCGTCGAGCACCCGGTCGTGCTCGGAGGCCTCGGCGTATTCGTCCTGCTCGCCATCGTCGGCGGCTGGTACGTGGTCTCGCACCACCTGCACTCGGTCCTGATCACGATGCTGTGCGCGGCCGGCTTCGTGTCGGGCATTCTCGTCTTCTACCGCGGCTACAGCGGCGAGATGCGCGACCTCATGATCATCGGCGCCTTCCTGACCGTCATCTTCCCGCTCGTCTATCACCAGGCCATCCGCGTGGCGAAGGTCGCCTTCGGCAGGCGCTCCGTCGCCGACAGCCAGGGGCCACGCGCGCCGCGCAGGCGTCTAAGACGCGCACCGGGCAACTAAGCGGCCTTGCGGCCCTTGGCGGCGATGTCGGCCAGCTCGGCCACGAGGCCGCGCACGCCTTTGACGCGCTTCTCGGGAAGATCCCAGTCGCCCCTGAACACGAGCTTGTGGTCGGGCTGCATCTTGGCCTGCCCGCGCGAGCCGATGAGGAATTGCGCGAGCCCCTGCGCATTGGCGAAGTCGTTGCCGCGGAAGGCAATGACGGCGCCCTTGGGGCCCGCGTCCACCTTGCCGATGCCGGCGGCGCGGCAGAGGCCCTTGATCTCCATGACGTCGAGAAGGTGCTCGACCTCGCTGCGGCAGCGCGCCGAAGCGGTCGACCAGCTCGGCCGCGAATTGATCGATCTCGGGCCGGGTCTCGATCGACGACAGGCGGCGATAGAGGCCGAGGCGGAGTTGCAGGTCGGCGACGTAGCTCTCGGGAATGAGCACCGACGTTCCGAGCGAGATCTCGGGGCTCCAGCGGTCGGCCGCCTCGCCCAGATCGCCGCCCTTCATGGCGGCGACCGCTTCCTCGAGCATCGACTGGTAGAGCTCGAAGCCGACCTCGCGGATGTGGCCCGACTGCTCCTCGCCCAAGAGGTTGCCGGCGCCGCGGATGTCGAGATCGTGCGAGGCGAGCGAGAAGCCGGCGCCGAGCGTATCGAGCGATTGGAGGACCTTGAGGCGCTTCTCGGCGCCTTCCGAAAGCTTCTGGCCGGGCGGCGTCGTGAAGTAGGCATAGGCGCGCCGCTTCGAGCGGCCGACGCGGCCACGCAGCTGATAGAGCTGGGCAAGGCCGAACATGTCGGCGCGATGGACGATCAGCGTGTTGGCGTTCGGGAGATCGAGGCCGGATTCGACGATCGCCGTCGATAGCAGCACGTCGTAGTTGCCCTCGTAGAAGGCGGTCATCACGTCCTCGAGCTCGGAGGGCGAGAGCTGGCCGTGGGCGCGGGCGAACTTCAGATGCGGCACGGCCTCGCGCAGGAACTCGGCGACCTCGTCGAGGTCGGAGATGCGGGGCGCGACGTAGAACGTCTGGCCGCCGCGGTCGCGCTCGCGCTTCAGCGCATCGACCAGGATCACGGGATCGAACGGCGAGATGTAGGTGCGCACGGCGAGGCGATCGACGGGCGGCGTCGTGATCAGCGACAGCTCGCGCACGCCGGTCAGCGCCAGTTGCAGCGTGCGCGGGATGGGCGTCGCCGAGAGCGTCAGGACGTGCACGTCCTCCTTGAGCTGCTTCAGGCGCTCCTTGTGGGTGACGCCGAAGTGCTGCTCCTCGTCGATCACGAGAAGGCCAAGACGCGCGAATGAGATCTGCTTGCCGAGCAGCGCGTGCGTGCCGATGACGATGTCGATGGTGCCCTTCTTGAGCCCGTCCTTGACCTCGGCCAGCTCCTTCGCGGAGACGAGACGCGAGGCCTGCGCGATGTTGAGCGGCAGACCCTGGAAGCGCTCGCGGAACGTCTTCGAGTGCTGGCGGGCGAGCAGCGTCGTCGGCACCACGACCGCGACCTGGAGCCCGTTCATGGCGGCGACGTAGGCGGCGCGCAGCGCGACCTCGGTCTTGCCGAAGCCGACGTCGCCGCAGACGAGGCGGTCCATGGGACGGCCGGAGTTGAGATCGGCGAGCACGGCCTCGATGCTTGCCGCCTGGTCCTCCGTCTCCTCGTAGGGGAAGCGGGCGACGAACTCGTCGTAGGCGCCGGCGGGCGCGGCGACGGCGGGCGCCTCCTTGAGCTGACGGAGGGCGGCGATCTTGATCAGCTCGGAGGCGATCTCGCGCAGGCGCTTCTTCAGCCGGGCCTTGCGCGACTGCCAGGCGATGCCGCCGAGCTTGTCGAGTTGTGCGTCGCTCTCGTCGGCGCCGAAGCGCGTCAGAGAGCTCGATGTTCTCGACCGGCAGATAGAGCGTGTCGCCGCCCGCGTACTTGAGCTCGAGGCAGTCGTGCGGCGCGCCCAGCGCCGTGATCGTCTTCAGGCCGGCGAAGCGGCCGATGCCGTGGTCGGCGTGGACGACGAGATCGCCGACGGAAAGGCTCGTCGCCTCGGTCAGAACGTCGGCGGCGCGGCGCGTCTTGCGGCGCGGGCGCACGAGGCGGTCGCCGAGGATGTCCTGCTCGGCGATGACGGCGAGTTCGGGTGTCTCGAAGCCCTGCTCGAGGCCGAGCACGGCAAGCGCGGTGACGCCGCCGGGAAGCGCCAGCGCCTCGGTGAAGCTCTCGACCTTCGCCTGGTTCTTGAGCCCGTGGTCGGCAAGCAGCGTGGCCAGGCGCTCGCGCGCGCCGGGCGTCCAGGCGGCGACGACGGTGCGACGTCTCTCCTCGCTAAGGCGCTGCACGTGGCGCGATACGGCATCGAACAGATTGGCGTTCGGGTCGTTGCGCTCGGCCGCGAAGGTGCGGCCGCACGCGTCCGTGCCACGAGATGACGTTCGCGCTTTCCTCTTCCTCGAAAGGCGTGAGCCGGATGAGGCGATGGGCGGCCAGACGCATTGCGCCCATGATTTGCCGTCGAGGAACATCTGCTCGGGCGGGACGGGCTTATAGGGCGGCGCGCCGAAACGCGCGGCCTCGAGCCCTTCCTTTCGCGCCTCGTAATGCTCGGCGATCTGCTCGAAGCGGCTCTTCACCGTCTCCTCGGCCAGATGGTCGAAGCTTATGACCGCGCCCGGCACGTAGTCGAACAGCGTCTCGAGGTGATCGTGATAGAACGGCAGCCAGTGCTCCTGGCCGGGATGGCGCTGGCCGGCGCTGACGGCCTCGTAGAGCGGGTCGTCGCCCGTCGCGCCGCCGAACATCTCCACATAGCGCGCGCGAAAGAGCGCCGTCGGCGCCTCGCCGAACGCGATCTCGGAGACGGGCATCAGCACGAGCTTGCGCAAGGGCTTCGTGGTGCGCTGCGTGTCGGCGTCGAAGGCCTTGATGCTCTCGATCGTGTCGCCGAAGAAATCGAGGCGCACCGGGCTCGAGCGTCCGGGCGGGAAGAGATCGAGGATGCCGCCGCGCACCGCGTACTCGCCGGGCTCCATGACCGTCCCGGTGCGGACATAGCCCGCGAGGCTAAGCCGGTTCATGAGCCGGTTCATGTCGGCGCGCTGACCGGGCGAAACACTCTTGATGGCGCTACGAATGAAGGCGCGCGGCGCGACGCGCTGCAGAGCCGCGTTCACGGTCGTGAGCACGATCACCGGCTCGGCGCGCGCGCCGAGCGCGAGACGCGAGAGCGCCGTGATGCGGCGCGCGACGATCTCGGCATTCGGGCTCACACGGTCGTAGGGCACGGTGTCCCAGGCGGGGAAGGGAACGATGCGCACCTTGGGCGCAAAAAAGCGCAGCTGCGCTTCGAGCGCATCGAGGCGGCGGTCGTCGCGCGCGATGTGCACGACGAGACCCGGCGCCGTCCCGGTGCCCGCTTCGGCCGCGATCTGCGCGAGAACGAGCGCATCCAGCCCTTCCGGAACGCCGGAAAAGGTCAGGTCGGACTTCTTTTCGGTCTGCGCAGTCTCGGTGCTCATGCAGCTCTAGTTGCTTTCCGGCCGGTCTTTCTCCCGGGCGAGGCCGTGAAACTGCTCTCACGGAGGCGACCAGCTCGGCAAAGCCCGGCTCGGCCTTTTCCTGCGGAGCGAGCAGCCATTCCTGCAGCTGAGGATCGTTCACGGCAAGAAACGTCTCGAAGCGCGAAAGCTCCTCTTCGCTCATTGCGGCAAGCGCGCGCATTGGCGTAGCCGCCAATCAACAGATCAAGCTCCTTGGTGCCCCGATGCGAGGAGCGCCAGACCGCGCGGCGGCGGCGGGTTTCGAGATCGTCGGCCATGATGAAGAACCGTGCTGGAAAAGCGGGGCGCCGCGCTTGACGCTCGGGAGCGCGCCCGCTTTGCTCCGACCCAATGGGAAATGTGATATAGCGCCGCGCCGCCCGTCCGCATAGGGCGTGCGGACGCAGGCCGTGCGCTACGCGCTCGCGCCGGCCGAATAAGCCCGTATTCATATGCCGGATTGCCTCGCAGATCATGCGGCCCAACGAGCTTTCACAGTTGTTTGCCTCCGCGGAGGCGCTCAAGGGCATCGGGCCGCGCCTCGCCGATCTCCTTAAGAAAGGCCGTGCAGCCTGCCCGCCCGGCGTGTCCGCCCCGCGCGTGCTCGATCTCTTCTGGCATCTGCCGACCGGCGTCATCGACCGACGCGCGGAGCCGACGGTCGCCGCGGCGGTGCCGGGCACGATCGCGACGCTCAAGGTACGCGTGATGAAGCACCGGGCGCCGCCGCGGGGCAATCGCAAGGCGCCTTACAAGGTCGCGACCGAGGACGAGACGGGCCGCCTCGACCTCGTGTTCTTTCATGCCGAGCGCTCGTTCATCGAGCGCCAGCTGCCCGTGGGCGAGATGCGTTACGTCTCGGGCCGCGTCGAGCGCTACGGCGACAAGCTGCAGATGCCGCACCCCGACTATATCGTGGCGCCGGAGGCACGCGACGAGCTGCCGCTTCTCGAGCCGGTCTATCCGCTGACGGCCGGGCTCTCTGGCAAGGTGCTGATCAAGGCCGCGCGTCAGGCGCTCGAGCGTGTCCCGGACATGCCCGAATGGCAGGACGCGGCGTGGCTCAAGGCGCGCGGCTGGCCGAGCTTCAAGGCCGCGCTCATGCGGCTGCACCGGCCGGAGGATGCTGGCGACGTCTCGCCCGGCGGGGTGCCCTGGCAGCGGATCGCCTATGACGAGCTCATCGCCAATCAGCTGGCGCTCGCGATCGTGCGCGACAATTACAAGGCGCAGCGCGGGCGCCCTGTGACCGGCGACGGCGCGATCCGCGGCCGCATCGCGGACGCTCTGCCGTTCAAGCTCACGGCCTCGCAGCGCGTCGCCTTGAAGGAGATCGCGGCCGACATGGCGGCGCCGCGGCGCATGTTGCGGCTGCTGCAGGGCGACGTCGGATCGGGCAAGACGGTCGTCGCGCTCATGGCCATGGCGATTGCTGTCGAGGCCCGGGCGCAGGCGGCACTGATGGCGCCGACCGAGGTGCTGGCGCGCCAGCATCTCGAGACGATCGAGCCGCTCGCGGCGAAGGCAGACCTGCGCATCGCTCTGTTGACGGGGCGCGAGAAAGGCAAGCCGCGCGACGAGATCCTAGCCCGTCTCGCGGCCGGCGACATCGATATCCTCATCGGCACGCATGCGCTCTTTCAGGCGGACGTGCATTTCCGCGACCTCGCCTTCGCGGTGATCGACGAGCAGCATCGCTTCGGCGTGCATCAGCGTCTCGCCCTGCAAACGAAGAGCGGCGACGGCGGCGCCAACATGCTGGTGATGACGGCGACGCCCATTCCGCGCACGCTGCTCATGACGCATTACGGCGACCTCGATGTCTCGCGGCTCACCGAGAAGCCCGCGGGCCGGAAGCCTGTGGTCACGACCACGACTGCCATCGACCGCATCGAGGACGTCGTCGATGGTCTGCGTAGGGCGGTCGCTCAAGGCGCGCAGATCTACTGGGTCTGTCCACTGATCGAGAGCACGGACGTATCCGAGCTTGCGGCGGCGGAGGAGCGCCACGCGCACCTGAAGCAGATCTTCGGTGACAACGTCGGGCTGCTCCACGGCGGCATGAGCGGGCCCGCCAAGGACGCGACCATGGAGGCGTTCGCAAGCGGGGCCTTGAAGATCCTCGTCGCGACGACGGTCATCGAGGTCGGCGTCAACGTGCCCAACGCGACCATCATGGTTATCGAGCACGCGGAGCGTTTCGGCCTCGCGCAGCTGCATCAGCTGCGCGGGCGCGTGGGGCGCGGCAGCCGGCAGTCCTACTGCATCCTGCTCTACAAAGCCCCCTCGGGCGAGACCGCCGAAGCGCGCCTCAAGATGATGCGCGAGACGGAGGACGGCTTCCTCATCGCCGAGAAGGACCTCGAGCTTCGCGGCGGCGGCGAGGTGCTCGGCGCACGCCAGAGCGGGATGCCGGAGTTCCGCGTCGCGGACGTGCCGGGCTTCGAGACGCTGCTCGCGGCGGCGCGCGACGACGCGCGCCTAACGCTTGCAAGCGATCCGGCGCTGACGAGCCCGCGCGGAGAGGCGCTGCGGCGGCTGCTCTATCTTTTCGAATGCGACGAGGCCGTGCGCCTCTTCCGCGCCGCCTGATCGTTGCCGCCACCATCTCCGCCGCCGCGCCCGGAAGGCGCCGTGACGGTTTTTGCAGCGCGACGCCGACGTCGGCGGCCTGCCGTAGCTCTTCGCGATGGCTGCACGCGCCTTCGGCCGTCAGCTTCGCGGCTTCGACGCGCGCCTTCTCGGCGAGCTGGCGCAGGCGGGCCTGATAGTCGGGCACGACCATGCCGGCGGAAATCACGATCTTGGCCGCGTCCTCGGAGCTCATCTTGAGGAAGGTCACGTCCTTCCGCGGCACGAAGCAGATGAAGCCCGTCGGCGGCACGATGCCGGTCGGCATGAAGACGGTGACCAGGTCCGTCTCGCCGCCGGGCTTGGTGAGACTGATCTCGCCCTTGGTCTCGCCGGTCACGAACACCAGCGACCAGAGGCCCTTCGACGGAAACTCGATCAGGCCGACCTTCTGGAAGCCCTGCTGGGTGCCGGCGGTCGAGACGACGGATTCGAAGATCTGCTTCAAGGCGCGGTAGACGTTGCGCACGATCGGCATGCGATCGAGCATCATCTCGCCGAAGGAGATGAAGGAGCGCCCCAGCAGGTTGGCGGTCAGCGCGCCGATGAGCGTGAGGATCATGATGCCGAACAGGAGGCCGATGCCCGGAACCGGAAACGGCAGGTAGGTCTCCGGCAGATAGATGGTCGGCACGAACGGCTTCAGCCACGCGTCCGTGACGTTGATGAACCACCAGATGATGTAGATCGTGATCGTGACCGGGCCGACGATGATGAGGCCGGTCAGGAAGTAGTTGCGTAGGCGCGCGCCGAAGCGGTGCGGCACCGCGGCGTCATCCGTCGCTAGCCGCTGCAGGCCGGCCGAAAGGCCAATACCGTTGTCTGGAGGACCGCCGTTCCGATCGACCGATCCTTTGTCAGGCGTCGACTCGTTCATGCGGCGGTATCGTGCGGCCGCGGCGCTGCCCCGTCAACACCTTGCCATTGAGGGCTTCCGGGCTTCCTACTGCGTCACGACGAGGCAATCGAAGCCCTGGGGCCGCAGACTTTTGCAGAGCTGGCCCGGCTCGGCGGCGTCGGCGTAGGGACCGAGCCGCACGCGGTAGAACGTGCCCATGCTGCCGAGCACGGCCTCGTCGATCTCGGGCTGCACGGCGCCGCCCGTCAGCGCCTGATGCTTCATCACGCTCGAAGCGAGCCGCTCGGCCTCGTCGCGCGAGCGCACGGCGGCAACCTGCAGGCGATACTTGCCGCTGGGGGCGGAGGCCGTCACTGGCACAGGGGGAGCCGGTGCCGGAGGGGGCAGCCTTGGGTGCTGCCGCCACAACTGGGGGCGGCTCGACGGCAACCGGCGGCGGAGCAACAGGCGACCGGTGGCGGAGCGACGAGCGACCGGCGGCGGAGCGACAGGCGGCGCCGCCGCGGGCGTCTTGGCGACGATCACCGGGGGAGGCGCAACAGGCGGTGACGGCGCGGCCACACTCTGCGTCGCCCAAGGCAGGGCAGTCTCGGCTGGCAGTGCGCTTTCGCGGGCTCAGCGGAGGCAACGATCGTCGCGTCCTGCCATTGCGGCGGTGAGGAGGAGGTGGCGGTCGTCGGCGGCGTTGCCGTCGCGCTCGTGGCGACGGGAGACGACGGCGTGGCGGGCGGCGTCGCCGACGGCCCCGAGCTGAACATGTTGTCGAAGAAGCCGGTCACGGCCTTGTCTACGCCGGCAAACGGATTCGAGCTTTGCGCGGCCGGAGCGCTCGCTCCGGGAACGGCACTCGGCGCAGCGGAGGGCGTTTCGACGCTTGCGGTCTGGGCCAAGCCGGGAGCGGGCGCGACAGGTGTGGAAGGCGGCGTCGCAGCCGTCGCGAACGAGGAAGAGACCTGCGCCGATAGAGGCTCGGTGATAGGAGGCGACCGGAGCAGGCGCGGCGGGAGGCGACCGGCGGTGGCTCGGCTGAGGCCTGTTGCTGCGGCGTATTCGTCTGCCAGGCGGGCGTCTCGGCGGCTGGGCGGAGCGGCGCCGCGGAGGGTGCCGCCGCGGGTGTCGCCTGAGGTGCCGCCGGCGGTGCGGACTTGCTGCGACGCGCCCGACGGGAAGAGCGTTGCTCCAGAACGACGACGGGGCCGGGGCGGCGGCGACCGTCGTATTGGCCGACCGGCTTGGCGGCGGGCGAGGCAGGCGCATCGAGCGGCGCGGTGCCGATCGGGGGCGCCGTATCGCCGAGGCCGGCCTCACGGTAGGCCATCTGCCGCTGCTCGATCGCCTGGGCCTTGTCGGCGTCGGACAGACCGCCCTTGAGCCAGACGGCGGTCGTCAGATCAGAGATCGCCTGGGCGGGCTTCTCCTGCTTGCGGTAGGCGGCGCCGCGATAATAGAGCGCTTTGGCCATTTGCGGGGCGGGCAGACCGCCGTTGGCAAGGGCAGCCGACAAGGATTGGACGGCCTCCGCCATCTTGCCGGCCTCGAAGGCCTTGACGCCGGCGGCGTACGACCGCTCGGCGGCGGCAGGGTCCTTCTTCTTGGCGGCGGGGGCGCCCTCTTGGCCTTGAGCGTCCGGATTTCCCTGCGCGTCCGGGGCGTTGGCGGCCTGCTTGGGCGGCGCTGGAGCGGGCTTCTCGGCCGCGACGGCGGCGATCGGCAACCCGGCAGCGACCGCCGAGAGCGCCAACCAAGCGAGTGTCTGGTTCGCGTTACCCATCCGGTTCAATCCTGCTTTCCCCCCCAAGGACGCCGCACTGGGCAGATTCGGAGCCTATTTCAAGCAGGGCGTCGAGGCAATTCCGGGGCAAAGCTCAGTAGACGCTTTTCCCCTCATTCCACGGTCACGGACTTGGCGAGATTGCGGGGCTGATCGACGTCGGTCCCCATGAAGACGGCCGTGTGGTAGGCGATGAGCTGGATCGGCACGGCGTTGATGAGCGGATTGGTAAATGCATGCGCCTTGGGCGTCTTGATGTGGGTCGACGATCTTGCAGCCGGCACGCTCCGCATCCGCGCTCGAGATGAGGATGATCTGCCCGCCGCGCGCCGCCACCTCCTGGACGTTGGAAATCGTCTTGTCGAGGAGATCGTCGTCGGGTGCGACGACGATCACGGGCACGTTCTCGTCGATGAGCGCGATCGGCCCGTGCTTCAGCTCGCCCGCGGCATAGCCCTCGGCGTGGATGTAGGAGATCTCCTTGAGCTTGAGCGCGCCTTCGAGCGCGATCGGGTAGTTGATGCCACGGCCGAGATAGAGCACGTCGCGCGCCTTGGACAGCGACTGAGCGAGGTGCTCGAACTGCTCCTCGTTGCGCAACATGGTCGAGATGAGACGCGGCACCTCGGTCAGCGCCTTGACCAGCTCGCGCTCCTTCGCCTCAGAGATCGCGCCGCGGGCGCGGCCCGACCGCGATGGCGAGACAGGCGAGCACGGCGAGCTGGCAGGTGAAGGCCTTGGTGGACGCGACGCCGATCTCGGGGCCGGCGAGCGTCGGCAGGACCGCGTCGGACTCGCGGGCGATCGTCGACGTGCGGACGTTGACGATCGAGGCGATGCGCTGGCCATGGTCCTTGCAGTAGCGCAGCGTCGCCAGCGTATCGGCGGTCTCGCCCGACTGGGAGACGAAGAGGGCGAGGCCGCCCGGCGACGAGCGGGGCCTCGCGATAGCGAAACTCGGAGGCGATATCGATCTCGACGGGGACGCGCGCATAGCGCTCGATCCAGTATTTGCCGACGAGGCCCGCGTAGTAGGCGGTGCCGCAGGCCGAGATCGTGATGCGCGAGATCTTGGCGAGGTCGACGCCGAGATCGGGAAACGCGACGCGGCCGGCGCCCATGTCAAGATAGTTGGCGAGCGTGTGGCTGATGACGTCGGGCTGCTCGTGGATCTCCTTGGCCATGAAGTGGCGATGGTTGCCCTTGTCGACGAGGAGCGAGCTTGCCACCGATTTGATGTGGGGCCGCGTCACGCGGGCGCCGGCACGATCGAAGATGTCGAGGCCCGAGCGGCGCATCACCGCCCAATCGCCTTCCTCGAGATAGGTGATCTTGTCGGTGAACGGCGCGAGCGCAATGGCATCGCTGCCAAGGTACATCTCGCCCTTGCCGTGGCCGATGGCGAGCGGGCTACCCTGCCGCGCCGCGATCATGAGATCGTCCTCGCCGGCGAAGATGATGCCCAGCGCGAACGCGCCCTGGAGCTTGTTCGAGCGACGCGCGCACCGCATCGACCGGGGACAGACCCTTCTTCATCTCGTCGGTGATGAGATGGACCACGGCCTCAGTATCGGTGTCGGTCTCGAACTTGTGGCCGCGAGCGGAAAGCTCCGCCTTGAGCTCGCGGTAGTTCTCGATGATGCCGTTGTGGACGACCGAGACGTTGGCGCTCATGTGGGGGTGCGCGTTGCGCTCGGTCGGGCCACCGTGGGTGGCCCAGCGCGTGTGGCCAATGCCGGTGCGCCCCTCGAGCGGCTCCCGCAGAAGACGGTTCTCGAGATTTCTGAGCTTGCCCTCGGCGCGCCGGCGCGCGAGGTGACCGTTCTCGACGGTCGCGATCCCAGCCGAATCGTAGCCGCGATATTCGAGACGGCGAAGCGCGTCGACGAGGTCGGTCGCCACGGCCTTCGAGCCAAGTATTCCGACGATCCCGCACATCAGCTTATTTCCTTTGGTCGAGCGCCTCACATTGCGTACGGGAGAATGGCGCAAGATTTCAAATCACACCGTATGTCACTTCCTAACGGCCACACCAGGTCGACGATTAATTTCCGGCGTTGCACGAGAACGGACTCGAGCCGCGAGTAACGGCGAATCTCTGGATCCTCATACTAGCCGCCCTTCGCCTTGCGCTTGGCCATCAGTGCGCGGAACTTGGCCGCCCACTGCGGCCGCTCCTCTTGCGCACTTCTCTCGAGCGCCAACGCGTCAGGCTCGACGTCCCTGGTGATCACGCTGCCCGAGCCGATGTAGGCGCCGGCGCCGATCTTGACGGGCGCCACGAGCGCCGAGTTCGAGCCGACGAATGCCCCGGCGCCGATCTCCGTCTTGTGCTTCATGAACCCGTCGTAGTTGCAGAAGATCGTCCCGGCGCCAATGTTGGCGTGAGCACCAACCTGCCCATCGCCGATGTAGGAGAGGTGGTTTGCCTTGGCTCCCTCCTCGAGGCGGCTGTTCTTGATCTCGACGAAGTTCCCGACCTTGGCATTCGGGCCCACATCGGCGCCAGGGCGCAGACGTGCAAAGGGGCCAAGCTCGCTTCCCGATCGAAGGCGGGCACTCTCGAGATGGGAAAAGGCGTGGATGATCACGCTGTCCTCGACGGTCACTCCCGGTCCGAAGATAGACGTTGGGCTCGATCATGACGTCGCGGCCGATTACGGTGTCCCAGGACAGCCAAACCGTCTCCGGCGCGATCAGGGTTGCGCCGTCGGCCATGACGCGCGCGCGCGCGCGCCGCTGCCAGATCGCCTCAGCCACGGCGAGCCCATCGCGGGCGTTGATGCCCAGGACCTCCTCCTCCGAGCAGGTCACTGCGGCCGCTTTGCCGCCGCGTTTGCGGACGATCTCGACCGCGTCCGTCAGATAGAATTCGCGCTTGGCATTGTCGTTGCCGATCGAGGCGAGCACGGATTCAAGATCGGCGAGTCGGAATGCCATGACGCCCGAGTTGCAGAGCCTTGTCCGCAGCTCGGCCTCGCTTGCGTCCTTCGCCTCGCGAATGGCGACGAGCGTCCCGTCCGGGGCCAAGAGCAGGCGGCCGTAAGCCCTCGGGTTCTCAGATTCGAAGCCGATGACAGCCATATCGGCGCCGCCATCGAGCGCGCCGAGAAGGCGCTCGAGACGTTCGCGTCTCAAGGAGCGGCGTGTCGGCGTAGAGAACAGGACGTCGCCCTTGTGGGCCGCGATCGCCTTGCGTGCGGCAAGCACCGCGTCGGCGGTGCCGCGCTGGCTCTCCTGCACGAAGATCTCAGCGCCGGGCGCCGCCTTCCGGGTCTCTACCACGCACGTCTTCCATGCCGGGGCCGACGACGACCGCGATTCGTTCGCTCTTGATGGCGGAGCTCGAGACGCAAGCACATGGCTCAGCATGGACCGCCCGGCAATCTTGTGCAGCACCTTGGGCGATTGCCGAGCGCATGCGCGTGCCCTTGCCGGCGGCGAGGACGATGACGAGGAGCGGGCGGCGGTTCATTTAGCCTTTAGCCTCATGGCGAGTGTGTCCGTCAGGACAAGATTCGGCGGCAGATGAGCTCGACCGAATGCGATTGCGCAAATCCCTTATCGCTCATGCGTGGCGTTGCAACAAGACCGTGGTTCAAGCCGTTGCCGGGCGGCTTTCATCCGTAGGCTGTCGTTCTATCCCCAGGTCGTCCACAGATGCAGAGCGGCCGCGTTGACCCATGGGAGGGACTCTGACACCAAGTTCGCAGAAGCGTTGGTGAGTCCGTGACCGTGTCAATGGTCAGGGGCCACCGGTCTGGCTAACTCCTTCCCGATCCAGCGCGTATTGGACACGAGACATGACGGATAAGCATAGCCTGCTGCAGCTCGCAACGCCGCACTTTTACGCCCTATGTCATGATCTGGACGTTGCTCGCAAGCCTGTCGCTCGCCTACCTCGTGATTTTCTTCACGCAACCTGGCTCCGTGTCCAAGTTCATGGGCGGATCGCCCGGCGTGCCGGATGAGGAAATGCGCGCCATCGCCGCGGCGGCGGCCGAGGTCCCCTTCCTGCGCGAGGGCATTCAGCAAGCGCGCGTCGGACATCGATGAGCTCAAGGATGCGCTCGCCAGCCAAGCCGGCCGCGATCGCGAGCTCATGAGCCGCATCGCAGCGCTCGAGGCGCGGCCGCAAGAGGCGGCAAAGGCTTCGGAAGCCGCGCCTACTGGGACGTCTGCGCGTGGCGCGCGCGTTGGCGGACAAGCGCGCCGAGCGCCAACAAGCCACCAAGCCGTCAGACCGGCTGCCGCAGGCTGGCAAGGAGGAGCGCGGGCCAATGCTTCGCTCACCGGCACGGACGACATACCGGCCGCGGCAAGCAAGACGCCGCCGCCAGCAGCACGCCAAGACGGCAGCGAAGAAGCCAGCTCCGCGGCCGGCCGACGATGTCCCCGAGATCGGGCTCGTGACCGGAAGTGTCAACGATGGCGGCGCGCCGCCTCCGGTAACGTTCGGGCCCGCGGTCGTCACACCGGCCAAGACGTACGGCCTCCAGATCGGGACAGGACCTTCGGTGGACGCGCTCCGCACGCAGTGGAGCACGCTCGCGATCATCGCATAGTGGCAGCCTCGGGTCCGTTCCAGCCGCGCTACGTCGCGGGCGCGGATCCTGCGGCGGGCGCCTACGACCTCGTCGTGGGTCCGGTCGCCAGCGCCGGCGAGGCCAAGCGGCTCTGCAAAGAGCTCACTCTCAAGGGTACGCCGTGCAAGGTCGGGGATTACGCGGGCAACGCATTTTAAATTTGTCAGGTTTGCGGGGGTGCACTCACTACGGGGGTAGCGAGGGCGCAGCGAAGCGGGCACCGGTCACGAGCCGGTGCCCGATCGTTTTTTGGAGACGCGACGTTCAGAGACTGTCCGCGTTGAACGTGTCGCAGGCTCTGCATCTCACCCGACTGGAAGCCGCGCTTGAACCAGCGCACGCGTTGGGCGGCCGAGCCGTGCGTGAACGCGTCGGGGACGACGTAGCCCTGCTGTCGCTTCTGGATCATGTCGTCGCCGATCTGGGTCGCCGCGTTCAAGGCCTCTTCGATGTCGCCGCTCTCGAGGCGCTTCTTGACCTGATCGTTGAGGTTCGCCCAGACGCCGGCGAGACAATCCGCCTGCAGCTCCATCATGACCTGGAGCGCGTTGGCCTCGCGCTCGTTCATGCTCTCCTTGAGCTCCTGCACCTTGTCGGCGATGCCGAGCTGCTTCTGGACGTGATGGCCGACCTCATGGGCGATGACGTAGGCCTGCGCGAAGTCTCCCGGCGCGTTGAAGCGCCGCTTCAGCTCGTCATAGAAGGAAAGATCGACATAGACCTTCTCGTCGATCGGGCAGTAGAAGGGCCCCATCGCCGACTGACCGATGCCGCACGCGGTGCGCGTGCCGCCGCGGAAGAGGACGAGCTGGGGGTCCTCATAGCGTTTGCCAATGCCTTGGAAGACGCGCTGCCAGACGTCCTCGGTGTCGGCAAGGACCTTGGAGATGAATACCTTCATCGGGTCCTCGGCCTGAGGCACACGCGCGCCGCCGCCGTTGCTTCCCGGAAGACCGGGAATGTCGGGAGCACGCTCGGCGGTGCGGCGCGGGGCGCCTTGATCCATTTTGGGCAATTGCGGGACCTGGAATCCGCCGCCTCCGCCTTGCGGGCCGAGCAAGACCTCGAGCGGGTTGATGCCGAACAGGAGCATGATGCCGCCGATGATCAGGAGCGTCGTGAGGCTTAGGCCGCCGCGGCCGCCGATCGGGATCTGGATGCCGCGTCCCCGGCCCATCGGGAACCCAAAGCCGCCGCCGTCCTCGCTGCGGCGATCCTCGACGTTCTTGCTCTCGCGATCCTCGTCTCCGTAGCGCATGGCGTTCTCGGCTCCCTTGCGCGGTCCGGTAACCTGTTGGTCCGGCCGCTGAACTTTGGCTTCATACTGCACGGCGCTCCGGGCGAGACAAGGCCCCGGGACAGCCAAGATATAGGTGCCGCTGGAGAAATGTCTTATGCGGGCGGACAGGGGACCAGGCCGCGCTCTGTCGAATGGCTGGGCAGCCGCTCCGCAACTCCGTGCAAGCGTCGGCGCGGGCGAGCGGCAGTCACGATGCCGAGGCAGGCAAAAGTCCCGAGCCCCGTGCCTTCGTTACGCCGTCATCGCCTTGGCATATGGATTGCTCGAACTTCAAACCACCCTGGAGCCTACCAGGGGGAATGGTCACTTGTTCAACGACGGGGGTTTGTCATGTTGCGTCCTCTTCCACCGTTCCGCGTCAGACCGCTGAAGAAGTCATCCATCCGCAAATCGCCAGGCTCCGATCTCGTGCTCGAGTGCGCCGAGGAGATGCTGGTGTCGATCAAGGCGCTGCGGCGCCCGCTGAAGCACTTGCGCCTAGCGTCCGAGTCGCGCCTCAAGGTGCTCGGCCGCGCCGTCGCGAGCCACGCCTGATCGGAAGCCGTTCAAGCTTTCATGCCCCTTTTTGAGCGCCGTGCGAGCCGGGCAACCGGTCTCGTGCGGCGCGTTGGGCTTTGCAGGGGTCTAAAGACCGGCCGACATGCCGCCGTCGACGGCGAGCTCCGCTCCGGTGACGAAGGCCGCATCGTCGGACGCCAAGAACAGCGCAGCGCGGGCGATGTCCTCGGACGTGCCGAAGCGGCGCAGCGGCGTCTGGTCGATCAGCGCCTTGTTGATGGCGGGATTCTTCAGGACGCGCTCGGTGAGCGCGGTCTCGATGAAGCCGGGCGCCAGCGCATTGACGCGGATGTTGTAGGGCGCGTACTCGACGGCGAGCGCACGCGTCAGAGCGGAGACGGCGCCCTTGGTCGCCGAGTAGCCCGCAAGCTGGCGCAGCCCCCTGTGCCCCATGATCGAGGCGACGTTGATCAGCGAGCCCGCGCCCGAGGCCTTCAAAAGCGGGAAGCCGTCGCGGGCGATGCGCACGACGCCATCGAGGTTCACTTCCCGGATCTTGACCCAGTCGGCATCGGAGAGATGGCGGAAGTCGGCGCGCACGTTGAGGCCGGCGTTGTTGACGAGCACGTCGATTTTTCCGTGCGCCAGCTCGATCGCGCGGAACAACGCCGTCACGTCCTGGCCGCGCGAGACGTCGACCGTCATGGCCGTCGCGCCGAGACCGGCCGCCTTCAACGCCGCGGTGGCCTCAGTCGCGCTCTCGCTGTTCACGTCGGTCACATAGACGTGTGCGCCCTCTGCCGCGAACAGCCGCGCCGTCGCGAGGCCGATGCCCGCGCCCGCGCCCGTCACCACAGCGGTCTTGCCTTTCAGGCGATCCATCGTCGTTCCTTCAATTGCCTTGTCATCCCGCCGCTTCGGCCGGCGCCAACCACTTCTCGCGCATCGTGACCAGCTCTTCGGCGGCTGTCGGATGCAGCGCCATGGTGGCGTCGAAGTCGGCCTTGGTTGCGCCCATGCGCATGGCGATGGCCGCCATCTGCACGATCTCGGCCGCGTGCTCACCCAGGATGTGGCAGCCCACGACGCGATCGGTCGCGGCCTCGACCACGAGCTTCATCAGCATGCGCTCGTCGCGTCCCGAGAGCGTGTTCCGCATGGAACGGAAGCGGGCCTTGTAGATGTCGATGTTCGTCAAGTGCGCCAACGCGTCGTGCTCGGAGAGGCCGACGGTCCCGATCTCCGGCGTGGAGAAAACGGCCGTTGGAATCAGGTCGAGATCGACCGTTGAGGGTTTGCCGCCGAATATCGTGTCGGCGAACACGTGCCCATCGCGGATCGCCACCGGCGTGAGATTGAAGCGGTCGGTCACGTCGCCCACGGCGTAGATGCCCGACACGCTCGATTGCGAATGGGAATCGACGAGGATCTCGCCTTGCGCTCCGGTCTTCACGCCGGCCTTCTCGAGCCCGAGCCCGGCGGTATTCGGCGAGCGGCCGATGGCGAACATGATCCGGTCCGCCTCAAGCTCAGTGCCGCTCCGGCAAATGCCTTTCAGGCCCTGCGCGGTCTTCTCGATGCGCGCGAAGACGTCGTTCATCACGAGGCGGATGCCACGCTTTGCGAGCGCCTCCATGAGACCGTCGCGCAGATCCTCGTCGAAACCGCGCAAGACCTTTGCCGCCGCGGTAGATCAGAGTTGTTTCGGCACCCATCCCAGCAAAGATGCACGCGAACTCCACCGCGATGTAGCCGCCGCCAGCCACGACGATGCGCTTCGGAAGCTCGGCGAGATGGAACGCCTCGTTCGAGGTGATGACGTGCTCCCGTCCGGGGAGCTTCGGGTCGATGTTCGGTGCGCCGCCGGTCGCAATCAAGATGACGCGCGCGGTGACGCGCGTGCCGTCCGCTAAGGTTACGGCATTGGGTCCCTCGAGCACGGCGCGGGACTTATAGATCTTCACGTTCCTTGCCAGGAGATTGGTTTCGTAGAGACCTTCGAGACGCGCGATCTCTTGATCCTTGGCGCGGATGAGCGACGGCCAGTCGAATGTGGGCTCGCCCACGGTCCAGCCGAAGCCCGCGGCATCCTCGAACTCGTCGCGAAAACGGCTGGCATAGACGAGGAGCTTCTTCGGCACGCAGCCCCGGATCACGCACGTGCCGCCTAAGCGATACTCCTCGGCGAGCGCGACGCGAGCACCATAGCCGGCCGCGATGCGCGCCGCGCGCACACCGCCCGACCCTCCACCGATCACGAAGAGATCGTAGTCGTGGGCCGTCATGCGAAATCCGCCGGCCTATCGTCGTCCGGCTCCAGCACGATCACGCCATCGGGGCCGGCAATGACCGCGGCGTCAGCAATGCCGAGGAAAAGGCCGTTCTCGACCACGCCGGGGATGAATTTCAAGGCTTCGTCGAGCGCCTCGGGATCGTCGATGCGTCCGAAGGCGCAATCGAAGATGTAGTTGCCGCCGTCGGTGACGAAGGGCTGCCTGTCGAACCCCAATCGCAGTTTTATGTCGCCGCGGCAGCCGGCATCGGCCGCCAGCATCTCGATCATGTTGCGTGTGGCCGTGAGCCCGAACCGAACCACCTCGACGGGAAGCGGAAATGCGCCCAGCGCCTCGACGCGCTTCGACGTATCGGCGATGACGACCATGCGCTCGGAGGCCGTGGCGACGATCTTCTCGCGCAAGAGCGCGCCGCCGCCGCCCTTGATGAGGCGCAAAGCGCCGTCGAGCTCGTCAGCGCCGTCGACGGTGAGATCGAGAAAGGGAACCTCGTCGAGGGTCGCAAGCGGGATGCCCGCCGCGTGGGCCTGCATGCGCGTGGTCTCGGATGTCGGCACGCAGACCACCTCGAGACCTTGCTTCACCTTCGCCGCGAGACACTCGACGAATTTCGTGGCGGTGGAGCCCGTACCGAGGCCAAGCCGCATTCTGGGCGTGACAAAGCTCAGCGCCCGCTCGGCCGCCATGCGCTTCCAGTCATCCGCGCTCATTCACAGCCCGCCCATCCTGCAGCCCGGGGGCCGCTTTGCTCGCGCCTTGATCTGCGCGTGTGACTTCTCTGTCCATGGGGCTTTCCTAGGCTCCCGGGGCCGCGCTTTCAAGCCGCACGAGATCAATTGCATGACACGGGCGCGCCGCAAGATTAACGTCCTGAGCCAGCTTCTCAGAGGCCTCATGCGCGAACTCACTCTCGTCTTCGATCTCGACGGCACGCTTGTCGACACCGCCCCGGACCTGATTGCCGCGACCAACCATGCGCTCGCCGACCTCGGCCTCGGTCCCGTCGCGGACGGCGTCATCAGACCGCACATCGGGCGCGGCGCCCGGCACATGATCGTCGAGGGGCTCAGGCAATCCGGCACGACGCTGGCGGATGCCGATGTCGAACGGCTCTTGGAACGCTTCCTCGTCTATTACGAGGCAAACATCGCGGTCGAGAGCCGGCCGTTCGCGGGTGCGGTCGGCGCGCTCGTGAAATTCCGCGATGCCGGGGCGCGTCTCGCGGTGTGCACGAACAAGCGCGAGGACCTCTCGCGGACGCTGCTCAAGGTGCTCGAGATCGACCATTTCTTCGCGGCGCTGGCCGGACGCGACACGTTTCCCGGTCTCGAAACCCGATCCCGGCCACCTGACGGGCGCGGTCCGCCTCGCGGGCGGCGAGCCGCAGCGTGCCATCATGATCGGCGACACGACGGTCGACGTCGCGACCGCAAAGGCGGCGCGCGTGCCTGTCATCGCCTGCTCGTTCGGATATTGCGACGTGCCGGCCGGCGCGCTCGACGCCGACGTCGTGATCGACCATTTCGACGAGCTCGAGGCGGGCCGTCACGAGCCTGCTCGCCGACCGGCTGGCGCTCGGATCGGCGTGATCCTCCGGCTGCGGGAGAGTGCGGCAATCGCGCGGCACGTGTCGTCGTAGGGCCACATTCTCCGCCGATTGAGTTGCACAGGCTGCGGGCAGCCCGCCTCCGACGCACGGTCCTGATGCGGCGGGCCGGCGGACGGTCCCGCGCCGGGAGCAATAAAAGGATGATCATGCAATGCTGAAACGTCTCATGGTTGCCGCGGCGCTTGCCGCCGGGCTCAGCGTCGGGGCGCAAGCGCAGGATGCGCCGAAGACCGCGGATGACTGCTTCAAGAACGCCATCGACCTCGCCAAATCGGCCGAGGACAAGAAGCTCGGCGACGACAAGCTGGCGAAGGTCGAGGAGCTGCTCGACCAAGATGGAGGGGCAGTGCGAAGCGCAGAAGTTCGCCGAAGCCGCGACGACCGCGAACGACATCAAGGCGGCGATCGGCAACTGAGGATTGACTCGTTCAGGGGAATCACACGCCCCTTGGAGAGCGGCCCCGAGGCCGCTCTCTTGTTATGTCTGGGGCGAGCCCTACATTTAAGTCTCTGGCAAACTTAGTGTTTTTAGTGCGCTGACACGGCCCCGGTTTGACAGCGGCCATTACATCTCCCATGTTCCCGCGCCTCAAGCGGGTTCCTGGGAGGACCTTCATTGGGGCGAACGAGGCGGCCCCGGAGCCAGTGACGCCGGAACATTCAAAGCCAGAAAGCTCGAGATGAACGTCGTCATCGTGGAATCGGCCGCCAAGGCCAAGACCATCAACAAGTACCTGGGCGGCGGCTACAAGGTCATCGCGTCCTTCGGGCACGTGCGCGACCTGCCGTCCAAGGACGGATCGGTCGAGCCGGACAACGATTTCCAGATGCACTGGGACGTCGACGGCAAGTCCCAGAAGATCATGCGCGAGATCGCGGACGCCGTAAAAGGCGCCGACAAGCTCATTCTCGCCACCGACCCCGATCGCGAGGGCGAGGCCATCTCCTGGCACATTCTCGAGATCCTCAACCAGAAAAAGGCGCTCAAAAAGGACGTGAAGATCGAGCGCGTCGCGTTCAATGCCGTGACGAAGGACGCGATCAAGGCCGCGCTCGCCGAGCCCCGCGAGATCGACGAGCCGCTCGTCTCGGCCTACCTCGCGCGGCGCGCGCTCGACTATCTCGTCGGCTTCACGCTCTCGCCCGTGCTGTGGCGGAAGCTGCCGGGCGCACGCTCGGCGGGGCGCGTGCAGTCGGTTGCGCTCAGGCTCATCTGCGACCGCGAGGCGGAGATCGAGGCGTTCCGCACCGACGAATACTGGAGCATCGAGGCGGTTCTCGCGACTGCGAAGGGCGAGGAGTTTCCGGCGCGCCTTTACGCCGTCGCGGGCACGGCACTGAAGAAGCTCGACATCAAGGACGGCACGAGCGCGCACGCCATCATGGCCGCCATCGAGAAGGGCGAGTTCCGCGTCACGCGCGTCGAGAAGAAGGCGGTGAAGCGCAACCCGTATGCGCCTTTCGCCACGTCGACGTTGCAGATGGACGCGTCGCGCAAGCTCGGCTTCTCCGCCAAGCAGACGATGCAGCTCGCCCAGCGCCTCTATGAGGGCGTCGACATCGGCGGCGAGACGGTGGGTCTCATTACCTACATGCGAACGGACGGCGTGACGATCGTGCCCGAGGCGGTGAATGCCATTCGCGGCATGATCGCGCGCGAGTATTCGCAGAAATACGTCGCGCCCTTCATCCGCGAGTACAAGACGAAGGCGAAGAACGCCCAGGAGGCGCACGAGGCGATCCGGCCGACCGACGTCACGCGGCGGCCCGCCGATGTGGCGCGCTATCTCGATCGGGATCAGGCGCGGCTCTACGAGCTCGTCTGGAAGCGCGCCGTGGCGAGCCAGATGGCCTCGGCCGAGCTCGAGCAGACGACCGCCGACATCGAGGTCAAGGGGCGGGACGGCAAGGCCTATACGCTGCGCGCCACGGGCTCGGTGGTGCAGTTCGACGGCTTCCTCAAGGTCTACGAGGAGGGCCGCGACGACCGCGTGCGCCTCGTCGAGAAGGGCAAGGAGGACCACGCCGAGGACGACGACGAGAGCCGCAGGCTTCCGGCCCTCAACGAGGGCGACCGCGTCACGGACAAGAGCATCGAGGCCGAGCAGCACTTCACGCAGCCGCCGCCGCGGTTCTCCGAGGCGACGCTCGTCAAGCGCATGGAGGAGCTCGGCATCGGCCGGCCGTCGACCTATGCCTCGACGCTCGCCGTGCTGCAGGAGCGCGACTACGTCAAGACCGACAAGAAGCGCCTCGTGCCCGAGGACAAAGGACGGCTCGTCATCGCCTTCCTCGAGAGCTTCTTCAAGCGCTACGTGGAATACGATTTCACGGCCGACCTCGAGGAAAAGCTCGACCTCATCTCGGACGCCAAGCTCGAGTGGAAAGACGTGCTGCGCGATTTCTGGCGGGATTTCACGGCGGCCGTGGACAGAGCATCAAGGACCTGCGCGTCGGCGAGGTGCTCGAAGCGTTGAACGAGATGCTCGGGCCGCACGTCTTCCCCGACAAGGGCGACGGCTCCGATCCCCGGCTCTGCCCCAAGTGCGGCGTGGGGCGCCTCTCGCTCAAGATCTCCGGCAAGTACGGCGCCTTCATCGGCTGCGGCAACTACCCGGACTGCAACTTCACGCGCCAGCTCGCGGACCAGAGCGGCGGCACGGGCGGCGATCGGGAGCTCGGCTTCGATCCCGACACGGGGCTCGCGGTGGTGCTCAAATCGGGCCGCTTCGGTCCCTATCTCCAGCTCGGCGAAGCCAACGGCGACGAGAAGCCAAAGCGCTCCTCGATCCCCAAGGGCATCGACGCCGCGACCATCGATCTCGACAAGGCGCTGCAGCTTCTCTCATTGCCGCGAGAGGTGGGATTGGACCCGGAGACCGGAACGCCGATCATGGCCGGCCTCGGGCGCTTCGGTCCGTTCGTGCAGCACGACGGCACGTATGCCAACGTCGATAGCATCGAGGATGTGTTCACGATCGGCTTGAACCGCGCGGTTACGCTCATCGCCGAGAAGAAGGCGGGCAAGGGCGGCCGCTTCGGGCGCGCGCGGCAGAAGACGGTTCTCAAGGACCTCGGCGAGCATCCCGTCGAGGGCGGCAAGATCGAGGTTCTCGACGGCAAGTACGGGCCCTACGTGAGCCACAACAAGGTCAACGCCACGGTGCCGAAAGGCACCGACCCCGCGACGCTCTCTGTCGACGAGGCCGTGCGGCTTCTTGCCGAGCGCATCGCCAAGGGCGGCGGCAAGGTTTCCAAGAGGGCCGGCAAGGCGAAAGCCGCGAAAGCGAAGAACGGCGGCGATGACGCCGGGGCCGAGAAGCCCGCCGCAAAAGCAAAGCCGGCAAAGAAGCCGCCCGCCAAGAAGGCCGCAAAACCCAAGAAGAGCGCGGCAAAGGCCGAAGCCGAGAGCTGAGGCGAGCACCCCCGTGGTCCGAAAAGCCAAGCAATCCGGTCCCGCTGCGAAGGACGGGCTGCCCACGCGCGAGGAAATTCTGTCCTTCATCCGCTCCGCTCCTGCATAAAGCGGGGAAGCGCGAGATCGCGCGGGCCTTCGGCATCAAGGGCGGCGCGCGCATCGCGCTGAAGCGCATGCTCGCCGAGATGGCCGAGGACGGCACGCTCGCCGGCAACCGCAAGGATCTGAGAGAGAAAGGCCACCTGCCCGCCGTGACCGTGCTCGAGATCACGGGGCGCGATGCCGACGGCGATCTCATCGCCAAGCCCGTGGCCTGGGACAGCGACGACGGCGAGCGGCCGACCGTGCTCGTGCTCACGCATCTGCGCCGCGCGGCCGAGGACGTCGGCGAAGATCGGCGTCGGCGACCGCGTGCTGGCGCGCATCAGCCGGCTCGGAAGAGCCCGACGTCGAAGGCGCGCGCTACGAAGCCGAGCCGATCAAGGTTCTGCCGCGCGACAAGCGGCGGCTCCTCGGCATCTTCCGCAAGAGCGCGCGCGGCGGCACGATCGAGCCCGTCGACCGGCGCGAGCTCGCGCTCGTGGCGGATCGAGAAGGGCGACGAAGGCGATGCCAAAGACGGCGATCTCGTGCGCTTCGATCTCGTGGCCCGAGGCCGCAATGCCGTCTCGCAGGCGCGCGTGCTCGAAGCGCTCGGCAACCCGCAGGACGAGCGCAAGATCAGCCTCATCGCGGTGCACGCGCACGGCATACCGGACGATTTTCCGGCGAGCGTTCTTGCCGAAGTCCGAGACGCTCGAGCCGCCGTCCGCTTCGGGGCGAACCGATCTTCGCGACACGCCGCTCGTCACCATCGACCCCATAGACGCGCGCGATCACGACGACGCCGTCTATCGCCGAGCCGGACACGGATCCGCGCAACAAGGGCGGGCATATCGTGATCGTCGCCATCGCCGACGTGGCGCACTACGTGCGGCCCGGAACGCGGCTCGACAAGGAAGCGCATGCTGCGCGCGAACTCGGTCTACTTCCCCGACCGCGTCGTGCCGATGCTGCCCGAGAAGATCTCGAACGACCTCTGCTCGCTGCGCGAAGGCGAGGACCGGCCGTGCCTCGCGGTGCGCATCGTCTTCGATCAGTCAGGCCACAAGCGCAGCCACACGTTCCTCGCGCGCCATGATGCGCTCGGCCGCCAAGCTCAGCTACCAGGAGGCGCAGGCGGCCATCGACGGGCGCCCGAGCGACAAAGCCAAGCCGCTCATGGAGCGCGCGTTGAAGCCGCTGTGGGCCGCCTACGATGCTCTCGCGCGAGCGCGCGACGCGCGCGGGCCGCTCGATCTCGATCTCCCCGAGCGCAAGATCCTTCTCGACGAGGAGGGCCGCGTCGCCCGGATCATGATCCCGGAGCGCCTCGCCGCGCACCGGCTCATCGAGGAGTTCATGATCCAGGCCAACGTGGCGGCCGCGGAGGCGCTCGAAGCCAAGCGCTCTCCCCTCGTCTATCGCGTGCACGACGAGCCCAGCGCAGAGAAGCTCAAGAACCTGCGGGACTTCCTCGACAGCCTCGACATGAAGCTCGCGCGCGACGCAACGCTGAAGCCCGCCGCGTTCAATCGCATTCTCGAGCGAGCAAAGACGCTTCCCGTGCCCGACCTCGTCAACGAGGTGATCCTGCGGGCGCAGGCGCAGGCCGAATACAATCCCGTGAACATCGGACATTTCGGCTTGAACCTCGCCAAGTATGCCCACTTCACATCGCCGATCCGCCGCTACGCCGACCTCATCGTGCACCGCGCTCTGATCCGCGCGTTGCGCCTCGGCACGGACGGGCTCGACGACGCGGAGATCGGACGCTTGACGGATACGGCCAAGTCGATCTCGGAAGCGGAACGGCGCGCCATGGCGGCCGAGCGCGAGACCATCGACCGGCTCGTCGCGGCGCATCTTGCCGACCGCATCGGCGCGACCTTCGAAGCGCGCATCGCCGGCGTCACGCGGTCCGGCCTCTTCGTCCGCCTCAAGGACACGCGCGCCGACGGGTTCGTGCCCGTCTCCACGCTCACGCGCGACTTCTACAATCATGTCGAAGCGGCGCACGCGCTGGTCGGCAACCGCACGAACGAGACGTTTCAGCTCGGCGACGAGGTGAGCGTGCGGCTGGTCGAGGCCGTGCCGACGGCCGGGGCGCTGCGCTTCGAGATGCTGTCACGCGGCAAAAGCGCACAAGTCGCGGCTATCAGAGGCGTCAGGGGCGTCAATCGCGGCCCAAAGCGACGGCGTCCCGGACGGTGAAACATGCCGGCGCGACGTTTCACTCACTTGACGTATCGGCGAGGAAGCAGGAGCACTAGTGCATGATCGAGCTCGATCCCACACATCTTCCAGCCGCCAGCGACGGCCCCGCGCGCCCCGTCGTCGAAGCGATGTGGCGCGGCTTCCGCCAGCAGTGCCCGGCGTGCGGCCACGGCAAGCTTTTCAGGAAGTATCTCAAGGTCGTCGATCGCTGCGACGCGTGCGGCGAGGAGATGCATCACCATCGCGCCGACGATGCGCCGCCCTATTTCACGATCTTCATCGTCGGCCACATTATCGTCGGCGGCATCCTCTCGCTCGAGACGGCCTATGCGCCGGAAACTTGGGTGCACTGGATCATCTGGCTGCCGCTCCTGCTCGTCATGAGCCTCTGGCTCCTGCCGCGCGTCAAAGGCGCGCTCGTCGGATTGCAGTGGGCGCTCAGGATGCACGGCTTCGGCGGACCGGAAGCGGTCGAGGGCGAGCCGGCAAAGCCCGTCTGAGTCGCAGCCGGAGCGGGCGCGGATATGGGCCACGGCGACGCGAGCCCGAAATCCCCGCAGGGAGGCGGCCTCGCCGCCATCCGGCCGCGAGACGCGGCTACTCTCGTTATCATCGATCAATCGACCGGCGAGCCGCGCATCCTCATGGGCCGGCGGCGACCGGATCAGGTGTTTCTGCCGAACAAGTACGTCTTCCCCGGCGGCGCAGTCGAGAGAGCGGACCGGTTCGCGCCATGCGCTGACACGCTGAGGCCTTCGGAGGGGGCGAAGCTCGTCATCGCCATGCGCGGCCTTCCGAGCCTGGGTCGCGCACGCGCACTGGCGCTGGCGGCAGCGCGGGAGACGTTCGAGGAAGCGGGTCTTCTGATTGGTGAACGACGTGCGCCGCCGCGGACGGAAGCGTCGGGCGCATGGGAGAGGTTTCTCGCTCAAGGCGTCGTGCCGCGGATCGGCGCCATGACATATTTCGCGCGGGCCATTACGCCGCCGGGCCGGCCGCGGCGCTATGACACTCGTTTTTTTTGCATCGAGGCGTCAGCAATCGCACACCGTGTCGAGACTCTCGACGGCGAGCTCTCGGAGCTCGACTGGTTCACGTTCGATGACATCCGCGCGCTCGATCTTCCCGGAATCACGCGCGTCGTAGTCGAGGATCTATGGGACCGCATCCAAGTGGGGCTGCCGGGCCCGGACGACAGCGCCTGTGCCGTTCTATTTTCAGCGCAATGGCGTTGCCGAACGGGTGCTTCTGCACGTGCGCAGTCCAGCCCGGCTTGACAGGACGGCGCCGCTCGCTATGGTGCCCCACTCTCAGATTTCACCGACGCAGTTCTTCAAGGTCGAACGGCGATGGCCAAACCTGTTACACAAAAAATCAAGCTGCTTTCTAGCGCCGGCACCGGATTCTTCTATGTGACGAAGAAGAACCCTCGCACGTCGACCGAAAAGCTCGTTTTCAAACGCTACGATCCCGTCGTGCGCAAGCACGTCGAGTTCAAGGAAACCAAGATTAAGTGAAGCGGCTTCTCGCGCCGCACGGGAGCGTCCAGTCGTCAGCGCTCCCGGGGTGATTTCACGCAATTCAAGCGTGCCCAATGTCGAGAACCAGTACAGCGTATGTGGGGAATGAATGATGCCGGTCAGTGTCGTGAGACACTTGACCAGGGTCCGTAACCGCTCGGCAGCGGGGTAAGCATTCCGAGAGAGCCACGGACCCTGGCCTGGTGACCAGATGGTCGTCAAAGAGGGCGTTGACTTTCCACCTGGTGTCGTAGCCGGTCTAATACAGCATTAATTGAGGAGGTGTCTCCAGCCGTTTGGACCCTGCTACGAATTTCCCGCTCCATCAGGAGATGCGGCGGACCCAATGGGTCGCGGGAACCCGTAATCCCGCAGAAGTCGGTCATATGGCCCAGCAGGGCACGACCTAAGCCAGCGGGCTTTCTCTTATTAGACAAGACCCTCCACAATGTTTCGTCAATCTGGCAGATGCGCCACTCTATTGCAAGTTGGCGCTTGACCGGTTGCGACAGCGGTAAACGGATGATCAGAGGTCAATTGATGCCCGGCAGACCCAGCCCGGGCCGTCCGATAAAGCCTGCAGTTCACCAATGCAGCATCGGTGGGCCCAAATCGGCCCTCAGCGAGGCACCTGACGTCTAGGCCGCATCTACCGCGACTTGGTTGCGGCCCCGGCGCTTGGCCGCGTAGAGGGCTTCGTCGGCCCGCTTGAACATCGTCTCTGGTGTGTCATTTTCGCCTTGCAGTGTTGCAAGCCCAACACTGGCAGTCACGGCGATTTTTTGGTCGTGCTTGACCTCGAACGGCTTGCGCGGCAACGCAGTCGCGAATGCGCTCTCCGATCTGATAGGCGTGACTGCTGTCGGTGTCCGGCATGATGATCAGGAACTCCTCGCCGCCGAGCCGGCAGGCCAAGTCGATGCCGCGCGTGCAGCGCTGAAAGCGCTGCGAGAATTCCTTGAGCACGGCATCGCCGGCATCGTGACCGTAGGTATCGTTGACGCTCTTGAAGTGATCGATGTCAGCAACAAGGATCGACAACGGCGCTCCGGTGCGAAGCGATTCACCGAGCATCGTTCGCAGGTGGCTTTCCATGTAGCGGCGATTGTAGAGGCCGGTCAGTGAATCGGTGATCGAGAGCTCGACGCTCTCCCGCAGTCGATTGCGAAGGTAGTCGGAGTAGCGCTTACGCTTGATCTGCGTCTTGACCCTGGCGAGCAGCTCGTGGCGGTCGACCGGGCTCATGACGTAGTCGTTCACGCCCATGTCGAGGCCGCGCAGCAGGCGCGCCTCGTTGCCCGCCTCGACAACGATGATGATCGGCATGTGCCGCGTGCGGTCGAGCGAGCGCACCTGCGAGCACAGGCGCAGGCCGTCGGCGCCCTCGAGACTCGTCGAGACGATGAGGAGATCGAACGGCTGCTCCGCAAGCATGATCAGGGCCGCCTGCGGATCGCGCTCGAGCACGGCGTCATGGACCTTCGTCAAGGCGCTCATGATGCGCGGCGCAGAGCGGGGATGATCGTCGACGACGAGAATGCGCCCGGGGCCCGCCGAAAGTGCCCGCTCGAGCGCCTCCTCGTCGGTGAGCCCCAACTGGCGGCTCGTCGAGGCGCGCATCAGCATCTCGTCGTTCAGGACCTTGAGGCGCGCGAGGCTTTTCACACGCGTGACGAGCGCGATGTCGTCGACGGGCTTGGTCAGAAAATCGTCGGCCCCGCACTCGAGCCCCTGCAGCTTGTCGGACGGCTGGTCGAGTGCCGTCACCATGACCACGGGGATATGGTGGGTGCGCGGGCTCGCCTTCAGACGGCGGCAGACCTCGAAGCCGTCCATGGCCGGCATCATGACGTCGAGGAGCACGACGTCCACGCGCTCGCGCGCGCAAATGTCGAGCGCGTCCTGGCCGCGCGACGCCGTGAGCACGTCGAAATACTCGGCCTCGAGCCGCGCCTGGAGAAGCCTCACATTGGCGGCGATATCGTCGACGACGAGTACTCTGGCAGTCATCTCACAACTCTCAGACGCACAACTACTTGGTCTCAGGCTTCTCCGGCAAAGCGGCGCACCGTGTCGAGGAACGTGGCAACCGATATGGGCTTCGACACGTAGGCCTCGCAGCCGCCGGAGCGGATGCGCTCCTCGTCCCCCTTCATGGCGAAGGCCGTGACCGCGACGACGGGGATGGAGCGCAGCTCATCGTCCTCCTTCAGCCACTTCGTCACCTCGAGGCCGGAGACCTCGGGGAGCTGAATATCCATCAGAATCAAGTTCGGGCGATGCTGGCGTGCCAGGGCCAGCGCATCGAGGCCGTTGCGCGTCTGGATCGTCCTGTAGCCGTGGGCATCGAGCAAATCATGAAACAATTTCATATTGAGCTCGTTGTCCTCCACGATCAGGACGGACTTCGTCTCGGGCTGCACGCCTTGCGTGTCGCCCTCGACGGCCATCCTTGTCTCCTGGTAGGTCATCGCTGGAGGTCCGCACGTTGCCCTGCTTCTGTGTGCACCGATTCTGCGGGCCCTTGGAGCGCAGTTTGCACAGCAAGCCTTAACCAACTGTTTAAGGAATCAGGCGGCGGAAGTGTCGCAAACAAGGAGGTTTATGAGACGCGCCAAAAGCACATCCAACACGGCTGACGATCTTGAGCAGGCGCAAAGCATTGCCCTGATGGCGCTCGCATTTCTCGCCGAGGACGCGTCGCGTCTTAGCCGATTCTTAGCCCTGACAGGGATCGGTCCCGAGGAGCTGCGCGCCGGCGCCGATACACCGCAGACGCTCGCGGCCGTGCTCGATCATGTGTTGGGCGACGAATCGCTACTGCTCGTCTTCTCTGCGAGCAAAGCCGTGCCGGCTGAGTCCGTCGCGCCCGCCCGCGCGCTTCTCGCCAAGGCGGCACGCGCGTGACGGGCGCGAGCGAAATGCCCGTCCGGACGGCGGCGCGCATCGGCATCGATCTCGGCGGCACCAAGATCGAGGGGCTGCTGCTCGGCGCGGACGGCATCGAGCGCAAGCGTCACCGGATCGCAGCTCCGCGCGGCGACTACGCCGCGACCATTGCGCGCGATCCGCGATCTCGTCGGACTGCTCGATGCCGTCGCCGACGGGCCGGCAACGGTCGGAATCGGCATGCCGGGCTCGCTGTCGCCGGCGACGGGGCTCGTGCAGAACTCGAACTCGACGTGGCTCAACGGGCGGCGTCTCGATGCCGATCTTTCGGCGGCACTCGGTCGGCCGCTGCGCTTTGCCAACGACGCCAACTGTTTTGCCCTCTCGGAAGCCGTGGACGGCGCGGGAGCCGGCGCGCATTCGGTCTTCGGCGTCATACTCGGCACCGGCTGCGGCGGCGGCATCGTCATCGGCGGCCGCATCGTCAACGGCCCGCGCGGCATCGGCGGCGAGTGGGGGCACAATCCGTTGCCGTGGGCCAGCGCGGAGGAGCATCCGGGTCCGCTCTGCTGGTGCGGACGGCGCGGCTGCATGGAGATGTGGGCGTCGGGAACCGGGGCTGCAGCAGGATCACGCGCGGGTCACCGGCGAAGCGCTGACGGCGGTGGAAATCGCGGCGCGTGCGGCCGCCGGCGACCAGGCGTCAAGGGCGACGCTCGAGCGTCATGCGTCGCGCGTGGCGCGCGGGCTCGCGCATATCGTGAACATCATCGATCCCGATGTCATCGTTCTCGGCGGAGGCTTGTCGCAACTCGACCATCTCTATCGCGTCCTGCCGGAACTCATGGTGCCCCACATCTTCGCCGACCGGGCGACGGCCGACGTGCGGCGGCCGAAGTGGGGCGACGCCTCGGGTGCGCGCGGCGCGGCGTGGCTGTGGGACGAAGCCGATTGATTGTTCTGTGCCCGCTTGCGGCAGGAGCTCGCAATTCTAAGGCTTCTCAGGCGGGCATTTTCCCGCCTCGAGATACGAGAGCTCCTTGAGATCGCCCTTGATGGCGAACTCGCCATGGTCGATGCGGAGGCTGCTCGTCACGCCGTTCTCATGGAACCGGTAGGACATCTCGTAGAGAGGCAGGCCGTCGCTGTGGCCCTGCGCCGGCTTGAAGTAGCCGATGGATACCGGCCATGACGGCACGCGGTCGAGCTTGTCGCCGTCCTTCAAGCCCGCGAGCGTCGTCTTGGCACCCGGCGAGACCTGGCGGCCGATCGCGGTCGTGGTGGCGTAATACTTGTCGCCACCCTCGGAGCCGTCATAGAGGTCGGCCGACATCGTACGCTTGCCCTCGCGCGCGGCCGCGATCAGCGCCATCGAATGCTGGATCGGGAAATAGACGTCGGTCACGATGTCGTGGCGTGCGCTTGGCGGGCCTGCGTCAGCGTGACCTTCACCTGCCCGCTCGAGCCTGACCGCTCGGCGATCCCCTGGGTCTGATCGATCTGCTGGTCGTTCTGATAGGTCGACGAGGAGAAGCGCAGGCGGCGCGCCGGTACGGACTCCCAGCTCGACGTCCGCAGGTCCGTGATCTGCGGCTCGCCCTCCTGGGTCATCGTCTGGGTGACGTAGCGCATGGTCTGCGCATAGCCCTCGCAGGCGCTCCCCGTGAGCTCATAGACGATGCGGCCCGTCACCTCGGAGACGCCGGAGCCGAGCCGCGTGCCGTCGAGCGTCAGATCGTAGACGGCGCGGTGCGGCGCGAACACGACCTCGGATCTCGCAGGTCCGCTCACGGCCTCGCCGGCCGGTGAAAGCCCGCTGAGTGCGACTGCGAGCGTTAAGACTGCTGCCGCCCTTGCGACCTTGCGCATTGCGTTCGTCCCTTGGTGACCCTAGTCCGCATGCCGAGCATAGCAGGCTGCCGCCGGCTGCCAGACGTTCCGGCGAATAGCTATAAACAAAAGTCTAGGCCGGTATAGGGCCGTTGCAAAGTCAGCCGCCGCGGCCCAAAAGAGAGCGGCTTTTCGCCCGGATTCCGGCGTCGTGAGGAGGAATTGACCATGAGCGGCGAAATTGAGGCACGCCTCGCGAAGCTGGGGCTCACGCTCCCGCCGGCGCCGAATCCGGTCGCGAACTACGTTCCCTACCTCGTCTCCGGCGATCATCTCTTCATCTCGGGGCAGATCTCAAAGGCGGGCGACGGCACGGTCGTCACCGGCCGCCTCGGAGGCGGCCTGACGATCGAAGCCGGTGCCGCCGCTGCGCGCCTCTGTGCGCTGAACATTCTGGCCCAGGCGAAGGCCGCGCTCGGCAGTCTCGAGCGCATCGCGCAGGTCGTAAGGCTGACAGGCTTCGTTGCCGCGACGCCCGACTTCACCGATCATCCGAAGGTCGTCAACGGCGCGTCCGATCTCATGGTCGAGGTGCTCGGCGACAAGGGCCGCCACACGCGGGCCGCGCGTCGGCGTCGCGAGCCTGCCCATGGGGGCGGCCGTCGAGGTGGACGCCATCCTGCGCATCGAGCGGGCGTGAGCGATGCTCGATCGCGCTGCGTTCCTGCGCCCGATCGCGCACCGCGGATTGCACGACGCGGCGCGCGGTATCGTCGAGAACACCGCGCCGGCCTTCGAGGCCGCGATCGCCAAGGGCTACGGCATCGAATGCGACCTCCAGACCGGCGGCCGGGCGGACTGCCGCTCGTCTTCCACGACTTCACGCTCGAGCGGCTTGTCCACGGCAGCGGCCCCGTCGCGGCGCTCGCGGAAGGCTGCGCGCGGAAGCTCCGCTTCAAGGACGCCGCCGTGACCGGCATCCTGACCTTCGCCGATTTGCTCGATCTCGTTGCCGGGCGCGTTCCGCTCCTCGTCGAGGTGAAGAGCGAATGGGGGCCGCCTGACGCCGGGCTTCCTCGAGCAAGATCGCCGAGCTGGCGCGCGCCTACAGCGGTCCGCTGGCGCTGATGTCGTTCGATCCGGCCGTCATGGCCGCATTGAAGGCGCTTGCGCCGGACGTGCCGCGCGGTCTCGTCACCGGCAGCTACTACTTCCACAACGGCGAGCCCTGGTATCCGGACAAGCTTACCGACGCGCGCGCGCAGGGCGCTCGCGAACCTCGAGGAAAGCGCCCCCGCCGATCCCTGCTTCTATGCCTACGACGTGCGCGCCCTGCCATCGGCGTCGCCGAGCGCATCCGCCGCGAGCTCGCCCTCCCCCTCTTCACCTGGACGGTGCGCACGGAGGAGCAGCGGCGCGTCGCGGCCCAGTGGGCCGATGCGCCGGTGTTCGAGGGGTATGAGGCTTAGACCCGTAAACCGCGACCGGTTCGCCTGCGCATCACCAAGGTCGCGCCTTCTCGCGGCTACCTATCGATCTCGCCGAAGACGATGTCGAGGGAGCCGAGGATGGCCGAGACGTCGGCCAGCATGTGGCCGCGGTTCATGAAATCCATCGCCTGCAGGTGCGGGAAGCCCGGCGCGCGGATCTTGCAGCGGTAGGGTTTGTTCGAGCCGTCGGCCACGAGGTAGACGCCGAACTCGCCCTTGGGTGCCTCGACCGCGGCGTAGACCTCGCCCTCGGGCACGTGGAAGCCCTCGGTGTAGAGCTTGAAGTGGTTGATGAGCGCTTCCATGGAGCGCTTCATCTCGGCGCGCTTCGGGGGCACCACCTTCGTATTGTGCGCCGTGATCGGGCCCTTTCCTTCGGCTCGAGCGCAGCTTCTCGCAGCAGCGCTTCATGATCTTCACCGCTTCGCGCATTTCGTGCCATGCGGATCAGGTAGCGGTCATAGCAGTCGCCGTTCTTGCCGATCGGAATGTCGAAGTCCATCTCGTCGTAGCACTCGTAGGGCTGCGACTTGCGCAGGTCCCAGGCCGCGCCCGAGCCGCGCACCATGACGCCCGAGAAGCCCCAGGCGAAGGCGTCGTCGAGGCTCACGACGCCGATGTCGACGTTGCGCTGCTTGAAGATGCGGTTCTCGGTGAGCAGGCCCTCGATGTCGTCGAGGACCTTCACGAACGGGTCGCACCAGGCGTAGATGTCGTCGATCAGCTCCGGGCGGCAGATCCTGGTGCACGCCGCCGATGCGGAAGTACTTGGCGTGCATGCGCGAGCCGGAGGCGCGCTCGTAGAAGACCATCAGCTTCTCGCGCTCGTCGAAGCCCCAGAGCGGCGGCGTCAGCGCGCCGACGTCCATGGCCTGCGTGGTGACGTTCAAGAGGTGCGAGAGATGACGGCCGATCTCGGAGTAGAGCACGCGGATCAGCTGAGCGCGCTTCGGAACCGTGAGACCCAGCAGCTTCTCGGCGGCGAGGCAGAAGGCGTGCTCCTGGTTCATCGGCGCGACATAGTCGAGCCGGTCGAAGTAGCCGATGGCTTGCAGATACGTCTTGGCCTCGATCAGCTTCTCGGTGCCGCGGTGCAGGAGGCCGATGTGGGGATCGACGCGCTCGACCAGCTCGCCGTCGAGCTCGAGCACGAGGCGCAGAACGCCGTGCGCGGCGGGATGCTGCGGCCCGAAGTTGAGGTTGAACGGGCGGATCTCTGTCTCAGCCATAGGATCAGCCCCTCATGTAAGCTACGCGACGCCAGCCGACGCGCCTTGGCCTTTGCCGCCACCCGCGACTTGAACCGATCCCAGGGCACGATCATGCGATCGTGGCGGCCTTGCCCGATCGTCTCGATGCCATCGTCGGCCTTGACGTTGAACATTATGCGCCGGTTGTCGACCTTCGTGCATTCGACATCGACCGTCACCGTTTGACCGGGCACGGTCGGGGCGATGTGGGAGACATCGATGTGGATGCCGAGCGAGCCCTCGCCCGTCCTCGAGGTGAGGCTTTAAGAGCTCGCAGGCACGCCCACTCCATGAGACCGACCATGAAGCCGGTCGCAAAGACGCGCGGCATCGCCTGGAAGTCCGCCGACTCCGGGATAGAGGTCCGGCACGGTCTTGGTCACGGGCACCGTGAATCGGAAGGTCGTCTTCGCACCTGGCGCGAGCGTCGCCTTCATGGCCTCAACCCTTCGCAGGGGGCGGCATATCTGCCCTGACCGGAGCCCGACGCCTTCTCGTCGCCCGGCAGCGGATAGTGCGGGCCTTCCCACGGGCTCTCGAAATCGAAGGAGCGGAACTCCTGGACGAGCTTCACGGGCTCGTAGACGACGCGCTTGGCCTCGTCGTCGTAGCGCACCTCGACGTAGCCGGTGAGCGGAAAATCCTTGCGCAAGGGATATCCCTGGAAGCCGTAGTCGGTCAGCAGGCGGCGCAGATCGGGGTGGCCCGAGAACAGGATGCCGTACATGTCGTAGGCTTCGCGCTCGTACCAGTTGGCGGCAGGGATAGACCTCGATCACGGAGGGCACCGGTGCAGTCTCGTCGGTCTCGAGCTTGACGCGAATGCGCTGGTTGAGGCGCGGCGAGAGCAGATGATAGACGACGTCGAAGCGGCGCTCGCGTGCCGGCCAGTCGACGCCCGCGATGTCGATCAGGATCTCGAAGAGGCAGCGCGCATCGTCGCGCAGGAACTTCAGAACCTCGACGATCTTCGCGCGCTCGACCGTGACGGTCAGCTCGCCGAAGGCGATGCTCGACGATATGAGCGGGCCACCGAGCTTTGCGGCGACGTGGTCTCGAAGCGTGCTCAGGTCTCCGGCCATCGTCATCGCTCGATCGTTCCTGTGCGACGGATCTTTCTCTGCAATAGCAGCACGCCGTAGACGAGCGCTTCGGCAGTCGGCGGGCAGCCTGGCACGTAGATGTCGACGGGGACGATGCGGTCGCAGCCGCGGACGACGGCATAGGAGTAGTGGTAGTAGCCGCCGCCGTTGGCGCAGGAGCCCATGGAGATCACGTAGCGCGGCTCGGGCATCTGGTCGTAGACCTTGCGCAGGGCCGGCGCCATCTTGTTGGTCAGCGTGCCGGCGACGATCATGACGTCGGACTGACGCGGCGAGGCGCGGGGCGCGAAGCCGAAGCGCTCGAGATCGTAGCGCGGCATCGACGCCTGCATCATCTCGACGGCGCAGCAGGCGAGGCCGAATGTCATCCACATCAGCGAGCCGGTGCGCGCCCAGTTGATGAGGTCGTCGGTCGAGGTGACGAGGAAGCCCTTGTCGGCGAGCGCGTTCGAGATCTCGGTGAAGGATGCGTCGCCGGGCTTCACGATGCCCGAGGCGCCGCCCGCGCCTTCCCTCGCCTGTGTCGAAGGCCAACTCTCGTGGACCGATCAATCCCATTCGAGCGCTCCCGTCCGCCACTCGTAGATGAAGCCCATCGGTCAGCACGGCGAGAAAGATCATCATGGACCAGAAGCCGAAGACGCCGATCTCCTTGAAGGCCACCGCCCAGGGGAAGAGGAAGGCGATCTCGAGGTCGAAGATGATGAAGAGGATCGAGACGAGGTAGAAGCGCACGTCGAACTTCATGCGCGCGTCGTCGAAGGCGTTGAAGCCGCATTCGTAGGCCGACACCTTCTCGGGGTCGGGATTGCGCACGGCGACGAGGAACGGCGCGATCATGAGGGCGGTGCCGATCGCGGCGGCGACGCCGATGAAGACGGCGAGCGGAAGATAGGCGTTGATAAGCTCGTTCATGGGACGTCCGTCGAAGCCGTAGCCCGCTACACGCAGAGGACTTGTCGCGATGCACAATCGAGTGCTCAGGTGTTAACGCAGCCGCTGCAGGGCGCGCAACCGGAGTCATCACTGCCTAACATGTGTGCTTCGGGCGGGCTGCAGCGCAGCACTGGGCCCGGCGCAGATCGTCGCCGAGTGGCGCGATCATCGCGAGCGGTCCGTGAGGTACACACCGGAACTCGGCGACAGCGAACGACGGCTTGTCGTTGGGTATCAGAAAAAGGAATGGCGCGAGAGACGGGACTTGAACCCGCGGCCTCCGCCGTGACAGGGCGGCGCTCTAACCAACTGAGCTACTCCCGCAATCCAATTCGTCGCCGGCCTTGGCGGCCAGCGGTCACCGGGTGGAGATACGTGAGTGCCCCGGTGCCGTCAAGGTCTCCGCGACGAATTCGCGGGGCCGGCGACCGGATCAGGGCCGCGCCGCATGAAATCGCGCTTGCCGATCTCAAGGCCGTTGTGGCGCAGGATGCCGTAGGCCGTCGCGCAGTGGAAATAGAAGTTCGGGAGCGCGAAGTGCAGGAGGTACTCGCGGCCCGTGAACTTGAGCTCGCGCGGGCCGGCCTTGATCGTGATCTCGCGGTCGGCGGCGGCCTCCATCGGCTCGGGCTTAGCGGCGGCCAGAACGGCCAGCGTCTCGGCGATGCGCTTCTTGAGCTCGGGAAATGTCTTCTCGCTGTCGTCGTGCACGGGCGGCGTGAGGCCCGCGAGGCGCCCGACGCTGAGCTTGGCGAAGTCGCACGCCGACTGGACCTGCTTCTTCAACGGATACATGTCGGGATAGAGGCGCGCGGTGAGCAACGCTTCGGGATCGATCTTCTTCGCCTCGGCGTATGCGGCGGCCTTGTCGAGAATGGCGTCGAGGGCCTCGAGGTGCTTGGTGAACGAGGGCACCGCAATCTCGTGCATCGTGATGGCCATGGACATGGGCATCCTTAACTCAAAGACGAGAGAGGCAACCGGCACGCCGCATGAGGCAAGTGAAGTGACGGCGTTCCCGAATGCCGCCTGCCTATTGCCGCTTGCCCAAGAGAATGGTGGGCGGTGAGAGGGTCGAACTCCCGACATCTTCGGTGTAAACGAAGCGCTCTACCACTGAGCTAACCGCCCCAACCCGCAACGTCGTACAGTCCCGCAGACGAAGCTGCAAGACCCGGCAATCGGCAAGAGGCAATCGGCATGCGTAGCCGCCTTTGCTCCTACTGCCTACTTCCCGATTACCGTTTGCCGAATGCCTATTGCCGAGAAAAAACGTGCCGCTGATCCAGCTGGCGCGGGCGCCAAGCGCAATACTCAAGAAACCGAAAGCGCGCCGCAATATGCAGCGCGCCCGGATTTCGCGCGGATTGCGCGGCTCAGTTCAGCGCGTCCTTGAGACCCTTGGACGGGCTGAACTTCGGCACGCGCGAGGCCGGGATCTTGATGGTGGCCCCGGTTGCCGGGTTGCGACCGTCGCGCGCCTTGCGCTTCGCAACCTTGAAGGTGCCGAAGTCCGGAATGCGAACCTCCTCGCCCTTCTTCATCGCGCCTCTGATGTGCTCGAGCACCGCGTCCACAGCGACGCCGGCTTTCTCCTTGGTGAGCTCGCACTCCTTGGCAACGGCGTCGATCAAATCTTTCTTACTCATTTCTTTCCGTCCTCGTGACTGGAATTTGACTGTTGTGCTGATGACTTCAGAACGCGCTTCGCGCGAGCCGAGATGTGCCACACGCTCATGCGCGGGTACTGCGTCGGCAACAGTGGCGCACAAAGAGCGCGGAAAAATCGGCCCCGTCAAGGGCCTTTTCGTCGGATTTCGGCCGAAAAATGGGGGATTCTGCGCAACTCTTGGTCACGGTTCACAAATGAAAAACCCCGCGCTCGAGACGAGCGCGGGGTTTGCGGGGCATATTGTCATGCGCGGGCGCAGCTTTAACCAAGCCCGCGCGCAATAAAGCGAGCTACGCATTCACGCACACGACGTCCATTCGCACGACGTCGCGCTCAGTGCGCCGTCACGCGCGGTCCGCCTTTGCCGTCGTCGGCCGGAGGCGCGGCTTCCGCCGCCTCGTCCCAGTGGATCGGCTCCAGCGGTCGCACGAGGGCTGCCCTGGCGACGTCCTCCATGCGCGCGACGGGAATGAGCTCGAGCTTCTTCTTCACCTCTTCCGGAATCTCGGCGAGGTCCTTTACGTTCTCCTCGGGGATCAGCACCGTCTTGATGCCGCCGCGCAATGCCGCGAGCAGCTTCTCCTTCAAGCCACCGATCGGCAGGACGCGGCCGCGCAGCGTGATCTCGCCCGTCATCGCCACGTCCTTGCGCACCGGAATGCCGGTCAGCACCGAGACGATGGCGGTGGCCATGGCGACACCGGCCGAGGGACCATCCTTCGGCGTCGCGCCCTCCGGCACGTGCACGTGGATGTCCTTCTTCTCGAACATCGACGGATGGATGCCGAACTCGACGCAGCGCGAGCGCACGTAGGCGTTCGCCGCCTGGATGCTCTCCTTCATCACGTCGCGCAGGTTGCCGGTGACGGTCATCTTGCCTTTGCCTGGCATCATGACGCCTTCGATCGTCAGCAGCTCGCCGCCGACCTCGGTCCAGGCCAAGCCGGTGACGATGCCGATCTGATCCTCGAGCTCGGCCTCGCCGTAGCGATACTTCGGCACGCCGAGGTAATCCTGCACGTTCTCGGCCGTGACGCGGACTGTCTTCTTGGCCGGCGAGGTCAGGATCTCCTTCACCGCCTTGCGCGCGAGCTTGGCGATCTCGCGCTCGAGCGAGCGGACGCCGGCTTCGCGCGTGTAGCGGCGGATGATCTCGAGCAGCGCGCTCTCCTCGACAACCCATTCGCCGTTCTCGAGGCCGTGCGCCTGCTGCTGCTCGGTCATGAGATGGCGCTTGGCGATCTCGACCTTCTCGTCCTCGGTGTAGCCCGCAAGGCGAATGATCTCCATGCGGTCCATGAGGGCCGGTGGGATGTTGAGCGTATTCGCGGTGGTGACGAACATGACGTTCGACAGATCGTAGTCGACCTCGAGATAGTGGTCGTTGAACGTCGCGTTCTGCTCGGGATCCAAGACCTCGAGGAGGGCCGCCGCGGGATCGCCGCGGAAGTCCTGGCCCATCTTGTCGATCTCGTCCAAGAGGAAGAGCGGATTGACGCGCTTCGCCTTCTTCATGGACTGGATCACCTTGCCCGGCATGGAGCCGATGTAGGTGCGCCGGTGACCGCGGATCTCGGCTTCGTCGCGAACGCCGCCCAAGCTCATGCGCACGAACTCGCGGCCGGTCGCGTTGGCGATCGACTTGCCGAGCGAGGTCTTGCCCACGCCGGGAGGCCCGACGAGGCAGAGGATCGGCCCCTTGAGCTTGTTGGTGCGCGCCTGAACCGCCAGGTACTCGACGATGCGCTCCTTGACCTTATCGAGGCCGTAGTGCTCGGCGTCGAGGATCTGCTGGGCCTCGTCGAGGTCCTTCTTGACCTTGCCTTTGATGCCCCACGGAATCGAGAGCAGCCAGTCGAGATAGTTCCTGACGACGGTCGCCTCGGCCGACATCGGGCTCATCTGCTTGAGCTTCTTCAGCTCGGCGAGCGCCTTGTCCTTGGCCTCCTTGGAGAGCTTCGTGTTCTCGATCTTCTCCTCGAACTCGGCGATGTCGTCGCGTTCCTCGGTGTCGCCGAGCTCCTTCTGAATGGCCTTCATCTGCTCATTCAGATAGTACTCGCGCTGCGTCTTCTCCATCTGGCGCTTGACGCGCGAGCGGATCTTGCGCTCGACCTGGAGGACGGAGATCTCGCTCTCCATGAGCGTGTAGACCTTCTCGAGGCGGCCTGAGATGACGGTCGTCTCGAGCACGTCCTGCTTGTCGGCGATCTTGATCGCGAGATGCGAGGCGATCGTGTCGGCAAGCTTCGAGTAGTCCTCGATCTGGGCAATCGTGCCCAGGACCTCGGGCGAGATCTTCTTGTTGAGCTTGACGTAGCTCTCGAACTGGGAAATGGCCGAGCGCGCAAGCGCCTCGATCTCAGCCTTCGAGCCGACCGTCTCGGGAATGCGCTCGACCTCGGCCTCGAAGTAGGCCGGGTTGTCGGTGTAGCGCATGATGCGCGCGCGCGTCGTGCCCTCGACGAGCACCTTCACGGTGCCGTCGGGCAGCTTCAGGAGCTGCAGCACGGAGGCAAGCGTGCCGACCTGGTAGATGGCATCGTTCGCCGGATCGTCGTCGCCGGCGTTCTTTTGCGCCGCCAAGAGGATGTGCTTGTCGGCACGCATGACCTCTTCGAGCGCGTTGATCGACTTCTCGCGTCCGACGAACAGCGGCACGATCATGTAGGGGAAAACCACGATGTCGCGCAGCGGAAGGACCGGATAGAGTTCCTTCCCCGCCGTCTTGTCTTTGACCTGCTTTTCTTCGCTCATCTGGTCATCCGTTTCTCAAAGCGCCGCACGAGTGCCCTGCGCTTCCAATTCTTGCAGGTTGATCTAGCTTACCGCCGCGGACCGGTCCGATTGTGGCGGACCGGCGAATAGTCCCGTGGACGTTGCATGCTCCTTCGTTCGGTGCGGTGTGAGAGATAATCGGCGTGGTCGTGGAGGTACACCCGCCGAGATGCACCGGCTATGAAATGGGGTCAAACCGCGTGGGATCAATAGCAAGGACGAGGCCAACTCCTAGACTGCACCACCTGATGCCTCAAAGACATCAGGTCGGGCAAAAAGGCCCGGCCCAGAGCACTCAAGACGCCGTCGAGCCCTTCTCCTCGGCCCTGTCGGAATAGATACGCAGCGGACGCGCGCCGCCCTCGACGACCTCCGGCCCGATGACAACCTCCTCGACGCCCTTCGAGAGCGGGGAGATCGAACATCGTGTCGAGGAGGATCGCCTCCATGATCGACCGCAGGCCGCGGGCGCCCGTCTTGCGCTCGATCGCCTTGCGGGAGATGGCCTTCAGCGCGTCCTGCGTGATCGTGAGCTTCACGTCCTCCATCTCGAAGAGACGCTGGTACTGCTTGACGAGCGCGTTCTTCGGCTCCGTCAGGATCTGGACGAGCGCCCCCTCGTCGAGGTCCTCGAGCGTCGCGATCACCGGCAGACGGCCGATGAACTCGGGGATCAAGACCGAACTTCAGAAGATCCTCGGGCTCGACCTCGCGCAGCACGTCGCCCATGCGCCGCTCGTCGGGTCCGATGACGCGCGCCTGAAGCCGATCGCCGTGCCCTTGCCGCGCCGGGCGATGATCTTCTCGAGGCCGGCGAAGGCGCCGCCGCAAATGAAGAGGATGTTGGTCGTGTCGACCTGCAGGAACTCCTGCTGGGGATGCTTGCGTCCGCCCTGCGGGGGCACGCTCGCGACCGTGCCTTCCATGATCTTCAGAAGCGCCTGCTGCACACCCTCGCCCGACACGTCGCGCGTGATCGACGGGTTGTCGGACTTGCGCGAGATCTTGTCGACCTCGTCGATGTAGACGATGCCGCGCTGCGCGCGCTCGACGTTGTAGTCGGCGTTCTGCAGAAGCTTCAGGATGATGTTCTCGACGTCCTCGCCGACGTAGCCGGCTTCGGTCAGCGTCGTCGCGTCGGCCATGGTGAAGGGCACGTCGAGAATGCGCGCGAGCGTCTGGGCGAGCAGCGTCTTGCCGCAACCCGTCGGGCCAACGAGCAGGATGTTGGATTTGGCGAGCTCGACGTCGTTGCTCTTCGCCGCGTGGTTCAAGCGCTTGTAGTGATTGTGGACAGCGACGGAGAGCACGCGCTTGGCGTGGTCCTGACCGATGACGTAGGAATCGAGAACGGTGCAGATCTCCTGGGGAGTCGGCACGCCGTCGCGCGACTTCACCAGGGTGTTCTTGTTCTCCTCCCTGATGATGTCCATGCACAGCTCGACGCATTCGTCGCAGATGAACACCGTCGGTCCGGCGATGAGCTTCCTGACCTCGTGCTGGCTCTTGCCGCAGAAAGAGCAGTACAGGGTGTTCTTTTCCTGAGCCATTTTGTTCTCTCACCCTGGTCAGGGACGGCGTCCGGTCACCGCCGGATCAACGCTCGGCCCAACAGAGTCTCGGAGTGCGCGGCACGGCCCGCCGCGGGGCACACAATCCAATAACCCCAATCTCAGCACGCTAGCGTTCCCGAGATCAAGATTCGATTAACACGTCTTCCACGGTGCCCGTATTTTGGGCGTCCTGATTACAACAGTGTTGATAGGATAGGACGTTTTCGGACCATTTCCAGAACACTGAACGTCGCCGGCGCGAGTAACCATGTCACGGGCTGCCGGCGGCCCTTCTTGCACGGGCCGCCGCGTCCAGAACTTCGAAGATTACGGGCTGAGCATCGCCTGGAGCTTGCCGCCTAGCTCGCCTTGCCGTCGCTCGGCTTCATCTCGACGTCGTCGCGCTGCGTGAGAACGCGATCAACGATGCCGAAATCGCGAGCCTGTTCAGCAGTCATGAAGTAGTCGCGATCAAGCGTTTTTTCAATGGTCTCGTAGGGCTGGCCACTGTGCTTGACGTAAACTTCGTTTAATCTTCGCTTCATCTTGATGATGTCTTCGGCGTGGCGCTCGATGTCGGACGCCTGGCCGGAGAACCCGCCCGAAGGCTGGTGGACCATGATGCGGGCATTGGGGAGCGCATAGCGCATGCCCTTGGCCCCCGCGCACAGCAGGAGCGACCCCATGGACGCCGCCTGGCCGATGCAAAGCGTCGCGATCGGCGGCTTCACGAACTGCATCGTGTCGTAGATCGCCATGCCCGAGGTCACGACGCCGCCCGGCGAGTTGATGTACATCGAGATTTCCTTCTTCGGGTTTTCGGCCTCGAGAAAGAGCAGCTGCATGCAGATGGAGGCGGCCATGTGGTCCTCGATCGGACCCGTGACGAAGATGATGCGCTCCTTCAAGAGGCGCGAGGGCAGATCGTAGCCGCGCTCGCCGCGGGCGGTCTGCTCGACGACCATGGGCCAGAAGGTGTTGGTCAGGGTGGCGACGGGATCGCGCATAGGTCGTCTCTCCTCTCGAGGGCGGTCGCGGGCGCGTCGAGCCCGAATCGGCGGCCGGACGCACAGACATCAGCATAGGGACGGCGTACTTCAAGTCCCATCCGGATTCGAGCACCGGCTGGCGGCTCAGGCGCCCGCAACCTCCTCGAGGCTCGCGGTCAGCTCGTCGCGAGTCACCTTCTTCTCGGCAGGCTTGGCAAGCTCGAGGACAAAATCGATCACCTTGTCCTCGAAGATCGGAGCCCTCAGCTCCTGGAGCGCGCCCGGCGTCTTCTCGAAGTACTCGTAGACGTGCTTCTCCTGGCCGGGGAAGCGGCGGGCATGCTCCATGAGCGCGCGACGCAGCTCGTCCTGGGTGACCTCGATCTTGTTCTTGTCGCCGATCTCGCCGACGACCAGGCCCAGACGCACGCGCCGCTCGGCGATGCGGCGGTACTCGGCCTTCGCGCTCGTCCTCGGTCTTGCCGTCCTCGTCGGGGAAGGACTTGCCTTCCTTCTTCATGCCCTCGGTCACCTGGTTCCAGATGGCCTCGAACTCGCGATCGACGAGCGACGGCGGCAGCTCGAAGTCGTGCGACTTCTCGAGCGCGTCGAGCAGCTCGCGCTTGAGCTTCATGCGCGAGGCGGCATCGTACTCCTTCTTGATCTGCGCGGAGACGAGCGTCTTCAGCTTCTCGAGATCGTCGGCGCCGAGCGACTTGGCAAACTCGTCGTTGATCTCGGGCGTCACCGGCTTCTCGACCTCTTTCACGGTGACGTCGAAAACGGCTTCCTTGCCGGCGAGCTCGGCGACCGGATACTCGGCCGGGAAGGTGCCCTTGACGTCGCGCCGCTCGCCCTTCACGGCGCCCTTGAGGCCGTCCTCGAAGCCCGGAATGAAGCTCGCATTGCCGATGACGAGGCTCAAGCCCTCGCCCGAGCCGCGCTCGAACGGTTGCGCCATCGATCGTGCCGACGAAGTCGATCGTCACGCGGTCGCCGTCGCCGGCCTTGCGGCCCTCCTCGGCGGCGAACGTCTGATTGCGCTCGGCGAGACTGGCGATGGCCTTGTCGAGCGCGTCGGCGTCGACATCGGCCACGAGACGCTCGAGCTTGAGTCCCTTGAAATCGGTGAGCTTCACCTCGGGCAGCACGTCGAAGCTCATCACGTAGGAGAGGTCGGCCTGACCCGACATCACGCTCTCGATCTCGGCGGCGTTCTCGGCGAGTTCGATCGCCGGCATCATGGCGGGGCGCTCCTTGCGGTCGGCGATGGCCTTGGAGCTCGTCTCGCGGATCGTCTCCTGCAGGACATCGCTCATGACGGAGCGGCCGAACACCTTCTTGATGTGGGTGAGCGGCACCTTGCCCTTGCGGAAGCCCTTGAGCTGGACCTGGTCCTTGATCTTGTCGAGGTGGTTCGTGAAGCGCTGGCCGAGCTCATCGGCTGCGATCACCACCTTGAGCTTGCGCTTCAGGCCTTCCGAACTCGTTTCCGTGACTTGCATGAGATATGCTTTCTTCGTTCACTTCGTTCTCTATGAGCCCGCCACTGCCGCGGAGATCATGGTGCGGGCGGAGGGACTCGAACCCCCACGCCTTGCGGCACTAGGACCTAAACCTAGCGCGTCTGCCAATTCCGCCACGCCCGCATGCGGCCAAGGCGGCCAGGGAATATGCCCCGGCGCCTACGTCTGCGCGCGGCGGCAGCCGTTCGCGCCGCCCAATCGCAAGCCGCTGCCGACGATGGGACTGCGACATATACTCGGGCGTTCGGACGAAGATCAATCGGCAATATGCGGACGGGGTGCAGCCAGCGCATCGGCCGCCGGCGCGAACGCCTGGAAGGCCCAGTCCGGCCTAGGTTTTCTGCTCGGGAACTGCCGCCGGGGGCACGTCGGCTGCAGCGCCTTTGCCGCTGCGCCGCAAAGGAGCGGGTGAAGACGTAGAACACCGGCGTGAAGATCAGGCCGAACAGCGTGACGCCGAGCATGCCCGCGAACACGGCGGTGCCGAGCGACTGGCGCATCTCGGCGCCGGCGCCGGTCGCGAGCAAGAGCGGCACGACGCCCAGAATGAAGGCCAGCGACGTCATCAGGATCGGCCGCAGACGGGTGCGCGCGGCCTCCACCGCCGCGTCGAAGCGGCTCAGCCCGTGCTCCTCCTCGCCTTGCTTGGCGAACTCGACGATGAGGATGGCGTTCTTGGCCGCGAGACCGACGAGGACGACGAGGCCGATCTCGACCAGGATGTTGCGATCGAGGCCGCGGATGTTGACGCCGATCATCGCCGCCAGGATGCACATCGGCACGATCAGGATGACGGCGAAGGGCAAGAGCCAGCTTTCGTAAAGCGCGGCGAGCAGCAGGAACACGAAGACGACCGCGAGCCCGAAGGCGACGGCGGCCGTGCTGCCGGCGAGCTTCTCCTGCAGCGCGATCTCCGTCCACTCGAAGCCGAAGCCGGATGGAAGGGCCTTGGCCGCAAGCTGCTCCATGGCCGCGATCGCCTGACCGGACGAGTAGCCGCGCGCGAGTGCGACCTGGACCTCGGCCGCCGGATAGAGGTTGTAGCGCGGCACGCGGTAGGCGCCGGTCGCGTCCTGGAAGTTGGCGACCGAGCCGATCGGCACCATTTCGCCGGTGTTGTTGCGAGTCTTCAAATTGGCGACATCGCGCAGCGAAAGCCGATAGGGATTGTCGGCCTGCGCGGTGACCCGGTACGTGCGGCCAAGAACATTGAAGTCATTGACGTAGGCTGAGCCCATATAGATCTGGAGCGTCTCGAAGACACGGTTGATCGGAACGCCAAGCTGCTCTGCTTTCGTGCGATTGATGTCGGCAAATATCTCGGGCGTCTTCGTGTTGAAGAGCGTGAAGGCCTGCGCGATGCCGGGGATCTGGCCGGAGCCTCCGGCCATCGCCCACGTGGCACCCTCGAGCGCCGGCAGCCCGCGCCCGGCGCGATCCTGAACGTAGCCCTTCAGGCCGCCGCCCGTGCCGATGCCGGGAACCGAGGGTGGCTCGATGACGAGCGCAAACGCTTCGCGCAGCTGGAACATCTGGCCGCGCAGGTCGGCAAGGATCTGATCCTTTGTGATCCCTTCCTTCAACCGCTCCTCGAACGACTTCAAGCGCACGAAGATGACGCCGGTGTTCGGCGCGTTGGTGAAGGTCGCGCCATCGAAGCCGACGAATTGGACTGAGGCCTCCACGCCCGGGCGCTTCAAGATGACATCGGCCGCGTGGCGGACGACTGCGTCCGTGCGGTCGAGCGACGAGCCCGGCGGAAGCTGGAAGGCAACAATGAAATACGTGCGGTCGAGCTGCGGGATGAGGCCGGTCGGCGTCGCGGCGAGGCGCTGGTAGGTGAGGAACAAGAGCCCGCCGTAGACGACGAGCAAGATGAAAACGAAGCGCACCAAGCGGCCCGTCAGCCACGCGTAGCCGTTTGAGAGCGCTCCGAAGGCGGAGTTGAAGCCGCGGAAGAAGACCCGCACGGGCGCCATCAGCGTGTGCAGGACGCCATGTCCCTCGCCGTCATTGTGCGGCTTCAGGAGCACCGCGGCCATGGCCGGAGAAAGTGTGAGCGAGACGAAGCAGGATATGGCCGTCGAGCCGGCGATCGTGATCGCGAACTGCTTATAGAAGGAGCCCTGCAGGCCGCTGATGAAGGCCGTCGGCAGGAACACGCCGATCAGCACGAGCGAGATCGCGATCAGCGCGCCGCCGACCTCGTCCATGGTCTTGTGCGCCGCCTCCTTGGGCGAGAGGCCCTGGCGCAGATAGCGCTCGACGTTCTCGACGACGACGATCGCGTCGTCGACGACGATGCCGATGGCGAGCACGAGGCCGAACAGCGACAGCGTGTTGAAGGAGATCCCGACCGCGCTCATGATGGCGAAGGAGCCGATCAGCGACACCGGAATGGCGAGGATCGGGATGATCGCGGCGCGCCATGTCTGCAGGAACAGGATCACCACGACGACGACAAGAAGAATGGCTTCGATCAGCGTCTGGACGACCGCTTCGATCGAGAATCGGATGAACTCGGTCGGGTTGTAGACGATGCGATAGGCGATGCCCGGCGGGAAATCCTTGGCGAGCTCATCCATCGCCCCGATGGCGGACGCGGCCGTCGCCAGTGCATTCGAGCCGGGGCGCTGGAAGAGGACGATCGCGGTTGCCGCCTGGTTGTTGAGGTAGGCGTTGACCGTATAGTCCTGTGAGCCGAGCTCGACGCGCGCGATGTCGCGCACGCGTATGAAGGACCCGTCGCCCTCCGCACGCACGACGATATTCTCGAACTGATCGGTGGTGGAAAGCCGGCCCAGCGCCTTGACCGTCAGCTGGAAGGCGCCTGGCGACGTGGCCGGAGGCTGATTGATCGCTCCAGCCGCGACCTGCAAGTTCGCCGCGCGCAATGCGGTGACGACGTCGGAGGCCGTCAGGCTGCGTGCCGCAAGCTTGTCCGGGTCGAGCCAAATGCGCATCGAGTAATCGCGCGCACCGAAAATACGCACGTCGCCGATGCCGTCGACGCGCGCGAGCACATCCTTCACGTAGAGCGTTGCGTAATTCGATATGTATTGCTGATCGCGCGTTCCGTCCGGCGAGATCATGTGCACGACCATCATCAGGTCGGGCGAAGCCTTGCGGACGACGAGGCCCAGTGCGCGGACCTCCTCGGGCAAGCGCGGCTCGGCGACGGAGACGCGGTTCTGCACGAGCACCTGCGCCTGGTCGATGTCGGTGCCGGGCTTGAACACGACGTTGATCGACACGAGGCCGTCGCCCGTCGACTGCGACGAGATGTAGAGCATGTCGTCGACGCCGTTGACCTCCTGCTCGATCGGCGTCGCGACCGTCTCGGAGATCACCTGGGCGGACGCACCGGGATAGGTGGCGGTGATATTCACCGTCGGCGGGGCGATCTCGGGATATTCGGCGATCGGCATCGAGAGCCCGGCGATGATGCCGACGATCAGAATGATCAGCGACAGCACGGACGCAAAGATCGGCCGGTCGATGAAGAAGTGAGAGAAGCGCATTCGAATTTGCCCCTGTGCCGCGCCCCCGCGCGCGCCTATCAGTTCGCTGCCGCCGTCACGGGCTTGATCTCGCCAGCCTGTGCGGCGACCTTGGCGCCGGGCCGCACCATCGGATTGGCGATGCCCTCGATGACCACCTTGTCGTCCTTCGACAGGCCTGATTGCACGACACGCAGGCCCTCATAAATGGGCCCGAGCTTGACGGGCTTGGCCTGGATCACGCCGTCATCGCCGACGGTAAAGACGATCTTTCGCATCTGGTCGGAGGCGATGGCGGTATCGGGGATCAGCAGGGCATCGATATCGCCGCCGAACAACTGCAGGCGGGCGAAGACACCAGGGACGAAGAGCTGAGCCTTGTTTTCGAGTATGGCGCGGCCGCGAATGGTGCCGGATCGCGCGCTTATCTGATTGTCGACGAAATCCATCCGCCCTTCGTGCTTGAAGGTCTCCTCGTCGGCGAGCTTGACGCGGACGGGGTTGGCAATGTCGCGCGAGGACGGCCGCTCGCCGCTCTCGTTGAGGCGGGCATAGCGGAGATAGTCCGCTTCGGAGGCGTCGAAGACGAAGTGGATCGGGTCGAGCGAAACGATCGTGGTCAGAAGCGTGGTAGGAGCGGTGACGAGGTTGCCGACGTCGACCTTGCGGTTGGAAATGCGCCCGCTGATCGGCGCAGTGACTACGGACCACTCGAGGTTGAGCTGGGCCTGCTTGTAGGCCACCTCTGCGGACAGCTGCTGGGCCTGCGCGATCAGCAGGTTGGCGCTGCGCTGCGTGAAGTCGCGCTCAGTAACCGCACCGGACTGGACGAGCGGCGCCGCACGGTCCACCTCGGTCTTCTGAAAGGCGACGTTGGCCTTCGTGCGCGCGACCTCGGCATCGGCGATCTGCAGGGCAAGATCAAACGGGCGCTGATCGATGGTGAAGAGCGGCTCGCCCGCCTTGATGAGTTGCCCGTCCTTGAAGTGGACCTTGTCGATGAAGCCCGAGACGCGGGGGCGCACTTCGACCGTCTCGACGGCCTCGAAGTGCCCGGAATACTCGTCCCAGGTCTGAATTCGCTTGGCGATCGGATTGGCTACGGTGACGGGAGGCGCAGGCGGCGCCTGGGCTTGGGCCCCTTCGCGAGATCACCGCACTTGCCAGGGCCAGGACTAGAAGCGTCGGGGCAGAAAATCGCGTCAACATGTGTCGATCCGTGCTCCTGGGGGCCGTGTACGAATACCTGACCGCCTACTTGGTATAGCCCGATACGTTGTGCAATGCACACAGAGATCGCTCGCGTCCATGCGGCGCGGCGCCGAGCCGCATGTCTTTACCACTCACTCGCAATGGCTGCGACGCAGATCCGTGAACCGATAAATTGCAGAGGGGCGGCAGGTGCCATGCGCACGTGCGCCCTTCTTCCCTGGCAAGATGCCTCCATCTAGGCTAGCAGAGCCACCACATTAGCGCGGCTCGGCAAACTCATAGTGCGGACTGCAAACTTTGACGGCTCCCAAGTTCGATCGTCGACAAATGCTCAAGGGTGCGGCCACGCTGGCGGCTGCCCAGCATTTCGCGCGCGGCAGTGCGCTCGCGGCCAGCGCCTTGCCGGAGGGTATCGCGCTCGCTCCAGAGCAGCCCTTCTCGTGGGATACGCTCAAGGATGCCGCGAATGCGCTTGCGGCCTCCCCCTGGCAGCCCGCCGCCCAGATCGCCGCCAACGTGCTCGAGAAGATCGACTACGATGCCTATCAGCACATCCGATACCGCAGGAACATGAGCCTGCAGCTGGCGCGCGACGGGCGTCTGCCGGTGCAGCTGTTCTCGCTCGGGACCATGTTCCGGGAGCCGGTCAAGGTTCATCTCGTCGAAGACGGCGCGGCGCGCGAGGTCCTCTACCGGGAGAGCCTTTTCTCGATCCCGCCCGATCACCCGGCGCGCGAGCTTCCCGACGACATCGGCTTCGCCGGTTTCCGCGTCATGAGCCCCGATCTCGAGACGGACTGGCTGGCGTTTCTCGGCGCCTCCTATTTTCGCACCTCAGGTCCCTATAACCAGTACGGGCTTTCGGCGCGCGGCCTTGCCGTCGATACGGGCCTGCCGACGCCCGAGGAGTTTCCGCGCTTTACTTCGTTCTGGCTCGAGCGCGGCCAGCGCGAGGGCTCGCGGGCAACGATCTTCGCTCTGCTCGACAGCCCCAGCGTCGCGGGCGCCTACCGGATCCGGGCGCAGCGGACCAAGGACGAGCGCGACGTCTACCGCATCGTGATGGAGATCGAGGCCGACCTTACGGCGCGCCGCGACATCACGCGTCTCGGCATCGCGCCCTTCTCGAGCATGTTCTGGTATGGCGAGGCGAGCCGCACGCGCGGCTATGACTGGCGCCCGGAGATCCACGATTCCGACGGCCTTGCCATTCACACCGGGGCGGATGAGCGCATCTGGCGCCCTCTCAACAATCCGCCGCGGGTGACGACCAACACCTTCATCGATCGCGACGTGAAGGGGTTCGGTCTTCTGCAGCGTGATCGCGACTTCGTCCACTATCTCGACGACGGCGTGTTCTACGAGCGGAGATCATCGGTCTGGGTCGAGCCGCTCGACGCCTGGGGTGAAGGCGCGGTGCATCTGCTCGAGATCCCGACCGACGACGAGACCCAGGACAACATCGCCGCCTACTGGTGCCCCACGGAGCCCTTCCGTGCCGGGGAGCGGCGGCGCTACCGCTATCGCCTGACCTGGCTCGACGACATCCCTTTTCCGGCAACTCTCGGGCGCGCCACGGCGACGTGGACGGGGCGCGGCGGACGGCCCGGCTTCAAGCCGCCGGACGGCACGAGGAAGTTCGTCATCGACTTTCAGGGCCCCGTGTTCGCCGGGCTCGGCCGCAACGACGGCGTCGAGATCGTCGTCACGCCGTCGCGCGGGACGATCTCGAACGCCTATACGCATCCCGTCGTCGACCAGCGCGAGCGCTGGCGGGCGCTGTTCGATCTCGACGTCACGGGCCCCGAGCCGGTCGACCTGCGCGCCTATCTCAAGCTCGGTGACCGCGCGCTGACCGAGACCTGGATCTATCAGCACTTTCCCGGCGTGTAGGGCCAACGGGCCTGCTCGGATGCACGCTTCAGGTCGGCTCGACGATTCAAGTTGCGTGGCGGCTTGCGTGTCGGCGGACGTTCGTCCAGCTCGGTGATGAATGGACAGGCGAGCGTCTTGCGCAGAGCCTCTTCCAGTTCCGCCTCGGTTCCGGCCGAGAGGTATTGTCCGCCCGTCTCGTCGGCGAGGCATCGCGACTTGAAGGGTCCATCGAGGGAGGGCGTGCCGCGGGCCCGGAAGCCGATGACGTGAATGGTCAATTGCTTGCCCGCGGCCTTGAGCGCGCGGGCCAGGCCGCACGGGTCGCCGCCGCACGTCTCCTCGCCGTCGGTCAGAAGCACGATCTCGGCGGCCTTGTCGCGGAAACTTCAGCGCTTCGGCGGCCTGGCGCACGGAATTCGTCAGCGGCGTCTGCCCGGCCGGCACGACGCCGTCGACCTCGGCCATGATCTCGTCGGCGGAATGTGCGGCGGGCTTAAGCCGCAGCTCGATGTTGTCGCATTTGTTGTAGGGGCCGGGGCCATAGACCATGAGCCCCAGATCGCGCACCGGCGCCACGCTCGGCAGTACGCGGGCCAGCGCCTGCCTCACCTTGGCGATTTGCGGCGTGACGCTGTTCATGTCGGTGCCGGCCATGGAGCCCGAGCCGTCGAACACGAGCATGGCGTCCTTCGTGCAGGGTGTACGCTCGGGATCAGCGTGCAAAGGCGAGCCCGCGAGTAAGAATGGGATGAGCAAGTACCACCGCATCCGCCAGATCTCCGCGATTGATCCACGCCAATCTGTAACGGTATCACAATTGCATCAACGAGGCGCGTGACCGCTGCGATCAACTTTTCTTGGCCGGCCCCGTCTCGATGGGAAGGCCGTTGTCCTGGCCCCATTCCGCCCAGGCGCCGTCATAGACCGCGGCATTGGTCTGCCCGATCACGGCCAGCGCCAGCGAGAGCATCGACGCGGTGACGCCCGAGCCGCAGGTGGTCACCACGGGCTCATTTGGCGAGATGCCGGCGGCGCGAAACAGAGCCTCGAGCTCAGCCTTCGATTTCAGCGTTCCATCGGCATTGAGAATGCTCGCCGACGGCACATTTTTCGAACCCGGGATGTGGCCCTGCCGCAGACCCGGGCGCGGCTCCGGCTCAGCGCCCTCGAAACGTCCCTGGGGGCGCGCGTCGACGATCTGCATATCGCCCTTGGCGACGTAGCTCTTCATGTCGTCGAGGTCGCGCACGAGCGAGCCGTTCAAGAGCGGCGTGAAGTGGCGCGCGGTGCGCGGCACGGGCGGCCCGTCCTCGAGCTTGCGCCCCTCAGCCTTCCACTTCTTCAAGCCGCCATTCAGCACGGCGACGTCCTGGTGACCCATGGCACGGAACGTCCACCAGACGCGCGCGGCGGAGAACAGGCCATAGGTATCGTAGACGACGATGCGCATGCCGTCGCCGACGCCCATCTTCTTCATGCGCGAGGCGAACTTTACCGTCGAGGGCAGCATGTGGGGGAGCGGCGACTTCTCATCGACGAGATCGTCGATGTCGAAGAAGAGCGCGCCCGGGATGTGCTCGGCGAGGTATTCCGCCTTGGCGTCACGCCCGGCGGTCGGCAGGTGCCACGAGCCGTCGAAGACGATGAGATCGGGCGCATTCAAATGGGCGGCGAGCCAGTCCGTCTCGACGATCCAGTTCTTGGCGCTAACAGGCACGGGGCGGTCTCCTCATCAATGCGAACCCGGCGTCTCGGCGGCGTCTCGCAACGCCCAGCGGAACCTCGGCAGGCCCCAAGCGGAACCATCGTCGATCAGAGCGAGGCTCTGATGGCCGAGATGCATTCCAAGGTCTTCCGGAGACCGGACGCTCTAGCCAGGCCTTTCCGGCCCATTGCGTCATACGAGGCCGGTACCCTAATGGCGGCCCGATTGCGGCCGCAAGCCCGGGGAGTGCGACAGGTCGTATCCCGTTTGCAGGCGGCGATTATTTCGTTTTGAACACCGCGACGCTCGCGGCATCAGGCCGCGCAAGCTGGCTTGCCTTTCAGCTTGGCGTCGAAGAAGGCCACGCTCACCGCCGCGATGTCCGGCGCTAGCGCCGGGTTGCCGCCGCTCCAGGCGAAGTGGCTCGCGCCTTTGATCTCGACGAACGTCGCGGCAGGCGTCTTGTCATAGGCGCCGCCGGCCTTCTTGATCAGCGCCGTCGTCCCCGCGTCCTCTCCGCCGGCCTGGTACATGACGGGCACGTGAATGTTCTCGAGCCTGCCCTTCGCGAGGAGCGGACCGATCAGCGGGGCGCAGGCGAGCACGGCCTTGACGTCGGCGCGCTGCCAGGAGGGAAATCCACCGGCAAGTGCAAGGACGACGTGGCCGCCGAGCGAATGGCCCATGAGGCCGATGCGGGCGGCGTCGATGCGCGGCGCCCAGCGCGGATCGCTTTTCAAAGCATCGATGACGGCCGCGATGTCGCGGCCGCGCTGGCGATAGGTCTTGTCGCTCCAGGCTTGCGGCTTGCCGAACGGCGCCTCGGGCTCGATGAACGCGCCCCCGGCGCACGCCGAGTCCTTGTGCTCGGGCGCGGCGACGATGTAGCCGGCGTCGGCGATTCTTGCGGTCAGAAACGCTGCGTCTTTGCCGCAGGCGGTGAAGCCCGCCGAAAAGACGATCAGGGGAAGCGGCGCGGCGCTCGGCTCCGCCGGCTGCCAAATGGCGACGCTCAGCGCGCCGATCTTGATCGTCTCATGACGATCGTTCGGATCGCGGAAATCATCTGCGTCGTCGGCTATTGCCTCGGCGGAGGGCTCGCCGGCCCACGATGGCGCCCAAGCGCCGCCCGTTGCGCCAAGAAGGGCCGAACCGACAACCGCCAAAAGACCCAGCGCGCGCAGAGGCGGAGACGGCATCAATCAGACTCGTTCCGGTGATCCGCCGCCGCGTGCGGGACGAGGCGGAATGCGCAGCGCAATCCTCGATCAAAACCGCGTGGTGAGCCGGGAGGGAATCGAACCCTCGACCCCATGATTAAAAGTCACGTGCTCTACCTCTGAGCTACCGGCCCGAATCTCGCGGGTGAGTGGCGTGCTTCATAAGCGGCGCATCCAGGGCGGTCAAGGCAACGCTCGTGCGCCGAGTTCGGGGCCCAGAGCTGTCATGCGCGGCGCTGCAGACCCGCGGCACATATTGCCGCTCACCATTTCCCGCGTCCTGCGCTATGAGGGGCGTCCCTGCCCGCCTCCAGCCTCGGACCGCCGGGCCAACACTCGGCGGGCTCCGCCCAAGGCCCCGATGTCCACCAGACCGCATCACCAGGCGCCAGACGCGGCTGCCGACCGCCTCAAGGCGATCGGCCTCATGATTGTCGCCGTCGGGCTCTTCTCCGGCCTCGACACGGCCGCCAAATTTCTGGCGACGCGGAAGGGGCTGCCCATCTCCGAGATCGTCTGGGCGCGCTTCATCGGACAGTTCGTGCTGCTGCTTGATGTTCGTTCCCCTCCTCGGCGTGATGAGCGTCCGCGCCCTGTTCACGACGAACCGTCTCGAGCTGCAGATCGTGCGCTCGGTGCTCATGGTCGCGACGACCGCGTTCAACTTCCTGGCGCTCAAGTACCTGCGCCTCGACCAGACGATCACCATCGTCTTCCTGGCGCCGCTGGTGGTGGCGCTGCTCGCGGGGCCGCTGCTCGGAGAGTGGGTCGGCTGGCGGCGGCTGGTGGCGATTCTCGTCGGCTTCGCCGGCGTGCTGATCGTCGTGCGCCCCGGCTTCGGCGACGTCCATCCGGCCGTCATCTATCTCGCTCGTCGGCATGCTCGCCTATGCGCTGTTCATGCTGCTGACGCGCTACATGGCGGCACGTCGATCCGCCGCTGGTGACGCTCTTCTATTCGATGTTCGTCGGTGCCCTCTTCGGCGCGCCGCTCGCGATCGCCGAGTGGGTTGACGCCGCCCGACGCGCTGTCGTGGGTGCTGCTCGGCTCGCTCGGCATTCTCGGCGGGTCGGGACATTATCTCTTCATCCACGCCTACCGGCTGGCGCCCGCCTCCGCGGTCGCGCCATTTCTCTATCTGCAGCTCCTGACCATGGTGGCCTTCGGCTATGCCGTGTTCGGCGATCTGCCGGATCTTTGGACGCTCGCGGGCTCAGCCGTGATCGTCGCGTCCGGCGTCTATCTCGTTCCATCGCGAGCGCGTGACGAGAGGCTTTCGGCGCGCAAGAGAGCGTGCGGCCAGCCGGCATTATCCACAATTGCAATCTTCGCGTGTTTATCGCGATCCCGGAGCGCCCAACGATCCGAGCGCGCATTCCGATTTAAGTCCTATTTTTGCAGCTATTTAGCCAATTTCTCGGATATTCCCGGTATTGGGGTAGTTGTGCCATTTGTGCAACCTCCACGATTATACACAACCTCAAGTGGAATTTTGGACTTGCCCCAAGTTCTCGCAAGGGGCAAAAGCGAGGTGCTCAGTTAACGTTTTATTAACCTAGCTGCGGTGCTGACGGATGCGAACCGGGAATTGATCAGACCGCAAGACGGTCAGCGGGGGCTGGGAATGGTCTTGATCTCGAGGCGACTTGGCGGGAGTGCCGATTTGATGTGTGCGGGGATTTCATGGCGGCAAGCGACGCGCTGCCGATCGATAGCGCGTTGGCGCAAGGCGTGAAGCGGACTTCCACCGCCACGGGCGGCGCGTCGCGCAACATCATCCTGCGCGCCGTGGTGCGGCCCTTCTGCAAGCTGAGCAAGGTCCATCACGGGATACGGCTTCGCGGCAAGACGGACGGCGGCAGCGTCGATCGAACTCGACGATCGGCAGCGAAGGCGGGTTCACGGTCATCTGCAACAAGCCGTATGCCATGAACCTCGAGCGCCATCCCGTGTTCGGGCCGCCGAGCAATAAGCCAAAGCGGCGGCGCGCCGAGGCCACCGATCCCTTCGATTTCGATCCCGGCCGCCTCCCCGTCTATGGCACTCCGGATCTCCTCATCGAGCGGCGGCGCGTCGCCACGTCCAACCCAAACGAGGCGTTCGCGCTCGCGCGCAGCGAGCCCGACGCTGACGGAGAGGACGGGGACGAAGAGATCGCGGAGCGCGATTACGAGGTCGTGCTCAGCGTCGAGTTCGATCGACCAGCCGATGCAGTCAACGTGCGTGATGGCGGCCGGCGCATCTCCGTTTGTCTGCCACGCCTTCGACGGGCCCGAGAGCGCGAAGCTGCCGCTGCCCCGGCTCGATGCGCGCTTGATGGTGACGGGGTCGACGGAGCGGACGCCCGAGCGTGGCGTCGGCCGCGGGAAACGTCATCCCGCAGATTTTACTTTTGCAGCAACATCGCGACGCCGCGGCGGAGGATACCGACACCGTGGAGAGATTTCTCGCGCGTGACAGCCTCGTGCGGCGGCGGCGGATCGGCGACGCGCTGACGGTTTCGGTGACGGCAAGGTACTGACCAACTGGCGGCCGTTTGGGCTGCCGCAGAGAATGGGGGTTAGCATGCGGATGAGTAGGGTCATCATACTGGGACTGGCGGGCGGGGCTATTTTGCCGACGCTGGCCGGGGCGACGGAACAGGACATTAATCTCACGGCAAATGTCGCGGATTCTGCACGTTTCCGGCAACCCGACAATCGACGCACTGAACAACATTACGCCGGGCGTCGATCACCGACTTCGCAAAGCGTGGTCGATGTCGTCGCCAGACGAGTGTCACGGTTGGCATCATGGCGACGGTCGGGGTTTCACTATACATCGAATGGCACCTGCAACAATGTCAAGTCTACCTCAAGCTACACTCAAAGGCGGCCTCAAGGATCCGGACCACCGGCGGCCCGATCACCAGCGGCAATTCGTCAATCGGTTCGACTATCTGGCGACGGCGTGGTTGGGATGGTGCGCCACTCGCATCACTTCCGGACGACGGGCACGGCGCGCGCGCATGTCACTCTCAGCGCCGGCAGCCGGAATCCCCACGCGGGCTCCGTTAACAGGCGGCTGACATGTCGAGCGGTCGACCCGAACGCATCCCGACTTGTCATGGCGGGAGACTATACGGACACGCTCACCGTCACCGTCGATTCCGCAATAACAACAGCGGGCTGAAACCCGAGACATTCTCAAGCATCTGGAATTTCGAGCGGGCCGCAAAAACGTGCGGCACGCAACGGCAGAGCTTTGTCCGGTTGGAGTGCGCAGAAACTTTGGAAAGGTGCGTTTCAGCCGGGCAAGACGGGGCACCGAATATTCGGGGGCCCATTTCACCAAGGCTAGTGCAACAGAAGGAGACGAGACGATGAAGAAACTCATGATGACGACGGCGTCCGCAGCGATCCTTGCCATTGGTGCGGCAAGTGCCCAGGCGGGGACGGCAAAACATCAACCTTCAGCGAGTGTGTCGACTTCTTGTACGACTGACTCGGCGCAGCGATGATCAACGCAGAGCTTCCCACTACGAGACGGCAATGTCAACGACAGCCCATTCGACGTCGGATTGGGCGCGGTGACGTGTAACACCGCGTCGAATGTTAGCTCTGCGTCGCGCAAGGGCGGCGGCGTTAGACTAGCGACTCCGATGCTGCCGGCTTCCAGAACCTCATCAACTACTACCGCGAGCGTGTACGTCGCCTGCGACCGTGGTTTTGAACTCGAGGCAGTGACGTTGCTAGCGCCCACACCGGGTGAGTGCGGCTCGCATCGCCGGGCGGCAGCGATCGGTCGAGTCAGCGTGACCGTTACCCCGTCTGCCAACTACCGAGCCTCTGGTTGCCGGCATCGACTACTCGGACACCCTGACGGTGACGATCGCGGCGCGCTCTTAGAGCTCTCGACCAGCAGCGTGCGGCGGGGAATTTAGCTCCCCGCCGTGCCCTCCCATTCTCAGGAATCGGTCAGTCAAATTTGTGCGGGGATTTCAGATGCCGCTATTCAGTCGCGTTACTACCGCACTTGCCTCACTCGCCAGCGCGCTCACGTTCCTTGGCGCCGGCGAGGCGAGCGCCATGTCCGTCACGCCGATCCAGGTCGAGATGACCTCGACCGGCGGCGCCGGGCGATCCCAGGTCACCGTCACCAACGACGGCAACGAGCCGCTGCCCGTCGAGATCGCGATCGAGAAGCTGTCGCTCGACGAGAACGGCGACCGCAAGCTCGACGAAGGCCGGCGACAACTTTCTCGTCTTCCCACCCCAGGCAATGATCGCGCCGGGCTCGAGCCAGGTGTTCCGCCTGCAATGGGTCGGCGAGCCGATGATCGCCGACGAGCGAGAGCTATCCTCATGTCGGTCAACCAGGTGCCCGTGAAGCTGCCCGCCGGGCAAGAGCGCGGTGCAGATCGTGATGAGCTTCGGCGTCATCATCAACGTGGCGCCGCCGCAAGGGAGCCCGAGCCTCGCCGTCGTCTCGACCGGCGTCGAGGCGGACAAGAAATCCGGCAAGCGCTATCCGACGATCACCGTCGAGAACCCGACCAACATCCACGCGCTTCTGCCGCAGTCGACGATCGAGCTCTCCGGCGGCGGCTGGTCGCACACCATGTCGGCAACCGAGCTCACCGAGAAGGTCGGCATCGGCCTCGTGCAGCCCGGCAAGAAGCGCCGGTTCGTGCTGCCGGTCGATCTGCCGCCGGAGGTCGAGCGGTCCAGGCGAGCCTCGACTTCAAGCCGAAGCGTTGAGGCAGCGTGACCCATGCGGCGGATCACTCCCAGATCTGCGAGCGCGGGGGCGAGTGCGGAGGGATCGGCGGCGGCGTCACTGCGCGCCGCCGCCGTCCTCTCTGCGGCCGCTCCTCGCGTGCGCGGCCGGCCCAGCGCTCGCCAAGCGCGACGACCGGGCGCCCTCGCGCCGGCGAGAAGCAATACCAGAAGCCCGTGTCCTCGCGCCTCAACACGACGGGGCGCGCGATCAACATGCCCGTGCCGCTCAAGGACGACGCCTCGGAGCTGGGCGAGGTGGTCGTCGTCATCAACCCCGACGACAGCGTCGTGCTGCCGAAGGCGGCGCTCGTCGACAAGCTCACGCCCGTGCTCGACAAGGCGTCGCTCGAGCGGCTGCACGGTGTGCCGGACGTCAACGGCCAGGTCACGCTCGGCGATCTCGCCGCGGCGGGCTTCAACATGAGGTTCGATCCCGCGGCGCTCGAGCTCGTGTTCCTGCCGAGCGCCGACGAGCGGCCGGTCGGCGATATCTCGCTGGCGCGCCGGCGCGGGCCGCCGTCGAGCGCCAACGCGGTGAAGCCCGGCGCCGTCGCCGGCTATCTCAACGTCATCGACCGGCCTCGACTACCTGTGGGGCGACACCTCGGGCACGCCCAGGATCGAACGCGCGCTTCGACCTCGAAGGCGTAATGCGCGATCTGGGATGTCGTGCGTCGAGAACGAGTTCACGGTCGAAGGCGAGGTCGATTCCGACGTGTGCCCGGCAGGCACGGAGTGCGCCGACGCTCACATGTCGGGCTTCAAGCGGCGGCGCTCGCGCCTCGTCTACGATCTCGCCGACGAGGAGATCCGCATCCAGGCCGGCGATGCGGACGTCTACGGCACCGGCACTCAGCGCGCGCCCGACATCCTCGGCGTCACGGTCGAGAAGTCGCCGCGCAAGCTCAGCCCCGGCGAGAACATCCGCGCCACGGGGAAATCCTCGTTCCGCATCGAGCGGCCGTCGGACGTCGAGGTGCTGGTCAACGGCGCCATCTCGCAGAAGCTGAGATTGCGTGCCGGCAACTACAATCTCTCCGACCTGCCGCTCGCGACCGGCGCCAACGAGGTGCAGCTCATCATCACCGACGACACCGGCGAGCGGCGCACGCTGGCCTTCACGACCTTCTTCGACGGCAATCTGCTCGGCGAAGGCAAGCACGAGTGGTCGCTCTCGGGCGGCGTCGGCTCGGACATCGAGGACAACGAGCGCCAGTTACGGCGGACGCCTATTTCGCGCTCGGGCTTCGTGCGCTACGGCCTGACCGACAGCGCGACGGGCGAGGTGCATCTCCAGGGCGACCGCGACGTCGTCATGGGCGGCTTCGGCGTGTTCTCGGCGACACCGTGGGGGCTGCTCGGCGTGCAGGGCGCGCTCTCAGCGACAGCCCGAGCGGACTCGGCTGGACGGCGGAGATCAACTACGATCTCGCCAATTTCCAGGGGCCGCTCTCGGTCCTCATGGCGCGGGCAAGCGCGAGACGTCTCCGTCTCGGGGCCGAGTACAGCAGCGGGAATTTCAGCACGCCGGGCGAGATCGTCGTGACCGCCACCGGACGCGGCCGAGCCGCGATACCGACTACACGCTGCGCTTCTCCGCCTCCTACTCGGTGCCGCTGCCCAAGGGCATCTCGATGTCGCTCGGCGCGCGCTACCAGATCGACGACACGAGCGCCGATGCGACGTCGCCGCGAGCGAGCTCAATGCCGGGGACCGCTACGGCTCGACCTCGACGCTCACGAGCGCCGCTCTCCGAGCGGGCGACGGGCAGCCTCACCTTCGGCTACTCGAACGAATCCTATCTCGCACCGACACAGCCGGCGACAGCCAGGGCGCGTATCAGGTGCTGGCGCGCGTCTTCTTCCGTCCCGACGAGGAGACGCACATCTCGGCGAGCTACGACACGCTCAACAAGCAGACGAGCGCATCGGATCGCGCAGCTTCGGCGACGGCCTCGACGCGCTGGGATACCTCGGTAGATGCTGGACCACAACGGGGACGACGAGCAAGCGTCGCTGAGCGGCGCGGTCTCCTATCTCGGCAACCGCGGCGAGGTCAACGTCACGCACAACGCCGGCTTTGACAACGTCGAGCTTCTCGGGCGGCGATGTCGAGCCGACCGACCAGCGCACGTCGGTGCGCGTCGGGACGGCGCTCGCCTTCGCGGACGGCAAGTTCGGCATCGGCCAGCCCATTCGCGGCAACGGCTTCGCGATCGTCTATCCGCACGAGAGCATCGGCGACAAGACGGTGACGGTGGGCACGGGCGACGACGTGCGTGCGCGCACCGACTGGCTCGGGCCGGCGGTCGTGCCCGATGTGCCGGCCTATTCGAGCAGCACCATCCCGGTCGACGTCGCGGATCTTCCCGTCGGCTACAGCCTGGGCAGCCGGTGCGTTCGATACCTACGCTCCCTACAGGGCCGGCTACAGGCTCGAGGTCGGATCGGCCTACTCGGTGTCGGCCTACGGCACGCTGCTCAACGCCGCGCGGCGAGCCGATCGCGCTGCTCACCGGCATCGCCTACCCGGACGGCAACAAGGAGAAGCAGGTCGCGATCTTCACCAACGGCGCCGGAAAATTCGGCGCCGAGGGACTGGCGCCCGGCAAGTGGGTCATCGAGATGGCAACGGAAGGCGCGCCGACGCTGTTCGCGATCGAGATCCCGGGCGGCACCGACGGACTGTTCAAAGCCGGCGAGCTCAGGCCGGCGGGAGGGTGAGCGTCATGCCTCGGATCCTTACGCGCGGCTGCACTTGTTGCAGTCCTCTTTTCACTCAGCGCTTCCGCGCCGGCCGGGCGCATGGCGACGATTGGGGCGGCTGCGACAAGTTCGACGTGTCGTTCGCGCCGTCGCCCGCCGTGCCGCCCTATGATCCGTTCGGCGCCGAGCAAGTGCGCGAGGTGATCGTCACGGTGAAGAGCAAGTCGTCGGGCAAGTGCGACGTCGCGCTGTCGTTTCAGCGCCCTGCCCTGCCTGCCGTGATGAGCCGGTGGTCGTCAACGCTTCCCTACGCGATCGAAGGCGCGGGCGGCAATTCGCTGGTCCAGACGTCGGAATGGGGCGACTGCACGCCCGCCAACCGCATCGACCTCCTGGATATGCACAAGAACGAGACGCGCACGGCTGCGGTGCGCGTGCGCGTCCCTGCGGGACAAGTGCGCTCGGCCGGCGACTACGCCGACGACAAAGTCGACCTTATCCTCATCCGTCTCAACGACCACCATCAGTCGCACAGCCTCATTGTGCGCAAGCGCTTCAGGCCCACCGCGAAGATCATCGCCAAGTGCGTGCTGCCGCCGCCCAATCCGGCCACACACAACTTCACCGGCGCCATCTGCAGGGCCTGCCCGATCCCGCGCAGACGCGCACCAGCACGTTCTCCAACGTGCAATGCACGGCGCCGACAAAAGTGCGCCTCATCGGCAGCGCCATGCAGCCCTCGGCGGCGATCGCTCCGCGGTCCGGCTTCGACGCCTTCATCAACTGGCGCGCCGCGGCGGCGTTCGGCAATGCCACCGCAACGCTGTCGACGAACACTGCAAGCAAGGCCGACAGTCACTACAAGAACGTCGCGCACGGTCCGACGCTCAACGGCTCGATCAGCGTGGGGATCAATCTCTTGAAGGGCAAGCCGCTCATTGCCGGCACGTACTCCGGCACGCTCACGGTTGCGATCGATCCCGAGTTCTGACTTGCGATGCGTCAATGCGCGAGCTGGAGCGCAGCGCAGACTTATCGATGCGCTTCAGCAGCGCCACGATGCAGAGTTCCGGCGCGCGCATGTCGCAGATCCAGTCTGTCGCAGGACTGCGTCTCCATGAGCGCACTCATCGATTTGCACGGCACAGAGCGTCATCACCATATCGTGTCGGAACCAATCACAGCGCTGCTCGATTTTGAGTGATGCCGCTGTTCGACATGAGGAGGTGCACATGCTCACGACGATCGATGACAGCGAGCGCCCTGGCCGGCGGCTTGCTGATGGTGATGCTCCAAGCGCCGGCGCAGGCGCTTCCGGCCGCGAAGACCGATGCCGTGAATTCGTCCGCCGTCACGCTGGTCGGGCACAGAGGCCGGTGGCGGTGGAGGCGGCATCAGAATGGGCGGCGGGGAAGCGGCTTCAAAATGGGCGGCGGCGGTGGCGGCGGCGGTTTCGAGATGGGAAGCGGCGGCGGGCAGAAGTTCGGCGGTGGAGGTTTCAAGTTCGGCGGCGGCGGAGGCGGCGGGAAGAAGTTCTACGGCAGGGTCGGCCTGGGGGCAGGCGGTGGCGGCGGAGGCGGCAAGATCTACGGCGGCGGCGGGAAGAAGTTCTACGGCGGCGTCGGGCCTGGGGGCTACGGCGGCGGCAACGGTCCGAAAGGTTGGCCCGGCAAGAAGTTTGCCGGCGACTTCAAGGACTATGGCAAGCATCCACGGGAATCATCACCGCAAGTTCCGCGGCTTCGCCTTCTACGGCTACCCGTACTTTTACGGCTACAGCGGCTACGGCAGTTGCGACTGGCTGTACCGCCGCGCGATCAGCACCGGCAGTCCTTACTGGTGGGACCGCTACTACGCGTGCCGCGACGGCTACTACGACTACTGAGCAATTCCACAATGAGGCAGAGAGGCCGAGCACGTGCTCGGCCTTTCTCGCGTGGATGCGCAGAGGGAATTTGCTGCGGCAATTCGTGCGTTGGGCAAATCTTGCCAGGTCACCGGGAGAAATATCCTCGTGGGGCGAGCATATGAAAAATGCTGAAAAGCTAAGCAGGAAATGGTCGTTGCGTGTGCGTGATCACAACTTGAGCAGCGGCCGAATCGCTCGTACCTTCAAAGCAAGAAGAAAGCGGGCGCTCCGCAACAAGCGCTGGAGGTCACGCCTCGGTGGGTTTTGCTTCACGGCTCAGGAGCCGATGGAACCCCTGGAGGTGAAAGATGACCGGCACCGCCTTCCAAATCTTCCTAGCGAACAGGACGGCCTTATCGCTCGCACTCGTGTCGGCGTGCTGCCTTGTCGTGCCGGCAGGGGCCGACGAAGCCAAGGAGCGCGTGCGGGGCTTCTTCTGCGACGCCAAGCAGGATCAGGTTGCCTTCCTCACCATGCAAGCCGAGGGCGAGAACGAGGAGATGGCAGCGAACGCCGTCAACAAGAGCATCGCCAAGGCGAGCTGCGCCTACTATCTGCCGGCGACCGCCATACCCACCGGCGAGCACACCGTCATGGACCGCGGCCTCGTCTTCAAGCTCGAGAGCTACGTCTTCCTGCCCGAGAAGGTCGAGCGCTGGCGCGGCACGGTGCTGGGCTCGCTTCAGGCGACGGCGCAGAAGCAGGACATCTGAGCTCCGCAGTGCCGACAGGCCTTACTCTTTCCCCGGAGCGCTGCGGGCGAGCTCGGATTTCGTTTTCTCGGCCCAGCTTTCAAAGCGCCCCTCGCGGATTGCGTCGCGCATCGCCGCCATCAGGTCCTGATAGAAGACCGTGTTGATCCACGACAGCAGCATGGCGCCGAGGTACTCGCCCGAGCGCACGAGGTGGTGCAGGTAGGCGCGCGAGTAGTCGCGCGCGGCTGGGCAGGAACTCCGCAGGTCGAGCGGGGCCGGATCGTCCATATGGCAGGCGTTGCGCATGTTGAGCGGGCCCTCCCACGTGTAGGCGAGCCCGTGGCGGCCGTTGCGTGTCGGCAGCACGCAGTCGAACATGTCGATGCCGCGCCGCACGGATTCGATGAGATCGAGCGGCGTGCCGACGCCCATGAGATAGCGCGGCTTGTCCGCGGGCAAGATCGGCAGCGTCGCGTCGAGCGTCGCGAGCATCATGTCGTGCCCCTCGCCGACCGCGAGACCGCCGACGGCATAGCCCGGGAAATTCATGGCGACGAGCGCTTCCGCCGAGCGCCGTCTCAGCTCTGCGTCGGTGCCGCCCTGGACGATGGCGAACAGCGCCTGGCCGGGCTTGCCCATGCGCGCGAAGGCGCTCTGCGAGCGCTCGGCCCAGCGCAGCGACAGCTCCATGGCGCGCTCGATCTCGGTCCGCTCTGCCGGCAGCTCGATGCATTCGTCGAATTGCATCTGGATGTCGGCGCCGAGCAGGCACTGGATCTCGATCGAGCGCTCGGGGGAAAGCATGTGGCGCGAGCCGTCGAGATGCGACTGGAACTCGGCGCCCTCCTCCGTGATCTTCCTGATCTTGGCGAGGCTCATCACCTGGAAGCCGCCCGAGTCGGTCAGGATCGGGCCGTCCCAGCGCATGAAGCCATGCAGACCACCGAGGCGCGCGACGCGCTCGGCGCCGGGGCGCAGCATCAGGTGATAGGTGTTGGCGAGGACGATGTCGGCGCCCGCGGCCTTGACCTGCTCGGGATAGAGCGCCTTCACGGTCGCGACGGTGCCGACCGGCATGAACGCCGGCGTGCGGATTGTCCCGCGCGGCGTCGCGATCTCGCCGAGCCGCGCGGCCTTGTCCTGCTTCAACAGACGATAGGCGAACGCCGGCGAAGATGCCTGGGCCGTTTGTCCTGGTGCGCTGACGTTCATCGATACCAATCACGACTGACGACGGCCATTCTACGATGGCCGTCGTGCTCTGCCTGCCAGCGTGCCACCGCCCCCATGACCCTACTTCTCGATCTTCTCGACAACAGCCTTGCCGGGCTCGACGATGAGCGTGCTGACGTTCGGCGCCGCATCGCTGTGCACGAGATCCATTGTCGGCGCGCCCGTCGCGATGAACGTATCGATGTCCTTCGCAACGGTTTCGGCCGCCGACCATTGAATGTTATGGCCGACATCGCTTTCCTGCGCGCCCGAGGCCGGCAGCGGCAGCTTGCCGTACTCCTTCCAGTAGAACGTGAGCCCCGACTTGGCGGCAGCGGCCTTGAGCGCGGCTTTGATCTCGTCCTGATCCTTCGCCAGATAGATGCTGTCTTGTGTCGCCCACATCACGAGAGCCGGCACGGAGAGGCCCGCAAGCCGCTCGGTGTTGTCCTGGGCGAGCAGCCCCTTCGTCGCGCCGATCCAAGTCCCGAGCCGGATCTTCGCCGTCTCAGGCGTATAGGGCTCGAGGAACGAAGGCTTCGCTGCCGGGTCCACCGTCCAGTTGGCCGCAATCCACTCCATCGCCTTCGGGTCGGCATCCATCGGCGTCAGCTCGTAGACATCGGCTGGGTAGGCCTTGCCCTTCTCCTCAAGCGCCTTCTTCCATGCGCCCTCGATCGTCTGGTTGAGCACGAAGTCGCCGAGCGCGGCATTGCCGACACTCTTGGCGCCGGTCGCGTTCAGGATCGCGTGGCCGACCATCTCCGGATGCGTGAGCGCAATCTCCTGGACGACGAAAGATCCCATCGAGTGTCCGGCGAGATCGGCTTTGGCGATGCCCTTCGCCTTCATGAAGGCGATCACGTCCGCAGCAAGATCCGACATGCGGAAGCATTTCTCCGGTGCCGGCGCGCAGGTCTTGGCGTCCGGCATGCTGCTCGCGCCATGACCGCGCAGATCGATCGCGATGATCCGCAACTTCGGATTGAGCTTGTGGAGGGCGTCCATCGACAGCACCCAGGAGCGAATGTTGTCGGTGAGCCCGTGAATGAGGAGGACGGGTTTCCCATCCGCCGGGCCGACTTCCAGGTAGGCCATGTCGATGCCGGTGGAGAGCTTCTGCATGCATCTCGGCGCGTCGATCGACGTGCAGGACGTCGCGGCTTCCGCGGCACTCGCGGCCGGCCCCAGTCCGGCGCCAGCGAGCAATGCGACCGCAGCAATTCGCAGAATTCCGTTCTTCACTGTCATGAAACCCTCGCGAGAATGACGGCCCGGCCGAGCGGGCAACCGCAAATCGATATCAGCTCGGAGCGCAGAGGAGAAGTTCGGCAAGCCAGACGAAGCTTCAGCCATCGAATTCCTTGTCGTGAATCGGCGCGTGAGTTGCCTGCTCGTCGAGGGACTGGCGGAAGCGGATGCAGCCGCGCATGAATTTCGGCCACGGCGGCACGGCGATTTCAGGGTCGAGCGCTTCGGGCAGCAGCGACCACAGCTGGGGGTGGTACCAGCAGAGATCGTGCCCGGTGCTGTCGCGGTGGCGGCGAATTCCGCCTCGAAGCTTCTTTACCTCCGCAATCAGCTGGTCCCGGCTCATCGGTTGAAGATCGTCATCCATGATCACTCTCCTCCGACCTCCCCAAAGAGAAGGCAGGCGTCACCGTAAGAGTAAAATCGATATCCCGAAAGCAATGCGTGAGCGTAGGCCGCCTTGATCGTCTCGAGGCCTGAGAATGCCGCGACCAGCATGAGCAGCGTCGAGCGCGGGAGGTGGAAATTCGTCATGAGAATATCGACGGCCTTGAAGCGATAGCCGGGCGTGATGAAGATCGCCGTCTCGCCAGAGAAGGGTTCAATCTCGCCCAGGTCGTTCGCCGCACTTTCGAGAAGCCGCAGCGATGTCGTGCCGACAGCGACGATGCGCCCTCCAGCCGCGCGAGCGGCATTGATCGCGGCGGCGGTCTCCTTGGAGATCTCGCCGCGCTCGGCATGCATCTTGTGGGCGCCGGTGTCCTCGGCCTTGACGGGGAGGAACGTGCCGGCGCCGACGTGCAGCGTTACGTAGTGGCGCGAGATGCCGCGCGCTTCGAGCGCCGCGAGGAGCTCGGGCGTGAAATGAAGTCCGGCCGTCGGTGCCGCAACCGCCCCTTCGTGCGCGGCGAAGATCGTCTGATAGTCGATGGCGTCGCTCAACCCGGGCGGACGCTTGGCGGCAATGTAGGGCGGCAGAGGCATTTGACCAGCGGCGGCAATCGCGCGGTCCAGCTCGGAGCCAGAGAAATCGAAGGCGAGCTCGACCTCGCCGGTTTCGCCTTTCGCGGAGACAGTGGCGTCTAGCGCGCCCAAGAGACATGCGTCGTTTTGCTGCTCACCGAGGCGCACGCGGTCGCCGATCTCAAGGCGTTTCGCCGGCCGGGCCAGAGCGCGCCAGCGGCTCGCATCCACGCGCTCCGTGAGATTAAAGCTGACGCGCGCTTGCGCCGCGCCGCGATGCCTCGTTCCCGCGAGCGCCGCCGGAATCACGCGCGTGTCGTTCATGACGAGCGCATCGCCCGGCCGGAGCAGCTCCGGAATTTCACGGACAATGCGATCCACGAAGGCAGGCTCATCGCCCGGCCTCACGACGAGAAGACGCGCCGCGTCGCGCGGACGCGCTGGATAGAGCGCGATCCTGTCGTCGGGCAGCTCGTAGTCGAAGAGATCCGTGCGCATCAACAATGGTTCAAGTTCGAGCCAAAGGCGGAACGCGGAGCGGACATCAGACGTTTAAGACCCAACTGGCACAACAGGAGAGCGCCGGTGTCCGGTACCGAACCCAATAGGAAGCCGACCGATCCGGATGCGCATCGTCCGCCCGAGCCCGCGCGTCCGGATCCGACCAACGATCCGCAGCCTCCGCCCGGCGAGGAGCCGCGGCCGACGATCGACCCGCCGGCCGGTCTCAAGGAACCGCCGCCGAAGTGGGTTTGATAGGGGTTGGAGGCCTGAGGGCCAAGTACAATTGACGGAGAGCCCTGCGGCATCAGAGCCGCAGGGCTTGTCCTGAATTCTCAGGTCCGTCTCAGTGCGATACGCGCTGCTTCAAGAGCCAGTACGCAACCACCAACAGCGCGAGACCCATCATGGTCCCGGCCGGAAGGCCCTGCAGAAACGTGTTCGCATTCTTGGCCACCGCGGCCACGAACTCACCGCTGCTTTCGCCACCCAGAATTATATTGAGGAGAACGCAGAGAATAACGACGAGCAATCCGGCTTCGGCAATAAGCCAGCCCGCCCGGCGCATCTGATCCAGCATTTCTGTCATGAGGCGTCGAGGCGGGGCTTATCGCCCCACCTCATCCCTGATCGGTTGCGAGTTTTAGCGCTTTGCTGCAAACAGCCAGACGATTACGCCGAGAGCGATCAATCCTACGAGGCCGTTGGTTCCAAGCTCTTTGACGAGAGCGATGATGTTGCCAACCACGCCACCGAAGAACGGCACCGTGCCGCCTCCGAGCAACGACGCAACAATAGCGAGCGCAAGCAGCATCAGGCCCAACTCAGTCAAGCCAACTACCCACGATTTAAGGGTGTTCAAGATGTCCATGTTAGTCTCCCCCGGTTCATGCCGTTCCATGCCGGGATTTTTTGGCCAGTCCCGACGTAGGAATTATAGCGAAGACAAGAGGGTAGTATAGCTGATTTCGATTGGGCGGCTTTTGGCGGGCTTTTCAGAGTTCTTATTCGCGGTGCAATGCGCTCTTTTTCGGCGCTGCGGCATGAAAAATGCGTCGCAACAAGAATCGAGTCGGAATTAAACACGCCTCATGGCGACCGTTCCAATCGCGGCGACGAAAAGCCAGCTCGCGATGAGCAGACTACCGCCGATCGGCGCCGCCATGGGAAAGAGGTGGTTGCCGGTGAGCGTATGCAAAGTGACGTCGCCGCCGAAGAGAGTGGCCGCGAACAGCATCGTTCCAGCAGCGGAGAGGCAGAGGCGAGATAGGCTTGCCGAGGCCGTCAAGGCGATCGCCGCCGCGGCATGGACAACGAGCATCGTCGAGGCAGCGATGAGCGCCGGGCTCTCGACGCGATGCGCGGCGATGGCCGCGAGCGCAACGCCCGCGGCGCCCGCGAGCCCGGCCCACGCGAAAAGCGCAGCGCGGACGCGCGTCGACGTGGCTTCGCGATTTGTCCCGATGTCCGTCTTCACGCGGTGTCGGCCGCGACTTTGACGGAGACCATCTTGTCGGGGTCCCGCACCGGCTCGCCGCGCTTGATCTTGTCGACGTTCTCCATGCCCTCGATGACCTTGCCCCAGACCGTGTATTTCTTGTCCAGGAAGGAGGCGTCGTCGAAGCAGATGAAAAACTGGCTGTTGGCGCTGTTGGGCGCGTTGGCGCGCGCCATGGAGCAGACGCCGCGAACGTGCGGCTCGGCGCTGAACTCGGCGGGAAGGTTGCCGTGGTCCGATCCACCCGTGCCGGTGCCATGCGGGCAGCCCGTTTGCGCCATGAAGCCGTCGATCACGCGGTGAAAGACGACGCCGTCGTAGAAGCCTTCGCGGGCGAGCTGCTTGATGCGCTCGACGTGCTTCGGCGCCAGGTCCGGGCGCATGGCGATGACCACGCGGCCTTTGGTGGTCTCGATGACGAGCGTGTTCTCAGGGTCTTTTATTTCGGCCATTGGGTACTCCTGAATGAGGCAAGCGGCAGCCGGCACGCGGCAATAGAGAGGGGCAGTGGATCAATATGGCGAGGCGGCCGCCAACTTTCGATTGCCGCCTGCCTCTTGCCGATTGCCGCGCTACGGCGCAGTCCGCCGCGAGGTACATCTTGACGATCACGTCGGGCTTCGGCGGCGGCTCGCCCTTGGCGATCTGATCGACGAACTGCATGCCCTCCGTCACCTGACCCCAAACGGTGTACTGGCCGTTCAGGTTCGGCGTGTGCGTGAAGCAGATGAAGAACTGGCTGTTGGCGCTGTTCGGGTCGCTGGTGCGCGCCGCACCGATGGTGCCGCGCTCGAAGGGCGTCGGCGAGAACTCGGCGGGAAGATCGGGATACTTCGACCCGCCGGCACCCGTGCCCTGCGGATCGCCCGTCTGCGCCATGAAGCCCGGAATGACACGGTGCCACTTGAGGCCGTTGTAGAAGCCTTCCTTGGCCAGCATCTTCACGCGCTCGACGTGCTTGGGCGCGAGATCGGGCCGCAGCCTGATCACCACCTTGCCGCGTCTTGAGCTCGAGGATCATCGTGTTCGCGGGGTCGCCGGCGGGCGGCGGGGTGGCGGCAACGGCAGCAGCGCTGACGCCGCTGTCGGCGACTGTTCGAGGATTGGCCGCAGGCCGAGAGCCCGAGGGCGGCGCAGAAGAACAGCAAGCAAGTCATAATGCGCATGGGGCAATTCCCTAGGAGGGATGAGCAGTCTCTCGGGGCTTGTTCGGGCCAAACCCGGCGTGGGGCAAGCCGTGCCAGAGGCGTTATGAACTCTCGAGTGCGGTCCGGCAACACCCTTGGCGGACCTTGGACCCTGGCGGTTCTATCCCGCCTTGATGGTCTTGCCCGCAAGGCGCTTGGCAACCGCGGCGGAGACGAACGGGGTCACGTCGCCGCCCAAGAGGGCAATCTGGCGTACGAGGTTGGCCGCGATATGCCGGACATGAGGCGAAGCAGCGACAAACACCGTTTGGATATCCGGCCGCATCGCCCCGTTCATGCCGGCCATCTGCATCTCGTAGTCGAAATCGGTGCCGTCGCGCAGGCCGCGGAAGATCACGCTTGCGCCGTGGCGGCGCGCGGCCTCGACCGCCAGGTCGCCGAAGGTGACGATCTCGATCGCCGTTCCCGTCGCCTTGGCGATCCCTCGCGTCTCGGCGACGAGCATCTCGGCGCGCGCCTCATCGGCGAACATCGGCGCCTTGGCGGGATGCACGCCGATGCCGATGACGAGCTTGTCGACAAGGCGGCTCGCACGCTCGATCACGTCGGTGTGGCCGAGGGTCACGGGGTCGAAGGAGCCAGAATAGAAGCCGATGCGGGTCATGTGGGCCTTTCCTGGCGCCTTTCTAGCCGGGGCCGAAACGGGAGAGCAAGGCTCGAACCCGGAGTGGGTGAACGGCCCGGCAAGGCTACCGGATTCCCGCCACAAGGCATGCATAGTTTAACCCGTGAGGGATCCTTTCATTCGTACTGCGTGGAGGACTAGCCATGGGGACCACCTTCTTCCGACGTCTGAGCCTGCTCGGGGCCGCCGCAATGCTCATCATTCCCGCGCTGCCGGCGCATGCCGAAAAGTGCGTCGTCAAAGGCGGCTCGGCGACGGGCGTGACGCGCGGCTTCGCCGAATACGAGGCGCTGCTCATCATCCGGCAGGTTACCGGCAACTGGCCGATCGAGACCGACCGCATCGGCAAGCCCTCTTACTCCTGCAAGCAGGACGGGGTTTTCTGGACCTGCCGCGCGACAGCCGAGGTCTGCAAGGCTTGAGCCGTCAGCGCAGGCAAACCTCATTCCCTGCCCGGCATAAAGAAGGCCCGGCGCGCGCCGGGCCTCTTGATCTCGCATGAGCCTCTCGCCGCTCACTTCATCGGCACTGCATCGCGGCGGCCGAAGATGTCGGACAGATTGAAGCGGTAGCCGAGGTTGGCCGTCACGATCAGCGGATCCAAATCATGCTCTGCATGAAGCGTATTGGTCCCGGTCCAGTCGATCTCCGTGTCCAGCCAAGTCTTCTTCACGTCAACGCCGAGCGACCAGCCGCTTCCCAGATCATAATCGACGCCGGCCTGAAGCACGAAGCCGAAGCTGTCGTCGAACTCGACGTGCGTTAGACCCGCCTTGTTCTTGGAGTCTTCATTGAAGTAGTGGATCCACTGGACGCCAGCGCCCACGAACGGCTTGATCCGGCCCATGCCATCAAAGTGGTACTGGAGCGTGAGAGCCGGCGGGAATAGCCACACATCAGCAAGCTCGCCCAGATTTCCGAGCAGCGGACCCACATGATCGACATGCACCTTGTCGAAGCAGCAAAAGAGCTCAACGGCCAAGTTGTTGTTGAGATAGTAAGTCAGCGTCAGCGTCGGGATTACGGTGTCATTGGTCTCGGCCGAATTCGCCGGCATGATCGTCGCACCGTTCAGGTCGAGAACGTTCGTCTCATCGTCCGTGAAGACGCCTGTAACACCGACCTTCGCCTGGAAGTTGCCGTTGCTGTCCCCGGCGGCGGCAGGCTGTCCCGCGAGCGCGGCGGCTGCTGCGGCGACGGCCACTGAGGCGATAAGCTTGCGAGCCTCAAACATGTGTCTTGTCCCTTCTCCTCCGGACAGCCGCAACCCGCTTTCCAGCGCGACTCGTCCCCCTGCAGAAACAATTGTTCCTGCGGACCGGCGCCGTTCCAGCTTCGACTGGAGAGGTTTGCTGACCGAGATCAGAGCGTTTCGGGAGGCGACGGCTGCGTGGCACCGGCGACACGATATTGTTGACGCGGATCAATATTTTGCCTCCTGGCAGGCAAACACCCACCGGAAGTCTCTTCGTCGCATGCGAGCCCAAGTTTGATCGAGATCAAGGTTCGGGCCTCGCGAATCCGAATGCTGGCTCGGATCGGTTGGCCGGTCCCACCCTCGAGGCCGGTCCCGAGCAGGGCGAGTGTTCCTACGATGTCAATCAGCCGGCCGCGGGTCCGAACGGATGGCGCGCATGCCCGATCGCACGGCGGCACCCGTCCGGCGGCCTTGAGCGTGCTCGCGAAAGGGATCGCGCCTCATGCGGTGACGATCCGTACGCGCCGACGGCAGAGGATCCTGCCGGCCTCAGAGACGGACGAGTTCGTCTACATCATCGGCAGCGGCGTGCACACGATGGATGCGACGCTGCCGGGCGCGCGGCACCAGATCCTGGAAATTCTCTATCCCGGGGACATCGTCCGATCATCCCGGATGCTGCTCTTGTCTGCGACGGGCATCACGGCCGGTGCCGCAGCGGGAGAGATCTGGCGTCTGCGCTGGCCGCAATTGGAGGCGCTCGCCCATAGCGACACGGAGGTCGCGCGTCACCTCCACAACCGGAAGACCGAGCAGGCGGCGCGGCTCGCGATGCACACCGCCATCATCGGCGGATTGCCGGGCGACGCGCGCGTTGCCTCTCTCTTCCTCGAGTTCGTGGAGAGGATCGGAACACCGGTCGCGAGCGGCATCGCCTTCGAGCTGCCCCTCTCGCGCGCCGACGTTGCGGACTATCTGGCGCTCAATGCAGACACGGTCTCGCGCATCGTCTCGCGGCTGCGCGCGAAAGGGCTCATCTCACAATCGGGACGCAGTCGGTTCGTCTGCCGCGACAAGCGGGCGCTCGCGGGCGAGAGCCCGATTGCGCGCGCGCTCATGGCGATGCACAAGCCCGGGGCGATGTCGGCCAAGGCTTAGGGTTCGAGACGTCACCCGCGGATTGCCGATCGTCTCGCGCTGCTCACTTCAGGGCGACAGGATCGCCGCGGCGGCCGAGGAGGTCGATCGAGCCGCATCGGCAAGCCCACTTACTCCTGCAAGCAGGGGGCGACCTGCCACGCGAAGGCCGAAGTCTGCAAGGCCTCGACCGTTCGGGATTTATCCAGAACATCTTCGATCCCGGCCGTTGAGACCAGCTGGCCTATTTGTTTTTTTAGAGCCACAAGCGGAAATCATCGTTGCGCGCTTGCCCGTGGGGCAGTTCTAGTTCGAATTAACGATATATCGCTTTGAGTTGCATGCGATCCCGGTGCAGCCCAAGATGGTTGTTCAGCGGCGGCTTTTGCGTACGACGCCACGGGAAGAGGGTTAGCATATGAAGACCTTGAAAGGGCTCGTGACCAACACGGTGTTGGAACGCACTCTGTATAAAATCTATCGGCGTCTGAAGCCGCGCGCCAGCATGAGTGCCGGAATTGCGGCACTAGCAAAGTCTGGCATCGTTCCGAAGACGATAGTCGACGTCGGAGCGTCTGACGGACGATGGTCTGAAATGGCCTTGCGAAGCTTCCCGGGCGCCCGATGCGTCCTCTTCGAGCCCCAGACTGTGCATCGCGAGGGACTCGAGCGTTTCAGGGCCGCCCATCCCAGCTCCATCGTCGTTGCCAAGGCGGTCGGCGGTAAAGTAGGGCGCACGTTTTTCGATATCACGGAACCATTCGGAGGCTGGCTAACGGAAGGCGCCGCGGCAGGATCCGTCGAGGTGGAGCTGACTACGATCGATGCCGAACTCGAGGCCTCGGGCCTAGGCGGCCCATACCTCATCAAACTCGATACGCATGGGGTCGAGAGGTCGATACTGGAGGGCGCGGCCCGCACCGTCACTCAATCATGCGCTCTGATAATCGAGGCCTACAACTATCGCATTAAAGATGAGTGCCTGCTGTTCTGGGAGCTTTGCGACTACCTGAGCAAGAAGGGCTTCCGGCCGATCGATATGGTCGACGTGCTGCATCGCCCATACGACAACACGTTCTTCCAGGCCGACATTATTTTCATTCGTGACGACTGGCCCGGCTTCAAGTATTGCGGATTTTAATGAGCGGCGGCGAGCTGAATCCAACAGCCGCTCGGCATGCACCGATCTCGGGGCGTTTTTCTATCGATAGCGAACGCGCGTCGCGCCGCGTGTGCTCTTCCTATTCGCTGACGTCTTCGGAGCCGTTCTCGCCGTCCTCCTCGGAGATGCGCTCGACGGAGACGACGCGCTCGTCGGCCTCGGTCTTGAAGATGCGCACGCCCTGCGTATTGCGCCCGGCGATGCGCACGTCGTGCACCGGGCAACGGATGAGCTGGCCGGCGTCGGTGACGAGCATGATCTGGTCCGTGTCCTCGACGGGGAACGAGGCCACGAGCTTGCCGTTGCGCTCGTTGACGACCATGGCGACGATGCCTTTGCCGCCGCGGCCCGAGGTGCGGTAGTCGTAGGACGAGCTGCGCTTGCCGTAGCCCTTCTCCGAGACCGTCAGCACGAACTGCTCCTTGGCGGAGAGCTCGGCAAAGCGCTCGGAGGTGAGATCGCCTGCGACCTCGCGCCCTCCTCGTCCGGCTCGATCTCGGCCTCGCCCTCGCCGGCTCCTCGCCCTGGGCGCGGCGGAGCTGCGAGCGCCTGCTTCATGTAGGCGACGCGCTCGGCCGGGGTTGCCTCGGCATGGGTCAGGATCGCCATCGAGATGACCTCGTCGCCGTCCTCGAGCTTGATGCCGCGCACGCCGTCGGAGTCGCGGCCCTTGAAGAGGCGCACGCCGTCCTTGATCAGGAAGCGGATGCACTGGCCCTGGGCGGTCGTCGAGCAGCACGTCGTCCTCGGGCGAGGCGATGGCGACAGAGACGATGCGGTCGCCGTCGTCGAGCTTCATGGCGATCTTGCCGTTGCGGTTGATGCTCTCGAAATCGGAGAGCGCGTTGCGGCGCACGTTGCCGGACCGCGTCGCGAACATCAGCTCGAGGCGGCTCCAGGTCTCCTGATCCTCGGGCAGCGGCAGGATCGAGGTGATGACCTCGTCCTGCGCCAGCGGCAGGAGATTGATGAGCGCCTTGCCGGAAGCCTGCGGCGTGGCGGCCGGCAGCCGCCAGACCTTCATGCGGTAGCACATGCCGCGCGAGGAGAAGAACAGCACCGGCGTGTGCGTCGAGGTGATGAAGATCTGCGTGACGAAATCCTCGTCGCGCGTCGACATGCCCGAGCGGCCCTTGCCGCCGCGCCGCTGCGCGCGATACGTCGAGAGCGGCACGCGCTTGATGTAGCCCTTGTGCGAGACGGTGACGACGACGTCCTCGCGCTGGATCAGGTCCTCGTCCTCGACCTCGCCCTCGATGTCGACGATCTCGGTCTTGCGCGGGGTGGCGAACTCGTCCTTGATGCGCGCTCGAGCTCGCTCTTGACGATGTCGACGATGCGACGGCGCGAGGAAAGGATCGCGAGGTAGTCCTTGATCTCCTCGGCGATCTTCTTCAGCTCGTCGCCGATCTCGTCGCGGCCGAGCGCAGTGAGGCGTGCAAGTCGCAGCTCGAGGATCGCCTTGGCCTGCTCCTCGGAGAGCTGTAGGTGCCGTTCTCCGCGAGCTTGTGGCGCGGGTCGGCGATGAGCTCGATCAGCGGCGCCATGTCGCGTGGCCGGCCAGTCGCGCGCCATGAGCTGATCCTTGGCCTCGGCCGGCGATGGCGCAGACGCGGATCAGCTTGATCACCTCGTCGATGTTGGCGACGGCGATGGCGAGACCGACGAGGACGTGGGCGCGATCGCGCGCCTTGGTGAGCAGGATGGCGCGTGCGCCGTGTCACCACCTCCTGGCGGAAGGCGGTGAAGGCCTCGGAGCATGTCCTGAGGTTAAGCTGCTCGGGCCGGCCGCCGTTGATGGCCAGCATGTTGGCGCCGAACGTCGTCTGCAGATCGGAGAAGCGCCAGAGCTGGTTCAGCACGACGTCGGCGATGGCGTCGCGCTTCAGCTCGATGACGATGCGCATGCCCTCGCGGTTGCTCTCGTCCCAGATGTCGGAGATGCCCTCGATCTTCTTCTCGCGCACGAGGTCGGCGATCTTCTCGATCAGCGTCTTCTTGTTGACCTGGTAGGGGATGGCCGAGACGATGAGAGCCTCGCGATCCTTGCGGACCGTCTCCACCTCGACCTTGGCGCGCATGATGATCGAGCCGCGGCCCTTGTGATAGGCGGCGAGCGTGCCGGCGCGGCCGAGGATCAGGCCGCCGGTCGGGAAGTCGGGACCGTGGATGATCTGCGCAGAGATCGTCGATGGTGATCTCGGGATTGTCGAGCACGGCGATCGACGGCGTCGATGACCTCGCCCAGGTTGTGCGGCGGGATGTTGGTCGCCATGCCGACGGCAATGCCGCCGGCGCCGTTGACGAGCAGGTTCGGGAACTTCGCCGGCAGCACCGACGGCTCCTCGAGCCGGTCGTCGTAGTTCGGGCTTGAAGTCCACCGTCTCCTTGTCGAGATCGTCGAGCAGGAACTGGGCGACCTTGGACAGGCGCACCTCGGTGTAGCGCTCGGCGGCGGGCGGATCGCCGTCGACGGAGCCGAAGTTGCCCTGGCCGTCGATCAGCGGCACGCGCATGGAGAAATCCTGCGCCATGCGCACGAGCGCGTCGTAGATGGCCAGGTTGCCGTGGGGGTGGAAGTCGCCCATCGTGTCGCCCACGACCTTGGACGACTTCATGTGCTTCTTGTTCCAGTCGAGCCCCAGGCGCTGCATCGCGTAGAGGATGCGCCGGTGCACGGGCTTCAGGCCGTCGCGCACATCGGGCAGCGCGCGGCTCACGATGACGCTCATCGCGTACTCGAGATACGAGCGCTTCATCTCGTCCGTGATCAGCACAGGGCGGATGTCGCTCGGACCCGCGGCGCCGGGGCGATCGCTATTGTCTGCCAACGTTCTATATCCTGTAAAAAGAGCGGCGCACGCCCATGCGCGGGGGTGCGCACGCGATCACTAGATTGGCATGTATTTTAGCGCACCGCAGCATGCTTCCGCAATGCATCGGGAAGCGCTCCCGGCGCCTCTCCCCAAATTTACCCGATAGCCGAAAGACGTTATGACACATGGGCATAAACTCCGCTGCGCTGCGTATTGACTTTCGGTCGTCAAAGAGGCCCGTTAAGCGGGTTCGCGCGCCCGAGGTTGAATCGCGGCGCAGTTGGGGCACGCCGGGGACGTGCTTGTCTCTTGAGGACCAAAATCCATGAAAAACGCTTTTGTGATCGTGGCGGTCGCGACCGTCATCAGTGACGTATCCCTGCGCTCGCCGGGGAAGGCGGGTACGGGCGGGTTCGTCGGTGCGCAGACGTGCCGATCAGTATCTCGCCACGGGACCATCTCATCGGCGCAAAGATTCGCGGCAAGGACGGCAAGATCATCGGCGACGTCGAGGATCTCATCATCAATGACAAGAACCAGGTCGTCGGCGTGGTCATGGGCACGGGCGGCTTCCTCGGCATCGCCGAGAAGAAGGTCGGCGTCGATCTCTCGGCGCTCAAGTTCGACGAGACCGGCGGCCATAACGCTGCCCGACGCAGACAAGGCCGCGATCGGCTCGGCGCCGGCGTTCCAGCGCACGCAGCCTGCGAAGTCGCTTCTCGAGCGCGCGCGCGAGAAGGTGCTCGAGCTTTCGGACAAGACGACAGCCACGACTGAGGACGCGATCGAGAAGGCGAAGCCGGTCGTCGAGCAGGCGAAGGAAAAGGCCAAGGAGGCGATCGAGCAGGCCAAGCCCGCGCTCGAGAATGCGACGGAAAAGGCCAAGGAAGCGATCGACGCCGCCAAGGAAGCCGCCGCACCAGCCATCGAGAAGGCGAAGGAGGCTGCCGGAGAGGCTCTTGATGCGGCCAAGGAGGCCGCGAAAGAGGCCACGACGCCTGAGACACCGGCACCTACCGAGACCGCCCCAGAGGCCGCACCGGCTCCCGAGGCAGCTACGCCCCCGCCGGCAGAGCCCACGCCCGCACCTGAGGCTGCCGCGCCAGCCGAGACTCCAGCCGCTCCGGAAGCGGCCACGACTCCGCCGGCTCCAGAGCCTGCGACCCCTCCGGAGGCTGAAGCGACGCCTGCTCCCGCCCCGGAGGCGGCCACACCTCCCGCGGCGGAGGCTGCTCCAGAAGCACCCGCCGCCGGGACGCCGCCTGCAGAGACACCGGCCCAGCCCTAAGGGCTACCGGCTCGCTCCGGCGTTTGTTCGAGACAAGAGGCCCTGTCGCTCGCGGCGGGGCCTCTTTCTTGTCGGCGCGTGGCTCTCTCTCGAAGTGCTCGAGTTGCATGGCCCGCGCTCTATGGCCCGCGGCTTTTTCCGCCGTGACCACACAAGGATTTGTTCGCTAACGTCCCTTAGCTTGGCTCTCGAAGTTTCCGGGTGCGGTTAGGGAGTGGGAAGACGTGTCGGCAGGCGGATCGACTGGCGTCGTGCTGGTGGCGCTCGGCTGCAATCTTGGCATCGCGATCGCCAAGTTCGCGGCCGCGGGCTGGACCGGCTCGTCAGCCATGCTGTCGGAGGCGATCCATTCGCTGGTCGATACGTCGAACCAGGGCCTGCTGCTCGTCGGCATCAAGCGCGCGGCGCGGCCGGCCGACGTGCACCATCCCTTCGGCCACTGCGAAGGAGCTCTACTTCTGGAGCTTCATCGTCGCCATTCTGCTGTTCTCGCTCGGCGCGGGCGTCGCGATCTACGAGGGCATCGAGAAGATCATCGATCCGCACCCGGTCACCGACCCGCATCATCAACTACATCGTGCTCGGCGTCGCGATCGTGCTCGAGGGCATATCGACCTACAAGGCGGTCCGCGAGTTCAACAAGCGGCGCGGCCCCGTGACGCCGTTCGCGGCGCTCCGGGCGTCGAAGGACCCGGCGCTGTTCACGGTCGTGCTCGAGGATATCGCGGCGCTCGCCGGCCTCTTCGTCGCGCTCATCGGCATCGCAATCGCGGACGTCTTCGAGAGCACGATGGCCGACGGCATCGCCTCGATCATCATCGGGCTCATCCTCGGCTGCGGTCGCGGCCTTCATGAGCGTCGAGATCAGAAGCCTGATCGTCGGCGAGGCCGCGAGCCCGGCGCGTGCGCACGGGGTTGCGCAACATCATCCGCACGGAGGTCGGCGAAGGGCGGCCGATCCGCACCATCAACGAGATCCGCACCATGCATCTCGGGCCGGACGACGTGCTGGTGGCGGCGAGCGTCGATTTCGACGATGCGCAGACGGCGGCGGAGGTGGAGGCGACGACGGCGCGTCTCGAGCGGGCGATCAAGGCGCGACTATCCGGAAGTGAAGCGCCTGTTTCTCGAGGTGCAGTCGGAGGAAGCGCATGCCGAGGCGTTGAAGGCAGCGGGCCAGCCGCACGACGCGCACGAGGCCGAAGTTGCGGACGCCGACGCGCATGCCGAGGGCGCGCCCTTGCGCGCGGCTCAGGCTCCTATTGCGACGCAGGGGAGCCGCAAGAGCCGGAAGAAGAAAAAGAAGAAGGGGAAGCAACAGAGCTGAGCGTATGCCACGTGCCGCGTGGCTATGGGAGATAATAGATTTCCGCGTGAGGTCCAGGGTCCCAAAGTGGCCCTAAGAAGTTCTCTACTGCCGCTCTCGAAGTCGCGAAGAGCTCGTCATAAGTCAGAATCTTTAAACGGGGGATCTGATTTGCCAGTGTCGTGAGCTTACGCCGATTGTCATCGTTGAGCGAACTTGATCTGCCGATAACAACCAGCGACCGCGGATTGGTGGAAATTCCGTCGAGCCTCAACTCCCGTTGGACCGTCGGAAGATTGTCCTCCAAGTATCGGATCCAATCCGTAACCTGATCAATTGCGTGAACTAATGGCTCTCCTGGTTGTCCATCTTTTCGAAATAGAGCGTGCGAAGCTTTTTCCAACTCGACGAGAAGATAATCACCGGACGCCTCACGAAACACAAAGTCAGTGACCCTGGCTCCCAGTGGCAGCTTTGACCAAGTGCGCACGTGAGTTGGACACAGAAGCTGAGGATTGGATTTTATGAACTGGTGAAGAGGCTCTTCGGGCCCTTGCAGTAAGCGTTCTGCCTCTGCAAATAGCTGTGACATTCGCCGCCTTGCCTTGGCGTTTGGATCAATCTCTCTGAGAATTCTCGTCTTCGAAATTGCGACGGACGACCGAGGCCAACAGGTCACTTTCGGCCCATAGATTCGCAAGATCTGGGTCCCATACATCGGCGTTGTAGGGAGGATAAACTTCTATTGCCTCCCAACCGACTTGCATCGGGAATTTCGATCGAACAACAAACTTTTGTCCGGGTGTTCGGCCATGCGAGAGCGTCTCGCCCTCGACAAAAACGTCGATATATTTGAGTACGGAAACGAGTGGAACCGGTCGCTTCCTCTTTTCATGAAGTGACTCGACTGCCAGCCTACAAAGGGGAGCTAAGGCGAAAAGTCGAAATTTTGCGAGTTCGGTGCAGTCGGATGTATTTACTGGGTGCGCCGACATCGTAATGGTAACTACTTGGTCGCCAGGATCATATCCTTCACGCGCGATTGGACAATGAACGAACAACTCTGTCAGTTTAGGAGCAAGTTCTGATAGCGTGCCGTCTGGGACGGCCGAAAAGACCGCTAGGTCTGGGTTTGCCTTAAGGTCATATCTCACCAATATGCCGTCTGGAAAAACGAACGCCGTCGGAGTGCACGCGTCCGTCATGTGTATTGGGGCTAGCGCTGCAAGGTTTGATAGTCGGCCCTTTAATAGGTCTCTTGTTGCCTGGCGGTATTTCTTGATCGTCAGGCCCACTCTACGAACGGTCGCGCCCTCAACCTCCGTCAAAGGGCGACTTTCTTCAACTTCGTCAAGTTATCTGAAGTGGCTGCCGTGGCGTTACTGTGAGGCGAGCCCTCCTGAACACCATGGCGATCAATCCTTAGAACGGGATCTCGTCGTCGAGGGCCTTGTCGAAGCTCTTGCCGCCCGAGCTGCCACCGCTCTTGCCGCCGCGCTTCGGCTCGCTCGCAGCGCTGCCGCCGCCGAAGTCGCCGCCGTAGTCCGACTGGCCGTTCTCCTGCATGCCGGCGCCCGAGCGCGCGCCGTCGAGCATGGTGAGCGTGCCGTTGAAGCCCTGCAGCACGACCTCCGTCGAATATTTGTCCTGACCGTCCTGGCCCTGCCACTTGCGGGTCTGCAGCGCGCCCTCGATGTAGACCTTCGAGCCCTTGCGCAGGTACTGCTCGGCGATCTTGCACAGGTTCTCGTTGAAGATGACGACGGCGTGCCACTCGGTCTTCTCGCGCTTCTCGCCGGTCGTCTTGTCGCGCCAGCTCTCGCTCGTGGCAACGCGCAGGTTGGCGATCGGGCGCCCATCCTGGGTGCGGCGGATCTCCGGATCCTTGCCGAGGTTGCCGACGAGAATCACCTTGTTGACCGAACCGGCCATGACATCACTCCTCAATAATAGCGACCAATAGCGGCCTCATCCTGGGCCGGCGTACTGCCCCGCCCAGCCGCGGCCCGACTCGAGTTGCAGGGACCCTAACCCGGCGGCTTCGGTCCTGCGCCCACCCCGGCGTCCGTTGTCCACGCTTTAATGGCGCCGGCTCTCAGCTGTGCTCCGCGAGAGGCCAGCGGTGGATACGAATCGCATATCGTCGTGTTCTTATTATGTTCCAAGATAGCGCAGGCCGACATACGGTTCAAGCCGTCGCGTTTCGCGCCTCTGATCAGTATGGGCGGGCGGCGTCGGCCGCCGCGCCGAGATCGCGCAGAATTTTCGCCGGCACCAGCTTCGAGGCCGGGCAATCCTCGGCGTTGAGCCGGTCGTAGATGGCGACGATGTCGCCGCGGAATTGCTGGGTCTGAGCGCGGCGCGCAATGCCCGTCGCCACGGCGCCGTTGCCCCAGCGCGCCTTGCATTGAAGCTTCACGAGGAAGTCGGTGAGCTGGAGCTTGTAGGGCTCGGGCTGGAGCGCCGCCGACGCCGCGGCAAAATTCTGCCACTGCAGGAGCTCCGGATCGCTCACCCATTTTGCGGCTTCGGCCACGTTCATGAGCGGCGCCAGCTTCTCGGTAATCGCGGCCTTGAGGCGCCGGCTCCTGATGCGATCGATCGCGTTCTTCATGGAGGCGACGTCGGTTTCGCTGATCGGATTTATGGCGAGCTCGCTGAAGTCGGCGATGCCGGTCGCATCGACGCTCGGCGGACGCGTCATCCAGACGATCGCGCCCCTGAAGTCGGCGCCGGTGATCTTCGCGTTGGTGAGATCCGCGCCCTCGAGGTGTGCCCGGTTGAGGGATGCGGCCGAGAGATCGGCATCGCGCAGGTTCGCAGCCTCGAGGTGGGCATAGCTCAGACTCGCGCCCTGCAGGTTGGCGGACGACAGGTCCGCCGCCTGAAGCTGAGCGCCGGTGAGGTCCGCGCCCTGCATGCTGGCGATCAGGAAGATGGCGCCCTGGGCCTGGACGCCGCCCGTCAGGTCAGCCTTCTCGAGGTGTGCGCTCGAGAAGTTGGCGCCGGTCAGCAATGAATAGCCGAGCTCGGCGCCCTCGAGCTTGGCTTCCTCGAGCTTGGCATTCCTCAAGATCGACGCCGATCATGTGCGCCTGCTCGAGGCGCGCGCGCGTGAAATTGGCGCGGCGCGCGGTCGGACAGTTGGCGGCCGTGCGGTCCTCGCTCAAGAGCAATTCAGTCACGTCCGCGCACTGCAGCCAGGCGCCGCGAAGATCGGTTCCCGCGAGGCTCGCGCCACTCATGTCCGCGCCGGTGAAGTCCGCCTGATGCAGATCGCTGCGGTCGAGCTTGGCGAAGCGAAGGTCGCGTCCGCGCAGGCTGACGCTCGGCTCGCCCGGGCGTCACGTCCTTGTCGGCGACGAGGTCGGTATCGACGACGACAAGGTTGCGCTGGAAGATGCCGAGCAGCGAGCCTTCCGAGCCGAAGGAGAGAAACGGTATCGTGAAGCCCTTCGCGAAGCGCGGGTTCTGGCCCGTCTCGTCCTCGTTGTCGATGCCGATCACGCTCTGCGCAAAGCGGTCCAGCGGTTCACCGGGAATGGTTGCAACGAAGAAGGAGAGGAGAGTCGACGAAGAGAAGCACGAAGATGGTGACGACAGACGCTCAAGGGGTGGGCCGAGGTCGTGCGCAGGAAGGCGTGCACGAAGGACGGCTCGGCGCGCATGAGGAAGACGCCGATCGAAATCAGCATGGCGATGTCGACCAGGAGCGCGATGCGATGCGTCCAGGTGATCTGCTCGTTGTGGTAGGGCAGGAACACGACCTGAATATAGAGGATCAGGATCACGGGGAGCGCGACGAGCGTCAGCCAGCTGATGCCGTGCAGGAACACGCTCATGACCTTGCTGCGGTGGGGCCCGGCGATCGCCTGCACGAAGAAGAAGTTATTCATCTCGAGGCGCAGCGGATGGGTGCGCTTGTCGGTCGCCTCGAGGAGGCGGATGGCGTGATCGAACTCGAGCGTCTCGCGGGCGAGCAGCGTCAGCTGCGAAATGAGCCCGAGGTGGAGGAGCACGAGGACGACGGGGGCGAACTGGAAGAACTGCGCGAGCTGAATGTTGACCTGAAGGATCGGCAGCGTAACGGGCGTCTCGAGCAGGAGATCCTTGTGGGTGACGCCGGCCACGGCGATCATGAAGTAGACCATGATGGCCAGGAATATGAGCCAGCCCGTGTGCGCCGTATCGCTCGAGTGATTGACCGCCTCGAGCAGGCTGTACGGGTTGACCGGCGTCTCCCCGTCCGGCGCGCCCCGCCCCAAATCGGTCATACGAGATATCCCCCAGTTCGTTCGCGACCCGCAAAATGCGCCGGACATAGCGGAGAAAGTTGGGCGCGCTAAAAACTGCACGGCCGCCGGCCGGGCTACTCGGCCGTCTAAGCCGCGACGCCCGCCCGTCTATCACGAAAAAATCTCAGCTCGTCGGAATTTACTATGTTTTTTGCCTTATTGCCGTGCGGGACGATGGCTGCGCCGCTGGCGCCACCACCGCGGCAAGGCGGCGCGTCCGCCTTGACCCTCAGGCGGGTCTTGGTCCAAGGCCTAGCGGTCAAGCGACGGCGACGATCAGAACCTGGAGTTGCGGCCTCCCGTGTACGACTGCAAGAAGTGTCCCGGCTATTGTTGCTCCTACCCCATCATCGCGCTCACGCGCCGCGACGTGGAGCGCCTCGCCAAGCACCTGGGGCTCACGTTCGAGGTCTGCAAGAAGCGCCATACGCGGGCTGCCTACGGCCACAAATGGATCATGCGGCGCAAGGCGGACCAGCATTTCGGCCGGATCTGCAAATTCTTCGACACCGAGAAGCGCCGCTGCACGGTCTACGAGGGGCGTCCCGCGGTCTGCCGCTATTTCCCGGGCAAGGGCCGGTGCGGCTATTACGACTTCCTCAGCTTCGAGCGGCGCGCGCAGGAGGACCCCGAGTTCGTCGCCGTGACGACACACAAGTAAGCCACTCAGTGGCGCGGCCAATCTCGAGCCAGGGGAGATGTGCGTGATCACGCTCTATGTCGCCGGTCCCAACTTCGGCCTTCCCGACCCGAGCCCGTTCGTCAGCAAGGCCGAGGTCCTGCTGAAGCTATCGGGCGTGCCCTACACCACCCAGCCCGCCAATTTCAGCAAGGCGCCGAAGCACAAGATCCCCTACTTCGAGGACGGCGGGAAGCTCATGGGGGATTTCGACCTTCCTGCGTTTTCACCTCGAAAAGACGCACGGCATCGATTTCGACAAGGGGCTCTCGGTGGCCGAGCGCGGCGCGGCCTGGGCGTTCGAGAAGCTCGCCGAGGATCATCTCTATTGGGCGGTGCTCGACGCACGCTGGATGGATAGCGCCAACTTCGACAAGGGACCGCGCGTGTTCTTCAACGCCGTGCCGGCGCCGATCCGCCCGTTGGTGCATCGCCATGGTCAAGCGAAGCGTGAAGAAGAACATGTGGGGGCACGGCTTCGGGCGGCATACGAAGGCGGAGATCGAAACGTTGGGGATGCGCGATCTCGACGCCATCGCGGCGTTCATCGGCGACAAGCCTTGGCTCATGGGTGACAGCCCTGCGGCGCCGACGCCTCGGTGTGGTCGATGATTGCTGGGACGCTGTGCGTCCATTTCGAGACGCCGCTGCGCACGGCAGCCGAGAAGCGCAAGAACCTCGTCGCCTATCGCGACCGCGGCATGGCGCGCTGGTTCCCGGAGTATGCCAGCAAGGCCGCGTAGGCCGGCTCACCGCTTGAAGAGCTTGGCGACGATCAGCGCGACGACGAGGGCGCCAGCGGCATAGGCGCCAACGACGTACCAAATCGGATCGATAGCCAAGAGGGGAACCATGGTGACACCACCTTGCAGAGCGTGATTGCGCCGCTTCTCTATACACCGGCGCAAGACGAGTGTCTTGGTCTGCCGAGACGCGAACCGCGGCGGAGAGTGCGCTCGCGCCGCGGCTTTTTCATTCCGGTAGGTCAGTCGGCGTAGACGATCATCCCGCCGTGCACTTCGTATCGCAGGGAACCTCCTCGCGCTTGTCGATCGTGCCGCGCACGGGCGACATCGTCTCGCGGAAGCACTTGCCGCCCTCCTTCACGATGCGCACGAGCTGCTGCTTGCTCAAGAGCGACTGGCAGACGACTTCCAGGGCGCCCTGCGCCAGCGCACGGGCCGGTCCGTGCTTTGCGCATTGGCGACGCCGACGAGGAGATCGAGGATGCCGGCGGGCGGCGCCTCGCCGGGCTTCTGGAGCTGATTGTAGGCGATCCATTCGTAGGTCGCCTTGCCGTCGGTCGAGGAGATCTTGAGCGAGATGTCGCCGGTCTTGGCGCAGGCACCAACGTCGACCTTCGTGCCCTGCGCGGTGGAGAGCGCCTTGTACTCGACCTTGCAGTCGATGTTACGCTCCCAGATCTCATACTGAGCAAGGCGATGGGAGACCTGGGTGAAGGGGATCTTGTATTGCCAGGCGTGGTAGGCAGTGATCGCTGTGGGCACCGCGCCGACGATCGTGACTACCAGCGCGGCGGTCTTGAGGAACGGTGTAATCGGGCCGAACAGGCCTTTGCTCGGCGCGGAAACGTCTGTCATCGCTTGGGCCTCCTCGTAATGTGCTTCCCGGGTGCGCATGCTAGCGGATCAATCAAGCTGTTCGTGGGGCGGGTGGCGCACAGATCACACAGCGCGCTTGAACCGCGCTTGAGCGGCCGGTTCATCCCCCGTTCAGCCAGCAGGCCACCCTCGTCGCGGCGCGAACCTAGCCTATGGGCGATAGCTTGACCACGTACGCTCGTTCGGCATCAAGCCGCCGTGCTCGCGTCAAAGAAAAAATATAGGGGAGATAAGATGCGAGCCCCGTCGCGCATTCAGCCGAGCGGGGCTCTTTTGTCTTCGATAACCTACCCAGCCGAGCCGGGCTTCTAAGGCGAGGCTCTGTGATCCTGGCCTGGATCCCGCCCTCGCATGAGGTTCGACATGTCTTGGTATTGGGAAGGCTCGGTTTAGTGCGTTCGCAGTGCTGCAGCGTGCTATCCGAGCCTGGACCTCGCGTCAGGGCGGGGTCCGTAGTGACAACCGGGTGGCGTCATCCTCCCTCCATTCGCTGTTGATCCTCTCGACGGCCGTCCTCTCAACCTTGGGGGGTGCTGCCGGCGTCTGCGAAAACCATATACGGAGGGCGTACATGGCAGGGGACGCAGCGCCGTCCGGTAGCGACAGCCGTCAATGATTAGAGTTGGCCTGTAATCAGCCGCTGTCAAGACCGCGGAAACGCCATCGGACCACATTGCCCCAATTCCAGTGCTCGGCTAGACCTTCGCCCCATGGCCAAATCCCCGAAAACGCCCGCCGCCGCGTCGCTTATGAAAACGATCCATGTGCGCGGGGCGCGCGAGCACAATTTAAAAAACGTTGATCTGGAAATCCCGCGCGACGCGCTCGTCGTGTTCACGGGGCTCTCGGGCTCGGGAAAAAGTTCGCTCGCCTTCGACACGATCTATGCCGAGGGGCAGCGGCGCTACGTCGAAAGCCTCTCGGCCTACGCGCGCCAGTTCCTCGAGATGATGCAGAAGCCGGACGTCGATCACATCGACGGCCTGTCGCCCGCGATCTCGATCGAGCAGAAGACGACGTCGAAGAACCCGCGCTCGACGGTGGGCACGGTGACGGAGATCTACGACTACCTGCGCCTGCTCTTCGCGCGCGTCGGCGTGCCCTACTCGCCGGCGACGGGACTGCCGATCGAAAGCCAGACAGTGTCGCAGATGGTCGACCGCGTGCTGGCGATGACGGAAGGCACGCGCCTCTATCTGCTCGCGCCGATCGCGCGCGGGCGCAAGGGCGAGTACAAGAAAGAGCTCGCGGAGTTCATGAAGAAGGGCTTCCAGCGCGTCAAGATCGACGGCACCTTCTACGAGATCGCCGACGCGCCGAAGCTCGACAAGAAGTTCAAGCACGACATCGACGTGGTCGTGGACCGCCTGGTCGTGAAGAGCGACATCGCCAAGCGCCTCGCCGACAGCTTCGAGACGGCGTTCGGACTGGCCGACGGCATCGCCATCGCCGAGCTCGCCGACAAGCCGGTGCCGAAGGCCGAGCGCGAAGGCGCGAACAAGAGCAAGAACGACACGCACGAGCGCGTCGTGTTCTCGGCGCGCTTCGCCTGCCCGGTGTCCGGCTTCACCATCGACGAGATCGAGCCGCGGCTGTTCTCGTTCAACGCGCCGGCGGGCGCCTGCCCCAAGTGCGACGGGCTCGGCACGGAGCTGCAGTTCGAGCCGGATCTCGTCGTGCCGGACGCGACCCTGTCGCTCAAGGACGGCGCGGTGTTCCCGTGGTCGCGCACGGGCGCCACGTCGCCTTACTACGAGCAGACGCTGGAAGCGCTCGCCAAGCACTACAAGGTCTCGATGTCGACGCCCTGGGAGCGGTTGCCGAAGCACGTGCAGCTCGCGATCCTCTACGGCACCGGCGAGGAGGAGGTCGAGTTCGTCTACGAGGACGGGCTCCGGCGCTACAAGACCGCGAAGACCTTCGAGGGCGTGATCGGCAACATCGAGCGGCGCTGGCGCGAGACGGATAGCGAGTGGGTGCGTGAGGAGCTGTCGCGCTACCAGGGGTCGCACCCGTGCGAGGCGTGCGGCGGCTATCGCCTGAAGCCGCAGGCGCTGGCCGTGAAGGTGGGCGGCAAGCACATCGGCGAGGTCGGCGACCTGTCGATCAAGGCGGCGAACGTCTGGTTCGAGGAGCTGCCGAAAACCTTCACGAAGAAGCAGATCGAGATCGCGACGCGCATCCTGAAGGAGATCCGCGAGCGGCTGCAGTTCCTCAACGACGTCGGGCTCGAGTATCTGACGCTCGCGCGCCCGTCGGGCACGCTGTCGGGCGGCGAAGCGCAGCGCATCCGCCTCGCCTCGCAGATCGGCTCCGGCCTCACGGGCGTGCTCTACGTGCTCGACGAGCCGTCGATCGGGTTGCATCAGCGCGACAACGCGCGCCTGCTGGTTACGCTCAAGCACCTGCGCGACCTCGGCAACACCGTGATCGTCGTCGAGCACGACGAGGACGCGATCCTGGCCGCGGACTACGTGGTCGACATCGGGCCGGGCGCCGGCATCCACGGCGGCGAGATCGTCGCCCAAGGCACGCCCGACGACATCATGGCCAATCCGAAAAGCCTCACCGGCGAATACCTCTCGGGCGCGCGGCAGGTCTCGGTGCCCAAGGCGCGCCGCCAGCCGCAGAAGGGCAAGGCGCTGCGCGTCGTCGGCGCGCGCGGCAACAACCTGCAGAACGTCACGGCGGAGATTCCGCTCGGCCTCCTCACCTGCATCACGGGCGTGTCGGGCGGCGGCAAATCGACCCTGCTCATCGACACCATCTACGCGGCGGTCGCGCGCAAGCTCAACAACGCGCGCGAGCACGCGGCGCCGTTCGACAAGCTCGAAGGCCTCGAACACCTCGACAAGGTGATCGACATCGACCAGTCGCCGATCGGGCGCACGCCGCGCTCGAACCCGGCGACGTACACGGGCGCCTTCACGCCGATCCGCGAGTGGTTCGCGGGGCTGCCGGAATCGAAAGCGCGCGGCTACGGGCCGGGGCGCTTCTCGTTCAACGTCAAGGGCGGGCGCTGCGAGGCCTGCCAGGGCGACGGCGTGATCAAGATCGAGATGCACTTCCTGCCCGACGTCTACGTCACCTGCGACCAGTGCAAGGGCAAGCGCTACAACCGCGAGACGCTCGAGGTCACGTTCCGGGAGAAGTCGATCGCCGACATTCTCGACATGACGGTCGAGGAAGGCGCGAGCGTTCTTCAAGGCGGTGCCGTCGATCCGCGACAAGATGGAGACGCTTGAGCGCGCGTCGGCCTCGGCTACATCCACATCGGCCAGCAGGCGACGACGCTGTCGGGCGGCGAAGCGCAGCGCATCAAGCTGTCGAAGGAGTTGTCGCGCCGCGCGACGGGGCGAACGCTCTACATTCTGGACGAGCCGACGACAGGGCTGCACTTCCACGACGTGGCGAAGCTGCTCGAGGTGCTGCACGAGCTGGCGGACGCCGGCAACACGGTGGTCGTGATCGAGCACAATCTGGAGGTGATCAAGACCGCCGACTGGATCATCGACCTCGGCCCCGAGGGCGGCGATGGCGGCGGGCGCATCGTGGCGGCCGGCACGCCCGAGGACGTGGCGCGCGTGAAGGAGAGCTACACGGGGCAGTATCTGCGCGAGCTGCTGGGGAGGCGGGCCAAGGCCGCAGGGAAGAAGCAGGCGGCGGAGTGACGAAAGGTTTGCTTCAGGTCGCCGCTGCCTTGCACGCGACGAGATGACTACTTGGACCTCTCTTTATCCACATCAACAGAATCAAACATTCCTTAGACACGCCAATGCTGCTCGGACTGCTCATCGCCTACTTGCACAGCGGCGGCCTCGAAGGTGCGCTACACCGCGAGAGCTGACACATGGCAGCCTCGCGCGGTTGGCGGCGCGTTGCATGCGGGAACGTCAGAGGATGCGGCGCAGGTGCCGTTCTTCGCGTCGTGCAATTGCGTGGCGCATATGCCACTCAGTATGGCGCAATGAAGGCGCGGTATGCCTGCATGGCCACGCTGTATCCTTGCAGCTACAGACTAGGAGCTTCAAAGGAGTATTCTACACACACGGCAAGACGCGTTCATATTAGCCGCAGAGGTGAAAAATGACTGGCCTCATTTCTCACGACATTTACGAGGACCCACGGTCGCTCGCGGTCTTCTGGGGGGTGTTCGACACGGAACTCAAACCTCTCGACTCGACCAATCCAGCCCATCAAGAACGGCTGCAAAAGGCCCGGCGCGAGTTATCGGCCCTCGGCTATGGCGAAGAGGCGGTGGAACAGTACGTCAATGAGTGCTTCCGTCCGGAACCCTTGAATTGAAACCGGGATACCGTCAGTCCGCGGGATGCGGTTCCGCCTAGTTCCACGAATTCCGCGGCCAAATCGGCAAATAGAAAACCCTGGTTCGCGACCACGAGGCCCCGATCGTCGGGGCTTCTGCATGTCAGCGGGAGATTGTCATTTGATAAGACGTGCCCGTTCACGCCTGTGCTCAACTGGAGCCGGGTGCGTCCAGCGAACGGCGTCTTCAAAGGCTCAACCCCCAGTGAAGATGCCAAGGCGCTCCCACCAATTCTCGCAAATCACCTAGATGGGGTGCTGGTACGTGCGCGCCGGAAGGCTGGTTATTCGCGGGGAACCCTTTCGTCACTGGCGCATTGCCGTCGTAGCCCGCGTTACTTCCCTCACCCCCTGGGCGCGGCTCCTTCACGCAGGCCCCTGTGTGTCCCGCCGGCGCAGGGGGCTTCTCTTTGCATCATGATCCGCCAATGCCCAGCCATGCGCTTCGTCGCTCATCGGTATAGCAAGGGTGGCGAAACCTTCTTCGTGCGTCGGCAGGAAGCAGGCGGTCAGCTGCCACAATGTCTTGCAATCAAGAGCTTCCGTTTCATGGATGAGCCGAAAGGACACGCAATGGCCAAGAACACGATTTGCGTATGGTACGACAAGGACGCCGAGACTGCTGCGCGATTTTATGCTGCGACTTTTCCCGACAGCGCGGTCGGTGCTGTCCACCGTGCTCCCAGTGACTATCCTTCCGGAAAGGCGGGCGACGTGCTGACGGTCGAGTTCACGGTTGCCGGCATACCCTGTCTCGGCCTCAACGGCGGCCCCGTGTTCAAGCACAACGAAGCCTTCTCATTCCAGATCGCCACTGACGATCAGCAAGAGACCGACCGCTATTGGAACGCCATCGTCGGCAATGGAGGCCAGGAGAGTGCGTGCGGCTGGTGCAAGGACAAGTGGGGCGTCTCCTGGCAGATCACGCCTCGCGTGTTGACCGAAGCGATGGCGGCCGGGGGCGAAGAAGCAAAGCGCGCGTTCGATGCGATGATGGACATGGGGAAAATCGACGTTGCTGCGATCGAGGCGGCGCGGCGCGGCTGACTTCCGAGAACGCCCACAAGCGGCCCTTCGCTGAAATACGGCGCTCGACGCCTCGTACCTTGAGCGGTGCGCGAAGGGTGGTTGTGCCGAAGGCGCGCAAGCAAAGCAGGACAAAAGCAGGCGGCGGAATGGGTCACAATCCCGGTTGCGGCATCGCCAAATAGCGAGCATGCGTGGCGGATTGGCTCGCGTCTTCCGAGCTTCTCGACTTAGACGACATCGCGCTCGCAGTCCCGGCCGGACGACCACAGCTCCACCGCTTGATCGACCAATTCGGGTTCTTCTCGGCCCACTTCACGATCTCGAATTGGCCGAGCTTGATGCACTGTTGAGCTGTAACCGTCTCGGCGGCTACGTGCAGGCGCACGTCCTCGCACCGGTCCAGGTCGGCAAGCAGGCAGGCTGAAACGAGGATCTCAATCATAGCGATGTCCTTCGTGACTTGATGATCTGGGGCCAATGGGGGAAGCGAGGATGTCGGACCTGCCGAGGGCTTCTTCGATGACGCCGCGATGGACAGGCTTCTTGCCGATGAGCTCGACCGCGGTTCGCGTACTAGGGAGAGGCCGAAGCATCCCATCGGGGCCATCGCCGACCACGGTCAGCAGGGCCGCGCAGAGGGCCATGGTCATGATATTGTTAGAGCTTTTTGTCATTTGGCGCTTCAATAATTGACCGGTACTGACCGGTAACACCCGTATAGGTACCGATCGGTAACATCCTGTCAAGAGGCGCGGTAGTCACACGCGATTGTTCGGAGGCGAAACGGCGAATTGTTCGCCAAATTTAGATGCCCCCGCGCGCGTCGAGGCGACGCCCAGACGACGTGGCGCGGGTGAAAGAAAGTTATACGGGGCGCATATGTGCGCGACCTGCTGGTGCGGCGCGCGACGGGAGGTCGTGCCGAAGGCGCGCAAGCAAAGAGCGACAAGAAGCAGGCGGCGGAATAGGGCCTACGGGCCGCGGTGCCGTCAACCAGGTGTGGGAGCGGGCTCGAGTTCCTGCCGACAGACGCGACAGCACATGGAAGATGGCGCCGAAAATGAAGAAGAGCGCGACCAGGGCGCCGCCGATGAACCAGCTCAGCGGCATCACGTAGCCCAACCGCTGCTCGATCATGCGGGGCAGCAGCACGATGAGCGCAATGGTCCCGAATTGCGAGACGAACGTCAGCCATCGCAGACCTGACCTCAGGCTCGGCTCGCGCTCCGGCGGCACGAGATATCCGCGCGCCTTCACACCAAAGGGGAAGAAAATCGTTTCGCCGCGCTCGTTGGTGCGGAACAGCCGGTTCACAAACAGCCTGTCCAAAATACCCTTGACGGTCATGGCACGTTCTCCTGCGTCGCGACGCAATCCGTCACCCGTAGCCCGTACGGCACGATAACGCGCCCGGAGCGCGCGACCTGTTCCGGCCGGATCATCACCGGCGGCAGCGACGTCGGGTGCATCCCGGATCTGGCCAGCTTGCCGGGTCCAATGTTTGGGTCGACAATCGGCCGGGGAGGCCGGGCCCAATGACGTCCGAGCAGACGAATGAATACGACGACGCGCTGTTGGCGGTGCTCGAAGCGGTCTGGGGCGAGGGCTACATGTCGCCGGGCGGGCCCGACGAGATCCGGGCGATCGTCGACGGCGTGGCACTGACCGGCAGGGCGGTGCTCGATCTCGGCTGCGGCACCGGCGGCATCACGCGCTTCCTGGCCGAGACTACCGTCCCGCATCCATCGTCGGCATCGATGTCGATCGCCGGTCTCATCGCACGCGCGACCAAAGACGCGGCCGAGGCCGGGCTCGGCGACAGCGTGTCGTTCCGGACGGTGACGCCCGGGCCGCTGCCCTTCGCCGACGGCGGCTTCGACGTCGTGTTCAGCAAGGACGCCATGGTGCATATCGCGGACAAGGAGGCGCTGTTCGCGGAAATCTTTCGCGTGCTGCGGCCGGGCGGGTGCGTCGCCGCCAGCGACTGGATGAGCTCCACCGAGGCGCCGTTCTCGGCCGAGATGAACTACTACCTGAAGGTCGAAGGCCTCGGCTTCGGCATCGGCCTCGCCGGCGCGCTACCGCACGGCCATGGCGCATGCGGGCTTCCGCGATATCCGCATGACCGACCGCAACGACTGGTACAAGCCCCTCGCCCACCGGGAGCACGATGCGATCGCCGGACCGCTCTACGACCAGCTGGTCGCGCGGGTGGGGAAGGCCTTCGTCGATCACGGGATCGAGATATGGCGCGCGCTCGACGTGGTGGTCGACAGCGGCGAGCTGCGGCCCGGGCACATGCGGGCGATGAAGCCGGGCGCGTGAGCGAGGCTGCCTGCGCGGCATAGGTCTCGCGACATCGGGGCCTCCGCCCAGGTACCACTCGGTTACCATGACCAAGCGCGCTGCTTGATATCGATTGCCGCTTCACTTTCACTCCATGACAGCCTTTTCGCCAGGCCCCGAACCGTTAGGCTCTTGGCTCAGCGCAGCGCCAAGCGATGGAGCGTCCGCCATGCACACGCGTCTGACTACTCCGCTGACAATTGCATCAGCCGTGGCAATCGCACTCTCTCTTGCCGCCAGCTCCGGTCTGGCGGGGTCATCGGCCACGCAGAATGCGATGACCGTCGCCGAGGGCGAACAGACTGCGCCTCAGCCCGCGCCTTCGGCCGAGCCGGATCCGGCAGGCGTGCTCAAGCCCAAAACGTACCCGGCAACCCCCGCCGAGGTGGCCGAATGCATGAAGAGCTGGGATCCGCAAACGGGAATGAGCAAGGAAGAGTACGAGAAATCCTGCCAGCGGACGCTCAAGTATTTCCCCGAGAAGCCCTGATCGGGGCCGAAGCAAAACAGCCTCCAGACGCGATGCCCCGGCCGTTCATCGGCAATTGTGGTTAGGAGCGATTGGCGCTCCAATAGCCCGAGCACAGACCCGAAGGCCCCTTGCCGTTCCAGGTTCCGCGCGCCGATGTCCGCGTGAACTTGCCGGTCCCGCGTGCGACGCGCGGGCCGGCCACGGCCTTGAGCGACACGCTCCCCGAGTTGGACACGCGTCCGCCCAGGCTGATGGCGTAGAAAGCGAACGATCCGCCGGTGGAGTAAATCCGGCCGCCCTTGATGCCCATGCCGATCGGGATCACGCCGCAATGGCCGCGCGTGGTCACGGCGGACATGCTCCAGCTGCCGTCGAAGTTGCCGGCGCTTGCCGGCGCGGCGGAACAGATGATTGCGGAAGCGGCCGCGACGACGATGATGCGCATACGATTGTCGTTCATGGGAGACCTCATACGTCTGTTGTCCTGCTCGTCAATTCGAGCCGTCCCCATCGCGAGCCCGTCGAGCCCTCGAGCTCGGCAGCCTATACAAATTACCACTGACCTCCGCTGTTTGTGAGGCACGTCTTGTTCGAGGCTCAGCGACAATCGAACTGCTGCCTCAAAGGCCGGTTCCCGCCGCCTGCACGAAAAATTCGGTCTAAGTGCACGGCGCCCGCGTGGCCGCCGACAGCTTCCCCTGGTTCCTGCCGCGAAACGGCGGCTTCTCACACGCAGCCGCCGCCAATGGAGAATGGCGGCGGCCAGACTGAGCCGCAGATTTTTTATAGTGCGGCTTCGATCGCCGGCTCAGAATTGCGGCGGGTTATGGCGCGCATCAACGCACTGCTTGCCGTCCCAATAGCGATAAACACCACAATGGCGCCATGCGTAGACGGCCGGTGCCCGATACCGCCATCCGTAGACCGCGGGTCCCGGCCGATAGTCTTTGGTATCCAACCAGCGGCGGGGCGCCGGTTCGTTGTCCGCTGCGCGAGCTGGCGCTCCGCTCAATACGAGGAGCGGCAACGCCATAAATGCCAAGAATTGCCTCTGCTTCATCTGACATCTCCCTTGACTATTGGCTGCATGCGTGGGGCGAATTACCGGCCCTACATCCGGCGAGGGCGTGGGCATTGCCGATAAAGGCGGCGGCAAGTCCAGTTGAGGAACCAATGCCGGGCCACGCCCTCTCGCTGCCTGCGCGTAGATGGGGGGATAAAATACGCCGCAGCTCCTTGGACTTATAGCTTGATAGGAGTGAGCTTTCTCGTCCCCCAGATGGGGGCACCCCAAATGGGGAACCGCTGTGGCGGAGGGGCCTGAAAGGCAGATCTGGATCTGCCGAAGCCACTGTCCGTCAGCGCTGCCGATCGGTACAAAGCGCCCCCATGCGCTACTCACTCGCCATCTTCGATCTCGACGGCACGCTGGCCGACAGCTTCCCGTGGTTTCTGCGCCATGTGAACGGCATCGCCGACAAGTTCGGCTTTCGCCGCATCGTCCTGCCGGAGGCTGGTAACGAAACCGTCCTGCCGGAGGCGGGCAATAAACACCCGTCCTGTCGGAGATGGGCCAAGAGCTGCGCCACGCCGGCTCGCGCGAAATTCTCAAGCGGCTCGACGTGCCGCTCTGGAAGCTGCCGTTGATCGCGCGGCACATGCGCCGCCTCAAGGCCGCGCATGTCGGCGACATCGCCCTCTTCCCCGGCACCGGGGAGATGTTGCGCGCGCTGGCCGACGGCGGCGTTCGCCTCGCGCTCGTCTCCTCCGATCACGCAAGCGAATGCGCGCCGCCAGCTCGGGGACGCGAACGCTGCGCTGTTCTCGGACTTCGCGTGCGGCGCCTCGCTCTTCGGCAAGGCGGCGAAGTTCCGCCATGTGCTCGGGCGCGCGGGCGTGCAAGCCCAGCACGCGATCGCGATCGGCGACGAGGTCCGCGACATCGAAGCCGCCCGCGCCGCCGGCATCGCCTGCGCGGCCGTCACCTGGGGCTATGCGGCGCCCGAGGCGCTCAGCGCGCACCAACCGGACATGGTGTTCGATCGCATGGAGGAGATCCCGGCTCGCTTGATCGCGAAGGCCTGATTGGTCAGCGCAGGCCTTCCCCAGCCTGGGTTGGTGCGTCCCCCGTTTCGGGGGACTGACCCAGTGAGATCGCTCGGCCTATTGTCGCGTGTGCATCTCGTCCGGTTCCACGGAAGTCAGTTGGGGGGATGGCGCATTCGGTGCCATCGGTCGAGTCAACTGCCCTTCAGACCTATGGAGATGAAAAGCCATGCCGACAAAAAAAACTCTTGCCGCCCTCGGGGCTTCCAGCCTGTTGGCATTCCTGTGTGCCGCACCGGTCTTTGCCGAAGATATACCGAAGCTGGAGAAGGAGAACATAGAAGGCACGGAAGAGTGTTGATCCCGGCGCGTCCAAGGGGAAAGACCCGTCTATTGTTAAACAGGAGAAGGAGAACTTAGAAGGCACGGGGCCGAACGTTGATCCCGGCGCGTCCAAGGGAAAGGACCCGTCTATTGTTGATCAGGAAAAGAAGGATCTGCAGTAAGCGGGCGCGCGCCTTCATGACGGCATCGCCTGCGCGGCAGTTACCTCGGGCTATGCGGCGACCGATAAGCTGCGCGCGCTTGAGCCCGACATTGTGCTCGAGCGGACGGAGGAGATTGCGCGCCAGCTGATCCCAGCGGTCTGATACGGACGGCAGGCGTAGGTGGGTCGTGCCGAAGGTGTGCGCTTAAAGAGCCGCCGAAGGCACGCGCATAAAGAACGTGCCGAAGGCGCGCATACAAAAAAGCAGGCGAAGGCGCGCAAGCCTAGCGCAACCAAGCAACAGGCGGCGGAGAGACCCGCTAGCGCTACTTCTTACCGCCGGCTGCGGGTGCGGCCTTGTCCTTCTTGGGCTTTCTCTTTTCTTTTTGGCTTCTCTGACCCTTGGCCATGGCGCATCTCCTTAATAGCGGGATCAATGTCCCGGTTTCGCGCCGAACTCAATTGCGTGATTCCCAGCGCTGCGTCGAGAGGAACGCGGACGTGGCGGGGCTTAAGGAGAGCTATACTGGTCAGTAGAGCCGGGAGAGCCGGGCCTTCACCCTAGCAAGGGCACTAAAGCATACTTTCTAGGGGCACCTAGGGCTTCTTAGCCTGGCTGGCGTCACTGGCCTCCAGAGACTTGCTCGCTTTGCCGCGGTTCGCAGTCTTACCGGAGCTGGTGACCTTGGTCGGCTTGCTCGTGGTGACGGCTTTGCCGGCGTTCGCGGTCTTGCTGACGCTCGCGACCTTGGCCGTCTTGCCGGCGGTGACGGTCTTGGCTCCGTTGGCGGTCTTGCCGACGCTGGCGACCTTCGCCGACTTGCTGGTCGGCGACGGCTTTGTCGCCGTTGGCGGTCTTGCCGATGCTCGCGACCTTGGCCGTCTTGCTGGCGGTGACGGCCTTGTCTCCGTTGGCAGTCTTGCCGACGCTCGCGACCTTGGCCGTCTTGCTCGTGGTGACGGCTTTGTCCCGTTGGCGGTCTTGCCGACGCTCGCGACCTTGGTCGTCTTGCTGGCGGTGACGGCCTTGCCTCCGTTGGCAGTCTTGCCGACGCTGGCGACCTTGGGCGTCTTGCTGGCGGTGACGGCCTTGCCTCCGTTGGCGGTCTTGCCGACGCTCGCGACCTTGGTCGACTTGCTGGCGGTGACGGCCTTGTCTCCGTTGGCAGTCTTGCCGACGCTGGCAACCTTGGGCGTCTTGCTCGTGGTGACGGCGCTGTCGCCGTTGGCGGTCTTGCCGACGCTCGCGACCTTGGTCGACTTGTTGCCCGTGACGGTCTTGTCTCCGTTGGCAGTCTTGCCGGCGCTCGCGCCCTTCTTAGGTGCAACCTGGTCGCTCGCGACTTTGCTGCCGTCTGCTGGGCTCGATTGGTAGCGTTGAATGTCTTCCTTCGTGATCTCGCCTTCCTGCACGAGGGCCATGATGCAGGGATTGGACAACCTTATGCCTACATCACGCATGCATTGACGAAGGGACGCGCTGCCCAGCGCGTGCGCGCTGCAGTGTTGGAAATAGTCGCTTCTGCACGCGCTCTTCACTCGCTCGCTTGCAGCATGCGCGGAGGAGATCGAAACGCCGAAAGCGCAAAATGCTGCGGCTGCGTACAGGCAGGCAGCTGTAGGCCGCGCACTATTCTTCATCCACATATTTGAAAGTCCTGCCAGCTAGTTACGCTCATAGCCAGGCATCGCAACGCAAGGCTGCCACCATAGGCGGGCAATAGCAAGAGCGATCTAATTCCCGCGTTCGCCAGGTGACCCGCAATCTTCCGACAGGTAAAAGTGATTCAATTAACCGCTGACGCGGCAGCACGGGCGATGACGACAAGCTATGAACCCGGCCGGCTCATTGGGGTTCCCGTATGTTTCATCGAAAACGCCGGACGGGTGAAAGTTAACCCACAGCGGTGATCGCAACGGCGCTGTGCAGGCGGGATGCTTGGGCGGTATGATGGTGAACGCTGCTCTGCGTTGGTGAGGTTTGATAGGCGGTATCAGACATGCGATGGAGACCGATTATGGATAGGTTCAAGATTGTCGCGGCTCTCACAATCGGTCTCGGGGCGCTGATAGCTGCCGGGGACGCAAGCGCCTACAGTGCGCGCGTGACGTCCGCCTGCAAGTCCGATTTCTACAGGTTCTGCCCGTCCTATAAGCCAGACACTCCGCAACTCAGGGAGTGCATGCGTGCCGCTGGAGGAAACATATCGAGACGTTGCATCGACGCACTTGCCGATGCGGGCATAATTTCGCGGAAGTATCACAGCAAAAAATAGCGCCAGCGGTGCAATGAACCGCTCGCTGCGGCGGACGAATTTGCACCCCCCTTATCGGACAAGCTCAAGTCCGCAATACGGAGCGGATCTGCTCCTCGTACTGGCTCACCGCCTCGAGCGCGCGCGCCTTCATGATTGGGTCTGTGCCGCTCTGTGCCGTGAACCCCTCGATGGCCTCGCGCGCGTTGGTCATGATCTTGCCGGCCGCAGCCTGCGGGTTGAGCTCTCTGAGGCACATCGACTGCAGGAGTTGCGTGAGAATGACGCCCGTGGCCAGGACCAATCCGGAGAGCTCGGCGTTCTCACGCTTGAGACGCTCGAGTGCCTCGTTGGTATCCTTGGAATCCGCCATGACCTGAAGCTCCGTTGTCCCGCCATCCCGGCCGCTCGCCGAGCGCGCAATGAACGGCACAAGCGCGTCCGCGTCCAGTCCGGGCGGCGAAGTCGCTGAAGCTAGGGTTAAGCCCCCGGGTGGATTGCTCGGAGTCCCTTCAGTCGAAGGCCTGGCCTGCCGGACAACCGAGCCGCTTGAAGACCATCGCCGCAGGGCAGAAGCCGGTAAAGGCCGCCTGCAGCATGTTCGCTCCCACGAACACGGTCAGCAGCAGCCACCAGGGCGACACGAGGTACGCGAGGGCCACGGACAAGAGCACCATGACGCCTGCGAATGCGAAAACCGCTTGGTCGACTTTCATCGGAACTCTCCCAGCCTGACATTCTCTGAAATCGTCCCACGGGACGGGGAACAGCAGCGCTCCCGGCTCAGGACGGGATCTTGTTGCGGATCAGAATGGCGACCGCGCACGAGAGCAGCCAGACCCCGCCTCCGATGCCCAACACGCCGTATTCATCCGAAGTGCCGCCGCCGAACAGCTTGACCAGCGCCATGGCAAAACCGACCAGCCCGCCTGCCAGAAGAATCCAAATTATCGCGTCGAGGATCGATTTATGCACGTGAGCCTCCCTGCTCCTGGCCGGTCAACGCGGGCCTATACATGCTGCGTGGTGAGCATAACACCGTCGCTCATGGTTATGGAGGCCGAAATCCGTGATCTGAGGCGGGCAAGAGGGATAATGCGGTTGAGACGAACGCGCTCCCCTCCCCGGCTTGGGCTATGATGCGGGCACGCAACGAGGATTCGAAGGAGGCCCGGTAATGAGGAAGAACGCCGCGCTTGCCGCCGGGCTGGCTCTCGCTCTCGCGAGCACACCTGCCTGGGCCCAAGGGTCGAGCTCCGAGGGCCGCGGCTACGGCGGCGCGCTCAATGTCGGTCCCAATTTCAAACAAGGCGGCCAGAACTCACCGCCGGTCTATGGGCCAAAAACCAGCAAGGAGCGCACCACGCCCAAGCGCAACATCAGCAAGGGCAAGGCGCCGGCCGCGAAGGAGGCCCATACGGAGAAAGGCTCCTCGGAGAAGGAGAGCTCGACAGTCTCCAGCGGGCCGGTGCCGACCACTAGCGTTGACGCGGAGGCCAGCCCGAAGGCCGATACCGAGCCCAGCACGACGGCCGAGGCGCCTGCCACACCCACGACGTGCAAGCGGTTCGACGCCACGTCCGGCCAGACGATCACCGTGCCCTGCGAGTAGCGCGGCGGCCGATGCGCAATCTCGTGCGGAACTGACGGCGCGGCACACCGCATGCACCAAGGACATACGGCGCTCGAATTGCAGACGCCGCCATGCCGGCGTTTTTGCAGACTAGGATGAACGCGCCTCGAATCGTGTCACTTGCTTTGCAGACTGCATTTCCGGACTTGGCTCAGAGAGGGATCACATATGAATCGACTGACTACGATTGCGTCGCTTGCTTTCTGCTTCCTCGCCACGCCGGCCATGGCCGAGGTCAATCAAGCGGTCAAGGATGCGTGCCGCGACGACTACCACACGCATTGCGACAAGCTCGCGGTCGGCAGCGAGGAGCTCAGGGCCTGCATGCGCGGGGCGGCGACCAAGCTCTCCATGCCCTGCCTTAAAGCGCTGGTCGAGAACAACGAGGTCACGAAAGAGGATATCGAGCGCTACTACGAGGAGACGCAGAAGAAGGCGGGAGCCGCGCCGTAATCCTCGGACAATTCTTCAACTGTCATCCCGGGGCTTGGCCCCGGGATCCAGAGGGCAGCGAGCGCCCAAATCATGCTTTTTCGGATCTAATCGCGCGTCCGCTTGCGGGCGGCGCGGTACTTGACCTTGTCCCGCTTACTCAGCTGTTTGCAGAACGTGCTGTTCGTCCCCGAAAGGCAGCCGTAGCGCTCCAACAGCTCAGCATCGCGCTCGCTTACTGGCCCGCCGGCGCGGGCGTTGGCGCGCGCGTGCTCGAGCTCCCAGTACGAATCCGCGCGGGCCGTTACCGGGGCCAACAATGCCAGTGCGCCCATACCGAACGCCGCCCATGTGATCTGCCGCATAATCCCCCTCCGGCTTTCATCGCCACATGCTGTTACCCTAATAAGCTAGCAATCGCCTCTTCAAGTTGCGATCTCGTAGCTCAGAAAGACTTTGCCGCCACCGAAGGTGCGTGAGCTCTCGAGCTTCAGGCTCAGCTTGTCTTTCATGCCGTCGAACATCGTTCTGCCTTTGCCAATGACGACGGGATTGAGGACGAACTGATAGGCGTCGATCAGGCGCTGATCAGAAAGCTGCGCGATGATGCTGCCGCTGCCGAGGATCACCATATCGGGGCCAGTCTCACTCTTCAGCTCGCGCATTGCCGCCGCGAGGTCGCCCTTCACGAGGCGCGTGTTGCTCCATGAAGCTTCGCCCAGCGTGCGAGAGAAGACAATCTTTGGCAGATTGTTCATGCGCTCGGCGACGACGGGATCGTTGGCGCTGGCAAGCGACGTCGGCCAGTAGCCCGCCATCATCTCGTAGGTGATGCGGCCGAACACGAGCGCTCCGCCTCCTTTGGCGTTGGCGGCGACGAAGGCCTCGAACTCCGTATCCTTGGGGCCGCTGTGCGCCCAGCTCATGTCGCCATTCGCGTCGGTGAAATAGCCGTCCAACGTCACGTTGTTGAAGGCGACCAGTTTCCTCATGCCTCGGCTCCAGTTCTATTGCCGGCGCTGTTCCCCCGGGAGCAGCGTGCGTCCGCTCAAACGACTATCCGCGTGAGCCGGGCCGCATTGCGGTGCATACAGGAGGGCACGGATCATGTCGTCACTGCAAACCAAGCTCAACCGATTGGAAGCCTGGCTCGAGCACCAGAACGCGCTCGATGACGCGATCTCCAAGGGACGGCCGAGCTGGTGGCACGCGGGCAAGATTGCGTTCGGTCTCATGGCGATCGGCAAGTCGGTGGCACTGTTCTGGAATGCTCCGGGCGTCGGCGGCTATCCGCTGGCGCTTCTGCTGCTCGTGGGCGGCGCGACGCTCGCGATCGAGGGCGTCAATACGCTACGCGAGCGTTGGATGTCGCCGCTTATCTGATTGAAGTCTCTTGCGAGGGCGGCTAGCCGCTAGCGATAAACGTAAGTGATCAGGAACGTCCGGTCAGCGACTGTCGCGCCGCCCGGAGGCAGCGGAAAGTTGCTCTGCTTGGTCGCGAACACAATGCTCTGATCCAAGTAGCTCTTGCCCGAGCTCTCGACGACGCGCACCTCGGTGAGATCGCCGTTCTCGTTCAAGAACAATCTCACGGTGACGCGTCCGAAGACACCCGACGGCGGCGGCATTGTCGCACGAAGAGCGCGAATGACGCCGCGCCCGAACTCGTCGTTCTCGCCAGAGCGCGTAATGCCGGGGGGGCGTGAAAACGACGAGTTGCGACCCGCGGTAGCACTCGGCGTATCACGCAAGGTGGACGGCGGCGTGAGATCCAGGCGGGCCTGCGGCGCCGGCTTCTTCTTTTCAGGAGGCGTGGGCTTTTCTTGCTTTTCGGCGGGCTCGGCCTTGGCCTGTTTTTCGGCGGGCTCGGGCTTGCTCTCCTTTTCCGCCGGCTTCACCTTTTCCGGCAGCGGCGCCACGTCCGCGAGATCAGGCAATGCGAGCTGGGCCGCCGGCGGGGCGGCTCCTGCTTCGGCTCGCGGCTGGGGCTGCGGCGCGGCGGGAGTCGGAGTTGGTTCAGCGGCCTCGGGTTGCGGCGGTGGCGTTGGCGTAGGCTGAGGCGCGACCTCGGGCTGCGGCGGCGGCGCAGGCGTGGCACCGGCCGGCGGAAGTCGCAACCGTCTCGCGGCTCTTGAGATCGGCTTCCGTCACGATGTCGACGGCAATTGCGTTATCACTCCCGTCCAGCGCGCCGGGCCGGCGCGGCACCGAACGATTGAACTCGAGAAGCAGCGCGCTGTGGAACACGAAAGCGCACGCAAGGGCGATCCAAAAGCTGCGCTGCTGCCTTTCCGTGGGAGGCGCCAGCCGCTCGACAATCGCAGGGCTATGATCTGCTGTGAGCATTTCGCAATATCGCTCAGACTGCTGCTCGCTGGTCCACCCTTACGCACTCCCACCCACGTTGTACATCGCGCGGGCCGACGCAGCGGCCAGTGCACGAGAAACCAAGACTGAGGGCAGAACCGCCGGTATCAGCGCAATGGTGCTAGATGTTGTCAGGGCGTCACATTTCATAGCGCCCGATCCTGATTGCACAAGAAAATTGCAGCGCAAGGCCGTCAGCCTTGCCGACAATGGGAGCATTCATATGGCCAATTGGAAAGGTATCGTCGGGACAAGCTACTCACCGCAGGATTTTGACACTTACGTTCGCTCGCTCAGTTGGACCAACTGGCGGCCCCGATTCATCGTGCTGCATAACACCGCGGTGCCTTCGCTCGCGCAACGCCCGAACAGCCTCACTCACCAGCACATCCTCAATCTCGAGCGCTACTATCGCGACGAAATGGGATGGTCGGCCGGACCGCATCTCTTCATCGACGACAAGCAGATCTGGGTCTTCACTCCGCTGACGACATCGGGTGTGCACTCGCCGTCCTGGAACTCGACGGCGCTCGGCGTCGAGATGCTGGGCGACTACGAGCGCGAGGCCTTCAACAGCGGCCGGGGCCTCAAGGTGCGTCAGAACGCCGTGTCGGCGATGGCGAGCCTCTCCGCGGTCTTGGGGCTCGATCCGACAACCATGCGCTTGCACAAGGAGGATCCGGCGACGACACATGCGTGCCCGGGCAAGAATGTGAAAAAGCTCGAGGTTATCCAGGAAGTGCAGGACTTGGTCTGCAGCCGGTGTGCGGGCGAGCACACCTTCGAGACCGCCGAAAAGATGGCCATGCTCGAAGCCGCAACACCGCCTTACGGGACGGCGCGGAAGGCCGGGCGGAAGCGCAAGGCGAAGAAGCCGGCAGCACCTGCGAATGTCAAAAAATCCGCGGCGAGCAAAAAGCTTGCGGCGGGGAAGAAGGTTCGAAGCGTCGCGTGAGGCTCGCCGGCGCGACGGGACTTACCTTTTCTTACGCAGACAACTGACGGATACAGCGATTGCTGCCCAGACAGCTGCGGCGCCTGCTCGCGGGCTTGACTTGGGGCCGCCGAGACGCTTGCGTGAGCGCGATCACGTATCAGAGGGAGCATAAAGAATGAAAGTGCCGACCATCCGCGCCACGCGCCGCCTTACCTTCCTATCCGCCGTGCTCATGGCCGCAGCACTTGCTACGCCGGCACTCGCCGACGATCAGGCCTACGTCGGCACCTGGTCCGGCGACCTCGAGCAGTGCAAGACCCCGCAAGAGCAGCAGGGCGCGCCCATGGTCATCGCCAAGGACCGCTACGATCAGCACGAGGCGCACTGCGAATTCAAATCGGTCGAAGGCACGCCGCCCGACTGGAAGATCAGCGCCGAGTGCACCGTCGAGGGCAACCCGCAGCCGATGGAGTTCGCGTTCACGGTCTCAGGCGACACGCTCTCGATCAAGGACGACACCGGCACGCAGGATCTGCTCAAGTGTCCGTAAGGGCGTGGATCCGCTAAGACGGGTGCCATCCGCATCGGGGCGCGAAGTCATGGCGAAATCCGGCATCATCAGAGCGGGGATCGGCGGCTGGACGTTCGAGCCGTGGCGCGGCGTCTTCTATCCCGACGGCCTCGCGCAGGCGCGCGAGCTTGCCTTTGCGAGCGGGCAACTGCCGACGATCGAGATCAACGGCACCTACTACCGGACGCAGACGCCCAAGACGTTTGCGAAGTGGGCGCGCGAGACGCCGGACGGCTTCGTGTTCTCGCTCAAAGGGCTGCGCTACGTCACCAACCGGCGCGTGCTCGCGGAAGCCGGCGACTCCATCAAGCGCTTTCTCGATTCGGGACCGCTCGAGCTCGGCGACCGGCTCGGGCCGTTCCTGTGGCAGTTCGCGCCGACGAAGAAGTTCGACGAGGCGGACTTCGGCGCCTTCCTCGAGCTGTTGCCGCGCGAGATCGGCGGGCGGGCGCTGCGGCATGCGGTCGAGGTGCGCCATGACTCGTTTTGCACTCCGGCCTTCATCGCGCTCCTGCGCCGCTTCGGAGTCGCCGTCGTGTTCGCCGAGCACGCGACCTATCCCGCGCTTGCTGACGTCACGAGCGATTTCGTCTATGCGCGGCTGCAGAAGGGGAAGGACACGGTGAAGACCGGCTACGCGCCCAAGGCGCTCGACGCGTGGAGCGAGCGCGTGAAACTTTGGGCCAAGGGCGATGAGCCGGAGGATCTCTCCAAGGTGGACGCGAAGTCGGGTGCAAAGAAAGCGCCGCGCGACGTGTTCGTCTACTTCATCAACGAGGGCAAGGTGCGCGCACCCGCAGCGGCGATGGCGCTGATGGAGCGGGTCAGGAGCTAGCATGGCGGCGCCGCAGGTGAAGCCTCAAGGCAGTGCGCCGCGGCGCCCCACCGTCAGCGGGCCGCGGACAACTCGCGCGCCGAACCCCCTTGTCTCCTGGCTCAAGCGCGAGATCGTGGCACTCCTGGCCATGACCGGCGCCGCGATCACCGTGCTCGCCCAGCTCGCGCACGAGATGCCCATGGTGCCGCCGGTGCCGCAACTGCTCGCGCAGTGGCAGGAGGCGATGCATTACCTGTGGCGGCCGCCGCTCGAGCTCGCCGGCATCGACGTGCATCCGCATATCGTGGCCGCGCTCAATGCCGCGTTTTTCATGACCATGATCGGCGTCGGCGGGCGGATCTCGGCGCGACTTTCGGGCCGGCCGCTTGGACCGCTCTTTTCAGGGCGCTTCTTCGAGGATCAGACGTGGCCGAGCCTGATCGTGTTCGCCGCGCTCTGCATCGTGTTCCTCGTGGGGAGCGGCGGCGATCCACACCTACACAGGCTCGTCCTGTTCGGCAGCGAGAAGTTCGGGAGCTATGCTTTCGCGATCGTCGTCATGATCGGCTATTTTCTCGGCGACTTATATCGGCCACCGTGAGTTTCATTCGCGGCTGTTTCGCTTGGCGGCGCTGGTCGCAGTATTCGTCGCGGTGAATTTTGTAGTGCTGCATTTTCTCAATGCGTGACGCGTCGAGACGCACAAAACTTTTCCCCTGCCCTACGCGCCGAGCCACGCGCTCACCCAACTCGCTACCTCGATGATGATCCAGAAGAGAACGAGCGAGAAGATCACCGGCAGGGATGCAAACAGGAACCAGCCCATCATGCCAAGCGTGAAGAGGCCCTGGCCGATATCCTGGCCGCCGACCACGCACGGCTTCACCGAGGCCAGGTCGAGCGTGCAGCCATAGATGCGCGCGACCATATCGGCGCCCACCATGCTGATGAGCGGCAGCAGCGCGATGAGGATCAGGATCACCATCACAACACGGAATAGGCGCATGCTGGCTGCTCCCGAATCTCACGCGTTCGAGCCAGCCACGCCAGCGCCGCTCGGTCAAGGCGCAGGGAGGCGCCGCACGGCTCAAATGCGGTGAGTGACGTAGCGGTGGCCGAGCTCGGTCAGAACCCAGGCGAGAACGAGCGCGATCAGGAACGGCAAGGTCGCGAACAGAAACCCGCTCGCTGTCTCCAGCGCGGACAGAGCGCCGCTCAAGTCCACACCGCCCACGACGCACGGTTTTGCGGCGGCCATGCCGGACGTGCAGCCATAGACGTGCGCGATCGTGCCGGCGGCGATCCGCGCGATGAGCGGCGCCCCGGCGGCGAGGACGAGGACTGTCATCAGAATACGAAACTGGCGCATCGCAGGCCGCCTCTCATGCCGCAATCGGCGAGCGCGCAGAAAGGCAGCCACGCATGCTGCCGGCGGTCAAGGCGGGGCCCATGCGATGCATGCCAGACACGGGTGTGGCTCAATCAACAACGACGCGCGGTTATGGCCACATTTTGGGCCAAAGACGGGGCGCAGCGTCGCGGCGCGGAATCAATTAGCTGGTATTTCGCTGAAGATAATTTGCTGTGATGGAGGCTCACATGAATTCGTTGGTTCGGATCGGCGTCATCGCTCTCGGTCGCTGTTGCGGTCATCGGCGCGACGGCGCAATCCTTCGCGCGCCGGCGAGTGCCAGACGCTCGGCTCGGTCGGCACAGGTATCAACGAGGGCGTCGCCAAGTTCATGGCTGAGGCCGGACTCAAGAACATCCGCGAGAGTACAAGGGCTGAAGCCGGTCGGCGCGCGGTCAGCTACAAGTGCGAGGCCGGGGCCGTGCTCACCGACTGCCACGCCAAGCAGCGCGCCTGCAAATAGGCGGCAGAGGCACTAAAGGGGCGACGGAATTTCCGCCGCCCCCACGTTCTCGATCACAGACACGGGCGCTTGCGCGGCCTCTGAGGCTCGCAAATGAACGCCGAAACCCATCGGTTTCGGAGAGGCGGCCCAGTGTGTCGATCGAGGAGAACTACTACATGACACGTAACGGTAAGTTCGTTCTGGCCGGCGTCACGGCGGCGACGATCGGGCGTTGCTGCCGCCGGCGCCTACGCGGCGCGCGGCGACGGCGGATGGGGACATCACGGCGGCTGGCGGCCACCGCGGAGGCCAGATGGGCTTCATGGGGCTCGGCGGCTTCGGCGGACCGATGGGCAGGATCTGCCGCGGCGACCCGTCCGAGATGACCGACCACATGCTGGTGCGCATCGAGCACAAGGTGAAGCCGACGGACGCGCAGAAGGGCGCCTTCGAGGAGCTCAAGACCGCCGCCAGGTCGGCGGCCGAGAAGATCAAGGCCGGCTGCCCGAAGGACGTCGTGACCGACAAGGATGCGCCGAAGCCGGTGCTGTCGCCGATCGAGCGCTTGAGCCGCACGCAGACGCAGCTCGAGGCTTCTCTCGAAGCCGTAAAGACGGTGCGCCCTGCAGCCGAGAAATTCTACGTGGCGCTGAACGACGACCAGAAGGCCAAGCTCAACGAGCATCGCGGATGGCGCGGCAAGCGCGGCGACAAGGGCCGCGACGGGCCCGGCGATGACGGCGATGGCCCGGCCGAGAAGGACGCAACGCCTCAGCCTCCGGCACAGGAGTAGTACCTCTGCCTCCGGCAGAAGAGTAGCGCCTGACCGGGCTTCCAGCCCGACAGGCACCGCGGGTCCGCGCCTGTTGCCGAGCAGGTGCGGACCCGATTTCGTTAGAGCTCCCGCACGGACCGGGCGCGCTTGACGCCGCGCAATGCGGGGTGGAACCAGATGTGCGTCTCTCGCCTTCTCAAGGCAAGCGAGTGACCGCCATGACAGTACCGGCCACAGTCAGTCATGCCGTGCAGCAGTCCCAGGAATGGCTCAAGGAGCTGCGCGATAACGGCGACCTCATCGACGAGGCGCAGGCCTACAGCGTGCTGCGCGCCGTCCTGCATCAGCTTCGCGACCGCCTCTCCCTCGCCGAGGCCACGGACCTCGGCGCCCAGCTGCCGCTCATCGTTCGCGGCGTTTATTTCGAAGGCTGGCGGCCAGGGCAGGTTCCCCAGCGCGTGCGCTCGAAAGAGAAATTCGTGGACGAGGTGATCCTCAAGCTCCTGCCGCACACGGTGCCGGCGGAGAGGGCCGTGCGCGACGTGTTTGCGCTCCTCGCCCACCACTGCGATCCGGGTGAGATTGCCGACGTCATTGCCCAGCTTCCCGGCGAGATCAAGGAACTCTGGCCGAAGTCGGCGCAGACGTTTCGCGCTCGCACCACGCCGCCCCGCGCGCAGGGGTAACTCTGTTAGGAAGCCATGCCTTGAAGTGAACCCAAAGTTGCGAGAAAATTAGGCTCTTTTCGGTGCAACATGGACATGGGCTGACATGCGCCGCGCCTCATGATTTTCATCGTCCTGTTCCTGACCGGCGGAGCGACGCTACTCGCCGCGCGCTTGGCGTCGATGCTGCTTCCTTTCGGCAGCGATCCAGACGAGACGACAGCGGCCGAAAGCCGGACGCCAAGCCCGCCGCCAAGCGGGCGCATCCAACGTCGTCGAGCGAGAACACCGCCAAAGGCGACGCCGCGCCGTCCGAGCAGCGCGTGGCGACGCTCACAGAAGCGCAGCTCGACATCTCGCGCATCTCGCCCACCGGGTCATCGGTGTTCGCAGGGCGCGCGGAGCCCAACACCTACGTGACGGTCTACGAGAACAGCACGCCCGTGGGCTCGGTCAAGGCGGACGAGAACGGCGAGTGGAGCCTCGTCACCGAGCACAGGTTCGCGAGCCTCGAGCCGAACCTCACCTTCAAGGCCGGCGCTGCACCGCCGCCGTCGCAGATGCGTACGTCGGCGAAAAAGTCGCCTGAGGTTGCGGCGAAGACCGATGGCGGTAAGCCACTCGCGGCGAAGTCCTCGCCGGAAGCGGTCGCCAAGAATCTGATGAGCGGCTTCGAAAAGCTCGTCGCACAAGCGCGCGAGGAAGCGAAAGCCGAGGCAGCGAAGCCGCCACGGCCTGCAGCCGAGCGTCCATTCCCACCGTCGACGTGCCGGCCGTTGCGCCGATCGCATCACCGTCCGCATCCTCTCGCCTGCGTCGCCGGCCGCATCCGTCGCCGCCCGCCGAGGTGAAGGTCTCCGATGCGCCGAAATCTCGAGGTCGCGAGACCAAGCCCAAATCCGGCGACAGCCGAGACGGCACCCGCTTCGCAGGTCGCAGCGGCAGACAGCGCGACGACGGCTAAGCCAGCCCCTGCCCCGGATTCGGCGTCGATCCCGGTGCCGATCATGTTCCAATACAATGAGGCGAATTTCACCAGCGAGGGGCGCCGCGCCGCCGACCTGCTGATCGAGTATCTCAAGCTCAAGCATCTGCAAGTCGATCTCGCTTTCGGGGCATGCGGATGAGCGCGGCAGCGATCCCTACAATATGGATCTCTCGCGCGAGCGCCTCGACGCGGTGGCCCGCTATCTTCGCGACGGCGGCTTCTCCGGGCGAGCTCGATCTCGTGCCCAAGGGCAAGAGCGAGCCTTTCTCGGGCGTCGATCGCAGCAAATTCTCCGGCGAGGCGCTCTATCAGCTCGACCGGCGCGTCGAGCTGCGCGTCTACCGCTAGACGCGGCTCTCCGCGACCAGACGGCAAGACGCAAAGCGGTCCCGGAAATCCGGGACCGCGTTTTTTTGTGATCGGTCTGATAAGGTCGAGGGGTCCGCGCCTTACTGGCAGGACTGCGTCAGCTTCCAGACCTTCTTCTTCTGGCCGTTCGGCAGGTACACCTCGACGGGCTGCTTGACGTAAGAGCAGTAGTAGGCGCCCTCGAAGCCTTGCTTGCCGTTCATGGGCTGATTGAAGAAGTAGTCCTGCGAAAAGTATTCCTTGCCCTTGCCGCCGGCCTCGGCCGACGAGACGACGCCAAGCGTGGCGGACGACTGCGAGGGCAGCGTAAGCGGTGGTCTTGAGAAGCGAGCGGGTCATTGGTTCCTCCGGTCCGTGTGGCCATCTCGGCCGTCCAATCTGATGAGGCCCAAACTTAGGCCCGAGCCGGCCCCAGCGCTGTTCCCGGCGTGACACCGTCTATTTTCTCTTTCTTTGCTGGAGGCGCTTACGCGATCGGAGCGCCCGATACCGGGCGCCCTTGCCGGCGAGCCCAGGGCGGCGGCAATGTCGTGGAAATCATTGCAGGAGTCCCGAAGGCCGCCGATGTCCCTCCTCGCAAACCTCAAACCCGGGCTCAAAGGCCAGTCGTCGCTCGTCGTTACCGATGCCATGACGGCGACCACAAGATGGGCAGTGGGCAGATCGAGGTGTTTGCGAGCCCGATGATGATCGCCGCCATGGAGGCCGCGGCCGTCGCGTGCATCGAGCGGCACCTGCCCGCGGGCCACGCCAGCCTCGGCACGCATCTCGATGTCACGCATTCGGCGCCGAGCCCGGTCGGCGCGCGCATCGCGGCCACTGCGGAGCTCGTCGCAATCGACGGGCGCACCGTCACGTTCAGGGTCGAGGCACGCGACGAGCATGAGATCATCGGGTCCGGGACGCATACCCGGGTGATCGTCGACACCGACCGCTTCGGCGCCAAAGTCGCCCGCAAGCGCGCCCCTAAGGGTTGACGCGGACTGCTTTTCTTTGAGGCTGCGGCCCGGCAATGGCCGCATTCAGGCCATGCCATAGTGGCAATCGTGCCGCTATCGGCCTCCCCGAAGGCCGCGATTTCTTGGTAGATAAGAGACAAGCAGATTCGGGAGGGAAATCCATGCGCTTGGCACTTTCGTCGCTGTTCGTCGTCGCAGCCGCCTTCACGGCGCAAGCGCAGACAACCAAGCCACCCGCCGCCGCGCCGACACAGGCGGCAAATACTCCCGCGCCTCCCACAACGGGAACGCTCGCCGGCAGCCGGCGCCGCCGCTGCCAAACCCGGCGCACCGCGCAGCCGTCTGCACCAACCCGAATGCGATCGGGATTGCGCGCACGGTCGAGATCGACACCACGGGCGGTCCGGGCTTCGGCTTCCAGCATTACAAGGTGCACGACTTCCTCGAGCCCAAGGAGGTGGTGCTGACCTTCGACGACGGCCCGCAGGTCAACACGACCAAAGCGATCCTCGATGCGCTCGACCATCACTGCACGAAGGCGATCTTCTTCTCGATCGGCAAGATGGCGCTCGGCCTGCCGGAGATCATCCGCGAGGTCTCGAAGCGCGGGCAGACGATCGGCACCCACACGTGGGCGCACGTGGCCGCGTACAAGTTCAAGACGGATGACGAGGCCATTGCCGAGATCGAGAAGGGTATCAGCGCCGTGCATCGCGCGGTGGGCGGGAATATCGCGCCCTTCTTCCGCTATCCCGAACTCAAAGATTCGCCCGCGACGCTCGCGCATCTCGCGAAGCGCAACATCGCTATCTTCTCGACCGACATCGACTCGTTCGACTTCAAGCCCCAGACCCCCGATCATCTGGTCAAGAGCATCATGGCCAAGCTCGAGAAGAACGGTGGCAAGGGCATCGTCCTGATGCACGACATCCAGCCGCACACGGCGAAGGCCATTCCGGCGCCTGCTCGATGCGCTCAAGGCGGGCGGCTACAAGATCGTGCGCATGAAGGCCAAGGACCCGCTCAAGACGGTCGCCGAGTACGACGCGATGATCGAGAAGGACGTGAAGGGCCTGCCGGCGGCCGGGACTGAGCGGCCGACCTCGAGCGTCGTGCGCACGGTGCCGACGACGCCTTAGTCCCCAGGCTTCTTTATCTCGCCACGATCGGCACGTTTCAGTAGGCTAAAGGCGCCAACTGAGACGAGAGATTGCATTTGATGCTCCGCCGCCGCCACTTTCTGTTGCTCGCGACCGCGATGATGTGCGGGCAGATTTCCATGGCTTCGGCCGCAGACCTGCACGCCCGAGACGTTCGGCGCGGCGGTGGACGCCGCCGCCGCGTCGCTGCGCGGCTACAATGCCGAAGCGCAGCCGCGGATGAAGCAGAAGCTAGCAGCGCTCAAGGCCAAGAAGGGCTGGGACGACGAAGCGTACGAAGAGCGGAGCCGGGAGATTCTGCACGACGGGCGCACGGCGGCGCTCGACCAGCGCGCCGACGAGCTGCTGACCAAGATCGATACGCTCGGGCGGCCGGAGCCCGGCACCACGCCGGCCTGCGGCGACTTGAGCGAGCTCAAGGCGTCGGGGCAGGAGCTGCTCGCCGTCATGCACGAGAAGACGGCCTACCTCGACGCCAAGATCGATCGCGAGCTCGGCAGCGGCGCAAGGGCGCCGACAAGCCCGCCGGAGAAGCCAGCGGAGAAGGCCGCACCCGCCAAACCTGCCGTGGAACAAAAGCCCGCGCCGCCGCCTCCGCCGATAGCGGACCAAAAGAAGCCCACCGAAAAGCCCATCGTGAGGACCATCGAGAAGCCTCTTCCGTGGGATACGAAGACGGCGGAGGCGCCACCGACCGTCAGTGCAAGTCCTCCTACCACCTCCTGCCGCCGCCGCCAGGTGAGCCCTACACGCTCGCCGCCCGAGGCGTTCGCCGGAGAAGAGGACGGCTACACCATCGACGAGATCCGCGAGGCCACGCGCGGCTTCTTCGGGACCATCTCGACGAACCTCGCGAGCGTTCTCGAGCACGCGTTCCGCAAGTCGGGGCGGCCGACGCGCGTACGTGCTCGGCACCGAGGGCGGAGGCGCGTTTCTCGCCGGCGTTCGCTACGGCAGCGGCACGCTCTATCTGCGCGCCGGCGGCACGGAGAAGGTCTACTGGCACGGCCCCTCGATCGGCTCCGACTTCGGGGCCGAAGGCTCGCGCACGCTGTTCCTCATCTACCGGCTGCGAGAGCCCGCAGGTCTCTATCGCGATTTCACCGGCATCGACGGCACGGCCTATCTCGTCGGCGGCGTGGGGATCACGTTCCTCAAGGGCGGCGAGGTCATCATGGCGCCGATCCGCTCGGGCCTCGGTCTCAGGCTCGGCGCCAGCATCGGCTACGTGCGCTTCACGCCACGGCCGACATGGAACCCGTTCTAGACGTGCGCTACACCGTCGGCGCGCGGGCCGATGCGGCTCCGCTCAGAAGCCGTATCCGTAGCGGCCGCGATCATAATAGGGCATCGGCGGGTAGCGCCGGGACTTGTACCCACGCGGCGGGCGCGCGTAGTACTGGGCGCTGTAATCGTAGTCGTCGTAAGCGTAGCGGCGGCGCTGCTCGGCATAGCGCAAGCGCTGCCCCTCGGCCATCTCCCGGTCGCCGTACCTCGGCTTGCCGTGGACGACGATCTTCGTCTGCGCCTTGCCGTGCTTGTTCACGAGGTTGAAGAGCTTCGCGGCATTGCCGGGAGCGAGGCGCACACATCCGTGCGAGGCCGGGCGGCCGAGCTGGCGCACGGCCTGCGTGCCGTGGATCGCGGCGCCTTGGCTGAAGAAGATTGCGTTCGGCATCGGCGCGAGATCGTACTGGCGCGAGTAGTGCAACTTGCTCAGCCACGTCGGCCGGAAGGTGCCGGTTGGCGTCCTGTAGCCGTAGGCCGCCGATGAGATCGGCCAGTTATAGCTGTCGCCGCCGGCCTGCTTGACCGTCATGCGCTGCGAGCTGAGATCGATGTTGACGAAGAGCGTCGGCTCGGGCGGAGGCGGAGGAGGTGCGGCTGCCTCGAGCTTCGGCGCATCTGCATCAGTGGTGGGTGCGCCCGGGGCTGCGGCGATGGCCGGATCGGTCGCGGCAGGCGCCGCGGTTGTGGTGCTCGAGTTCGCTGCGGGAGCCGGCGCTGCGGACTGCTCGGGCGTGCTTGGCGGGAGCGGCCGGCGCCGGCTGCTCGCTTGCAGCCGAGCCGCGTCGCGGCTTAGGCGGCGGGCGTCGCGGCGCTATCCGGATTGATCACCGTCACGCTCGGCTTGTCTGCCGGGGCCGCAGCTTCGCCGGCCGCAGGCGACTGGGCCTGAGCCGACGCGGCCAGTGTCATGGCGGCGAGGGCCGCGCCAAGGAACGCCGGAACTCTCATCGCTAAACTCCCAAACGCAAAAATTGCTCGCCGTAATAATTACATCGGCGTTGGATGCCGATTGCTTAACAAACCCCACTATCGCGGCAATTTTCGCACCGCTGGTCCGCAAAGCCAAGCACGAGTTGCAGTGCCTATCGCGAGCATTTGCGGGCTTTGGCTCATAATTGAGGTCAAATTCGCGCTCACATTTTCACGGATCGGCTCTCGCCGTGGCCTTGACCAGCTCGTAGCCGGCGAGCGCGCGCGCTCGCGCGGCCGCATGATCGACGATCGGAAGCGGATACGTCTTGCCGAGATCTATTCCAGCCGCGGCAAGCACAGCGTGCGGGGCGTCCCATGGCGCGTGAATGTGAGGCGCGGGCAGCTTCGCAAGCTCCGGCACCCAGCGGCGCACGTAGGATCCCTCGGGGTCGAACTTCTCACCCTGCGTGACGGGGTTGAAGATGCGGAAGAACGGCGCCGCGTCTGCGCCCGAGCCCGCGACCCATTGCCAGCTCGCGGCGTTGCTCGCGAGATCGGCGTCGACGAGCGTGTCCCAGAACCAGGCTTCGCCCGACTGCCAGGGGATCATCAGATCCTTGATCAGGAACGAGGCTGCAATCATGCGCACGCGATTGTGCATCCATCCCGTCGTCCAGAGCTCGCGCATGCCGGCATCGACGATCGGGTAGCCGGTTCGCCCGCGCTGCCAGGCGCGAAGGCACTCGTTGTCGACTATCCATGGAAATGCAGCGAACTCCTTGCGAAAGGGCGCGTCGGGCAGATCGGGCGAATGGAAACAGCAGATGATAGGAGAATTCACGCCACGCGAGCTCGCGCAGGAACGTCTCGTGTCCGGCGGTGCCCCCGTGCGCGTGCGCATGAGCAAGCGCCGCGTGCCAGCAGGCTGCGGGCGTGATCTCGCCGAAATGAAGATGCGGCGACAGGCGTGAGGTTCCCGCGCGATCCGGGCGATCGCGGAGAGCCGCGTAGTCAGAAATCGCGTGATCAAGAAACGCCGCGAGGCGCTCGCGTGCGCCCTCCTCTCCCGGCTGCCATGTCTCGCTTAGGCCGCCGGCCCAGTCCGGCTTCGACGGCAGCAGCTTCCAAGACGATAGCGTGTCGCTTGCCACCTTCACTTCCGGCGTCGCGAGGCGCGATGGCGCGCGGACAGGCGCCGTTGTCTTCATGGTGCGCTCGAGGGCGCGCCAGAACGGCGTATAGACCTTGTACGGCGCGCCGGCCTGCGTCGCGACCTGATCGGGCTCATGCAGGAGCGCGCCGGCAAAACGCTTAAGTTCGATACCCTTCGACTGCAGGCGGTCGCGTAGCGTGGTCTCGATGTGCCGTGCCCAGGGCTCGTAGGCACGAGAGCAGTAGATCGCCGTGGCCCCTGCCTCGGCCGCCAGCTTGACGAGAACCTCATCGGCGGCACCGCGGCGGAGGATGAGCTTGCCGCCTCTCTCCGCGATGCCGCGGCCGAGGCTCTCGAGGCTCTTGTGCAGCCACCATCGCGACGCCGCTCCCGGCTTCCAGGCGCCGGGCGAGACGTCGTCGAGCACGAATACGGGAAGCACCGGCGCACCGGTAGCGATCGCAGCGGCGAGCGCGCGATGATCGGCAAGTCGCAGATCGTTGCGGAACCAGAGGAGAACCGGTCGTTCCGACATGCGCGCGTGCGACCTCCGAGTCGAGCGCAGCCGCGGCTCACCTCGCACGCGATTCACGCTTCAAATCCCAGGATACCGGGAGGTAACGGACACCAACTGCGCGCGGATCATATGTCGGCCGCGAAGGATCGGATCAATTGAACAAGAGGTCGAACAGCGTCTTGGATTTCTTGCGGCGCTGCGGACGCGGCTCGCCGTTCGCCGCCCATGGGTCACCCCAGGGTGCCCAGCCAGGCTCGGCGCCGTAGGGGCGGCGTTCACCCGTGCCTGCGATCTGGTCCTTGCCCACGCGCAGCGAGAACTCGTCGGTTGCGCCGTCCGCGCTGGCGACGGTGACCTTGCCTTCCTCCCACGTCCACTTGGCGAGCTTGTCGCCTTGCCGGTGCGGCTCGATCGCGATGACGACGCCAGCCGCAACATCGAGGACCGCGACGAGCTCGATGTCCTCGGGCTTGGGGCCGGCGGTGGAAGTGCCGGCATAGAAGCGCAAGACGGCGATGCCCTTGAAGGGCGGCTTCTTCAGTTCCCAATCGAGGAGCCGCGGCTGGCCCTGGCCCATCATCTCGAGCGGGATGGAGATACGCGGGTAGAGATCGTTGACGGCGAAGTAGCGGTTGGCGCGCATGACGACGCGCCAGGTGTCGACGCCGGCATCCGAAACTGTGATGTCGTCCGCGCCGGCGACGGCGCCGAGCCGCTGCAGAGAGGCCGTCACCTCGCGGTAGCCGGGCCGCAGCGAGAGGGCCTTCTTGAGATCGGCAATCGCCAGATCGACCTGGCCTTGCGCCTCCTCGATCTCGGCCTTGGCCCAATAGACCTCGGGCTGCTCGGGGCCGAGCTTGGCGGCGGTCTCGATGTCGCGCAGGCCGACATCGAGCTGTGCGTTCTGCTTGTAGACGTAGGCGCGGTAGGCGAAGGCGACGGCCGACCTGGGATCGAGGTCGATGGCCTTGTTGAGGTCGGCATAGGCCTCCTCGTAGGCCTCGGCCGATCCATTGGCGAGACCGCGCGCCGCGTAGGCCGCGGCGAGCTTCGGATCGAGCGTGATCGCCTGCGAGAAATCCTTGATCGCGGAGGCGGTGTTCTTCATGGCGAGGTAGGCCTGCCCTCGCAGCACGTACGTCTCCGCGTTGCTCACGTCGAAGGCGATGGCGCGCGAGAGGTCCTCGATCGAGCCGTCGAAGTGCTCGACCTCGAGCTTGGCTTCGGCGCGGTTGCGGTAGGCCGCCGCGAAGCGGGCGTCGACGTTGACGGCGCGCGTGAAGTCGCGGATCGCCGCGTGCGGGCGCTGAAGGGCGAGGTGCGCGCGTCCGCGTCCGCTCAAGGGAGCGGGACTTGTCGGCACGAGTTGCACGGCCTTGGTGTAGTCGCGGATCGCGTCCTCGAGCTTGCCGAGCTTGACGTAGGCGCCGGCGCGATTGTTGTAAGCCGCCGCATAGCCCGGAGCGAGGACGATGGCGCGATCGAAGTCCTTGATCGCCTCCTTCATCAGCCCGAGCGAGAGCAGGAGGTTGCCGCGATTGTTGTAGACGGCGGCGTACTCCGGAAAGAGCTGCGCCGCGCTATTGAAGTCCTCGATCGCCTGGCGAACCTGGTTCTGCTTGATGTAGGCGACGCCGCGGTCGTTCAGAATTGCGGCGCGGCGATCATTGGAAAGCGCCGGATCGCGCAGAGCTTCCGTATAGCTCGTGACCGCCTGCGCCGGGTCGCCGCGCAGAAGAGCGTTTGCGGCCTCGTCGGCTTGCGACGGGCGCGCGGGGACGTCGGCCGGGACGGCGCGCGCAGCCGTTGGCACTATCGCGCCGAGCGCTGCGGCAGCCACGAGCGAAACGATGTGTGAGAGGCGAGCCAATGTGACCTCATGAGGCCGACCGCGGTTTCGGGAGCCATGTCCGCGGCCGATGCGTGCGCCTTGAATTCGCTATGCTAGCATCGGTCGAATTTGGGCATCGGGTCAATAAGCGTTGATTGTGGCCGCCGGGGGGTGATTCCAGCGCGCCTCCACATTGCGGCAAGTGGACTGCGCCGCGATCCGGCGCGCCGAATCCCAGAGGCAAGACGGGAGAAAGCGGAGATCCCATGAACCTTTGGCTGCGCCTCCTCTGGCTGATCGCTCACGGCTCACCGGCGGCCGGGCCTCGTGATGCCCGAGGGTGTTTCCGAGCTCTACTTCCGAGTCTGGCCGCACGACCTCGACCCCAGCCTGCACATGAACAATGCGCGCTATCTCGGGATCATGGATCTCGGCCGACTCGACGTGATCATCCGCAGCGGGCTGTGGCGCGCCGTCACGCGACACCGCTGGACGCCCATCGCCAGCGCGGCGGTCATCCGCTTCCGGCGCGAGCTGCGCCTCTTCGATCGCTACCGGCTCGAGACGCGCATCCTCGCCTGGGACGAGCTCGCGGTGGTCATGGAGCAGGTGTTCCTGTTCGCGGGCGGGCCGCGCGACGGGCAGGTCGCGGCGCGCGCGCTGTTCAAGGGCGGCATCTACGATCGCGGCCGCGCGCCAGTTCGTGCCCATCGCGCGCCTCATGGGCGAGATCGGCGTGCACGCGCGCAAGCCCGCCGCATTCGCCCGAGATCGAAGCCTTCCTCAAGGCGGACGACGCGATCCGGCAGGCGGGAACGCAGGCTCAAGCCTGATCGCCCTCCGAGCCCGGGCCGCCGGCAAAGTGCTCGAGATCGTAGAGACACTCGGGGAGGCATTCGGGCAGGTCCTCGGCGATGAGGCCCGGGCCGAAGCGTCGTGGCACACGCGCCGTGCAGCCACACGGCCGCGCACGCGGCCTCGAACGCCGGCATCCTTTGCGCGAGGAGGCCGGTGACAAATCCGGCCAGCACATCGCCCGAGCCCGCCGTCGCAAGAGAGGGCGGCGCGTTCTCGTTGATCGCGGCGCGTCCGTCGGGCGCGGCGATCACCGTGTCGGCGACCCTTGAGGATGACGACGGCGCCGCTCGTGCGCGCTGCGGCCACGCGCGCGCTCGAGCTTGCCGCCCTCGAGCGACGGGAACAGACGCTTGAACTCCCCCTCGTGCGGCGTCATGACGACGGGCGCGGCGCGCTTGGCGATGGCCTCGAACAGATCCTCGCGGCGCGCTCCGGAACGGTCGCGGACGTTGGTGAAGCCAAAACCCACGCCTTCCGCTCCCTGCTCGTCGCTCAATGCGAAGGCGGTCAGCGCGTCGGCGTCGAGCACGGCGGCGGCGGGCGAGGCGAGCACGGTGCGCACGGTGTCGGTGGTCGCGGTCGCCACGCCGGCACCGGGGCCGATCAGCACGGCGTTGCGCCGCGTGTCGGCGAGAAACTCGGCGAGGGCCCTGTCGCTGCCGACGTTGTGGACCATGATGGCCGTCAGATGGACGGCGTTGACGGCAGTTGCCGCGCTCGAGCCCGACGACGGTCACGAGACCGGCGCCAATTCTCAGCGCGCCGCGGGCACCGAGGCGCGCGGCGCCGGTGGCCTCGGCCGGTCCCGAGACAACGACCGCGTGGCCGCGCTCATACTTATGCACGCCGAGTGCGGGCCGGGGTAAGCTCTCGAGCCAAAGCTGCCGGCGCGTTGGCCCAGGTCTGCGGACGAATGTCGCCGAGGACGGCGGCCGGAATGCCGATGTCGGCGACGCTCGTTGAGCCGCACAAGAGCGCGGCCCGGCATCAGGAGGTGGCCCGGCTTCCTGCGGAAGAACGTCACCGTGTGCGTCGCCTGAATGACGGGCCCAGAGCGACGCCGGTCGAGCCGTCGAGCCCGCTCGGCACATCGACCGCAATCACCGGCTTGCCCAGAGCGTTGACGGCCTCGACGACATGCTCGCCGCGACGCCGTCGAGCGGGCGGCTCAGCCCGGCGCCGAACATGGCGTCGATGACGAGATGCATGCTCTCGGTCGCGTCGGGGTCCATCGCGCGCACGGGCCCGTCCCAGCGGCGCGCCATCTCGGCGGCGTCGCCCTTGAGGCCCGCCTTGTCGCCCAGAAGGTAGAGCCGCACGTCGTAGCTGGCGCGCTTCAGATGCCGGGCGGCGACGAAGCCGTCGCCGCCGTTGTTGCCGGGGCCGCACAAAACGAGGACGCGGGCGCCGGGCGGCACGAGCTTGCGCGCCAGCCTCGGCGACGGCGCTGCCGGCGCTCTCCATAAGCGTGAGGCTCGGGACGCCGGCTTTGACAGCGGCCTGATCGGCCCGCCCCATCTCGGCTGCGGTCAGCAGCTCGAGACCTTCGCCCGGCGCGCCACTCTCTCCTCGTCCTTCCATGTCAGCCCCCGCATGTCACCGCTGCTCAACACTAGTATGGTTAGGCTCGGCCCGCGCGCACTGGCGGCGGGAAGCCGAAACGTCGCTGCACGGCCTATCGCGTCGCGACGTTAACTGCTCAAATTTATTGCATGCTGCCTATCTACTAGGCATTGTCGCCGCACAACACTGCCTGACGGAGCGGCAAATCACGGGTAAGCTCTTGATATCGTGAGACGCGAAGACGTGTTCACGAACTGGCATAGGCCATGCTAACCGTTGGCCCGTCCGGCGCGCACGGGTAAAAATCTGAAAAAGCTGGAGGTCTCGGGCCGTGAAAAAGATTGAAGCCATCATCAAGCCGTTCAAGCTTGATGAGGTCAAAGAAGCGCTGCAGGAAATCGGCCTGCAGGGCATAACAGTCATCGAGGCCAAGGGCTTCGGGCGGCAGAAGGGGCACACGGAGCTTTACCGCGGCGCCGAATACGTCGTCGATTTTCTGCCGAAGGTGAAAATCGAGGTGGTGCTCAACGACGAGATGCTCGAAAAAGCCGTCGAGACGATACAAAAGGCCGCGAAGACGGGCCGCATCGGGGACGGTAAGATCTTCATCTCAACGATAGAGGAAGCTATCCGTATCCGCACGGGGGAAACCGGCGCAGAAGCGATATAACGCCGGCCGTTCGCCTCACCGGACGAGCTAGTTGCGCAATAGGGGAGTGCTTATGAAAACTGTCAGCGATGTCCTTAAGACAATTAAGGACAAGGACGTGAAGTACGTCGATCTGCGCTTCACGGACACCAAGGGCAAGATGCAGCACGTGACCGCTGACGCATCGTGCATCGACGAAGGCGGCATTCGAGGGATACGCATTCGACGGCTCGTCGATCGCCGGCTGGAAGGGGATCGAATCCTCGGACATGAATCTTGAAGCCGGACCCGGCGTCCGGCCACATCGACCCATTCTTCGCGCAGACGACGCTGGCGCTCTTCTGCGACGTCGCCGACCCGATCACGGGCCAGCCCTATGAGCGCGATCCGCGCTCGATCGCCAAGAAGGCCGAGTCGTACATGGCCTCGCTCGGCATCGGCGACAAAGCCTACTTCGGCCCCGAGGCCGAGTTCTTCATCTTCGACGACGTGCGCTTCTCAGCCGATCCTTACAACACCGGCTTCCGCGTCGACTTCGTCGGAGCTGCCATCGAACTCGGGCACCGAGTACGAGATGGGCAACCTCGGCCACCGCCCGCGCATCAAGGGCGGCTACTTCCCGGTCCCGCCCGTCGACAGCTGCCAGGACATCCGCTCCGAGATGCTCTCGGTGATGGCCGAGATGGGCGTCGTCCGATCGAGAAGCATCACCACGAGGTCGCGGCCGCCCAGCACGAGCTCGGCATGAAGTTCGGCACGCTCGTGCGCATGGCCGATCACCTGCAGATCTACAAGTACGCGATCCACAACGTCGCCCAGGCCTACGGCAAGACCGCAACGTTCATGCCGAAGCCCGTGTTCGGCGACAACGGCTCGGGCATGCACGTGCACCAGTCGATCTGGAAGGGCGACACGCCGGTGTTCGCCGGCAACAAGTACTCTGACCTGTCCGACATGTGCCTCAACTACATCGGCGGCATCCTCAAGCACGCCAAGGCCATCAACGCCTTCACGAACCCGCTGACCAACTCCTACAAGCGGCTCGTTCCGGGCTACGAAGCGCCCGTGCTGCTCGCCTACTCGGCGCGCAACCGCTCGGCGTCCTGCCGCATTCCCGTCGTGTCCTCGCCCAAGGGCAAGCGCGTCGAGGTGCGCTTCCCGGATCCCGGCGCGAACCCCTATCTCGCGTTCGCGGCGATGCTCATGGCGGGCCTCGACGGCATCACGAACAAGATCGATCCCGGCCAGGCCATGGACAAGAACCTCTACGACCTGCCGCCGGCCGAGCTTGCCAAGATCCCCACCGTGTGCGGCTCGCTGCGCGAGGCGCTCGAGAACCTCGACAAGAACCGCGGCTTCCTCAAGATGGGCGGCGTGTTCACCGACGACATGATCGACGCCTACATCGAGCTCAGGATGGCGGAGAACATGCGCTACGAGATGACGCCGCATCCGGTCGAGTACGACATGTACTACTCGGTCTGATCTGCGGACGAGATCATACGAAGGGGCCCGGCAGCGATGCCGGGCCTTTTTGCTTTGCGAGGGACGCGGCTTCAGTAGAACAGCAGGATGCCGGCGAAGATCGCGACCCAAGCGAGGCGGACGAAATTGCGCTCATTGGCGAGCAGCCACGAGACCGAGCGCCGCGGCAGCTCCGCCCAGGAGATGCGCGCGAGAGCGGACAGCAAGATGCCCGCAGGCAAGGCCGATCAGCAGCGAAGGCAGGTCGAGCCCAATCTTGCCATTCAAATTCAGGCCTTCACCCGACGGCATGGCAAAGGGCAGTTGCGAGCCCGAGCTGGTGGCAATGACGGCGAGGACGCCGGCCGCGAGAAAGCCAAACGCGAGCAGCGAGAAGAACCCCAGTATCGATTTCATTGCCCTTCTCCCTCAGCGGAGCCGCGAGCAAGATGCGGTGAGACACGAAGGGCGCGCATAGTGCGGTTCAGAGCGCCCCGTGATTGCGGAGGCTACCGCCGCCGCATCAACATTCGGTTAACCATGCAGCGGCCACTGAGGTTCGTACCAAGTTCCGCCGCTTTCGCAGCCTCAGGATCGTCGCATGGCAATCCGCCTGCTCACCCTCACTCTCACTCTCCTGCTGCTCGTCAGCACAGCTGACGCCGCGCCGCGCTACGCATGGCCATCGGCCTCGTCCTCGGCTGACACGCTCGCAAGCCGCATTGCACCGCCGGAAGGCTTCACGCGCACGGCCGCCGGCGCGGGCAGCTGGGCGGAGTGGCTGCGCGGCCTGCCGATGAAACCTGCGGGATCGCCCGTGCTCACCTACACGGGCGCGCGGAAGTGGCGACAGGACGTCCATGCCGCGGTGATCGACATCGATGTCGGCAAGCGCGATCTGCAGCAGTGCGCCGATGCGATCATGCGGCTGCGCGGCGGAATGGCTCTACGCCTCCGGCCGGCCGCGCGAGATCGCCTTCAACGACACGGACGGCAAGCGCCGCGTCTTCGCGCGCCAGGGGAAGCAGGACTACGCGGGCTTTCGCAAATACATGGACCTCGTCTTTGCCTATGCCGGCACGTACTCGCTCGAGCGCGAGCTCAAGCCCGTTGCGGTCGACGACATCGCGATCGGCGACGTGTTCATCAAGGGCGGATTCCCCGGGCATGCCGTGCTCGTCGCCGATATGGCCGAGAACGCGGCCACGGGCGAGAAGCGCTTCCTCTTGGTGCAGAGCTACATGCCCGCACAGGAGATGCACGTTCTCAAGAACCCGAAATCGGAGGACGGCAGCCCCTGGTATAAGACCGATTTCGGCGATCAGCTCGTCACACCGGAATGGCTGTTCCCGCGCAACTCTCTCCGGCGATGGCCATAAGGGCGCGGTCGTGGGTCAGCGGCTGAAGCCCAACACTCCTGTGCCGCTCGTGCTCGTCAGCGTCGCCGTCATGCTGCGGCCGTTCACGACGATCGAGATCGTGCCGTTGATGTCGAACTCGGGATTATGGAAGTCACCGCGATATCTGTTCGCGGTCGTTTGGTAGATCTCGGCCGTTTGTGTCACCTTGCCGGCCTGCGTGGCGCACGTGCCGCTGACGCGGTAGCTCTTAGGCCCGCTGGAGCTGAATGACAGCTCGGCACTTCGCCCTGCTCCTTGGAGCCGGATGCGAAGGTCACCGGATCCGCCGCCGCTCCATGATCCCTTCAAGCCCGTCGGGATCGGCCCGCGCGACATCCGGCAATAGCGGCAATGGTCAGCGAACGCAACAGCCGCAGCTAGAATGAGCGACTTGAGGTCTGGCCTTCAGCATCGATGATCTCCAGTGACACATGCGGATAGGACGCCCTCGGAGCATAATAGCCCGGAAATTTAATTCCGGTTTATGAAACGCGCGTGCATTTGCCCGTTCCGGCGGAAGATGTGTCCTTACCCGCGCGCGTCTGCAAGGGCCTGCGGCAGTGACTGCCGCGAATATTTCCAAGTCCTCGTCCCGACCGCAGGAAACGCGAATGCAGCGGTCGAGCGGCGGGACGCCGGGCTTCCTCGCAAACACGTCGCGCTCGAGCACGCCCTCCAGCACCCGCTTGGCGAAATCGCCGTCCCGGCCGCAGTCGATGGTAACAAAGTTGGCGGCCGACGGCAGCGGCTCAAGACCGTTGGCGCGGGCGATGGCAGCGAGTTGCTCGCGCGAGCGTGCGATCTCGGCAACGGTCTCATTGAGATAGCCCTGATCGGCGAGCGCGGCCAGCGCACCCACCTGACCTACGCGGTTGATACCGTAGTGGTTTCGCACCTTCTCGAAGGTCGCGATCAGTTCGCGCTCGCCCACGCAGTAGCCGATGCGCGCGCCGGCCAGACCGTAGGCCTTCGAAAAGGTTCTGAAGCGCAGCACCTGCGGGTTGGCGACGTCCAACGGCGGGATGGCGTCGGGGGGCGCCGTATCGCAGTAGGCCTCGTCGAGGCAGAGGAGCGCGCCGCTCGGGCAGGCGCTCGATCAGGCGGCCGATCTCGGCGGCGCTCCACCACGTGCCCATGGGATTGTCGGGGTTCGAGACGTAGATGATGCGCGCGCGCTCCCTTGCGGCCGCGTCGAGAAGCGCGCCGAGATCTTCCCTGTCGTCGCGGAAGGGCACCTTGACGAGGCGGCCGCCCTGGCCGGCGACGTGGAAGTTGAACGTGGGATAGGCGCCGTCCGACGTGACGACGGCGCTTCCCGGATCGACCGCCATTTGCACGGTGAGCCCCAGGAGCCCGTCGATCCCCTCGCCGATGACGATGTTGTCGGCGTCGACACCGTGAAAGCGCGCGAGCGCATGGCGGAGCTCATGACTTTCGGGATCCGAGTATTTCCAGTTCTCCGCCGCCGCCGCTGCCATGGCGCGGATCGCTTCGGGGCTCGGGCCGAACAGGCTCTCGTTGGCGCCCAGTCGCGCGCGAAAGGGCCGTCCGCGCGCCCGCTCCTGCGCCTCGGGGCCGACAAAGGGCACGAGCGCCGGCAGATTGCGCACGATGTCGGTCAGGATCGGCCTTCGCATGGGGGCTTCCGTCTTGCTGTCTCGCCCCCAGCCTCTCGCATCAATGCGGGGCTCAGATCAAGCCGAGCTCGGCCAGCTCGCGGCGCATTTTTGCGGGAAGCTCGCGCCAGGCCTCTGGCCCTGCACCGGAGGCAAGATCCGGCGGGGCGTCGTCGGCTTGGAGATAGCGCCAGCCCTGAAAGGCACGTCGCGGCACGGGGCGCACGGGGACGAGCTCGCGGTCGTAGAGAAGCAGGCAGCACGGCGAGCCGTCCTCCTTGTGGCCGTCCTCGAAGCCGAGCAGCCGCTGGCGCACCTGGATCACGCCCTTGATGACCCAGTAGAGCGAGCCGCCGTCGAGAAGCTCGGCCTGGCGCTTCGGCGTCTGGAAGGTGGTGTGGAAGAGACGCGGCTTCTCTCCCGCCTTGCGCTGCTCGGCGAGGCGCTCCTTCTGCCAGGCCGCAAGATCGTCGATCGAGGCCGCGCCGACGCAGAGCTTGATCAGATGAAGCGTCATCGCGTCGCCCTCGCTTAAGCCGTCTCGCGCGTCTCGGGTCGGATTATGCGTCGCTGGCCGATCGACGCGCGCTCGCAGTCGCGCCGCTATCCACAGCCCTTGCTCAATGCGCGGCGCGACGCAGGAACGACACGGGACGCGTCTACTTCGCCCGGCAGGTGCCCACGTACTGGCGCGAACACGGGCTGGCCCAAGAGACCGAAGTGGCGCGAGTGCACGGCCGGATAGACGCCCGGTCGCGGCGTCCTTGTCGTAGATGGTCGTCAGATTGAGGAAGCCCTCGTTGACGGCCTCGAGAAAATGATTGGCGTTGATGGCGCGCACGATGCGCAGCGTGCCGGGAGTGGCGTCCGGGCCCGCCCTCAGGACCGCCGTCTGCAGCCTCGAGGTCGATGCTTCTCAATGTCGAACGTGAGCGGCGACGGGTCCTTCGATTTGAAGGCGCCCTTCGTCGTAGCTCCAAGAGGCGCCCTCCTTGAACTCGCAGGCGAACGCGGTGGGGCCGTCGTCGGCCCCGGCGGCGAGCGGCCCGGCAAGCATGCCCAATGACCAACGCGACAACTGCACTTGCCCTTCTCATAAGCACCCCTTTCACTAAGGACTGCCCCCAGCGTCCGATTTCCTCAATTCTCTCAGGAGGTACCCCGCTCGAGGCCCCCGGGTCAACGACCGCGCTGGCGGCGGCCTTGCTGGCGCCGCGTTTTCGGGCTCCATTGCCGCCCGGGAGCCACCTGAGAGCGGGATGGGCGGGCTCCTGAGGGCCTCTGCGCTAGACGTCTGGAAACTGCGGCACAATGCTTCCCCGAACGAATTTCTCTCGGCTCCGCCGCCGTCATCCTGCTGCTCGGCGGCTGCGCCGTCAACGCCCGGCGCCGGGCCCCGTCGCCGCGCCCGCTGAAGCCGCCTGCCGCTCAGAAATCCGCGTCTGCCGTCGCACAGGTACGGCTATACGCTCACCGCCGAAGAGCTTGCGCTCGACTGCAGGAAGCTCACGGGGCGCATGCAGGTTCGCATCCTCCAGATCCGCGACTATTCGGAACGGCCAGGGTACGACAGGTATCTCGCACGCCATGCAGACGGCGACCACGTCGGTGCTCGGCGGAACCAAGGAAGGGACCGATCCCGACAGCCGCTATGCCCGCGACCGCGCCGTGCTCGAGGCCTACAACAATCAGCTCGCGGCGAAGGGCTGTCCGACCTTCAACCTCGTCGCCGAGCTCAAGCCCAAGGCCGTCATGGAGACGCCGTCTCCGGTGGCGAAGACGTCTGCCGCCGAGGCTCCGAAAAGCGAATGAGATGACAGCTGGCTACGGCGCCGGGAAAGAACTCGTCGATCCGCCCCATGAGCCGGTAGGCGATCAGCCCCAGCCCATTCCTTCACCGCAAGGTCGGTTCTCTGCAGACCGGCCGGGAATGCTCTCAAAGAGCCGGCGCAGGTCCTCGACGCCGCGGGTGCGATAGTCGACGGGATAGGGGATCACGTCGAAACCGTTCTTGCGGAATATCCCGACGGAGCGCGGCATGTGATAAGCGGACGTCACGAGCACCCAGCGGTCGCCGGGATTGCGGCTCGATCAGCTCTGCCGTGTAAGGTCGCGTTCTCTTGCGTGTTGCGCGAGCGCCCCTCGAGCACGAGGCGGTCTTCGTCGATGCCGGCGTCGCGGAGGAACGCAGCCACGGCGCGCGTGGCTTCGAGGCCGCCAGGCCAAAGTGCCCCCGACGCCGCCGGTGAAGACGACTTTCGCTTCAGGATGCTGACGCGCGAGGCGGAGGCCTTCCGTCAGGCGCTCGGCGAATTCGTTCGACGGCGAGACCGCCGCGCCCGGCCGAGACCCAGCCGTCCTCGAAGCCGCCGAGGATGATGATGCCGTCGATCCTATCTTCGGCCTTGGGCCTCTCAACGCCCGCGAAGTGCTGCTCGAGCGGCAGGATGAGCGCGTTGCCGACAGGCACGATGCCGGCGATCACGAGATAGGCGAGACCGCCAATGGCGAGCTTCGCTCCCAGCCGCCGGCGCGTCCCCGCGCGTGAGAAGCCAAAGCCCAACGGCGATCGCGAGCACCGCGAGACTGACGACGGCAGAAGGAGGGCGGTCAGCACCTTGGATAGCGTAAAGAGCATCGCGCACCCCGAGCCGGCACAGACTTGTCCTAAAATTTCACCAGGAGGCGCGGACCGCGCTTACGGACAGGCGACCTTTTTCATGAAGTTCTTGTCTGCGTAGCCCTCGAGCGAGCCCTTCCTGATGGCGCACCAGAAGCCGCGCGGCGTGCAGAGGAGCTTGCGCTTTTCCAGGATGTCGCCCTTCGACGCCGCGCCGATGACCTCGGCGATTGCTGTAGGGCCGGGCGCGGATGTTGATGCTGTCAGCGGTCACCTTGAAGCAGCCGTAGGTCGCGGCCTGGGTGCCGCTGGCGAGGCTCGTCAGCGTCAGGCAAGCCGCGGCGACTGCCGCCAGCTTCGAACTCTTCGTCATCGTTTCCTCCACGCAATACTTATTGGACGATACCGTGCCGGCACCGTCCCCGAGCTTTGTGCTCGGGGGGGTGATAAATTCCGATTGCGGTCGAAAGTTAGGCGGAGGTCATGCGACCTTGGCCTCGAAGAGGGCGACGGCGCCCTTGAGGTCGACGCGGACGTCCTTGAATCGCGACTTGAGCGCGGTCTCGAGGTCCTCCACACGGTCGTCGCGGTTCGAAAAGATGCCCTTCGTGTTGTAGATGTCCATGAGCCGCTGCGCGGCCCAGCTACGCGGCGCATCACCTTGGACGATCGTCGCGCCGAAGACGCGGGCGCCCGGTGCAAGAAGCGGGCGAATGTGATCGAAGACCACGGCCTTCGACGGGATCGCTCCCGGAAGACAGTGCAGCAGATAGCAAAGGCCGACGGAGTCGAAGCGGCCGAGATCCGGCAACGGCCGGAGCGCATCGGCCGCGACCGTCTTCGGGGCGTAACGCGTCAATCCGGCGCGCGGCGGCCGCGAGGCTGTTGGCATTCAAGTCGAGAAGCGTGATCGCGGGGGCCGGCACGGGCCAGCGGGCGCGATCGAGAAAATATCCGGTGCCGACCCCGATATCGAGGTGGCGTGCCGAGACGTTGCGGTCATAGAGCGCTCTCAGCTCCGCAGTCGGGCAGCGCCAGAGAACGTGATTGGAAAAACCCAGTACGAAAATGTCGTAGACGGAGAGAACGAGCGGCGAATAGACAGCCTGGCCCGCCGCAACCGATGGATTCGCCGTCTCATCTTCAGCTCGCATTATGCTCACGCGCTCCCGATAGGGGATCTCTGTTGCACCATGTGATGCCGGGGCGGCACTTTTGCTATACGAAGGCAGCGAAGTCTTGTCGGGTGCCGAATGGAACAGAACATCAGCCGAACGCCCTAGCACCGTTCCGTGGCCGCCGATCCTGCTCGTGGTCGTGCTTGCCGCGTCCTGGGTGCTCGGGCGCATGCTCCCACTCGCGTGGCCCGGAACTGACGACGCGCCGGCACGCGCGGTCGGCATCGGGATCGGCATTGCGGGACTCTTGCTGTTCGCCTGGGCGGCAATGACGCTCAAGCGCCACCAGACCACCATCCTCCCCGACAAGGGCGCCGATCACCTCGTCACCGACGGCCCATTCCGCTTCCGGCGCAACCCGATCTACATCGCTCACGTCATGATCCTGCTCTCGATCGCCGAGCTCACGAAAAACATCTGGTTCGTCCTGCTCGCCCTCCTCTATGCCGTGCTCGTCACCTGGCTCGCCATCATTCCGGAGGAACGCCACCTCGAAGCGAAGTTCGGCGACGCCTACCGCGCCTACAAGGCGACCACTCGCCGCTGGATCTGAGGGCGGGCACCGTGAGCACCGACTACGGCGAAATGGAGCGGCAGTTCCTGGAGAGCCTCAAGGCCGACACGGGGCGCGATCTCGCGGCGTGGATGGAGGCGATCGGCGCCGAAAATCTCGATCGGCGCAACGACATCATCGATTGGCTGAGACGCCAGGGCTTCATGTTCTCGAAGGCCTCCTGGCTCGAGCGCATTCACAACAACGGCGGGCGGCCGATCTACAGCGATCAAGGGCGCCAAGAGGCCGCAGCGCCGCCCGCGCGCACCGCGCGAAGCAGCGACCATCCTGCCATTTGCCCCGCGGCTACCCGCCGCCGCGCCGGCGCCGCGCGAGGAGCCCGCGCCCGCCGCCGATCCAGGCGCCGGCCGACAAGGCCGCGCTCGATGAGCTGATCGCCAAGGCGAAGGCCTTCCGGCCGCTGGCCAACTTCGTGCTCGCTGAAATCGGCAAGGCCGTGCCTGGAGCGGTGTTCACTGCCGAGGGCTCGCACATTGTCGATCACATCGCGCGCGCGAGTTTGCCGTGCTCGCCATCAGCCCGCGCGAGCTTCGCCTCGGCCTCGATCTCGGCCAGCGACCCTTCGACAAGACGCTGCAGGCCGCAAAATTCACCAATCCCACCTCGCGCATTTCCCCTGGCATTACCCATATGATCATCCTGACGGACGCGCGGCAGATCGATGACGCTCTGCGCGCGCTGTTCAGGGAGGCGGCTCAGCGCGCCGGCTGACGTGGTGACAAGTCCATGACCCACCATCGATTTGCCTGAATTCCCGCGCTCGATCCGGCCTCTCCAGGAGGATGAGATGCCTACGATATCAACGGGCTCTTTCTCGGGCCGGGCGCTTGGTGCAGCCCTGCTCGCGGGCCTGATGCCGCTCACTTGCGTCTCGAGCCTGGCGTGGTCGCAGGCGGCCACGCGCGACGGCATCGCCAGGCTCCTCGCGCAAACCGAAAGCAAGGACCAGAGCTGCGACTCGATCCAGAGCCGCGGCGCCGGCCGAGGCTCGCGCCGCCCGCAGCCGATCCGCGTGAAGGCGATCCCGCCTACGAGCAGGCACGGCGCCTGATGCAGGCGGTCGACGCCGTGCTCAAGGACGTCGCCGAGGAGCGCTCGGAAGCGAAGAAGCTTCCCGGCAAGGACGAGTTCATCGTCACGCCGCTGTGGACGGAGACGAAGGAGGACCGCGAGAAGAAGGTGCGCGACCTGCTCGATTCCGCGCTCGGCATCGTCACCGACGTGCCCGTGGTCGAGGTGCAGAAGAAGATCGAGGGACTTCGCAGGCAACATCCGCGACATCGAGGAGCGCATCGTATCGCTCAAGGAGAAGCAGCTGCTCGCGCCCAAGGACGGCGTGCTGCCCGGCATGCTCACGGATACGGTCGCGAGCCTCGCCTCCGACATCGAGGACAACAACAAGCGCATCGAGGAAAACCGCAAGGCGATCCAGGCCGCCAAGGGCGAGATCCAGGAAGCGCTGGTCAAGTCCGGGATCGAGCTCGGCCCCGATCAGCTCGACCTCCTGCTCGACAGCGTGCTGTCAGGCGACCTCGTCCGCCTCGTCGCGACCTTCAACGCCGCCAAGCTCATCGACGGCCAGCTCGCCAAGCTCATGAACGCGACCGGCGACAACCTCAACGCGTCGCGCAAGTACTTCGCCATGCACGCGGCGCTGTTCGCCATGCTGGCGCACGCCCAGAACGCGACGATCGAGAAGATCGACACGCAGTACATGCCGCGGCTCGACGCCATCCTGAAGGACATCGCGGCGGCGAAGGCCAAGACCAACGATCTCTTGCGGGCCGACAATCGCCCCGACCAGGTGCGCGCGCTCGAAGCCAATCGCGAGAGCCAGAAGCTCGCGGAGGAAGCGGCCCGCGGCTACCGGCGCTACCTCGCCCAGCAGCGCGAGCAGATCGCCAAGGCGCGGACGCGGGCGGTCCACGACCTCAAGATCGCCGACAACACGTATGAGACCGTGGAGGCGAGCTTCCAATTGCGCAATCTCATGCGCGACTTCTCGTCGTCGTTCGAAGCCCTGCAGAAGCTCGAGGCGCCGACCTTCGACCAGATCTTCAAGAACGAGGAATTGCGCCGCGAGTTCGAGAACCTGACGCGCCGCCTCGACGCGCCGTCGAGCTAGGGCGGGCACTCGTAGTTGAGGTTGTCCGCAGCATCGCGTCAACGTCCGGCTTGGAGCGCCTTACGGACATAAATCAGACATCGCGTCGGGTCCGAGAAGGGCCAGAAGCGGACGTCGTCCGGCCGGAAATCAAGAAGACCAACGGCGGGTGATCAAATGAGCAGTCGTCGCTGCCCGGCGCCTGCGACCAACGAAACTCATCGCCACCGGCTCACGATCTTCAGCGCGATCCACGATCCCAGCAGGTTGAAGAGCATCATGCCGGCCAGCGACACATAAGGCAGGAGACCTCGCGTATCCGCGAGTGACCCTCCAAAACTGAGGAGCATGAGCATCATTTCGAAAACCAAGCTGACTATCTCGGCGGCCAAGAAGGCGCCGACGAGCGCGACGACGATGCTCACAATCCAGCCGAGCACACCCCGCTTCTTCGACCATGCCTCGTGGATCCCAACGGCCAGCGCGGCGCCGAGAAAAACTAGCGCGATGGTCATCGGGCCACCGACGCTCGACTTCGGAATCGCGTCATTGAATTGAAGAAGCAGGATGCTGATCACGGCGATCGGCGCGATGTATTTCATGAGGTGCGTCCCTACTGCTCTGTCGGGGGGGCGTGCGCGTCCATTAGCAGACGTCTAACACCTCGCCAGCCCGCTCATTGAGGTGATCCACCGAGCGCTCGCCAGCCGCGTGGCTCGATGGCTCACGGGAGCCCCTGCGCTGAAGCTGGGCTGCGAGCGCCGACGCAGGTTGGTTCGATCTCTGTCACGCCTCCTCCTCTTCGAGAAGCCTACACACGATCGGGGTTGCGATCATGCAGCGGCGCACTCGATCGGCTCAGCCTGAAGAAGGCGTAGAAGTAACTGAGCCAGAGGACGACGGAGAGGCCATAGAAGATGATGGTTCGCACCGACCAAAACGGCCAGGAGCCGGCGGGGCCGATGGCGATCACGTTGGGGTACCAACTGAAGAGCGTGGAGCGCCACCGATTCCACATGAGGGTCATTTCCGTGTTGCGAGACTGCGCGGTCTTGGCGTCGTTGAAGACGCGCTCGCTGTTCCGCTTCAACCACCACCAGGAATCGTCGTTGACCAGCTCGAGCCCCCTGTCGGACCGATTGCGCATGTAGATGTATTCGATGTCGGTCGTATTGCCGCGCGCGTCGGGATCGCTGCGGCGCACTTCCGTTCCTGTGATGACGCCGGTTGTCCATGTTGGACGTGCGTATTCCCATCCGAACCAGAGAGGGATACCCACCACGAGTGCAGCGATGGCCAGAACGGGATTCTCCCTGCGCCATAAGCTAAAGGCAAGCACGAGAACCGCGAGGAGGACGATGTAACCGATCGACAGCCAAGCCTCGAGCATGGCTTAAACCTCACCACAAATGAGGCTCGAAACGGTCGAGCCGTCGAACCTTTTGCTCATCTCTATCTTCCTCTTCGTCTTGCGGGCTGGCTGAATGATGTTGGCATAGCCGCTTAGTTGAGGCGAAGGAAATGTCCGCTAAGGGTCATTCGCGCCGATTCCGCGATGTCCGCCATATGTCCGGTTAGCGGGTAGTTTCGGACGAGTTGGTCTACCGTTGATGGCGTCGACGGCCCGACTAATGCCCGAACCAGACGCGCATCAGCGCGCGCCATCGGCTGTTCCACGAGACATGCTCGTCGGAGAGCGCGTCGAGGAACTCGGACAGGCGGCGCGATTTCATGACCGTGTAGAGCGTCAGGAACGTCACGGGCACGAAGATCACCATGAAGGCGACGAACCTCCAGAGCGGCGGACTGCTCCGCCCAGGCGAAAAGGTTCATGCCGAGGAAGCCCGTCGTCACCGTGCCGACGAGGCCGAACGTGGTCACGACCGTGAGCCGCACGACGGTCTCGTTCTGTCGGCGCGTGGCCTCGACGTCGAGGAAGTTGCCCATGTCCTGCAACTCCTCGCGCACCTCGGAATAGAGGGCGTCGAGCTGCAGGTGGCTGCCGCGTCTTGTCGAACAGCTCGCGCGTCTGCGCCTGGTTCGAGATCTCGTGGAACCAGTAGCGGTGCGCGAAGCGCAGGAAGTTCTCGAGCGCGTGGCGAATGTCGCGGCGGAAGATGCGGTTGGCCTTGGCGCTCGTGATGTCGAGCCGGCTCACGGCCGCGACGAGGCGATCGGAGAACATCCTGCAGCGTCGCCTTCTGGAAGTGCGCGATCAGGAACATCAGGAAGTGCTGGTGGCGGAAGCGGCCGAGCATGCCGCCCTCGGGGTTCATGAAGAAGCTGTCGCTTGGCGTCGCCGACGACGACCAGCGTATGGCCGGAGGCGAGAAAGCGCGTGCCGGCTCGGGCCGGCGCCCGCCTCCATGCTGAAATAGCGGTCGTAGCAGATAGCGCTGCTCGAAGTCGTGCAGATAGGTCTCCGAGTAGGGCAGGCTCTGCTCAGCCGCCCGGCTCGTTGCCGAGCGCCAGGCGGATGCTGTCGGCGCGCGACAGCTTCGCCACATCCTCGACGGCGAAGCAGCGTCATGTAGGGCATGCGGTAGTATTCGAGCTGCCGGTAGCGGATCTCGCCCTTCTTGTCGCTGTGGTAGAGCACGAGCGGGTGAGCAGATACTCCCAATGCGAGGCGATGCAGGGCGCGCGGTGCCGGCAGACGAACGACAGATACTTCTCGCGGTTCTCGTAGTCGGACACGGCCAGGACGTCGTCGACCGCCGACAGCCATTCGACCTTCCACGGGCAATGGCCGCCGCGGCCGTCCTTCGTCCCAGTAGGCAGGATAGGCGCGGCCGAAGCGGAACAGCAGCTCCTGCGCGCGCTCGAAGGCGAGATCGTTGGTGACGACCTCGACGGCCAGGATGGCGATGTCGATGTCGAAGAAGAAATAGAGATCGACGTGGGCGATCTCGAGCATGATCGGCTCGTCGCCCTTGTCGAGCGTGACGCGCACGCGCGCGACGTCGTTGCGGCGCATGGTCTTGATCGGGCTCTCGCCGTAGACCTTGCGCACGGCCCGGCCCAGACCCTGGCCGTAGAGGAAGCGCTGGACCGGCGGCAGGAACGTCACGAACTCGTTGTAGTGGCGCGACCTGGAACTCGCCGGGATCGCCGAACTCATCGTCGATCTCGCGCCAGGGATTGTCGGGGCTCGGGGTGGCGAGATGCTCCCAGTGATCCTGGATGGGAGCATTCTCGTCGAGGGGAAGCAGATAGACCGGCCAGAGCAGGATCTGGCGCAGGTGCTTGACGCGCTTCTCGTCCGTCATGACAGCTCTGCGGCTTAAGCGGTTGGTACAGGCCCGTTCAGCCCTTCCATAACCACAGCGCGCCATGGTCAGCGCAATGGGGCGATCGCGGCCAAGCGCGGCTGTCCACGGTCCAACGGAGCGGTGCCGGCTAGACCAGGAAGACCGTGGCCAAGCCGAGAAAGGCGAAAAAGCCGACGCAGTCGGTGACCATGGTCACGAACACGCCGGAGGCGGGCGCCGGATCGAGGCGCAGGCGATCGAGCGCGAGCGGAATCAGGATGCCGGCAAGCGCCGCGGCAAGAAGGTTGACGATCATGGCCGCGCCGATGACGGCGCCGAGCTTGCCCGAGCCGAACCAGAGAAACACGACGCCCGGCCATCAGTACGGACAGCACGAGACCATTGATGAGGCCGACCACCGTCTCGCGCGTGATGATGCGCGGGGCGTTGGCCGCGCCGAGCTTGCTGGTCGCCAGCGCGCGCACGGTCACGGTCATGGTCTGCGTGCCGGCGTTGCCGCCCATCGACGCGACGATCGGCATCAGCACGGCAAGCGCCACCATCTGCTCGATCGTGGCGTCGAACAGCTTGATGACGAACGAGGCCAGGACCGCCGTGCCGAGATTGACCACGAGCCAGGGAACCCGGCTCTGTGACGTCTGGATGACGCTGTCGGCGAGCGATTTCATCGCCGACGCCGCCCAGCGCCATCATGTCCTCGTCCGCCTCGCTCTGGATGACCTCGACCACGTCGTCGACCGTGATGATGCCGACGAGCCGCTCGTTGGCATCGACGACCGGCGCGGAATAGAGGTCGTAGCGCTCGAACTTGCGGGCCACCTCCTCCTGGTCCTCGGTGGCGTGCACGACGTGCAGGTCCGTGTCCATGATCTCGGACACGGGAACGTCGCGCTTGCTGCGAAGCAAACGCGACAGCTCGACGCTGCCGAGGACGCGAAACGCGGGATCGACGACGAAGATCTCCGAGAACGTGTCCGGCAGATCGTCGGTGTCGCGCGCGTGGTCGATGACCTGGCCGACGGTCCAGTAGGGCGCGACGGCGACGAAATCCGCCTGCATGAGGCGGCCGGCGGTCTCCTCGGGATATTCGAAGTTGCGCTCGAGCGCGACGCGCTCGCTCATCGGGAGCTGGCTGAGGATCTCGTCCTTGTCGCTCTGCTCGAGGTTTTCGAGAATGTAGGCCGCGTCGTCGGTCTCGAGCTCGGTGACCGCCCTGGCGAGCAGCTCGTTCGGCAGCGCCTCCGAAAGCTGGTCGCGAACGCCTTCCTCGAGCTCGGAAAGGACCTCGTAATCGAAGGCCGGCCCCAGCGCCTGGATGAGCGCGATGCGCTCATCGGGGCCGAGGAGCTCGATGAGGTCGGCGAGATCGGGCGCGGGAAGATCCTTGACGAGGGCCGCAGCGTCGTCGGGCGTGCCTGCGGCAAGAGCGCGCGACACCTCGGATACGAGGTCTGTGCTCTCCTGCTCGGCGACTTCCACGGTCTGGTTCGTCTTGCCGCCATCGGCGTCTCCGAGTGGGCCAATTCAAGCCCCTGCCAAACCACCCGATCGCCTGCCACAGACGGTGTTCGCGCTTGCCGCGGCGCCTTAGCACAACCGTCACGGCGCTGACACTCTGATGCGCGAAAACAACACTGACGTCGAGGCGTGTTGCGCCTTCTTTACGAAGGCTTATACGATTACGCCTTGAATAGGGACGAGTATCGAGCCAACACGCAGCAGGTCGCGCGAATGCGCCGACTGGCGGGGTAAGGACTCAAGAATGGGCGTTGTTCGTGCTGTCGCGTCGGTCGCGTTTCTCTGCGCCGTCGCGGCGTCGGCGGAAGCCGTCAGACGCTCAGACCGGCCCGTTCCCGCCGGTCGCGGATTTCGGCCGCCTGTGCCGGCAGGACCGACGCGCTCGGCATCTCGCGCATCGTAGAGATCGACACCGCGACGGGCCCGCGCTTCGGCGAGCAGTTCAAGGAGATCGACTTCCTCGAGGATCACGAGGTCGTCCTCACCTTCGACGACGGGCCGATGCGCCGCTACACGATGCCGATCCTCGACGCGCTCGACGCGCAATGCACGAAGGCGACCTTCTTCTCCGTCGGCCAGCATGGCGATCGCGGACCCGGCAACGCTCAAGGAGGTCGCCAAGCGCGGGCACACCATCGGCAGCCACACGTGGTCGCACAAGAAGTTCACGATGGTCTCCGCGGCCAGCGCGACATACGAGTTCGAGCTCGGTCTTTCGGCCGTAACGAAGGCGCTCGGGGCGCCGGTCGCACCGTTCTTCCGCTATCCCTATCTCGCGCATACCAAGGCTTCGCACACCCATCTCGCGGGCCGCGGCATTGGCACCTTCGGAATCGACGTCGACTCGCGCGATTTCCGTACCCGCAGCCCGGGCACCGTGCTGCGCAACGTGATGAGCCAGCTCGAGCACGAGAAGAAGGGCATCCTTCTCTTTCACGATATCCAGCCGTCGACGGCCGGCGCGCTCGCGAGCCTGCTCGCGGAGCTCAAGGCGCGCGGCTACAAGGTCGTGCACATGGTGGCGAAGACCCCGGCGACGACGCTTCCCGAGTTCGATGCCATCGCGGAAAAGGCGCTCAAGGCCAAAGGCAACCGTCGCGGCGTCCGACCCGCTGGCGACGCGGGCCGCGACCTGGCCGGCCTCGGGGGACGGGGACAGCGCCGATCCCGCGGCGGAGCTTGCTGGCCCCAGCAGCGACGCGGCGCCGGGAGCCACGCCCGTGAGCGCGCCACGGTCGCGCGCGGCGCACGGCGCGCAAGACCGACTGGAACAACATGTCCGAGCGACCCCTGGCAGCTCAAATCGTTCGGGACCGCCGGCGGCCCGTGACGAGCGGCCGCGGCTAGTGGCACTCAATGGCTAGCACCGGCCCATAAATTGATCCGTTCGTCTCACCGTACCTTGTTCAAAAGCCGCAAATCAGCGACATTCCAGCCGGGGGACGCGGCTTAAACCGCAGAAGGGACTTGGGGGATGCGCTGGCTGGCTTCAGCACTCGCTGCGGCGGTGCTTGTTCTTGTGTTGACGGATACGGGGGCCACGCAGTCGTGCCCCGATCCGGCAGGCGCGCTTGGCGTTTCGCGCATCATCGAGATCGATGCCAGCGCAGGTCCCATCTTCGGCGACATGACGAAGCGCGCCAAGGAGCCGGGCTTCCTCGAGCCCAAGGAAGTCGTGCTGACGTTCGACGACGGCCCGGTGCCGTGGATCACCACGCCCATTCTCGACACCCTCGACAAGTTCTGCACCAAGGCGACCTTCTTCTCCGTGGGCGAGATGGCGCTGGCCTACCCGCGCGCCGTCAAGGATGTGCTCGCGCGCGGCCACACGCTCGGCACGCATACCTGGTCGCATCCTTTGAACCTGCGCAGCCTGAGCCTCGCGAAGGCCAAGGATCAGATCGACCGGGGCTTTGCCGCTGTCGCACTCGCGGCCGGACAGCCGATCGCGCCCTTCTTCCGCTTTCCGGGGCTATCGGATTCAGACGCTTTGCTCGACCACCTGCAGAAGCTCGGCGTCGCGAGCTTCACCGTCGATGTCGTATCCAACGACAGCTACATCGGCAGCGTCGAGCGTCTTACCCAGCGCGTGCTGAAGGAGACCGAGGCACGGCAGGGCGGCATCCTGCTCTTCCACGACATCAAGCCGGCTACGGCCAAGGCGCTGCCGGGGATCCTGACCGAGCTGAAGGCGCGCGGCTACCGGGTCGTGCACCTCAGACGCCAAGGCGCACGATGTCGGCACTCGCCTCCTACGACAGCGAGCTGCAGCCGATCCTCGCCAAAGCCAGCGCTCGGGTGAAAGACGGAGAGACGCTGCTTCCCTTCTACGGCGCGGTCCCGCCGCCGTTGAGCTCGAGCGGCGATGTTCTGCCTGTGACCGAACTCGCACCGGCGGCCCGCGAGCGAATAACGACTGCGGAAGCGGCCAAGAGCGCGGACGAAGAAGCGCAGTCCGCCAAGCCGCAAGCCAAGAAGCATCGCGGCGCGAGCAACCGTTCGCGCCGGCTGCGGCGCACTGCCGACAACGCCGAGCCGTAACTTTCCGGGCAGGCAGCACTTCCCACGATTGCCCGCGATCCGCAGGCTGCCGGTAATCGTTAATTGCACTATTTGAGCTAGGTTCCAGCATTGGGGCTCGTTTGGCCGCGACTTATGCGCGGCGCAGTTTTAGGCCTATACTCCTCTGGTTCGGCCCATTCTGAGGGGCCCAAGAGCGCCGGCAACGGATTCCGGCGGCTTGAGCCGTTCTTCATGCGAGGGACTGTCATCGCCAGCTGATCTGATCCCATGAGACTTCGCCGGGGAGCACGTGGCCGGGATCGTATCGAGAGGAGCGGCATGCCGAGGCTGACTATCATCAGTGTTGCCCTGCTTCTGGTTGCCGGCGCATGGATTGCCGCGAGCGGCGATTGGCGCTCGATCGGCGGCAACGTGTCCGGCAAGCCGGGAGACGGGGTCGCCTCTGCCGCCACGACGCGTGACGGCGGGCGCCGCGATGCGGCCCAGCAAAAAGTGTCGGTCGAGGCCGCGACGGCAACTGCGACCAGCTCGTCGACGGATCTGAGAGCGATCGGCAGCCTGCAGTCCGACGAGTCGGTGCAGATCACCTCCGAGATCGCCGGGCGCGTGACGGAGCTGCCAGTTCAGCGAGGGCGGCACCGGTCAAGGCGGGCGACGTGCTCGTCAAGCTCGACGACGCGCTGGCGCAGGCCGAGGTCTCCGACACCCAGGCGCGCTACGATCTCGCCGCAGGCCAACATCGACCGGGCCAAGCAGCTCTCGCGCACCGGCAACGTGACCGAGAAGGCCATCGACGAGGCGACCGCCAACTTCGAGATGGCGCGCGCCGCGCTCGAGCTGGCAAAGGTGCGGCTCTCCAAGCACACGATCACGGCGCCGTTCTCGGGCGTGCGTCGGCATCCGCAAGGTCTCGCCCGGCGCCTACGTCGCCATCGGCACGCCGATCGTCAACCTCGAGAAGATCGACATCGCTCAAGGTCGACTTCAAGCTGCCGGAGCTGTTCCTGCTCGTCAGGTCAAGGTCGGCCAGACGGTCGACGTCGAGGTCGACGCGCTGCCGGGCGAGACGTTTCCCGGCGAGATCTACGCCATCGATCCGCAGGTCGACGTGAACGGCCGCGCGCTCGCGATGCGGGCCCGGCTGCCCAATGCGGACCTCGTGCTGCGGCCGGGCCTGTTCGCGCGCATCGTCGTCAAGGGCAAGCAGACGCGCGAGGTGCGTGCTGGTGCCGGAAAGCGCCATCGTGCCGCGCGGCGGCGAAACGTTCGTCTTCCGCATCGAGAACGGCAAGGCGATCGAGACCAAGGTGAAGCTCGGCGAGCGCGCAAGGACGGCCGAGGTCGAGATCCTCGAAGGCCTGACGCCCGACACGCAGCGTCGTCACCGCCGGCCAGCAGAAGCTGCGCGAACGGCGTCAGCGTCGAGTTCGTCGGCCGGCGCGGCCCGGCGCCGCCGCGAGAGCGGCACCTGATGAGCCTGTTCGAGTTCTGCATCCGCCGGCCGGTCTTCGCCACGGTGCTGAGCCTGGTGCTGGTGCTGCTCGGCATCGTCTCCTACACGCGGCTGACGGTGCGCGAGTATCCCAACGTCGACGAGCCGGTCGTCTCGGTGTCGACCAGCTATCCCGGCGCCTCGGCGCACGATCATCGAGAGCCAGATCACGCAGGTGCTGGAAGGCTCGATCGCCGGCATCGCCGGCATCGACGTGCTGGAATCGACGAGCCGCGCCGAGACCAGCCGCATCACCGTGCGCTTCCGCCCCGACGTCGATCCGGACGTGGCCGCCAGCGACGTGCGCGACCGCGTCAGCCGCGTGCGCCGGCCGGCTGCCCGACGAGGTCGACGAGCCGATCATCGCCAAGGTCGAGGCCGACGCGCAGGCGATCATGATACCTGGTGTTCACCAGCGACCGCATGACGCCGCTCGAGATCACCGACTACGTCGACCGCTTCGTCCTCGACCGGCTCAAGAACCTCAACGGCGTCGCCGACGTGACGATCTTCGGCGAGCGCCGCTATGCGATGCGCATCTGGATCGACCGCGAGCGGCTCGCGGCCTTCAATCTCACGGTCCAGGACGTCGAGAACGCGCTCAGGGCGCAGAACGTCGAGCTGCCCTCGGGGCGCATCGAGAGCCGCGACCGCGAGTTCACGGTGCTGTCGCGCACCGGGCTCGTCACGCCCGAGCAGTTCCGCAACATCATCGTCAAGATCGCCGACGACCATCAGGTGAAGCTCGGCGAGGTGGCGCGCGTCGAGCTCGGCGCGGCCGACGAGCGCCGCGACAGCCGCTACAACGGCCAGCCGGCCATCGCGGTCGGCATCATCAAGCAGGCGGTCGCCAACCCGCTCGACGTCTCGAACGCCGTGCGCGCGGTGCTGCCGGAGATCAACGCAGTCGCTGCCGCAACGGGCTCGACGGCCGACGATCGGCAACGACAACGCCGTGTTCATCGACCGCTCGATCAAGGCGGTCTACCACACCATCGGCGAGGCGATCCTGCTGGTCGTGCTGGTGATCGTCTTCTTCCTGCGCTCGATCCGGGCCGTCGCATCATTCCGATCGTCACCATCCCGATCTCGCTGATCGCGACGTTCACGCTGATGTTCGCGATGGGCTTCAGCATCAACACGCTGACGCTGCTCGCCATGGTGCTCGCCATCGGCCTCGTCGTCGACGACGCCATCGTCGTGCTGGAGAACATCTATCGCCACATCGAGGACGGCATGAAGCCGGTTGCCGGCGGCCATCGAGGGCACGAAGGAAATCGGCTTTGCCGTCATCGCCATGACGCTGACGCTGGCGGCGGTGTATGCGCCGATCGCGTTCGCGCCGGGCACGCACGGGCCGGCTGTTCCTCGAGTTCGCGCTGACGCTGGCCGGCGCGGTGCTCATCTCGGGCTTCGTCGCGCTGACGCTGACGCCGATGATGTGCTCGAAGCTGCTCAAGCACAATCCGAACGCCCGGGCGCCTCTTCACCCTCATCGAGCGCGGCTTCACGGCCTTCGAGAGCGGCTACACGCGCGCTGCTCGCGGCGGCGCTGCAGCGTCCGGCCGCTGGTTCTCGCTGATCGCGCTCGGCGTCGCGGCGCTGAGCGCCGTGTTCTTCCTCAACCTGCAAGTCCGAGCTGGCGCCGATCGGAGGATCGCGGCGTGATCCGGTGCGCGGCACGGGCCCGGAGGGCGCGACGCTCGCCTACACGACGCCGCTACGGCAGCGAGGTCGGACGCCATCCTCGCCAAGATCCCCGAGATCGACTCGCGCCTCGCTCATCAACGGCAGCCCCGAGGTGTCGCAGTTCCTCATCTTCACGGCTGCTCAAGGACTGGGACGACCGCGAGCGCTCGCAGCAGCGAGATCATCGCCGAGATCATACCCGAAGATCCGGCGCATCGCCGGCGTGCAGGCGTTCGCCACCGATCCCGGCGTCGTTCGGCCAGCGCGGCACCGTCGCGCCCGTCGAGTTCGTGATCCAGACGTCGGGCACCTACGAGCAGCTGCAGGAGTATGTCGACCAGCTGCTGGACCGCATCGCGCGAGAATCCGGGCTTGGAGAGCGTCGAGACCGATCTGCAAGCTCAACATGCCCGAGTTCCGCATCGAGATCGACCGCGCCAAGGTGGCCGATCTCGGCATCGACGTGAACGTGGTCGGGCGCACGCTCGAGACGCTGCTCGGCGGGCGGCAGGTGACGCGCTTCGAGATGAACGGCGAGCAGTACGACGTCATCGTGCAGCTCGCGGCCGCGGACCGCGCCTCGCCGACGACGCTCGATCCACGATCTTCCTGCGCGCGCCGAGCGGCGACATGATCCAGCTCTCGAACATCGTCAAGGTGGTCGAAGTCGGTGGCGCCGAAGGAGCTCAAGCGCTTCAACCAGCTGCGCGCGGTGACGATCTCGGCCAACCTCGCGCCCGGCTATGCGCTCGGCGACGCGCTCACCTATCCTCGAGCGCGACGGCGCGCGAGGTGCTGCCCGCAAACGTGCAGACCGACGTCACGGGCCAGAGCCGCGAGTACCGCGCCGCAGGCCAGAGCCTGGCGCTGGTGTTCGTGCTGGCGCTCGCGCTTCATCTATCTGGTGCTGGCGGCGCAGTTCGAGAGCTTCCGCGATCCGCTGATCATCCTGCTTGACGGTGCCGCTGTCGATGACCGGCGCGCTGGGCGCGCTCTATCTTGCCGGGCGGCACGCTCAACGTCTATCTCGCAGATCGGCCTCGTGACGCTGGTCGGCCTCATCACCAAGCACGGCATTCTGATCGTCGAGTTCGCCAACCAGCTGCAGGAGCAGGGCAAGGCACGCCTCGACGCCATCATCGAGGCCGCCTCGCTGCGCCTGCGGCCGATCCTGATGACGACCGGCGCCATGGTGCTCGGCGCGCTGCCGCTCGCGCTCGCCGAGGGCGCAGGCGCGGAAAGCCGCCAGCAGATCGGCTGGGTCATCGTCGGCGGCATGACGCTCGGCACGCTGCTGACGCTGTTCGTGGTGCCGACCGTGCTGAGCTACCTCGGCGGACGGCATGCGCATGGCGCGGAGATGAGCGCCGCAGCAGCTCCGGCTCCGGGCGAGTGAGACGAAGCCCGCCTCAGCAGCGGCGCGTCGCCGTGCCGCCGGCATCCAGCATGTGGCCCGACAGGCCGCGGCCCTTCTTGCTCGCGAGATAGAGGGCGAGCGCGGCGATGTCGGCGCCCGAGGCCGGCGTGCTGCCGTTCGCGGCGCGCGGCCCGACGGCGTTGATCCTGATGCCCTGATCGGCCCACTCCTTGGCCTCGCCCCGCGTCATCGCGGCAAGCGTTGCATAGGCGATGTCGGCCAGCGCCGCGCTCGACGCACTCGGCTTACCCGGCATGGCGACGACATTGAGGATCGAGCCCTCGGTCAGCGTGAGGCGCATGCGATTGGCGGCGACGCGCGTGGCGAGGACGGCGCCGAGCAGCTTGCCGGCGACGTAATCCTCGACGTCCGACGGGCTCGCATCGCGGGCGATGCCTTCCGGCTCGAGGCGGACGATGTTGATCAGGCTATCGAGGCCGCCCAGGTCCTGGACGACGCCTTGCACCAGGCTCACAGCCTCGTCGGGGGTGGCAAACGGATCGTTGAAGACCTTGATCTCGGCTGCGGTCTCGGAGAGCATCGCGGCGACCTCGGTCATCGCGGGAGAATCCTCGGGCGACTGCACGACGAGACGCGCCTTGTGATCCGCGAACGCACGGGCAACATCGACGCCGAGCTCGGGCGAAGAGCCCAGTGATCAGCACGCGCGCGCCGGCCAAATCGGGATACACTTGTACGTCGGACTGGCGCTCTACAACACTCATCAACATCGGGCTCTTCTCCTTTTACGCCGGACCGCGAAGTACGCCCGGACACAACGATACCACGCCGATTCGCCTAATGACATCTAAACGCCGTCTCGATTCTGGTGGGCTCTTGGCGGGCTCGTGGCGCGATTGCGGCCCTCCCCTAGATGTCTGTGAATTGGCGCCGATGCATACGCGGCCACGCCCGCATGGAAGTGCTCGCGGCGCCTGTGGAAATCCGGTGAATCCGCACGCGGTGCAATTGCTATCGTCACGCAGCGGCGGGAGCTCTCGTTGCACAGCGCCGATTCGGGGATTTGGATCGGCCGCAACATAAAACATCGCATAACGGTGGGGATTTGGGGCGTATGGGTCGGGACCAGCAAAGCACGCAAACATTCGTCATGGTGGCGATGGGACTCGTCACCGGAGCCGTCGCGGTCGGGATGTACAGGCACGGGGGGTTCCCGGGTCCGGTAGCGGCGACCGCGGCGCTCGCAATCTATGTGCTGCTGCTCACCGTCCACGCGCTCATCGTGCGCGCGGGCAACCGCCGCCGATCGACCGCCGCGTCCAATCCAGGCGCCGACGCCCGCGCAAGTCGAGAGCCGGAAGCGCAAGGAAGGATACTCGGAGGGCGTGCAGGCGCACGTCGCATCCCTCAGAACCGGCGCGCAAGGCGCCGAGCGGTGGATGGATCCAGCGTCCGCTTCGCTCAGGCTCCCGCACAGGGGCGCCCAGGCCCGTCCGCGCAGGAAGACACGCTGCTGCTTCGCGAGGCGGTCGCTCCGCGGGGTACGCCGCGGCGTGAGGAGCCCGGCTTGTCTCCGGCCGCGCATGCCTTGATGCAGGGTGAGCCCAACCCGCAAGCCATGCACGACTACTGGTCGTTCAGGCCTGCGGCGCCACGTCTCGACCTGCCGCCACTCGTCGGCGGCGGATCCCCGGCAAGCATTCCGGAACCGGCGCTGCCCGGAGCCGGCGCACCCGCAGACGCCAATTCCGCAGAGCGCGGCGCCGAAAGCACCTGCGTCGACGTCGCCGCGCGAGTCCGACGTCGAGATGATCCAGGATGCCATCAAGAAGCTGCTGCAAGAGGTCAACGCCGCCGAAATGCAGGGTAGCGTGAACGGCAGCAGCAAGAGCGATGCCAGCGCCAAACAGCCGCGCGCGGCAGCCGGCCTGCCCGCCGCTGCGCCCACGGCAGCTCAGCAGGACGCGGCAATCGACGGCTCCATCGAGGCGCTTCGCCTTGCGGCGCAGACCATGCGTGCGGCGAAGATGCCGCTGACGAGCGCCCCGCAGCGGCCGCAGACCGTGCCGCCGCTGCCCGCCGAGCCAGAGCAGCCGGCGTGGGGCTTCACCGCCGGCACACCGGTCTCCGTGCGGGCGATTGCCGGTGCCATCATGGCGGGGCGCATCGACGTTTCGCTCGAGCCCATCATGAGCCTCGAGGACCAGAAGACGCGCCACTATGAGGTGTCGATCCGGCTGCGCAACGAAGGCGGGCGAGTTTCTCAACCACAACGCCGATGGCGTCGAGCTCAGGGGCACCGGCCTCCTGCCGCTGTTCGATTGCGCCAGCGTCACGCGGACCGCCGCCATGGCGCGGCGCCTCGAAGAGCGGGGCAAGCCCGGCTCGTTGTTCTCGGCATTCAACGGCGAGTCGCTTACGGATGACCGCTTTCTCGGCGGCCTCGCCGAGACGCTGCACCAGCGCGCCAGCTTCGCAACGCAGCTCGTGCTCGCCTTCTCGCAGAGCGACGTGCGCGACTTTGCGCCCACGGAGTGGGATACGCTCGCTGACATGCGCTCGCTCGGCTTCCGCTTCGCGATCTCGGGCGTCACGGACCTCGACATGGATTTCGAGGCGCTCGCCGAGGCCGGGTTCTCCTTCGTCAAGCTCGACGCCGACGTCTTCCTCAAGGGGCTGCCGACATCCGGCGGGCACATTCCGGCGAGCGACGTCTGCCGCCATCTGGCGAAGCTCGGCCTGACCCTCGTCGTCGAACGCATCGACAGCGAGGAGAAGATGGCGCGCGTCTTCGGCTTCGGGGTGCTGCTCGGCCAGGGGCATCTCTTCGGCGGGCCGCGCCCGGTGAGGTCGCTCGCCGTGCCGGTCGCGGGCGAGGCCGCGGCTTGATTTTCGGAGCGCATGCCGCTCGGGTCTTTCCAAGTCTACGAACTCGGAAAGACCCGAGTTCTTTGTTTTTCGTGCTTCTTGTCGGAAAACCGGTTCCCACTTTTCCGGAAGCACTCTAAGCATGCGCGATGCAAGCAGCCGTTCCGCCGGGGCTAGGCCCGATCCCTATCGTTTCGTCCATCGCTCCTGTCTCGCAAGACCGGGAGGCGTGGCTCGCCGACGTGTGGGGGGTCATGCACAACGGCGTCGAGCCGTTCGCTGCTGCCTGCGACGCGTGCACGCGCTTTCGTCTTGCCGGCGGGATCGTTGTCCTCCTCTCCAATGCGCCGCGGCCGGCGGCGAGCGTTGCCGCGCAGCTCGACCGCATCGGCGTGCCACGCTTCGCCTGGGACGCCATCGTGACATCCGGTGACGCGGCGCGGACGCTCGTCGGCACGTTCAGCGGGACGCAATATCTTTCATCTCGGCCCCGAACGCGATCTCGCACTCTACGACGATCTCGGAGTGACACTTTCGCCGGCCGAGACTGCGGACGCGGTGTCCTGCACCGGACTCTTCGATGACGATATCGAGACGCCGGACGACTACCGCGAGATGCTTGCCGCTCTTGCGGCGCGCAACTTGCCCATGATTTGTGCCAACCCGGACCTCACGGTCGAGCGCGGCACGAAGCTCGTCTATTGCGCGGGCGCGCTCGCAGAGCTCTATCGCGAGCTCGGCGGCGCCGTCGAGTATGCCGGGAAGCCCTACTTGCCGATCTACTCTATGACGATGGCGACGCTCGCGCAGCTCAAAGGGCGCGAGATCGAGAAGGCGAAGGTGCTCGCCATCGGCGACGGCATTCGCACCGACATCAAGGGTGCGGAGACAGCGGGGATCAACTCGGTGTTCATCGCCAGCGGAGTTCATGTCACCGGCGGGCATATCGACGAGGCAACGCTCGCCACGCTCTTCTCCGATCTGCACACGCGCCCGATCGCTGCGATGCCGGCGCTCAGCTGGTAGCGCCTCTCGTTAGAGCAGCGCGAATTTTGCGATAAAGAGAGCCGCCAGCACAGCAACGGCGGGCGAAATCTCGTGCGGGCGGCCCGCGAGGAGCTTGATGCCCACGTAGGCAATGAAGCCGAACGCGATGCCGTGGGCGATCGAGAACGTGAGCGGCATCGAGACGACGGTGACGGCTGCAGGAACGTATTCGGTTGCGTCCGCGAAATCTATGTCGCGGACGGCGGTCATCATCAGACAGGCGACATAGACGAGGGCCGGTGCCGTTGCGAAGGCCGGAATCGACGCGGCGAGCGGCGCAAAGAACAACGCGGCGAGAAAGAGGGCCGCGACGGCCACGGCGACCAATCCCGTTCGACCGCCGGCATTCACGCCGGCAGCGCTCTCAATGTAGCTGGTCGTCGTCGACGTGCCGAGCGCGGCGCCGACCATAGCCGCCGTGGAGTCGACGGTGAGCGCGCGCCCGATGCGCGGCAACTTTCCGTCCGGCCCGACAAGCCTGGCCGCATGGGCGAGGCCGACGAGCGTTCCGGTGTTGTCGAAGACGTCGACGAAGAAGAACGTGAAGACGATCGCCACCAGCCCCAGTTCGAGGGCCGCCGCGACATCCATTTTCAGGAAGACCGGCTCGATCGAGGGCGGCATCGACACGATGCCTTGAAAGCTGTTGAGCCCCAGGACGAGACCGAGCAGCGGTCGCGGCGAGGATGCCGATCAGGATCGCGCCCGGCACGCGGCGCGCATCGAGGGCCCCCATGACGATGAACGCCAGCACGGCGAGAGCGACGCTCGCGGACTTCAGGTCCCCAATCGTGACCAGCGTGGCTGGGCTTGCCGCGATGATGCCGGCGCTCTTCAGGCCGATGATAGCGAGGAAGAAGCCGATGCCGGCAGCAATGGCGAGCTTGAGGCTTTTTGGAATGGAGTTGATCACCCACTCGCGCAACGGCGTGACGCTCACGATGAGGAACAGCATGCCCGACAGGAACACCGCGCCGAGCGCAATCTGCCACGGCACGCCGAGCCCCTGCACGACGCCGTACGTGAAATAGGCGTTGAGGCCCATGCCCGGCGCCAACGCGACGGGATAGTTGGCATAGAGGCCCATGAATGCGGAGCCGAAGGCCGCGGCGAGGCAGGTGGCGACGAAGATAGCGCCCTTGTCCATGCCGGCGTCGGCGAGGATCACGGGATTGACGAAGACGATGTAGACCATCGTCATGAAGGTCGTGAGCCCGGCGAGCAGCTCCGTGCGCACGCTGGTCCGATTGGCCTCAAGACCGAATAGCCGCTCCAGCATGCCGCCCCCTACTCCCTTGCGCGAACCCGCTAGACGACGAGCACGATCTTGCCGATGTGCTGGCTCGTTTCCATGCGCCGGTGTGCTTCAGCCGCCTCGGCAAGCGGATACGTGCGATCGACGATCACGCGGACGCGGCCGTCGGCCAGCAGCGGGAGCACGTTCTCCTCGACGGCGCGGGCGATCGCGGCTTTCACCTCTTTGGAGCGTATCCGCAGCGTTGAGCCGGTCAGCGTCAGGCGCTTCAACATGAGGCGAACCAGATCCACCGGCACCTGCGTGCTCGACTGGTGGCCGATGTTGACGAGGCGGCCGTCCTCGGCCAGCGAGCGGATGTTGCGCTCGAGATAGTCGCCGCCCACGATGTCGAGGATCACGTCGACGCCGCGGCCGCCGGTCTCGGCCTTCACGGCCTCGGCGAAATCCTCACTTCTGTAGTCTATGGCCCGCACCGCGCCGAGCTCGATGCATACCTTGCATTTCTCCGGCGAACCGGCGGTGGCGATCACGCGCGCGCCCTTGGCCTTGCCGAGCTGGATGGCGGTCGTGCCGATGCCGCTCGTGCCGCCGTGGACGAGAAGCCACTCGCCGCTCTTCAAGGCAGCCGCGCTCGAAGACGTTGTGCCAGACGGTGAAGAAGGTCTCGGGCACGCCGGCCGCTTCCACGAACGACAGGCGCTCGGGCACGGGCAGGCACGATCCCTCATCAGCCACGCAATACTCGGCATAGCCGCCGCCGTTGACGAGGGCCATGACGCGATCGCCCACGCCGAACCGGCTCGCGCCCTCGGCCAGCGCCGCCACCTCGCCCGCAACCTCGAGTCCCGGCAGCTCCGAGTGGCCCTTAGGCGCGGGGTACGTGCCCTTGCGCTGCAACACGTCGGGCCGGTTGACGCCCGCGGCCTTGACCCGGATCAGGAGCTGGCCGGGACCAGGTGCCGGGGTAGGGCGCGTCTCGGGGACCAGCACCTCAGGTCCGCCCTTGCCTGCAATCGCCACGGCCGCCATGCTGGCGGGAACGACGCTCATGCCGTCTCTCTCCTCAGGGTTCCTTCGAGGTCCATACCTGCCCGACGGAGAGGGTCGAGACAAGCGCGAGGAAACGTCACCACGCCGCAGCCGGGACACGCGGCGGATTGGCAAGGAGCGAGACATGGACTGGGATGACGTGCTGCCGAAGCCGGTGAAGGGTGTCGCCGCCGGCGACAACCTCGAGACGCTATCGGTCGCCGAGCTCGAAGCGCGCATCAAGGCGTTCGAGTCCGAGATCGAACGGGTCAGGGAAGAGCTGGCGCGCAAGCGCGCTCACGAGGCGGCGGCAGCCAAGCTCTTCAAGAGTTGAGAGCGCGTAAAGGAAGAGCTGAGGAATGGTTGCCGTGCGTCCTAAGGCGCACGCGGCGCTGTGCATGGCCACGGCGTGCAACTGTAAAATGCAAATCGGAAAAATCCTGTTCACCATTAACGGTTTGTTAGGGAGCGGCGCGTATTCTGCCCTCATCCAGTCATCTGGATCCTGGGTGGTGCCTAGCCACCCTGTTTGACGCCTCCCTGTTGACTTCTGAGCCGCCGAAAGGCGGCTCATTTTTTGCATTATCCCCTTCCACGTATCGATTGTCCTGTTCTCGGCCTTGTTGTTAACACTGGTCTCGTAGGATGGTACGATGCTATGGGTTGGTGAGGCGTTAGAGTTTGTATCAAAGCGTGTCATGAGCAGCGGGTCTCGCGTGGAAAGTGCGTTCGCAGCAGAGAGCGTCACCGTTTCATTCGGTGAGCGCTTCCAGGCCTCCGAACAATTCGATCGTGTATTCACGGAAGGCATGGCGCTCGTCGAGCGCTCCGCCAGCTACCTCGACGGCGAAGGACGCCGCGAGGCCAAGGGTCTCCCGAGCAACGTCACTGTTCTCTATGCAACGGAAAGCATGCGTCTCACGACGCGGCTGCTTGAGCTCGCGTCCTGGCTCCTGATCCGCCGCGCCTTGAAGGAAGGCGAGATCACGGCCGAGGAAGCGCAGAAGAAGCGCGCCCGCGTTAAGCTGCAGACACTGGGGCGTCCGTCCCACACCAAGGGCTTCAGCGAGCTGCCGAAGGGCCTGCGCGAGCTGATCGAGGCCAGCTTCTCGCTGCACGACCGCATCGTGCAGCTCGACCGCGCCATGGCGCCCCTCACTACAGCGCAGGACATGCAGGCGCCCGCGGCCAATCCCGTGGCCTCGCAGGTCGAGTTTCTCGAGCGCGCTTTCACGCGATCGGGCCGAGCGTCCGGCTGAATCGGTATCGGCAAAAGCAAAAGGCCCAGGACGAACCCGGGCCTTTTTCATGCGCCAATGGCGCGTTACCTCTTAGAAGATGCCTTCGAACTTCTTCTTGAAGCGAGACAGGCGCCCGCCACGATCCATGAGACGCTGATCGCCGCCGGTCCAGGCGGGATGCGAGGTCGGGTCGATGTCGAGATGCAGCTCGTCGCCCTCCTTGCCGTAGGTCGAATAGGTGACGAACTCGGTGCCGTCGGTCATCTTGACCTTGATCTGGTGATAGTCCGGGTGGAGCTCAGGATCTTTCTTCATCGGACAAATGCTCGCTGGTGGGAGAGCGCTCAAGCCCAGGGCAGCGTCCAAAAGGACGGCCAGGCTCGGCCTCGAATTCGTGAAGCGGCTTCTATAATCGAGTTGTCGGACCCGCACAAGCGCGCAAAGCGGGGCTTTTGAGGGTCGACTTGGCAGCAAAGCCTGTATATCGGCCAGGAAAAAGGCCCAGGGGCGAAGCGTCGCGCGCCCTGCTCATGCCTTGAGCATCGGCGCATGGTCGGGCATGGTCCCGCAATCGGGGCCATCAGGCCCTTCTGCTGATCGAACGAGTGACCTTCGTGAGCACTGTTGAAAGCCAAAGCAGCCGCCATCCCGTCTACGGCGGCTCCCAGATCCAGGACGCCGAGCCTGCACCGCGCGCGCGCTCGTTCCGGCCCTTGTTGGCGCTCAAGCCTTACATTCTCAAGTATCCGGGCCGGCTTGCCGGGGCGGGGCTGGCGCTCGTCGTGTCGGCGCTCGCCATGCTCGCCGTGCCGATGGCCGTGCGGCGCATGATCGACCACGGCTTCGGCGCCAAGGACGGCACGCTGATCGATGAGTACTTCGCCATGCTGATCGTGATCGGCCTGGTGCTGGCGGTGGCGAGCGCGGCGCGCTTCTATCTCGTCAACTGGATCGGCGAGCGCGTCGTTGCGCATCTCAGAGAGGACGTCTTCCGGCATCTCGCGCGGCTCGGACCTGCGTTCTACGAGGCGACGCACTCCGGCGAGGTCATGAGCCGCCTCACCGCGGACACGACGCAGATCAAAGCCGCTGCCGGCACGGCGATCTCCCAGGCCTTGCGCAATACCATCATGCTGGTCGGCGCGCTCGTGATGATGATCGTGACAAGCCCGAGCCTGTCGCTGCTCGTGCTCGTGGCGATACCCGCGATCGTCCTGCCGCTGGTCGGATACGGACGTGTCGTGCGCCGCCTGTCGCGGCGCGCGCAGGATCAGCTTGCAGAGGCATCGGCCTACGCGGCCGAGAACCTCGCCGCGATACGGACCATGCAGGCCTTCGCCTACGAAGGGACGGCGTCGCGGCAAGTTCGCCCGCGCGGTCGACCGGTCCTTCACGGCCGCGCGTGAGCGCCTGGTGGCGCGTGCCGGGCTCACGGCGCTCACCATCTTCCTCGTCGTGACGAGCATCGTCGCCATTCTCTGGTACGCGTCTGCGTCCGTCATCGGCGGCGAGATCAGCGGCGGCCGGCTCGGCCAGTTCGTCATCTACGCCTTGTTCGCGGCAGGCGCGCTCGGCGAGCTTTCGGAGGTCTGGGGTGAGATGAGCCAGGCGGCGGGCGCCGCGGAGCGGCTCACGGAGCTCCTCGCCGTCGTGCCGGAGATCCGCTCGCCGGAGCAGCCGGTCCCGCTCCCCTCGCCCACCAAGGGCGAGATCGAGTTCAAGGACGTGCACTTCGCCTACGCGTCGCGGCCCGGAGCGGCGGCGCTCGACGGCATTTCGTTCCGCATCGCGCCCGGCGAGCGCATCGCACTCGTCGGCCCGTCGGGTGCCGGCAAGACGACCGTCTTCAATCTGCTGCTGAGGTTCTTCGATCCCACCTCGGGCGAGATCCGGATCGACGGCGTCAAGATTTCGGACGTCGCTCTCGATCAGCTGCGCGGCGTGATCGCGCTCGTGCCGCAGGACGTGGCGCTGTTCGCGGACACGGTGGCCGAGAACATCCGCTACGGCAGCCCGCATGCCAGCCAGGCCGAGGTCGAGGCCGCGGCCGTCGCGGCGCAGGCCGATGACTTCATCCGCGCGCTGCCGCAGGGCTACGAGACGCGCTCTCGGTGAGCGCGGCCAGAGCCTTTCGGGAGGGCAGCGCCAGCGCATCGCGATTGCGCGCGCGCTTCTCAAGAATGCGCCTATCCTATTGCTTGACGAAGCAACCAGCGCACTCGACGCCGAGAGCGAGTTGCAGGTCCAGCGCGCGCTCGAGCACGCCATGAAGGGCCGCACGACGATCGTCATCGCGCACCGGCTCGCGACCGTGCAGAAGGCCGACCGCATTCTGGTGCTCAACGCGGGGCGGATCATCCAGGAAGGAACGCACCGCGACCTTGCCGGTACAAGCGGTCTCTATGCGCGCCTCTCGGAGCTGCAGTTCGGCAAGGAAGCCGCCGAGTAGCGCCGCCCGTAAATCTGGCCCAATTGCTGGATTTCCAGTTCCACTGCCAATTTGTTTCCGAATTGTTTTTACGTCTTATTTTTTCGTTGCCTTTTCGAATCCAGTTTTGAGTTTCATTTCAACGATCCGTACATAGTAAATCCATCAAAGTTTAAACTAAATAGCGCCAATATCCTCCGAACACCCCACGCTCGGAAGGATGACGTCAATGATGCGTATTCCGGCAGTTATTGGGCTCATGAGCGCCACTCTCGTCTTCCTGTCGACGGGTGAGCAGCACAGTGAGCGGCTAAAAGAGAGAGCCTACTCAGCCGCTGCAGCTCAGAGAGCGGCAACGGTGAAGTTTGCCAAGGCTCGCAACGCAGAAATCAAGGCTTCGCTTGCAGCCGTCGAGGCGCGGCGGCTGGCCGAATTCACCGAAGCGAGAAACGCGGAAATTTCAGCGTCGCTTGCGGCCGTCGAAAAAGAACGCAATCTGGTTGCATTTGCGGCGGCCCGCGGCGCCGAAATCTCAGAAGTCGCTTGCGGCAGTCAAAACTCGCCGCACTCGAGGAGTTTGCGCGAAGCGCGCAATCAGGAAATCGCGGCGTCGCTTGCGGCCGTCGATACCGAGCGCGAGCTTGCAGCGTTTGCCGCGGCGCGGAATGCGGAAATTGAAGCATCGATTGCGGCTGTCGAAACGACACGCATGATCGCGTTCGCGGAAGCGCGCAATGCCGAGATCGCTGCGTCGCTCGCCGCCGTCGAGGCCGAGCGCGAGCTCGCCCAGTTCGCGGCAGCGCGAAACGCGGAAATCGAGACGTCGATCGCGGCCGTCGAGAGTGTGCGCATGGAAGAATTTGCGGCCGCACGCAATGCCGAAATCAAGACTGCCATGATGGCCTACGAGTTGCAGAGGACGGGCGCCCTGGCACTGGCGAAGCGCCGGGGCGAGGCGCTCAGCATCGAGACGGGCAGCATTGAGGGCAAGGCCGGCTTCACGGCGAAGGGCGTCCTGCCGAGCGGGGCCGAGACGATCGGCGGGGCCGCCTGCCAATCCATGATCCGTGACGTTGGTCCAATCTATTGGACACGTTCTACCACGCAGCTCGACGGCGCCAGCCGGAAGCGTCTGGACGCGCTGGCGGCAATCGCCAGCCGCTGCTCGAGCATGGTGATCGAGATTCACGGCCATTCCGATGCCTCGGGCACGCCGGCCGACCAACCGGCGTCTGTCGGAGCGCCGGGCACTCGCTATTGCGGACTATCTTATCGCTGCGGGCGTCGAGGCGGCGCCGCTTGATCACGGTCGGCCATGGCGCCGAGGCCCCGATCGTCGCCGGCGACCAGCCGGAGAGCATGGCCTGCAACCGGCGCATCGAGTTCACGGTGCGCGATACCTCCGAAGGCCCCAATCTTTCGCAAATCCTGGAGAGCCTGCGCTAGGCGCTTAGGGCGGAGGAGCAGCTTTGCTCCCTGCCCCCGCTCAACGCGGTGCCTGCGCCAGCTCCGATTGCTGACCATACTTCGCCAGCACGGCGCGGGCTTTGTCGGCCACCGCATCGGCAATCGCGGCGTGACCCTCGGCAGTCGGGTGGAAAGCGCCCGAGTAGGTGGACGCCAGCAGTATCTGGAACCAGGACAGCGTCTCGAGCTTCAGGACCTTTTGCAGCACCGAGCCGGCGACGTGGAAGTTGCCCGTCATGAAGGCGTCGTTCGGGGTGCGGAACCAGCGCTGGCGGGGCGCGTAGGCGCGGAAGTCGGCAGGATTGTAGGGCACCCAGCGGCCGTCCTTCATGCGCGGCAGGCGCAGGTCGTCGGCGGGAGACGGCGCAACCTGCTTGTATCCGGCGCAAAGGCCATGGCCGACAAAGCTCTGGCGGTGCGCCTCGGCAAAGCTCCAGCCGTGCGTGCTGGCGCTGTCCGTCATCACCTGATCGAGCTTGTCGGCGAGCCAGGCGCTCGTCAGCGCGTTCTTCTCGGTCAATGTAAATTCGTTCAGGACCTCCATGCCGACGTTACCGTCCGGGCAGACGGCGCCCTGGTCGTCGAGCATCGCAAAGGGCGGATAGGCGGCAAGGATGATGCGGTCGCTCTCGTCCCACGGCACGTGCAGGATGCCGTGGAAGGCACGGTTGATCGCCTTGTAGCGCTCGTCGAGGCGCTCGAGCAGCGACTCTGCCTCCTGCGTTGCCGTGCATCTGGCCGAACCAGCCGCCGAGGCTGCGCACGAGCGACTGGTCTGAAAGAACGGCGTTGGCGACGAGACGCGCAAAGCCGATGTCGTTGCCGCCGATCGACACCAGCAGCAGATCGATCTTGCGCGCGATCTCGACGGGGCATTTGCGCAGCGTCAGGCCGCCCTGCAGCTCAGAGATGGCGCCGTGCATGTGATAGGCCTCGGGGAGATCCTGGACGGGAGCCTCCTCTTTGCCGCACTGAGCATCGGCGATGGCCGAGATCTGCGATAGGTCCGGCGGGCGAGGCACCCACTCGTTACCCTTGTAGCGAAGGAAGAGACCCCACGTGACCTCGGCGCCCGAGCAGGCGAAGCCGGCATAGGTCACTGCACGGTGCGGGTCCTCGAGCGCCAGCTCGAGGGCGACGCGCAGCTCGTAGGAGTAGAGCGAGCGGTGGCAGGCCTGATCGAGCCAGCGCGCGTTGCCTTCGATGAAGGCCTTGTCGCCGATATTCTTCCATGGTCCTACGCGCGCTGGATAGCCGGCCAGCTCGCTCGATCCGCCGGCTTTGCCGTAGTCGGCGACGCGCTCGCGCGAAAAGCGCACGGGAACATCCGGGTTTCCCTCGCCGGCGCCGAAGCTGTCGCCCATGCCGACGACCAGGATGTCGCGCACGACAATCACCGTGCTCGCCACCTCGCGGCCGCCGACCTCGACGGTGACGCCAAGGCCTTTTGGATAGGGAACATCGAGCAGAGCGCGGCTCGGTGCATGGCTGCTTCACCGCGATGCCGCGCGGGATGTCGCCGCCGTGTGGCGCCGTGAGCCACGTGCAGTCGACGCCCTTGTCGGCGATGCCATCGATCACGGCCACGACCCCGTGGCTCTTCGGGTTCATGTAGTCGCCTTTGTCGGGGCAGACATGGCGGTTGTGGGACGTGTCCCAGCAGGTCTTACGGTACATCGTCTCCGCCCACCCGTCCTCGTGGCGCACGGCAAGCGCTCGCTCGGCGGAAAGGATCGGACGGCGTAGCTCGTCGGGCGAGAGCGCGCGATACGTGGCGCGGTGAACCTCGGTGTCCGCGGGATCGGCGAAGAAACGAAAGGGGTTGTCGACACGCCACTTGATGCTGACAGGCGCAAGCGATGCGGGCGCTTCGGTCGCGCGCATGGCCGGCGCCGGATCGCCGATGGTCGGTCCCGCATCGCGCGGCGGCGGGAGGGTTTCCGACAAAAGGTCGTCGATGGTCTTATCCGTCGGCTCGGCGACTGCGCGCGACGCGCTCGAGAAAATCTGCACGAGGAGACCCATGAGCACGAACGCGCTCGCTGTCGCGGTTGCGTATCTGTTCATGCTCGTCTCGGCCGGGTCCTCTCTCAAGTCGCGACATGCAATGCCGCGTTCCATTGCGCCACCTCAGGAGATGAACGCTAGACTCCACCGCGCCTGTTCGCCAGCCAAAGCCTTGCGACGCGAACCAGCGGAGAGATGTCCGCGATGTCGTGCAGCGGATCATGGCTCCGGGTCTTCCAAAGCGCGCAAATAGGGCTCGACTAGGGCAAGGGTCAGAAACGCCGGCCGCGCAGCCCTGGGCGCGGCGTGTATGGCTGTCCGGGCCGCGACCAGGGCGATCGCGTGCCTCTTTAGCTAGCATGGCAATGAGAGCCCTTGCCGCCGGTCGTGCCTCGATTTCGGGCAGGTTTCGCGGATCGTGCCCCGCCAGGCGGGCGGCCGGCAACGGGAGGCGTCCGCGCGCGAGGTGGCGGGGGAGGTCGAGTGCCAGTCTGGTCCGGCCGTAGGCTGCTGCCGAAAGCTTGCAGAGAGATCGCATCGCGTCAGTCTCCGGTGCGCCGAGCGCACGCGCTCCGAGGTGAAATGCCGTGCCCCAGGTCTCGTCGAGATAGGTCTCGAAAGCCGCTTCGTCCTCGAAGCCATCGGCATCAAGCTCGCGCTCGTACCCCGCGAGCGGCCGTTCAAGCAGATCGATCGGGAAGGATTGGCGCCGTGCCACCTCGGCGAGCGCGTCGGCAACCGGATTGCCGGTTCGCACATTGCCCGCGCCGTCGCTCCCTCCGCTGGCAACTGCATCGCGCCACCACTGGAGGCGGATGGCACCGAGGCCAGGCTCGCTGCACGGTGAGCGGAACGCGCGCGATCTCGCCGGCGTAGGCGGCGAGCGTCACCAGATCGTCGCGAGCATGCCGCGGAGCCAGCAGAGCCGCCAGATACCAGTCATAGGCAAAGTCGCGAGCGGCGCGACGCACCGCCTCGCGCTCGCCGGCGGACGCTTGCTGGCGCTCGCCCATGGACGAACCGCTCCCTACTCGACGGCAATGAGTGCCGCGCCCACGGAGCGGCCTTCCGCCAGGAGAATGTTATAGGTTCTGCATGCCGCGCCAGTCTGCATGATCTCGAGGGCGACGCCTGCCGCTTTGCAGGCCTCGCGGACCTCGACCGAGGGCGGCGTCAGATCGGGTCCCGTGCCGAGGAGAAGAAGACCAATGCGCTCGCCCGGCCCCGCCAGGGCACGCGCAAGATGCTCTGCGCCGAGCGCGTCAATCCGGCTCACGTCCCAGGCATAGATTCCGGACGGCAGACACATGATCGAGCCCTTGTGGCTCATGCCCGCAAACCGAAAGCCGCCGTTGCCGTAGGCGTCGATCGGCGCAGGGCGCGGGTAGTGTGCGGATGAGGCCGTCACAAGCGGCTCCTTCGTGCCGCTGAATGTACCGGCAATCAGACCTTGCCGGCTGCAGTCTTCGGCTGTGCCGCCGCGGTGCCACTCCAATCGCGCTTGACGCCGAGGTAGCCGAGCAGCGGCGCGGCGATGAAGATCGAGGAATAGGTGCCGATCAGAATTCCGAACAGCATGGCGAAGCTGAAGTTGCGCAAGACCTCGCCGCCGAAGAAGTAGAGCGCGAGAATGCCGGCGATGGCGGTCAAGCCTGTGAGAATCGTGCGCGAGAGCGTCTCGTTGATCGAGATGGTGAGCAGCTCGTCGAGCTCCATCTTCTTGTATTTGCGCATGTTCTCGCGGATGCGGTCGGAGACGACGACGGTGTCGTTCACCGAGTAGCCGAGAATGGTCAGCAGCGCGGCGACGATCGACAGATCGAACTGGAGCTGGAAGAGCGAGAAGATTCCGGCCGTGACCAGCACGTCGTGGGCGAGCGCGACGACGGCACCCAGCGCGAACTGCCATTCGAACCGGAACCACACGTAGATGACGATGGCGACGATCGACGCCAGCACGGCGATGATACCCGTCGTCCTGAGCTCGCTCGACACGGCGGGTCCCACGACCTCGATGCGCCGCTGCACGTATTCGCCGCCCAGAGTGTCGATGACCTTCTTCATGGCGCCCTGCTGCGCCTCTTCGCCGCCGGGCTGCTGCTCGATGCGGATCAGCACGTCGCTGTCGTTGCCGAAGCTCTGGATCTGCACGTCGCCGATGCCGAGCCCTTCGAGCTTCGTCGCGCATGGCTGAGATGTCGGCCGTCGCCCGACTTGGCCTGCACCTCGATCAGACGACCCGCCCTTGAAGTCGACGCCGTAATTGAAGCCGAGCGTGAAGAAGCACAAGAAGGAGAGCGCCATGAAGAGCAGCGATAGCCCGAAGCACAGCCCCTTGTAGCGCATGAAGGGGATGCGCGTGTTGTGCGGGAAGAAGTCATGACCCTTGAAGTCGGGGACTAGAAACATGGGTTCTCTCGTTTCAAACGGGCACTTCGAGTGCGCGTCCTTTGCTCTTCGAGTACTTGAGCCACATCGCCACCAGGAGGCGCGTGACGGTGACGGCCGAGAAGACGGACGTGAGGATGCCGATCGTCAGCGTCACGGCGAAGCCGCGGATCGGTCCCGAGCCCAGCATGAACATGATGACGGCCGCAGCCAGCGTCGTGAGCTGGCTGTCGGCAATGGTGATGAAGGCGCGGGTGAAGCCGGCGTCGATGGCAGAGATCGGCGTCTTGCCGGATCGCAGCTCCTCGCGGATGCGCTCATAGATCAGAACGTTGGCGTCGACCGCCATGCCGATCGTGAGCACGAAGCCCGCAATGCCTGGGAGCGTCAGCGTCGTGCCGATGATCGACATCAGCGCGACGATCAGAAGGCCGTGCACGATGAGGCCGATGACGGCGTAGACGCCGAAGGTCCCATAGTAGGCGATGCGTCAGAATGGCCGTCGAAAGACAGCCGATGAGGCCAGCGAGCTTGCCGGCCTCGATACTAGTCCGCGCCGAGCGACGGGCCGACGGTGCGCTCCTCGACAATGGTGAGCTTGGCCGGCAATGCGCCGGAGCGCAGCTGGATCGCGAGATTGTTGGCGCTCTCGACGGTGAAGTTGCCCGAGATCTGGCCCGTGCCGCCCAGGATCGGCTCGCGGATGACGGGCGCCGAGATGACCTTGTCGTCGAGCACGATCGCGAACGGCTCGTTGACGTGATCCTTGGTGAAGGCGCCGAACTTGCGTGCGCCGGACTGGTTGAAGCGGAACGAGATGATCGGCTCGTTCGTCTGATGGTCGAAGCCGGGCTGCGAGTCGACGAGATCGTCGCCCTGCACGACGGGTGTCTCGGCGAGCACATAGGCGCGATCGCCTCGCGCCTCGTCGCTGCCTTCGACGGCCTCGTAGACCTTGTAGCCGAGCGGCGCGCGCGACTGCTTGGCCTCCTCCGCCGACACCGAGGGATGCACCGAATGGAAAGAGAGCTTCGCGGTCTTGCCGATGAGCTCCTTGAGCTGGGTGGTGTCGGTCAGGCCCGGATACTGAATGAGAATGCGGTCGCGGCCCTGGCGAACGACGGTTGATTCCGCCGTGCCGAGCGCATTGACGCGCCGGTTGATGGTCTCGATCGAGGCGGCGAGAGCGCTCGAGACGCGCTCCTGTAGGCCCTGCTCGGTCGGCTTCAACAGAATGACGCCCGGCTCGTTGGCTGACGCCGTGACCTCGATGTCGTAGCCGCTCGTGCCGAGGATCGCATTGCCGATGGGCTGGATGAGCTTCTTGAGAATTTTGAGTGCCGCTTCCTGATCCTCGGGCTTCGACAGGCGGACCTGGAGCACGTCACCTGCCGCACCGATGGCGGCGAAGCCGATCTTGGCTTCGCGCAGCTGCTTCCTCGCATCCTCGCGCAGCGTCGCGAGCCAGTTCTTCCTGACCTCGGCCGTGTCCATGGCAAGAAGCAGATGGGCGCCGCCGCGCAGATCGAGGCCCAGCGGCATCTGGCGCTGCGGCACGAAGCTCGGCCACGCGGCAACCGTCTCCTTCGAGAAGAAGTTCGGCATCGCGAACAGGAGACCTGCGAGGCACGTCGCCACAATGGCGAAGATCTTCCAGCGCTCGAAATGCAGCATGTCGGCAGGCCTCAGTTGACTGGCTTCAAACTCTCAATCACTCACGACCACGTCCGCCAGGAGGACGCGCAGCGCATCACCCCTTGGCGGTGGCGCTTCCCGTATCCTTCACCGGCTCGCCTTTGGAGCGCACGTCCATGAGCGTGCTCCTCAAGACGCGAACCTTCAACGTGTCGGCAAGCTCGACCTCGACCTCGTCGGAATTCTCGGGCACGCGCGTCACCTTGGCGATGAAGCCGCCAGAGGTCACGACCGTATCGCCGCGGCGCACACGCTCGATCATCTCCTTGTGCTGCTTCGCACGCTGGCTCTGCGGACGGATCACCAGGAAGTAGAAGATCAGCACCATCAACAGCATGGGGATGAGAATGCCGCTGAACGGGTCGCCAAGGGGGCTTCCGGACTGAGCAAAAGCCGGAGAGATGAACATGCGCTTCCGAACCTCCAAAGGATGAGCCAATAAGGGCCTCGCCCGCAGGGAGATGCTCCCGCAGGCGCGCCCGGCTCAGATCGGGCGCGACTATAGTGCCGCGAGCCTCGTTTGCAACCCTAAGAGCACCCTGTTAACGCAGGGGCGCTCCTAGCCTGGCTGCGGCAGGAGGGCCCACGCTATAGAAGCGGCCCGGCGCCCGCAAAACGAGGCCGATCCTCACAATGTCCGACGACAAAGCCCTTCTCGAGCGCCTCGATCGCATTGCGCTCGCTCTCGAGCGTCTCGCTCCACCGGCACCCGCGGCCGGTGATCTCGACGCCGCGGACGCGTTCGTCTGGCATGCCGACGCGAGCGTCTTGCAGGCGGTCGCGACCGTGAACCGGGTTCCGCTCGACCTGCTCAAGGGCATCGACGGCGCCGCACGCCAGCTCCTCGACAACACGCGCCGCTTTGCGGAGGCGCTGCCTGCCAACAACGCGCTGCTCTGGGGCGCACGCGGCATGGGGAAATCCTCCCTCGTCAAGGCGGTGCATGCGGAGGCGTGCGCGGGGCTTCGTTCGGCTCGCGCGGGCGAGCGGGGGCGACCTCAAGCTCATCGAGATTCATCGCGAGGACATCGCCTCGCTTCCCGCTTGCCTCGCGCGGCTCCGCAGCGTCGCGGCATCGCTTCATCGTCTTCTGTGACGACCTCTCCTTCGACAGGGACGACACGAGCTACAAATCGCTCAAGGCCGTTCTCGAAGGCGGGATCGAGGGGCGTCCCGACAACGTCATCTTTTACGCGACATCGAACCGGCGCCACCTGATGCCGCGCGACATGGTCGAGAACGAGCGTTCGACGGCCATCAACCCGTCGGAGGCGGTCGAGGAGAAAGTCTCGCTCTCGGACCGCTTCGGCCTCTGGCTCGGATTCCACAACTGCAGTCAGGACGAGTATCTCGACATGGTCCGCGGCTACGCTGCGCACTATCGGCTCGCGGTCGCGGAAGGAACTCGTCGCGCGAGGCGCTCGAGTGGAGCATCACGCGCGGCGCACGCTCGGGCCGTGTCGCCTGGCAGTTCATCCAGGATCTCGCCGGCCGTCTCGGACAAACGCTCGATCGCGCTTGAGCTGATTTCGCCGAGGCCTCGCGCATTTCATGCGCACCGGTCTTGCAATCGCAAACGCCGCTCCCAAAGTTGCATATAGACCCAAGGAGACCATCGAAAAGAGTCGAACTGTCGGCCGGTCACGGACCGGAGAACTTCATGCAGCAAACACTGAGGAGGTTCTGTCATGTGCGACTATTCTCTGGAAATGTACCGCAGCAGGCCAGCGGTTGCGGGCGAGCGCTATGAGACGCGGCGCTTCACGAGCGGCAGCATCGGTTTCGTCTCTCCCGGCGCGCCCGATGTCGCCGTCTGCATGGCTTGCGACACACGTCTCGAGGTCAGCAACATTCCCCGCCACCTGCAATTGAGCTGCGACGTGCCCGAGGCGGCGATTGCGACCTTCATTCGCCTCGACGGCGGACCGCATCACGACGGCATGCGCTTCGCGAACGGCGCGGAGGTCACGCTGCAGCAGCTCGGGCCGGGCGTGTCTGCGTCCGTCGTCGATGCGCTCACGGCACCGCTGGCCGCGCCGCGCGCTCGCGAGCTCGAGCTGATCGACTGAACGGCGTCAGAAATAAGAAAAAGGGGCGGTTGCCCGCCCCTTCCGGCCGCTCCCCAGTGAGCGCTTATGCGCTCACAGTCGATTGGTGTGCGCGCTCGGCGCTTACAGCCGCTCCATGAACGGCGTGGGATCCACGGGCTTCTGGCCCTGGCGAAGCTCGAAGTGCACCTGCGGCTGGTCGACCTGACCGGTGCGGCCCGCCTTGGCGATCACTTGGCCGCGCTTGATGCGATCGCCGCGCTTGACCATGATCTCGTCGGCGTGGGCGTAGGCCGTCACCCAGCCGTTGTCGTGGCGCAGGAGGACGAGGTTGCCGTAGCCCTTGAGCTCGTCGCCGGCGTAGGCGACGACGCCGCTCTCGGCTGCGTGAACGTCGGTGCCCATGGGGGCCGCGACATTGACGCCGTCGTTGTGGGTGCCGTCGGCGCGCGGGCCGAAGCCGCTGATGACCTTGCCGGCGACCGGCCACCTGAGCTTGCTCGAGCCGGCGACCGAGCCCGATCCCGGCGAGCTGGCGCCGGTGTCGTCGGCCGTCGTCGGCGTCTCGAGCTTCGCAACCTGCCTGTCGCCCGACGCATTCTGGTCCTTGGCATTGAGGATGGTCGGCCGGGCGGACGGCGGCGCATTCGGGTCGGCCGCAGCAGGCGGTGGCGCCTGGTAGGCAGTGCTCGAGGGCGGCTCGCTGGCTTCCGGCGCACTGCCGGCGCTGGCCGGCAGCCTGAGCGTCGTTCCGGGCTTCACCTTGCGCACGTCGGTGATGCCGTTGTAGCGCTCGATCTCGGCGACCTTGACGTTGTGCTGGCGCGCGAGCGCATAGAGCGAGTCACCCTGCTTCATCGTGTATGAGCCCGTCCAGTCGGCAGGCGCTTCAGCGGCGCTCGTCGACGCAGTCTCATAAGTATTTTGGCGCGACGGCGCCGTGCGTGCGCCGGCGGTCGCTCCCGACGGCAGATAGAGCTTCTGGCCCGGCTTCAGGCTCGGGCTCTTCATGTCGTTGGCGGCCATGATCTCGGAGACCGAGACGTTGTGGCGGCGCGAAAGGCCGTAGAGCGTGTCGCCCGGCTGCACCTCGATCTGATCGCCGCTGCCCGAGGCGGCGGAAGCCGGCGCCGCATCATAGGCCGCCGTCTCGCGCGGCTGGTAGGGCTCGCGCGGCTGAATGGGCGGAACGTTGGCTGTCGGCGTGTAGGACTGACGATATGTGTTCGTGTCGGCAGGAGGCTGCTGAGGCGGCGGCAGCTCCGAGCGGGTGGTGGCGCTATCGCGATACGGGCTCCGCGGCGGGGCATAGGCGCCGCCGTTCGAATAGCCGCCGTTTGAATACTGACCCTGAGAGCTCTGGCCTTGCGAGTACCGAGACCCGGAGGCGACGTGCTCGCCCCGTCCTGATTGCCGAACAGGTTCGAGCGCACGCGCGACTCGCTCGTCACCGGGCTCGAGTTCTCGTTGAGGCTCGCGGTCGACATGTCGAACCGCGAGACATTGGCGCTGCATCCGGCAGCAAAAAGGGCGCACGCGGCGCCCAAGCCAATAATTGAACGGCGGATTAAGGAAAATGGCTGATACGTACGCACGAATTCACCATCTCACGCACCCTTACACCCACTATCAAGTAACCCTTAACCAGTTAACGCGAGATTAACGCGCGCCAACGCCGGGTTCGTCTTGCCGTGGGTCCCCGCTAGCCCCGCTTCTCGCGCGCGTTCCCAAACGGGTGCGCCGATGCAGGAGAGAGGCACGCTCGCCCTCAGCCTGGGGCGGCGCCTCCTAATCCTCAGTACGATGCGATTGTGCTGCGATCGGGGAGGAATTTGGTCAACACAGCGACTTGTGGAGAGAGCCCGCTGGCGTCAGCCCGTGCCTTCGATGCGGCCGCGGCCCGAGGCCGAAAGCGCCGCGCCGATCGCTTCGCGCGTCGGCTCGTCGGTGAGATCGAGCGAGAGCGGCGTCACCGAGATCATGCCGTCGGCGATGGCGCGCAGATCGGAGCCTGCCGGCGGATCGGCGCGGCGGCGCTCGAAGCCGACCCAGAAATACGGATCGCCCCAGGTGTCGCTGCGCTCATCGATGTGGAGGCCGCCCTGATCGCGCCGGCCCTGATTGGTGGCGACGATGCCGGCCACCTTCTCGGGCGGCAGATCCGGATAGTTGACGTTCATCAGCACATTCGGCGGGCCACGGCGTGGCGAGCAGCTTCTGGACAAGCTCGGGCCCGTGCTCGAGCGGCGTCTTCCAGTGCTGGCGGCCTTCGGGGTCGAAGCCGATGGTGAGGCTCATGGCGATCGAGCGGATGCCGAGCAGCGTGCCTTCCATCGCGCCGGCGATGGTGCCCGAGTAGGTCACGTCCTCGGCGAGGTTCGAGCCGTGGTTGACGCCCGACAGAATGAGATCCGGCGGGTTGTCCTTCATCACGTGCCGCACGCCCATGATCACGCAATCGGCCGGCGTGCCGCGCACGGCGTAGGCGCGCTCGCCGATCTCGCGAAAGCGCAGCGGCACCTGGAGCGTCAGCGCGTGCGAGGCGCCGCTCTGGTTCATCTCGGGCGCGACGATCCAGACTTCCGGCGAGAGCGCCTTGGCGATCTGATGCAGGACGGTGAGCCCGTGGGCGCCCGCGCCGTCGTCGTTGGTGATCAGAATGCGCATCAGAACTCCACGGCGCTCGTGCTCTTCTCCCTCTCCCCGTAAGGACGGGGAGAAGGGTTGGGGTGAGGGGCGGCCTCGACACCGCAGCGCAAGTTTCTGCCCCTCACCCTAACCCTCTCCCCATGCCGCCGTCTTGTCGAAGACAAGCTTCGCTTCGGCGGCATGGGGAGAGGGAATTGCTCAGGTTGCCTTCTCGATCTTCTTCAGGCCGCCCATGTACGGCTGCAAGGCTTCCGGGATTATGACGGAACCGTCGGCCTGTTGATAGTTCTCGAGGATGGCGACGAGCGTACGCCCCACGGCGAGGCCGGAGCCGTTCAGCGTGTGGACGTGCTTAACATCCTTTGCGCCCTTTGGGCCGGTAGCGTGCGCCCATGCGCCGCGCCTGGAAGTCTCCGCATACGGAGCACGACGAGATCTCGCGGTAGGCGTCCTGGCCCGGCAGCCAGACCTCGATGTCGTAGGTCTTCTGGCGAGGCGAAGCCCATGTCGCCGGTGCAGAGGAGCATGGTGCGATACGCGAGGCCGAGGCGCTTCAAAACTTCCTCGGCGCAGTTGGTCATGCGCTCGTGCTCGGCGAGGCTCTCCTCGGGCGTCGTGATCGAGACCAGCTCGACCTTCGAGAACTGGTGCTGGCGGATCATGCCGCGCGTGTCCTTGCCGGCGGCGCCCGCTTCCGAGCGGAAGCACGGCGTCCACGCCGTCATGCGCATCGGGCAGCTTGGCTTCGTCGAGGATCTCGTCGCGCACGAAGTTGGTCAGCGCGACCTCGGCGGTGGGGATGAGCCAAAGTGATCTCGGCTGTCCTACCCTCGCTTCGCTCCAAGCTGCCTAACCTCGTCCATTGATAGTCGTCCAAGCATCGCGTTCCGAGCTTCACGCAGTCTTCGAATCGGCCTCGCGCAACTCTGGCAAGCTCTGCTTTCATCCTGCTCTGCTGCGCAGAATAGATCATCTGCGAACTTCGGCAGGTTGCCGGTGCCGTAGGCGGTGTGGTCCTTCACCAGCAGCGGCGGGTTGTACTCGGTGTAGCCGAACTCGCCCGTGTGCAGGTCGAGCATGAAGGACGCAATCGCGCGCTCGAGGCGCGACAGCGCGCCTTTCAACACGACGAAACGCGCGCCGGAAATTTTCGCCGCCGTCTCGAAGTCCATGAGGCCCAGCGCCTCGCCGATCTCGAAGTGCTGCTTCGGCTGCAAAGTCGAACTTCGGCGGCGCGCCGACCTTGCGCACCTCCTTGTTGGCCTTCTCGTCGGCGCCGACCGGCACGTCGTCGCGCGGCAGATTCGGAATCACCTCGAGCGCGGCCTTGAGCTCGGCGTTGCGGTCGCGCTCCTCCTGCTCGCCCTTGGCGATGATCTCCTTCAGCTCCGCGACCTCGGCCATGAGCTTCGCCGCCGTCGCCTCATCCTTCGACGCCTTGGCCTTGCCGATGTCCTTCGACGCCGCGTTGCGCCGCGCCTGCGCCGCCTCCAATTGTCCAATGGCCGCGCGCCGGCGCTCGTCGATCTCGATCAGCTTCGCCGACAGCGGCTCGAGCCCGCGGTTCTTCAGGCCCTGATCGAAGGCGGCGGCGTTGTCTCTGATCCACTTGATGTCGAACACGTGAGTGCTCTCTGCACGTGATTGCGTGCGGCTCGTGGCTCTGCTTCCGTCATCCCGCGTGAGCGAGCACTCCACGGAAGACGTAGCGCGTATACGCAGGGCAATGCGGAAGCGTCACGTTTGCCGACCTTCGTCGGGAGCGGCTCGATACGGCAGCACGAGCGAGGCTTCGCGATCGGCGGTCCAGCGTACGGCCGGATGCGGAGTGATCTGCGTGTCGCGAGCTAGGTTGACGCGGATTGGGCCTTGGCCGCGGCCTCTGTCTTCTCGACCCAGGCCACGGCGAAGATCGACAGCTCGTAGAGCAGCGCCGTCGGCAGCGCCATGATGACCATGCTCAAGCGCGTCGGGCGGGGTCAGGATCGCGGCGACCGCGAAGATGCCGACGATGGCGAAACGGCGGCCGCTCCTCAGCGCGTCCGAGGTCACGATGCCGGCGCGCGCGAGCAGCGTCAGCACGACGGGAAGCTGGAAGCAGATGCCGAAGCCGAAGATCAGCGTCATGATCAGCGACAGGTATTCGGAGACCTTGGGCATCAGCTCGATCGTCGCCGGGCCGGTGCTCGCCGTCGCGGCCAGCCCGATCGAGAACTTGATCAGGATCGGCATGGCGAGGAAGTAGACGACGGCCGCGCCGAGCAGGAAGAAAACCGGCGTCGCGATGAGATAAGGCAGGAATGCGCTGCGCTCGTTCTTGTAGAGGCCGGGCGCCACGAACTTGTAGATCTGCGTCGCGACGACGGGGAACGACAGGAACGCGGCGCCGAACATGGCGAGCTTCAATTGCGTGAAGATCTGCTCGAGGAAGTGCGTCGCGATGAGGCGCACGTGATCGCTGCCCGAGGCCCATACGTAGGGCCATACGAGAATGTCGTAGATGTGGCGCGCGATCGTGAAGCAGAGGATGAACATCACGAAGAACGCGGCGACGGCGTAGATGAGGCGCGTACGCAGCTCGATCAGATGATCCATGAGCGGCGCCTTGGAGGCGTCGATGTCATCCTGACCGGGGCGCTTGTCGACAGTCTCCTGCATCAGCTCGAGCTTCCCGGCTTGTCGGCAGGCACTGGCTCAGGCACGAGCGCGGCGGCGCGGGCTGATCCGGCGGGCTCGTCGGCGGCGCGTCGAGCGCTTCGGCGGCGCGCGCCACGCTCTGGCGCTCGGCCGCCGTCGTGATCGGCTCCATCTCCTGCTTCACGAGTCGATCTCAGCCGTCGCCGAACGCTCGGCATCGCGGAGCGAGGTCTCGACGCCGGAGCGGATGCTCCTCGACCTCCTTCTTGATGTCGGCAAGCTCGGCTTCGCGCATCGCCTCGTCGAAGTGGCGGCGGAAGTCCTGCGCGTGGCGGCGGACAATGCCCGCATAGCGGCCGAGCGTGCTCATGAATTTCGGCAGCTCCTTGGGACCCACGAAGATGAGGGTCACAACGCCGAGAATGAGAAGCTCGCTCCAGCTTATGTCGAACATGGATTGAGATGCGCCAAACGACGTCGGCGCCCCTGATGCGAGACCGTCAATACCAAGAACCGATTTCCGAAGCACGCAGTCCGGTCCCGAGCGCACGGAGGGCAGATCTAGCCGGCCTGGCTCTTGTCGCGCTCGGCCTGGCTCGCAGGCTTGCCGCTGACGTCGATCGCCTTCGGCGCATCGGCGGTGACGTCGTCCTCCGCCATGCCCTTCTTGAAGCTCTTGATGCCGCGCGCGACGTCGCCCATGAGGTCGGAGATCTTGTTGCGGCCAAACAGCAGCACGACCACCACCAAGAGCAGCAGCAAATGGGTGGTGCTTAGGCCCATGATCAATTCCTCCTCGGCCGCTTCCAGCTTGCCTTGTATCTAGGTTGACTATCGCAGAAACGCTACCCCCCGGCAAGCGGACCACGGGGCCGGGAGGTACGGCTTATGCATTTGATCTTAACTGGTTTCTTCGCCGTTTTCGGGAAAGACGAGAACGCGGGCGGGATCGATCTCGACCTCGACCTCCGAGCCCTTCTCGAGACCGTGGCCCTCGGGCGCGCGCACGCGTAGCGGGGCTTCGAAACCGGCGACTGCGACGTCGAGCCGCGCGGCGTCGCCGAGGAATTTCACGTGCAGGACCCGGCCGACGAGGCCCTTGGCATTCGAATTGAGCCTGATGCCGCGCTCGCGAACGCAGAGGATGGCCGTCTCGCCGTCGGCTATCCCGGGCGCCGCGATCGATCCGATGGGCGTCTCGATGGCGCCCTTGCGAACCGGGTACGCGATCTCGTTGATCTCGGAGAATAGCCGCGCGACGAACAGCGCTGCCGGCTGGTGGTAGAGGTCCTCGGCGCTGCCGACCTGCACGAGCCGTCCCCGCCGCATGACGGCGATGCGGTCGGCGAGGCGCATCGCCTCCTCGGGATGATGCGTGACGATGACCGACGTCGCGCGCGTCTCGCGCAGAAGCGCCAGCGTTTCCTCCTGCATGCTGTCGCGCAGCTGCACGTCGAGGCCCGAGAACGGCTCGTCCATCAGCATCACGGCGGGGCGCGGAACGATGGCGCGGGCGAGCGCGACGCGCTGCTGCTGCCCGCCCGAAAGGATGTGCGGATAATCCTGGGCGTAGCGCTCGAGGCCGACGCGGGAGAGCATGCAGATAGGCTTCGCGCCGCGCTTCGCCGTGCGGGAGCGTCTTCAGGCCGAAGGCCACGTTCTCGAGGATCGTGAGGTGGGGAAAGAGCGCGAAGTCCTGAAACATCAGGCCGATGCCGCGCTGCTCGGGCGGCACGAAGCGGCTCGGGCCCGCGACCTCGCGCTCGTTGATCAGGATGCGCCCGCCGGACGGTTTCTCGATGCCGGCGGCGACGCGCAGCAACGTCGTCTTGCCGCAACCCGAAGGGCCGAGGAGGCAGACGACCTCGCCCGGCGCGACGTCGAGCGAGAAATCGCGCAGCGCGTACGTCTCGCCGTAGCGGCGCTCGACGCTCTCGAAGGTGAGGCGCGCGGCAAAGGTCGCGCGCCGCCCTGCCACGGGGCGCGCCAGGAGGGAAGCGAGCTCGGCGAAAGCTTGTCGGTTGCCTTTGATAACCAGTGCTTCACACGCGTAACTCAAGGCTCAGCCCGGCTACTCGGCGCCAGACCGGTCCGGATTATCGTCGTCGTCCGTCTCGGGCAGGTCGAGCTCCATCTCGGCCTGAGCGTCGTCGTCCTCCTCGTCCGCCGCGTCGAGCGGAAGCTCGTCGGGCATGAGGCCCGCGGCAAGCGAGGGATCGGGAACCGTGAAGCCCGGGGGCAGCGTCGAATCCAGGAGGCCCGCGGCGCGGAGGTCGGCGAGGCCCGGCAGGTCCTTGACGTTTTCCAAGCCGAAATGCGTGAGGAAGTGATCCGTGGTGCCGTAGGTGATGGGCTTGCCCGGCGCACGGCGGCGGCCGCGGGGCCTGATCCAGCCCGCCTCCATCAGAATGTCGAGCGTGCCGCCCGACGTCGTGACGCCGCGGATCTCCTCGATCTCGGCGCGGGTGACGGGCTGATGGTAGGCGACGATCGCCAGCGTCTCGAGCGCGGCCTTGGACAGACGCCGCTCCTCGACCGCATATTTCTCGAGAAGGTACGACAGATCGCCGGCAGTCCGGAACGCCCACTTGCCGGCGACGCGCACGAGATTGACGCCGCGGCCCGTGTAGGCGGCCCGCAGCTCCTCGAGGAGCTGGGCGACGTTGTCGCCGGCGCCGAGGTGACTCGCGAGGCGCTGCTCGTCAAGCGGCTCGGCGGCGGCAAACAGCACCGCCTCCAGAATTCTCAGCTTCTCACGCCGGTCGGTTCCCACGGCCGCACCACTCAAGCGCGGCCTCTCGACCTCGGCGATGGCGCGGGCGAGCTCGCGCGCTTCCGCCGCGGCCGGCTCGTCTCGTCGTCGTCGCGGAGCGCGCGTCGTCAGGAATATTATCGTTGCGCGAGACCACCGTCAGCCTTGGCGGAACCATTTCATTCACCTGCTCGTTGCGCCGGCCCGGAAGCCGGCGATGCCGCTATCCTAACCGCTGCCACAGGGCGCCTGCTTCGCACTTACGCATGTAGATCGGCGCATAAGGCGCGTCCTGCCGCAGCTCGATCAGGCCCTCGCGGGCCATCTCGAGGCTGGCGCCGAATGAGCTCGCGAGCACCGTGCGGCTCTCGCCGGCCGGCGCCAGATAGCGCTTCAAGAAGAAGTCGAGGTCGAGCCAGTCGCCGGGGCTTTCGCCGACGAGACGCTCGAGGCGGGTGCGCGCGTCCTTGATCGACCAGACGGTGCGCGCCTTGACGACGTGCGTCAGCTTGACCGTGCGCCGGCGGATGTCGGAGTAGGCCTTGAGCAGGTCGTAGATCTCGGCCGTCCACTGCGTCTCGGTGACGGATTTGACGCCCTCGGGCATGCCGCGCGGGAAGACGTCGCGGCCGAGGCGCTTCCTCGTCATCAGCTCGGCAATGGCATTGCGCATGGCATCGAGGCGCATCAGGCGGAAGGCGAGCCGCTGCGCCATCTCCTCGGCGGTCGGCTCGTCGCCCGTGTCCTCCTGGCGCGGCAGGATGCAGGCGCGACTTCAGGTAGGCGAGCCAGGCCGCCATGACGAGATAGTCGGCCGCAATCTCGATGCGCAGTCGCTGCGCTTCGTGAATGTAGGAAATGTACTGCTCGACGAGCGCGAGGATCGAGATCTTGGCGATGTCGACCTTGTGCGTGCGGGCGAGCGCGAGGAGGAGGTCGAGCGGGCCCTCGAAGCCCGCCACGTCGACGATCAGGGCGTCGGCAGGCGCCGGGGCGAGCTCGGGCTCGGACATCTCCCAGGCGCCGAATTCCTCTTCCGGTGCTGTCGTGGGCTCGTTCATTCAGACCTTGTTCGCATGCCCTGTGCCGCGGCTCTCAAGACGGGCGCCGACGACGATTGTCAGCAGCCTACACTGATTCAGTGCGCCGCGAGCCGATTGCAAGTGCCCCGGCGAGGGCGGCCTCGGCCCGGGCCACATCATAGGGCTTGCTTTGGCCGAGGAGCCTGCTCGCACGCTCGAATCGCCCGGCCGCCTTGCCGGCCAGCACGGGCACATTCGCCGCCACGGCTTCCATCTCCTCGAGATCGCCGTTGCAGTGAAGGGCCAGATCCGACCCGGCCCGGATCACCGCCTCGGCACGTGCTCTCGAGCGTACCAGAGAGCGCCTTCATGCTGAGGTCGTCGCTCATCAGAAGGTTATCGAAACCTATCTCGCCCCGGATTATTTCCCGGGTCACGCGCTCCGACGTGCTCGCCGGCGCGTCCGGGTCGAGGGCGGTGAATACGACGTGGGCCGTCATTGCGGCCGGCATGTCGGCCAGGGCGCGGAACGGCGCGAAATCGGTAGCCGAAAGCTCAGCGTGCGTCGCGGTCACGACCGGCAGATCGAAATGGCTGTCCTCGGTCGCCCGGCCGTGACCGGGAATGTGCTTAATGACGGGGAGCACGCCGCCCGCCAGGAAGCCTTCCGCGACCGAGCGCCCGAGCGCCGCGATCTGGTCCGGGGTCGTGCCGTAGGCGCGGTCGCCGATGACGTCGTGGGCGCCTTCCACAGGCACGTCGAGGACGGGCGCACAGCACGTGTTGATGCCCAGCGCCTTCAGATCCTCGGCAACGAGGCGGGCGGCGAGCGCGGCCCATTCGCAGGCGCTCTCGCGGTCCTGCCGCATAGCGTGCCGCATAGGCCGCAGCCGGCGGCAATGCGCGCCCGAGCGGCGGGCGCAAGCCGCTGGACGCGGCCACCTTCCTGGTCGATGAGCACGAGGACATCGGCGGAGCCGATGGCGTCCCTGGCATTCGGCAACGAGCCGACGGATCTGGTCGTGGTCGCGGCAATTGCGGCTGAAGAGGATGAGGCCACAGGGCGCCGCAGACCGCAGAAAGGACCTCTCGGCGGGAGAAAGCTCCTCACCGGAGAGGCCCGTGATAAATGCGGTCGTCATTCCTAACCCGGCGGCCTTCCTCGGCGTCCCGTGAAACGCCGCACTAGTAGGCCGTCACCCAGCAGCTCGGATAGCCTTGCGCCTTGAGCTGCGTGCAGAGCTCGCTTGCGCCTTCGCGCGAGCCGGGCGGACCGACCATCAGACGATGATACGTGCCCTTCTCGCCGAGGTTTGCCTCCTGGATGTCGGGCGTCTTGTTCTGAAGCAGCGTCCCGTACTTCTGCTGCATGTCGGCGAATTGCTTCAGCGCATCCATCCGGCTCTTGGCGGAGACAGGAACGGAGAGGAGCACGGCGACCCATCCCGCCCCTGTGGGCGCTGCCGCGGCCGGGGCGGTAGCGGCTGGGGGCGGTGAAACTGCAGCAGTTTTCTTGGGTGCCGCCGCCGGCTTCGTGGCAGCGCCGCTCGCGGGGTCGGATGCGTCAGCTGCCTCGGCAAGCGACTGCGCGCCCAAGGAGGATGTGGGCTCCTCGGACGAAGCTAACCGCGGCCTGCGTTTTTGGGCGCTGCCGGAGGGCTCACAACGACCGGCTCTTGTGTCTCTGCCGCCGTGGTCGTGATCTTTGCCGCAGCCGGCTCGGGCTTGGGTTCGGAGGCGGGCTTTGCTTCCGCCGTCTCAGCCCTGGGCGCCGGAGGACCGCCCAGGCCGCCAATGATCATGCCGGGCACGGCGACCGTGCTCTTCGTCGCGCTCGGCTCCTCGGGGGCCGCCGGGGCCTGAATGGAGCCATCGCGGCCCACCGTCAGCACCGGCACCTTGCGCGCGCCGCTCGCGTCGGCCTCGCCCGAGGGCGCCGGCTGTCCGCCTTCGCCAAGGCGGCCCAAAATCTTGCTGTCGGCATTCGCGAATTGCTTGCCGCCGGGGTCGGAGGGTTTGACCTTGAAGGGCCCGTCGTCGCCCTTGACGACCGGAGGCGTCCCATTAGACGACGTAGGACCGAGCATCGCGCTATAGGCATACGTCAACCCGCCGCCGACGATCACCGCGCCGAGAAGAACCATCGCAAATTTGCGGCTGCGGCCCGGCGGGGGCTCCATCTCGTAGGCCGCATCCTCCTCGGCGTAGGTCTGCTCGACGGTCCCGCCGTGCTGCTGATGTGCGTGCGTAAAGTGCCGGCTCGAACGACGGCTCGCGCGGCGTAGGTATCCGCGCCCGCCCATTGGCGATGCTGCGGAGCCTGCGGCGGCCCAAGTCGTAGCCTGTGCTCAGCGCCGGAGCGCCGCCGACGCCGTAGGCATTGAGATCGTAGGCGCCCTGGTCTTGCGTCTGCGGGCCCGCCGGCCACTGGGGGGGGCCGCCATACGCGGGCGCCGCGCCGTAGGCTTGCGGCTGCGCGGCCTGCGGCTTGTGCGTATGGATCATGCTGAGGCGGTGCAAAGGCGGGCTGCCTGGCGTGCTTGCGCCGCGGACTGCTGGGCTGCGTAGGCAGTCCCGGCGAACGGATCGGCAGGAGCAGGTTGCGCGTAGGGACCGGCCGGCGGCACATCTGGCTGGTAAGCAAAGGGCTGCGCGTAGCCTGGGGCCGCTGCTGACCTGGCTGCTGGGGCGCGCGGCCTGCGCGCCATTCCACGCTTGCGCGTCCTGATCCGCCGCGAGGTGGCCTGGCAGCGGCCGGGCAGCGAATTGCGCCTGAGGATTGTTGGATCGTGACATTTCGTTAGTCCCTCGTCGCCAATCCCATGGGAAGCGGCAGTTGCTCCGCCTCCCCGCGTATCATGAGTTTACCGCATGGCGTCCGGTGCTCCGACACCAAGCACGTGTAAGGCCGGAGCATATTACGCGCTGCACTGCAACAACGAGGGCACACCGCGCTGCGGTCAGATTGCGATCACTAGGCTGAATAAAGCGCAATTGTGGCAAATCATTGCCTCGCGTCCATTGGCCGTGAAAAGCGGAAGCCAAATCATAGAGATAGAAGGCCACCCGGTGCGGCTCATGGGCGCGGGCGGCGCCCGCCATCAGGGTGGGGAAAAATGCCAGCTTTTTGATCAGGTCGAGCTCGCCGCGTCGGCGATCCGCGACAGATCGGCTCCCCTCACCTCTTTGCTCGCCAGGCGTGAGCTCGGGGAAGGCCTCGGCGACGTTGCGCAGGATCGAGGCCGCCCGGGCGTGAGCGTATTGCACATAGAATACGGGATTGTCCTTCGACTGCTCGGTGACCTTGGCGAAGTCGAAATCCAGGGGCGCGTCGTTCTTGCGGTAGAGCATCATGAAGCGCACGGGATCGCGGCCGACCTCGTCGACGACATCGCGCAGCGTGACGAACGTGCCGGCCCGCTTCGACATCTTCACGGGCTCGCCGCCCCGGAAGAGCTTCACGAGCTGACAGACCTTGATGTCGATGTCGGCCGCGCCGCCGGAGAGCGCCGCCACTGCCGCCTTCATGCGCGGGATGTAGCCGATGTGGTCGGCGCCGAAGACGTTGATCAGATGGCGAAAGCCGCGCTCGAGCTTGTCGTAGTGATAGGCGATGTCGGCCGCGAAGTAGGTGTAGCTGCCGTCCGATTTCATGCAGCGCGCGGTCGGTGTCGTCGCCGAAGTCCGTCGACTTGAAGAGCGTCTGCTCGCTGTCCTCCCACTCCTCGTCGTCATGGCCCTTCGGCTTCTCGAGCCGCCCTTCGTAGATCAGGCCCTTGGCTCGCAGGGCTGCGACCGCGGCATCGATCTCGTTCGTCTTGCCTGACGTCAGCGACCGCTCGGAGAAGAAGACGTCGTGGCGAATGTTGAGGCGGCGAGATCGTCCTTGATCATCACCAGCATGGCAGCGATGGCGTCGGCGCGCACGAGCGGGAGCCATCGCTCCTCGGGCATGTCGAGCAGCGCTTTGCCGTGCTCCTTGGCGAGCGCTTCGCCGACCGGCTTCAGATAGTCGCCAGGATAGAGGCCCTCCGGAATGGCGCCGATGTCCTCGCCCAGCGCCTCGCGATAGCGCAGGAACGCGGAGCGCGCGAGCACGTCGACCTGGCCGCCGGCGTCGTTGATGTAGTACTCGCGCGTGACGTCGTAGCCGGCGAAGGCGAGCAGGTTGGCGAGCGCATCGCCGAAGACTGCGCCGCGGCAATGGCCGACGTGCATGGGCCCGGTCGGATTGGCCGAGACGTACTCGACGTTGGTGCGCTCGCGACTTGCCGATGTCGGAGCGGCCGTACTTCTCTCCTTCATCGAGGACGGCGCGGACGACGCGCGTGCCAGAACTCGGGCGTCATCCTGAGATTGAGGAAGCCGGGCCCGGCCACCTCGACGCTGGCGATGTCCGGATCCGCCAGCAAGCTTCGACTGCAGCGCAACGGCGATGTCGCGCGGCTTCATGCTGGCCGGCTTGGCCAGCACCATGGCCGCGTTGCAGGCGAGGTCGCCGTGCGCGGGATCGCGCGGCGTCTCGATCTCGACCGGGGGCACGGCAATATCGGACGGCAGGACGCCCTCTTTCTTCAGGGCCTCGAGCGCGGCGGCGACGCGGGCCTCGACATCGGCATAGGCGTTCATTCGTCGTCCTTTTTGAGATCAGCGGTCGTGGAAACTAGGCCCGGCTATCGCAATTCCGGGGTGGCGTCAAACAGGCGGCGGTGCTCGGCGATCGCATAGCGGTCGGTCATGCCGGCCACGAAATCGCCGATGACGCGGGCGCGGCGGCTGTCGCCGAGCCCGGCCGCGGCCGCGCTGCCAGGCCTCCGGCATGGCCGCCGGATCGGCGAGGTAGCGGGCAAAGAGGTCGCGAACGATCTCGGCGGCCTTGTCCATCACCTCCATGACGCGCCGGCTGCGATAGACGCGCTGCGGTGAGGAACGCCCTCAGGCCGGCGATGTCCGCGGCCATCGCATCGAGAACGCCGACGACGGCGTTGGGCGCGTGCGCGAATGTCGTCCGGGGCTGTCGGCGCCAGGGCGCGCAGGCGCGCCCGTGACTCCTCGACGACCGCGCGGATCATCACCGTGATCATGCGCCGCGTCACCTCGTAGGTGAGGCGGCCTTCGTCGCGCTTCGCCGCGGCAGGCGCGCGCGGCTCGCGCCACGCGGCCTGCGAGCGGAGCCGCATCGAGGTCGTCGAAGCGACAGAAGGCCGGCGCGCAGCCCGTCGTCGATGTCGTGGCTGAGGTAGGCGATGTCGTCGGCGAGCGCCGCGACCTGCGCTTCTGCCGACGCCCAGCTCGTCGGCTCGAGGCTCTGCCAGGCCTCGAGCGGCCGATGACCTTGCATACGGCCGCGTCGTCCTTGTCGGGCGTCAGAGGGCCATTGTGCTTCGCCAGTCCCTCGAGCGTCTCCCAGGTGAGGTTGAGCCCATCGAAGGCGAGGTACTTGCGCTCGAGCTGCATGACGACGCGCAGGCTCTGGGCGTTGTGATCGAAGCCGCCGAAGTCTGCGCATGGCGCGAGTCGAGCGCGCGCTCGCCGGCGTGCCCGAACGGCGGATGGCCGAGGTCGTGCGCCAGCGCCAGCGCCTCGGCCAGGTCCTCGTCGAGGCGCAGCTGGCGCGGCGATGGTGCGCGCGATCTGCGCCACCTCGAGGCTGTGCGTCAGGCGCGTGCGGTAGTGGTCGCCCTCGTGGAAGACGAAAACCTGGGTCTTGTGGATGAGGCGGCGGAAGGCGGTCGAGTGCAGGACGCGGTCGCGGTCGCGCTGGAAGGGGCTCCGGGTCGGACATTCGGGCTCGGGATAGCGGCGCCCGCGCGAGGGGACGGCGCTCGCGGCATAGGGGGCAGGCGAGCGCTCGCCCGGCCGCAGGCCTTCGCCGTAGGCGCCGCTCGCCCTTGTCGAGCGATCGTCCCTGCCCGTGTCATGCGGCTTCCAGCATCCCCGTGATCATGAGTCAGGCGTCGCAGCCATTTGACAGCGCGGCCGCCATCCCTATCTTCCTTGCAGTGTTTGCGCCGCCGGGCAACCTGCAGTTGTACCGGGGCCTCAACGCAGCGAGCCTAACCCATGACCAACCCATACGGTTACCGTGACCGAGCGCGCCGCCGCGCCGCATCGCCGAGATCGTGGCCGGCGAGCCGCGCAGAGCCGATGCTGCGCGTCTCCGTCGAAGGCGGCGGCTGCTCCGGCTTCCAGTACAAGTTCGACCTCGTCGGCGAAGCGGCGCCGGACGATCTCGTGCTCGAGCGCGAAGGCGCCACGGTGCTGATCGATCCCGTGTCGCTCGAATACATGGGCGGCTCCGAGATCGATTTCGTCGACGACCTCATCGGCGCCTCGTTCAAGATCCAGAACCCGAATGCGACGGCGTCGTGCGGGTGCGGCACGAGCTTCTCGCTCTAGCTCGCGATGAAAATCACCACCTGGAACATCAACGGCGTCAAGGCGCGCATCGAGGGCGCGCTGACCTACCTCAAGGAAGCGCAGCCCGACGTGCTGTGCCTGCAGGAGATCAAGAGCGTCGACGAGGGCTTTCCGCGCGACGCGTTCGAGGATCTCGGCTACCCGGTCGCGACCCACGGCCAGAAGGGCTTCAACGGCGTCGCGATCCTCTCCAAGCCGCCGCTCGAGGACGTGACGCGCGGCCTTCCCGGCGACGACGGCGACGAGCAGTCACGCTACATCGAGGCGACGGTGGCCGTCGGCTCGGCGGCGCGGTGCGCGTCGCCTCGATCTACCTCCCCAACGGCAATCCGATCGGCACCGAGAAGTTCGCCTACAAGCTCGCCTGGATGCGCCGGCTCGAAGCGCGCACGCGCGCGAGCTGCTCGACGACCGAGATGCCGTTCGTTCTGGCCGGCGATTTCAACGTCATTCCCGAGCCCGACGGACGCGCAAGCGGCCGGAGGCCTGGCGCAACGACGCGCTCTTCCAGCCGGAAAGCCGCGCGGCGTTCCAGCGGCCTGCTGCAATCTCGGGCTGACCGACGCCATCCGCGCCTGCCATCCCGGAGCCGGGCGTCTACACGTTCTGGGACTATCAGGCCGGCTCCTGGCAGAAGGACGACGGCATCCGCATCGATCATCTGCTGCTGTCGCCGCAGGCGTCGATCTGCTGGTCGGCGCCGGCATCGACAAGCATCACGCGCGGCTGGGAGAAGCCGTCCGACCACGTGCCGGTCTGGGTCGAGCTCAATCTGCAAGCTGACGGCGTCGACTCAATCGACGCCGCCGTCGAGCTGCGGCGTTCAGCGCCCAGCCGGGCGGACCGCCGGACGTCGCGTGTCGACGTCGCGCAGTCCTTGGGACCGCCGCAGTTGCTCGGACCAGAGGCGGCGCCGTAGGCAAGCCGCGACTCCGGCACGCGCGGCATCGGCGCTGCTGCCGGCTACTCGGCGGCGGTCGACGCTCCGGCGGCAACCTCGCTGCGACGGTCCGGAATCGGCGCCACAGGCTCGCCGTTCTGGCAGGTGCGAACCGGGCCTGCGCGCGAGCGGGCCAGCCCGCTGCGGTCACGCGGAATCCGTCGGCTTGCGGCCGTAGCGGTTGCCCCACTGGGCGACGATGACCCGTCGCCTGCGTGCGCGATGCCTTCGCCCGCACCGCAGAAGATGTTCTGGTAGATGTCCTCGATCCACAGGCGCTCGTGCGGCGGGGCATTGTCGACGGCGATCGAGATGAGCGCCAGGGCGCGCGGACGGATCGGCCTCGACGTGCTTGCCGCGCCAGAGAAGGTCGGCGAAGAACGCCTGCGCGCCGGCGTGCCCGTTCTGGCTCAGGATCGAGAGCCAATGGCGGCCGAGCGGAACGTTGGTCTCGATGCCCTCGCCCTTGAGCTGCAGCTTGGCCAGCTCGAACTGGGCGTCCTCGTCGTTGAACGTCGTCGAGGCGTTCTTGAGATAGAACACGGCGCGCTCGGGATCGGGCTTCAGGCCGATCTCGGGCAGGCCGCGTGCGCACATAGCCGGCGAGCGCGGTCAGCGCCTTGCCGACGTAGGGCGCGCGCGGATCGTCATCGGGATCGGCATCGAGGTGCTCGTCGACGATGCGCTCGAAGAGCTGCATAGGCCTTGGCGTGATCCGTGTAGGCGCCGGTGTTGTCGGCAGTAGATGCGGGCGAGGTAGTAGGTGGCCATGAACTCGTTCTCGGTCAGCCGCATACTCGAGCGCCGGAATGGCGATCTCGTAGTAGCCGCCCTGATAGGCGCTGACGCCCTGCTTCAGCGCTTCGCGCGCCGAGCTGGAACGGCGTCGTACCCGCGCACCGCCAGCGCGGGCGCAAGGACCATCAACGTGCGACACCAGGATCAGACCTAGATGTCCGCATAGCAAACAACTTCCGCCTTCCCGCCAGGATGGGTGACGGCGCCGAACCGCGCCGGACCTACCTGATCCGCAAACTTCCTCAATGCACCGCTCGTGTAGGGATTCGGCGGCGCGCTTCCACGCCGCTCGCCGCGTTTCGAGCTCCGCCTGCATCGACCTCGAGGTCGAGCGTGCCCTTCTCGGCATCGATCGAGATGATGTCGCCGTCCTCGATCAGTGCGATCGGGCCGCCGACGGCCGCTTCCGGGCCGACGTGGCCGATGCAGAAGCCGCGCGTCGCGCCGGAGAAGCGCCCGTCGGTGATCAGGGCGACCTTGTCGCCCGCGCCCTGGCCGTACAGCGCCGCCGTGGTCGACAGCATCTCGCGCATGCCGGGGCCGCCCTTGGGGCCCTCGTAGCGGATGACGAGCACCTCGCCTTCGCTTGTAGTGCGCGCTTGCTGACGGCCGCGAACGCATCCTCCTCGCAGTCGAAGCAGCGCGCCGGACCGCGGAACTTGAGGTTCTTCATGCCGGCGACCTTGACGATGGCGCCGTCGGGCGCGAGCGAGCCCTTGAGACCGACGACGCCGCCGGTCGGCGATGATCGGGTTCGAGACCGGGTAGATGACCTTCTGGTCGGTGTTGAACTTCACGCGACTCGAGGTTCTCGGCCATGGTCTTGCCGGTGACGGTCAGGCAGTCGCCGTGCAGGAAGCCGCCGTCGAGCAGCGCTTTCAGGATCTGCGGCACGCCGCCGATGTCGAACACGTCCTTGGCGACGTATTGGCCGCCGGGCTTCAGGTCGGCGATGTAGGGCGTGCGCTTGAAGATCTCGGCGACGTCGAACAGATCGAAGTCGATGCCGCATTCGTGCGCCATGGCCGGCAGGTGCAGCGCGCCGTTGGTCGAGCCGCCGGTCGCGGCGACGACGGTCGCCGCGTTCTCGAAGCGCCTTGCGGGTGCAGATGTCGCGCGGACGGATGCCGTGCGCGATCAGCTTCATCACGGCCTCGCCGCTGGCACGCGGCATACTCGTCGCGGCTTTCGTACGGCGCCGGCGCGCCGGCCGAGCCCGGCAGCGCGAGGCCGATCGCCTCGGAGACGCAGGCCATGGTGTTGGCCGTGAACTGACCGCCGCAGGCGCCGGCGCTCGGACAGGCGACGCACTCGAGCTCGTGCAGCTCTTCGTCGGACATGCGGCCGGCCGAATGCATGCCGACGCCCTCGAACACGTCCTGCACGGTCACGTCGTGGCCCTTGAACCTGCCGGGCAGGATCGAGCCGCCGTACATGAAGACGGACGGCACGTTGAGGCGCAGCATCGCCATCATGGTGCCGGGCAGGCTCTTGTCGCAGCCGGCGATGCCGACGAGCGCATCGTAGCAGTGGCCGCGCATGGTGAGCTCGATGCAGTCGGCGATCACCTCGCGCGAGACGAGCGACGACTTCATGCCCTGGTGGCCCATGGCGATGCCGTCGGTGACGGTGATGGTGCAGAACTCGCGCGGCGTGCCGCCGGCCGTCGTTGACGCCCTTCTTGACCGACTGCGCCTGGCGCATCAGCGCGATGTTGCAGGGCGCGGCCTCGTTCCAGCACGAGACGACGCCGACGAACGGGCGGCGGATCTCCTCGTCGGTCAGGCCCATCGCGTAGTAGTACGAGCGATGCGGCGCGCGCGACGGACCTTCCGTCACGTGCCGGCTCGGCAACTTCGACTTATCGAACGTCCTGGCGTCCATTACGCGTCCGTCACTTATCCTCATGAGCCGTCGCACGCGCACGGATCATGTGCGAGCAATCGGTAGCGAAGGCTCGGCAATTCGGATGAATGCGCCGCATGGCTCACATTATGTCGGGAGCAAATGCAGTGTCCGAACCGAAGCCCCCGCAAGCTTCTGTTCATCTGGCATTCACCGTCGACTTTCTTTGTGGCTCAAAAGAGGCATATTGTGCTGCGTTACGTGGCATCTAGGCCACAACCGCTATTTCCGATCTCAAGTTTGCAATCTCGGTAAACGGCGTGGCGGGGAGAGCACAGATTAGAGTCGGTCCGCTCAACCGAAACTGAAAGTTCCCCCATCCCCGGCAAACGAATAGCAATCAACTCCGGCCGTTGATGGGCCCGAATCTGGCCGTGGCGCGGCCTATAAAGGGCTTTTGCAGCCCACGGCAGCATGGCCTTAATCGAAGCATGCTAAGGAGCGCCGAGGCGACGGGCCTGTTACGCGGGTGACAGCGGCAGGCGCCGGATGCGGCCAGATGCGAGATTGCTGCCAGCTTAGGCAGCACGCTCAACGAGGGACCGAGCGATGAACCTGCCAGACCTGAACGCATTCGCGACGGGCGGCCGAGGCCGGCGCAGCCGATCCGGCTCTCGTGGCACCATCCCAAGGGCCTCTTCGGGCTCTCGGTCGTCAACTTCGTGCTCAGGATCCTCACGCTCGGGATCTACAATTTCTGGGGCAAGACGGAGGTAGGCGCAAGCGCATCTGGTCGGCGGTGCGTCTCGAGGGCGAGCCGCTGCAGTACACGGGCACCGGCAAGGAGCTGTTCCTCGGCTTCCTCATCGTCTTTGGCGCCGTCGTCATTCCGATCATGCTGCTCTCGGTCGCCGCGCGCAGTGGCCTTCGGGCCCGGAATCGGACGCCTTCGACCTCTTCCAGCTCGGCGCTCTACGTCGTGCTCTTTTTCCTCACCGGCGTCGCGATCTATCGCGCCCAGCGCTACCGCCTGTCGCGCACGCTCTGGCGCGGCTATTCGCGGCGGCGCTCGAGGGCAGCGCGCGCGACTACGCCTGGACCTACTTCTGGACCGGACTCGCTGATCCCGCTCACGGTGGGCTGGATCATGCCCTGGCGATCGACCAAGCTGCAGGGACTGATCACGCGCGACATGCGCTTCGGCGACCAGCCGTTCCGGTTCAATGCCCCGTCGGGGCCGCTCTACGCGCGCTTCGCGGTGCTCTGGATCGCGGCCATCGCGATCGGCGCGGCGGCCGCGATCACGGCGCATGGTCTCTTCCTGGCGGACGTCGCAGCCTTCGATCCGTCGCTCGGCCGCCCGTTCGCGCTCCGGCCGGCGACGGTCGGAACGCATGATCGCGCTCGCGGCTGCGGCCTACATCGTCTACTCGATCGTCAGCGCCTGGTACCGCGCCAAGCAGATCAATCATTTCGCCGCTCATACCCACTTCGACAAAGCGTCGTTCAGGAGCCGCGTCACGGCGGGCGGCCTGATCTGGATCGGCGTGACCAATATCCTGCTCGTGATTTTCACGCTCGGGCTGCTCATTCCGGTCGCGCAGGCGCGCGCGGCACGCTATCTGGTCGAGAACCTCGAGATCGTCGGCGCCGTCTCGCTCGACGAGATCGCGCAAGGCGCCGATGCCGGAATTCGCCGCGGCGAGGGGCTAGCGCAGGCATTCGATGTCGATGCTTTCTGATCCGAGCGAGCCGCTCTATTCCGCGCGCTTCAGCGACGGCAAGACGGCGGCCGCTGTCAACGTCGAGGTGCGCCTCGGTGCGACGGGCGTCGAGATCATCGCAGCCGGCAGCGAGGCGGTCGATCTGGCCCTACGACAGTCTCACCGCGGCCGAGCCGATGACGGCGCATGCCATCGACGTGCTTCTCGAGCTCCAGCACGCAGCCAGGCGCCGCGCTATTCGTGCCCGAGGCGGCCTTCGCGCGCGCGACTTCCGGAACGCGCGCCTCAGCTCACGGCGCGCTGCGATCCGCTGGCGGCATGCGCGGCCGTGGATGTGGGCATCGGCAGGCGTCGCCGCGATTGCGGCTCTCATCTGGGCGATGGACCTCTCGCCGGCGCACGCTCTCGCCCGCCTCCTTCCCGACAGCGCCCGCGCAACGCTCGGCGAGGAGGTCGTGCGCTCCATGACGACGGGCAAGAACGTGTGTAGCGACGGCAACGGGCTCGCCGCGCTCGATCGTCTGACGGCGCGCCTCGCGGGGCCGGCGGAGCGAGAAGAAATTCAAGATCGTCGTCGTCGACTGGGACCTCCTCAATGCCTTCGCGGTTCCGGGCGAGCAGATCGTGCTCACGCGCGGGCTGATCGCCAAGGCGGACAGTCCCGACGAGGTCGCGGGCGTGCTGGCCCACGAGATGGGACACGGGATCGAGATGCATCCCGAGACGGCGCTCGTACGCGCGCTCGGGCTCTCGGCGGCGGCCGAGCTCATGCTCGGCGGCTCGGGCGGCACGCTGGCCAATATCGGCATCGTGCTGGCGCAGCTCTCGTATACGCGCGACGCCGAGCGCAACGCGGATCGGCACGCGCTCGAGATCCTGAAGGGCGCCGGCGTTTCGGCCCAGGGCCTTGCCGAGTTCTTCACGCGCGTCACGAAGCTCGAAGAAGACGAAATCGGAATTGCGACTGCATATCGACATCCTGCGCAGCCATCCCCTGACGGAGGAGCGGCGGCGCTGTCGTCGAAAGCCAGCCGCCCTACCCTTCGACGCCGAGCCTCACGGCCCGCGACTGGACAGCTCTCAAGGCGATCTGCTCGGAGCCCGAAGCCGACGGATATCTGAGCAGACGCGCTTGGCGCGGCGCCTTCCATGGCCCCATATTGGCAGCTCGCACGGCGCGAGGACTGAGATGCGAAAGCTTACGTATGCCGCCCTGTCTCGTGGTTCTGCTCGCCGCGGCGTATGTGGCCTTGCCGTTCTACACGGCGTGGGCGATCCGCGAGGCGATGCAGCGCGGCGACGCCGGACTATCTCGAGAGGAAGATCGAGTGGGACAGCGTGCGCGAGAGCCTGCGCCAGTCCATCGGCGCGGCGGCCCTCGCACCCGGGCGCCGCGGATGCGCGCGACGCAGAGCGCCCGAGCAAACGCCGAGTCTCTGGCAGCGCCTCAAGACGGCGTCGGCAAGCGTGCGGTCGACGGCATTGTCGACAATTACGTCACGCCCGAGGGGCTGCCGCAGCTCTTCGGCGTGCGCAACGCCTATCGCGAGGTGTCGGGCGAGGCGGCCGCGCAGCGCGCGCAGCCGTGGTACCAGCGCGCAGGCGGAATTCTGGTCGCGGCTCAAGCGCGCCGAGTTCAAGTCGCCGACTGCGTTCGAGGTGGAGATGGCGGACCGGAACGACCCGAACCGGCACTTCATCGGCCTGCTCGAGCTGCGTGGAGCCGAATGGAAGCTCACGGACTTGCGCGTGCGCATGGTCGCGCGCAGAGACCGACCGCGCCGACTCCGACGGCGACGGCGAGCCGGGCTGATCCAGCAATCCGCGCTACGCCTCGATGCGCTTCAAGGCGGCGCGCAGGCGCTTGATGCGGTCGGCCTTCTCGACGACGCGCTCGCGGTTCAGTTCGACGACGTGCTCCGGCGACTTGGCGACGTTGGCCTCGTTGGCGAGCCAGCTTTCGCGCCTTGGCGCGATCGGCCTCGGCCTTGTCGATCTCCTTCGCGAGGCGCTTGGCCTCGGCGCCCATGTCGATCACGCCCTCGAGCGGGCAGCGCGACGGTCGCCTCGCCGACGACGATCAGCGCCGCGCCCTTGGGCGCCGCGCGCGCAAACGAGATGTCGTCGAGGCGCGCGAGACGCATGATCGTCTCCTCGTGCTCGCGCAGCGCGCTTCTTGGTCGTGTCGCTGGCGCCGGTGATGACGAGCGGGATCTTGGCGCCGGCCGGCACGTTCATCTCGGTCCTGCACCGAGCGGATCTCCGAGACGAGCTTCACGACCCAGCCGATCTCCTCGTCGGCTTCCGGGCTCGCGAGCCCGGACAGCCGCGGCCATTCGCTGACCGCGCAGCAGGCCTTGGCGCTGGACGCCGTGCTCGACCATGTGCGCCCACAGCTCCTCGGTGATGAAGGGCATGAACGGGTGCAGGAGCTTCAGGCACTGGTCGAGCACCCAGGCGACGCAGGTGCGCGTCTCGGCCTTCGCCGCCTCGTCGTCGCCGGCGAGGATCGGCTTGATCAGCTCGAGATACCAGTCGCAGAACACGCCCCAGACGAACTCGTAGATGGCGGCCGCCGCCTCGTTGAACTTGTAGGCTTCGATGCCGCGGTGACGGCATGCGCCGCGCGCTCGGTCTCGCCCACGATCCAGCGGTTCAGCGTATGCTTCACCGAGCGCGGGTCGAAGTCGCGCTGGCGCACGCACTCGTTCATCTCGGCGAAGCGCGCCGCGTTCCAGAGCTTGGTCGCGAAGTTGCGATAGCCCTCGACGCGGTTGGTCGAGAGCTTGATGTCGCGGCCCTGCGCGGCCATGGCGGCGAGCGTGAAGCGCAGCGCGTCGGCGCCGTACTGGTCGATGAGCTCCAGGGGGTCCATGACGTTGCCCTTCGACTTCGACATCTTCTGCCCGCGCTCGTCGCGCACGAGGGCGTGGATGTAGACGTCGTGGAACGGCACCTCCTTCATGAAGTGCAGCCCCATCATCATCATGCGGGCGACCCAGAAGAAGATGATGTCGAAGCCGGTGACGAGGACGCTCGTCGGATAGTAGCGGGCGAGCTCGGGCGTCTGCGTCGGGCCAGCCGAGCGTCGAGAACGGCCACAGCGCGGACGAGAACCAGGTGTCGAGCACGTCCTCGTCGCGCTTCAGCGGAGGGCGCCAATCCTCTGGCCAAGGTCGCGAATGGTAGCTGCTATTGGCTTGCTTATAGTCCTGGTCGTTCGAGACAACCCGAACATGTCGGCCATAGTAATCTTCGGCGGCCTTGATCGCGTCTGCTTCTGACATCGCGACGAAGATCTTCCCGCGCTCATCACCATATGCCTGCCCCGGGGGAATCTCCCGTGACGGCCCATACCACGCCGGGATCTGATGCCCCCACCAGAGCTGGCGCGAGATGCACCAGGGCTGGATGTTGCGCATCCACTCGAAGTAGGTCTTCTCCCAGTTCTTCGGCACGAAGACGCGTCTTGCCGTTCTCGACGGCGGCGATGGCGGGCTTCGCCAGCTCGGCGGCGTTCACGTACCACTGGTCGGTCAGCCACGGCTCGATGACCACGTTCGAGCGATCGCCGTGCGGCACCGTGTGCGTCGTCGGCTCGATCTTCTCGAGCAGACCCAGCGCCTCGAGATCGGAGACGACGCGCTTTCGCGCCTCGAAGCGGTCGAGCCCGCGATAGGCCTCCGGCGCGTTCTCGTTCAGTTGCGCGTGATCGCATCGAGCACGTTGATCTTCTCGAGGTTGTGGCGCTGGCCGACCTCGAAGTCGTTGAAGTCGTGCGCGGGCGTGATCTTGACCGCGCCCGTTCCCTTCTCGGGGTCCGAGTATTCGTCGGCGACGATCGGGATCTCGCGCCCGACGAGCGGCAGCGTCACCTTCGCGCCTGGCCTTGATCAGGGCCGCATAGCGCTCGTCCTCGGGATGCACGGCGACGCCCGTGTCGCCGAGCATGGTCTCGGGGCGCGTCGTCGCGACGACGATGTAATCGCGGTCGTAGCCAGCCACCTTCGTTCGCGAGCGGATAGCGGAAGTGATACATGTGCCCCGACGGGTCCTTCTTCAGGACCTTGGCGAGCGCCTCCGCGTCGAACGGCTTCTCCGGGTCCCCTGGCGGCCCACGTGAAGCGAACCTTTCGACTCGACCTGCACGACCTCGAGATCGGAGATCGCCGTCTGAAACTTCGGGTCCCAGTTGACGAGCCGCTTGTCCTTGTAGATGAGGCCCGCGTTGTAGAGATCGACGAAGACCTTGGTGACGGCACGGACCATTTGGTCGTCCGCCTCGCCGCGCTCGCCCATCGTGAAGCGCTCGCGCGACCAGTCGCACGAGGCGCCGAGGCGCTTCAGCTGATTGACGATGGTCGAGCCGCTCGTCTCCTTCCACTCCCAGACGCGGCGCACGAACTCCTCGCGCCCGAGCGTGCGCCGGTGAACCTGCTTTTCCATGAGCTGACGCTCGACGACCATCTGCGTCGCGATGCCGGCGTGATCGGTGCCGGGCTGCCAGAGCACGTCACGCCCGCGCATGCGCTCGAAGCGGCAGAGCACGTCCTGGAGCGTGTTGTTCAGGGCGTGCCCCATGTGGAGCGAGCCCGTCACGTTCGGCGGCGGAATGACGATGGCGTACGGCGGCGCGCCGGCTCTGTCGGCGCGGCCGGCCTTGAAGGCTTCCGCCTTCTCCCAGTCGTCATGGATGCGCGGCTCGATCTCGGCGGGCTGGTAAGTCTTCTCGAGCATGCGGATGGTGGTCTTTTCTTCCTCGGCGTCGGGGCGTCGGGCGGTCCTACGAACCCCCTCGCGCGCTGTCAATCGCTGGCGCGGCCCGAGGAACGGCAAAAGACGCGGAAAACGGCGGCTCCGCGCACGGCGGAGCGGCGGCGCGAACCTCGATCAGCACTCAGTAGCGCGGGGTCACTCACTGCGAGCCGGGCGACTTCACCCCGCTCGCGGCCTCGAAGCGCAGCGCGCGCTCGATGATGCGCGGCATATTGTCGGAAAGCCAGCGCTGCAGCAGCGGCTTCAGCATCTCGGCGACGGCGTCCTCGAGCGTGCGGATGGCCTGCGGATGGACCTCCTGCACCGCGGGGAGCAGCGGCTGCGCGACGAGCGCCGTGTGCCGCGGGGTCGGCGCGGCCGGCTGCTGGTAATCGTAGGTGCGGCGCGGTTCGAGGCGCGACGATGCCGCGAGACCTTGCGCAAGAGCGTCGAAGGCGGCCGCTGCCGCGACCGACGGGTCGGGCTCGTAGCTCGCGTAGGGGTTCGCAGAATAATTGTTGGTCGAATAATTGCTCTGTCCGTAGGGCGGCTGATAACGGCTTGCATCCGCCTGCGGTTGCTGACGCACGAAGGGGTCGAGGTTGAGAGGCGGCGCGTTGCCGTTCATCAGCGACGCGAGAGCGGCGTTCATCAGCGCGTCCGTGGACAGCGGACGCGCATACGGGTCCGCGGCCGGCGCCTGCGGGATCGGCGCGGGATCGGGGGCCGGTGCCGCGGAATAGGGCGGCACGAAATTGTTCGGCGGGGGCGGCACAGGGGAGTATCCCGTGCCGTTGGTACGTGGCTCGTTAGTGTGGGTGCCGTTGAGATGGGGTGCGGGTGGGGCGGGATAGGGCGGCATGGGCGGAGCGGCACTTGCGCCGGGCGGCACGCTGAATTGGATGTGCGACGGCAGCTCCGGCTCGGGCGTGCTCGCCGTCTCCGTCAATCCGGCATGCAAGCGCGCGACAAGATCCGCGGTCGTGGGCGGTGCCGACGAGTTGAGGGCCTGCTGGGCCTCCTTCGAGGGGAACGGACCCGAGCCCGGCGCATAAACTCCGTTGACAGCGCCTGTTGCGCTCGTCGCGGAGGCGCCCGAGGACCCAGGGGCAGGTGAGCTTACGGTCGCGCCTTGCGGTGGCCAGTAGCCGCTCTTCTTGCGCATCGCATCCCAGGGTGAAACGGGCGCGGGCCTCGGCTGAGGCGGCGGCGGGTAGTTTTCTACGCCGTCCGCAGCGGGTGATGCCGCACTCGCCGGCTCGCCGTTCATTACGGCATGATCAGACGCCGCCGTCGAAGGAGCGTCTGCCTGCTCCCCTGCCAAGAGCGTTTCGACGTCCGCGTCGATAATGATCCCCCTAACCTCCCCTACGGGCGCAGCGATAGGGTCCGCGTCATCCTTGCCCGTCAGGTTTGCCAGCGGGCTGAGCTTGGGCCGGTCATTGACAAAGGGATGCGCCGGCAAGGGTGCATCCAAAAGGTCCGCGAGATCATCCACGAAGGAAGACGGCGGCGGCTCAACGCTGAACGGCACCGGGCGCTTGCCGGCCAGCGGTGGCGCGGGAGGCGTGGTCGCCCTGGCTTTCAGCGCGCTCGAAAGACGATCAAGGGAGGGGCGCGGGCGATCGTTCATCTGGAACGGCTTGTCGGAGCGTTCGTTGGGCAGAGCGGTTCCCGTCAAAAGCGGGCTCGGCGTGGCCTCGGCGTCCGTCCGCGCATCGGAAGGCTCCTCGGCAATGATCTTGCGGATCGATGCCAGGATCTCGTCCATGCTCGGCTCTCTGGCTTTGTCGAAATTATTCATCGCCCACCCTTGCCGCCCAATGCCATCTCCTTCCCGCCAATACCCCGCACAATCCTATCTGGGGAGACGCTCCCGTCTCAAGTGGCACTAATGCGAGATCGATCATCGGTAACGGGATCAACGCAATAGCCCCACAACCTCATCTCAGCTCATGCACCAGCTTGCCCCCACCGCGCACAATCGCGCAAGCGCGCCGGGGCAGAAAACCTTTCACGCTTCACTGGCCGGGGAGCTTGCGTCCCGGGCGTACGCTCTCGGCAACCTCGATATGAAGGGCTTTTTCGACCATGCGCGGCATATTGTCAGCGAGCCACGCGCGCAACATGGGGCGCAGAAGCTCGGCCGTCGTGTCCTCGATGGTGCCGGTCGGCGGGTTCGGGCCGGTGACGGCCGGTGGCTGCGGCTGCGGACGGAACTGCACGACCTGCTCGTCGTAAGACCCCGGCAGGCGCCCCGCGGTCGACGGATCGAAGTACCCGGGCGCGAGGGGGTTAAGGGGGGCCGGCGCGATCGGCTCGGCCGTGTAACGGGGCGGCTCGGGCGGATATCCAGAATGATTTGGACGCGGCGGCGTGCCAAAAGATGTCTCGGCGTGGGCGGCGCCAGGAGGCGGCCAGCGATACTCCTCGACCGCCGGAATGCCGGGCAAATCCATACGCGCGGGGATGATGCTGCTGAAGTCGACCCGGGCCGGCTCGGGCGGCTGAGCTGCCACCGGCTGGGGCGGAGGCGGCTGCGGTGCCTGCGGGACGTGGCTCTGGGCGTGGTCTTCCTCGCCGTGCGCCATCTGCTGGAAGCGCATATCCTTGAACGGGGTCATGACCCGCTTGATTTCTTCCTGAATGGCGGCCGGAGGCGCCTGAGGCCGGCCGAACCAGCCCGTGAACGACGATGATCCCGCCGGGCCGCCGGGCGACGTCTGCGGGGCGGGAGGCGTCTTGGGTTGCTCACCCGATGCCGTATCCAGGGGCCGCGCGTCGCTCGCCGGATGGTCTGGGCGCACAGTTCTCAGCGTGCTCAGCGCAGGGTACTGGGTGGACGGCGTGCCATTGCGGCCGGAGTTCGTGATCGGATCGGAGTGATCGGCGGCCGAGAACTCTTCGCCCGGACGCCCGGACCTCGGCTCCGGGCTCGACGCCGTGGCGCCGCGGATGGCGTCGGTCAGGCGTCCAAAGAGAGCGGGCTTCTCGGGTGCCGGCGCCGGTGTCCGAAAAATTGAAGGCAGATCGAAGTCGGAGGGCTCATCGAAGGCCGTCTCGGCCTGAAGGGCCAGGGCCTTCGTCGCGATCTCGATGCCGGGCGGCGGTCCGGATGGCTCCTCGGCGATGATCCGGCGGATCGACGCCAGGATCTCCTCCATGCTCGGCTGGCCGTTTTTTTCTGTTATGTCCATGACGCCAACTCCCTACACGAACCCGCCAAAGGTAACGCCATTGGCCCCACGCGCCACCGGTTAGCCACCGCTCGAATGCCCACTCACTCCGCGGCCGGAAATAGGGGGCGACGGAAAAAGATGCTTTCGTTCGCCTTTCACACTCCCTGATCGGCGAACGCAGTCTTCCCGCACTGTTCAGCTATGTGGTTTTCCCACCGATGCGCAGGCTAGTTATCATAGTGGGCAACCGTGTGGCAAAGAACCGCGCTTGCGGGAATGATCGCGGCAACTATCCCCCAACTGGGGACAGCGCAGATGCGCGCGGCGGTGCTCCGGCAGCGTGCAAGCCCGACCGGGGCATTTAACTCAACGGGTTATCGCGGAATCTTGAGCCAAATCGCCCGCGGGCGGTGATGCGAGCACGTCGGCGATGAGATCTGAGCATAAGGTGCCGGCGCGCCGTCAACGCGGCGGCGTCACTACCCGCGCGTCACTTTACCGGCGCGTCCTGTGGTCCGGCAGGATCGACCACGGCATCCCAGCGCCCGTCACCGCCGCCGTCACCGCGGGTAATGGAGGTTCCCCACGGTTTGCGGCGAACCTCAAGATAGTGCTCTTCGGGATCATAGATCGTGTCGGCCACGCCGAGGCTCAGCGCGTCGAGGCGGCCGATCGATGACAATAGCGAATAGTTCGCTACGACGTGGTTGCGCTGCGTCGTGACCAGATTGACCTGCGAATTCAAGAGCTCGAGCTCGGCGTTGAGAACGTCGAGCAGCGTGCGCTGGCCGACGCGCTCTTCCTCGCGCACGCCTGTCAGCGCGGTGGTGTTGGCATCGACCTGGGCCTTGTCGGATTCCAACTGCGCACGCGTTGCCAGAAGCGCCGACCACGCCGACACCACGAAGGCTTCGGTCTCGCTGCGTGCCTGCTCGATCTCCTGCAGCCGGCTGATATGAATTTGTTTGGCCTGACGGACCCGGGCGTAGACCTCGCCGCCCTCGTAAATCGGCACCGTGAGACGCCCCGTGACGACCGTGGTCTCAGTCTGGTCGTTGAACTGAGAGGTATCGAACCGGTTCGAGTAGCTCGATTCAAGCTGGACTTGCGGCAAGAGCTCGCCGCGGATGCGGTCCACGGTGTAGTTGGCGGCCTGCTCGCGGTAGAGCGCGCCGATCACGACCGGGTTCTGGTGGGTGCCGGCTTCGGTCGCCTCATTGAGAGACCTCGGAACCAGCTTTTCGAAGCCGCGCGGCTCGGCGAGGTTTTCCGGTGCGTGCCCGATGACGCGCTCGTAGGTGGCGCGGCTGGTCTTCAGATTGGCGCGCGCGAGATCGAGCTGGGAGACGGCGCCGGCGCGGCGGGCCTGCGCCTGAGCGACGTCGGTGCGCGTCACCTCGCCGACGGCGAAGCGATCCTCGGTCGCCTTTAGCTCGCGGGACAGAACGTTGACGTTGTTCTCGCGCAATTTGACGACTGACTGGTCGCGAACGACGTCCATATAGGCCGTGACCGCGTCGAGCAGCACACTCTGCTCCGTGTCGCGCAGCGTCTCGCGGCCAGCGCGCACGTTGGCTTCCTGCTCGCTCACCGCGTTGACGGTTTGCAGGCCGCTGAATATCGGCTGAACGAGATCGACCGAGTAGCCCTTGGGGTTGGTCGAGCCCTCGCCTGGAGAGTCGGGCCGCGTGTTGGTGTGCACGTGGTTGATGTCGGCGTTGCCCGTGATGATCGGACGATAGCCGGACATGGCGCGCGCAACCTCCTCGTCCGTCGCACGCAGGCGCGCGCGCTCGGCATCGAGGCGGGGGTTGTAGCGATAGGCGGACGATAGGGCTTCGTTGAGAGACTCGGCGGCGGCGGGCATCGCGCAGCAGACCACGACGGCGGCCAGTCCCGTAGCCCCGGCTACCATCGCGCGCAATCGGCGTTCAAAAACGACCACCGTTCGCTCCAGTTCCCACCGCGCTTCTGCTGCCACGGTGCGCTTCGCGCTATCCATCGATGGCCGCAGAGATTTTCCAACTCTGTCCCGATGTAGTGGACTGGCACGATTCTTAGAAGGCTGCGTGCGACCATTTCTCGTTGTGAATCAAAGCATGTGACCACTTTCACACACATCTTACCCACAGCGTGTGCCGTCAGCGAGCGATCGCTTCGGTCTAACGTGTTGATCGAATGCGCAATATTGCCAGCTCGCGGCCACCGCGCGGCGCCCGATTGCGGGTCGCGCGAATGCGCCGCAGGCGGGAAAAAGTCTGCAGATAATTCGGGAACGGATGGAGTGCCGGTTCTCTTTGCCGTGTCGAGGGCCCCCAAGCTCAGAAGGCAAACTCCATCGCCTTCTCGAAGCCAGGCAATGCGGGGGCGGCAGCATCGAAGGCGCTCTTCTCGCCGAGCGTACCGTCGTGGCGCTTCCAGACTACAGACTTGCCAAGTGAGCCTTGCGCGGGGATGGAGAGTCGGATGGCGACCAGACGCCCGCCGTCCTTGAGTTGCTCGAGAAGGGCTCTTGGGACCTCTGCGACCGCGCCTTCAATGAGAATTGCGTCGTAGGGGCCATCTTGCGGATGGCCGCCGGGCAGGTCGCTCGTGACGACGCTCACATTGTCAAGCTTGAGGTCCGCAAGATTTCGCCTCGCCTCGCGGGCGAGACGATCATCGCTCTCGAGCGCAAGCACGGCTCGCGCGAGCTTGGCGAGAACCGCCGCCGAGTAACCAGTTGCCGCGCCCACGTCGAGAACGACGTCATCGGCTTCGATCTCGGCGAGCTGGACGAGCTTGGCGAAAATCCGCGGCGCGATCAGCGCGCGCCCCACGCCGGCGACGGAGCCGGCCGTGGATAGCGGCACGTCGGCGTCCATATAGGCCACGTCCCGCAAGGCCTGAGGCACAAACAGCTCGCGGGGAATTTCGGCCATGGCGCGGATGATGCGCCGATCGGTGATGTCGCTCGGGCGCACTTGAGACTCGACCATGTTCGTGCGTTGTGTCGCGAAATCCACGCCAAGCCCTCCTCAAATCAGCCGCGCTCGAGGCCGGCGAACCATATCCAGACTCGCCGTCTCAAACCAGCCCCGTCACGGCCGCAAGCTCGGCCAGAAAATCCACGTCACGAGGACGGCTGCGGCAATCCAGACGGCAATGACGACGGCGGCTCCCCATACGCTCACCGGCCGGGCCGCGATCTCCGTCGCGGCCGCGCGGTGCTCGGCGATGATCTCAGGATCGATGAAGCGCAGGATCACCCAGACGGCGGCCGGCAGCAGGATCAGCTCGTCGAGAAACCCGAGCACGGGTATGAAGTCAGGAATGAGATCGATGGGCGACAAGGCATAGGCGGCAACGAGGGCCGCGAAGACCTTGACGGCAAGGGGTACGCGCGGGTCGCGGGCGGCGAGATAGATCGCGACGGCATCGCGCTTGGCGACGCGCCCCCAGCGCTCGAGCGCGGCCCGGAAATCCGCCATTGCTGCCTCGCCTTGTATTCGTCCGGCGCTCCATGATAGATGCCGTGCTCTTCGCCGAACCATAGCGGCGCTCCGAAGGGAACGACAATCACCAGGTGGCCACGTGGCGGAGTGGTGACGCAGCGGACTGCAAATCCGTAAACGCCGGTTCGATTCCGGCCGTGGCCTCCAGTTCCTCGTTTCCGCGCGGCGGAACGGGATCAGTGTTTCCTAGGGCGTCAGGACGGCAAATTGCGTACCTTGCCGTTCCAGGTTCCGTGCGATATTAGCGCTTAAGACTCTGGCTCAGTTGGCGCGCATCTGCTAAGAGCGCGTTTCTCTGAGAATCCAGGCATTCCGCGGTAGCTCAGTGGTAGAGCAATCGGCTGTTAACCGATCGGTCGTAGGTTCGAATCCTACCCGCGGAGCCAATCCTTCTCAGCCATCGCACGTCGCAGATGAGCGGAGCCGAAGCGCGCTCAGGGCGCAAAGCCCTGCTGCGGCGGAGGCGGCGCTTCGGGGTCGATCGACCTCGGCCACGGCCTGCGCTCCGTCGCGCTTATAGATGTCGGGACGGAACTGCGACCTGCCCGTCCGCCTCGGCCCAGGCCGTGATGTAGGTGAAATAGACGGGCACAGGGCGCGTCAGGTTGACGTCGAGCGCCTGGCCCTGCTCGAGGACGGCGCGCACCCGTCCCGGCTCTTCCCAGCCCGGCTCGAAGCGCGCGATCCACTCGACAAGCTGGAAGACGTCCTGCACGCGAACGCACCCGGCGCTGAAGGGGCGGGAGCGCTGCTGGAAGAGCGGCTTCATCGGCGTGTCGTGCATATAGACGCCGTGCTCGTTCTGCATGTCGATGCGAACCAGCCCGAGCGCGTTCTGAGGCCCTGGGTCCTGCCTGAACTTGATCTTCGAAGCGCTGGCCTGAAACCAGTCGATCGAGCTCGGATCGAGCTCGTGGCCGTTGAAGTCGCCGGCGACGACGCGGATCTGCTCCTTCACCAGGTAGTCGGGCTCTTTCTGCAGACGCGGAATGACGTCGAGCTGGGCGACGCTGTCGGGCACCTTCCAGTAGGGGAAGAAGTTCAACCCCTTGATCATCGCCTTGAGCGATGGCGTCTCGCGCTCGGGACGGCCGACGATGACGCGGTGGCGCAGGGCGACGGAATAGCGCTCGACGGCCTCGAGCTGGAACGCCGGGACATTGACGAGAACGTAGCGTTCCTCGGGCGGCGACTGCATGAGCTCGGCGATGCGGCCGTGGTTGAGCTTCAGCTGCGCGAGGCGCTGCTCGGCGGTGATGTTGAGTGCCGCGAGCGTCGGCTGATCGACGCGGCCGCTGGCGCGCAGGCCGTTATGCTCCTGAAAGCGCACGACGGCGGACTCGAGTGCGCTGTCGAACGAATAGTCGTCGTATCCGGAACCCGCGAGCTCGCCAGTGAGTGCGTAGGCGCCGGCGCAGGATCGCGACGCGCTCGTCGTCGTCGCCGGGGCGCAGCATGCGGTTGCCGGGAATGGTCGGCCAGCCGCCTTTGCTGACGATGCGCTGGTAGATGTCGATCGCCTTCTCGATGGCGGCGAGCATCTCGTCGCTGCGCCAGGGAATGTCGTCGGGGCGCAGGTCGTTGAGCGTGTCCTGCCGGGGGCCCGAGGACGGAGGCGCGCGCGACTTGTCGGAGAAGCCGGGCGGAAGGCTCTGGATCGCCTTCCCACCAGTTGCCGTTCTGCGCGTAAGCGGCCGAAGTGCGCGCGTCGAAGATGGCGGATGCAAAGAAGAGTGCAAACACCGCGAGCAGAGCCAATAAACCGAAGCGGCCCTCATCGGGCCGCTTTCTGAAAGCGCGGCGGATCGGCATCACCAGGTCCCAAGTCCTCTCATTTGCGGCAACCTGTCCAAGCGCTGACCGGAAAATCAGGAGGCACGCTTCGCCCAGAGCTAGACGAAGTCGATATGGCCAAACAAAGACCCTTTAACAACCCTTGACACAAGGAGCCATGCTCATGCGAGGCGTCGATGCCGCCGCATGCCGAATTCGCAGCTGAGCGACCGTCGCAGTCAAAAGTGCTCCCAGCCCGGAGTTTCGAATTTGCAGCGGCCGTCCGGAGGGTCATCGATCAGGACCCCCTCGCCGGCCTCGAGGAGGCCGATCTCGGTGACGGTCACGCCCGCGGCCGCGGCCGATGCTCGGAAAGCCTCGCCGCGATCAGGAGGCACGGCGGCCAGGACCTCATAATCGTCGCCGCCGGTCACGACGTCGCCGAAAGCGCTCGGGTGCCACGGCGAGCACACGGCGGAGCGGCGGCGAGAGCGGAATGTCCCTTCCTCGCACCACGGCGCCGGACGCCGCTCGCTTTCGCGAGGCGGCCGAGATCCTTGACGAGCCCATCGGAAATATCCATCGCCGCAGACGCAAACTCACGGAGCGGGCGCTGCAAGCTTGAGTGGTGGCTCGGGGCGCAGGTATCGCGAGACGAGCGCTGCAGCCGAAGGCGCGTCCAAGCCCCATGTCTCGGCGAGCTCGGGCGCCTCTCTCAGCATCAAACCGATCGCCGTGTCGCCGAGCGTGCCGGAGACGAAGAGACGGTCGCCCGGCTTGGCTGTTGCACGGCGGACCATGCGCCCGATCGGGACAGCGCCGATCGCGGTTATCGTGATCGAGAGCGGCGCCGGGCGCCGGTCCGTGTCGCCGCCTGCCAGCACGATGCCGAAGTGCGCCTGCGCGGCGCCGAGGCCGGCGGCGAAACTTTCGAGCCAGCGCTCCTCGGGTGCCTCCGGAAAGGCGAGCGACATCAGATAGGCGACCGGGCGCGCGCCTTTGGCGATCAAGTCCGAGACGTTGACGGCCAGCGCCTTCCAGGCGATGTCGTCGGCGCTATCGTCGGCAAAGAAATGGACGCCGGCGGCGATCGCGTCCATCGTCAGCACGAGCTCCTCGCCTTCAGGCAAGGCTCAAGCTCGCGGCGTCGTCGTGAAGACCGCCGGCACCGGGAAAGCCCGCTGCGAGCGGCGCAAGATAGCCTTGGATCAGCGCCTCCTCGCTCACGACGCGCTTATCCGTTGCCACGGCTCAGGAGCCCTCCTCCGTCTTGAACTCGTCGGCGCGCACGCGATGCGCGATGCGGTCGAGCACGCCGTTGACCACCTTCGGCTCGTCGGCCTCGAAGAAGGCCTTGGCGATGTTGATGTACTCGTTGATGGTCACGCGCGCGGGAATGTCCGAGCGCTCCATCAGCTCGAAGACGCCGCCCCTCAGAATTGCGCGCAGGATGGAATCGACGCGCACGAGCCGCCAGCCGATCGCGAGCTGCTGGTCGACGAGCGGATCGATGTCGCGCTGGCGGCGCACGACGCCTTTGAGAATTTCGGCAAAGAATGTCGTGTCCGCGCCGGCGAGATTGTTCGGGTCATCGGCGTCGAGGCCGGTGGCGTCGGGTGCGAAGCGATGCTCGATGAACTCGTCGATCACCTCGGCCGCGTCGGTGCCGGCCAGGTCCATCTGATAGAGCGCCTGGACGGCCGCCATGCGCGCGACAGTGCGCGGGTTATGTCCGCTCGCGCTCTTCTTCTTGTGCTTGGGCGCGCGCATCACGTGACCTGCTCTTGGAGCAAGCGGGCGAGCTCGATGACGGCAGAAGCAGGCGCGCGCGGCGTCGCCGCCCTTGCCATCGCGGCCGCCGCGGGCGCGGCTAAGCGCCTGCTCCTTGGTCTCGCAGGTCAGGATGCCGTTGCCTAAGGGGACGCTGTGGCGCACGGCGAGCTCCATGAGCCAGTGATTGGCGTTGTTCGATACGATCTCGTAGTGCGTGGTCTCGCCGCGGATGACGCATCCCAGCGCCACGGCGCCGGCGTAGCGTCCGCTGCCGGCCGTCTGCGGAATTGTCTCGGCGGCGATGGCCTGGGCGAGCGCCTGCGGAATCTCGAGCGCGCCGGGCACGGCGATGCGGTCGTAGCTCGCGCCGCGCGCCTCGATCTCGCCGACGGCGCCGCGGACGAGCTCGTCGGCGATGTCGTCGTAGAAGCGCGCCTCGATGATGAGGATGCGCACGCCGCCATGTGCGGCGCGCGAGGAGTGCTGCTGATCTTTCGCGGTCTTCTTGAGCATGAGCGCTATTCTATCTTTCGGGTGCCGACGATGCGAAGCCCGAAGGCCTCGAGGCCGACGTAGACGTCGGCGGGAGCGTTGGTCAGCAATACCATGTCGGTGACGCCGAGATCGCGCAGGATCTGGGAGCCGACGCCGATCTCGACCTGGCGGCGGCCGCGCATGCCTTTCGCATCGGCTGCCGGGGCGCTCAAGCGCGCGATCCAGTCCGACACGCTCTTCGGTCCCAGATCGCGGATCAGCACGACGACGCCGCGGCCCTCCTTCTCGATCGCACGCATCGACTTGGAGACAGTCGTGCCGTGGGCGGCATCCTCGCCGATGCCGAGGACATCGCCCTGCACGTTGACGGCGTGCACGCGGACGAGAACGGGGCCCGGCTTCGACAGGTCGCCCTTGACGAGCGCCAGGTGCTCTACCGGCTCGACGGTCGTCGCATAAACGTAGAGGTCGAACGCGCCGCCGAAGTTGCTCTCGATCGCCGTCCTCGCCACCTGCTTGACGAGACGATCATGACGCGCCCGATAGGAGATCAGGTCCTCGATGGTGCCGATCTTGAGACCGTGGCGCTGCGCGAAGGGAACGAGATCCGGCATCCGCGCCATGGTGCCGTCCTCGTTCATGATCTCGCAAATGACGGCTGCCGGATAAAGGCCGGCGAGGCGCGCGAGATCGACGGAGGCCTCGGTGTGCCCGGCGCGGATCAGCACGCCGCCCTCGCGCGCGACGAGCGGAAATACGTGGCCGGGCGAGACGATGTCGTTGTGGCCCTTGGTCGGATCGATGGCGGTGGCGATGGTGCGGGCGCGGTCGTGCGCGGAGATGCCCGTCGACACGCCTTCGCGCGCTTCGATCGACTGCGTGAATGCGGTGCGCTCGCGCGCCGCCTTCGAGCGCACCATGAACTCGAGTTGCAGCTCCTGCGCGCGCGCCTGCGTCAGCGTGAGGCAAATCAGCCCGCGCCCGTTCTTGGCCATGAAGTTCACGGCGTCGGGCGTCGCCATCTGAGCCGGGATGACGAGATCGCCCTCGTTCTCACGGTCCTCGGCGTCGACGAGCACGACCATGCGCCCGTTGCGCATGTCCTCGACGATCTCCTCGGTCGAGGACAGGAATCCGGCTCCTTCCGTGTAGGCGATCTTGCCGAGACTCTTGGTCACGAACGGTACTCCATGAGGCGGGCCACGTAGCGGGCGAACAGGTCGACCTCGATATTGACCTCGTCGCCCGGCTTTTTGCTCCCCCATGTGGTCTCGGTCAAGGTCAGGGGGATGAGATTGACGCCGAAGCTCGATCCCTCGACCTCGTTGACGGTGAGCGAGGTGCCGTCGAGCGCCACGGACCCCTTCTCGGCAATGATAGCGCGCGAGCGGCGCGGGCACTTCGAAGCGCACGCGCCGGCTCGCGCCGTCCTCGCTGATCCGCTACGATGCGCGCGACGCCATCGACATGGCCCGCGACGATATGTCCACCGAGCTCGTCGCCGGCCTTGAGCGGGCGCTCGAGATTGACGCGCCTGCCGATCGCCCACGAGCCGAGCGTGGTCCGCGACAGGGTCTCGTTCGAGACATCGACGGTGAAGGCCGCGCCCGCTGCCGTCGGGCCGCACGGTGGTGACCGTCAGGCAGCAGCCGTCGCAGGCGATCGAGGCGCCGATCGCGACTGACGCGGGATCAAGAGATGCGCGGATGGCGAAGCGTCCGCCGTCGCGGGCGACCACCTCGCCGATGTGGGTGATAATGCCGGTAAACACGCGTTCCTCAGATGCGGCGGAAGATATGCATATGGTCGTCGCCGATCCGGCGCGTCGCGGCAAGGGTCATGGCCGCATTTGGTAGGAACCTGCTTAACACCTGCTCAAGCGACGGCGCCGTCGGGCCTTGCGCTTCCTCCGGCTTGCCAGCGCGGAACATGACGGCCTCGTCGACGAAGCCCTGCTTCCGCGAAGTGCCGCCACACCGTCGGGCCGCCCTCGACAAGGAGCCGCGTGATGCCGCGCCCGGCCAGGAACTCCATCGTCTCCGCTAGGCTCACGCCGCCGCCTTCGGCAGAGACGGTCATGACCTCCGCTCCCAACTCGCGTCAGCGCTGCCCGCCGCGACGGATCGGCGCTCGCCGCGCAGAAGACCCATATGGGGCCCGCGGCGGCGCTTCGCCAGAGCTTCGCGCCGAGCGGCAGATCGAGGCTGCTGCTCAGGACAATGCGTATCGGCGATCGGTCCTCGAGACCCGGCAGGCGGCATGTCAGCTCCGGATCATCGTCGGCTACGGTTGCGGCACCGATCAGGATGCGCGTCGGCCTCGGCGCGCATGAGGTGCCCGCGCGCCCGCGCCGCCTCGCCGGTCACCCATTTGGGTGTGCCGCCTTTGCCGCGCGGCACGCTCCCATCTGCGGCGACTGCGAGCTTCACTTGAACGAATGGGCGGCGCTCGGTCACGCGCAGGATGTGGCCGAGCGTCAGCAAACGCGCTTCATCGGCCATGACGCCGACATCAACCGCAACGCCCGCAGCGCGCAGCCGCGCGATCCCCTGGCCCGCGGTGCGCGGATCAGGATCCTCGATGCCGATGACGACGCGCGCCGCGCCGGCGGCGATCACCGCATCTGCGCATGGCGGCGTTTGCCCGTGGTGGGCGCACGGCTCGAGCGTGACGTAAACGTATGCGCCCTTCGCGCGACCACCGGCGCGGCGCAAGAGCCTCGACCTCGGCGTGCGGCCGGCCGCCGGGCTGCGTCCAGCCGCGCGAGATCAACTCGCCGAAGTCCGGATCGGCGATCACCGCTCCGACGGATGGATTGGGCGCCGCCGTTCCCAGACCGCGCTTCGCCATCCGGAGCGCGATCGCCATCATGTGACGATCAAATGCCTCGTCGCTCATGGGCGCTCGCTAATGCTTCTTGGCGAGATCGGTGTGCGTTCCGTTGCCGGCCTCGAGCGCGTCCAGCGGATTATCACCGCGCGCGATCTCGCCCAGGACCTCCTGGAAGTCGGCCGCCTCGCGGAAATCGCGGTAGACGGAGGCAAAGCGGACGTAGGCGACGGGATCGAGGCCGCGCAGGCCTTCCATCACATACTCGCCGATGGTCGAGGAGGAGACCTCGCTCTCGCCCGAGCTTTCGAGCTGGCGGACGATGCCCGACACCATGCGGTCGATGCGCTCGGGCTCGATGGGGCGCTTCCTCAGCGCCACCTCGACCGATTTCAGGAGCTTGTCGCGCTCGAAGGTCACCTTGCGGCCGGAGCGCTTGACCACGACGAGCTCGCGCAACTGCACGCGCTCAAACGTCGTGAAGCGGCCGCCGCAGTCCGGGCAGACGCGCCGGCGGCGGATCGCGGCGTTCTCTTCGGTCGGGCGGCTGTCCTTGACCTGCGTGTCTTCACACGCGCAATAGGGGCAGCGCATCGTGTGGCTCTCTCCACAAAGCGGACGGGTGTTGGGCTCTCCGAGCCCTGTGCTCATCTCTTAGCCGTATCACGCGCGCGTTGATAGGCCGGGACGCGCTTTTCAACGGGCACGAAGCTGTCCTAGTGCCGCATGAAGGAAGGTCTCGGATTCGGCTTCGAAGACCTCAGATGGCTCTCGTTAGCATCAGCCACTTGGTGGGGCCGATACGCCCACCGTAGGCGATCCATGGCAACGACTCTGCCTTCTCGAAGCCTTTCCTCTTGTAGAGGGTGATCGCCGCAATGTTCGTGTCTTCCAATGGTTGCGTCCCATGTTAAATGCACTGGCCCGCAAGGATGCCTGGGACAGCCGGGGATGCGGCGCGTACCACCCTTTTGTCGCAATTCCTGGCCTATGTAACGGTGGCGGACCTATTTCAGGAAATGTGGCGTGTTTCCGAGATTGCTCTTCGGGCTATTGATCTCTCTCGTCGCGATCACGCCTGCAGCCGCGGGCAAGCGCGTCGCGCTCGTCATCGGCAACTCGGCCTACGTCAACGCGACGCCCCTCGCCAATCCCAAGAACGACGCCACCGACATGGCCGCCAAGCTGCGCGAGCTGGGCTTCGACGTCATGCTCGGGGTCGACCTAGACAAGCGCGGCTTCGATGCCAAGGTCCGGGAGTTCTCGATTGCGCTCGACAGCGCCGAAGCGGCGCTCCTTTTCTACGCTGGCCACGGCCTGCAGATCGCCTCGCAGAATTTCCTGGTGCCGGTCGATGCCAAGCTCGAGCGGGAGCGTGACGTCGAGTTCGAGGCCGTGCGTCTCGATTTCATCCTGAAGCAGATGGAGCTCAACCGCGCGAGCAACACGAACGTCGTCATCCTAGATGCCTGCCGCAACAATCCCCTGACGCGCAACCTCGTGCGCTCCATGGGCACACGCGCCGCGAGCATCGGCAGCGGACTCGCCGAGATCAGCGCGGGCGTCGGCACATTCATCTCCTATTCGACGCAGCCCGGCAACGTTGCGCTCGACGGCACGGGCCGCAACTCGCCGTTTGCCGAAGCGCTCCTGAAGCGCGTTGCCGAGCGCGACAAGAGCCTGACCTCGGTGATGATCGAGGTCCGTAACGACGTCGTCTCGGCGACCGGCGGGCAGCAAGTGCCCTGGGATCACTCCGCGCTGACGGGCGACTTCTATTTCGATCCCAATTCAAAAGGCGTCGACAGTGCCGTCCTCAAGGATCGCGTGCGGGAACTCGAAGATACGCTCAAGACGCGGACCAACGCCGCCACCGAAGCGACGCTCGTTCAGCTCCGCCAAAGGCACGCGCAGATGGGTGAGGAGACGCGGCGCGACTGGGAGCGCGTGTTCCAGTTGCAGCGCGACAAGATGGCGGAAACTGACCCTATGAAGCTCGGCTCGATGGTGCAGGAGATCGGGCGGCTGCAAATCGGCATCGTCAAGCGCACCAAGGATCAGGCCGAGCTCAAGACCCAGATCGACCGGCTGGAGAAGGAGTTCGGGCTGACGCGGGATGTGCAGGCAGGCGCCACGCAACCCGCACCACCGGTGGGGGGACCTGCGCCGGCCGCGGCGCCTGCAACTCCGGCACCATCGCAAGCTCCCGCCGTCACGCCTGAAAACGTGACGGCGCCTGCTCCGGCGGCCGGTGAGGCAAAGCCCGGCACACCGCCGGCCACGGGGGCGACCAATCCGTCCGCCGCGCCATCGGCCACGGGTGCCATTCCCACTGCCGCGCCTCAGGAGCCCGCTACGCCGCCGGCGAAACGCAAGAAGCCGCTGCGCTCCATCGATCCCGACTGGAACACGAACCCGCTCGGGCCCTGAGGTCAAGCCTCGCGCATATGTTCGCACATGTCCGGTGAACGCAAAAAAGGCGCCCGGTCTTGCGGCCGGGCGCTCTCATGTTGTGATGACGACCCGGGCCTTGGCGGCGCGGGGCCTTGCTTACTGATAGATCGGGAAGCGCTTGCAGAGCGCGGTCGCCTCGGCCTTGATCTTCTGCCTCGACCTTGGCGTTGCCGGCTTCGCCGTTCTTGGCGAGGCCGTCGAGCACCTCGGCGATCATGCGGCCGATGTCGCGGAACTCGGCCTCGCCGAAGCCGCGCGTGGTGCCGGCGGGCGCGCCGAGACGAATGCCCGACGTCACCATCGGCTTCTCGGGATCGAACGGCACGCCGTTCTTGTTGCAGGTGATGTGGGCGCGTCCCAGAGCCTTCTCGGAGATGTTGCCGGTGAGCTTCTTCGGGCGCAGGTCGACGAGGATCAGGTGCGTGTCGGTGCCGCCCGAGACGAGCGCGAAGCCGTCCTTGACGAGAACCTCGCCCATCGCCTTGGCGTTGGCGATGACCTGCTTGGCGTAGGCCTTGAACTCGGGCTGCAGGATCTCGCCGAAGGCAACCGCCTTGCCGGCGATGACGTGCATGAGCGGGCCGCCCTGGATGCCGGGGAAGATCGCCGAGTTGATCTTCTTGGCAATATCCTCGTCGTTGGTGAGGATCATGCCGCCGCGCGGGCCGCGCAGCGTCTTGTGCGTCGTCGTCGTGACGACGTGAGCGTGCGGGAACGGGCTCGGATGCTCACCGGCCGCGACGAGACCGGCGAAGTGCGCCATGTCGACCATGAGATAGGCGCCGACCTCGTCGGCGATCTTGCGGAAGGCTGCAAAATCGAACTGGCGCGGATAGGCCGAGCCGCCGGCGATGATGATCTTCGGCTTGTGCTCCTGCGCGATCTTCCGCACGTCGTCCATGTCGACGCGATGCGTGTCGGGGCGCACCTGATAGTGAGCGGCCTTGAACCACTTGCCGGACTGGTTGACGGTCGCGCCGTGAGTGAGATGGCCGCCGTGGGCGAGGTTCAGGCCGAGGATCGGATCGCCCGGCTGGATCAGCGCATTGAACACGCCCTGGTTGGCCTGCGAGCCCGAGTTCGGCTGCACGTTGGCGAAGCCGCAGCTGAAGATCTTCTTGGCGCGGTCGATCGCAAGCTGCTCGGCGATGTCGACGAACTGGCAGCCGCCGTAATAGCGCTTGCCCGGATAGCCCTCGGCATACTTGTTGGTGAGCACGCTGCCCGCCGCATCGAGAACGGCCCGCGATACGATGTTCTCCGAGGCGATGAGCTCGATCTCGTCCTGCTGGCGGCCGAGCTCCTTGTCGATCGCGGAGGCAACCTCGGGATCCGTCTCGGCGAGACGTGCGGTGAAAAAGCGCGACGTGGGGCTCTTACGGGCCTTCAACTTGAACATTGGGGTTCCTCGCTGGTAGCGGCTCTGGTGTGACGGATAGGGATGGGGCAGCGGCGGCGCGTGCGACCAGGGCGCCGCCGGAATATCGCATGGGAAATACCATGGCCCAAGAGCGCGCAACAAGAAAGTGCGTCACGCGCGACGTTGCTACGCAGCACTGCGAGGGGCCTCGGCCATACGGCCGCAAAACTTCGGCCGATCACAGGGGGATGCGCCGGCAGACCTACTCGGCGGCGAGCTTGGTGGGCTTGCCCTGAGCCACCGGGCAGGCCGCCCAGAGCTCGGAGAGTGCGGCGACGAGGTCGTCCATCTGCGCGTCGGTGTGCTGCGGCGAGGGCGTCAGGCGGATCCGCTCGGTGCCGCGGGGCACGGTCGGATAGTTAATGGGCTGCGCATAGATCCCGTAGTGCTCGAGGAGCGCGTCGGTCACCTGCTTGCAGTGGACGGGATCGCCGATCAGCACGGGCACGATGTGGCTCTGGTTCTGGAACAGCGGCAAGCCGGCCGCGGTCAGCCTCTGCTTCAACGTCCGCGCCCGCTCCTGATGGCGGGCGCGCTCGAAGCTGCTCACCTTCAGGTGGCGGATGCTGGCCAGCGCGCCTGCGGCGATGGCGGGAGCGAGCGAGGTCGTGAAGATGAAGCCCGGCGCGAACGAGCGCACGGCATCGCAGAGGTCGCGCGTGCCGGCGATGTAGCCGCCCATGACGCCGAAGCCCTTGGCGAGCGTGCCGTTGATGATGTCGACGCGGCCCATGACGCCGTCGCGCTCGGCGATGCCGCCGCCGCGGGGGCCGTACATGCCGACAGCGTGCACCTCGTCGAGGTAGGTCAGCGCGTGGTACTTCTCGGCGAGGTCACAGATGGCGCCGATGGGCGCGATGTGGCCGTCCATCGAGTACACGCTCTCGAAGGCGATGATCTTCGGCGTTTGCCAGCGGAAACTGTTTGAGCTTGGCCTCGAGGTCGCCGAGATCGTTGTGGCGGAAGATGCGCTTCTCGCCCTGCCCGTGGCGGATGCCTTCGATCATCGAGGCGTGGTTCTTCTCGTCCGAGAAGACGACGCAGCCCGGCAGCAGCTTGACGAGCGTCGAAAGCGTGGCGTCGTTGGCGACGTAGGCCGACGTAAAGAGAAGAGCGGCCTCCTTGCCGTGGAGGTCCGCGAGCTCGGCCTCGAGCTCGACGTGATAGTGCGTGGTGCCGGAAATGTTGCGCGTGCCGCCCGAGCCCGCGCCGACGGTGTCGATCGCCTCATGCATGGCGGCGAGCACGGCCGGGTGCTGGCCCATGCCGAGATAGTCGTTAGAGCACCAAACGACGACGGGCTTGGCGCCGTCGGCCGTGAAACGCTCTGCTTTCGGATAGGCGCCGCGCTCGCGCTTGACGTCGGCAAATACGCGATAGCGGCCTTCACGCCGGATGGCGTCCAGCGCGGACCTGAAATGCGTCGCGTAGTCCATCAAGCGTCCCCTCGGTGCCTTTTTCTTTGCCAACTGGCTTGTTGCCATTTGGCCATTACAATCCAACGCGCAGGCTGGCGGATCAACCGACCTTATGTCGCGGGGTCAGCGCAATCTACGTACCGAACCGGTTTCCGGGAGTTTACCAGCCGCCTCGAAGTCCATATAGCAACTCAGCGCGGCCCCTTCGAGGCACGATGGCGACAAGGCGGCAACGGGTTTCCATTTGTGCCCTGCAAACCGGGGCGTTGGTCTTGATTGGGGTCAAGCCGGCGCCGGATCAATACGTCGCAGCGGCCTCGCCGACGCCATCCTTGCCGTAAAGATCGCGCCGGAACTGCACCGCCCCGTCCTCGGTCGCCCAGGCGGTAATGTAAACGAAGTACAGCGGAACGGGGGTTGCCAGCCTGACGTCGAGGCGCTTGCCTGAGGCCTTGATCTCCTTGATCTGGTCCTCGTCCCAGCCGTCGTTCTGGCCGAGGAGCCAATAGGCGAGGCGCTCGATGTTGTGGACGCGGATGCATCCCGAGCTGGCTGCTCGGAAATTCTTCCCGAACAGCGTGCCCGACGGCGTGTCGTGCATGTAGACAGATTCACCCGACGCAAAATTGATCTTCACGAATCCGAGCGGGTTCTCCTTGCCCGGCTGCTGGCGGTAGGACAGCGACTTGGGCTGGTTCGAGGACCAGTTGATTTTCTCGGGGTCGACCTTCTTGCCCGAGCCGTCGTAGGCATCGATGCCCATCTTGACGAGCACGCTCTTGCCCGCCGCCTGCAATTCGCGGCCCTGCGGGATGAGATCCTTGTCGATCACGGTCGGCGGCAGGCGCCAGATCGGATTGAAATTCATCTCCGTGATCGTCGAGCGCAAGAGCGGCGTCGGGCGATCGGGCTTGCCGACGACGCCCGCGTGACGCGTGATCACGCGATTGAGGGCGACCGCTTCGACCTGTGCCGCCGGAATGTTGACGATGACGTATTTCTTGTGATTGCGGACGACGCCGGCCATCTCGGTCAGCCGCGTCAAATTATTCTTGAGCTGCTTCAGGCGTGCCTCGGCCGGGATGTTGAGGGCGTGGACCGTCGCCTGATCCACCTTGCCTGTCGGCGTCAGATCCATTCGAGGCCTGAAAGCGCTTCACGCCTTCGACGGTCGGCGTGTCGTAGGTCTCGCCGGCGCCGGAAGTCCTCGGTGAGCTCGCCGGACGCGAGAAGCCGGTCGCGCAGGATCACCACGGCGAAGTGCGTTTCGCCGGGCTTGAAGGTGACGTCCGGGACCGTCTTCCAGCCGCCGGCGGCAACGATATCGCCGTAACGCTTAATCGCGTTCTTGGTGGCCTCGATGTTGGCCATCGCCAGCGTGGGGACGCCCGCTTCCGGATTGCCCTCGTAGTCGCGGATGAACTGGCGGTCCTGTTGCAGATCACTGACTGGGCCGCTGCCACCGACGGGCCCGAACTGGATCTGGCCGTAGGAGTCGTCTTGAGCGTAGGCGCCAGTGGCAATCGTAAGTGTCAGGCAGGCAGCCATGACTGCAGCACAGCCCGACCTGCGCGCGAAAGAAGCGCAATCTACATGCCGTGTCGCCATGAGCACCCCGCCAGCCCGAAGACCCGTTTCGTCACGCGGATAGGAAACTACAAATATACCCGTTGCCGGGATCTTGTTGCGAGCGGGGAACTCACATCCCGCTGCCGGCGTGTGACAACAGGAACCTGCCGGACAGCCCTGCTCGGCGCCGTTCCAGCAACGGTGCGACATTCGCATGATCTTGAAAAGACAGAAAGGCGGCTTGCTCCACGCAATTCAGGGTGATGCGCGGATGCCACAATGCGTTCGGGGCCGCGACCGTGGCCGCGACCCCGAACGGGACCTCTTTAGCCTAAGATCTAGAGGCGAAAACGGATCTGGTCCGTCCAGTAGCGCTCGAGGCGGGCCAACGCTTTGTTCAGCCCACGGAAGTCGTCCGCCGTCACCTGGGCCACGGCTTCGACCGAGCCGAGCTGGCGCTGGTAGAGCTTGCGCACGACCTCGGAGGCGGCCTTGCCCTTGGCCGACAGCGACACGCGCACGCTCCGGCGATCGGACTCGCTGCGCTCGTAGTCGATGTAGCCCATCTCGACGAGCTTCTTGAGGTTGTAGGAGACGTTCGAGCCGAGATAGTAGCCGCGGCTCTTCAGCTCGCCGGCGGTCAGCTCGTTGTCGCCCATATTGTAGAGCAACAGCGCCTGCACGCTGTTGAGATCGGAAGTGCCCAGACGATCGAACTCGTCCTTGATCACGTCGAGGAGCAGATGATGCAGCCGCTCGATGAGATGAAGTGCCTGAACGTACTCCGTGCCGATTGAAGGATCCTGGTCCACCGGCGCACGGGGGCGCGCGGCGTTGACTGCCAATGACATAACCCTGCCTCACTCACTGCCTGTTTGACGCGACCGGTTTTCCGGTTCTGAGGAGAGGCTACCCGAGACCGATAAAAATTGGCTCAATAGCAATGGTAAATAACGCGTAAGCGGCGGCGTCATTTTGCGCTGCGCCTGACCTCGCGCCGGCGGCATCTTAATGCCAGCAGAGTTGCAGGATCACGCGCGCAGCTCCTGCATATCGCGGCGCGTTGCAAGTTTGAGCTCATCGGCTCCGAGGGACGCGAAACAGGCGTCGACCATCTCCTCTGTCACGTCTTCGAGACGCGCGGGGCGCCAGCTCGGATTGCCATCCTTGTCGATCAGCGCGGCGCGCACGCCTTCATAGAAGTCGTGGCCCTCGAGCGCACGGCAGGCGAGCCGGTAGTCGACTTGTAGCGTCTCGCGCAGATCGCGGGCCTTCGACTTCGTCAGATGTGGCGGTGCGTGATCTTGAGCGAGAGCGGCGAGCGGCGGCGCAAGTCGGCAACGACGTCTTGCGCCCAATGGCGCGCCGAGCCGGCGACTGCCTCGAGACGCCGCACGATTTCCTCCACGCTCGGCGCGTCGAAGCATTCGTCGATAACAGTCGCATAGGGCGCGAGCTCGGGCGGACCCGGGTCCTCGTGGCGGTCATCGAGCGCGGGGTCGACTGGCCAGGCATCTCTGATGTCGGCCTTGATGGCGTCGAAGTGGCCCGACGCAATGCAATGCGTCACGAGACCCAGCGCGTAGGCATCGGCGCGCCCGATGGTGCGGCCCGTCAGGCCGAGGTAGAGACCCATATGCCGCTCGAGCTTCGCGAAGACGTGGCAGATGCCGATATCGGGAAAGAGGCCGATCTGCGTCTCGGGCATCGCGAAGCGATAGCCTTCTCCCGCGACGCGGTGGGTGCCGAACATGGTGATGCCAACGCCGCCGCCCATCACCATGCCGTTGATCAGCGGGATCGTGGGCTTGGAGAAGCACTCGCATTGCCAGTTCAAGGTGTACTCGTCGGCAAACGCCCGCCTGGCGCGCGCCATGTCCTCGCGGCCCCAGGCCACGACCTCGCGCACGTCCGAGCCCGCCGAGAACGCCTTCGGGCTCGTGCTCTCCATGACGACGGCGTAGACTTGCGGGTCGCGAGCCGCCGACCACAAGGCCTTGGAGAGGCGGGCGCGCATATCACTGGTCAAAGCGTTGAGCGCTTTGGGGCGATCGAGCGTGACCAGCGCCATCGAGCCGTCGATCACGGCTCTCAGCTCCTCGCCCGCCGCGTCGCTCATCAACTCGCCCCCCAAAAAGCCCGCGGCTGATCGTCAGTCCACGGCCTCTATTTACCTGTCAACGACGCGGTGCCAAGCGCTCGCAGCCACATTTTTGCGGCTATACAACGCGCATCGTAGAGATGAAACTAAACTCAATTCGCCGTCGTTATCGTTTTGCGACGTGCGAAGCGCGGCCGGTCCTAATTCTACGGCGAGGAAAGCTGTTCAATGAACCGGTTGCGGATCGGCGTTGCGATCATCCTTTGCGCGAGTGCTTCCGCGATTGCGTGCGCAGAAGAAGCGCTCAGCGTCAATCAGGCCTCCAAAGCGCTCGACACGATCGCCCGTGACGTCAGCATCGGCGCATCTCTGGCTAGCAAGGCCGCGGCCGACGCGCTGCTCGCGCCTTCCAACAAGCCGAAGTTCGCCACATCGAAAACAACCGGCGGGGAGAAGCGCGGCTCCGATAGCGTCGGCGGAGAAGTGGCAACATCCGCTGCGCGCGGCGAGAGCGCGAGCAAGGACGTTGTTGAAGTCGATACGCCGCTGCCGGTCCGGAAACCAAAGCCAGTCTACGGGACTGCCGGCAAATCGTACGAGGCCGCGAACGGCAAGAAAGATGCGGCTGCGGTGCCGGCACCTCAGGCCGGCAACGACAAGAAGCCGGCCGATGCCAAGGCGCAGCCCGGGCCCGTCACTGAGGCCGGCAAGACCAATGGCGCCAAGGACGGTACAAAGGTGGACGCGGGTCCTGCAAATCCGGACACCGCAACCAAAGCCGCCACCGCCGCCAAGAAGCCCGGCGAGGTGACAGAATGGCCGGCGCAGGAGATCGAGCTGGCGAAGGCGCGGTGCACACAGCTCCTCAAGGGGCTCGACGCCGTCACGGTGCCCGAGGCGCCTTTCCGAAAGGGCGAATGCGGCGCGCCGGCACCCGTCCGCCTCGTCAGCATCGGCAAGAACCCCGAGGTCGCGCTCTCGCCACCGGCGCTTATGACCTGCGACATGGTCGCCGGCCTCTCCAAGTGGCTCAAGGGCGACTTGCAGCCCTTGGCGCGCAAGCATCTCGGGGCCGACATCGTCAGAATAGATGCGATGAGCGACTACTCGTGCCGGCGCGCGTACGGCCGCGTCGCCAACAAGCTCTCCGAGCACGGCAAGGCCAACGCGCTCGACATCCGCGGCTTCATCACGGCGAATGCGAAGACGGCCTATGTCCTCGAGGAGTGGGGCCAGACACGGCGTGATGTCCTGAAAAAGTTGGCCGCCGCAGAGGCTGAAGCCAAAAAGGCGGACGCTGCGCGTCTCGAGGCGGAAAAGAAGGCTCAGGACAATCTGCGCGATCCGAAAGCGGTGGCGGCAGGAGACAAGACACAGACGCCCCCTGCGGCAACGCCGATGGCAAGCGGCGCGCCGGCAGGCGGCATCGCCAAGACCACGATCATCGACGGCCTGTCGAAGCTCACGGTCACTTTGCCGGGCGCCAAGCCAAATGACGACGCCCAATCAGACGACACGCGGTCTGCCATGGGCCTTGCGCCGCGCCGCCTCGGCGGTCCCAAGGACGGGGAAGCCGGTGCAGACGAAAAGCCTTCCGAGACCGCCGGGGCCAAGCCGGCAAAGGCAAAGGATGCAAAACCCGGCGACAAGTCTGCGCTGGCGAACCCTATTGAAACCGGCTCCGTATCGCCACCGCCACCGCGGACGGCAGTATCGCGGTTCCTGCACGAGGCCCACATCGCCGCCTGCCGCATATTCGGCACGACGCTCGGCCCGGAAGCCAACGAAGCGCACCGCAACCATTTCCATGTCGACATGGCGGAGCGGAAGCTCACCAAGATCTGCGAGTAACGCCGTTTTCAGCTGCGGCTTGTGCAAAGGCGGCCGAGGCGAGAGATTGTCGCCCTCGAACTCTCACCGAGCGGAACTCCGGCGCCATTCATGACCGCACCCGACGACACCAAGCAAAGCTCGGCGAGCGAGGGCAAGTACCCTGCCGTGCGCCTGCGCCGCAACCGCCGCACCGGCTGGTCGCGCCGCCTCGTCGCCGAGAACCGGCTCTCGGCGGCCGACCTCATCTGGCCGCTGTTCGTCATCGAGGGCCAAGGCAAACGCGAGGCCGTCGCCTCGATGCCGGGCGTCGAGCGGCTCTCTGTCGATCTCGTGGTCGAAGCGGCGCGGGACGCGGTGCGGCTCGGCATACCGGCGATCGCGCTCTTTCCCAACACGGATCCGAAGCTCAGAACCGACGACGCACGCGAAGCCTTCAATGCCGACAACCTCGTCTGCCGCGCAACGCGCGCGGTCAAGGCGGCGGGTCTCGACCTCGGCGTCATCCTCGACGTTGCGCTCGATCCCTATACGAGCCACGGCCACGACGGGCTCATCAGAGACGGCGTGATCGTCAACGACGAGACGGTTGCCGCGCTCGTGCGCCAGTCACTGGTGCAGGCGGCGGCGGGCGCCGACATCCTGGCGCCGTCCGACATGATGGACGGGCGCGTCGGCGCAATCAGGAGCGCGCTCGAAGAGGCGGGGCACACCGATACGCAGATCATGGCCTATGCGGCGAAGTACGCGAGCGCGTTCTACGGGCCCTTCCGCGATGCGGTGGGATCGGGCGGGCTACTGAAAGGCGACAAGCGCACCTACCAGATGGATCCGGCGAACTCGGACGAAGCCTTGCGCGAGGTCGGGCTCGACATCGCCGAGGGCGCGGACATGGTGATGGTCAAGCCCGGCATGCCCTACCTCGACATCGTGCGGCGCGTATCCGAGACATTCAAGGTGCCGACGTTCGCCTATCAGGTGTCGGGCGAGTACGCGATGCTGTTGGCGGCCGCCGAGCGCGGCTGGCTCGACACGGACAAGGTGATGATGGAAAGCCTCATCGCCTTCAAGCGCGCGGGCGCCGCCGGAATCCTCACCTACTTCGCCCCCAAAGCGGCGAAGCTGCTCGCGGGGCAAGCATAGGGTTGCGGTCATGCCGGCTCCGCATAAGACGATCCCGACCGTCAAACACCTGATGCACGTTAAGGGGCCGTCGATTGCGGCTGCCGATCTGGAAGCGCTCATCGCACAGCTCGAAAGCGCCTCGCGCCGTCGAGGGCATCTGGTGCTTCTCCTGCTCTGTACCCTGGCTGCCGCAATCATCCTAAGCGCCACGACCGAGCCCGGTCAGCTTTGGAACCTCATAGCTATAGTCCTCTGCATCGGCGCACTCGCAGGTCTTAGCGGCGTGCTCGTATCGGTGATCTTCGGAGCTGACGAATTGCGGACGGCCGAGCAAGTCCTCGGCCATCTGCGCGAGGAGAGCGAGGCAACGGACTGGGCACTTTCTCTCGCCGCGAGCGGACGGCCATTCGTGTTGTTTCTGCGCAGCTTCGAGGGCGAGCACAAGGGCGCCACCGCGGAGGAGACCGACCAGCACAACGCCGCGATCTTCGAACAGGTGCATGTCTACTCGCAGATGGCCGGCATGCATGTCGGCGTGCCCGCAGAGCAACTCCTGCACCACGACAACAGCTGGTCGCTCCAGTGCCGCGTGCTACGCGCCGTCTCGCGCAGCATGCCAACAGTGATGCTCGGCAATGCGTATCTCACGCCCGCCAAACGCGGCGATCTTGCCGGACTGGACGTGCGCGACGTCACGGTCATTGCCGGAGATTGGTGGGGCATGTTTCTCGCGCTATCCAGCGCGGCACGCGAGATCGTCATCTATGCCGACGAGCCGACGGCGGCACTGCGCCGCGAGATCGGCCATCTCGAGGGGACGGAGCGCCGCTACACCCTCATCCTGAAGCGCGATCTCGAGACGGGTCTTACGCCGGAGCTCCTCAAGGGAGAGCGCACGGGACGCATCTCGGTCATCCGCTACGATGACTATGGCGATGGCATCGAGAGTGCGCTGAGACAGCGTTGGGCGTAGCGCTTCGGTCGGTCGGTGCCCAAAAGCGAAGCTGCTCGCTCAGGGTGCCTGAGGAGCAGCTTCGTGGCCGGAGATCTTTAGTGTGGTGCGTAGCTTAGGCTGTCTCGCCGTCAAATACACCGTTCGTGCGCCAGGAGAAGCTCTGGCCGATGAGAGACTTGTAGAGGCGCGGAGCGAAGGGCAGGACCGACCAGCCGAGGATGTTGATCGCAGAAGCCGCGAGATGCACGGGCCCGAACTCGATGCCCAAGGCGAGATGGGCGAGCAGCACGACCGACAGCGTCACCATGGCCGCCGAAAGGCCGATGTAGAAAATCATGAAGGTCGCGTCATAAGCGATGCTGCGCTTGCTCATTGGATGCTCCCTGTCCTCACCGTCAACAGGCCGCCGGCGTCCATGCCGCGGCGTCATGAAGTCAAGGTTAGAACCGCAGACCCAGCGCGGCTGTTCCACCGGGAACACAAAAAAAGCCCTGCCGGAATTCGCCGGGGCGATGCTCGTTGATGAGATCGAAGCCGTTCGCCCCCTCACCCGGAAACTCGCGCCATGGCGGAGCCATGTTCCGCATGGACGCTCGCTTCCGACCTCTCCCCGTCATGGCGAAGCCATGCTCGGCATGGACGGGGAGAGGTGGAGGGAACGCCCATGCTTCACCTCTCCCAAAGGGAGAGGTCGACGCGAGGGCTAGGCCAAGCGGCGGGTGAGGGGTTACGAAGCCCGCAGTTCGCGTCAGTTGACGCGGCGCGAGAACGACACCGCATAGGCCTCAGAGCGCATGGGGAAGATCTTGTCGTCCTTGGGGCCCTCGACGCCGTCGACGACATTGGTCGGGTCGAAGATGCCGCGCTGCAGACGTGGCGTCCTCCTCCAGGCCCGTGATGGCGAGCGTGCCCATTTTCACGCTCTTCCTATCCTCCGGCCAGAGGACGGTCGGATCGTCGAGTGCGTCGCCGTCCTGGCCCAGAATGGCGGTCAGGTCGAAGGTGGCCGGCCCCTTGGCGAGACGCTCCTTGAACTCGGCAGCATAGAAGTCGGGGCCCTTGGCCTTGGCCTCGTCGTCGGTGAGGCCGACCTCGCCGCCCGACGGCACGCCTTCCACTTGATGATCTGGCTCTCGCCCTTGGCGTTGGTGAGCGTGAAGGTGTGGACGCCCCAGTAGTTCACGGTGGCGTAGCTCGCCGGCACGGGGCGCGCGGCCGAGCCAGGCACCCTGGCGTCGTCGAGTTCGGGTTGGCTCGAAGATAGGCCTTGATCTTGTCGCCGTCCTTGGTCGCGACGGTGGTCAGGAGCGTCAGGAACTGCTCGGGGATCTTGGCGACGAACACCGGCGCCGAGATCATGAGGAGGTCGGTGTCGTTGCCCTTGCCGAGATCGAAGTGGAGGGCGATGCCGCGCACCGCCCCCTTGCCGTTGTCGGCCTCCTCGGGATTGCCACCGCCGAGCGAGAAACGGGCGACGACGGGGACAGGGGCCGCGAAGTGCGGCGCCTTGGTGTAGTTCGGCGCCTCGGCGGTTGGCGTAAACGTGCCCTTCACGCAGATGCCCTTGGTGTGGGCCGCGCGCTGGCCCTTGTGGGCGCCGAACACCTTGTTCAAGGCATCGACGAGCTGGTCGGGGCTGGTGTCGTCGGCGACTGCCGCGGCCGGTAGGGCGACCACTGCCAGAGCGGCCAATAGTCGCCGGGTAAAAGACGTCATACGCATGGGTAACTACCTCCCGAAATGTGCAAACCCGCAAGCCAAAGCAAACTCCGGCTTGTCGCCAGTGGGGCCAGTGGCCGGCAATCGCGGGCCAGAGGCAACGGCTGTCACTTAGTCGGACGAGAGTGGCGTTGTGTTACGCGACCGGGCCTGATTATTTTTTCCGATGACCGAAACCTCAACGCATCGATATTGCCGCAGACGCCGCGAAGCTGCGGCCCGTGCTTTACCGACTCGCCCTGCTCCAGCTGCGCGATGCGGCGTCTGCAGACGATGCGGTGCAGGAAACGCTCCTGGCCGCGATCGAGGGAAGCTCGGGCTTCAAGGGGCGTGCCAGCGTGAAGACCTGGCTCATCTCGATCCTGCGCTACAAGGTTCTCGATGCTCTCCGGTCTCAGTCGCGGCAAATGCGCATCGCGATTGCCGAGCGCAGCCCGGACGATGAGTTCGATGCGTCGAGCTTCGATCCCCTGTTCGACGAGGCGGGATGCTGGTCCGATCCCAAGGACGTCTGGACGGACCCGCAGGCCGCAGCCGAGCAGCAGGCCTTCTTCAAGGTGCTCGAGGCCTGCCTGACACGGCTTCCGCCGCGCACCTCGCGCGCGTTCCTGATGCGCGAATGGCTCGAGCTCGACACGTCCGAGATCTGCGCCGATCTCGGCGTCAACGCCGGCAATCTGCGGATTCTGCTCTGGCGCGCGCGGATGCAGCTGCGCGCATGTCTCGACGTCACTTGGGACCGGACACCATGAAGAAATCCGCCGGCCCGGCCGATCACCTGCCGCGACACCACGTGGCTCGTGAGCGACGCCCGTGAGCGCGCGCTGACAGAGGACGAGAAGGCCGCCCTCGCCGAGCATGTCGCGGAGTGCAGCCTTTGCCAGGGCGCGAGCACGCAGTTCGAGGTGATGTTCCGCCAGCTCAAGCGCTATCTCGCGGGCGCCGACGACTAGAACGCTAAGGGTCGATCAGCGGCGTACGCGGCGGCGAGCTGTTGTCCCTCGGAGCGATCCCACAGCGCAGTGGCAGCTCTGTTCAGTCGAACTCATGCCGGCTGTGACCTAACTGATCCACTGCGCAGTCAATGATTGAGGGAAAGCCGTTGCTCAGCTAGCGCTGGAGTGCAGGCTTCTTTTGATTCTAAAATTTTTGCCTTCAAAGTTAGGCCTGCAATGCCTCAACTCGGGAGCATTGCGTGACCCAGCTCGATCATCGGCTCTATACTGTCGAGGCTCTTCGCGGATTGGCTGCTTTAGCCGTCGCCTGGTCGCATTTTTCCTGGACGAACCCGCATTGGGTGGTGAGCCTGGGTGGCCTCGGTGCCCACGGCGTCGATGTGTTTTTCGTCATTTCAGGCTTCATAATCCCTTACTCGCTGCACACGTCCGCATACTCGATCAGAGACTTCGGCCGCTTCATGGTGCGGCGCTTGATTCGACTCTGAGCCGCCCTATCTCGCGAGCATTATCCTGGCTGTTGTGCTTTGGGAGCTCGCGGCCCGCACACCGGGGTTTGCGGGTCAAGTGCCGTCCTTTGCGCCGGAACAGATCGCGGCGCATTTCCTCTACCTGGTCCCCTTCACCGGCCACTCGTGGGTCAGCGGCGTCTATTGGACCCTCGCGTACGAGTTCATGTTCTACATCGGCGCGGGACTTCTTTGGCCAATTCTCGCCCGGCTGCCTATTGCAGCGACGGCAGCAGTGTTCTTTGTCATATCCGCAGCCGCCTACCACCTGACCGGCAACTTCTTGCCCTGCATCTTTTTCTTTTTGGTCGGGATCGCCGGGGTTCGTTACTTCGTTGGCATCAGCGGGGCGGCATCAGCTCTGCTCGTCGTCGCAATTGGGACCGTGGTTCTCGCATATTGCCGCGGACCGCTCTCCGCGATCACCGGCCTAGCCACGGTCGCGGCCATAGTGTTCGTAGAATTCCCGAGGTGGAGAGCGCTCAGTTTTCTGGCCGCGATTTCTTACTCGCTCTATCTCGCCCATTTGCCCATAGGAAACCGGATCGTGAACCTTGGTAAGCGCGTCGTCGACGGGGCGGTGCCGGAGCTTTGCGTCTCATTGCTGGCGCTCGCTGTGTCAATCGTGTGCGCAGCCATCTTTTGGTGGCTTCTCGAGGCGCCAGCGATGCGGGCTTCGAAGCGCATCAAAATTGGCAAAGGTGCACGGACGCTCGGAGGACACGTGGCGCCTCCATTAGCCGCTTGATCCGCGAAGCATCTGCCTGCGGCGCTCCGTTCCTGTGGCTTGAAAAGTTGCCATCATTTGACTGCGTGTGCGGACCACCTCCGCCCGGACTCGGTCAATTCAGCGGCGCACGCGGCGGCGCGGCTCGAGCGATTGATCGTCGGGCGGTGGCAACTCCTCGGCGCCCGGTGCGGCCGCCGCTCCTGGCGCCGCGGGGGCCTGCGGGTTTCTTTGCGCAATGTTCTTCGGCTTCTGGCACTCCGTCAGCCAGACGTCGAAGACGGGGTGCTCGACCGCGTTGAGGCCAGGGCTCTCGGCGAACATCCAGCCCGAGAAGATGCGCTTCTCGGTGCCGTCGAGCTGCACCTCGTCGACCTCGACGAAGGATGTCGTCTTCGGCTGCTCGGTCGAGGGGCGCGAATAGCAGACGCGCGGCGTCACCTTGAGAGAGCCGAACTGCACGGTCTCGTTGAGCTTGACCTCGAGCTTCTTGATCGTGGCCGTGACCTTGTCGAGGGCCGAGAACACCGCGATGCCGTTCTCGTTGCGCTCGGCCAATGCGGGCAACGCCGCGAGCTGGCAGGCGAGCGCAATGGCGGCCAAGCCCCAAGCTCTCTCTCAGCAGCCGATCGACGTGTGTCAGCTCACCGCTCCTCATCCTCGCGCGCCGTGAGCGCTCCATCGACTCTCGCCGCCAACGGTGGCGCCGGCCGTGGCGGCCTTTGCTCAGCTCGGCCGCCAGGGTCTGTAGTCGCCGGTCGCCTTCGGGCGCCGGCCCTGGCCCACGATCGAGCCTTGCGGCCGGTAGGCGTCGCGCGTGCCGGTCATGTTCGGCCGGTGCGGCTTCTCCCAGGGCCGCGGCGTGTAGCCCTCGACGGTGGGAGGTTTGTCGACCGTATAGTGCAGCCAGCCGTGCCAATCCGGCGATACCTTGGACGGATCGGCCAGGTCCTTGTAGGTGACCCAGCGGCGCAGGCGGCCAAGCGGTCCGACCGGGCCCACGCCTTCCTTCTGCTCGTAGTAGCTGTTGCCGTGATCGTCCATGCCGACGAACCGGCCCTGGCGCGCGATCGTAATCCGCGTGCCCCAGGTGTTGCCGCCCCACCAGGAAAAGATCTCGCTCAGCAAGCCCATTGCAAGCACCCCCGCAGCATCTCGCATCGCTTGTTCATGGTCCGGATTAGCGCGGAGCCGACGGCCAAGTCCAGCGGCCTGATGATCGCGACACATTTGCAACATCTGTGACCATCGGAATCGGAATAGCCTCCTTGAGACAGGCTGCTCGAGGGCGCGGTATGGCACTTCTCCACACCCCCTCCGCAGAAGGCCGGCCGCAGAAAGCGCCGCAATTCCTGGCCTTCCAGCAAGTCAATCCCCAAATTACCAACACCACTAGATCTAGTACTTGGTGGGATCTACCACCCACAAGGGCTCGTGACGGCGCGCTCGAATCATCCTACGTTCAATCCAGTTCGAGAGCGGCGCAGCGTGTCGTTCTTGCGCGGCCTCGAGGCTCTTCCAGTCACGTTCTCCGAGTTCCCCGACAGCATCGAAGTATAGGGCCGAGGCGCGAAGCCTTCGCGACAGGTCAGGGGGATTGTGCGGTCTCGGAGACGCGTTCCGCGTCGTTCGTAGCGTCTGAATTCAGCTCAAGAAACGCAACGCGGCGCCGGATGTCCGACGTAGGCCCCGCATCATCAAGACCAGGGCGGCGATCCCTTCTGCTTACGCGCTCCCGACCGAACCGGGGGATACATGAAGATTACACGGCGCTTCACTCAAGCGGGCAGATCTCCTTACGAGAGCATCAAGTTCCGCCGCGCCACATCCGAGATCAAGAACCCCGACGGGTCGGTCGTCTTCCGCCTCGACGGCTTCGAGGTTCCCGAGGACCTGGAGCCAGGTCGCAGCCGACATCCTCGCCCAGAAATACTTCCGCAAGGCCGGCGTCCCGGCACGACTCAAGAAGTTCGAAGAGACACAGGTCCCGTCATGGCTGTGGCGCTCGGTCGCCGATGAGCGGGCGCTTCAAGGGCTGGCCGAGAAGGAGCGCTTCGGCGGCGAGAGCGACGCGCGCCAGGTCTTCGACCGCCTCGCCGGAACGTGGACCTACTGGGGCTGGAAGGGCGGCTACTTCACGAGCGAGGAGGACGCGCAGGCCTTCTTCGACGAGCACCGCTACATGCTGGCGGCGCAGATGGGCGCGCCCAACTCGCCGCAGTGGTTCAACACCGGCCTGCACTGGGCCTACGGCATCGACGGCCCCGGCCAGGGCCACTACTACGTCGACTACGAGACCGGCAAGCTCACGCGTCTCGGCCTCGTCCTACGAGCATCCGCAGCCGCACGCCTGCTTCATCCAGTCGGTCGAGGACGATCTCGTCAACGAGAACGGCATCATGGACCTGTGGGTGCGCGAAGCGCGCCTCTTCAAGTACGGCTCGGGCACGGGCTCCAACTTCTCGAGCCTGCGCGGGGCGAACGAGAAGCTCTCGGGCGGCGGGCGCTCGTCGGGCCTCATGAGCTTCCTCAAGATCGGCGACCGCGCCGCGGGCGCGATCAAGTCCGGCGGCACGACGCGCCGCGCCGCCAAGATGGTCGTCGTCGACGTCGATCATCCGGACATCGAGGAGTACATCGGCTGGAAGGTGAAAGAGGAGCAGAAGGTCGCGGCGCTCGTCACCGGCTCGCGCATCTGCCAGCGGCGCCTCAAGGCGGTGATGAAGGCCTGCGTCAACTGCGAGGCGCGAGGGCGAGGCCTGCTTCGATCCGGCGAAGAACCCGGCCTTGAAGCGCGCCATCAAGGAAGCGCGGCGCGACGAGGTGCCGAGCAACTACATCCTGCGCGTCATCCAGTTCGCCAAGCAGGGCTACACCGACATCGAGTTCCCGATCTACGACACCGACTGGGATTCGAGGCCTATCTCACCGTCGCGGGCCAGAACTCGAACAACTCGGTGCGCGTCACCGACGAGTTCCTCAACGCCGTCGAAGCCGACAGGGACTGGGCGCTCACCGCGCGCACGAGCGGCAAGACGGTGAAGACCATCAAGGCGCGGGACCTCTGGGACCAGATCGGCTACGCGGCCTGGGCCTCGGCCGATCCCGGCATCCAGTTCCACACCACGATCAACGACTGGCACACGTGCCCGAAGTCGGGGCCGATCCGGGCGTCGAACCCGTGCTCGGAGTACATGTTCCTCGACGACACGGCGTGCAATCTCGCGTCGCTCAACCTGATGACGTTCCGCCGCGACGGACAAGAGCTTCGACACCGCCGCCTTCGAGCATGCCTGCCGGCTGTGGACCATCGTGCTCGAGATCTCGGTGCTCATGGCGCAGTTCCCGTCGCGCCAGATCGCCGAGCTTTCCTACCGCTACCGCACGCTCGGCCTCGGCTTCGCCAACATCGGCGGCCTGCTGATGGCGTCCGGCATTCCCTACGACTCGGCCGAGGGCCGCGCCATCTGCGGCGCCATCTCGGCGCAGATGACCGGCGTCTCCTACGCGACGTCGGCCGAGATGGCGTCCGAGCTCGGCGCCGTTCCCGGGCTTCGAGCCGAACCGCTCCGACATGCTGCGCGTGGTGCGCAACCACCGCCGTGCGGCCTACGGCGAGGAGAGAGTCCTACGAGCGCCTCTCGATCCCGCCCGTCCCGCTCGACATCGCCAGCTGCCCCGACGAGCGCATCGTCGAAGCGGCCATGCGCGCCTGGGACCGCGCCATCGAGCTCGGCCAGGAGTACGGCTTCCGCAACGCGCAGGCGACCGTCATCGCGCCGACCGGCACCATCGGCCTCGTCATGGATTGCGACACGACGGGCATCGAGCCCGACTTCGCGCTGGTGAAGTTCAAGAAGCTCGCGGGCGGCGGCTACTTCAAGATCATCAACCGCTCGGTGCCCGAGGCGCTGCGCGGGCTCGGCTACAAGGAGAGCGAGATCGCCGAGATCGAGGCCTACGCCGTCGGCCACGGGACGCTGGCGCAGTCTCCGGCCATCAACCACGCGACGCTCCGGGCCAAGGGCTTCACGGACGAGATCCTCGCCAAGGTCGAGAGCGGGCTCGGCACGGCCTTCGACATCAAGTTCGTGTTCAACCGGTGGACGCTCGGCGAGGAGTTCCTGACGAAAGCGCTCAAGGTGCCGGCCGACAAGCTCGACGATCCGGCGTTCGACCTCCTCACCTACCTCGGCTTCTCGAAGAAGGACATCGAGGCGGCGAACGAGCATGTGTGCGGGGCGATGACGCTCGAAGGCGCGCCGCACTTGAAGTCGAAGCACCTGCCCGTCTTCGACTGCGCGTCCCCGTGCGGGCGCAAGGGCAGCCGCTACCTCTCGGTCGAGAGCCACATCCGCATGATGGCGGCGTCGCAGCCGTTCATCTCGGGCGCGATCTCGAAGACGATCAACATGCCGAACGACGCCACCGTCGAGGACTGCAAGGAGAGCTACAAGCTCTCCTGGCGGCTCGCGCTCAAGGCCAACGCGCTCTACCGCGACGGCTCGAAGCTGTCGCAGCCCCTCAACGCGCAAGTTCTCGGCGACGACGCCGACGAGCAGGAGGAGACGGCCGAGCAGATGACCGCCGACAAGCCGATGGCGGCGCGCGCCACCGTCACGGCGGAGCGCATCGTCGAGCGGATCGTCGAGCGGGCGCGCGAGCGCGAGAAGCTTCCCAACCGGCGCAAGAGCTACACGCAGAAGGCCACCGTCGGCGGCCACAAGGTGTATCTCCACACCGGCGAGTACGACGACGGGCGCTTGGGCGAGATCTTCATCGACATGCACAAGGAAGGCGCCGCCTTCCGCTCGCTCATGAACAACTTCGCCATCGGCATCTCGCTCGGCCTGCAGTACGGCGTGCCGCTGGAAGAGTACGTGGAGGCCTTCACCTTCACGCGCTTCGAGCCGGCGGGCCTCGTGCAGGGCAACGACACGATCAAGAACGCCACGTCGATTCTCGACTACATCTTCCGCGAGCTCGCCGTGTCCTATCTCGGCCGCAACGACCTCGCCCACGTCGATCCGCGCGAGATCGTCGGCGAGACGGGGCTCGGCTCGTCTGACGCGGAGACCGACGAGCAGCTCGATCTCGATCTGCCGGCGCAGAAGTACGTGTCGAAGGGCCTCGTGCGCGGCATCTCCGATCCGGCTCGCGACGTCGCGCGGCGGCGAAGCGGCGACGCTCGAACGCCGTCGTCGCGCTGCAGCAGGGCCTGCAGCAGGAGATCTCGACTGCGTTCCCGATGACCGAAGGCGCGACCGCGCTCAAGCCCGAGACGGAGGTGCTCTACGCGCGCACGACCATCTCGGAAGCGGCGAAGGTGACGGTCAAGGGGCGCTCGACGGCGGACCGCGTGGCGGAGGCGAAGCTGCGCGGCTACGAGGGCACCTCCTGCCCCGAGTGCGCACAATTTCACGATGGTGCGGAACGGGACTTGCTTGAAGTGCGACACGTGCGGCTCCACGAGCGGGTGCTCTTGAACCCAATGATTCGGAGGTCGGACATAGAGTCCGACCTCATTTTCGGCCTGCGTCCGGACGATCGGCTTTGTGGTCGTTATGTCATTGGTCCGCAACGCTCACCTCGAATTGGAAAGAATCTCTCGACCTGTCAGGGCAGAGGTGGTCCTTAGCGGAATTTCGTCAACCTTCGATGTCCAGATGGATCATTTGGCGTCTTGGCGAAACTGCCAGGCGCAGCATGGATGGCATTACGCCACTACCCGACCAGGGATGGGCAACAAGGAGGCTAGGCAACTGCGCAGCCACCAGAACGATCCCAGTGCAAGATCTTCGGGAACAGACCAGCCCGACGATCCGGAGAACTCGGTTTATCTTGGCGCACGAAGCATTTCACGTGCTGCTTCATGAAGAAGGCCGCAATTTCAAGGTCGTGGGCGGCAATGCGAAAATCAAATTTCTGTCGCAGGACGATCTGACTTGGGATTTATCACAACGACCAATCGAGAGAGCAACAAGCAGACCAAGTCTGCGCGAGCGTTCTTGATGGCGCTGGATCGTGTGCGCGAAGTCTCCTCTGCCGAGGAGCTTGCGCTACGTTGTGTCGTCCCGCTAAAGGACGCACGCCTCCGCTTCGCACAAATTCACACCGCCAAGAAAACGCCTGAGGACGTAAAGGCAATCATCGCCGCACGGCGCGAGCACGAAGAGACGTCGCAGCTCTGGAACCGGTTGCCGGTCATCCCGGATGAGGACCCCGCGAAGTGCCGCCGCGCGGGAAAATGGCGTGTAGCCTGGTCAGAGTATTTGATGATGACTGAGTGCGGATGGACGATCGAACGGGGGGAGATTATTGCTTACATCGAGGTCCGGGCAGGTCGACTGGCAGATAGCTGACGCTCGACCAACGGGTTCTTGTGTACTCCGATTTTCAAACTTGATCCCGGCAATAAATGCCGGGATGACAGTTGAGGACTTGGTACGCGTTCCCCTCCCGGCCACCGTCATTCCCGCGAAAGGCGGGAACCCACGACACGCCTCCATTCCCTCTCCCCATGCGGCGCATGGGGAGAGGGTTAGGGTGAGGGGCAGAAACATACGCTGTGCGTGATTTCATCCGACCCGCAGCGCAAGCGGCTGCCCCTCGCCCCCTGCGCCTGGCTCCCCGTAAGCGGGGAGAGGGAGGACGGCAGCTTTCTTATCCCCGCGCTCTCAACCTCGCTTACAGTTTCGCCACCCGCTCCGTCGGGGTCGTCTTCTAGAGGCGTCTATTTGGCGAGGGGCGGGTCCGAGTCCCGAGGGATGCACGAGCTACGCGGCTCGTCTCCCCGGCGCGTTTACCAATGGCCGGCGGCAACGTCGGTACTGAGGAAGCTGCGGTTAAACTGAGGTGCGGGACGCCGGGATTTGGCTTCCGCCGGCGCAAAGCTCGGAAGGCGGGGCGCCATGGCGCCCTAGTTACACATTCGGAAGACCGAGGCACCATCGCGCCCCGCTTCCCCTATCGTTCATCACCTCGGGCGTTCGCGTCGCGAGGATGGAGCGCATGACCAGCGCGCTGCCGGGGAAGCCGCCCAAGGGACTCGCACAACTATACTCGTCAAGGCATTACAGCTTTTCGCTCGGAGCGCGTAGTAACGGCCCAAAGCAGCGCGTTAACCTCATGGCCTATTCATATCAATTGCACGGGATCGAGCTCTTTCTCCCGGCCTGCGGCGTCGCCGACGCCGCCCAGATTTTTCGTACGGCAAGTGCATAAGGAGTGATTGTCATGACGCTTATCGCACGCTCGATCGTCACGGGTGTCATCGCCGCGGCAGGGGCCCTGCTCATGCCAGCCTTGGCGGCCGCCGACCACAACGGGTGCCGCAACGACAAGGAGGGCGAGTGGCGCGTACCCGGCATCGGCTACTACGCCATGCGCGAGGCGCGGCGCGGCGCAATCGCGGCCTGGAAGCACAAGGTCTACGATAAGTACGGCGTCTATGTCCGCTGGCAGGACGCCGATAAGCGCCGTGTCCGCTGCAAGGAAGACGACGGCATGACGGAGTGCGAGGTCGAGGCGAGGCCCTGCGCCCCGCACGCCTGACGCTCAACGCGCAATCATGTGATGAGGTCTGAAGGCACCGACGGGTACCTTTAGACGAGAGTGCGTCAGCGCCTCCAGTAGCGGTAGCGCGGCCGGGGGTCGTACCAGTAGGCGTAGGAGTCGAAGCGATCCTCGGTGTACTTCCAGCCGCCTTCGCACCACGGATTGCCGTAGTAGCCCGTATGGACCGTTGTAGGGCCGGCAATCGCGCCGGCCTGAGGTAGCGGCGGTACGGCACCGCCGGCCTGGACTACGAGGTCCGAAGGCTGCAGCGACACCCGGCGCGAGGCTCGCGGTCACGGGTGCCGCCTCGGCGCCGATCGGGATCGCGGCAAGCAGGGCGGCGGCGCAAATCGTGCTCAGGCGCATGGGTCCTCCCTTTGTTTGATGCACTTCGCTCGTAACGCTACTCGAATAGTTGGTAGCCGAGGCCGACGATTGCCAGTCCACCCGATGCGGCCACGCCGGCGGCGTCCTCTGCCGCGTCCCCTATTCCCTGGCTGCCAGCGTTCATCCACACAATCCACCGGCCGCGTGCAGCAGCGCGCTGTGGAATGTGGCGCGCCTGCACGAGACGCGAATCGGCTGAGGGAGAATACCGGGACGTGAAGGCTTGGGGCCTCGGAGGCCTCACGCGGAGCAAGCGGTGACGAGCTACATTCCGAAGCTGGCACGGATTTCGGCGCGCGCGCGCGCGGGCGGCAAGCGCAAGGGCGGAGCGTCGCGAGCGGCGCGGCCGCTCCCGGCGCCGCGCCGCAGCGCGTCAACATCGAGTATCTCGCGGGCCTCGTGCCGGTCATCCGTCGCCGGCTCGCCATTGCGGGGACGTTCTCGGACGAGGCGATCTTCGCCAGCCTCACGACGATCGCGGCGCCCTCCTCCTACGAGGATCGCTGGCGGGCGGCGGAGGCTTCCACGCTCGGGCAGTTTCTCTTCAGCCACGGCAAGGACCTCAAAGCCTGCCTGATCACAATTCTTGGCTCTTGCTACCCAAGCCCTACCTCTAGAAAGTCTCGAATCAGTCCATGAGTTCTTAGCGTCAGCATCAACACTGGGACCCAAGCCTCGCGTCGCGTAATCGACGGCACGTCCCCGGGAACAAAGACAACCGACCCGGAGCAACCAATGCTATCCGCGACCAAGGCGCCACCCGCCGCCGTATACCTGCTCGCCGACAATCTCGATGCCGCGCTCGCGGCCGGCGAGGATCTCCTCAAGTCGTGCATCACGTGGCACGCGGGCAATTCGCGCTCGGCGGAGGAAGTCGCGACCAGGCGCGCCGAGGAGCGGAGCGCGGCGGAAACCATCCGCACGCTCGAGATGATCGCGGTGGCACGCCTGCTCAAATCGCGCGAGCGCGCCGCTGAGCTCGCGAAAGTCGACCCGCACATCAAGCCGGTCGCCAAGCTCTACAACGCCGGCACGGCGCTGCTCGCCGATGCCATCAAGGAGCTCGGCGATCCGGCCGCGCACGACTTCGACGCCGGCGACGGCATCACGTCCTATCTCAGGACGCGCGGCTCATCGCGGCCGATGTCGCCGCGCCGGACGAAGCGCAGGAGCTCGCGGTCACCGAGGATTTCCTGATCGGCGGGCGCATCGCGCTCGGCACGCTCATGGACCTCGTGGCGATGTTCCTCGATACGCTCGAGATTCACTACGATCTCTATGAGGAGCCCGAGCGGCGGCGCGGGCGCAGCCTGCTCGACAGGCTGCTCCGCGGTATCGAGCCGAGGCCGCAGTCTAGAGAGCAGCGAGCGGCCGTCCCGGATGATGATCCATCCGGGACGCGCCGTTGCCAGCTCTCAGCCAACTGAGCTCTAGGTTTCCCGCGACATGCGCCGCTCCGCCCTGGCCGCCGACCGGCGCAGCGAAGCGCTGCCGCGCGCCTTGGCGGCGACACGGGTCGAGCGGGTCTCGGCCTGGCGCACGGGCTGGGCGTGACGCGAGAAGACGGACATGTCGTTCGGTGCGTCCGCCACCATGGGCCTCGGCTTCGGTGCCGGCTGAGGCCGCGCGTTCGCCATCAGCGTCGGCTTGGCCTTGCGGGCCGCGGCGCGTGCCGTGGGGCGCGGACCTTCCTGACGTTCGCGATGCGGGCCTGGCTTGCTCGCGCGATCGTTGCGCGCCGCACGTGCGCATGCGGGCCTTGGCTTGCTTTTCAACCTCTGGCTGCTCGGCGACGCGCGCCTCGTCGCGGCAGCCACCACCACTTTCTCCGGTTCGGCCTTGGGCGTGACGAGCGGCTCCGCGACCATAGCGAGGGGCTTGGCCGCAACCTCGGGCGCCGGTGCTGCAAGTGCGACGGCGGCCGGCTGCGGCGTCTCTGCTCTTGATCGGCGGCGTGGCTTCCTTCGGCGGAGCATTCATGGCCGCGACCTGGGCACCTGGCTCGGCTGCAGCGATGCCGCCACCGGCTCCGGCGGCGGCGGCGCGGTGCGCGCCGCGGCAATCACGGCTCCCGCGACAGGCGCCAGCACCGAAGGCGCCATGGCCTCGAGCGCCATCGCCGCCGCCATGCCGGCTTGGGCCGCGTTCGAGGCTGTCGTATTTGCCGATGTAGCCCGGGCAGACGGTCGTAGGTGCGGTTCTTGACGTAGGTCGCCTCCTCGGCCGCCGGCGCGTCGATGACGCGGACCTGGAGATCGGCGACGCCGCGGTCCTTGAAGCCCAGACGCTCGGCGGTGGCGCGCGAGACGTCGAGCTTGCGGTCGCCCCAATAGGGGCCGGCATTGTTGACGCGGACAACAGCCGCCTCGCGGCTCTCGGGCGACCAGACGAGGAGCATCGTGCCGTCCGGATAGATCGGGCTCGCGGCGTTGTCGGGCGCGTCGGGATTGAAGGCCTCGCCCGAGGACGTGAGACCGCATGGGTTCAGGCGGTCGTTCTTGCAGGAATCGTAGAACGACGACGACAGCATCTCCGCAGTCGCCGACCAGGGCCTCGGTTTCCGCGATCGACTTCACGCGGTGGCATTTGCCGTAATAGCAATAGGTCTCGCCGGGCGTCTTGGCTTCGGCCGATCCGCCGATGGCGCTCACGCCGCCATACGACGCCGCTAGGGCAAGTGCACAGGGCAGCGCTTTCAGATAGCCCGTCCTCTGTGCACGCAAACGCTTCCTCCTGCTCGAAAAGGTGATCATCGAACAGCTCCCACATCAGTTGCAGATAAAAAGGATTGCCGGAGTACGTCCCCGCGTTAACTCCCGCGACGCACAAAAAAGCAGCTGCAACCCCATCGTGCGGAAGCGTTTATCAATTGTTATGGTTAACGGTGAACGATGTTCAGCGGACAGCGGGGCTCAGATGAGACCCTGCGCCGCGAGCTTCCGGCGGAGCTCGTCGGCGGCCAGCTCGAGGCGCTCCGGCTCGCGCCCGCGCAGCACCAGCTCGGTGCGATAGCCCCCGTCAACAAAGGCCGGATAGCTGCCCATGGCGACGTCGGGGTAGGCCAGCTGATGGGCGGCAAACAGCTCGGCGATGTCAGCCTCCGGGTACTGAAGGATGACGGAAACAGCGTTTACGATCCGTCCCATTCTGAGATGCTGTGTCGCAGCCTCCAGCATGGCCTTCATGATGGCCGGGACGCCCGCCATGACGATCACATTGCCGATTATGAAGCCTGGCGCCGCGGATACAGTGTTGCTTATCAGCTCGGAGCCAGCCGGCGTGCGCGCCATGCGGAGCCGCGCCGGCGTCAGCTCGAGGCCGCGCTTCTCATAGGCCGGCTTCATGACGGCGACGGCTCTCGGATCGACGTCCACCGGCACGCCAAATGCCTTGCCGATGCAGTCGGCGGTGATGTCGTCGTGCGTCGGGCCGATGCCGCCGGTCGTGAAGAGGTAGGTGTAGCGGGCGCGGAGCGCATTCACGGCTGCGACGATGTCCGCCTCGTTGTCGCCGACGATCCGGACCTCGCGCAGATCGATGCCGATCGCCGTGAGATGAGCCGCGATGACGGCGATGTTGACATCCTTGGTGCGCCCGGAGAGGATCTCGTCGCCGATCACGAGAACGGCAGCCGTCACGATCGCATCGGCACTCACGACGTCTCGCCTCCGGCTCACCAAGTCCGAGGTTGCCCTCCCCTACATCTACTCCATAAAGCTCGTCCGCATGATATTCCCCTCGCCGCTTCTTCGCGGCCGCCTCCTCCAGCGCTACAAGCGCTTCCTCGCCGACGTGGTCGCTCGACAGCGGGGAGACGGTGACGGCGACCTGCGCCAATACGGGCTCGATGCTCGGCCTTGTGGCGCCGGGCTCTGCCGTCTGGCTCTCCGAGAGCGACAGCCCGACCCGCAAGTACCGCCACACCTGGGAGCTGGTCGAAGCGGATCTCGGCAAGGGTCCCCAGCTCGTCGGCATCAACACGGGGCACCCGAACAAGATCGTTTCAGAGGCGATTGCGGCCGGAGACATCAAGGAGCTCGCCGGATACGCGGGGCTGAGGCGCGAGGTGAAATACGGGCAATCGAGCCGGATCGACATATTGCTCGAGGACGCGAAGCGCGGTCTCGCCTATGTCGAGGTCAAGAACGTGCATCTGTCGCGCAAGGCGGGCCTGGCCGAGTTCCCCGATTCCGTGACCGAGCGCGGCGTCAAGCACCTCAAAGAGCTCGCGGACATGGTGCGGCAAGGACATCGCGGCGTCATGCTGTTCCTGATCCAGCGGGGGGATGCGCACCAGTTCGACCTCGCCGCCGACATCGACCGGGCCTACGCCGAGGCGTTCGCCGAGGCCCGTGCGGCGGGCGTCGAAGCGCTGGCCTACCGTTGCCGCCTCAGCCCCAAAGAAATCAGTCTCGACAAGGCCGTTCCAATCCTTCGCTGAGGCCTGCACCCGTTGAGACTTGGGCTCAACACGCTTACGTGATTAGCAGGCTTCGAGCCGGCGAAACCGCAGCCATCCTTTCTACGTAGATCGGGCATGTTCTGCCGGCGTGGGACCAGACTTGGGAACCCGCCGCAACCTGGGAGCGAAAGATGCTGACCCGACGCCAATTTGGCCTTGCTGGACTGGGCCTCACGATCGCCGCTCGCGGTACCTCCGCTGACGCGGCAGAGCAGGAGTTCGAGATCATGAAGACCGACGAGGAGTGGAAGAAGATCCTGACCAAGGAGCAGTATGCCGTACTGCGCGGCCATGGCACGGAGCGCGCCGGCTCGAGCCCGCTCGACAAGAACTATGCTCCCGGCGAGTACCACTGTGCCGCCTGCGATCTGCCGGTCTATTCCTCGGACGCGAAGTTCGACTCTGGCACCGGCTGGCCGAGCTTCTTTCAGCCGATCGAGAACGGCGTCGCCACCTCGACGGACTGGAAGCTCATCTACCCGCGCACAGAAGTGCATTGTCGCCGCTGCGGCGGTCATCTCGGCCACGTGTTCGACGATGGTCCCAAGCCGACCGGCAAGCGCTACTGCATGAACGGCGTGGCGATGAAGTTCGTGCCGAAGGCCGGCAGCTGATCGGCTACTCCCTCTCCCCGTAAAAAAGGGGAGAGGGGATTCACCTGCGCTGTCTTTGAGGGATACCACATGCGCCGCACGCTCGCGCTTCTCGCCCTCGCCGCTGTTCTGTCAGCGGGAGTGCTCAATGCGCTTCGCGCCGGCGAGCCCGTCGCACCGGCGACGGCAGCCGATAGCAATGCCGAACTCGCCGTCGCAACCTTCGCGGCCGGATGCTTCTGGTGCGTGGAATCCGATTTCGACAAGGTCGACGGCGTCGTCGAGACAACTTCAGGCTTTACCGGCGGACACACGAAGAATCCGACTTACGGCGAGGTCGGTCAAGGGCGCACCGGTCACACGGAAGCCGTACAGCTCAAGTACGATCCGAAAAAGGTCAGCTACGAGAAGCTGCTCGATTATTACTGGCACCATGTCGATTTTCTCGACGGCGAGGGGCAGTTCTGCGATCGCGGAAACCAGTACCGGCCCTCGATCTTCACCCATTCCGACGAGCAGAAAAGGCTCGCAGAGGAAAGCAAGGCGGCGCTAGATAAGAGTGGCCACTTCAAGCCGCCGATCGCGGTCGAGATCACTCCCGCGTCGGCGTTCACACCGGCGGAGGAGTACCACCAGGACTACTACAAGAAGAACCCGCTCAAGTACCGCTACTACCGCTACAGCTGCGGGCGGGATGCCAGAATTGCCACACTTTGGGGCGAAGTGAACGCAGGTCATTGACGTTTGCGCTGTTACCTGCGGAACTGCGCACGCCCCAACGGAATTTCAACGTTGTTCCGTTATGAATGGGAGGTTCCTAAGCCCGAGCCGGGCAGGCGCCTCTCGCGTGGTGGGAGCGTTAAATGGTTATGCGTTTGTTGCTTGCGTCGGCCACTCTGGCGAGTGGCTTAATTCTCGGTAACTGGTTTCTCAGCTACCCTAGTCACGCGCCTATGGCGCCTGCCGACGTTGCGACGCTTGCGGCGCCGCCTAGCATTGCTCCAAGCACGACCATCGCAGCTGCACCGCAGCAAGCGCCGACCCAACCCGCGCCGGCAGCCATCACAGTTTCTGACAACCGCGTCTGGCCCGACGCCACCGTCTCACGGGCGCCCGCGCTGACGTCGCAGGACACAAACTCCCAGTCGGCACTTACGCGTGACCTGCAGGCTGAACTCTTCAGGCTCGGCTGCTACAGCGGACCTCTGGATGGACGCTGGACGCCGGCATTACGCTATGCGCTGCAGGACTTCACAGTTCGCGTGAATGCGACCCTCCCGATCGACGGCCCGGATGTCGCTTTGCTCAGCCTGGCGAGAGGTCAGAAGACTGCGGTTTGCGGAGCATCGGCGACGGTATCGGTCAGCGAGCAGACAGCCTTTGCGTCGGAACCCAGTTCCGGCGTCCTGCCCGACGGATCGCCGGTCTCGCTCGATGGGCGCATGTCGCTCGGCGCCACCCCGGGGACGGCGAAGCCTTCCTTCCCTTCCGGCCGCTCGCGATCCAGGGAGCCGAAGTATTTCGTCAATCCCCTGGGTCAGTAGCAAACCAACGACCAGAGAAGCCGCGGCGATAGCAACGGCGGCTTCGTGGCTTTAAGCACACTTTGCGAATCCTCGTAACTGAACCGCGTTCGTCCTCAGAAGGAGAACGCGAAAGCCTTTCTTTCCGCACCGGGCGCGGCACATCCACCCAAAGTTTACCGGTGTACGTCAGTATGCGGCTGGTTTTCCGGTTGTCGCTGCACGGGCGCCGCACCTCTCATGTCGCTCTACGAGAAGCCTTTGGCCGACTGCGCACAGGAGCCGCTGCCGCTCTTCGACGACGGCCGGCTCGCGGAGCTGAGCGAATGCTTTGCAACCACGGAGCTGCGCGCGCTTCTCGAAGGCATCACCGACGAGGGCGGCGAATGTCTCAGCACAATCCATGCAGCGCTCGCCGCGAACGATCTCACGACCGCCCAGCGCGCCGCCCATAAGCTCAAGGGCATGGCCAGCAACCTCGGCGCGGCCCGCCTCGCGGACGCGGCGCGCGGGACCGAGATCGCGGCACAGTTGAGCGGCGACGTCCATTCCACGGTTCGGCAGCTCGTCGATGCCTTCAAGGCGACGCAGGAGAAGGTGCGCCTGATCGCGTGACCGGTTGGGCGGCCAAGAACGACGCGCGGCACGGCCGCGGAAGGTGGTAGGCATGCACAAGGTTGTGATCGTCGACGATACGCGGGCCAACGCAATACTTCTCGAGGGCTTCATCAAGTCGCTCCCGAACGTGGCGGCTTTCACCTTTACGCGCCCACTCGAGGCGCTCGTGTGGTGCGACGACAATCAGCCGGATCTCGTGCTGCTCGACTACCTCATGCCGGAGATCGACGGCGTCGAGTTTCTCAGGCGCTTCAGAAGTCTCGGTCATCTCAAGGACGTGCCCGTGATCATGGTCACGGCGGTGGAGAGCAAGGAGACGCTATACCTTGCGCTCCATTCCGGCGCCTCGGATTTCCTGCGCAAGCCGGTCGACCGCGTCGAACTGATCGCGCGGGCGCGCAATCTCCTCGAGCTGCGCACGCGTCAGCAAGAGCTGATGGCCGCCAATGCGCAGCTGCGCAAGCTCGCGACAACGGACACGCTCACGGGGCTCAAGAACAGGCGGTCGTTCCTGGAATCGGTGGAGGCGGAGCTCGACCGGAGCAAACGCTACGGACGCCCGTTCTCTGTGGCCATGATCGACGTCGATCACTTCAATGAGATCAACGACGCGCACGGCCACGATATCGGCGACGTGGTGCTGCAGACGATAGCCTTCATGTGCGCGGAAGAATTCCGCACGGTCGACCAGGTGGGGCGCATCGGCGGCGAGGAGTTTGCCGTGCTCCTCCCAGAATTGCCGCTCGAGGGTGCGCTTACGGCCTGCAACAGGCTGCACGCGAGAATTAGGCGCGCCGCAATCCCGGCCGCAGGCAGAGAATTTGCCTGCACGATCAGCGTCGGGATTACGGACGGTGCGCGCGAGGACGACAGCGCGGTCAAAGTCATGAAGCGCGCGCAGTCGGCGCTCTACGCGGCCAAATGCGGTGGCCGCGACCGTATCTCCGTCACAGACGGCCCTGCGTTGGTACAGGCTGCCCGGAGCGCTTAGGAGGCTCAGCCGGCTCCCGTGAGACGAGAGCCGGCTGGAAACCGATCACTCGGCCGCTTGCTTGTGCGCCGAGAGCACCTGGTCCGCAAGACGCCCCGTCAGCTCCGCCAGGTGATCGAACTTGGCGCTGTAGGTGCCGACACCCGAGGTCGCGCTTCGGAGCTCGACGATGAGGTCGTCCATCTCGGATTCCGGGATGTGCGCCGAGACGACGTCCCATCCGGGCCAGCCCGGTCTCGCGTCGAAGCCCAGGATCTGCCCGCGCCGCTGCGGGATCATGCCGTTGATGCGCGCCGTCGCCTCGGACGGGATCGCGATGTCGACCGCCATGATCGGCTCGAGCAGCACGGGATTGCATTTCGGCATGCCCTCGCTCATCGCGAGACGGCCGGCCTGGCGGAACGCCATGTCGGAGCTGTCGACCGTATGATAGGAGCCGTCCGTCAGCGTCACTGAGACGTCGACCACGGGGAAGCCCAGCGGTCCGTGCTTCAGGTAATCGGCGACGCCGATCTCGACGGATGGAATGAAGCCCTTGGGCACGACGCCGCCGGTGATCGTGTCGCCGAACGCGAAGCCCGCGCCGCGCGGCTGCGGCTGGATGTTGAGCACGACGTCGCCGAACTGGCCGTGACCGCCCGACTGCTTCTTGTGCCGGCCGCGGACCTCGATGCCCTTGCGGATCGTCTCCTTGTAGGGGACGTGCCGCTTCTGGCGCTCGACGGTCACGCCGTATTTGCGCTGGAGCCGCTCGAAGGCGACGCGCAGGTGCATCTCGCCCTGGCCCTTGAGCAGCACCTGATGCGTATCCTGGTTGTGCTCGAGGACGAGCGAGGGGTCCTCCTCCATGAGCTTGCCCAGCGCGGCCGAGAGCTTCACCTCGTCCTTCCTGTCCTTGAGGCCGATGCTGGAGGCGAGCACCGGCTCGGGCGCGGTGGGGCCCTTCACCTGCACGATGCTGCCCTTCTCGCCCGTGATCGTCTCGCCGGACCTGATGCGCTCGAGCCGGCCGAGGGCTACCGTGTCGCCGGCCTTGGCCGTGCCGCGCTTCACCGGCTCCTCGCCTTTCACCGAGAACACACCCGCCACGCGCTCGTCGGCTCCGCTGGCGCCGACGACGGTTGCGCTGTCGGGAAGCTCGCCGGTCAGCACGCGCGCGACCGACAGCTTGCCGCCGTGCCCCGTGTAGATCGTCTTCATGACGTAGGCGGCGCTCTTCGTGTTCTCGACCTTGAGCCGCTTGGCCGTCTCGGTCACGAAAGGCACCTCGTGGCGCAGCGCCTTCAAGAGGCGCAGGATGCCGTTGCCGTTCTCGGCGCTGCCGAGGAGGACCGGAACGATGAGACCTTCGCGGAGCTCCTTCGACAGGTCGCCGAACACCTTGTCCTTGGCCGGCGGCACGTCGGAGAGCAGCTGCTCCATGAGCTCGTCGTCGTAGTCGGCGAGCTGCTCCAGCATGTGGAAGCGCGCTTCCTTCTCGCGCTCGAGGATCGACGACGGAAGATCGACGATCTCGGAGGCGGCATGCTTGCGGTAGACGAACGCGCGCTCGAGCGCGAGATCGACAAACCCTGTCGCGACGCCGTTCTCCCAGATCGGAATCTGGCGGAGCACGAGCGGCTTGGCTGAAGCCGGCTGCAGGACGGGGATGATCTCGCGGACGTGGGTGGTGAAGGTGTCGATCTTGTTCAGGAACAGAAAGTGCGGGATGCCGCGGTCCTCGAGCTGCTTCAGGAGCACCTGAAGGGCGGGGACGCGCTTGGCGTCGGGCTCGGAGACGACGACGGCGGCGTCGCAGGCGGTCAGGGCGAGCGCGCCCTCGTGCTGAAATTCGATCGAGCCGGGACAGTCGATGAAGGTGAAGTTGTCGCCCAGAAAGTTCACGTCGGCGATGTTCAGGCCGACGCTCATGCCGTGGTCGCGCGCCTCGGGAGAGGCGTCGCCGACCGTCGACTTGTCGGCGATGGTGCCCTGGCGCGTGATGGCGCCGGTGCGGGCGAGGATGGATTCGAGAAGCGTGGTTTTGCCCGAAAGATACGGGCCGATGAGTGCGATGCAGCGGGAGCTGCGGCCCGCCTGCTCACCGCGTGAGCTGTCGGATTGCCCCATGGGTTCCTCCTTGCACTCTCTGCCGGTGAGATCGTCACCGGGGAGTGGCACGAGGCGCGCAGGGATGCGCCAGTCGCGCACCCCGCGCCTCTTGATGGAGCGCGACGGGAGATCGTCGCGCCGGTTGCGATGCGGCGCAAGCGTCTTCGCACGCAACAGTATAAAAATTTTCACTTAACTCGCGGTCCGCGTTCACCACATCTAGGGCTTCGCGCAAGGTCCGGCCGCTACGGCTTGCCTAGCGAAACTGGGGCTCACGGCGCGCGTATCGTGCACGCGGTTCGAGAGTGCAGGAGAGACGGCACAGGAGTGGAAAAAGACGGCTCTGTCGTTGCATCGCAATATTGCGATGCAATGCAATTTTCGGCACCCGTCTCAACCTAAGTTCAAGATTTATGTCCAAAAATTACTTGACGTTCTCGACCCTTGCTTCATCATCAACCTCAAGCGCGGATCACGCGTGCGGGATGGAAACGATGCGCTACAAGTCGCTCATGTCGCCGGTCGAAGCCGCCGGCTACGCCATGGCTCCGAGCGAGGACGACATGGCAGAAATCCAATTGCTGGACGACGCGCTGCGTCACGGTCATGACGCCGCCGCCGCAAAGCCTCGCTCATCCTCGTTACCCTATGTGAAGCGCGATCACGCCGTGGTCATCGTCGATCTCGGGCGCGTGCATCAATTCACGAACCGCTCCCACTGGTTCCGCGATTTTCTCGCGAGCTGGTTTGGACCGAACGCGCCCGCATAGCCCAGCTTTCCAATTCGCTTTGAACGCCTCGGCAGCGGAGATTCCGCTGCCGTTTTGCTGCGCGCACGCGAATGACGCTTGTCTCACATCACGCGACCTCGCGGCCCCACCAATTGACAGGGGTTCGGCTCGATGCAAGCCTCTTCAACGCGTTCACGGCAGCCGCGACATTCTTCGCGCGCCGTCAGCGCGTGCATCGCGAGGAATCTGTCTCAAGGAGTCTTGCGTCATGCTTCGTTATCTCTCCGCCGCACTTCTCATTGTCATAGGCGCAAGCGCCGTCGCGGCGCAGAACGTCGCGATCATCAAGGAGCGCAAGAAGCACTACGAGGCCATGGGCAAGGCCGTGAAAGAGCCGACGGCGATGTACAAGGGCGAGGCGGAGTTCGATCTCGCCAAGGTGCAAGCGGCGCTCAAGGTCATCCAGGAAAAGGCGGCGATCCTGCCGAAGCTCTTCCCGGACGAACTCGAAGACCGGCGCCGATACCGAAGCACTGCCCATCATCTGGCAAGAGAAGGCCGACTTCGAAGGCCGCTTCCCGAAGCTCGCCGACGCCGCTAAGGCTGCCGAGACCGCAATCACGGACGAGGAGACGTTCCCCGACGCCTGGAAGGACGTCGTCGGCAACTGCAGCGGCTGCCACAAGAAGTTCCGCAAGCCGAAGGACAAATGAGCCCGCAGCCCGGCTCCCACACTGCGGTGCGCGCGTGGGACCTGCCCACGCGTCTCTTTCACTGGACGCTCGTCGTCGCTCATCGTCTCTGCGTGGGTCAGCTACGAGTATGCCGAGGCGCTTGGTGATGTGACGCTGGTCTGGCACCGCTGGAACGGGCTCGCGGCGCTGACCTTGATCGTGTGGCGCGTGCTGTGGGGCGTCGCCGGATCGTCGACGGCGCGCTTCACGTCGTTCATGTGCGCGCCCAGCGCAGCACTAAGCTACGCACGGGCGCTGATCGGCGGCCGTCTCCCAAGATACCTCGGCCACAATCCGCTCGGCGCCTACATGGTGCTGGCGCTGCTCGCGGCGATCGCAGTCCAGGGATCGCTCGGCCTGTTCGCCGTCGACGACAACGATCTCACCGGCGGGCCTCTCTACCGGCTTGTGTCCGAGGCAACGAACAAGTGGGCGACGCGCTGGCACGCGTGGAGCTTCAACTACGTGATCGTCACGCTCGTCGCGATCCATGTCACCGCGAATGCGCTCTACGGACTGGTGAAGAAAGAGCCGCTCATCCGCGCCATGATAACGCGGAGAGAAGCCCGCCGGAGCTTACGAGGACGCCGCCGAGGCCACGATCGTCGCGCGGCCTCTCGCGCGCGCTTCAGTCTGTCTCGTCATTGCAGCAGCCATCGTCGCCGGGACGATCCTGGCTCTCGGCGGGAGCACGACTCTGCCGCTCCCATGAGCTCGATGGGTCGGCGGACGTCCTACGCTATTTGAGGTTGCCGCAGAAGCGCTGGATGCGCGTGCAGGCCTCCGTCAAGGCTTCCGTCGAGGCCGCATAGGAGATGCGGAACGCCGGCGAGCCCGCGAACGCCGCGCCGTGCACGACGGCCACGCCCTCCTCCTCGAGGAGCGCGGTGACGAAATCCTCGTCGTTCCCGATCTTAGCGCCCTTCGGGCTCGTCTTGCCGATGGCGCCGGCACAGCTCGGATAGACGTAGAAGGCGCCTTCCGGCTTCGGGCAGTTGATGCCCTTCGCCTGATTGAGCATGGAGACGACAAGATCGCGGCGCTCGACGAACACCTTGTTGTTCGCGGCGATGAAATCCTGCGGGCCGTTCAGCGCCTCGACGCCGGCCCATTGCGTGATCGAGGTCGGGTTCGACGTCGACTGCGACTGGAGCTTGCACATGGCCTTGATGAGCGGCTCCGGACCGCCGGCATAGCCGAGCCGCCAGCCCGTCATGCAGTAGGCCTTGGAGAGGCCGTTCATGGTCAGCGTGCGATCGTAGAGGCCAGGCTCGACCTCGGCGGGCGTGCAGAACTTCAAGCCGTCGTAGAGCAAGTGCTCGTACATGTCGTCGGTCAGCACCCAGACGTGCTGGTTCTTGGGCCGCATCAGAACATCGGTCAGCGCCTTCATGTCGGCGCGCGAATAGGCGGCGCCCGTCGGATTGGACGGCGCGTTGAGGATCAGCCACTTGGTCTTCGGCGTGATCGCCTTGTCGAGCACGTCGGCCTTCAAGCGATAGCCGTCCTCGATCTTCGTCTCGGCGAAGACGGGCGTGCCGGCGCCGAGCATGACGATGTCGGCGTACGACACCCAGCAGGGCGCGGGGATCACGACCTCGTCGCCGGGGTTCAGCGTCGCGAGCAGCGCGTTGTAGAGCACCTGCTTGCCGCCGGTGCCGACCGAGATCTGGGCGGGCTTGTAGTCGAGATTGTTGTCGCGCTTGAACTTGGCCGCGATCGCCGCCTTGAGCTCGGGGATGCCGTCGACGTCGGTGTATTTGGTCTTGCCCTCTTTGAGCGCCTTCATGGCGGCGAGCTTGATGTTCTCGGGCGTGTCGAAGTCAGGCTCGCCTGCGCTGAGCGAAATGATATCGCGACCCTGCGCCTTGAGCTGGCGCGCCTTCATGGATACCGCGATCGTCGCGGAGGGTTGAATCCGGTTCAAGCTGTCGGCAAAGAAGCCCATCTATCTGATCTTTCGTTCCAGCGTTTGTTCGTTGGATTGATTGGCGCGTGGGTTATCCCGCGCGGCGCGGACGCTACGCCGCACTGCAGCAAAACACAATATATGCTCACGTCGCAGGAGGCTTCGGATTCGGCATGCCTTCGCACGGTCTCCTCCTAATCACGCGTGGCGTTGAGAACACATATAATTTTCAAATCTTTGGGATCGGGGAATTGACCCGTGATCGCCACATTCCCAGCAAACCGCGGCCACAGGAAAGGGCTGTGCTCACCTTCGATCACGCTGGCGCTCGATTCGCCAGGAAGGAGAGACCCAAGGATGATTGATCGCCCCGTTTCCAAGACGCTTCGGAGAATGGTCCCCGATGCACTTGTCGGGTTCAGCGTATTCGTACTGACCGTCGTGCTGACGCTCGGTGATGCCTCGATCGCGGCACCGTCCACCACCGCCGATCTCTTTTCTAGCGCTATTGCCACCAGCCTCGGCGACCGACAAGGCGCACCTCTCCTGCTTGCCGCCGTCTTTGCGGCGATTGTGACCCTGGATTTGGCGTTCATCCGCCATGTGGTTTGCACCTATGCCTCCCCGCGCCGGTCCGGCCGAAGGACCGTGCAGAGGTCCAGTTTCGAAAAAACGCCGTAAAATCAGTCCATGAGGGCTTTAAGCTTTTCCCCTGGAACTACGTGACGCATCTCGCAGTACGGTAATGATGGGCCTATATTGATAGGCTACCCAGCGACAGAGGCCTGAACCCATGATGTCTCGCTTGGCCCGTAGATTTCCTGCTCCTGCCGTGACCGCCGGCACCTTCCTTGCCGCCGCGCTCGCGACCGGACTTGGCATTGCACTCACCAATGCCGAAGGGCTCGTGGCAAAGAGCTTCACGACAGCGCTTTCGGCTCCGAGCGGGCACAAGGCCGGTGCTCCCGGTAGCGAGGCCGTCGTCGCGGGCACCGAGGAGTTCTGGCTTGCCGGTCCCGGTAAGGAACGGTAGCGCCGGCGGACGGATCGAGCCCGCGGCGTGGTCGGCCCAGGCAGCGCTCGGCGTCGCCGTCGGAGATAAGATCACGATCGCATCCGGTGGATCGCAGCGCGTCCTCGAGGTCGTCAGCGTCGCCGACCTTCCCGCCAGCGTGACACGGGTCGAAACGGACAAGGCCTCGGGCGGCCATCAGGTTCTCGTTACCTGCCGCGATACGAGCGGCGACCAGGGCAGCGAGCTGATCCGCTTTGTCTCATACGCCGGACCCAACGCCGGCTCCGCTGCAAAGCCGCCGCGGGCCCTCTGAGACTGCCTGACTTTCCAATATAGCTAACGCGGCCGCAGTCCGACGCGGCTTGTCCCCCGTGTCCCGGCGTCCACGCCCCCCGAGCCCGCTTGCGACCGGCCGCTCACGGCGCGGTTGCGCTCCTCCTCGACCCGCATGTTATGGTGCTCCCGCCTTGGGGGGCGCGCGCTCGTCCCGACACACCGGCCGGCCAACGAGGAGTACGCGTCATGAGGCTCAATCCACCGACCATCGTGATCTTTCTGATCTCGTTCGTGCTCGCTTCATTGGCTCTCATCACCAAGCTCGGCTTCATCCCGGTTCCGCGCTACCTGCCGCACCAGGAGTTCTGGCTGGCAATCGTCGCCTACTTCACGCTGATGGTCGGCAATCTGGTGCGCGGGCTCTAGCTCCGCAGTCATCACCATGGGATCGGCTTCTTGTCGCGAAAGAAGCCGCCGGAAGGACCATTGTCGGGAAGCGTGGCCAGCCATACCGGCGTCTCGGCGCCTTGCTCGACGGAGCGGTCGGCGTTGGGGCCGCCCATTTCCGTCCGCACCCATCCCGGGCACACGGCATTGACCTTGATGTTCACGTCGCGCAGCTCCGCCGCCGTGATGCGAGTCAACGCGTTGAGCGCCGCCTTCGACATGCGGTAGGCGGGGAAGCCGCTCCTCATATCCGAGAGCTGACCGGCGCCCGAGGAGATGTTGACGATGCGCCCGTAACGCAGCTCGCGCATGAGCGGGACCGCGGCCTTGATGAGGTGCAAGGGGCCTAGGACGTTGGTCTCGAACGTGCGGCGGGCGACGTCGGAAGCAAGCTCGAAGAGGCTCGCGTCGAAGCCGCCAGGACCGTCGATCAGAATGGCCGCGTTGTTGACGAGCACATCGCAGCGCCCGAACAGCCGCTTCATCTCGGCGATGGCGCGCGCGGCGCTTTTCTCATCGTCGACGTCGAGCTCTACGACGGTGACTTCGAGGCCCTCCGACTTGAGCGTGTCGGCCGCGGCGAGACCCTTCTCGGCATTGCGCGTGCCGATGACCGCCGTCAGGCCGCTTCTCGCAAGCTGACGCACGATCTCGAGGCCGATGCCGCGGTTGGCTCCGGAGACGAGGGCGACGCGCGGTGCTGCCATGTAGCTTCTCCTCGAAGCCGTCGAGACGTGAGCCTGCCTCCTCAGAGCGACATGGGAATTGGGCCGACCCCAGGCAAGCTCAGCGGCGCTCGTAGATCGGCACTTCGAATGAGCTGGAGTACATAGGGGCGTCGTCGGGGACAAGCTCAACCTCAAGCGTCCACTCGATGCCGTTGCCGCGCTCGTCGCGCTCGGTTGCCGGCACCCCGGGCTCGATGGCGACTGCGATCGGAATGCCGACGCCCCCCTTCGTGACGATGAGCTGCGAGGGCAGCACTTCGGTGCTTGTCTCCCACACGCGCTCCGTCTTGCGCTCCGTCCGGCGGTCCTCGCCATGACCGCGCGTGACCCAGGTTACCTCTTCGCAGATGAGCTTGACGGTGACCGGCTTTTTTGGTGCGGCCGGAAGGTTGGTCACAACACCCGCACGGAAGACGTCGCCGATCCAGCCGGGCAGCGTATCGATGTGCAGCTCCGAGCGGCCGTAGCGCCACCAGGACCGCGTCAGCTGGCAGGCCAAGGCGAGGCCGATGAGCCCGCCTAATGGGAACAGCAGGCCGAGCGCGGCCTCCCAATACGAGGCCGCCGCTGCAGCGAGAATCTTGTCGCGGTTGACGCTCCAGATGAAGATGATCGCGCCCCACCAACCGGCAACCCACACCCACAGGAAGAGCGCCGCGCCGGCGCTCGAGTGCACGACCTTGCGCTGTGCCCAGTCGGAATTCAGCATCCACGGCTGGCCCGGATGGCGCGCCTTGATACGCTCCTCCCGCGCCGCCCAGATCGGGGCCTTGAAATAGGTGACGTAGAAGAAGCCAATCCCGACGGCGAGTGCGACCGATCCGACGAACGCCGTGATAAGGCCGGCAGCGAGCGGCTCATTGCTCGCGAAGAGTAGGCGTAGACCAGCGGGCACTGCGACAAGCCCGATGAGGGCAGCGGTGGCGAACATGAAGTGGATGACCGCGAACCAGAAGTAGGTCTGGACGCGTGCGGCGAGTTCGGACATGGGGAGGAGTATCCGGAACGGTTGAGACGGGGGCGACGCGCGGCGGCACGCGCAAAGCCAGCCTCGCCTTGTAGCGCCCAATATATCGACTTGCTGTCACGCAGGGGACAGCCGTCTCTCCATCGCTACTTCGTCTGCAGGCTCTCGACGTAGTGGGTCAGCTCGAGCACACGCACATGCGCCGGCAGATAGCCCGGCTGATAGTCCTGCTGCTTCAGGCGCTCGAAATACTTGGGCATGTGGATGGTGTCATGGCCCTCGACAGGCTTGTCGCCGGCGATGATGTCGAACACGTGCCAGAACGGAAATGTGCCACCGTTCGCTGCCGAAATCGCCGTCAGGTCCTTCGGCGGCTTGAAGAGCTTGACGCCGAGCTCGCCCACCCCCTTGCCGTCCGCGCCATGGCAGGCGACGCAGTTCTCCTCGTACTCCTGCTTGCCCTCGGCGAAGAGCTTCGTACGCGCCGCGCTTTCTCCCGCGGCGGCCCGCGCGAGGATAATCAGGGCGGCCATGAGCAGCATGAAAGCCCACAACGGCCAGGGATGATGGCGCTTGAACCAAGCCTTGATTGTGCGGGTCAGCGATGGCTCGCTTTCGGACAGCATGGCGTGGCTCCTCATCATGACTGGGCCCGGGAGCACAATATGCGTGCTGCGACCGGGACATAGCCGACGCCTAAAGCTTTAGAAGCCGCACGGCATTGAGCGACATCAAGGTCGCGGACCGGGGTAAGGCTGCAGCAATGTGATCATCCGCTGAACGACGGATCGGAGCGCGCCACGCGTTGGCCTTATCTCAGGACAAATCTCAGCCACCATCCCAGGAGCCGCCGCATGCCCCGCATCCTCACACCGCAACTCGGCCGCCGCCATGTCGTGCGCGGCCTCGTTGCGGTCACGGCCGCTGCGGCGCTGCCGATACGGCCGGGCCTCGCTGCCGCCGACGGCCTCGTGGCGACACCGGCGCAGACCGAAGGCCCGTTCTATCCGCCCGACTGGACGGGCGACATCGACAACGATCTCGTGCAGATCACGGGCGAGGCGGCGCGCGCGCTCGGCCAGATCACGCACGTCACGGGCCGCGTGCTCGACGCGTCCGGCGCGCCGATCAAGGGCGCCGCGATCGAGATCTGGCAGTGCGACGCCAACGGCCGCTACCGGCATCCGAACGATACGTCGTGGATCAGAACCAAGCGCGACGCGGCATTTCAGGGCCGCGGGCGCATGCTCTCGGGCGACGACGGCGCATACGCGTTCCGCACCATCAAGCCGGTGTCCTATCCCGGCCGCACACCGCATATTCATTTCTCGATCGCGGCGCCCGGCCGCGAGCGGCTCATCACGCAGATGTATGTCGCGGGCGAGCCGCAGAACGAGCGCGACGGCATCCTCAACGGCATCCGCGATGCGCGCCAGCGCGATAGCGTGATCGTCAAGCTCGAGGCGGCCGACCGGCTCGAGGCGGGCGCGCTTGCCGGCACGTTCGACGTCGTGCTCGGCGGCTAGCTGGCCTCTCACTCAGTCGTTGGCGAGGTGCGTCAATGCCATATCGCGCAGCACGCGGCCTTCGACCTCCGCATCTTCGAGGCGAACCTTGACCAGGTCGCCGATGCTGACGACGCCCAGCATCTCCTCCTCGTTCATGACGATGAGATGGCGGATACGATCGTTGGTCATGCGGCGGAGCGCGTCGGAGACGCGCACGTCGGGCGTGCACATCGGCGGCGGCGAGATCATCACGTGCGTGACGCCGAGGCTCAAGGCGCTCGCACCGTGGCGCGCGATGGCGTGAACGGCTTCCCGCTCTGGGATGATGCCCAGCGGGCGGCGCTCGGGATCAACGATGACGACGGCGGCGATGTGATGATCATCGAAGAGCCGTATCGCGTCCTCGAGGCGCCGCGTCTTCCACAGCGTGACGACACCGCGGCCCTTGGCCGCCAGAACATCGGCTAGTGTCATAGGTTGTTCCCTCCATTGAGGTTACGCCCCCACCCGTCCAAGCCCGTTTCCATCATGTGGGATCGGTGGGGCGTGCCGGGAAGGGGGCGGACGGCGAGAATGGTCGATCTCGCATCCCTACACCGGCACCGCACGCCCTCGCCTTGCGGGGGACATACGAATTCGTAAGGCCGCCGCCCGCCAGAATGATGACATGTTCGTTCGTGTATGTGCCGCTCGCGACTTGGGGGACCACACCTCACGGCATGGGGGATAAATGCCAGATGCGAACTAAGCTCTTCACTCTCGCGCTCGTTCTCGGCAGCGCGGGGCCGGCCGTCGCCGACCCCGTCCAGCAGGCCATGCTCAAGCTCGGCCCCGAGGAGCGCGCACACCAGGCGTGCGTCATCAAGGGCATCGAGGAGATCCGTCGCAGCAAGAGCCTGCCTGGTGCCGACCGCCTCAAGACCGGGATCTTCAAGCCGGCGGCGTTCGACGGCAAAATCGTTGCGGCGACGGGCGGCGCGGTGCGCGCCAAGGATCACTGGTATGCGCTGAAATTCAACTGCGCGGTGACGCCCGACCAGATGAAGGCGACGTCCTTCACCTACGAGCTCGGGGCGGAAATCCCGGAGGCGAAGTGGGAAGATCTGGGGCTGTGGAAGTGAGGGGACTTCTTGCGATTATTTGCGGTGAAGCCCGCACGCCGCGCCAGACCGTAAAACCTACGCGCTCGCCTTGATGCGCGCGCCCATCGCGCGGCTGAGATCGCCGGCCGAAGAGGCTGCGGCACAGCAGTCACCGTAGAAGAGATCGGGCAGCAGCAGCTCCGACGCGTCGACGTCCATCAGCACGAGCTTCAAGGCGTCGGGCGAGCCAGCAGCGTCCAGACGCTCGTCGCCGATGGTCAACTCGCGGGCGCGCAGGCCGCCGTAGGCGCGAATACTGCCGCGGCTCAGCTCGCAGCTGATCCGGTCGGACGCCGTGATCGGCCCGGTGGCCACGAGCGTCATGGCGCTCTGCACGATGCTGCGCACGCGCAAGGCGCCGAGCGCCACGAGAAAGGTCCCGGGGTCGGCGGTCTCGTTCAGAATGTCGCCGGTGACGGTGAGCGCGCCCGCGGCCACCACGCCGCAGTAGGAGCGGCCTTCGAATGTCGCCTCCGGCCAGTCGAGCATGAGATCGCCACCGATCACCGCGCCGTCAGGAAGCAGGAGCACTTCACCGGAGTCGTCGACACCCGGCAGCAGCAGATCCTTCAGAAGCGCGATGTCGAGGCTGCGCGCGGCGAGACGCGGGGCAAGCACCGGCGCGACGAGCTTGCGCGCTACGGAGGGCGAGACCAATCTCGCGTTTTCAATATGCACCTGACCAACACTCCACCCAATTACCCATAGGTGGGCTAGCACGTGCGGCGCGCGGCGATCTGTTCCCCTGGGAACACCAGGGTAGGAAAGCGGCGGAGCAGTGCTTTCCGGCGTGGGCGGGCGGCGGGGTATGTGGCAGGCATCATGCGCGCGCGAAAACGCGGGCTAGGCCGTAAGCCTAGCCCGCGACAGCGTGTGATTTCAGGGACTTAGCGCCCGTAAAGCCAGCGGGGACCGACCGAGCTGCCGGGGTCCGGCGGGCTCGCAAAACCGTCGCTGTAGGTCGAGGAGCCGTGGTTGTAGCGCATGCCCTCCACCGACTCGCCCATCGGCGGAATCGCGGATTTCATCTCGAGATCGAGATAGCCCGACTTTGCGTCCGGCTTGTCGCCGCTCGCATTGGCGGCGCCGGGGTTCTCGAACGTGAACGCATACGCCGGCTGCAGGATGAAAAGGGTCGCGGCGAACAGCGCCCCGGCAATCGTCAAGCAGTATCGCATTGCCAATCCTTCGAGATTCGTGGCTCTTGGCCGTAACATGGCACATGAATCTGGGCTTTCCAGGGGCTCGGAGCGCCGCACACAGGAATTGCCCGCCAATTCCAGGGCCGTGTGTCCCGATCGCCACGCAGGCGGAGGCTGCTCAGGATCAGGCCAGACGCGAGCCCTCCCCGGTAACCAGCGCCGAACGCAGCCATTTCCACGTCCGCGGGTGTGGCGTAATCTTCCTACCAGCACACGGGGGGCCCGAAGGAGGGGCCCATGCGTCTCGAGGCGAGCACGGACGAATCAAGGGCCATTCTCGCCGCCATGCGCGACGTGGCGGAGGCCGGCTCGGCGCTGACGGAACGCGACCGCGTGACTCTCGTCTCGGCCGGACGCTGGATGCTCGGGCTCACCGAGGCCGACGTCGATACACTCCCCTCCTCCACGCCCGGCATCCTCGCCACCGCCCTTCCGGAGGCCGCGCTGCGCCGGGAGGCAACCCGCTTCCTCGCCATCATGCCGTTCGTCGACGGGGCGCTCGACAAGGCCAAGGTCGCGCGCGTCGAAGACTATGCGCACACGCTCGGCGTGGCGGACGGCTACCTCGACGAGATCGCCGAAGCGGCGGCAGGCGACCTCACACGGCGCACTCGCGCATATGGTTCGCGACAACATGGACAGCATTCTCGGGAAGCCGTTCTCCGGGGATGTGATGGCGTGGATGCTTCCCTATCAGGGCGACAAGGCCGATCCGGCGCTTGCCAGCCGCTTTCGCGCGCTCTCTGCGAAGCCCGAGGGCTCGTTCGGGCGCGCGTTCATCGCCTTCTACGAAACGAACGGCTACGGCGTGCCGGGCGAGCCCACGGCGCTCAACGCGACGTTCTGCCTGCCGCACGATTCCACGCACGTCTTCTCGGGCTATGACACGACACCGCGCGGCGAGCTCCTGGTCTCGACCTTCACGGCCGGCATGCATCCGCGCTATCCGGTGTCGGGGCATATCCTGCCCGTCATCTTTTCCTGGCATCTCGGCATCAAGATCAACGACGTCGCCAAGTCCGCGACCGGCGCGCTCGATCCGAAGGAGTTCTGGCATGCGTGGGAGCGCGGCCAGGCCATGAAGATCGACATCTTCGGACCCGCGTGGGATTTCTGGGCTTGGGTGGATCAGCCGCTCGCCGAGCTGCGCACGAGGTACCTGCCGGAGTGAGGGGACGGCGCGGCGCTCGTCCTCCGGCGCCGCTCCGGGGATGCCCCTCACTCCTCTTCGATCACTCCTCGCCGATCACGACGGCCTTGATGGCGCTGATCGCGCTGTTCTTGATCTCGACGGCAGGGGAATTCGGCAGGATCGCAGCCGGACAGCGCCGGCCAGCTCGCCTGTGCGCAGCACGCCGACGGTCATTTCGCCGTCGGTGATGTAGCGATCGCCCTCGCCGTTGCGCCCCAGCAACGTCGGGCCGGAGCCGGTCACCTGGTAGATCTGTCGCGAGAGCGCCCGCTTCGTTGAGATCGAAGATGAGACCGTCGCGCTCGGCATCGATGTCGGGCGAGATGTGGTGCGTGATCTGCCCGGTGTAGCGGCTCAAGCCGACGCCGGCGTCGAACGTCGCCGCGCCGAGCCAGACGGGGCGTCCCTCGGCACCCTTGTCGAGCACGCGCCAGAAGCGGACGTGGTGGCGCTTGTCGGCGCTGCCGCCCTCCGGCTTCTCGAAGGCCAGGTCCTGGCGGCGGCCCTCGTAGAAGAGATTGGAGACGGGAGCGTCGGGATCGGGGCGGTGGAGCAGCACGCTTTCGGCAATGCGCGCGCTCGACTTCAACGTGATGGCGTCGGCCGGCTTCCAGCCGGCACGCTCGAGCGCGGCCACGACCTCGTCCTCGCTGCCGACGAGCGAGACGTTGAGGGGATCGCCCGGGATGCCCTGCGCGGTGGCGGTGGTCATCGGCCGGCCGGCGAGGCCCGGCTGGCGCTCGTGGTGGGTCCAGAGCGCCGGAAGGATGACGTAGGCCAGCAGCGCGTAGGCCGCCGCGCAGCCAGCGATCAGCAGAGCGGCGTTGATGGCCCAGCGCACGGTGGCGTCCCTGCTTGCATTGAAACTCCGCGAAACGCCTAGGCCCGGCGGGCGGAGGCTACAAGCGGCGAGCGGCTCAATATTGAACAGCGGCGCGCGGGTCTTTGCGCTCGACCGGCTCGGTCACCACACGCCCGGGAATAGTCGCCAGCGCACGCGGGTGGCGTAGGCGTCGTAGCCCTCGAGCTCGGACTCGCAACGTGTTCTCCTCGAGCACGGCGCGGAGGGCGAAGAGCGCAATCAGGATCAGTGAGAACGCAAGCCCGTACCACGAGCCGAGCAAGAGCGGCGTGCCGATGATCATTGGGATCGCGCCCGCGTACATTGGATGGCGCACCCAGGCATAGGGGCCGGCGTCGATGACATGGTGCTTGCGCTCGCTCTGGATCTTGACGACGGGCGCGGCGAACGTGTTCGTGCGCATGACGACGTGGAAGACGTAAAGCCCGAAGGCGACGCCGAGCGCACCCGCGATCTTGAGCCACAGCGGCACGTCGGACAAGTCAAAGCGCGTGTCGAGCCCTATCACGACGTACTGGGCGAGCCAGAGCGCGAAGACGACCGTGAGCAGGATCTTGTCCCAGCTCTTCTGGTCGCGCTGGACGGGCGCCTTCATGCGTTCGCGCAGCAGCTCGGGATCGTGCTGCGCGATGAGATAGCCGGAGATGAGGCCGAGCACGCCGAACTCGGCGAGGAGCACCCACGCCCCGGGCCAGTCCAGCGTCCCGGCGGGGACGAACAGCAGCGCCGCCGTGATCGCGAGCCAGACGGCGGTCTGGATGAGCATTTTCCGGAAGATGCTCTCGATTGCTGCCATGTCGCCTCCTTCGGGAAACCGTCCGCGCACATAGACACGGGCGTGTGGCGTCTCGATGCTCCGCCCTTCCGCCCGCCCGCTTCCTACGCCATATTCCGGGCCATGGCCCGCCCCCCGAAAGTCGATCAGATCCCGAAGCCGCGTCCGTCGCGCGGCAGGTCGGGGAAGCCCGCGGCTCCACCGGTCGAGACGGCGGGCGGGACGCCCGGTACGCGCGACTCCAACAGGGCTAAAGCAAGCGGCTTCAGCGAGGCGCCGCAGGCAAGGTTCGAGGCAGGCTCAAGCCCCCTCACCCCGACCCTCTCCCCAGGGGGAGAGGGGGCAGGTCGAACACTCGAGCGAGCGGCTCGCGTCCCCTCCCCCCTCGGGGGGAGGGACGGGTGAGCGGGCGAAGTCCCACCCTCCCCGCTCTCCGCCAGCAGGGGCCGCTGCCGCCGCGCGCGTACGCCGGCGAGAGCTTGGGCGACAGCCTCAACGCGCATTCTGATGCCGGCCCAACGAGCGCTCCGAAGCGCGCGAGGAGATCCTGGCCCGGCAGCCGATGATCGCGGCGCATCCCCTCGTCTCGGGCAGCATGCCGATGTTCATGCCGCACCGGCCCGAGCGGCCCGGAGAAGAGCGAGGGCGGGCACGCGTTCGAGTTCGTCTCCGAGTTCGAGCCCAAGGGCGACCAGCCGACGGCGATCGCCGAGCTGGTCCGCGGCATCGGCGAGCACGAGCGCATGCAGGTGCTGCTCGGCGTCACCGGCTCGGGCAAGACCTTCACCATGGCGCAGGTGATCGCGGCGACGCAGCGGCCGGCGCTGATCCTGGCGCCGAACAAGACGCTCGCGGCGCAGCTCTACGGCGAGATGAAGAGCTTCTTTCCCGAGAACGCGGTCGAGTACTTCGTCTCCTACTACGACTACTACCAGCCGGAGGCCTACGTGCCGCGCACGGACACCTACATCGAGAAGGAAGCCGACATCAACGAGCAGATCGACCGCATGCGCCACGCGGCGACGCGGTCGCTGCTCGAGCGCGACGACGTGATCATCGTCGCGTCGGTGTCGTGCATCTACGGCATCGGCTCGGTCGAGACGTACACGGCGATGACGTTCGCGGTGAAGCTCGGCGAGCGCCTGTCGCGCGACCAGCTGCTGGCCGATCTCGTGGCGCTGCACTACCGGCGCAACGACGCGGCGTTCACGCGCGGCACGTTCCGCGCGCGCGGCGACACCGTCGAGGTGTTCCCGGCGCACTACGAGGACCGCGCGTGGCGCATCTCGCTGTTCGGCGACGAGGTCGAGAGCATCACCGAGTTCGATCCGCTCACCGGCCAGAAGACCGACGAGCTGGCGCTGGTGAAGATCTACGCCAACTCGCACTACGTGACGCCGAAGCCGACGCTGCAGCAGGCGATCAAGAGCATCAAGATCGGAGCTCAAGGGGCGGCTCGACGAGTTGTATGACACGGGCAAGCTGCTCGAAGCGCAGCGCCTCGAGCAGCGCACCGTGTTCGACATGGAGATGATGGAGGCGACGGGGTCGCTGCGCCGGCATCGAGAACTATTCGCGCTATCTCACGGGGCGCAATCCGGGCGAGCCGCCGCCGACGCTGTTCGAGTATCTGCCCGACAACGCGCTCGTGTTCGTCGACGAGAGCCACGTCACGATCCCGCAGATCGGCGGCATGTTCCGCGGCGACTACCGGCGCAAGGCGACGCTCGCCGAGTACGGCTTCCGGCTGCCGTCGTGCATGGACAATCGTCCGCTGCGCTTCGAGGAATGGGACGCCATGCGGCCGCAGACGGTCGTGCGTGTCGGCGACGCCCGGCGGCTGGGAGCTCGAGCAGACGGGCGGCGCGTTCGCCGAGCAGGTCATCCGGCCCACGGGCCTCATCGATCCGCCGGTCGAGATCCGCCCGGCCAAGACGCAGGTCGACGACCTGCTCGACGAGGTGCGCCAGGTGGCCAAGCGCGGCTACCGCTCGCTGGTCACGACGCTCACCAAGCGCATGGCCGAGGACCTGACCGAGTACATGCACGAGGCGGGCATCCGCGTGCGCTACATGCACTCCGACATCGAGACGCTGGAGCGCATCGAGATCATCCGCGACCTGCAGGCTCGGCGCCTTCGACGTGCTGATCGGGATCAACCTGCTGCGCGAGGGCTTGGATATTCCGGAGTGCGCGCTGGTCGCCATTCTCGACGCCGACAAGGAGGGCTTCCTGCGCTCCGAGACGTCGCTCGTGCAGACCATCGGCCGCGCGGCGCGCAACGTCGACGGGCGCGTCATCCTCTACGCCGACCAGGTGACGGGCTCGATGGAGCGCGCGATGGCCGAGACGAACCGGCGGCGCGAGAAGCAGACCGCCTACAACGAGGCCAACGGCATCACGCCCGAGAGCATCAAGAGCCACATCAACGATGTCATGGCCTCGGTCTACGAGCAGGACCACGTGACGGTCGACACCGGGCTCGCGGACGGCCCGGCCATCGGCCACAACCTCGCGGCGGTCATCGAGGACATGGAGCGGCGCATGCGCGACGCGGCCGCCGATCTCGAGTTCGAGACCGCGGCGCGGCTGCGCGACGAGATCAAGCGGCTGCGCGAGACGGAGCTCGCGATCGCCGACGATCCGCTGGCGCGGCAGTCGTCGGTGGAGGAGGCAGCCGGGCAGCTTCAAAGGCGACCGCAAAGTACGGTGCCAAGGCGAACATGCCGGCGTCCGCTGGCAAGAAGGGTGCCAGCAAAGGCAGCGGGCCATCGCGCATCAAGGATCCTGCCGTCGACTACCCGGGACCGCGGCCGGAGAACCCCACTCCACGCCGCGATGGGGACCCGTCCCGCATCTCGACTTCCTACGAGCCGGTGCAGCCGACGTACGCGCAGTCATCCGTGCGTCCGCAGTCGCGCGTCAAGAAGCCGTCACTGGACGATATGGGGCCCGGCACCGACCGGCCGGTGCCGGCGCGCGATCCCAAGATCGACCCGCGCACGAAGGCCGGCGCGTTCGGCGAAGGTGTGCGCGGACCGCACAAGCCGACGCTCGACGAGATGGGGCCGCATGCGTCGCTGCCGGTGAAGAAGGCGGCGGGATCGCTGCCGGAGAAGCCCGCGCTGTCATCGCGGAGCGATGCCCCGGCGCCGAAGCCAACGCGCACGTTCGAGTTCGACGATCCGGCGGAGAAGAAGGGCCGCAAGGGCCGGCCGCGCAAGACGGGACGACCGGGGCGGTAAAAATCGTCAGTTGCAGGCCGGGCGCGAGGCCTTGCAATACGTCGTGAAGGTATCCTCGCGGCATTTCAGCGTGATCGTTCCAGAGGGCGTCAGGCCTTTGCCGGCAATGGCGTTCTTGAGCGCGGCGTTGGCCATGAACTTGGCGAGGTCGGTCGTGACCATATCGGCCGAGCCGACGACCGTGCGGCAGCCTGCCTCGGCGGCCTGACCACACAGGACTACTGCAGCTAGCGAAAGTATCGACGTACGAAACATGGACATGCGAAGCCCTCCGTAACTATCCCGAGAGTGCACCATTACGCCGAAAACCCATTTCGCACAGGCGCCAATCCAGAGGATTCCGGGGAGACGAGCGAAATCGACAGTGAACGTGTCCCCACCGACACGCGTCGCAGTCGCCCCTGAGCAGCGCACAAGCCGACGCTCGACGAGATGGGCCCGCACGCCTCGCTCTCGGTGCCCAAGGGCGCCAAGCCGCCGCCGGAAAAAGCCTCAGCTGCCAACGCGCACGTTCGAGTTCGACGATCCGGCGGAGAAGAAGGGCTGCAAGGGCGACCGCGGAAGACGGGACGGCCGGGGCGGTGAGAGATCAGCCGGGTTGGCCGCACCTATCAGTGCACCGAGCGGAGCTCAGCGGCGGCTCCGCGGACTGAGAGATGTCAATCCGGCGCATGACCATCTGCTGCACGGCCGATTTGAAGCGCTCGTATTCGAACGGCTTGCCGAGCGCGGGAATGTCGCTGAAACGACGATCGATCGTGTCGGTCGGATAGCCGGTCGCGAACACGAAGGGGACAAAGAGACGTCTGAGCTCGGCGGCGAGGGAATATGAGTTCCCATCCTTCACCGCGATATCGACGATCGCCGCATCTACGCTCTCCTCACGAACGAAGCTGATCGCCTGGGCGCTCGTCGCCGTCGGACCGACGACGATGTGCCCAAGCGCCTCGAGCCAATCACACAGCATCGACGCGATGAGCGGCTCGTCCTCAACGAGGAGTATGCGGGACATACGAACTCCTAAAATCAATCAGGAGTGAAATTAAGCACGCCGTACCGGCTTAGCAAGTTTTTTGTTTGTTATTTCAATGTGTTACTTGCTGTCTGTAGCGTCAAGGCAAGCAGTGGGGGACAGCCTGCATGGAACCAACAGTATGCAACTGACGTTATGTGCGGAACTTACGGTTTGTGAGTATCTTTTTATGGAGGCGAGCCATGAACCGAGAGCGCGAGGAGCGCCTGCAAATCATGCTCAGTCAGAACGAGCTGAGCGCGATTGACGATTTCCGCTTCAAGTACCGCCTGCCCAGCCGCGCGGCCGCAGTGAGAGAGCTTCTGAAACGCGGCCTGAGCGCGGAAGAGACTGGGAGCGCGACCAACGGCTCACGGTCGAAAGATTTCGGCGTTCTCGGGACCGGCAATGGAAGCGCATTCGATCCGCGAGATGAGTGAGATGCCAGCTACTCGGGCACCTGCTCGCCCGAGCCGCCGAACGCGGCGGGAAAGTCCTTGAGCTTCGGGAGGCCGTCGCGCATCGGGAGCACGGTCTCGGCGTAGTTGATGTGGACTGTGGGGACGAACTTCAGCGCCGGCAGCGTGGCCGCGTAGACGTCGACCAGGCCGATGCCGGGATGATTGGTCATCAGATGGCCGCCGCACCGCGTGCAGTACTGGCGCTCGCTGCCCGGCGTCTTGCGAAACGTGCCGATATGCTCGGCGCCAGCCGTGACCCGCACGGCCTCGGGCTTCCAAAGCGTGAAAGCGTTGACGGGCCCGGCCGACCACGAGCGGCACGACCGGCAATGACAGTAGCCCATGTTCTCGGGCTCGCCCGTGACTTCGATATGAACCGCCCCGCAGAAACATTCGCCCGTGTACGTCGCCATCCTCGACCTCGTTGATTTCGAAGCTTGCCCCAGTCCGGCAGTCTAGCTGCGGGAGCGCCTGACAGCGACGCTCCCGTCCTTTCCGCTCTGCGCTGTCGCGCTGAGAACTCTGCGGAGCTTCCCTAGCCCGCCTTGCGCTTTTGCGCATCCGCCGGTTGCGGGATGCGCATGTCGGCGCCGGTCACACGCCGCACCTCGGTGATCGAGTCGTAGGGAAAGTTGATCGCCTCGTGCGCCTTGCGGATCGATTCCTCGTCCGGCCCGGACATGAAGCAGAAGGCCTTGCCGTCGGGCAGGTTCACGTGCGCGGCGTGGCCGAAGGCGCCGAGCTTCACGGCGGCCTCGTCGAGCGCGTCGAAGTTGGCGAAGAACTCCTCCTCGGTGAGCTCCTGTGCCGGGAAGCTGCCCTTGGTCCTGTCGTGGGTGTCGATGAAGTACTTCATGGCGATACTCCTTTCGGTTGATTGTAGCGTTTGCCTATCTCGTGTATTTGCACATGTCAGAGTGTGATTGATGTCGACTGTTAGCGCCTCCTTTCCGGTTGTTCCTATTGTCAGAAGTGGATGAGCTCACGCCGCGCGAATGAGATCATCCAGATCCTCGCGGATCTGCGTCCCAGCTGCGGTCGCCGAGCTTCTTGCGAAGCGCCAGCTGTGCCTGCTCCCAAAGGGGCAGCGCCTGGCGCAGCCGCGATCGCCCCTTCTTGGTGACCTTCAAGGTGCGGCTTCGGCGCCAGCCCTCGTTGCCGAGCGTGATCAATCCTTCCGCCTCGAGCGGGCGCAGATTCCGGGTCAGAGTGGTCCGGTCCATACCCATGATCTTGGCGAGGGCCGTGATGGACAATGCCTCGTCGGCCGCTGTGGCGACGAGGACGGTGAGCTGCGAGGCGCGAAGGCCCACCGGGCGCAGCGCATCATCGTAGGCCCGTGTCACGGCGCGGGCCGCGGTCCGCACCCTGTGGCAGGCGCAGCTGGCAAGGATCTCGCGCTCGGTCATCGTCATCGCCGGTGCTCCTGTGTCGTGCATATGCACTAGTCGATGGAGCCGGTGGTTGTCAATGCAAAGAATTCGACTCGAGATGGATACGAGGCCGGCACCGCGGCGATAAGCAAAAAACAGCGCCCGTCTCGCGACGGGCGCTGTTGCAGCGTGTGAGCGGCGAGCGCTTACTTCGTGACGCGTGGCCGGGCCGCCCTTGACGTCGACCGCGACAGCGACGGTCTTGCCGTCCTTGGTCGCGGTGCCGATCCACTTGCCGTCGGCGTCCTTCTCGAGACCCGAGATGTTGGTATAGCCGAGGTGCATCAGGTGCTGACGCGCCTGGTCCTGAGGTGAAGAGGTTCTGCATGGCGGGGCCCGTCGCGGCCGTGTCGGCTGCGAACGCAGGGATGGCGAGGCCGGCGGCGAGAACCGCGGCCAGAGAGAATGCACGGATCATATTTCGTCTCCTGATTTTCGTTTTGGGGGATTTAGGGACGCCGATGGAGCGACGCGCGGCGTCGGCGTCCTCGTCAGACACTGCGTCAGACGATATCGATCTCGGCCGGCAGATAGCTCGTGACCTCGAGACCGACTTCCTGCTCGCGAACCTGCGGCTTCATCCAAGACTTCATCATTTCCTCCTGCGATGGGTTGCAGGGACGGCACGTGCCGCCCCGCCCGTGTCCTGCATCTAGGGAGATCACGCGATCACTGCCACTCACTTCGGCGTGGGCGAGTTCGAGCGCTTTGTGAGGTCTTGTGAAGCGGGATGATCAGCGGATGTCGCCGGCGCGACGTAACTCGCCGCGTGCCGTCGACGCAAACGATCGCGTCGCCATAACGAAGAAGTGAAAGCCGTATTCGTGCCGGAAGATGGTGCGGCAAAAATAAATCGCAGAAACCGGCCGCAGCGTGCGGCCGGCCTCGTCGCCCAGCGGCCGTCAGGCCGGCGGCGTCGCGTGGTAGGTGACCAAGAGCAGGCCTGTCAGGACCGCCGAGAGCAATCCCGACATCGTGCCGATCAAAACCCCCGTCGGGGAGCCCGCCATCTCGGCAAGATCATGCCCCGCAAGCCCGCCGATCAGCGAGGCCACGGCGGCGCTCATCAAGACGACCCACGGCACCTTGGAGCAGAGTCCGGCCCGGCGCCCGCCAGGCGGAAGACCAGCTTGTAGCGCACGACGATGGCAATGATCGTGGCAAGAAAGCCCACGACCACGGCGAGGTGCGTCTGATTGTCGAAGACGCCTTCGAGCAGGAGACCGAGCAGCGCTCCGACTGCCGTTCCGACAAGTGCGATGATAATGAAGCTTGCCGAAACTACTCCGGTCCTCTGCATGTGCGTTCCCTTAATGTTATCGGGCCAGCTTGAAATGCCGTCATTGTCGCCTGCCCGATCCTAGGGTCAAGGCAATTGGCGACGCTATTCTCCCCTACGGTTTCGCTCGGAGAGCGAAGACGCGTTGTTGTCGAAGCGAAAGCCGAAAGGCGTGCGTATCACCAGCCGCAGCGGTGACAGCCCCACCAATGGCAATGCCAGCGGCGGCGGCAGTGCACCTGCGTTACGCCCGAGCCCGTCTTGGACGTGACGGATGCCAGGGACGCACCCATGGCGGCGGCCTCACAGGGCATTGCCCTCCCTGCAACGAGGCCGGCGGCGAGCAGGACTGCGAAAAATCCTGGTGCGATCATGCGCATGGGTTCACTCCTCTAAGAGGTATCTGCATCCAATGCCGCATCCGTCGGCAAGCCTAGAGCCCGTGGCCGATCGTCTCGGCAATCGAAACCGGGCCAGCATTAACCGCGTGCACTGCAAAACATCCGTGCGGGAACCGCTCTTAACGCCCGGCGTACACTCAATACGAAAACTTAATACGAAAAGAGCGGTAATCACGTCACGATCTCGGCGGGAGCCCGCGCCCGTCCTGCGCTATGATGGATCGCCTAGCTTATTTTGCTGGAGGAAACTCATGGCCACTCAAGTCAACAAAGTCGAACTCATCGGCGACATCGCAGCAGCACGACGCTACGTCGCCGAGCACTGGGGCTGGTTTCTCGGCCTCGGCATCGTGCTCGTGCTCGCCGGCATCGCGGCAATCGCCTTTCCGCTGATGTCGACGATCGCCGCCAAGATCTTTCTCGGCTGGCTGTTCCTGATCGGCGGCGCGCTCGTCGTCGCGCACGCTTTCTCTTCACCACGCTGGTCGGGCTTCTTCTGGAGCCTCATCGTCGGCATCCTCTATGTCGTCGCCGGCGCCTATCTCGCGTTCTTCCCGCTCACCGGAATCCTGACGCTCACGATCCTGCTTGCGGCGCTGTTCATCGCCGAGGGCATCGCCGAGATCGTCATGGGCGTGAAGGTGCGGCCGCACGACGGCTGGATGCTGCTCATCGTGAGCGGCCTGGTCGCGATCGGCGCGGGCGTGCTGATCACGCTCGGCCTGCCGGATTCGGCGGAATGGGCGATCGGGCTGCTCGCAGGCATCAACCTGCTCTTCACCGGCTGGACCTATATTTTCGTGGCGCTCGCCTCCGCGAGCCGGGGCCTGCCGTCGCCAGCAGAGCGTGATCGTTCTTGATCTTCGTCACGCAACGGCGTGACGCGCGCTCTAAACTGAAAATGAAAGCCGGATGCACGCGTCAGACCGATGAGGTCTGACGCGATCGTGGTTGAGACGCCAGCGCGGCGAGCGCGCGGCTATGATCGAGGGTCCCCATGCCGTTCGGAATTGATCCGCTCATCGCGGCGGGCGTGCTTGCCGCGACCGCGGCGACGGACGCCGTCTATGTGATGTTCACGTCCGCCGTCGTCGCGCGCCGGCGCATCCCGGCGGCGAACTTGGAGCAGCACCTGGTACGTGCTGTCGTCGTTCGCCGTCATCTCGTACACGAACAACTGGATCTACGTGCTGTTCGCCGCCATCGGCTCGTGGCTCGGCGCCTTTGCTACGATGACCTATCTCCACGGGCGGCCGAGCAACCCGCCGGCGCCCTTCAAGCCGTCGCCGACCGCCGAAATCGACAAGGATTGATCGGCGTCAGCTACCCAGCGCGCGCGATCGGCTATAGATTTGCCGCATCGGTGACGGGGCGGAACTCCACCTCAAGGAGGTTCCTATGGCGACGTATGTTGTGCTCACAAGCTTCACCGACAAAGGCGCCCATGACGTCAAGGACACGGTCGGGCGATCCGACAAGTTCAAGGAGATGGCGAAGAAGGCCGGCGTCACCGTCAAGGACATCTATTGGACGCTCGGGCCGTCGGACGTGGTGGCGATCTGCGAGGCGCCCGACGACGAAACGGCGACGGCGCTTTCCATGAGCATTGCCGCGCGCGGCTACGTGCGGACGCACACGATGCGCGCCTTCTCGGCGGCGGAGATGTCGAAGATCCTCGGCAAGATGATCTGATCCGCGTTGCAGCCCCGGGACGCGGCGGCTCCAAGACGCGCACGCATCGCGAATGCCCGCGCGTCGTTTGCTCGCTGTTGCAAATTGTAACGCAGCGGACGCGAGGCTGCCACGTTTGGGCGCTTTCAAGAGCCGAGCCGGGAGCAACACATGGAGACCATCATGTCATCGAAGACATCTCATGCTCGCGGGCGCGCTCTCGCCGGCGCCCTCCTCGCGCCGCTGCCGTCGCATGCCAACGTCATGGCGCCGGTGAAGGCGCCGCAGCCGGTGGCGGCGGACTCGCTCGTGCAGCAGGTCCATCGCGGCGGCCCGCGCTGCTGGTACTGGCGCAATGAATGCGCGGCACGCTGGGGCTGGGGCACGTGGCGCTTCCGGCGCTGCCTCGCCCGGCACGCCTGCTGGTAAGTGCCTTAGTGGTCTGATTTAGGCCATTCACGATAGAGGCAGCCGCGACGATACGCGGCTGCCTCTTTTATTTCCATGTGCGTCAAGTCTTGCGGAGGCGTGAGCTACTGCACCATCACCTTCGTCCCGTCCGGGCTCTTGGCCTCGCCGGGCTGAAGATCGCCGCAGCTCTCGCCCAGATACTTGCCGTTCTGCGTGATGGTGCGCTTGACGACGATGGACTGGCTCTTCTCCATGCCGGACGTCGTGCTCTCGATCTTGACCAGCATCGCCGTCTGGAAGTCGCCGCTCATCTCGGTGACGCTGTCGACATGGCGGCCGTTGAAATCGCAGACCGCGTCGACCTTGGTCACATCGCCCTGGCGGCTCACGTCATACTTCGTGCACGTGGTCTTGTGCTCCTCGAGACTGGCGCGGACCGTGTTGCGCTCCATGTCGGCCTCGACGCATATGGTGAGCGCCTCGTTGCGCGGGCCCTTGCCGCCCTCCTCCATGATCGTCTTGAGCTCCCACAGACCGGCCTTGCGTTGCGGCAGCTCGGCGGCTCCCTCGGCCATTGCACCACCGCCGAGAGCGACAACGAGCGCGGCTCCTTTGATGAAGGACCCGATTAAAAGACGCGGCATCTGCTTCCTCCGAATGTTATATAGTTGCTTTATGCGAAACATACCGTGCCGGCCGAGGCGCGCAAGCGGGATACTCGGCGACCAGCGCCGCAGAGGGCGCCCGGCGCCTTTCATCGGCCCCCGCATGCTCGCGCGCAACGAAATGACGTCTGCTGACATTCTCCCTCTGAAGCGCCCAAGCCATCGCCCCAGCGACCGAGTGCCGCCGCCGATGCGCTAGCCGCAACCCGTGCGATGCCTTATGCTCTTTGCACAACTATCGGGGGATATCATGCAGAGCATCCAAGAGCTGCTCCGCACGATCTATTCGGCGTATCGCGAAAAGCGCCTCGCCGATGCGCTTGCCCATCTTGCCGACGATTTCCGTTTCACGCTTCATCTGCCGAAGGACACCGTCCCGGGAGCCGGCGCTCCCGCCAACAAGGCGGAAGCCACCGCCATGTTCCAAGGCTTCATGGATGCCTACGATTTCCTGGCCTATGACCCAGGCGACATCGCGGTCTCGCGCGAAGGCGACCGGGCGACGGCAAGCCCAACCATCCGCTATCGCCACAAGGCAACGGGGAAGATCATCGAGACGCGCATTTCGCACTTCTGGAATTTCCGCAACGGCCAGGCGCTGACGCTAGACGAGTACCATGATACCGCGCGCATCACAGCCTTCCTGGCGACGCTCGGCGGCCTGTAGAAGCTCATTCATTGCGCTCGCCGATCCGTCGGCCCGGCCTCGCCGTAATCAAGGCTTAATGCCACTTCGGCTCGAGGGTATTGTCCATGCGCAGCACCATCATGGCCGTCGTCGCGGCAAGCCTTGTGGGCCTCATGAGCGGGTCCGTCCAAGCCGGCACGACCGATGAGGCGGCCGCCACGGCGCCGGCGGGTATGGGCTCGGCCAGGGAAGCGGGGTTGCGCTACGGACAGGCCATGGGTGTCGCGCGCGTCTGCTATGGTCTGCGCACGACGGAGGCCGCCGCACGGCTCGAGCACACCTATCAGGGAGCGGACGGAGAGGCTTTCCGCGCCGAAGCGGAGCAGATCATTCGCCAGCTGGCAGGACGCGCTCAGCTGCGCGAAATCCGGCGGCCCGAACGAATGCCGGCTCATCTACGAAATGAGCTGCCGGGACGCCTATCGCGAGATCGGCCCCGATGGCAGTGCGTTGCCGGGGCTCGTCGAGCGCGTGAAATAGGCGATATACGCGCGCGGAAGCAGGAACTTCCGGTTTAGTTTTGAGCAAAAGGGGGAACGGCGGGATCGTCACTTGGTTATCCACCCTTAGATTCAAGGATTTGACTTTGCGCAGATCCTAAGAGCTGACACAAAGTGTTGCACTCAAAGTCTCGCAAATTCCCTCGCCGATGCTAAAATTGATCCGAACTGTCCGTTGAGACCCACACTTGGAGGTGTGACCCGTGCGTTCAAATCGATTTTCGCTTGCCGGTGCCGCGATAGCGCTTCTGGTGATGGCCTCGCCGGCCTCTGCCGACAGCCTGTTTGCCGCGCTCGACGGCGCCTGGAGCGGCTCGGGCAACGTCAAGCTCGATAACGGCAAGACCGAGCGCCTCAAATGCATGGGCTATTACAATGCCAAGGGCTCGGGACTCAGCCTCGCGATCAACTGCGGCAACCCGTCGTTCAAGATCAATATGCGCGCCAATCTCACCTCGGCGGGCGGCCAGATCTCGGGCACGTGGGAGGAGCGCGAGTTCAACCAGACCGGCGACGTCAACGGCAAAGCCACGGCCGACCGCGTCAATCTTTCGCTTCAGCGGCGCGATGTCGGGCTCGATGTCGATCACGATGGCCGGTAACGGCCAGACGGTGTCGATCACGACCGGGGGCCCCGGCTTCACGGGCGTGAACCTGCAGTTCGCCAAGTCGGGCTGACGCGACGCCGCGACGCCGGCGTTGCAATCGCGCGACCATCTGCGAGCGAGATACGTGCTAGGGACGTGGTCATGCTAGCGCCGCACTAGTCGGCGTCAAAGCCTTAGACACGTCTGGAGCTTGCGAATGGGACGTCTCGTCATCATCGCTGCTGTCTTCGTACGCTGTCTCGGCGTCGTTGCCGATGTCGCGTCGGCGGGGCGGCGCTGGCGCGAGCCGCCGCCAGGCGACTACGTCGTCGCCGTGAGCCGCCATGGCAACGGGTCGGTGTCGGGTCCGGTCCGCACGACGCGAACACGGGCTACGAGGTTCGCCTGCCGCGCGGCACGTGGGTCGCCTGCCGAAGGAGCTGCTCCGAGACGCTGCGCGTCGAGACGGTCGACATCTTCGAGAACGACGGCAGTCTCACCGGCTACGGCACGGCTATGAACGAGTGCGGCATCTTCGGCTGCCTCGAGATCGGCCGGCGCTGGTGAGCTCCCGGCGCTCCGGACTAAGTCACAGAACGGATTGATCTGGCGCTCGACGCCGATCGTGCTGGTCGGTCCGTGACCGCAAATGAAGGCGAACTCGTCGCCAAGCGGGAAGATCTTCGTCTTGATGGCCGTGATCAGCGCGTCGTGATCGCCGTACGGGAAAGTCGGTGCGGCCGATCGAGCCCTGGAACAGCACGTCGCCCATGAGCGCGAATTTCTGCGCGCGGTTGACCATCACGACCGAGCCCGGCGAATGGCCCGGACAGTGCAGCACCTCGAAGGGGTGGCCGGCGACGGTCACGACATCGCCCTCCTCGAGCCAGCGATCCGGCGTCACCGGCTTCGCCGCGATGCCGTAGGCGCGGCCCTGCTTCTCGAGATTGTCGAGAAGAAAGCGGTCCGCCAGGTGCGGGCCCTCGATCGGGCACGCCGAGCGACTCGCGAAGATCCTCGGCGCCGCCCGCGTGGTCGATGTGGCCGTGCGTCAGCAGGATCTTCTCGATCTTGACGCCGACCTCCTCAATCGCGCCTGCGATGCGGTCGAGGTCACCACCCGGATCGACGACGGCGCCCACCTTGGTGTCCGCGTCCCACAGACAGCGTGCAGTTCTGCTGGAAGGGCGTGACCGGAATGATCGCGGCCTTAAGGCCCTTGAGCGCGCTTGCGGATTTCGACATGTGCTTGAGGGCGTCCTGCTCATAATTGCTCCAGCCTCCCATAACCGGTTTGACGGCGCCGGGCCAGCCTCGGTGCCCGGCTTTTGCGCGCTTGCTCCGGCTCTGGTGTAGGGTCCCGGTCATTCGCCCATGAGGAGCCGGGCCGGGGGACACGCATGCAGCTCAGGGAAATGCGCTTTGCCAAAATCGAGGGCACCGAGGTCATGGTCTCGGTGCAGTCGGCGAGCGAGGCCAAAACAGCGATCAGAGAGCTCCGAGCACAAGAAGAAAGAGCTCAACCTGCTCAGGAAGCGCATGCTGAAGGAGCAGACATCGGCGCGGCGCGCGATCGATCGCGAGGAACGGAATCGCGCGCGTCAAGCGCGGCAGAAGGGCGTGCTGTCGGCATTGAAGCGCGTGTCGCGGGTATTCCGAAGCAACAAGCCGGAACGTGATCTCGAAGCGATCGAGCGGGATCTCGAGCACACCGACGAGATCCTGCACAACATCGACAGCTGCATCATCCAGATCGAAGGCAAGCTCCTGGTCTAGAGACGGCGCATCCCGTGCTGCGGACATGTGGGCAAACTGCCACAGCTTCAGGCAGTCGTCCTCCCGGCAAACAGTGTGGCAAGAATTTGGAAACGGCCGGTCAGGATTCGCCGCGAGCGCGCGCGCACGTAACCTCATATCTCGCCGCCGGAAACTCCTTTCGCCCCGCTCCCGCCCAAGTGAGGCCAAAATAAGTTGCTCAACCTGGAATAAGCGTCGTCGTTGTTCCGTTGTATGACCAGTCGCGGAGAGGGGGGCCCGTGATAGATGACGTCCAAGCACGGATGATCGAGCTTCTGCCTCGGCTGCGCAGGTTTGCGTTCGCGCTGACTGGAGATCTCGATAAGGCCGACGATCTCGTACAAGACACGTGCGAGCGCGCGCTTGGGCATTTGCATCAATGGCAACCCGGAACGAAGCTCGATAGCTGGATGTATCGCATCGCACAGAATGTTTGGCTCGATCAGTATCGCGCCCGCAAGACTAGGCGCGAGCAGGCAGGACTCGACGAAGCTGAAAATTTCGCCGGTGAGGACGGCAGATCTGTAACCGATAGCCGAATGACGTTGGCGGCAGTGAACGAAGGCATTGGCCGGTTGCCGGCCGATCAACAGGTGTTGGTGGCGATGGTGTGCGTAGAAGGCCTTTCTTACAAAGAGGCAGCGAGCATTCTCGAAATTCCAATCGGCACGGTTATGAGCCGGCTCGCTCGCGCTCGCCAGGCGCTTTACGCGGCAATAACTGACGGGCCCGCCGCTCCCGTCGCCGCAGTTCGGGGGCGCTGATGATGAACATAACCGATGAAATGCTGATGGCGTACGCCGACGGCGAGCTGTCCCGGGAGGACTGCCGTCGACTGGAAGCCGTGCTCGCACAGGATGCCGGTCTTGAGGGCGCGTCTCGAGCCGTTCGCGATGACCGGCTCGTCGCTGGCCGACGTGTTCGACCAGCCAATGCGGGAGCCTATTCCGGATCGCTTGCTGGCGGTCATCACCGCCGGAAGCCGTCGCGCGCCTGCGGCCCGCGAGCGCCAGGTGCGGCCGACGGAACAGCAAGCGACGGGTGTCTTCGATGCCATCGCTGAGGCGCTCTTTCCGCGCGGTCTGGGATTTGCCGGTGCGTTCACGCTCACGGCTCTTGTTCGCCGCTGGCGGAGCTGCGGGCTATCTGGTCAGCAGTGGCGGCACGCTTCACTGGCGGAGGCGAGTCGTCGCGCTCAAGAGGGCGATCTCGTGGCCGCCGGCGATCTCAAGGTTGCGCTCGAGACTCAGCCAAGCCTCGATGACGAGACTGCGATCCGCAGCGGCGCTCCTCTTTGGCCCGCGTCAGTCCTTCAAGAGCCGCGACCAAAGTTTCTGCCGCGAATACAAGATCGCCGGCAGAAGGCGGCGACGGGTTCGCGGGTGTCGCCTGCCGCGGCGCAGATGCGCAGTGGCATCGTTCGCCGGTCGCACGCCGAAGCTTCAACGGCGGGTGCACCGGAGAGACTTCAAGCTCGCTCGGTCGATCCGGAGTCGCCCGCTGTGGATGCCGTCGTCGACAAGACTGAAGCAGGGCGATGTCTTCGGCCCAGACGACGAGGCTGCTGCGATCGCCAACGGGTGGAGCGTGGCGAAGCAGACGCCCTAGAGGCTCGAGGAAGCACCACGCTCGAACGGTAATCGTGATCGGGTTCAGTAGGAGGAGACGTTCGACTTAAACGAGGACAGGCCGGCTTCACGAGATGCCAAGACTGGAAGCCGTCAACATGCTCCTCGAATAAAGCTGCCCGCTCCGTGGTCCGCGCCAACCCCGCACTGGCGCCTCCGCGGTTCGGTCAGAGCCGGCGATGGCCCGCGAAACTTCGAAGGTCATTGTCGAAGTGGAGGTCCGCACAGCATTCCGCACTTGGAGCCCCCGCTGCCGGTTCGGATCGCTCGCGGACCTCCATTCGTTTTCGTCCCCCGCCCGCGGGGACGCAGACGCATTTCAGGCGTCAAGATTCGCGTGACAGGCCGCGCGACGCCGCGCGTCGCGGGCAGATAACGAGCATTCTTGGGAGTGACTCGCCTACAGGGTTGGCGAAGCTTGGGCGCTCGGACGTTGAACGCTCGCCGCCGGCTACCAGGCAGTGACCGTTGCCGCCGCGTCGCGCCGATCGGCATCGGCGGCGGGGGAGCACCGTCCTCGTGGGCGACAGTCGCCACCGGAGCCCGGAGCAGTTCTTCGGAGCAAGCACCAGGCCCTGGCCGTAAATCGGATCGCGGCCGGGCGGACCTAGATCCTGGAGATTGAGACGTCTAGGAGCTCGACCTTATCTAGATGAGCCGATCGAGAGCGAGATCGCTGCGGGTCGCGATAATCGCCGTGACGAACGGAGCCGCAAAAGACGTTCCCGTGCGGAAGCCCTGCTTGCCGTCGGGCAATGCCGGTCATGATCTCGACGCCGGGCGCCGAAAGATCCACGTAGGGACCGCGATTGGCGTGACGGTAGTTCTCGGCGTTCCTGTTCACGGCCGTGACGGCAATCACCTGCGGGTAGGCCGCCGGATAGCTCGGCGGAGCGGTCGGTCCTTGATTGCCGGCGGCGGCGATGAACACGACGCCCTTGGCGTGCATGCGCGCGATCGCCTTCTCGAATAGCGGATCGCGGGGCCCGAGAAGCTCATGTTGATGTAGCGCACGTCGAGCGCGTCGAGCCAATCCAGTGCCTGGAGAAGACGCATCGTATCGGTCGACGCGTTGCCGGCCTCGTCGCTCTTGAAGGCGGTCGCGAGATAGAAGCTTGCGTCCGGGATCGAGTCCTGGCGTGTTGCTCGCGGGGTCGCCGGCGAGGAGCGACAGCACGGCCGTGCCGTGCCAGTCGTGCGTCGAGGGAGCTTCGCCGTTCAGGAACTCGCCGCTGCTGCGCTTCAGACGCTTGAACGCGGGGTGCGTGATGTCGAAGGACGTGTCGATGATGCCGACCTTCACATCCTTCGTGCAGGAGCGCAGATTGCTGTGCCAGTTAATGAGCGTGCTGGCGAAGCACTTATTTCCCTTGCAGCCGTCAGAAGACAAGCGGCGAGCCCGATCGGTCGCGCTGTCGTCGTCGCTGCGTGCTGCGACCTCGTTCTCTTTGGATTCGGTCTCCGCTGCGGCGGTGTCAGTCGCGTTGCTGTCGTCGTCGGAAGATTCTTCCGTTGTGAGGACGCCGCTTTCCGGGGAGCTGCTGGTCTCACTGTCGCTGCTGGCCGCACTGTTGGCGTCCTCGAGGGTATCGGTTATGGCAGCGGAGGCTGCGTCCAAGATGCTATCGCTGGCGCTGCTGTCAGTGCCGCTCGAGCCCGTGTCGGGGAGCGCCGCTCGCCGCACTGCTGTCGTGCCGCCGGCGGCGGCACCGGTCGTGCTGCTCTGATATGGACCGGGAAGCGCCAGCTGGGCGCTCTTGCCGCAGCGCGGACAAACGGCCTGCGATTTTCGCCGCCGCGGGCCGCACCGAAAATCCAGTACCGTTGATTGTCCGCGAACCCGCCCAGCGGCATTTTCTCCGCCAGCTTCTTGCGCAGCGCGGCCACATTGGCGCCCTTGGGGTACCTTGAGCCGCGTCACGGCCATGCCGAGGTTGCGCAGATGCGTCGGGGCTACGGGCTCGAGGCCGAGCTCGCGCGCCTTCTTGATTTCGGCCGGGCCCAGGTTGGTTGCGAGGATTTCGCGCGGATGGCGGTAGGTTGATCACCGGACCCTGGCCTCGGGCCGGAGCCCTTCGCTTGCGCTTGGCGGATTTGGCAGGCGGCGCAGACGCTCGTTGGCTGCAGGATTTCCGAAGGTGCTGGTGTATCCTCGGTGCTGGCGGGCTCCGCGGGCCCGGAGGCTGGGCTGCTCGTTTGAGGTGCCGGCTCGCTGGTCGATGGCAGGCTGCGGGGCAGGACCCGCGCCGGTACGTCGGAGAACTTTCAGGCGGCATCACAGCGGTGACGATCTCTGGCTTCCTAGCCTGCCGGCTTCTCCGGTTTGCCGCCAGGCCAGGTATGGCCTTTGTTGCCCTCGGACACGACCTCAGGATGCCATGCGTTGCCGTTGCCAGCCGGGGCGACAACCGCTGGCTTCGTCGCATCCGAAGGGTTGGACGGTTGCCCTGAAGGCGTGGCATTGTTCGCCGGAGCGTAGGTGCCGCGCCGGGCGTGACCTCGTCGGGTTTTGCCGTTTCGCCTGCGCCCGGATTGATGCCGGCACCGGTGGCAGGCTGCTCATCGGTCAAGGGCTGTGGCAGTTGCGGGTGAGCCGCATCCAGCTTCACAGGATCCAATGTCGGCGCGGCTGGCTTCTCGTCGCGGTGACCCAGCGCCATCCGCTGCGCCTGTTTCTGAATAATCTCGAGCTGCTGCGGTGGGCTGCTGGCGGACTTATCTTGACCCGCTTGCACTGCTGCGGCGGCGGTGCGCGCTTTCCGGAGCTCAACCAGCTCCTCGATCCGCTTGCTTCGCGCGAGACGGCGCTCGTCCCATTTTTCCTGTTTCTGCTGGAGCGCGGAGATCGCTGCCTGCTGGCGAACCCGTTCGGCCTCCGCCTGCTCCAGCGTCATCGCGTTTGGTTCAGTGCCTGCTGTCGAAGACGGGCTGTCCTGACGGGACTGCGCGCGCTCCGCCTCGACGATCTGTTGTTGACGACGTTTGAGATCTTCAATCAGCTTGCGTTCCTCGGTCCTGCCGAGCTCAGCGCGGACGAGCTGCTGGCGGATTTCCTCGATCTGCGCACTCTGCTGGGCCTGTGCTGATACAGCGGCGGCGGGAGATTCTCCAAGCTGTGCAACGGGCGATTGCTGCTCGGTCTGCTGGGCTTCGCGGCGGCGTAGTTCCTCGAGCATTTGCCTCTGCCGCCGGCGCTCGGACGTAGCCTGCTCCGCGTGACGCAGGAGCTCCTCGATCTGCGCCTGCTGCGTCTTTAGGTCAGGAAGCGGTTGAGGCGTCTGCTGATCCGGTTGATCCGCATCAACCTGCGTATCCGTTTGATCCGCATCGACCTGCGTATCCGGTTGCTGCGGATCATCAGCCGACGGCGGAGGCTGCTGAACGGCAACAGGCGTCGGCGCTAGCGGCGGAGACGGCGGCTGCTGACGGACAATTGTCGTGGTCACGGGTGCTGTAGCGACGGGCGCGCGCGACGGCGCTGACGGGGGTGTCGTTGCGACGACGGCAGGGTTCGGAGCAACCTTCACCGAGGGTTGCGGAGAGGAAACAACAGGGGCCTTCGGGGCCTGCTGCTGGGGCGTGGCCGAAACTGTCTTCTGATTTTGCTGCTGCCTCTGGCGCTCGGCCTCTGCTGCCCTCGCTGCGGCCTGCTGCTGTTGCTGTTGCTGCTTCTGGCGCTCGGCCTCTGCAGCCTGCTGCTGCTGTTGTTGCGTTGCTTCTGACGCTCGGCTTCTGCTGCTCGCTGCGGCCTGCTGCTGTTGCGTTGCTGCTGTTGTTGCTGCTTCTGACGCTCGGCTTCGCGCCTTCGCCGCGGCCTCTGCTGTTGCTGTTGCTGCTGTTGTTGCTGCTTCTGGCGCTCGGCCTCTGCTGCCTTCGCTGCAGCCTGCTGCGCTGCTGCCTGTTGCGCTGCTTGTTGCTAGCCTCTGCGCTCGGCCTCTGCTGCCCTCGCTGCGGCCTGCTGCTGCTGCTGCCTCTGTTGCTCGGCGGCTGCCCTGAATGCGGCTTTCTGCGCGGCCAGTTGTGCCGCACTGCGCAGCAGCCTGGGCAGCGGCTGTTGCCGCTGCCTTGGCCGCGGCTTGCGCCGCTGCCTGCGCTGCGGCTCTCGCTGCTGCCTGCTGTGCGGCCTACTTCGCGGCAGCCTGCGCTGCCGCTTTCGCCGCGGCTTCGGCAGCGGCCTTCGCTGCCGCCTGCTGCTGTCGCTGTGGACTGAGACGCGGCACCGAGCGGCGCCGGCGCGCAAACAGACGCGACAAGGATACCGCGCTCACGCAGGCCGCGAGAATTTTTGAAGATTGTCGGCATCAGCGCTGCGAGCAACGCCCCGAGGCCGCGCGAACCAGCGCGCGACTTCTGGACCGCAAACTCGCTCCGGACGCAAAGACATGCTGACGCATGGACCCCTCGTCCCCAACCAGTACTGCAATCGCCCGATCGCAACCCATGTCGTAAATTGTCTTGTCCACAGCAAACTGCAGGCGGATACCGGCGCAACAGCGGTTGCCGGCGCAACAAACTCAAATCGGACCAGTGGACACCCCCGTGCCCCGTGACGCAGAACTAGACGGACTCTACACGGCTAAGCACTTGTAAATACGAACCGTAAATTCCACGAGCTGCCCACTAGCCCCCCCTTAACGCGCGCCCGACTATACTACAGGCTTCGATAAGGGGTGTGGATTATGACCATCATCGTGCGAAATAACGGCAACTCTTGGACCGTCGAGGTCGACGGCAACGTCGTCGGCCAGGCGAACACGGAAGCCAACGTCGAGGCACTCGTCAGCTCGTGGCGCGCCAAGCAGCCCTGGGTGGCTTCCTGGCGCTTCTGCTAAGGCAAACAGACCGCCGCCGGCAGCGCAGAGCTACAACTTGCGGCTGTCAAGAGCGATTTAGCACGTATTAATGCTGGATTAGGCAGCGACGGCGGATACTCGTCCGCCGCCGTAAACCCGACGCGGGCACAAAGGCACGGCAATTCGGGCGGGATTGCGTTCTTCAGCCTGACGTCAGGCGGCGACCGTCTCGTCGCCGGGATCGCGCAGCACGTAGCCGCGGCCCCATACCGTCTCGATGTAGTGCTGACCGCCGGTCGCAGCCTGCAGCTTCTTTCTCAGCTTGCAGATGAATACGTCGATGATCTTGAGCTCGGGCTCGTCCATGCCGCCATAGAGATGATTGAGGAACATCTCCTTCGTCAGCGTCGTGCCCTTGCGCAGCGAAAGCAGCTCAAGCATCTGGTATTCCTTGCCGGTCAGATGCACACGCTGGCCGTTGACCTCGACGGTCTTGGTGTCGAGGTTGACGCGCAGGTCGCCGGTCTCGATCACCGACTGGGCGTGGCCTTTCGAGCGGCGGACGATGGCGTGGATGCGCGCGACGAGCTCGTCCTTATGGAACGGCTTCGTCATGTAGTCGTCGGCCCCGAAGCCGAGACCGCGAACCTTGTCCTCGATCTGCGCAAGCCCGGACAGGATCAGAATCGGGGTCTGCACCTTGGCGACGCGCAAGGTCTTCAAGACCTCGTAGCCGCTCATATCGGGCAAGTTCAGGTCGAGCAAAATGATGTCGTAGTCGTAGAGCTTGCCGAGGTCGACGCCTTCCTCGCCAAGGTCTGTCGTGTAGACATTAAAACCTTCGGATTGAAGCATCAGCTCGATGCTCTGCGCCGTCGCGCTATCGTCCTCGATCAGAAGGACCCGCATGTCGTTCCTCTCTCTTCCCTGCCCGGTTGCAGGGCTCGCCGCCCCGATTTTTTGAAGAGAACGCTAACGCCGCACGAACACATCGTTAGGAACCTACCAATCATAAGTTAACAAACCCTAATTTTGTCTTGAATACGCCGAAAGGCTTGAATCGATTCCCCGGTACGCGAGGCAAAATCCAGCTCGTCCACCCCGGCCACGGCCGGAGTGCGCCCAAATTCCCAGATTGTCTTCCGAAGTCCCCCTCGACGCTCCCGCACGCGGGGCCGGTCACGCATTCCTCTCGTATGAGCCTGCCTGGTCCCTCAACCCGGCCTGCCCGGACGAGCCTTGTGCCCTGCCCTTGCGCGGTACGAATCAAGAGTTAACAGAATTCGCGGGCGCCCCCTAGCTGCGAAAACAACTAGCTGGGGCAGGCGATGTAGTTTTTTAAGATAGATCTTTAGCGCGTTGCTTTACCGCAACTTAATTCGAGTGTGAGAGACTATTTGTTATGGTTGAGCGGTCTCGGGACCGTAGTATGGTGAGCCCACAAGCCGCATGGTAAATCCGGGTACGAACGATATAGACCCGAAAATTGGTAAGCGGACTGGCACAATTCTTGTTGTGCATGGGCGTCACCAGTTCGTGAGTTAGGGGTATCGAGCGATGAAATCACGCGAGACGGCGTTGAAGCTCAAGCGCTTCGAGACGGACGAGAAAGCTCGCAAAATCGCGGATCTCGAGCACATGATCCGCGAGTTCGAGACCATTGCCGGCGATCTCGACCGGCAGATCCAGGCCGAGGAAGAGCGCACCGGCATCAAGGATCGTCAGCATTTCGCCTATTCGACCTTTGCCAGCTCGGCCGGCCATCGCCGCGACAATCTCAGGGCATCGGTCGCGGAGCTCCGCGCCAAGCTCGAGGCCGCACAGCGCGAATACGACGAAGCGGCCCTTCAGTTGAGCCGGGCGGGAAGCGGCGAGCCCCGGGAAGCCGAGAGCGCGGACGGCGCCGTCACGAGCGCGGCACAGGCGCCGTCATGCGCTGAATTGCGACGACCAGCCGGTCTCGATCTTTCTCATCAGGCGGCCGTTCAAGAATGGGCCGCCTGATCCATTTTGGTGCCGAAATGGCGCGGTGGCACAGGTATCTGCCGCAGCGAACGCGAGAGCAGCGGGTGCCGATCCGCGCACGGCTTGTCTTCGCCAATTTCTCGTGTCAATCGGGACCTGTTGCAGGCCTGCTGGCCACGCCAGTGATCCGGTCGGTATTGCTTGCGCTCCGGCCAACTCGAGCGGACGGGGACATGCCAGGACTTCGCTCGACATGCGGCGCTCCTAATCCTCGGCAGCCTTGCCGGAGGTTGCTCCAGCAACGGCGGCACGACGGCGCTTGGATTGCCGTCGGCGTCCGACCTCAACATCGGCTCCCTGCCATCCATGGCGTCGCTCGTTCCCGAGAGCCGCATTGTCGGCACGCCGACCGAAGTTTACACGCGTGTCGCCCGGGGAGCGTTGACGTGCTGGTTCGGCGCCGCCGGCCCGCTCAAATCGCGTTACATCTACCATGCGGATGCCGATCCGCCCTCCAAGGGCGGGCGCTCGGAAATCGTGATCTTCGAGAAGGACGCCGCCGCCGATGATCCGCGGTCGGTGCGCGTCTACCGCCTGCTCATTTCCACGGTCGACGAGAAGACCAAGCTGGAGATCGAGAATCTCAAGATTTCCGAGCCCCTTGCCGCGAGATTAAAGGGGGACATCGACCGATGGGCCGGCGAACGAGGAGGGTTGCGGCGAGGGCTCCGATCACGGCGGGGTGGTCGGCGGCAGAAAAGCCTCAGCCACAGCCTAGCCTGAAGAAGAGCATTGGCCCGGCACCCCGCAACTAGGGCGGCCGCCCCAAGTTGCAGCTCGTACAAGCCATGAAGCACAGCGCCGCGCCAGGCGATCGCCTAGCACGGCGCCGAAATCCTCATATCGCCAAGGGAAATCCTCCGCGGCGGCATAACGAACCGCAGCCTCAGCCGCCGTGGCGTTTTTTGCGCTTAGCTTCGATATTCCTGGACCCGCGTAGCCCTGAGGCCCGGTAGCCCATGCTTGTCGATCGACCGCTGCCAGGACAGGAACTCGTCCACGGTCAGCTTGTAGCGATCACAAGCTTCCTCGATGCTAAGTAGTCCGCCGCGCACGGCCGCCACGACCTCCGCCTTGCGGCGAATGACCCAGCGCTTCGTGTCCTTCGGCGGTAGATCCGCTACGGTCAACGGGCTCCCATCGGGGCCGATGACGTAGCGCACCCGCGCTCTCATCTGTTGTTCGGTCATGATACTCAATACAGCTACTGACCAGGGTCGAACAGTAACCTATATCCTCTTAAAGTTAGCCTAAGCCATTGAGTAAACATACCATAAAAGCGTGTGCGAAATCACGCAAGACGACTTGGTAACCTTTATGGACGCCCCGTCGGCGGTGGGCTCGGCGGCGGGGCCGTAATTGATCGTTATTTTCCCGGGAACCGCCCTTATATTGCCCCCGTTTCATGGCCTCGAAAGACGTTGGGAGCCGCGCCGCGTTGGAGGCCAGGCTGGCATTGCTTGCTGGCCGAAACGTGATGATTTATGCGACAGTTGCGCTCAGTCAGTTTTCACGACGGAGCCGCCGGGAACGGATAGTGCCAAGCATTGACAATACGATGACGGACGATCTGGCAACGCGCGGCGGGCGCCGCCGAATAGTGGTCGCCATGTCGGGCGGCGTCAATTCGTCGGTTGTGGCGGCGTCTCTGCGCGCGCGCAGGCCACGAAGTTATCGGCATCACGCTACAGCTCTACGACCACGGCGACCGCGACCGGCCGCAAGGGGGCGTGCTGCGCCGGCCAGGACATCCAGGACGCGCGCCGCGTCGCGGAAAAGCTCGGCATACCTCATTACGTGCTCGACTACGAGCGCCGCTTCGCCGACGCCGTCATGGATTCGTTCGCCGAGAGCTACATCTCCGGCGAGACGCCGATCCCGTGCGTGACGTGCAATCAGGAGATCAAGTTTCACGACCTCCTCGAGACGGCGCGCGATCTCGGCGCCGAGACGCTTGCGACCGGCCATTACGTTCAGCTGCGCGACGGCGCGCACGGGCGCGAACTCTATCGGGCGCGCGACGCGGACCGCGACCAGAGCTATTTCCTGTTCGCCACGAGGACGCGAGCAGCTCGCAGCACCTTTCGTTCCCGCTCGGGGGCATGCTCAAGGGCGAGGTGCGCGCGCTCGCCCGCGATCTCGACCTCGCAGTCGCCGAGAAGTCCGACAGCCAGGACATCTGCTTCGTGCCCAAGGGCCGCTACAGCGACGTCATCGAGCGGCTCAAGCCGGGCGCGATGCGTCCCGGCGACATCGTGCACGTGGACGGACGGCGCCTCGGACAACACGACGGCATCATCAACTACACGATCGGCCAGCGAAAGGGGCTCAAGATTCCTTCCGCACGAGCCGCTCTATGTCGTGCGTCTCAATGCCGAGCGCAACGAGGTCGTGGTGGGACCACGTGACTTCTTGCGCACGCACATCCTTGTCCTTAAGAACGTCAACTGGCTCGGCGACGGAACGCTCGCAGATGCCGCCAGGTCGAACCGTTCAATTCAGGCCAGAGTGCGCTCTTCCCAGCCTCCACAGCCCGCCACGTTGTCGCTCGGAGCCGACGGATCCGTGAGGGTTTTGCTGCAAGAGGGCGAGCTCGGTGTCGCCGCGGGGCAGGCGTGCGTGTTCTACGGCGACGATACGACGGAAGCGCGCGTGCTCGGCGGCGGCTGGATCGCGCGTGCGCTCAAGGCCGGCGAGACAGAAGGCGTAGACACGACGCATCCCGACAGCTGACGATGGGGGTCAAGAGCGGGTGCACGCACGGGGGATCGGAACGCAGTGAGAGAGGAGCGAGGACGTAACATGATACCGCGCCAGCGTTTGGAGGACCGGCGGTCGCCGGTTGCCCTCGAGCGCGACGATGGGCTCATCGTCGGGATCGGCCGCATCGACGAGGATGCCGTGAAAGTGGCCTACCGCCGCTGGGCACCCGTCTACGATCACACCTTCGGCCGGGTCTCGATGGAGAGCCGGCGGCATGCGGTCGAAGTCATCAACACGCGTCAGGGGCGCGTGCTCGAGGTCGGCGTCGGCACGGGACTGGCGCTCGCCGACTACGAGCGCGCACCTCCAGGTCGTCGGCATCGACCTTTCGCCTGAGATGCTCGACCGGGCGCGCGAGCGCGTCGAGGAGGAAGGTCTCGATCACGTGACGGGGCTGCACGAGATGGACGCCGGCGATCTCAAGTTTCCGGACAATTCCTTCGATACGGTCGCGGCCATGTTCGTGATGACGGTGGTGCCGGAGCCCGAGCGGGTGATGCGGGAGCTGGCACGCGTTACGAAGCCCGGCGGCGAGGTGATCCTCGTCAATCACTTCAGCCAGATCGAAGGCGTGCGCGGCTGGGTCGAGCGGCGCATGGCACCGTTCGCCGATCTCATCGGCTGGCGCAGCGTGTTCGACCTGTCGCGGGTCATGGTGTGCGACGATCTCGAACTCGCCGAGCGGCGCGCGCTCAGGCCGTGGGGCATCTTCACGATGCTGCGCTTCTCGAAGCACGCGGATGCCCGGCTCGAGGCGGCGGAATAGCCAAGAGAAGCGCGGGAAGCGGCAGGCACGGCGCGTGCTCGCCCCTTCCGGTATGCTTTACGGTCCTGGCCTTTACGGTCCTGGAAACGATTGCAGTGCAAGGTTGCGGTCGCGCGCAGCCTTGACAGTGCCTCACTGCGATTCCTATAGACTGGCGCGTGTGGCGGGATAGCTCAGGTGGTTAGAGCGACGGTCTCATAATCCGTAGGTCGGCGGTTCAAGTCCGCCTCCCGCTACCATTTGAATTCCTGTGACCCTTACGGAGGCGGGCTGGGTAAGAGGCCCCATGGTCATGACCTCAGTAGCGCACTCGCTGCTCAATCACTGCAAGTAGTGGTCAAATTGCACCTCAATGGCGAGCAACCAGCCTGCGCTCCGGCACAATCATCATTGTCGACTCGCGACAGGGGCTTGCGCAAATCGATTGTAGCCTTCGCTGATACCTCCGCCAAACGCGTCAATCTCATGACCACCTAACGTTTCGCGCAATGATCTCCGGCAGCTCTCTATCATGGCGTCTTCAAAACGAGCGCCTGCGCGAACCTCGATACCCTGTGCCCGGGAGTCGCCACCATCAACCTACACATTGATTGCCGCAAACTCCTTCATCAGGCCATTTGCGACATCGCTGACAACGGCTTCCTTTGCTCCTCCAAGAATATCAAAAACACTCTTTTCACGAATTGCGCTGACGATGTCCACCGGCAAACCGTCCACTCTGCCGACGCTATCAAAATAGTCCATAAATTTCCAATCACCACCAGCGACATTATTGGATATTTTAATTCTTGCATTCGGAATGCCAAACGCGTCCGCAGCTATCAGCCCGTGTAGGCTACTGGATAATATAAATTCGCATGCGGCTATTTGCTTGGTCACGAATTCGATGTCGGGATTGGTGAGATCTATTACCTTGCTATCCTTCAATGACTCGTGAATCCAACTTACTTGCGGATTTCCGAAATCGAATACATGCGGAATTATACCGATCTCGTATTCTTTGGACCTCTTGATGGCGTCGAATACCACGGGCGCCAATAGCCCAGGATCACCCAATGCCAAACTCTTTGGCAACCCTGCCAGGTCCCGCGTCAAAGGCCCCCGTACCGCGCGCACTTCAATTAAAGGACTACAATATCCTCTTTTCGTTCTGATCGATCCACTGCCCCAAACGATGAGCGGATGCAATCGGCCCCTCAAAGGCCGTCTCCATTGATGTTTGATGATTCTGTGAAAAATGCTTCCTATGGCAGCGAGATCTGCTGTTGATATGCTGGCGAATGTTACGGGTCTACCGCTTAGGCGCTCAACAACAACCCTGCTCAAGGAGTTGCCATAGTTTGTTTTGTTACTTTTGCCGCCAAACCAAAATAGACGTATTGACTTCTTTTTCATGCGTGCGCCAGGCGGGCCAATCTAGACTTCAACTCAGAGCAGAGCAGACATCTGAGCATTTGAGTGAAGGTAAAATAATGTCCCTCGAATTTCTGTTGCGCAACAGAAATGTGATGGACTGACGGACGACTCGAACGTCGATGAGATCCATGTCTCGGTGCGGACAGCCGCGACGACAGCAAGAAGCGAGCATGCATGCGGCGAGGATCGACTCCTATTACAGCGACACCACATAGAGCTCGGCAAAGGGCGATGCACTCATAGAATTCGTCATAGTAGCGCGTGAGCGTCTTTGCACCGTCGCTAAGGAGCGCATTCCGATACTCATGAACGCCCTTAAGGACTCGAGACCTATTGTCGGCCAAGCAGATGGGCAGGGACAGAAGCTCAATGATGGAATCACGCGCGCTTTCAGACTGTTCCTTCCATCGCGGTAGACTCGGACGGCCAGTTACTGTCGTGGCGGCGTTCGCTTTGATTGCGCCGGCCACCGCCGCCGACAACGAGGTGCGCGTCAAAGGCTATTTCTGCAATGCCCCCGCGGAGCAGGTCGCTTTTCTAAATTTCAAGGCGCAGGGCGAGAGCGACGAGATGGCGGCGAACGCCGTCAACAAGTCCTTGAGCAAGTTCACGTGCGCGTATTATCGGCCAGCGACTGCAATCCAGACCGGCGAGAAGACGGTGATGGACGGGGGGCTCGTCTTCAGGGTGCAGAGCTATCTCTTCCTTCCCGAGCGCGTCGAACGGTGGACGGGCGCCGTGTTCGGATCGCTGCAGTCGAATGCGATCGACAAGGACATCTGACGGCCGCCGCGCTTTCTTCTCGTGTGTAGTGCGCCCCGGGAAGCACGCGCCCGTCGTCACCCGGTAAGCAGACTAGACGCCACGGAGGCGCATGAAGGATCGAGCGACACCGGAGCGGATCTCGCCGACCAGATCGCCAGCCAGCCCCACCCACAAGCTCAGGAGGCCAATCGGCCGCTGGACGAACGACATCCTCGACATAGCTGCACTGTAGGTGAGCCTGTCCTCGAGGTAATAGAGCGCCTTTTGCATGAACTGCCTCCGCACAATCATCCCACTGATCGTGCGGACCAGGACAATCTGAGTCGCTAAAGGCCACGTTAACGCAAGTTGCATCCACCCCCGCAATTCACAGGCGCTCACTGGGAGCACAAGTTACTGAACGGGCGATAGAAACGCGGTTGGACGGCTGCCAAATGCACGAATCGCATTATCATCAGCGAACGAATCAACCGGGGTGTTTCGACTATGATCAGCGAGCCCGAACGCCGCCGACGAGACCGGGTGAAGGCGGCTTTTCGCCTGATGACGAAGCTGTCGCAGCAACTGCCCAGGGTCTACCCGCCGCAGGACATTTTCTCGCGGATGGTAGAGATCGAGCCGACAACCACGCTCGAGGATCTCGATCGGCTCGAGCGCGAGCATAAAGAGCAGGTCGAAGCGCTGACGCGGATCGACAAATTCCTGAACAAGCTGCCCCGCGGCGAGCGCGAAAGCGGCCGCATACGCGAGATCATCGAGCGCCAAGCGCTCAACGGCAACAAGGCTGCGCGCAAGCTCCTCAAATCCGGCGATCTGGAATTGATCTCGTAAGGCTCAGAGCCGAGGTCCCTTACCCGGCGTCAGCTGCCGCCTTTGAGATACCAACCATAGCCGTCCTGGCTCCCATACGTGGTCGTCTGCTTGGGCTCGAGGTAGTTGTTCAGACCCCAGATACCCAGCTCGCGCCCGATGCCGCTCTTCTTGATTCCGCCCCAGGGCGCCTCGAGGAACGTCGGCTGCGAGCAGTTGATCCAGGCGACGCCGACCTCGAAGGCATCGGCGACGCGGCGCGCGCGATCGAGGTCCGCTGTCATCACGGCTGCGGCCAGGCCGAAATCGCTGTCGTTGGCAATCGACAACGGCCTCGTCCTCGGACTTGAAGGTGGTGACGGCGAGAACGGGGCCGAAGATCTCCTCCTTCCAGATGCGGGCGTCGCGCGGGACATCGGCGAAGATCGTCGGCTCGACGAAATAGCCGGCATTCTGCGAGGCGGGCCGCCCGCCGCCGGTGACGAGCGTCGCCTCGGCCTTGCCGATCTCGAGATAGCGCATCACCTTGTCGTGCTGGGGCTTGCTGACGAGCGGCCCGAGCAGCACGCCGTCCTGCATGCCGTCGCCGATCGGGATCTTCTTGGCTTCGGCAGCGAGGCGGTCGACAAGACGCGGCGCGATCGCGGACGTGCGCGATCAGGCGCGAAGTCGCGCTGCAGACCTGCCCCTGATTGAAGTAGATGCCGACCATGACCCATTCGACGGCCTGCTCGATGTCGGCATCGTCGAAGACCACGATCGGGGACTTGCCGCCGAGCTCGAGGCTGACGCTCTTGACGTCGTGGGCGGCAGCCGCGGCGACCGCGATGCCGGTCGGCACGGAGCCCGGTAAAGGCAAGCTTTCTCACGCCGGGATGCTTCGCGAGCGGAGCGCCCGCGTCCGCCCCGAGGCCCGTGACGACGTTGAGCACGCCCTTGGGCAGGCCGACGTCGTTGCAGATGCGAGCCAGCTCGAGCGCGGTCAGCGGCGTGATATTCCGACGGCTTCAGTACGGATGCGCAGCCCGCGGCGATGGCGGGCGCCACTTTCCAGGCGGCCATCAGCAGCGGGTAGTTCCAAGGCACGATGAGACCCGCGACACCTGCGGGCATGTAGCTGACGCGGGTCTCGAAGCGCGCGTCGGGCACGGCGATCGATCTGGCCCTGGCGGTCGTCGAGCTCCTCGGCGTAGCGGGCATAGAGTTTCGAAGCAATAGGCGCTGTCGCCGATGTCGCGCGATCGCCTCGGCGAGCGGCTTGCCGTTGTCGCGCACCTCGATCTCGGCGAGCTGCCTGCTTGTGCTCCTCGATCTCCTTGGCGATGGCACGAAGAAAGACGGCGCGCTCCTTGCCGGTCGTGCGGCCCCATGGGCCCTTCATCGCTGCTTTGGCGGCCTCGACGGCATGGTCGATGTCCTCGGCCGTGCCGGCCGCGACCTGATGAAATACCCGCTCGTTCGCAGGATTGATGACGTCGAGCAGTTCCGCCCCTGCGCGCGTCGCACCAAGTCCCGTCTATGAACAGCTTCGATTTGCATGGGCTTCCTCTTGGTGGCAGGTGTCCGGCGTCAGCGTGCCGACGCTCGCCGCGAGCGCGTCCGCGAATCCGACCGCAAGCATGTCCGCGTGCTCCTTCGTGAAGCACAGCGGCGGGCGGATCTTCGAGCACGTTGCCGTGGCGACCCGCCGTGCCGATCAGGATGTTGCGCTCGCGCATGCAGGTTCACGATCTTCTGGGCCGCCTCGGCGTCGGGTGCCTTCGACTTCGCATCGCGGACGAACTCGACGCCGATGTAGAGCCCGGCGCCGCGGACGTCACCGACCCTCTCGTGACGCTTCGCGATCGCTATTCAGCTCGCGCTGGAGATACTTGCCGATCTCGAGGCTGTTCTTCTGCAGCTCTTCGCCCTCGAGCGTCGTCGAGGACGGCGAGGCCGGCGGCTGCGGCCGCGGGGCTGCCGCCGAACGTATTGAAGTAGCCATTGCGAGAGCCGAACGCGGCAAGCAGATCCGGCTTTATGGCGACGCCGCCGACCGGATAGCCGTTGCCCATGGGCTTGCCCATCACGACCATGTCGGGCACGATGCCGTGGCGCTGAAACCCCCACATGTGCTCGCCCGTGCGGGCGAAACCAGGCTGCACCTCGTCGGCGATATAGAGACCGCCGGCCGCGCGCACCGCGTCGACCGCCTTGGCGAGGAACCCAGGCTTGCCGGGGAAAACGCCGTCGCTCGAGAAGATGCTGTCGGCGATCATGCCGGCGAGGCGGATGCCCTTGCTTCTGCATGGCGTCGATGGCCGCCTTCACGTCGGCGGCGAAACGCTCGCCCAAGCCGATTGCTTCCGCCGCGATACGTATCGGGCGCAGGAATGGTGAAGACGCGATCGCTTCGCGGCTCGGTGCTCGCCGAGGACGGCGAGACCTCGGTCGCGGTCGTCGTGTTGCCGTGGTAGGCGTTCTCGGTGACGATGAAGCCGGCTGCCGCCGGTCAGCGCGCGCGCGATGCGCAACGCCAGATCGACACTCTCGCTCCCCGTGCAGGTGAAGACGATATTGGAGACCTCGCGCGGCATGGTCGCGAGCAGCTGTTCCGCGTAGGTGTAGACGATGTCGTAGAGGTAGCGCGTGTGCGTGTTGAGCGTGGCCAGCTGGCGGGAGACGGCTTCGACCACGCGCGGGTGGCAATGCCCGACTGACGGCACGTTGTTGTAGGCGTCGAGGTAGCGGCTGCCGTCGGCGTCGTAGAGCCAGACGCCCTCGCCGCGGACGAGATTGAGGGGACGCTCGTAGAAGAGCATCGAGGTGGGGCCGAACGCGCGCCGGCGGCGTTCGACCAGCTCAGCGACCGCCGGGGGAAGCCCCGCCGTCTGGCGCATGTCGAAGGCGTTGAGCTCGAGGATCTTCCGTGATCGCCGGCATGGGTCCTCCAAGCCGAGCGAAACTGGGTCGGCGCAACCTCGCTGGCTTTATATATGCGGTCAATCTAGTCGAGCCGGATGCCCCACGTCTTGACCCGGCAGTGCGGCCGCTGTCCATTCCTGCATGGCGCGAGATTTATCCTGCTGATGTCAAGGGGTACAGGGCCTGTCAATTTCCGGCAGGCCGCTGTCAAAAGGGCCGCCGCTCGGCTAGCGTAGCCTTCAAGCCGAGGCCGCAGAGACCTCTAGCCCGCGTGGGAGAGCCGTCACATGGCCAGGTAGAGCCGCGCCCCATGCCAATCGCTGGAAACGCTTCTCCGATTGGGACGAGCGGCCGCTCCGGCTCGACAAATTCGCCGTCGAGGACGCGGAGAACGGCTTCGCGGCCTTCACGAGCCCGCACGATCCCAAGCCCGCAGTCGCCTTCGGCGCAGGACGCGTCGCGTCCATGGACGGTACGGCGGCGCGCGACTTCGACATGATCGACACCTTCATCGCGCGCTATCACATCGACCCCGAGATCGCGCCCGAGGCGATGGCGATGCCGTCGCTCGAGATCGCGCGCATGCTCGTCGACATGAGCGTGCCGCGCACCGAGCTCGTGCGCCTCGCGCACGGCATGACGCCGGCGAAGCTCGCGGAGGTCGTGGCGCACTTGTCGGCGCTCGAGATCGCGTTCGCCTACGGCAAGATGCGGGCGCGCAAGACACCGGGCAACCAGGCGCACGTCACCAACGCCAAGGACGACCCGCTGCAGATGGCGGCTGACGCGGCGACCGCCGTGGCGTTCGGCTTCGACGAGATCGAGACGACGATGCGGGTCGCCCGCAATGCCTGGTCGAATGCGGTTGCATGCGCGGTCGGCGCCGCGATCGGCCGGTGGGGCACGCTCTTCCAGTGCTCGAGCGAGGAGGCCGAGGAGCTGCGCATCGGCATGGCCGGCTTCACCTCGTACGCGGAGACGGTTTCCGTCTACGGCACCGAAAAGAGCTTCGTCGACGGCGACGACACGCCGTGGTCGAAGGCCTTTCTCGCCGCCGCCTACGCCTCGCGCGGCATCAAGATGCGCTGCACGTCGGGCGCCGGCTCCGAGTTGCTGATGGGCTTTCACGAACGCAAGTCGATGCTCTATCTCGAGGCGCGCTGCCTCTGCCTGCAGCGCGCCATGGGCGTGCAAGGCACGCAGAACGGCGGCATCGACGGCGCGCCCGTCACCTGCACGGTGCCCGGCGGCATGCGCGAGCTGATGGCCGAAAACCTGATCGCGGTGTGGCTCGACCTCGAATGCGCCTCCGGCAACGACGCGCGCGCGACGGAATCCGAGATCCGCGTCGGCGCGAAGATCCTCCCCTATCCTCATCGCCGGGTCCGATCTCATCTGCTCGGGCTTCGGCTCGATCCTCAAGTACGACAACTCGTTCAACGCCTCGCTGCTCAACGGCGAGGAGCTCGAGGACTATCTCGTGCTGCAGCGCGACTTCGAGGCCGACGGCGGTTTGAAGCCCGTCGAGGAGACGCGCGTCCTCGAGCTCAGGATGACACGCCGTCGAGGTCTTCAGCGCCGTGCTCGAGGAGCTTGACCTCTCGACAGCCGACTGCGGACATGAAGCAGAGCGTGGTCGCGGCCTCGGGGTCCGACGAGACGCGCAAGCTATCTGCCGCGCGACGTCGCGCTCATCAGCGAAGCCATCCAGACGCGATCGATCACCGTCGTCGACGTGATCAAGGCGCTGGCCAAGCGCGGCTACGGCAAGAGGCGGAGAACCTGCTCAAGATCGTTCGGCTGCGCGTGTCCGGCGATTATCTGCAGACCTCGGCCGTGGTTCGCGACGGGACGCGTGCTCAGCGCCGTCAACGATCCCAACGACTATCTCGGACCAGGCACCGGATATCGCTTGAGCGCGAGCGCGCCGCGACGAGATTGTCGCCATCCGCGACGTGCTGACGCGCGAGGAGGTGCTGCAGGGCCGAGACCGTGCACAAGGCGGCCGAGGCCAAACGCATCGGCTATCAGACGGTCGGACCTGCGTCGTCAGAGCAGCGATCCCCTGGATGTTGTCATCGGCATCAGTCCAGCCTTCGGCATCAAGCTCTTCCAGACGGTCGCCGGGCATCCGCTCTCGGCCATTCTCGGCGCGCTCACTGCCGGCATCGAGAAAGGCGGCGCGCGGGCGCGGATCGTGCGCATGCGTCACACGGCCGACACGTCGTTTCTGGGTCTCAGCGCGGCGCGACTCGCAGGCTCCGGCGTCGGCATCGGCATTCAGGCGAAGGGCACGGCCGTCATTCACCAGAAGGACCGCCTGCCGCACAACAATCTCGAGCTCTTCTCGAACTCGCCCATCACTACGCTCGATCACTACCGGCGCATGGGAGCCAACGCGGCCGCTTATGCGCATGGCGATCTGCCCGAGCCGGTCGTCGTGCCGACGCGCGGCGAAGCCATGGGCTCGCGCTATCACGCGCGCGTGTCGCTCATCTATGCGATCGAGACCGAGATGACGGCGGAGGGCGCCGCGCCGGAGGAGGTCGAGGTGACGTTCCTCGGGAGCGCTCGCCATGAGCGAAACCAAACTCGGCATCGCCGACTACCCGCTCGCCGAGAACCGGCCGGAGATCGTGCGCGGCAAGCGGGGCAAGGGCCTCGACGAGATCACGCTCGACGCGGTGGTCGAGGGCCGCGTGACGCTCGACGATCTCAGCATCACGAGCGCCGCGCTCCGGCAGCAGGCCGAGATCGCGCGGGCCGCCGGCCGGCCGACGCTGGCGCAGAACTTCGAGCGGGCCGCAGAGCTCGTCGACGTCCCGCAAGACACGATCATGCGCATGTACGAGCTGCTGCGCCCGGGGCGCGCGCAATCCAAGGACGAGTTGCTGGCGGCGGCAAAGGAACTTGAGAAGTCGCACGGCGCGACGCGCGATGGCGGCCTTCGTTGCCGAGGCCGCTGAGGTTTACGAGCGGCGCGGGCTCTTCAAGAAGCGGTTCTGAAGGAGACGGCATGAGCTGGAAGACGGCCTATCGATCCATCTACTACGACGGGGCACCAGAGCCCGACGATCCAGACCTCACCCCCGCGCACACCGCCCTCCTCGTCATCGACGTCCAGAACACCTACCTCGCCCGCCCCGACCGGGCGTCACTTCCGCCCGAGGAGCAGCGCCGCTACGACGCCTGGACCCCTTTCCACGATCGCATGCATAAGATCGTGCTGCCGCGCACGCAGGAGCTGCTCGGCCTCTTCCGCAAGAAGGGTATCGAGTGCCTGTTCGCGCGCATCGCCTGCCATACGAAGGACGGGCGCGACCGCTCGCTGTCGCAGAAGATGCCGGGGTGGAACAACCTGCTCCTGCCCAAGGGCGAGCACCCGTCGCAGATCGTGGCCGATCTCGCAGCCGAGGGCGACGAGATCGTGGTGACGAAGACCACCGACAGCGCGCTCACCGGCACCAACCTCAGGCTCATCCTCACCAATCTCGGCATCCGGACCGTGGTGTGCTGCGGTATCTTCACCGACCAGTGCGTGTCCTCGACCGTCAGGAGCCTGGCCGACGAGAGCTTTGCGGTTGTCGTCGTCGAAGACTGCTGCGCGGCCGGATCGGACGAGCTTCATCACAAGGAGCTCGAGATCATGAACATGATCTACTGCCACGTCATGTCGAGCGGGGAACTCAAGGGACTGATGGGCCTAGGATGACCCTGTGGCGGTCAAGTTTCCCTGTTTGCTGGTCAAATTGGGAATGGAAACAGTGATATAGAGTTGTCGATTACGACTGTGGTCGCGGCTCGCGCTGTCCGAGCAGCGAGGATCGTCACACCGGGCATCGGGCCTTGCGACCAGCTCAATGCAGAACGACGGGACGCATGGCTCGTCAGCATTCGTTCCGGGCAAACCCGAGGGAGACTTCAAGTGGCCGAGAGCACAGCTAGCGCCCTAGAGGCGCAAGAGAGTTTCGACGTCGCGAAGGAAAAGGGGGTGGACCTGCTGCACGGCAAGGCCATTGGCCTGATCGGTGTCTTGTTTCTCACGGTGACGGGCGCCGCGCCGATGTCGGCGATGCTCGGCAACGTGCCGTTCGCGGCAGGTTTCGGCAACGGCCTCTACGTGCCGGCGGCCTTCCTCCTGGCGACGATCGTGCTCACCATATTCTCGGTCGGTTACGCGGCCATGGCCACCAAAGTGTCCTCCGTCGGCGGCTTCTACTCCTTCATCAGCCTGGGGCTCGGACGCGATCTCGGCATGGCGGCAGGACTTGCCTCGCTCGTCTGCTACAGCGTCTTCGAAGCCTCGCTCACTGGTCTCTTTGCCTTCTTCGGCAATGCCTGGATCTTGGCGCACCTCGGCATCAACGTGCCCTGGATCTATCTGGCCCTGTTTGCGGTGGTCCTGGGCTGGGTCCTCAGCTACTTCGACGTCAAACTGTCGGTAGCCGTGCTTGGCGTGGCCCTCATTCTCGAGGTGGTGATCCTCTCCATCTTCGACTTCGGCGTCATCACGGCCACCAGCGGAACGAGCTTCAATCTCGATGCGCTCAATCTGCTCAAGGTCGCGACACCGGTCGAGGCGCAAAAGGTCGGCGACGTCGAAATAGCAGCCGGCGCGGCTGCCGTCGGCATCTTCATGGCCTTCTGGTCGTGGGTCGGGTTCGAGATGGCGCCCAACTACGCCGAGGAGTTGCGCGACCCCAAGCACATCATGCCGCGCTCGCTCTACTACTCCGTGATCGGCCTCGGGCTCTTCTATATCTTCACGAGCTGGTGCGCCGTCTCGGCGTATCCGACCGAGGGCGACATGCTGGTCAAGGCGGCGAAGGATTTCGGGCAACTTCTTCATATCGCCGATCGGGCAGTTCGTCGGACCATGGGCCTCCGAGTTGATGGCCGTGCTTGATCTTGACCAGCTCGTTCGCCTGCGGGTTGGCTTTCCACAACACGGCGGCGCGCTACATGTACTCGCTCGGCCGTGAGGGCGTTCTGCCGAGCGTCCTCGGCCGGACGCACCCCAACTACAAGAGCCCACACGTCGCCTCGACCGTGCAGTCAGTCCTCGCAGCAGTTGTACCTGTTCCTATTCGCCTTCTTCCTCGGTACCGACGATCCGAACGCTCAGGCGTACGTGGCGGTCTATACGATGCTCGCTGTTCTCGGCACCATGCTGCTGCTCATCCTGCAAGCGGTCGTGTCGATCGCGATCATCGTGTACTTCCGCAAGAACCACCCCGGTGAAGTCGGGATCTTTCCTGGCTTGATCGCGCCGCTGATTGCGTTCTTCGCACAGGTCTATCTCGTATACCTTCTGGTCGTTAACCTGGCGACGTTCGGCGGAGTCGGCAGCTTCGGCAGCAACATTCCCATGATCGCGCTCGTGATCCTCGGCGTCGGCCTCCTTTGGGGCCTGGCGTTGAGGGTCGTGTCGCCAGTCACGCACGCCAAGATCGGGCGCCTGGTGTTCACGGGCGGCTGAAAGATCATAGTCCTTCGGAGGCACTGCTATGCCTCCCTGAGCAAGACTGAGAAGCGGGCGTTGCCAAGACAGCGCCCGCTTCTCTTCACAAAATGATCCCCACAAGCATCTTCGGGAGGGAGTTCCATGCTGACATCGATCGCGGGCCGCTCCGTCATCGTCACCGGCGCGAGCAAAGGCATCGGCAAGGGCATTGCGCGCGTGTTCGCCAAGAGCGGCGGCAAGGTGCTCATCGTCTCGCGGCATCTCGACGAGGCCGAGGCTTGCGCGGAGGAGCTGCGCCGCGCCGGCGGAACGGCGAAGGGCTACGCGGCCGATGTCACCAAGATCGGCGACATGCAGATGATGGCGGACGCGGCGGCGGCGGCGCACGGCGGGATCGACATTCTGTGCGCCAATGCGGGCATCTTTCCGCAAGTGAAGATCGAGGAGCTGTCGTCCGAGGACTGGGATCACGTCATGGCGACGAACCTCAGGGGCACGTTCCTGCCGATCAAGACGTGCCTGCCGCATCTCAAGAAATCAGACCAGGGCCGCATCGTACTCACGTCCTCGATCACCGGCCCCGTGACCGGGTTTCCGGGCTGGGCGCACTACGGCGCGACCAAGGCCGGACAGCTCGGATTCATGCGCACGGCGTGCATCGAGTTCGCCAAGTACGGCATCACGGTCAATGCCGTTCTTCCCGGGAATATCGCGACCGAGGGCCTGGCCGCACTCGGGCCCGAGTACGAGAAGTCTATGGCCGCCTCGATCCCGCTTGAAGAAGCTCGGCACTGTCGAGGACATCGGCTACGCGGCGCTGTTCCTCGCCTCGAAGGAGGCCGGCTACATCACGGGGCAGACCATCATCGTCGACGGCGGCCAGATTCTGCCCGAGAGCATGGACGCGCTCGCGCAGGCCTGATGTGACCAATCGGGACGTAATCGTGATCGGCTCAGCTGCGTTGTTCGCTGCAGGAGGCGGGCGCGCAGCGATCGCGGCGACTGGCCCGTCCAGCGGCGCACGGCGCGGCTGAAGGCGGAAAGCTCAGAATAGCCGAGGATGAATGCGATCTCGGAAAACGGAAGCTGCCGCTGGCGAACATACGAGAGCGCCAGATCGCGACGCGTCGCCTCGATGAGCGAGCTGTAGCTCAGCCCGTCGTAGTGCAGCTCGCGCTGAATGACGCTCAAGGGTAGGCGCAGCTCGAGCGCAATCGACTCGAGCGTCGGAAAGCCCTCGGGGAGCCGCGCGCGCACGGCGGCGCGAACCCGGTCGACGACGCTCACGCGTAGATCGTTGCGCTCGGAGAGACGCTCGAGGCAAAGGCGCATCGCCGCCATGAGGCGCGCGTCGCGTGCCGGCATGGGGGTGCGCGAGGATCTCGGGGCGGAACAAAAGTGCGTTGGTCGGCTGCAGGAAGAACGCCGGCGCACCGAAGGCGCGCTCGTGCTCCCGCCACCCTTGGGGCTTGGGGTGCTCGAAATGAACTTCCTCAGGCGACCAGCCGGGACCCATGGCCTCGCGGATGACGTTGAGAAACATGCCGAGCGAAAGCTCGGCGTCTTGGCGGCGCTCGATGATCTGCGGCGCGTCGATGCGATACTCGAGCCGCGTCAGGCCGCCCGGATCCTGGGCGAGGCGCATCGAGGAGGACTGCTGGTGCAGCGGGAAGAGGTCGACGAGCGTTGTGAGCGCGACGCCGAGGGTGGGCGCAGACACTGCCGCATAACCCCAAAGGCCAAGATCGCGCGGGTCGAATGTGTTGCCGAACCAGAGGCCGAAATTGTCGTTGCGCGTAAGCCGCGCGCTTTCCTCGAACAGCCGGCAATAGGAAATGAGATTCAACTGCAGGGTCGGCAGATCCTGCCATCTCCGGCGAGATGCCGGCATGGCCGAAGATGCGGTCGACGTCGCCGTGCTGGCGCTCGATGAACGACACGATGCCCGTGGCCGCGGCGGCAAGAACGGAGGGCTCCGAATCCCTGCCAATCGCGCTACCGGCGCCGGGTACCGCAAGCTCGGTGAGGCTCGCTGCCATGGTTCCCTGATGAGCAACTGTCGTATGCTCAGGGGAAAGGCTAGCAGAAGCCGGCTCGGGGTCAAGCAAGCGGCATGGTCAATTTACGGGCCTGCTGCCCATTCCGGCGGCAATTCTTAACCGAACACACGCTTCCAGAAGCCACCCCCGGCTCTCTTGGCCGGAGCCGCAGCGGCAGATCGGGCTTCGCCGAAGCGCGAGAGATAGCTGTTCGCAGAGCGGAATGGTGCCTCGCGTGTAGTCGACACCCATGGACTGGGCGAGCTCGGTCTCCGAATGCGAGCCGATCCAGGCGACGAGCAGAAGGCGGCGCAGCATGACGAAAGTCTCGATCTCCTGTCTCATCGGCGGGGCTCAACGTGCCAAAGCGCCGATAGCCGCGCATCCAGGCCTTCAACAGTTCAGGGACCTCGGGCTTGTGCTCGAAGAACGAGACAGTCGTGGCGCAGTCGTAGAGGAACCAGGAGAACCCGCAGTCGTCGAAATCGATGACCTTAACGGTGCACCCGTCCATGAGGAGGTTGGCAAGGCGCATGTCGCCGTGAACGAGACCGAACCGCTCGGATGCCTTACCGAAGCGCTCGAGACGCCGGCCGATGAGATCGACCGTCTCGCCAAAGGTCCGCAAGGCGTCGGGAGTTATGCCCATCCCGTCCTGCCAGCGGCCCCAATGCGGGCGTGCTGCCGAGGCTTGTCTCGAAGTCCCAGGTGTGGCGTTCGAACCACGGCGGACGCTGCCAAGAGCGGACATGCGCGTGCATGCGGGCCGCCGTCTCGCCCAGAAGCTCGAAGCCGGCGACGTCGTTCTCCGCCGGCTCGCTGCCCTTCTCCCAAGCGAAGAGGACGACATTGCGCGGCCGCGGCAAGCCTTCGTGCTCGACGGTCTGGATGAGCTCTCCGTCGCGACCCGCGCAACGGCGCTGGCGTCAGCGCGGCGCCGTCGGCCTTGAGCGCCAGCAGCCAGGCGAGCTCGGAGGCGATCGCGGTGCGCGAGTGGTAGACCTCGCGGTGAACGCGAAGCGCCCACGCCGTGCCGCTCGCCTGATCATCGACCCGGTAGGTCGCATTCTCCGACACGTTGATCAGCTTGAGCGTGACGCCCTCAGGCAGGTCGTAGCGCTTGACTGCCCGCTCCGCCAAGCGCTGCAGCCGCCGCAGCAGCTCGTCGTGCGAAAGCTCTCCGTTGAGCGCCATCTGCCATCCCTGGGAACGCGGCACCGCCGCCTACGTTGCCGCCGCCTCACCGGTCAACACTAAAACGGACCCCGAAGATTACACTACGGAGCTTCATGGCAGACTTGACCGTGCACAGCTGACAGTTGACCGATACCCCCACGCCGCGTTGCAGCATCTTCAAGACAAGGATCGCGGCAATTGCGAACTTCTTCCAAGCGCGTCTAGGCGGCAGACTTGACGTCGAGGCGCGCCATAACCCGGGACAGCGCGCGGAAGCAGCCCGCATCGATCGCCGTGTCGACCATATCGGCCATGATGCACAAGGCTTGCGCGACGGGCATGGCGGCCCGGTAGGGCCGGTCGGCCGTCAAAGCGTCGAAGATGTCGGCGGTCGTGATGATCCTCGTTTCCAAGACGATCTGGTCGCCTTTGAGGCCCCTGGGATAGCCCTTGCCGTCGAGGCGCTCGTGGTGAGCGCCAGCAATCGGGGCAAGATCCTGAAAGGCGGCGATGCGCGCCAGGATCGCCTCCGAATAGGCCGCGTGCTTTTGCATTGTGGTCCATTCATCCGCATCGAGCTTGCCGGCCTTGTCGAGTATGGCGTTGCTCACGCCGAGCTTGCCGATGTCGTGGAGCAGGGCCGCACGCTTGAGCCAGCGCCGACGGTCGGCCGAGAGCCCGAGCTCCTCGGCGATCAGATCAGCAAACAGCGTGACGCGCTCGCTGTGGCCACCGGTGTAGGGGCTCTTAGAGTCGATCACCTGGGCGAAGGCCGCTGCGATATCGTCGAGGTAATCCTCGTCGACGGTCCTCACCCTTTGCGCCGGCTCGAGGGCAAAGAGTGCCTGCTGCAGGCTCTCGGAGCGCAGCGTTGCCCAGAACTCGGGCCGGACGGCAATGCGCTCGAAGGCCTCCGCCAGTTGCGGATCGAACCATGTCCCCGTGCGCTGCCTCACTTCTTTGCGGGCTCCGTCGATGCCGGCCGCGGTGTGAAACACGTCGATCACCTGCGCCAAGAGGGCGATACGCGCGAACATCGGAATGGTGGCGCCGCTCACGCCCAACGGCATGCCGCCGCCGTCCCAGTGCTCATCGAGGTTCTGGATGCCCTCGGCCACGTCCTCCGAGAAGCGCATCTTGCGCGCGATATCGGCGCCGCGCGTGCAACGGGTCTCGATCAGCTCGCGGGCGATCTGACCGCTGTTCTGGGTCACGTTGACGAGGGCGCGAAACCGCTCTGCCAGTCCTGCCTTGAGGCCGGTATGAACTCAGAACGAAGCGCAGCGCCTGGGCGAGGCTACTGCCGTCGACGGTCTTGACGTTGTGTTTGAAGCTTAGGTCATCGGTCAGGTAGAGCTGGCAAATGCGCGCGGCGTTGCTGGAACAGCCGAGGTCCTTCAGGAGGAGCGTATAATAAAGATCCCAACTCTCCGCTTCGGATAGGCCGACCTCGCGGCCAATGTGCATTCCGATCCAGCAACAGCGGACGCAGTGTCCGGCCGGCTGGCCCTCCACGAGATCGAGCGCGTGGCTCAACGCGCTGAGCAATCCCGCTAGCCGAATTTCTTGCCTCTCCGGCACGGCGTGCTCCGTGAACGATGAAGCGAAGCTCAGAGCAAAGCACGCGGCTCTTAACAAGGCGTATCCAATCCCCGCGGATGGCGACGGCGTGGCGCGTTGGAAACGCTCGAAGAGAATTCTTGAATAGCAATATTTGCATTCTTGGTGTGAACGCCGTTCGTGTGTTCTGAAGGTGCACTTGGAAGCATATGCCTCGTGTGCACTACGCGGTGCGACGAGAAATCAGTTGTCTTGGTCCGTTCGCTGATGTTTCCTCGGCGCGTAAGTCAGCGATTCGACGACATCATCCATCGGGCTGGCACAAATATCCCTTCATTCCGGCTCTCTTCTCCCTGCGTGGAACGCCATGAACTTGCGTCTGCTGGGCTCGCCAGCACAATGGGCCGCCATCTTGGCGGCGTGCGTCGGTGCCACCGGCGTATTCCTTTTGCTGCTCCTCGGCGATTGGTCGCTCTTTGACCTATCGTCGCTGACGGTGCTCAAGTCCGTGAAGTCCAACTCCGGCGGAGTTGTGCTCACGACACACTACAATCCGCTCGCCCTGGCCTTCCCCGCCGCATTGGCCTTTACAGGCGTCGCCGGTATTGGTTTCGTGCTGCTCCGTGGGGGCAGCTCCGGCGGCAGCAGCGCGACGTCGGGCGGCCAGCTCGCTCCCGCCGATAGCGTGGCCAAGGCCGGCTTCAAGCTCGAAGGCGAGCTGTCGAAAGTCTTGGCTTTCATACGCTCGCATCTCGGATCGAGCGAGGCCTACGCCAAGTCTCTCGCCAGCGCGCAAACCCGGCTGGCGGCACTCACTGAGCCCAAGCAGGTGCGGGTCGTCGTCAGCCTGCTCGTCGCCGAGAACGAGCGGATGCGGCGCGACACAAACGAGCTGAAGACCAAACTCGAGGAAGCGAAAGCGCGCATCGAGAGCCTGCACACAAGCCTGAGCAAGGCGCAGGAGATTGGGCTGCAGGATCCGCTGACCGCGGTCGGCAACCGGCGGTGCTTCGACGAAACGCTCGAGAAGGAAATCATCGAGGCCGAGACCAGCCGTAAGCCCTTGTCGCTCGTCATGTGCGACATCGACAACTTCAAGGTCATCAACGACTCGTTCGGACATTCGGTCGGCGACGAGGTCTTGAAGATGTTTGCCGCCCTGCTGGCAGACAACATTCGAGAAAGCGATACGGTGACGCGCTTCGGCGGCGAGGAGTTCGGCATCATCCTCCCCCAAACGGCTCAGGAGAGCGCGATCGGCCTTGCCGAGCGCATGCGACGCCAATGCGAGTCGAAGCAGCTGATCGTCAGAAATGCCAACCAGACGATCGGCAAGGTGACGGCGTCATTCGGCGTGGCGCAGCATCGCGAAGGCGACGGGCCTGAAATGCTCGTCCAGCGCGCCGATGCAAAGCTCTACGAGGCCAAATGTGCCGGCCGCAACCGCGTTGCGGCTTACGGACGAACCACCGCCTGACGTCTCCGGCGATGGGCTGACGCGCCACGCGGGCGGGCGCGTGCTCCGACCAATTTGCACTTCGCGACATCCTGAAGCCCGCTGCTGTTCCTTGGGTAACAGCCACACGCTCTCCGTGCACTAAGCTTCGTGCGATTGAGCTCGCGACGACCGCTGCCGGTTGCGCGTCCTCCGGCAACGCTTCGCAGACAACCCGGGAGGCCCAAATGATGCGCGCATTTCCTTTGGCCGGCGTCGTGCTCTTGCAGCTCGTCTACGCCGCTCCGAGCCAGGCCGGAATGAACAAGGACCTCGCCGACTGCACCGCGTCCGACCGCCCCACAAGCGCCGCCGCATGCACGCGCGTGATGAATAGCGGGAGGCTTCCAGACGAGCAGTTCTACATCGGCCACTACAATCGCGGCTGGTCCTACTTCAATGCCGGCGACAACGATCGCGCGCTCGCCGACTTCGACAAGTCCATCAAATACCTTTCGACATATGCGGACACCTACTACAGCCGTGCGGTCGTGCAGCATGATCGCGGCGAGCGCGAGAAGTCGCTCGCAGATCTCGACCGCTATCTCGAGCTCAAGAGCGGCGATTGGGAAGCGCACTTCAAGCGGGCGCTCATGTTCCGGCGGCGCGGCGAGCCTGACCGCGCATTTTCCGAGCTGCAGAAGGCCGCCAATCTCAATCCCACAGAGCAGAAGATCGTGGCGCTGCGCGCGCTCGCTCTTTCCGACATGGGCGAGCAGGGCCCTGCTCGAGCGGATGCCGACAAGGCTATTGCTGCCGAGCTCGAAAAATGCTAGTGCGTACTATGCGCGCGGCATGATCTCGTTCCGCGAGCACAACCTCGATGCCGCGAGCACGGACGCGGAAAAGGCGCTTGAGCTGCAAGATAAGTTTTCCGCCGCTCATGTCCTGATGGGACGCATCGCGGAAGAGCGCGGCGACAAGGACGACGCCGCGACGCGCTATCGGCGCGCACTCGACATACCGTCCAAATCGGTCGACACCAAATCCGCGCACGAAGAGGCGCGCGAGCGGCTCAAGGCCATTGGCGCCGATGCGCCGCCGAAGGTGGTTGCTTCAACCTCAGAGCCGGCACCGACCTCCGAACCAGCCACGATGGCCAGCGACTGCCGCAAGTTCATCCCGTCAGCCTCCGTCACGATTTCCGTCGACTGCGATTGATGCGGCGCGCTTGTTCCTCGGGAAACTGCCTCACGCAGCCGGTTGAGCGATTGTTCGGACCTGAAAGTCCCTAAACCCTGGCCACAGACAGCCGTGGCCGGCACCTCTCATGCGCAGACCTCTGCGAGAAAGGACTGTCACGCCATGCCGATCTACGCCCATTCTGCGAAAATCGCCGCCGCCGCAGCAGCAGCAGCGCTGCTGTGGTCCGCGTCGGCCGAGGCCGCCACCGATCCCACCGGTATCTGGTTCGATCACAACGGCCGCGGCGCCGTCGAGATCAAGCCATGCGCCAGCGGCACCGGACTCTGCGGCCATGTCGTCAACATCAAGGATCCTGCCAACGCATCGCGATGCGGCCTGCAGATCCTCGGCGAGGTGACGCCCGCGGGCGGCGGTTGGATCTACAGCCCCGAGCGCAAACGCAAATACGACGTCGAGCTCACGCGGCTCAGCGACGACAAGCTGCGTGTCGTCGGCAATGCCGGCTCGAGATTCTTCAGCAGGACATTTACCTGGAACCGTGCACCCGACGATATCGCACGGTGCGGCGAAACGACGGCGGCTGCGCCGGCAACGGATGCCGCAGCCGAGGCCAAGCCGGCAATCCCGAGCACGGCGCCTGTCGCAGCTCCCGTCACGACGGGTGCGGCAAGCGGCGCGGCGGCGCTTGTCGCCAATACGTCGGCCAAGACCACAGGTGCGGTATCGCCGACGACCAAAGAGGTTACGGCGGCCTCCACCATAGCCCCGGCACCCGCCGCTGCCGCGAAGCCCGCGGCTGCAACGACCACGACCGCCGCGGCACCAAGCACGACCACTGGGGCGAGCGAGACCTCAAGCGATACCGGCTCGAAGCGCAAGTGCAAGTACAAGATCCCCTACATCGGCCGGACGGTCTCGGTGCCCTGCCGCGACTGACGTTCACATACAAACTGAGAACTTGAAGGGGGGCCGCACTGGCCTCCCTTTTTTGGTTCTTGTCAGCTCGCGACGTCGAACCCGATCGGCAGCCTGACAGGCCCCGTATTGCCGCTGTCGGGCAGCCACGCCGGTGCGCCGTCGTAGACCGGATTCTTCAAGCGCTGCGACAGTAGGCGGAACGCTTCCGTCATGTCGGCGCGGGCAACGGTCTGGCCAAGGCAGTAGTGCGGACCCGCCCCGAAACCGTAGTGGCGCTTGTGCTCGGCCGTAATGTCAATTGCGGGCGAGAGCGCCGCGCGTGGGTCCGTACCCGCAGACTCAGCGAAGAGGTGCAAGGTCGTCCCCTTCTTGATCAGAAGGCCGTTCACCTCGATGTCCTCCAGCGCCTCGCGCGTCACCCACGTCGTCGTCGGCCGCAGCCGCATGACCTCCTCGACCGCGTTGCGGGCGAGCTCCGGATTGTTGGCCAGGAGCCTCCACTGGTCGGGGTTCTCGATGAACATGCTCATGCCGAGACCGAGCTGGTTGCGCGTGGTGTCGATGCCGCCCGAGATGGCCAGCACTATCATGTCGGCGAGTTCGTCGTCGTTTAGCTTCTCCTTGTTCTCGTTGGCCTTGATGAGGTTGCCGACGAAGTCGTCGCGCGGCGTCTCGCGGTGGTCATCGATGAGCTGGTGGGCGTAGTCGAACATGCGCGCGGTGGCGGTGTTGATCTTCTCCTGGTTGGCGGCGTAGGTGACGCCGAGTGCCAGCCCCATGCCGGCCGAGGCGTCGGCGAGATCGCGCCAGCGCTCGTGCGGGAGCTGCAGGAGCTCGCAGATGACGCGTGTCGAGAAGGGCTCGGCGAACTCGGACATAAACTCACAGCGGCCGCGCGGCGCGAAGGCGCCGATGATCTCGTCGGCAATCTCCTCGAAGCGCGGGAGGAGCGGCGTTACGAGACGGGGCGAGAAGGCCGGGTTAACGAGCCGGCGCAAGCGGTCGTGGTCGACACCGACGCGGTTGAGCAGCATCCTGTGCCACCAGTCGGCGAAGAGGCCCGTCGCGTTGTTGTGCTCCGGCCATTTGTAGCTGCCCTGGCGCAGGCGCGCGTCGCGCAGCAGGCTGCCCACCTCCTGGTAACGGAGGATCGCGAGCCCGTAAGGCGTACGCGCATACCAATTGCGCTCACGCGCCTCGCGCACGGCCTCGGAGCGAATAGAGAACTCGGGATTGGAGAGATCGAGGAACGCGACCTCGGCTGAGTCCCCGGCAGCTCATCGTCGGACTTTGGTCCTGCGGGTTTGCCCCATGCTCCGTCATTCGCGCACCTTACCCCGCCTCCAGGTATCGCTTCACCTCTTCCGTGCTGACCGCCCGGCGCAGCGACGCGTCCTCTGCCTCGCAGACGGCCGCAAAGTGATCGATGAACGCGTCGCCGAATATGCGACGCGCTGTTGGGCTCGCGCGCATGCGCCGTGTGGCCTCGAGGAGATCGGCGGGCAGCCGCTCGACGCCCTCGGGAATCTCCGACGGGCCACCGGTCTTGATCGGCTCGGCTTCGAGGGCGAGCTTGCGCTCGAGGCCATCGAGCCCGGCTCCGAGCACCAGCGCGAGTACCAGAAACACATTACAATCGGCGCCCGGCAGGCGAAATTCTAGGCGCGTGGCTGCCTCCGTCTCGGCGGCGGTGCGGACGGCGGCGGCGTAGTTATAGGGAGCCCAGCTCATGGTCTTCGGTGCCCAGCTCCCGGGCGCGAGCCGGCGATAGTCGTTGACGGTGTGTGCGCAGAGGGGGAAGGCCTGCGGGACAACGTCAATGATGCCAGCAAGGAAGGACCTCGCGGTCGCGGATAGCCCATGCTCGGCCTTAGCGCTCCCGAATGCGTTGCGACCGGTTTTCTTGTCCTTGAGCGACACCGCGACGTGTCCGCCGATGCCGGGAAAGCCACTGGCCCAGGAGCGCCATGAACGAGGCCGTCTGGTTGCGCTGGCGGCAGAACGCTTTCGTGAACATGCGGAAGAACGCGGCATCGTCGGCCGCCTGCATCGCAGGCTTGTGCTTCAACGTCGCTTCAAAGCAGCCGGGTCCAAGCTCGACGCCGAGCGAATGGATGCCGATGCCGCCCTTGACGAGAAGCGCTTCGAGATCGGCGACGAACGGCGCGAACGTCGCCGCGGTCTGCCCCGACCAGCAGCGGTTGTCGGCTGCGAACGGCGCCAAATTTGTGAACCCCTTGGTGCGCAGGGTCTCCGCGGTCTCGCTCAGAACGATGAACTCGAACTCGAATGCCGCCTCGACGGTGAAGCCTGCCGCTTCCGCTCGCCGCACCTGCTCACGCAGCACTTGGCGCGGCATGATCGCGGCCTGAGGGCCGGTGTAGTCCGCGACCATTGCCGCGGCGCCGGGCTCAAAGGGATAAGGCCTGATGGACGACGCATCGAGGGCGATCGTCTCGCTGCCGTAGGGCCCCGGAAACCGGATCTCCTCGGCCGTGTCCCACTTGGGAAGCACGTTGGCGAACACTGCCGTCTCGGTGCTGGCGAGCAGCTCCTCGCGTCTCAGGCGGCGCTCACGAAACATGGTTGCATAGTCGAAGATGCCGACGTGCACGACGTCAGCACCTAACTCATCGAGCGCTTTTGCGATGCGAGCGCGAGGAGATGTCTCTTTCGGCAAGTGACTTCTCCCTCCCTCACGCTAACGGGCCAGGCGCCGTCGTGCGGCACCCATGAAGTTGTCGTAGAAGCGCCGTGCATTGGCGCGCAGCTCGGGCATGGCTGCCGACACCTCCTCCTCGACACGGCGAGCACCGTTCGGGCCGTGAAGGCGCGTCACGTGCGTTGCCCCCCCCGGCGTCTCGGCCCATTCCCTGACGAGCTCGGTCGTCGCCTCGACGTGATACTGAAGTCCGTAAGCCGCCGACCCAACCGAGAATGCTGTAATCGGGCAGCCTTTGGTGGAAGCGAGGAGCTTGGCGCGGGAGGGAAGCTTCTTCACCTCGCTTCCGTGCCAGTTGATGGCGCGCTTGCCGACGCCAAAGCCGGCAAAGACCGGGCTCCTCTTGCCGGCAGATGCGAGAGTGATGTCGGTGACGCCCACCTCGCCTTCTTGGGCGGGGGCGACCTTGCCGCCGAGCGCGTCGGCCAGCAGCTGATGCCCGAGACAGATGCCGAGCAGCGGCTTGTCAAAATCCACGACCCATTTGCGGATCGCTTGCTTCTCTGGCACGAGCCAGGAGTGCTGTTTCTCCTGCCATGTCTCCATGGGCCCACCGAGCACGATCAGGATGTCGAATGGATCAAGGTCAGGAATCTTGTGGCCTCGATCGAGCTCGACGATCGTCGGTTCGATGCCATCTTCCTCCAGGCTGTCGCCCAGCGTGCCGAGGGGACAGAAGCTGGCATGCTGAAAGACGAGAACGCGCGGAGCCATGCCTCAATCCCACCCCGAGTTGCGGTCGTCCGCGAGACTGTCATTCTCGTCCGACGGCGGCATAATCGGACCAATATTAGACCACTTAAAATGTTTGGCACAGCCATTTTGCCGTGCTAATCTTAGATTTCTTCCAGTGTGCCGCTATCAGCGTGGACCAATATTGATGAAGTGGTTGCGTTTGGTATAGGGGGTGATATGTCGCTACCGAGCAGCGCCAAGTACGTGGTCATCGGTGCGGGAATCCACGGCCTCAGCACGGCCTACCATCTGGCCAAGGAGCTCAAGGCCCACGGCCGCGGCTCGGGTGCCGACATTCTGGTTGTCGACAAGAAGGCAGTCGGGGCCGGCGCCTCGGGCATCGCCTGCGGCGTCGTTCGCAACAACTACTATCAGCCTGCCATGCGCCGCCTGATGGCGCACAGCGTCTCGGTCTGGGAGCGCCACGCCGAGGAGCTCAGCTACCACTCCGTCGGCTACATGCAGATCAGCCCGGAGAGCATGCACGAGCAGGTCGGCACGATCTACGAGCAGGAGAAGGCCATCGGCTATCCCTCCGTCTTCATCGAAGGCGCGAAGGATTGCGACCGCTACATGAAGGACATGTTCCACGACTGGCGGGCGCAGAACATCACGTCGGTTCTGCATGAGAAGAAGGGCGGCTACGCCAACAACATGCGCAGCGTCGAGGGCTTGGCCAAGCTGGCCGGCGCCGAGGGCGTGCGCATCGAGACCGGCGTCAAGGTGACGGGCTTCGAGCGTGCCAACGGAGCCTCCAGCGCCGTGCGTGCCGTCGTGACCGACAAGGGCAAGGTGCGCTGTGACGAGGTCATCGTCGGCGTCGGCCCGTGGGTGAAGCAGATCTGGGACATGCTCGAGCTGCCCGAGACGGTCACGATCAAAGGGCGCGACGGCAAGCTCTACGACGGCCGGCAGATGTGGACCTTCTGGTCGCTCCAGGAGGGCACGCTCGGCGTCGACCCCGAGCACCAGAAGACGAATGACGGCAAGATGCCGCCCGTCATTCACGTCGACACGGACGCGCCGCTTTACTCCGACATCGACGGCTCGCTCATCACCGACAAGCTGTGGGGCATCTACTACAAGCCGGACTTCTATTTCGGCGGCGTCCAGGGCGGTGCCATGCCGTTCAAGATCGAGACCGATCCCGACAAGGTGGCGGTCGATCCCTATGGGCCGGAAAGCCCCGACTTCATCGTCGGCGAGGATTTCCGGCGCATGTGGTGCTCGGCGCTCGCCCATTGCCAGGAGCGCTTTGCCGGCCAGAGCAGCGTCTATCGCGACGAGCCGTCGGGCGGGATCGGCTGCTTCACGCCGGACAACTTCCCCGTCTTCGACCGGTTCTGCGAGAACGTCTTCGTGATCGCCGACAGCAATCACGGCTACAAGATGATCGGCGTCGGCGAGCTCGTCGCCAAGGAGCTCACCGGCAGCAGCAACGAGCTGCTCGAGCCCTTCCGCTTCGCCCGCTACGCCAAAGGGAGCTGCACCCGGTATCCAACAGCCCCTATCCCTGGAGCTGAACCGCATCAGAGGCGAGGCAGGGATGCGCCACCTGCCCGCCGGTCATCTCGGGCGCGCGCGTAGAAGCAGTAACCGGAGGGTTCTAATGCACCCGGCAAGCGATCTCGAGTATCACGTCAACACGCCCGGCCGCAGCGATCTCGTCCGGCAGGTGCGCGAGAAGATCGACAAGCTCGGCATCACCTACATCTACTATCAGTTCATCTCGGTGACGGGCCGCATCGTCGGCAAGGGCATGCCACCCAGATCACTGGGAGCGCACGGCGGAGAAGGGCTTCCAGCTCGTCTATGGATCGACGGCCAACCTCTTCACCGATCGCCACAGGCCGATACATCGGCTACGGGCCCGAGCCTCCGAGCTGATCGGCATTCCCGATCCCGAGACATTCGTGCAGCTGCCCTCGGACAAGCGGGTCGGCCCGGGTGTTCTGCACCTGCTTCCGTAATCGCGAGGAGGACGAAAAGGGCGCCGGTCATCTGTCGTCCGACTGCCGCGGCAATCTGCGCATCCACCACGCCGAGTTCCAGAAAAAGCACAACATGCACGTGCGCATGGGCTGCGAGCCGGAGATGATGTGGCTGAAGAAGGACGAGAACGGCCGGCCGAATGGCGCTTCTCCAAGCCCATTGCTACCACATCGATCAGTTCGAGAGCCTGCGCCCTGTGTTCATGCGGGTGATCGAATACGCCAACGCCATGGGCCTCGACATGATCCAGGCGACCATGAGGACGCGCCAGGTCGGCTCGAGCTCAATTTCACCTACGACGATGCGCTGCGCACGGCCGACCGCTTGGCGACCTACCGCCAGATTTGCTCCGCAGGTCGCGCGCGAGTTCGACCTCATCGCCTGCTTCATGACAAAGCCGTTCATGGGCGTGTCGGCGAACGGCTGCCACACCAACATCTCGCTGTGGAGCGGAGGCCAGGACAAGGTCAACGTCCTCGGCAACAAGGAATGGCCGGCATGGAGTACAGTCTTCAGCCTACCTCAACGGCGGCACCAATCACTTCATGCCCGGATAGTGCGCTGCATCCGAAGAACCGGGCCAGTCGGCCTCAACTGCGTCGGCGGCGTGATCGAGCATCTGCCGGCGTTGACAGCGATCGGCTGCTCGACCGTCAACTCCTATCGCCGTCTGTCGGACCAGGGCTTCTGGGCGCCTGTCTACGCCGACTCGGGCTATCAGAACCGCACGTGCGGATTGCGCGTTCGGCGCCGGGCCGGCTCGAGTACCGCGCGGTCGACAGCATGGTGAACCCCTATCTTCTGACGTCGGCGCTGCTGAGGCGTTCGACGACGGGCTCGGCCGCAAGCTCGACCGGGCGAGCCGGAGAGCCGCAACATCTATCAGGCGATGAAGGAAGGCGAAGACGTCAAGAAGCTGCCGCTCACTCTCGGCGAGGCGCTCGAACGGCTCGACGACGACGAGGTGATCAAGAAGGCCATGCCGGACGAGATGTATCGCGTCTTCACGCACTACAAGGGCGACGAGTGGGCGAGGTTCAATGCCCAGGTCACCGAGTGGGACGTGGCGCGGTATCTCGATTGCCTGCCGTAACGGCAGAAACTCGCTGCCGATCGCAGGCTCGGCAACCGCAGCCGGATCCTTCTGATCCGGGTTGCCGGAAGCGGCGCTGGCGACCTCGGCAGAGCAAAGAACGATAGGAACGGGAGACGACTTTCATGTGGAATTGCGGGCTTGATCCATCGCGGCCGCCACGAGCGACATCGGCGAGGAAATGACCAAGATGCTTCAGTCGCTGAAGCATCGCGGTGCCGGACCTCGACCGGGCTATGCGCTCTACGGGCCCGGCGCCGGCACGCGGCAAGTATGTGCTGCGCTTCAAGGTGGCGGAGCAGGAGGAGCTGCGCCACGGCTTCAGATCAGGGAGCTCATCAAGGAGCACCGCGCCGAGGTCGATCACCGGCTGAAGGAGCCGGGGCGAAGATCCTCGAGCAGGTAGAAGCCACGGGATATGCCAACAAGTATGTCATCGAGTATTCGGGAGAGCTGAAGAAGCTCGTCGATTATCTCGAGGACGTCGAGGCGGTCGAGCTGCTCTCGGTCGGCCACGGCCTCGAGCTGGTGAAGGACCTCGGCGACGCCAAGACCGTCGCCGATCAGTACAAGCTCCACGGCTTCAGGAGCCGCGCGCCCTCGGCCACACACGCATGGCGACCAAGATCGGACGTCGACATCCGCTCGGCGCATCCCTCTGGGCCTACCCGTTGAGCGACGTGTCGGTGGTCCGCGACGGCCAGCTCACGAACTCTGGAACGGATCGTCGCGACTCGAGCGGCGCGGCCTGCGCTTCCTGCAACTGCGACACGAGCTGATCGCCAGTCTCCTCGCCGAGCGCATCGACCGGCGACGCGTCGCTGGAGGCCATGCGTCACGCTCCATCGAGGATTCGACACATGTAGCCGCTGTTCGTCGCGACCGACGCCTGCGGCATGGCCAAGGACACGATCGACCAAGCCGATGATGCTCTACGAGGCAACGACTTCATCGCCTGGCCAGCGAGGAATGGCCATCGCGGTCCATCTTCCCAAGCAGATCGATACCTCCGATCCCTGTGGAGGAAGGTGCGCGTATCGGCGGAACTAGACAGGCCGTCGCCAGGGCGTGCATGCCGCAGGCGAGCTCGGCACGGCCGCACGCGGCGACGCTTCGATGTGAGCGCGGGCAGCGACCGCTTCGCTCTATCCGTGGCTACGCGGTCGACTACGACAGCGCGCAGTTCGATGCGGCCGGCATCGACACGCGCGGATCAACATGCGGATCCGCAAGCTCATGACGAGGGCAACGGCGCCGATCATCGTGCACCGATCCCGGCGGCAAGCATCGCTCAGCGTCGGCATCCTGAACCGCGTCAAGCCTACTTCGAAGGCTGCGCTCGGATACTTCGGCTGTCGGTCTGCTCGACGAGCCCAACATCCGCATCAGGCGCGTCGGCTGGTGGTGCGCGGAGAACATGCTGGCCGGCACCGTCGTCATCGATCGAGGAACGCGGGCTCGTGCTTCGACCAGCCATCCGCGGCGGCGATATCGTCTGCAAGGGCGACGTCGGCGCGCGCACCGGCATCGACCAGAAGGGCGGCGCGATCCTCGTCGGCGGCGGACTGGTGCGTTCTCGGCTTCATGATGCGGCGCGGACGGATGGTCATCCTCGGAGACGCGGGCGCAGATCTCGGCGACATGTACGACGGCACGATCTATGTCAGCGGCAGAGATCGCGACCTCGGCGTCGACACGTCGAGGGCGAGATGACCGAGATCTCGACGTGGCTTGGCTGGAGCGCACGCTCAGGATTTATCGAGCTCACGCCGGCCGACCTGCGCAAGATGACCAGATCGTCGCAGGAGACCAGGCTTCTGGAACTTCGACGATCTCGAGCCCACCGAAGAAGCTGGTGCTCTATCGAGGACAAAGTCCATGGTCCCCAAAGCAGCGACCCGCCAAAGGCCGGACGCCGAAGCCTTCGGACACCGCAGGAGCGCGACTCGCGAGCTCCTCGCCGCAGCCGATTCCACGCCGGAGGTCATCGACGACATCCACATCAAGGCCGAGCTGGGCCGCTACCGCATGCGCGGCATGGCCTCTTCAAGAAGATCCCGCACTGGGACGATTGACCTTCTTACCCGGCACGCTGACCGCTTCGTGATCGAGGGCTATCGCGCGAAGTGCGATCACGCAAGACAGTGCTCGGCCGCGCGCCAAGCGGCCGCTCGTCCTCGATATCCCGGTCTACGTCACCGGCATGAGCTTCGGCGCGCTCTCCTACGAAGCCAAGATCGCGCTGGCGCGCGGGGCGACGATGGCGGGCTCGGCGACGTGCTCGGGCGAGGGCGGCATGATCCCCGACGAGCGGCGCTACTCGGCGAAGTGGTACTACCAGTGCATCCAGAGCCGCTACGGCTTCAACCCGCACCACCTGCGTCTGGCCGACGCGGTCGAGTTCTTCATCGGCCAGGGCTGCAAGGTCGGCCTCGGCGGCCATCTCATGGGCCAGAAGGTGACCGATCAGGTGGCCGAGATGCGCTCGCTCCCGGCCGGCATCGACCAGCGCTCGCCGGCCCGCCATCCCGACTGGCTCGGACCCGATGACCTCGCTCTCAAGATCGAGGAGATCCGCGAGGCCACGAACTGGGAGATTCCGATCCAGCTCAAGCTCGGCGCGGCGCGCGTCTACGACGACGTGCGCATGGCGGCCAAGACCGGCCCCGACATGATCTATATCGACGGCATGGAAGGGAGCACGGGCGCCGGGCCCGCATCTCGCGACCGAGGATACGGGCGTGCCCGGCATCGCGGCCATCCGCCAGGCGCGCAAGGCGCTGAACGACGTCGGCAAGTCGGGCGAGATCTCGCTGATCTATGCCGGCGGCATCCGCAACGGCTCGGACATCGCCAAGGCGCTGGCGCTCGGGGCTGACGCGGTCGCGATCGGCCACTCCTCGCTGATGGCGCTCAATTGCAACAAGGCGATTCCGGAGGCGGATTACGAGGCCGAGGTCGGCGTGCCGGCCGGCTACTGCTATCACTGCCACACGGGGCGCTGCCCGGTCGGCGTCGCGACGCAGGATCCGATCCTGCGCAAGCGCCTCGATCCCGACAAGGCAGCCGAGCGGGTTTACAACTTCCTGCACACGCTGACCATGGAATGCCAGATGATGGCGCGCGCCTGCGGCAAGACGAACATCCACTCGCTCGAGCCGGAGGATCTCGGCCGCGCTCACCATGGAAGCCTCCGCCATGGCGATGGTGCCGCTCGCGGGAACGCAGCATACCGTCGGCCGCCCCGACATGACCCGTTACTGAGAAGGAGCCGGCCGATGGCCAAGATCAATCCGAACAAGCCCGTCGCGGTCCCTACCCAACCCAGTGACATCGACCACTTCATCAAGGGTGACGGCGTCGATACGGAGCGCGAGAAGCTCATCGGCCAGCACATCGGCTACCGCTACGATGTGAACCTGGTGCCCGACTACTCGCGGCTCACGCCGTTCCTCAAGGACTATATCGAAACCATGGGCTGGAGCGACCTCAACTGGCTCGAGGACGTGCACATGGGCTACGAGGAAGGCCGGCCTGCGGTGTTCGACCGCAACGTCAACGGCTGGGTCCAGGTGCCGGCGGACCTCAAGCTGCCGAACAATCAGCAGGATCGCGACATGCTTGCCCGCGAGCTCCTGATCAAGTTCCAGATGAGTGAAGATCATCCACTTGATCGCGCTGCGCGACGCGTACGCCAAGTTCTGACGGGGTCACTGCGGACCGTGAGGAGCGCGCGTGGGCGATGACATGGGCAATTGTCCCTCCGCCGCTGATCTCGCCCGCGGTCGCGTTCCTCGGGATGCCGCCGATAAGCTACCGGCCCTATTGGTGGGATGCGGCGCCACGGCCGCGAGGGACCGCACGGCCGCTGCACGCGCGAGCGATGTCGCCATCGTGGGCTCCGGATATACGGGGCTTTCGGCGGCCCTCACTCTCTTGCGCCGCGGACGCCAGGCCGTGGTGCTCGAGCGCGGCGTACCGGGCTACGGCGCCAGCACGCGCAACGGCGGGCAGATCGGCAGCGGCAATCAGAAGTTTCGCGTCAAGAAGCTCATCGAGCTGCGCGGCCGCGAGAAGGCCGTCGCGCTCCTGCGCGAAGGCACGCGCATGCTCGACTACATCGCGCGACCTCGTCTGCCAGCGAGCGCGATCGACTGCCAGTTCACGCGCTGCGGGCGGTTCCGCGGCGCGATCCGGCCCGAGCACTACGAGGCCATGGCGCGCGACATGGAGGACCTGCGTGAGGTGACCGGCGTCGAGAGCTTCATGGTGCCGCGCGCCGAGCAGCACACCGAGATCGGCACCGACATCTTTTATGGCGGCTCCGTGCTGCCGAACGATGCTTCGCTCCATCCCGGACTCTATCACGCCGGCCTCATGCAGCGCGTGGAGGAGGCCGGCGGGAGCGTCGTGGGAGAAGCCGGCGTCAGCTCGATCGCCAAGCAGGGATCGGGCTTCCGCGTGTCGACGGCGGCCGGCGAGATCCAGTGCCGAGATGTCATTGTCGCCACCGACGGCTACACGGATGCACGCATACCTGAGTTGCATCGGCGCATCGTGCCGGTCGGCTCGGCGCTCATCGCAACCGGCGAGATCCCGGCAGACGCTCTACGACAAGCTGCTTCCCAAGAAGCGCGTCTATGGGAACACCAATCGCGTCATCTATTATTTCAGGGGCGCGCCCGGAGAGCGGCGCATCATCTGGGGCGGGCGCGTCGGGCGCTTGGCTTCGCCCAGCTCGCCCCGCGCTTTCAGTCATCTCGCGCGCGAGATGCTCGACGTCTTTCCGGATCTCAAGGATGTTGCCGATCACGCACGCGTGGGACGGATTGATCGGCTACAGCCACGACGAGCTACCGCACATCGGCAGGACGGCGGGGGGCCTCTACTATGCCGTCGGATACTCGGGGACCGGGGTGTCGCGCGCGACGTACTTCGGGCACAAGGTGGCGTTGAAGGTTCTCGGAGATCCGGAAGGGACGCACCGCCTTCGACGATCTGCCGTTCGAGAGCTTTCCGCCTACGGAATTGCCAAGCGTATGGTGCCGGTCTGTCGAGACCTGGTATCGGCTGCGCGACAAGTTCAACTTCTGAGCAGCGCTCACGCGTCGATGGGCTGCCGTATCGCCATAATGAGCGATGAAGAGAGCGCGGCAATGACGCGTCGATACGACCATGAGGCCGTGCGGATCCCAAACTTGCATCGCGGCGCCGGTGAGAGGCGGCCCGGTGATATTCGAGAATCGTATAGACGACGACCAACGCTCCGCTGGCGGCGGCGAGCGTCGTGCCGCGGCAACGGTGGGCGATGTCGATCATCGCCAACGTATAGAGTGCCCAGATTGCCCCGCCCCAAACGAACAGAATGGCACAGAGCAGGATGGGAATGCCTGCCGCGTAAACGGCGCCGATGGGGCTAATCACGGAGATCGAGCCGCAAAGCGCCGTGACGGGACGCGTGCCTATCCGGTCCGCGAGCAACCCGACGGGAAGCTGGAGTGCAATGTTGCCCGCAACAAACACGCTGAGAAGCGCCAGTGCAAACGCCGGATCGAGGTTCATGCGCAAGCCCCAGATCGGGCAGAAAGGTGAAGAATGCGGTGTCGACCAGGCCGGCGAGAAAAGCCGCGGCATACACGGCGGGCATGGCCGCGATGATCTTCGCTCGGGAAGTGGTTCTTCGGTTTCGAGGCGGGGTGAGTGGCGACGAATGGCGACGACTGGAGCGAGCGCGACGGCGCACAGGACACCAAAAACAACGGCCGGACCCAACCCTCGACGCCGACAACGGAGAGGACCAGGGGTCGCACGGCAAAACCCGTCGATAGCAGCGCGCCGTAAAGTCCCACCACGCGCCCGCGCGAGGTCGCGCCGGCGACGACGTTGATCCATGTCTCGGTGGCAACCCAGGGAACGGCCCCGCCCAGGCCACTGATGAATCGAAGGACGATCCATCCGCGCAATGCTGTCGAATAGAGGCATCAGGAAGATGGTCGCGCGCTGACGAGGGTGCCCGCGATGATGGCATTCGCAGTGCCTCAGCGCTGCATGATCCGCCGACGAACGGAGCCATGGCCATGCACGCCGATCGGACCGGCGGCCGCGACGATGCCGATTATCGTCGGGTCGGTCCCGCGCGCGTCGAGGATCAGCGCCATCCATGGGATGACGGCGGCAAAGGAAATTGCAAAAATGAAGACGCCGGCGAACAGGGCGGCCAAGACCAGCCAGGGCGTCACGTGGCGACTGGGCCGCTTGCTCTTCGCCATCCCCCTTCATCGTCGAGCCCATCCGCCTTCAACTGTCTAACCGGCTCTGCCACGTGACCGGATACCGGAATGCCGGACCGGAGGCCATTTTGATTGCTCTGTCAATCAAAATGGCGCTGGGTTTCAGCCACAAGCGCGGACAGCCTCGGAGCTAAGGTCTGCTCGTCACGGACTCCGGTATTGGCTAGGGCGCTCTCTCGATGCGATCGAATCGGACTCGAGAACGGCCTGAGCGTCTTGCTTGTCGCGTTTTCTGCGACGGAGCCGGTGTCCGCCCCGGATCGTCGTCGTGCGGAGCGCGACTTCGCCGTGACGCGGAGCACGACTTCGCCGTGATGCGCGGCATCGGCGCGCACGACGTCCGGGGCAGGACTTTCGTCGGAAGATGCTCTCAGGCGAAAGACCGACGATCCCAGAAAGGCTCAGGCCTTCACGCGCGTCTTGTCAGGATCGTAGAAGGGGAAGCGCACGACGGTCGCCTTGAGGCGCTTCTGCTTGGTATCGAGCCTGCCGATCTCGACCGCGGTGCCGAGCTCGGCATGGACGACGTCGAGCCGGGCGAGCGCGATGGTCTTCTTCAGAGCCGGCGAGCGCGTGGCGCTGGTGACGATGCCGATCTGCGCGCGGCCGACGAAGACCGGGTCGCCGTGAGCAGGCTTCTCGTTGCCCTTCACCTCGAGGCCGACGAGCTTCTTCTGCGGATTCGAGCCGACGGCGCTCGATCGCCGCCTTGCCGATGTAGTCCTCCTCCTTCTTGGAGGGCACCGAAAAGCCAATGCCGGCCTCGATCGGATCGGTGTTCGAGCAGAACTCGGTGCCACCAAAGACGAGGCCCGCCTCGATGCGCACCATGTCGAGTGCCTCGAAGCCGAAGGGCGCGATCCCGTGCGGCTTGCCGGCCGTCATGATCGCGTCCCAGACGGCGGGCGCGTCCTTGGGATGGCAGAACACCTCGTAGCCGAGCTCGCCGGTATAGCCGGTGCGCGAGACGAGCACGGGCGTGCCGTCGTAGCCGCCGAAGCGGCCGACGGTGAATCGGAACAGGCCCAGCTCATCGAGCGCCGGGCGGCCGGGCGCGGTCCATAGGATCTCGCGCAGGATGTCGCGCGACTTCGGCCCCTGCACGGCGACGTTGTGGATCTCGTTGCTCGCCGTCTTGAGCAGCACGTTCTTGCCCTGCTTCGCCGCCTGCTCCTTGATCCACAAGATGCTCGCGTCGTCGCCGCCGACCCAGCGGAAGTTGTTCTCGCCGAGGCGAAACAGCGTGCCGTCGTCGACCATGCCGCCGTGCTCGTAGCAGAGTGCGGTGTAGTAGATCTGCCCGACGGCGAGCTTCCTCACGTCGCGCGGGAAGAGCCCTTGCAGGAATTCCTCGGCATCGGGCCCCAGAATCTCGAGCTTGCGGAGCGGGCTAAGATCCATGATCACGGCGCGCTCGCGGCAGGCCCAGTACTCGTCGATGGCGCCGGACTTGGCGAAGTGATGGGGAACCCAGAAGCCGCTGTACTCGCCGAAGGCGCGGGTGAGCGCCGACGTCCTCGGGTGGAAACCCGACTCGCGGGTGAGCTGGAGCGGTGCATCGGGCGTCATGCGGTATCCAATCGCGCGCTTGAAGCCGGCGTCCTTCGGATAGACGCGGACCTGGATCTCGGAAAGACGCCAGCCGTTGGCGGGGTCGATGTCGTCGGGGCACGCGGAGGCGCCGCACACGAGATCGGTGAGCGCGCGCATGAGCACGTAGTCGCCGGGCCGCGACCAGGGCTCATCGAACCAGATGTTGTTTAAGGCATCGACGTTGGTGTTGTAGAAGAAATTGATCGCCGGCCAGCCGCGCTGTTGGCCGATCTGATAAGCCCGGAGCGCCTCGTTGAAGTTGTCCGAGCAGTTGATATGTCCGAAGTAGCCGGCGTCCTCGTAGGTGCGGGTCGTGCAGGCGAGCCCAAACGTGTCGTGGCGGCCGACGGTGTCCTGCACGACCTCGACCAGCGGATTGCGGTCGCCATCGAAGAACTTCGAGAATAGACCTGGCTTCGGTAGGCGAGCCCCGTCATCGAGCGCGTCGTCGTCGAGTCGAGGCCGAGCACGGTTCCTTTGTCGAGCGCGCGGCGGTGGAAGGCGAGAAAGTCTGAGCACTGACGTCCCGCGACGTCGACGATCTGGATGTACTCGCCCTCGAAGACCTCGAAGCTTTCGGCGCTGGCGATATTGACGCGGATGTCGAGACGCGGCTCGGCGAGCGGCTCGGGCAAGCGCGGCTCGCCGGGCGGAGCGGCCAGAGCGCGGCGGATGAAGACCAGAACGTCGCTCGGCGGGGTCTGGTCCCAGACCAGCATCGGCTCGGCGGGCGCCGCAATGACGACCACGACGGGGCGCTCTGCTTCAGAACGGCCGCTTCGCCGGCCGGCGCGTCCTTGCCGAAGAGCTTGGCGGCGCTGACGCTGCCGATATCGAGCTTGCGGCGGAAGAGGCCGAACCGGACGCGCGCGGCATCGTCGCTGTCGCCGGCGAGGATGCGTTGGATGCCAGCCGGCTTGCCGCGACCCTTGAGGCCGACAGCGGCAAGATCGCCGCGGCCGTTCTTTCCGAACACGGCGATCTCGACCGGCTGGCCACCCTCGAGAAGAGCGATCTCGACCGCGTCGTCCCTGTCGAGGGCGAATACCGCCGAGCCGCCGCCCTGACCGACATAGCGTTCGACACCGGGTCGAGCGACGGCTGGCCGGGCACAAATGGCCGGGGTCGCGTTGGCGAAGTGAGAATGGTCGCACTCATAAGATCCTCACTTTGCGATCTAGGGCGATACGCCGGCCGACACGCCGGGGCTAGCGGCCAGCGTACGTCCGCGTTCACCGCGCCTCGACTGATTCAGCCGCCTGCTTGGTGCCTGGCTGATTGAGGAAGGCTTCCATCGAGTTCGTCGAGCGCTTTCATCCACGGTGTGTGGTGAATGGGTGCAACCGTCCCGGTCGAGTTCGAGCGATGGGCCTGGTCGCGGTATGTCAAGATGTTCTCTGCCTTGTGGTGCTCCGAGTCCTTGAACATGCGCGCCACCTGTCGACGTCGAGACGCGGATAGTCGGTCGGCGTGATGAGATCGCGGACGTACTCGGTCTGGAAGTCGATGGCCTGCGAGGCATCCGCGACGGCCTCCTCCGAAGCGATCCACTTCTGGATGTCGGCCGACATCGCGTCGTAAGCGGGAATCTTGATGCGGCCGAGCACGACGTCGCGGGCGTACCAGGCCTGGGCGTCGAACATGTTGAAGGTGTAGAACTGATCCTGCATGCCGATGTACATCAGCTTGGGATTGCCCCACCAGAAGATGCCCTTGTAGAGGCCCGGCGGATAGAGGCGGTTGCGCGATTTGAGCCGCAGGGTGTCGTCGAGGAACGGGTGGTGGTGGAGGTAGCCGGTGCACAGGACGATGGCATCCATGTCCTTCTTGGAGCCGTCCTTGAAATAGCAGGTCTTGCCTTCGACTTTCTCGAGCAGCGGCACCTCGCTCATTCTCTCCGGCCACTTGAAGCCCATCGGCTTCGTGCGCCAGCTGAACGTCACAGACTTGGCACCGTACTTGTAGCACTGGATGCCGATGTCTTCCGACGAGTAGCTCGCAGCCTATGCAGAGCACGTCCTTGCCCGCGAACTCGTCTGCGGAGCGGAAGTCATGCGAGTGAAGGACGCGGCCGAGGAATTTGGTGAGGCCCGGGAACTCCGGAATGTTGGGTGTCGAGAAATGCCCGCTCGCGGCGACCACATAGTCGAAGTCTGACGACGAGTCGGTGTCGTCGGCAGATCCTTGACCGTCACGGTGAACTTGCCGGTCTTGTCGTTGTAGCGCACCCACTTCACGGACGTGTTGAGCTTGATGTAGTCGGAGATGCCGTTGCGCTCGATGCGGCCCTTGATGTAGTCGTGCAGCACGGCACGCGGCGGGAACGACGGGATCGGGCGGCCGAAGTGCTCCTCGAAGGAATAGTCCGAGAACTCGAGGCACTCCTTCGGGCCGTTCGACCACAGATAGCGATACATGCTGGCGTGGACCTGCTCACCGTACTCGTCGGTGCCGGTGCGCCACGTGTAGTTCCAGATGCCGCCGCTATCCTTCTGCCGCTCGTAGCAGACGATTTCGGGAATAACGGCGCCCTTGAGGCGTGCGCTTTCGAAGGCCCGCAGTGCGGCGAGCCCGCTCGGGCCAGCGCCGATGATGGCTACACGGACAGTCATCGCTACCTTTTCCCTGTCTGTTGAAGAACTCAGCTCACCTTAACCTACGATACTCCAGCGATCTCTCGAGCCCAATAACGGAAGGGCAGAATGTTACCAATCCGCCCTTCCGAGGTGACGGACAACACTTTGTCGCCGCTATGCCGGCATCTGGAACAGCCAGTTCGACAACCAGCACGACGGCGAGGCCGGCGGCGAGCGCCAGGTAGGGCAGCATGCCGGCCTTGCGCTCGCCGAGATCCTGCCCCTTGAGACCGAGTTCCTCGAGCGCGCCTGCCGGGAATTGCCCCTTGTCCTGGAGGTAGTGACGGAAGGCAAAGACCGGGATGATGAGCGCGGCAAAGGCAAAGCCGACCCAGAGCGCATTCGAATAGCCCCAGACCTTGGCGCCGGCGCCCATGAAGACCGCGTTGACGAAGGCGAGGACGGTGTTGAGGCCGATCAGCCAGGTCGGCGCCCGCCAGGGCCGCTCGATATGGCCGCTGTCGATGCGATGGATCCAGCCGGCGTTGAGGTTCAGGAAGTTGAAGATGATGTAGCCGACAGTTGGACACGGCCAGGACGAAGAAGTAGCCGGCGACGTCGGATGCGATCGCGAGCAGGATCAGGTTGAACACGAGATCGGTCCACATGGCGCGGGTCGGCGCGCCATGCGCGTTGACGTGGCTCAGATAGCGCGGCAGCCAGCCGTCGACCGAACCCTGATAGAGCGTGCGCGACGAGCCGGCCATCGCGGTCATGATCGCCAGCACGAGGGCGAGGATCATCAGCAGCGACGAAGATCTGCTTGATGATCAGTTGCCGCCCGCCGACCATGTTGGCCATCGCGTCGGCGACGCCGGTGCCGTCGACGATCCCGGGCTCCATCATGCCCTCGACGCCGAGCACGCCCTGGAAGGTGAAGGGCACGAGGATGAAGAGCAACGAGGCAGAGCAGGCCGGAGTAGAAGATGGCCTTGAAGGTGTCGGTCTTCGGATCTCTGAATTCGCGCGTGTAGCAGACCGCGGTCTCGAACCCGTAGGTCGACCAGGCGGCGATGAACAGGCCGCCGAGGAACAGCGTCCAGCCGACATGTTCCAGTCGCCGGCGCCGGCCGATAGGCGCGCCGAGCGGCACCAGTTGGTGAAGTTGGACAGTCGACATGGCCGTTGAAGATCGGCACGATGCCGACGATCAGCATCGGCACGATGACGATGCAGGCCGATCACACTTCTGGACGTTGGCCGTGCCGAGGATGCCGCGATGCTGGATGGCGAAGACGATCAGCATCAGCACACGCCGATGAAGAAGGTCGCAGTTGAAATTGAGCGTGCGAGGCCGGGGAGGCGAAGCTGAGCAGCGTCGAAGCTGCGGATCGCCGGCGTGTGAGCGCGGTGACCGCGGCGATGCGCGTCGCTGCCGCCTTGCCGGCATTGGCCGGTCGGCGAGCCAGGCGACGACCTCGGGCGATTCCGTGAAGGCCGGAATGGGGGCCAGCGCGTTCAGGATGTAGCCGGCGGCGATGGCGCAGCCGAGCGACAGCACCGGCGACCAGGCGAACCAGTTGCACCACACCGAGAGCGGCGCGATGAGCTTCGAATAGCGCAGCCAGGCGGTCGCGCCATAGATCGACGCGCCGCCGGACTTGTTCGGGAACAGGCCGGCGATTTCGGCGTAGGTGAAGGACTGGACGAAGCCCATGACCATCGAGATCGATCCAGACGACGAAGGCGAGCTTGCCGGCGGTGCCGGCGATGCCGCCGATCGAGAACAGGACGAGGGCCGGAACGCCGCTCGCGACCCAGAACGCCCCGCCAGTCGATGGCGCGATGTAGTGTGCCGCCGGTCGCACCCGCGGCGCTCGAACTGTAGGTTGTCGACATCTGTTCCCTCCCCTTCGCTTCCGTCATCCGCCGATGCCGTGGTTGCGGCATGGCGCGTCAAAGCAAAAACCCCATGCGCGAGACGACCGCACATGGGGCTCAGAATTCTCTGGAATTGATGCGTGGGTGATAGCCGAGGCCCTTGCGGCCGGCCTCTCGCGTCACCGCCGGGAGGCTGCGCGGCGTGCGCCGCGCTCCCGACGACTCACGCAAAGGCCAAGCGCGGTCCGGCCACGACCGTGTGGGACGGAGAGGACACTGATGTCTTCCAGCGCCGGCACTCTGAGCCTCCCATACCAATTGCAACCGCTTGCAGGCATGGTTCACTGCATTTTCAAATATCATATAGCAAATACTGTGCCAAACAGATAAAGTGGTATACTATTGGTATTGGCCGGTCGGGCGTGTGCCCTGCCGCTTCGCGGGCAGCTGTGGCGCCTGCCTACAAATGCCCGGCTGCTATAGGGATTGGCATGGTCAACGAAACAGAAGACGCTTCGACCACGCGCGTCCACGCCGAGAGGAGCGCCGCTCGATCGCGCGTCAGCTCCAGGACGCCATCACGAGCGGCACCTACGGACGCGGCGAGCAGCTCGCGACTTCGAGCGTCGAGCTTGCCGTCAGCTATGGCGCGTCGCGCACGACAATCCGAAAAGCGCTCGACCTGGCTCGAGGATCAGAAGCTCGTGGAACGGCGGGCCGAGGCAGCGGCACGTATGCCGACTGTCGACGAGAACGACAAGACATGGCAGCGGCAGCCACTCGGATTGATGGACGTCAGCAGCCATCGAAGCCACGAAATGGCGCGGCTGGATGCTACCGCGCCAGTAGCGCGACCTGGAAAGGACTACAAACGCTGAACAAGGAACTGCAGGCTGCCGAGCGCCACGATGACGCTGTCGGTGCGTGAGTCAAGCAGTTCCACCTGGCCATTGCGTGGCAACATCCGATCCGCTCATGATCTGACTATCAAGCAGATCAATGTGGTCGACGCACTGCTGCTAGGGCTCAGATGCGTCAGAAGATCGTCAGCGCGGGAAAGCATCGTTCTCTATCACTCTACAGCATTCCACTATCATGCGCGCCATTCAAAGACGTGACGCAGAACAACCGGCCGAGACCATGGTTCTGCACATGGAGAAGAGCACAACGATGCCTCCCGGCGGAAGGAGCGAGGGGGCGGCACGCAGGCGCTTGCGGCTGCCCAGTCCCTGGCAGGCGTGCCGATGCGGCGGATTGATGCACGTTCACAATGTGCCTGTCAGCGAAAATATATCTCGATGATCCACGGGCAATCTTCCACGTCCCAAACATCCATGGGTCCGCCCATGACCCACAAGGCATCGTAGGCCTCGAGGGCCGGGATCGGCTCGCCGGCGTCGAGCTCGACAGCATCCCAAGCGATGCCGTTCTCCGCTAAGAAGGAACGAAAGATGCCGGGATGCTCGCAGGCGATGTGTTGGAATACGAGAAGCCTCACAACTCTCCCCCCATTTGCGAGCCCGATGTGATCAGTTGGGCAGTTATTGGCACAGCAAAGGAAAGAGCGCCATGCCTCATGAGCCACTCGCCGGACGCTGCCTGTGCGGCGCCGTCACGATTCGAGCTTCTGCCTCCGGTTCGCGACGTGATCGTCTGTCATTGTCGGCAGTGCGCACGATGGACGGGATACGCTGTCGCCGCGACCGCGGTGATCGTCAGGGAACTTCAGGCTGATCCAAGGGGAGGTGAGCCTCAAATGGTTACTCTGCCTCGCAGCATGCGGAGCGCGGGTTCGGCTCGGTCTGCGGGCTGAGCTTGTTCTGGAAGCCTTCGGACGGCTCGCGCATCTCTGTGCTTGGCCGGTGCGCGCGACCCGCGAACGCGCCTCAGAGGTCAGCCGCGCATATCTTCGTTGGCCGACAAGTCGGACTACTACGAGATCAAGGATGAGGTTCCATGCTTCGCGGAAGGCGCGGCGAGCTCGGCGCTCGGCAAGGAATAAGCACGAAAACGCCGGCCGGCGCGATCGAACGCACCAGCCGGCGATTGCCATTCTCGAAGGTCACTCGGCGGGGGCGAGGCCCGCTCCCGAAGGCGCCTCGGCCTTGGTCGTGCCGATGATCTCCTTGTGGTGGCTGTACTCCATCGCGATCTGCCCGACGAAGAACAGGACGAAGAACGCCAGCAGGCCGATCGAGAAGACGACCTCCATGCCGGCGAACGGGTAAGCGACCGTGATCTCCGGAAGCTTGGCGAGAGACGTCAATCCAGTCTGCATCGATTGCACTCCTCAGGTTCAGGGTTGAGTGATCAGATCTTGGCTTCTTTGCGCTGGATGGCTTCGAACGCCGCCTCGCCGCCCGTGATGGCGGGATAGGAGGCGAAGTCGCCGTCGAGGCCTTTGACCTCGACCGCCGGGTGCACGCGCAGGAGGCCGAAGCCCTTGAGGATCATGCCGAGCACGTAGCCGGGGATCAGACCGAAGCCGATCGCGAACACGAGCGAGACGATCGTGTTGCCCATGGGCGTCACGATCGGCAGGCCCTCGGCGTTGGTGCCGAACCAGCCGGCGCCTTCCGAGAGCGTGATCAGCGTGCCGGCGCTCGGGTACACGGCGGGATAACCCCAGAGGGCGAAGCCCGCGACGATGCCGCCGAAGAGGCCGCAGTAGCCGTGGACAGCAACCGCACCCACCGCGTCGTCGATCTTGAACTTGCGCTCGACGAAGCCGTGCATCTTGTAGGCCATGACCGTGCCGACGCAGGCAATCGCGAGGGCCAGGATGGGGTGGTAGAGGTCGTTGCCGGCGCTGGCGCTGATGAGGCCCGTGAGACCGCCGGAGTAGGTCCAGAACGCGTCGCCCTTCGAGATCAGGTAGGCGGTGATCATGCCGCCGAAGAGCGCGAACAGGAAGTTCAGCGTGACGCCCGAGAGCGTGATCGGCACGCCGTAGATGTTGGTCGCGGTCCAGTAGGCGGCGCGCCCTCGGCGGCGATGTTCACGATCGGGATGTGGCAGGCGGCGTAGAAGCCGAAGAAGCCGACATAGATCATGAAGATGCCGATGGTGACCAGCCACGGATTGTGGGCCGGGATCTCACGCGGCTTGCCGTCGGGAGCGAACTTGCCGATGCGCGGTCCGAGCGCGAGCAGCACGCCCAGAGCTGGCAAAGCCTGCAGGCGCGTGGAGAACCGCCGAGCAGTACTGGTCATGGAAGCCGAGGTACTGCGTCATCCAGCCGTTGCCGGACCAGCCCCAGGCCGCGGGAATGACCCACGACACGGCGCCGACGTAGACGGCGATGATGAGGAAGCCGGTCGTCTTCGACGCGCTCGATGAGCGCGCCTGAGACGATCGACGCCGCCGTCATGCCGAACAGCGCGAAGGCCGCCCAGAAGACGCCCGAGATGCGGTCGGAGAGGTTCGGCGCAAGCTTCTCGGACCAGGGCTCGAAGCCGGTCGTGAAGCTGACGGTCGGCGAGCCGACCGGCCACGCCTGGAGCGCGATGTACATCCACATGCCGAAGAGCAGGAACGCGAGCCCGACAACCGGGATCGCCATCGTGTTCTTGAGCAGCGTGTGCTGCAGGTTCTTCGTGCGCGAGACGCCGACCTCGTACATGCAGAAGCCGATGTGGATGAAGAACATCAGGACGATGGTCATGAAGAAGTAGAATTCCGTGAACAGCGTGATGATCGCTGTCCCTTGGTCTGCCATACTCAAATCTCCCCTGGAACGCAGCCAGATCCCCCAACGCGGCCACGACCCGACGTCCCCGGGTTGCCTGAGGGATAAGCTTGTTTCCTGAAAGGCAAGACCTGTGCCAGACCGTACCGAGGCGTAGGAATGGGCGGAACAACGCTGGAAGGCCTGCGGAACTCGGCATTCGCGATGTGCTCGCGGACCTGCTGCAGCGGCGAGCTCGCCGGGCCTAACCGCGCCCGCGTCGATGGTAATTTTGCACGGGTATAAGGCGTAGCCGCCTAAGTCTCAGGCAAAGGCGCCGAACTTAGTCCGAGCAACCGAGGGCTGCAGCCCTGATCGTCGAGTACATCGGCTACCCTAAGACCCACACCGCCGAGCAGCTGATCGACAGCTACCGGCGCGCGGGGGAGCTTTTCGAGGCCGGACCAGAGTGCCTCGGCTTCGAGCTCACGCGCTGCGAGGAGGCGCCGACGCTCATTCTGCGCATCCTGTGGCGCTCGACGCGAGATCACGTCGAAGGATTTCGCAGGGGCCCGCATTTCGCCCCGTTCCTGCGCGAGATCCGGCCCTACTTCGACGAGATCGCCGAGATGCGCCACTATGCGGAGACGGGCGTGGAGCATGCTGTGCCCATGCCCTGATGACCGGGCGACATCGATCAGGGATCGAGCGCGGGTTCAGGTCTCGGCGTCAGTCGGCAGGGATCGTCGCCCTTCACCGCCGTTCGAACCCGCGCGTCGCCCTGGACCTCGGCGATGAGATGTCCCAGGGCGACGAAGTCCTTCTTGCGCGTCGACGTCTTACGCCACGCGAGGCCGATCGTGCGCTTGGGCTCGGGAGGCTCGAAGCGCAGAAGCTCTATGTGCGGGTCGGCCAGCTCGCTCGCGGCCGCAATCTCGGGCAGCAGCGTCACGCCGTAGCCGTTGGCCACCATCTTCATGATCGTCGAGAGGCTCGAGGCGCCGAACTCCGAGAGCATGTCGCGCTCGATGGAATGGCAGTAGCTCAGCGCCTGGTCGCGCAGGCAATGGCCGTCGTTGAGAAGCAGCAGCTTCTCGTTCTTGAGGCTCGCGATGCTCACGGACGTTTCTTGCGTCACGCGATCGCTCGGCGCCGGGCAAGAAGAAAGCGGTCGTCGAAGAGTTGCATGGACCTCGGCACTCGTGTCGGGCACGGGAAGCGCCAGAATGATGGCGTCGAGAGAGCCGTCGACGAGCTCGCCGACGAGCGATTGCGTCACGGTCTCGTGGAGCTTCAATTGGAGCTCGGGGAAGCGGGCCTGAACCTCGGGCAGGATCCTCGGCAACAGGTAGGGCGCGACCGAGGGGATGACGCCGAGGCGCAGGTCGCCGACGAGCGTCTGGCTGCGGTGGCGCGCGTAGTCCTGAAGGTCGCGCACGGTGTTGAGGACGAGGTGCGCGCGGCCGGCGATCTCCCTCCCCTCCGCGGTCAGCTCGAGATTGCCGCGGCGGCGCTCGATCAGCTGCATGCCGAGCGCATCCTCGAGCTCCTTCATCTGCATCGAGAGAGCGCGGGTTGCGTGACGCAGCACTTCTCGGCGGCCTTGCCAAAGTGGCGCAGCTCAGCGAGTGCGACGAAGTATTGAAGCTGGCGTAGCGTCAGCATGACGCATCAGCTACGCTAATGACCTCAGCCAAGCAAATCAGCAGAGCTGATCTAGGCCCGCAGAAAAAATGCGATCACGAACGCGTTACCAGAAAGCCGCTAACGGCCAGCGCGCGGTTTGTGAACCCGGAGGGCGCTGCGCAGGCAATCACTTCGCTGATCTAGAGCAGACCATAGGCATCTGATAAGTTTGTCTTATCTTAGAACTCATCAAAATTCACTTCTCCTAATGCGCTCGGCGAACCAAGATCGGCGCGCTTGAGGGTACCCTGGAGGCTTATGGACGCAAAGACCGATGACAAGGGCCCGGGCAAGTGCCCGTTCACCGGCGGTACCCGTGGACACGCGAATCGCGACTGGTGGCCGGACCATCTGAACATCGGCGTGCTGCACCAGAACGCGCCCGCCGCCGACCCGATGGGCAAGGCCTTCGACTACGCCAAGGAATTCGACAGCCTCGACCTCGATGCGGTGATCAAGGACCTCACATGCCTTGATGACGGACTCGCAGGAGTGGTGGCCGGCCGACTTCGGTCACTACGGCCCGTTCTTCATCCGCATGGCGTGGCACAGCGCGGGCACGTATCGCATCGGCGACGGCCGCGGCGGCGGCGGGCGCGGCCAGCAGCGCTTCGCGCCGCTCAACTCCTGGCCGGACAACGCCAACCTCGACAAGGCGCGCCGGCTGCTGTGGCCGATCAAGCAGAAGTACGGCCGGAAAATCTCCTGGGCCGACCTGATGATCCTCACCGGCAACGTCGCCCTCGAATTCGATGGGCTTCAAGACGTTCGGTTTCGGCGGCGGCCGCGCCGACGTGTGGGAGCCGGAAGCAGCTCTACTGGGGTCCCGAGGGCACGTGGCTCGGCGACGAACGCTACAGCGGCGAACGCGAGCTGCCGGACCGCTCGGCGCCGTGCAGATGGGCCTGATCTACGTCAATCCGGAAGGCCCGAACGGCAAGCCCGATCCGATCGCGGCGGCGCGGGACATCCGCGAAACGTTCTTCCGCATGGCGATGAACGACGAAGAGACGGTCGCGCTGATCGCCGGCGGCCACACGCTTCGGCAAGACGCACGGCGCGGGCGATCCGTCAGCATGTCGGCCCGGAGCCGGAAGGCGCGCGCCATCGAGGATCAGGGCCTCGGCTGGACGAGCAAGCACGGCACGGGCATAGGCGCCGACACCATCACCGGCGGTCCGGAAGTCACCTGGACGCAGACGCCGACGAAGTGGAGCAACTACTTCTTCGACAACCTGTTCGGCTACGAGTGGGAGCTGACCAAGAGCCCGGCCGGCGCGCATCAGTGGAAGGCGAAGAGGCGCGGAAGCCGACACGATGCCGGACGCGCTACGACGCGTCGAAGAAGCACGTGCCGACGATGCTGACCACGGACCTCTCGCTGCGGATCGATCCGGCCTACGAGAAGATCTCGCGGCGCTTCCATCGAGAACCCGGATCAGTTCGCGGACGCGTTTGCGCGCGCGTGGTTCAAGCTCACGCATCGCGACATGGGTCCGATCGTGCGTCTACCGCGGCCCGCTCGTGCCGAAGGAGACGCTGATCTGGCAGGATCCGATCCCGGCCGTCGATCATCCGCTGATCGGCGAGCAGGACGTCGCGGCGCTGAAGGCGAAGATCCTCGCCTCCGGCCTCACGGTGTCGCAGCTCGTCTCGACCGCATGGGCGTCGGCGTCGACGTTCCGCGGCTCCGACAAGCGCGGCGGCGCCAACGGCGCGCGCATTCGTCTCGCGCCGCAGAAGGACTGGGAGGTCAACCAGCCGGCTCAGCTCAAGACGGTCTCTCAGAAGCTCGAAGCGATCCAGAAGGAGTTAGGCGGCAAGAAGTTTCGCTCGCCGACCTGATCGTTCTCGGCGGCGGCGCGGCGATCGAGAAGGCCGCGAAGGATGCCGGCATCGACGTGAAGGTTCCCTTCACGCCGGGGCGCATGGACGCGTCGCAGGAGCAGACCGACGTCGAGTCCTTTGCCCCGCTCGAACCGCGTGCCGACGGCTTCCGCAACTATCTCAGCGGCAAGGGCAGTTCATGCCGCCCGAGGAGGCGTTGGTGGATCGGGCGCAACTGCTCACGCTGACGGCGCCGGAAATGACGGTGCTCGTCGGCGGCCTGCGCGTGCTCGGCGCCAATGCCGGCAAGTCGCCGCACGGCGTCTTCACCAAGCAGCCCGAGACGCTCTCGAACGACTTCTTCGTCAACCTGCTCGACATGGGCACGGTGTGGAAGGCGACCGACGGGTCGCGAGAGCGTGTTCGAAGGACGCGACCGCAAGACAGGCGAAGTCAAGTGGACCGGCACGCGCGTCGACCTGATCTTCGGCTCGCACTCGCAGCTGCGCGCGCTCGCGGAAGTCTATGCGTGCGCCGACTCGAAGGAGAAGTTCGTGCAGCGACTTCGTCGCGGCGTGGACCAAGGTGATGAACGCCGATCGCTTCGATCTCGCTTGATCTCGGCTGGGCAATTATCCGGCGAGGCGGCACAGTGTGCTGCTGCCTCGCCGACGTTAGCCCGATAGGCCCAATTGACGGAGCGGAAGAATGGCATCGACCTCGGCGCTGAGGGCATCTGCCAAGACCACCGGCGGAATGGTTGGCGAAATCATCACGGAAGCGCACGTCGACGCGTTGAACCGGTCCCTCGCCGAGCATGGCGTGGACGCAAGCCAGATCATCACGATCCTCGAGATTCCGGCTCAGCCCATCGCCAACGCGATCCCGACCCGCTACAGGATCCTCTACCGCGCACATTAGTCTTGCTTGCCAGCGTGTTTCCACTTTTCATGGGCTCTCGCGGCTTGCTTAGCTTGAAACCCGGTAGAGAATGCTGTGAGCACTGGATCGCAATCGCCAAAGATCCCGATGGGGGTGCGGTCGCTCGGAGGCGGGATCGCCACTCTGTTGTTTGCTGCCATTCATTTCCCTGCTTCGCTGGCCCAAGCCACACGTGATTGCGCGGGGTTCGCTGGCCAATCTGTTGCGGCGACACTCATCGGCTTGCCTAACGGAGACGCAACGCTCACCTCGACGGAAGTGGCGCGTATACCGCTATCGACAGCTGCCCCCGAGCCAACCGGTGCCTATTGCCGCGTTCTCGGTGAGATAAAGGCGCGTGACCCGAGTGCGCCGCCGATCCGCTTTCAAATCAACTTGCCTGAGCAGTGGAACGGCAAGGCCGTGCAATACGGCGGAGGCGGCTTCAATGGGCGCGTCATCTCCGGCCTCTATCCGTTGATCGACGCGCCGCTCGACGTCCCGGTGCCGGTCGCGCGCGGATACGCGACCTGGGGAACGGACTCTGGCCACGACGAGACAAAACTTTCGCAGATCCAGGCCTTCGCACTCAACGATGAGGCGCTCGAGAACTTCGCGTTTGCCGCCTATAAGAAGGTACGGGACGTCGGTGTCGAAATTGTGCGGCGCTATTACGGACGCGCGCCGGAGCGCATGTACTATTTCGGTTTGTCCGAAGGCGGGCGGGAAGGCTTGACCATGGCGCAGCGCTTTCCCGAGGATTTCGACGGTATCGTGAGTGTGGCTCCCGTCATAAATTGGGTTGGGCTCATGTCGGCTGCCACCCGCAATGGCATCATCGCGGCGGACGATGGTTGGATCAATGCGGCTAAAGCTAAGGTCCTGCACAATGCAGTACTCGATGCCTGCGACGGCCTGGATAGGCTCGTGGACGGGGTCGTTAGCCGATACGCCCGCTGCACAAGCGTGTTCGAACCCAAAAAACTGCGCTGCAAAAACGGAATGGATATCGCAGATGATTGCCTGTCGGACGCGCAGATCGCGCTGGTGAAGGCGATCCGCGAGCGCTACGCGTTCACGCTTCCGCTCGCGAACGGGATCACGTCCTATCCCGGTTATAACTACGGCGGAGAAATTCAGCACAGGGGTACAGCCGAATGGGCGACGGTTGCGAAACCGCCGCCCTATCCGACGCCGCCACAGGGAGAAGAGCAGCAAATCTGGTATTACGGGGTTGGTGCAACGCGCTACTTTCTGGCTGGCGATCCGCAGCTCGATCCGCGAAAATTCCGCCACCAGGACTACCAGGATCGGGTCAAGAGAATTTCAGCACTCATGGATTCGACCGATCCCGACCTCAGCCGGTTTCGTGACCGCGGAGGAAAGCTCATCATGAAAGAAAACATGTCGGACTTTTCTCAAAGTCCCTTCGCCGGCACCGAATACTACGAGAGCGTGGTCGACCACATGGGACAACAGGCCGTCGATGCGTTCATGCAACTCTATGTGACGCCCGGCGCAGATCATCTCGGCCGGGGCGTCACCCGGCTCGATGTCGTCGACTTGCCGCGGGGTGTCGACCTGCTCGGCGTCCTCGATGGGTGGGTCACCCACAATCACGCGCCCGACGTTCTCATCCAGGTAGCTCAGGATGAGAGGCCTCCCTTCGCCGTCACTGCTTCGCGCCCGATGTGCCGATATCCGGCTTGGCCTCGCTACAAGGGCTCGGGGTCCTCCAAGGACGCTCGAAGCTTCGCTTGCGTCAGGGGCGATGACGAGCCAGTCGAGCGGCATCAAATCGAGCAGCCGTAATGCCCGTGCTGCCTTTGCGACCGGCCTAGGCAGATGCCAATTTCGCCTAACGAGAGGCAGGCCCTGAGGCGGTCGTCGAAATCACGCTCTGGCTTTTCAGCGTTGCTATTTCGGCGTTTGCACCGCTGAGCTCGGCTTCGAGGTCAACGGTGCCGCACCCTTTCTGGGCACGCGCTTCGTTCAATGCTGCTACTTCGGCGCGGCCTTTGTCGAATTCCGCCACTGCGGCGACGCCTGTATCCGAATCTCCCATGACCCTGCCAACGAACAAGGCCATGGTCGCGGGCGCTTCCTTGATCTCTGCGGCTGCGCGCATCGGCAGCGCCTTGAGCTGGTCCAGAAGGCTTTCAGAGCGCTCACGGAGCCGCCTGCAATCGAGGCGCTGGTCGTCGGCACTGAGAACGTATGAGCCGGTCGGCTGATAGCCTGCCCGCGGCACACCGGCCACGTCGGTCAGGGTGGAACACCCCAAAAGACCGAGTTGCAAGAAGAGCGCTCCGACATAGATTGCTCTTCGCGCTCCGACGAATCGGCTCGATGGCATTTTGTAGCTCAAGGCGGCAGCGCCCCCGAAGTGCTGTCACGGCCATTCTAGCCAAAGATGGGGGATCAGTGGATCCTCGTGCCTGCTTTGTTGCCCTGCTGTGCTTGGGAAGCAACACGAAGTGCTTATTTCATTACGACATATGATCGGGGCGTTCTTATCCACACCTTATATGACATCCCGGCAGGCACGCACCGGCACACTCGCACGCAATTGAATGTGCCGGGACCCTATGCTTAATGGGGCTCCGTGCGGATAGAAGGACTTCGATTCCCTTGTTCTCCGGCGAGATTCCAGACCTCAGGCGCGCGTGGGCTTCCGACGCTCCTGCCGTCGCGATCGGCACGGTCACGGGACTTACTGCGGCCACGATTCTCATCTTTCCCCGCCTGACAGTAATATTTCTTCCGATCATCATTCTGCTCTGGATTTGGGCACGTTGGGAGGACGGTGACTTTCGCGCGGCTCTTCCCAAATTCGATGGCCTTGCGATCAGCTTTTGCGCGTTGCTGGGCTTCGCGCTGCTCAGCTCGTTTTGGTCGGACTACCCCGGCGCGGCCATCGACAAAATCGCGATGATCGGCGCGATCGCATTCGCTAGTTTAACAATCGTTGAACTCGTGTGGGGCGAAAGCCGTCAAGGCGTCGTGCGCGCGAGCGAAGGGCTATGGCTCGGATTCCTCATAGGCCTTACGTACTATTGCGCCGAGGCCATCACCAATCAGGGCGTGCGAATTTGGCTCGTCAATACGCTTCACCTGAGCCCTGAACTGCTCCAGCCGCAGAAAGCGTTCACGTGGGCCAACGGTCAGCTCGTGAGTATCAACGACGCTGCGTTCACGCGCGCCGCAACGCCGATTACCCTGATGCTCTGGCCGGCGATGATGGCGGCGCAGGGTGCGATCGTCCGCCCCTGGAACACGCGTATTGCCCTTATCATCCTCGCGGTCGCGATTCCGACGACATTTCTGTCGCCGCAAGAGACATCGAAATTGGCAATCGTCGTCGGGCTTATCGCGTTCGGACTGACCTGGTGCTCGCGCAGGTGGGCCTCACGCCTGATCGCCGCAGCGTGGGTCGTGTCGTGTCTTGCTGTCGTGCCGGCAGCGCTCCTGGCGCATCGGTTGGACTTGCACAATGCAACGTGGATGCAGACCACCGCGCAACACCGGATCATCATCTGGAATTACACGGCCGAGCACATCATGAAGACACCATTGCTCGGCATCGGCGCTTACATGACCTATCTCACAGGTATCACGCGTTCTGCCGACGCAGTGCAAGAGCCGGATGAAAAGCAGAAAAAGTCGCTGTCACGCCATTCCCACAATTTCTTCCTGCAGACGTGGCTCGAGCTCGGAGCAGTCGGCGCCGTCCTGCTCATGTTCGCCGGCCTTCAAATCATACGCCGACTTTCCGAGTTAGCACATGGCATTCAACCATACGCCTTCGCCACATTTGCATCGGCGTCCGCATTGATGTCAGCCAGCTATGGCATGTGGCAGCCTTGGCTTCTGGCGCTGCTTGGGCTCACGCCGATCCTCTTCGCGGTCGGCGCACGCGCCTTGGAGACTTCCCGGCCGACGGTCTTCGGCAACACTAATCAGAAGCGCACTGGCCGGACGTGAGCGGCGTGTCGAACTGGCGGACCGGAACCTTGATGCTCGGGCGCATTCGACCCGAGCGAAAAGCTATTCACGGGTTGCTCGCTAGAATGTAAAGCGTTTCACCCCTGCGGAATTGAGCAGTCGAATGCGACGATAGAATATAATGAGATAGTACAGGATGAAGAGGTACATGACAGATTCGACCGCTTCATTCGGCCTTCCCAGTATCCATGTAAGATGACCGCGCTTCGTTACGTGGTCGACCGCCTTGAAAAGCAGATACGTGAGCCCGACCGGCAATGCGGCGACCGGCGGAGCGAAGAGTGCGAGCAGCGGGTGCGTGAATGGGCCCTTTGCGAGCTGCCATAACGGCAGCACGATGGCACCGACGAAGATGCCGATTTCAATAACAAGCCTCGGACGCTGATTGAACCACGGCGAGACGTTGTGCAGGTTCGTCTCGTCCTGGCGGTTGATGGCAGCCCAGTAATCGGGCGTCGACCAGTAGAAGAAGTGCTGGCCCCAGCTCATCTCCTCGCCGGCGATAAAAAAGCAGGTGAGAGCAAAGATGATCGCGGCGGCAGTGAGCAGCTTGTTGGTGCGAACGACGCGAAACCGAAAAAGCGCGAGGGAAACAAAGAAACCCGCCACGAGAACGGCAAACTGTGTGAACTCGAGGAAGCCGTAGCCCTCGGGAAGGATGTAGTTGTCGTAGAAGTCGGCGCTGATCACATTGATAATGAACAGCACTGCCGAGCATGCGATGGGTATGAACAGCCACCACCAAGCTTCGTCGCGTCCAGGACTCCACTCCGGCGACGAAGTTATCGCTGGCGGAAGTGCTATCTGGTCTGCGCCACGGGGTGTTGCCATGAACGAACATCCGGCTTTGTGAGGAGGAACTTGCTCGAGCAGTAAGCTTCAGGCGGCAAGCCATGACAAATTCGTGACAGCGGCGCAAGCTCATGCAGTGGGGGCCAGCTCTCCCTGTTGCGTCCGGGCCTCGCCACCCGCCACGTCGCGCAGCAGACCCCTCCCCTTCACCAGGGCGTAGATGGCCGGAATCACGACCAGCGTCAGGATGGTCGACGAGACCATGCCGCCGATCATCGGCACGGCGATGCGCTGCATGACCTCCGACCCGGTGCCGGTGCTCCACAGGATCGGCAGCAGGCCGGCCATGATGGCCGTCACGGTCATCATCTTCGGCCGCACGCGCTCGACCGCGCCTTCCATGATGGCGGCGTCGAGATCGTCGCGCGTGAACGGCGCGCCCCTCGCGGGCGGCGGCGAGGCGCTGCTCGTGCCAGCGCGTGCTCGAGATAGATCAGCATGACGACGCCGGTCTCGGCGGCGACGCCCGCAAGCGCGATGAAGCCCACGGCGACGGCGACCGACAGATTGAAGCCCGAGCCACCACATGAGCCACAGCCCGCCGACGAGCGCGAAGGGCAGCGACAGCATGACGATCAGCGTCTCCGTCAGGCGGCGGAAGTTGAGATAGAGCAGCAGGAGAATGATCAGCAGCGTGAGCGGCACGACGACCATCGAGACGCTGCTTGGCGCGCTCGTAGTATTCGAACTGGCCGCTCCAGACGGCGTAGTAGCCGGGCGGAAACTTGACGCTTCTCGGCCACGGCACGCCTGGCATCGGCGACGTAGCCGCCGAGATCGCGGTCGCGCGCGTCGACGAAGATGTAGGCCGCGAGCTGGGCGTTCTCGGTGCGGATGGACGCCGGTCCCTGCGCGCAGCTTGACGTGCGCCACCTGGCCGAGCGGAATCGAACGCGCCGTTGGGCAGCGGCACAGCACCTCGCGCGCGATGGCGTCGGGGTCGGAGCGCATGTCGCGCGGATAGCGAACGCTGACGCCATAGCGCTCGCGGCCTTCGACGGTGGTCGTCACCGTCTCGGCGCCGAGCGCGGAGGCGATGACGTCCTGCACGTCGCCGACCATCAGGCCGTAGCGCGCGAGCTGCTCGCGGTCGGGCTCGATCTCGAGGTAGTAGCCGCCGATGATGCGCTCGGCGAAGGCGCTGGACGTGCCGGGCACGGTGCTTGATCACGGCCTCGATCTCGCGCGCGAGCTTCTCGATGACGGTCAGGTCCTCGGCCCATCACCTTGACGCCGACGGGCGTGCGGATGCCGGTCGCCAGCATGTCGATGCGGGCCTTGATCGGCATCGTCCAGGCGTTGGAGACGCCGGGAAACTGCAGCGCCTTGTCCATCTCGTGGATGAGCTTGTCGATGGTCATGCCGGGCCGCCATTCGGCCTCGGGCTTCAGGTTGATGACGGTCTCGAACATTTCGGTCGGCGCCGGATCGGTCGCGGTCGCGGCGCGCCCGGCCTTGCCGAAGACGGATGCCACCTCGGGAAACGACTTGATGATCTTGTTCTGCGTCTGCAGCAGCTCGGCGGCCTTGGTGATCGAGAGGCCGGGCAGCGTGGTCGGCATGTAGAGCAGCGTGCCCTCGTTCAGGTTCGGCATGAACTCGGAGCCGAGCTGCGTCGCCGGCCAGATGCTGGCCGCGAGCACGGCCAGCGCGAGCGCGATGGTGAGCGCCTTCGCCTTCAGCACGCCGCGGATGACCGGGCGGTAGATCCAGATCAGGAAGCGGTTCAGCGGGTTGCTGCGCTCCGGCACGATGCGGCCGCGCACGAACAGGACCATCAGCGCCGGCACCAGCGTGACGGACAGCAGCGCGGCCGCGGCCATGGCGAAGGTCTTGGTGAAGGCGAGCGGCTTGAAGAGCCGCCCTTCCTGCGCCTCGAGCGCGAAGATCGGCAGGAACGAGACGGTGATGATGAGCAGCGAGAAGAACAGCGCCGGGCCGACCTCGCTCGCGGCCTCGATCAGGACCTCGGTTCGCGGCTTGTCCGGCGGCGCGCGCTCCAGATGCTTGTGCGCGTTCTCGATCATGACGATCGCGGCGTCGACCATGGCGCCGATGGCGATGGCGATGCCGCCGAGGCTCATGATGTTGGACGAGAGCCCGAGCGCGTGCATGCAGATGTAGGCGATGAGCATGCCGAGCGGCAGCGTGATGATGGCGACGAGCGCGCTGCGCACGTGCAGCAGGAAGACGACGCAGACGAGCGCGACGATCAGGCTTTCCTCGACCAGCGTGCGCTTCGAGCGTGTCGATGGCGCGATTGATGAGCTCGGAGCGGTCGTAGACGGGCAGGATCTCGGTGCCGTCGGGCAGGCTCGCCTTGATCTCCGCGAGCGCCGCCTTGACGTTGTCGATGACGGAGAGCGCGTTCTGCCCGTAGCGCTGGATGGCGATGCCGGAGACGACCTCGCCCTCGCCGTTGAGCTCGGTGACGCCGCGCCGCTCGTCGGGCGCAAGCTCGACGCGCGCCACGTCGCGCAGGAGCACCGGCGCGCCGCCTTCGGCCTTGAGCACGATCTGCTCGAGGTCGGCGATGCCTCGCAGGTAGCCGCGGCCGCGCACCATGAACTCGGTCTCGGCGAGCTCGACCACGCGGCCGCCGACGTCCATGTTGGAGGCGCGGATCGCGTCGCGGACCTTGGTCAGCGGGATGTCGAAGCGCCTTGAGGCGGCGCGGATCGACGACGACGCAGTACTGGCGCACGAAGCCGCCGACGCTCGCGACCTCGGCCACGCCTTCCGCCTTGGCGACGGCAAAGCGCACCTGCCAGTCCTGCGTCGTGCGCAGCTCGGCGAGCGTGCGCTTCGCCGCCATGACGACGTACTGGTAGACCCAGCCGACGCCGGTCGCGTCCGGGCCCGAGCGTCGGCGTGACGCCTGCGGGCAGGTTGCGCGCTGGCGGCGGAGAGATATTCGAGCACGCGCGAGCGCGCCCAGTAGATGTCGGTGCCGTCCTCGAAGATCACGTAGACGAACGAGACGCCGAAGAACGAGAAGCCGCGCACGACGTGGGCTTTCGGCACCGACAGCATCGCGGTCGACAGCGGATAGGTGACCTGATCCTCGATCGACCTGCGGCGCCTGGCCCGGGATACTCGGTGTAGACGATGACCTGCGTGTCGGAGAGGTCGGGGATGGCGTCGAGCGGCACGTGGCGGACGGCATAGATGCCCGGCGCCCGTCGCGCAGCACGCGCGCCGATCGAGGATCAGGACCAGATTGCTCGCCGACCAGCGGATGAGGCGCGCAATCATGGCTTGGCTCCCGCGCCTTCGCGATCGTGGGCGTCGCTTGGCTTCGCGGCGCGCTCGGGCTATCGGCCGTGAAGCCGACAAGCGCCGCCTTGAGGTTGCTTTCGGCGTCGATGAGGAAGTTCGCGGACACGACCACGCTGTCGCCCGCGGCGATGCCTTCCCTCACCTCGACATAGCCGTCGCCCGAGAGGCCGAGCTTCACGGGCCGCGGCTCGAAGCGGCCTTCGCCGCGATCGACGATCACGACCTGGCGGTTGCCGCTGTCGATGACGGCGGATGTCGGCACGGCGACGCGCGGCTCGCCTTCGGCTCCGGCATCGATCTCCGACGTCGGCGTACATCTCGTGCTTGATGCGGTGCTCGGCGTTGTCGATCTCGATGCGCACCTTGGCCGGTGCGGGTCGCGGCATCGAGCTCATGCAGGATGAACGTGACGCTGGCCTTCGAAGGTCTCGACCCGGATAGGCGCGGAAGGTGACCTTCGCCGGGAGCGCCGACGCTGACGAGGCCGATGTCCTGCTCGGGCACATCGGCGATGACCCAGATGTGGCTGAGATCGGCGATGCGAAACAGCTCGTCGCCCGCCTCGACCATCTGGCCTTCGATCGACGCTCTTCTCCATGACGACGCCCGAGACCGGCGACGGCCAGTCGATCGACATGACGGGCTGGCCGGTGCGCTTCATCTCGTCGATCACCGCCTCGGGCAGCGTCGAGATTGCGCAGCTTCTGCTCGGCGCCTCTGAGGCTCGCCTCGCGCGACTGCGCGGCGCGATCGCTCGTGGCGACGCGGTAGTCGACCTGCGCGGTGACCATGTGCGGGGCTGTAGATGCGAAACAGCGGCTCGCCCTTCTCGACGTGCTTGCCGGTCTCGTTGACGTAGAGCTTCTCGATGAAGGCGTCGGCGCGCAGCGAGACGACGCGCAGCGTGCGCTCGTCGGCCTTGGCGATGCCGGGGGCGCGGATGGGGCGCTCGAGCCGGCGCATGCTCGGCTGCCTCCGTGCGCACGCCGGAGCGCTGCACCGGTCGAGGCTCACCTTCACGGTCGAGCCGCCGCTTGCTCCTCGCCCTCGTAGACGGGGATGTAGTCCATCCCCATCCAGTCCTTCTTCGGCACCGGCGAGGTGTCGGCGAGCCCCATGGGATTGCGGTAGTAGAGGATTTTGCGTTCACCCGCCTTTGGTGGCGCAGCCGGCTCATTGACATGGGTGGAGTGCGCGTCAGGTGCAGGCTCTTCGGCCCGGGCGCGCCAGTCGTGATCGAGCACGGGGTAGCCAAGCACCGCGAAGCTCGCGAGCGCGATTGCGCCCGCGGCAACGGCTAATTTCGAATTCATGGTCGCCTTCCTTCTCGGCATGGGAACCGGCGCGCGGCAACGGGGCCGCACGCGGAGACGGCTGGCGGACGCGAAAGCTCGCGTTCACCCAGCGCTCATTGCGAAGGATCAGGCTCGAGGAGGTGGAGCGGGAGGTCTCGACGACCATCCTGGCGGCTCGGCGGAAGCCGTCACCGGCAGGCGCGGAAGCACGATCTCGAGCGTTGCGGTCGCCGGCTCGAGAGTGGCGGAGAGCTGGAAGCATTTGAGCAGGCAGGCCGCGCTGCAGCTCCCTTTGGTATCGCAATCGGGACAATGGCCGCCGGTCGGCTCCGTCTTGGAGGCTGGACTTGTGGCAGTCCTCCATCGGCGCCTTGGCGTGGGCCTGGGCCTCGATTGTGCCGGCGGCAGCCGCTAGCGCGCCCGCGACAGGCGCGAGGGCGACGGCGGACGCCACCAGGGCGGAGAGGATCAGGCGCGACAGGCGCATAGGGATTGGCCTCCGAAACCAAGTGTCGGAAATGCGGGGCACTCCCGTCAAGATACCAATATGCCCCGGGTATCCCTACGGTTTTGTAAGAATTCTTCCCGACCTTTTCCCCTTGAAAGTCACGAAGTTCCAACTAATTTCGCGCTCGCGACCGTACTTGGATCCTGGCTGGCAGACATGGCCGAGGGAACCGGCGACGGTTCGCAGCCCGGAAGACAGGCTCGCTCGGGGAACAACGCTCGATTAAGGGCGACCACGAACGGCGCGGCGGGTCGCGCATTGTCAGACCCGCGCATAGCCGGACGAAAATTGGGAGGTGGCTCGATGACGGGGCTCATTGAGGCAGAGGGTTTGCGGAAACGGTTCGGCGATATTGTCGCCGCCGACGGCATCTCTCTCGTCGTCAAGAAGGGCGAGGTTCTGGGCTTTCTCGGGCCCAACGGCGCCGGCAAGTCGACGACGATGAAGATGATCACCGGCTTCCTCGAGCCGGACGCGGGCCTCTCGCGTATCTGCGGCATCAACATGCACGAGAGCCCGAAGGCCGCGAAGGCGAAGCTCGGCTACTTGCCCGAAGGCGCACCCGCTTACGGCGAAATGACGCCGCAGCTCGTTCCTCGCCTTCATCGCCGAGGTGCGCGGCTTCACGGGTCCCGCCATCAAGGCCAGAGTTGCAGCGGCTGCCGACCGCGCCGGCCTCAATGACGTCCTCGACCAGCGCATCGAGACGCTCTCCAAGGGCTTCAAGCGCCGCGTCGGCATTGCGCAGGCGATCCTTCACGATCCGCCGGTCCTCATCATGGACGAGCCCACGGACGGCCTCGATCCCAACCAGAAGCATCACGTCCGCGAGCTCATCCGCGAGATGGCGGCCGACAAAGGCATCATCGTCTCGACGCATATCCTGGAGGAGGTCGAAGCGGTCTGCACGCGTGCCGTGATCATCAACAAGGGGCGCATCGTCGCCGACGGCACGGCCGCAGTCTCTCATGCAGCGCGCTGCCGAACCGCGGCGCGGTCACTATTCGCGTCACGGGGGAGCGCGCGGAAAAAATCGCCGTCGCGCTCGCGGGACACGCGGCAATCGCGCGCGTCGAGAGATCACCCTCCGGAAACGGATCGGTGGAGCTGCGCGCGCTGCCGAGGAACGGCGGCGATCGCGGTGGCCGAGGTCGGCGCCTTCCTGCGCGACAGGCAGCTCGCTGTCGACGAGATCTTCGTCGACCGCGGCACGCTCGACGACGTGTTCCGCGAGATCACTACGACCGAACCCGAACAGGCTCGAACCCATGCTTGAGACACTCAAAATGGCGGGGATCATCGCCAAGCGCGAGTTCGCCGCCTATTTCGCGACGCCGCTCGCCGGGGTCTTTCTCACCATCTTCGTCGCCGCGACGGGAGCCTTCGCGTTCTACATCGGCGGCTTCTTCGATCGCGGCCAGGCCAATCTCTATTCCTTCTTCGCCTACCATCCCTGGCTCTATCTGCTGCTCGTGCCCGCGGTTGCAATGCGGCTCTGGGCGGAGGAGCGCAAGTCGGGAACGATCGAGCTTCTGATGACGCTGCCGATCTCGCCGTGGGAGGCCATTCTCGGCAAGTTCGCCGCCGCCTGGGCCTTCATCGGGCTCGCTCTCGTGCTCACGTTCCCGATGTGGATCACGGTCAACGTGCTCGGCGATCCCGACAACGGCATCATTCTTACGAGCTATATCGGCAGCTTCCTGATGGCAGGCGCCTTCCTCGCCATCGGCTCGTTTGTCTCGGCGCTCACCAAGAACCAGGTCATCGCCTTCATTCTCGCCACCACGATCTGCTTCCTGTTCGTCATGAGCGGCATGGAGCTGGTGCAGAATGCGCTCCGCGCCTGGGCGCCCGGTATCGTGTCGCAGGCCATCTCGTCGATGAGCTTCCTCACGCATTTCGAGCAGATCACGCGCGGGGTCCTCGACCTGACAACGATCGTCTTCTTCCTGTCGCTGATCGCGTTCGCGCTCTTTGCCAACGCCATCGCCGTCGAACAGAAGAAGGCCGCCTGAGGGAGCCAGCCAAAGATGTCAGAGCAAACGTCCTCATCCAGCTCCTTTGCCGGCGACCTCTGGGCCCGGATGATCGAGCGCGTGTCAAAATTGAGCGGGCGCACGCTGGCGTGGGGCGGGCTCGCGCTCGGCGCCATTATCCTGCTCTCGGTCAACCTCATCATCTCGATGTCGCTGCGCGGCTGGAAGGCGGATCTGACCGAGGACCGGCTATTCACGATCTCGAACGGCACGCGCGTCGTGCTGCGCTCCATCGACGAGCCGATCAAGGCCCGCGTCTACTTCTCGAAGAAGCTCGGAGAGATGGCGCCGAGCTACGCGCAGCTATTTCGAGCGCATCCGGGCGCTGCTCGAGCAGTACCGCGATATCTCGGGCGGCAAGCTCGTGCTCGAGTTCCAGGATCCGGAGCCGTTCTCGGACGCCGAGGATCAGGCGGTCGGCGCGGGCCTCAGGGGCATGCGCATCAATGCCGAGGGCGAGACCGGCTATTTCGGCCTCGTCGCCTCGAACGCGACCGATAATCAGGAAACCATCGCGTTCTTCTCGCCCGACCGCGAGAGCTTCGTCGAGTACGACATCACCAAGCTCATTCACTCGCTCTCGAACCCGAAGAAGCGGGTCGTCGGGCTCATGACCGCGCTGCCGCTCGACGGCGGCAAGATGCCGATGGGGAGCGAGCAGCCGACGCCGCCGTGGCTGATCATGGATCAGATCCGCGAGTTCTTCGACGGTCGAGACCATCGAGCAGACGGCGACCGAGATCCCGTCGCGCGTCGACGTGCTGCTCGTCGCGCAGCCCACCGGGCTCACGCCAGCCGCCGCCTACGCGATCGACCAGTACGCGCTCAAGGGCGGCAAGGTGCTGGTGTTCATCGATCCCCATGGCCGAGGCCGCCTACTTCCAGCTCCTGCAGCAGCAAGGCGAAGGCAGAGCCGAGCTGGCCAAGGTGCTCAAATCCTGGGGCGTCGATTTCGATCCAAAGAAGGTGGCGACCGACATCACAGCACGCGCGCCGCGTGCAGTTCGGCGGCCGCGGCGGCGATGCGGCGATCACCGAGTACGTCGCGTGGCTCGCGCTCGACCGCTCCGCCATCGACGAGGGCGACGTGCTGTCGAGCGGCATCGACGTCATCAACGTCGGCTCGTCCGGCTTCTTCACAAAGGCCGACGGCGCGAGCACCCAGGTGACGCCGATCCTGCACACCAGCACCGACGCGATGGAGGTCCCGGTCCAGAAGGTCGGCAGACGGCCGATCCGGTGGCGCTGCTGCGCGACTATAAGCCCGGCGGAAAGTCGCTGATGCTCGCGGCCCGCATTGCGGGCGAGACCAAGACGGCATTCCCCGACGGTGCGCCCGAATGGCGGACGCGAAGAAGGACGAGCAAGAGGCGGACGCCAAGCCGGCCGAGACACCGCTCCCGAGACGAAGAAGGACGACGCGGCGGCAAAGCCCGCCGGCTCCCGGCCCAACCACGTCGCCTCGGGCGCATCAACGCCATCGTCGTCGCCGACACCGACATGCTGGCCGACCGGTTCTGGGTCGAGATGCGCGAGATGATGGGCCAGCAGGTGGCGATGCCACTCGCGCCACAACGCCGCGTTCGTCGTCGGCGCGCTCGAGAACCTCACGGGAAGCGACGAGCTCATCGCGCTTCGGGGCCGCGGCGTCAAGGAGCGCCCGTTCACGCTCGTCGAGAGCATCCGGCGCGATGCCGAGCGCGACTTCCGCGAGAAGGAGCAGGCGCTGACCGAGAAGCTGAGCAACGTCGAGCAGGAGCTGAAGAAGCTCGAAGCCGCCGGCGAAGGCGGCTCGGTCATCCTGACGGATGCTGAGCGGCAGGCCATCGAGAAATTCCGCGGCGAGATGCTGTCGACGCGGCGCGAGCTGCGCAACGTCAAGCTTGCGCTGCGCCACGACATCGACAGCCTCGACGGCTGGCTCAAGTTCGCCAATATCGCGCTCGTGCCGCTCGCGATCGGCCTCGTCGGCATCGGCTGGTCGATGCAGGCAGAGCCGGCAGAGAAAGAAGTCATCATGAACCGCGCACTCGAAGGAGCCGGCGCCATGAAACCGCAGCACTTCGTCTGGCTCGCCGTCGCGGCGGTCTTGTCGCTCTCGGCGGCAATCGTCGACCTACACGTCGTCGGCGCCGTGGTCGGTCGATGCCGCCAGCGGCGGACCGCTCTTCCCGACGCTCAAGGCCGATGTGGAGAAGGTCCATCAGATCGAGATCACCCAGGGCGCGACGACGCTCGCGCTCGAGCGCGACGGGCGATCAGTGGCGGCTCCAGAATCGCGACAGCTATCCGGCGACACCGGAGAAGATCCGCGCGCTGATCGCGAACCTCGACGGAAGCCGAGCTCGCGGAGCCCAAGACGCGCAGCCCGCAGCGGTACGCGCTCCTCGAGCTCGAGGATCCCAAGGGTCAGAATGCCAACTCCCGCCTCGTCCGGCTGCTCGACGACAAGGGCGCCGTGCTCGCCGAAACGATCGTCGGCAAGAAACGCTCGCCGGCGGCGGCCTGGGCAAGGCCGGTACCTATGTACGCAAGCCCGGCGACGAACAGACCTGGCTCGCGACGGCGGACATCAGCGGCGGCACGGGTTTGCGCGACTGGACGAAGGCGCGCATCTTCGAGACGGCGTCTGACAAGATCACAAAGCTCACAATTGAACTGCCGGGGGAAGCGGCCTACGACATCGTGCGCGACGCTGACAGGCCAGCACAAGCTCGCCGAGATCCCTGCCGGCAAGAAGATCAAATTCGTGAACGTCGATCGACAACATCGTCGAGGCGACCGCATTCATGGAATTCGAGGATGTCCGCAAGGCGACCGACAGCGGCGGCGACGTCAGCACCGTGAACCTCGAGACGGAAGCGGGCCTCAAGGTGGTCTTCAAGTTCCGGCGCGACAAGGATGCGACCTGGCTCACGATCTCGGCCACAGGCGATGGCGACGCCAAGAAGACGGCGGACGACCTGACCCAGCGCACCAAGGATTGGGAGTTCAAGATCCTCCCCTCCAAGGCGGACGCCACGCTCAAGCGCCGCGACGATCTCATCGAGGACAGCTCCTCATAGGGCCGCGCCGAGCATTGGCCGTGCAATTTTCAAGGTCTGAATAAGTATGTGCCGCCGCCGACCCGAGGCACCGTTTTTAATTGTATTTCGGGCCTGATTTCTCTCTCTGCGGTCTTCGTGGCGAGTTTTCCTAACGGGCCGTAAACAGAATTGCCGGTATTCGAGTCAAATCCGCCGGGCGTGGGCGAGGAATTCCTATCTCTAATCGCATCTCGAGCGCGGAGTTCGAGCGCACTCAATGATTAATTCAGTGCACGCAACTAGATTGGCCGCTGACGCAACTCTGGCAATAGAGGTTTCCGCGTGCGGCTTTCACGGCTCATGCGCATGTTGACCGGTCCCCGGACGGGACGCGTGCTGTCGCGCTTTCGCGCCGACAGGCGCGGCACGACGGCGATTGAATTCGGCGCCGTCTTCTCGCCGTTCCTGTTGCTGATGCTCGGGATCATGACCGTCGGCCTGCAGTATTTCACCAGCACGTCGCTCGAGAACGGCGTAGCGCAGGCCTCACGCAAGATCCGAACCGGTCAAGCTCAGAAGGAAGGCAAGACGCTCGCCGACTTCCGCCAGATGGTCTGCGACGACGCCGGCAGCTATATCAAGTGCGACAACAACCTCGTCGTCCACGTCAAGAGCGGAGCGGTCTTCGCCGATCTCGACCCGCCGACGCCGTGCCTGACAAACGGCTCTCTTACCCCGAGCTCCGGAACCGGTACCGATCCGCTGGCCAGCCGTTCCGGCGCGGCGAGTGCAACGGTGCTCGTTACCGCCTGCTACGCATGGGAATTCGGCGGAACACTGTGGCAGGACATCTGGAATATGCTGGCCGTCGGACCGTGGGCAACTTCGGGACCGCCGCGCATGGCCGGCAAGTCCATCATTCAAGCCACGTCTACCTTCCGCACAGAACCCTATCAGTGAGCGCGCGATTGCCATGCCACGCCTCTGCCCGGTCCGGAACCGCATGAGCCTACCGCGCTTCACGCGGAGGTTTGCGCGCGACGCGCGCGGCATTGCCGCCGTCGAGTTCGCTTTTGTGGTACCGATCATGCTGCTCATGCTCGTCGGCACGGTCGAGGCAGCCGCGCCATCGGAATGGACCGCCGGTTGAGCCTTGTCACGACGATGGTCGCGGATCTCGTAGCGCGCGAGCAGAAGATGACCTCGGCCGATCTGACGGCGATCTACAAGATCGTCAATCAGGTGATGAGCCCCTATGACGCGAGCTCGCTCAAGGTCTCGGTCATTCCGGTGAAGGCAAGTCCCGTCGGATGCCGCCCAGACAAAGGTCTATGCGTCGACGACCAATCGACCGTCCCACAATGACGGAGCGCAGCCTCGAAGTGTTCGAGCTATTCCTTGACGGCGGGACTGCTTCCCAAGGGCGGAAGCGTCATCGTGGTCGAGACGAGCTACACTTATCAGCCCATTTTCTTGAACTATGTTTTCGGCACGGCGAGCTGGACCGACAAGGCCATCGCCACGCCGCGCAATAGCTGCGTAGATTTTGACAGCGATAAGTGCGTCTCGACCTGCTTCTAACCTGGCTGATCGCATTTTCTGCGACGAACCGGTGTCCACCCCCGGATCGTCCATGCGCAGCATGGCGCCGCCATTACGTCCGGGGCAGGCTTTCGTCGGAAAATGCTCTAGGTTAGTTGCTTCGGCATTACCCTCCCACACCACGCTCGGCGACCAGGCGCGGGCGGCGCGCACCTCCAGCCTGCGAGCGCCCTCCGGGGCCGCAAGTAGGCGGATTACATCCCATATAGGAAAACAGTGTTCCCGTTCGGGTCGTTGCCGACCCCGTCTTTGCAGGCGCACTCTCCATTCGGGTCCGAATCTGGCGCCCGACGTGAAAATGGAAGCGAAGACGGAAAAAATGGGACGGCGATCGGTTCACACCGCCGACGAGTTGCGCGAGCTCATTCTCGAAGCCTCAACCGAACTTATCAGGGAGACAGGCTACACAGGGCTTTCGGCGCGCGAGATCGCTCGGCGCATCAACTATTCGCCCGGGACGCTCTACAATGTCTTCGAGAACCTCGATGACCTGGTGCTGACCATCGAGGGGCGGCTCCTGGATCAGCTCCTCGCCGCCCTATCCGAATCGGTGTCCGGCGCCGATCCACGCGAGCGCGTACATCTCCTTGCCGCGCGTTACCTGAAGTTCACGCACGAGAATCCACGGCTCTGGAATCTTTTGTTCGAGCACCACCTTCCTTCGGGGCGCGAGGTGCCTGCGTGGTACCAGCAGAAGCTCGAGAGCCTCTTGGGCGAGGTCGAGCGGGCTCTGGCTCCGCTCATGTCCGGCATGGAACCGGAAGCCATCCGCCGTTCGGCGCGCGTGCTGTGGTCAGGTGTGCACGGGATCACGTCGCTGTCGACGGCTGAGAAGCTCGCGATCATCCCGAAGGATAGCGCAAGCGGCCTGCTCGACGATCTTGTCGGCACTTACCTCGCGGGACTGCGCGCGCCACCCGACAAGCGCGCCGAGGCGTCGCGTTAGGGCGCCGCCGGCGCCGCGCCTTGCGGAGCCCTCAGCCGGCAGCGCTCCGGTGGTTATTGGGCTCCCGGACGTGTCGGGCGTGGCGGCGGGAGCTCGTGCGAGCAGCCCGCCCGGACCACCGAGACCGAACCAGCGATTGCTCGGGCAAGCAGACGCGATTGAGCCCCGCCCACATGTCGCGCGACGCCATGCCGTCGATGAACGGGCGCGGCGACGGGGCCAGCCAGATCGCGAGCACGGCCGCCGGCCGCCATGGCCGCGGAAGCGCCCGGATGACGCCGGTCGAAAAGCTTGAGCGCCGTGCCGAAGGACGATTTGACGCGCGTGTCCATCACGTCGACGGAATAGATCTCGTCGAGAACGAGATGGACGAGGAAGCCGATGAAGAGAAACCCGCCGGCGAGCCAGGCCACGCCTTCGTGCTTGCCGAGCGCGTACTTGAATACGACCGCCGTGGCGGCGGCCGAGAACAAGCCGGCCAGAATCGAGTGCCAGATGCCGCGATGGACGGCCAGGCGGTGAAAGACGGCGTGCAGTCCATAGCGGACGAGGAGCAGCGTGCCGAGCCAGAGGATCCAAAGCTCGGCGATCGAGAATTGCGTCGCCGCGTTGAACAAGACCGCAAACGAGAAGAAGATGCCGAGACCGGCAAACATGGCCCGGCTCGGGCGCGAATCCTTGAGATCGATGTCGGGCAGCACGGAGCCCAGCACGCCGGCCATGGTTACGGCGACGAGGTTTTCGGGCGCGACGACGTCGGCCGCAAGCGTCAGCGTCGCGAGCGCGCCCGCGGCCACGGTGCCGACGGCGATGTGCGTGGTGAAATTGGCCATGGAGCATTCACCTCCTCTGAGCTTCGCCTGCCAGCAGGCAGCGGCGCCGATCCAGCCTTAGGCACCAGATTCGGCCTCTCCGCGTGGAGGCGCCGGGACCAGATTGGATGTGGATAAGGGCGGGCGCTGGCGAGACCGCCCGGCTGCGCACGGCACAAATTCGAGTGGCGTCACCAGCGCAACTCTGGCACCAGCAGGCCGTCAAGGCAGGAGACGATGATGGCGCAGCGGCCAGCGAAAGGCCTTTTTGCTCTCGACCGAGCGGGGCTCGTCGCGGCTGGCAGCATCGCCGTGGCGCTGGCGGTCATGGCGCTCAAGTATCTCGCGTACCTGATGACGGGCAGCGTCGCTCTCTACTCCGACGCGCTCGAGAGCATCGTCAATCTGGTCACCGCGATCACGGCGCTGGTGGCGATCCAGGTCAGTGCGCAACCTGCCGACAAGAACCATCCCTTCGGCCACTCGAAGGCCGAATACCTCTCGGCCGTAATCGAGGGCGCCCTCATCATCGTGGCGGCGCTGCTCATTTTCCGCGAGGCCTACGACGCGCTCGCCGCGCCGCGTACGCTCACGGATACGGGGCCGAGGCTTGCCTTCAACGGCGCTCGCAACGGCGCTCAACGGCGTCTGGTCGTGGTTCCTGATCAGCCGCGGGCGCGACGTGGCGCTCACCGGCGCTCGTCGCTGACGGCTGGCACCTCTTCACCGACGTCCTCACCTCGGTCGGCGTGCTCACCGGCCTCGTCCTCGCGGCGCTCACCGGCTCTCGATGCTCGATCCGCTCCTCGCACTCGGCGTTGCGGCCTACATCCTGTGGACCGGCTACAGGATCACGGCGTCGTCGATGAGCGGGCTCATGGACGAGTCGGCGGGATCGGAGATCGAAGGGCGGCATTCGCCAGGCCATACGAAATGCCGGGCACGGGGCGCTCGAAGCCCACGACATCAGAACCCGGCATGCGGGACGGGTGACGTTCATCGAATTCCACCTCGTCGTCCCCGGTGCGATGACCGTCGTCGAGGCGCACGAGATCTGCGACCGGCTCGAGGCGGCGCTCGAAGCAGAGATCGAGGGCTCCGATGTCGTCGTCCACGTCGAGCCCGAATACAAGGCCAAGGGAAAGGCCAAGGGCGCGGTCAAGCTGTGAGTGGCGGCGTAGCCGGGCTCAGCTCCGCAGTTCGTCAAGGTGATGACAGGGCCGGAAATCCCGCGCGCATGTAGGCGATGACGCGCCAAATATCCTCGCGCGCGAGCTTGTCCTTGAAGGCGGGCATCTCGGTACCGAACGCCTTGCCGCCGTCGGAGACGGTCCAGAGGAGATACTCGTCGACAGAAATGGGCCTGCGGATCATATACGCGAGAAGCGCCGGCGATGGGGAAAGAGAGCGCCCGGCTTCGCCATTGCCCATGCCGTTGGTGCCGTGACAGGACGCGCAATGCGCCGCGTAGAGCTTGGCGCCGGCGGCAGTCGTGTCTGGCCCGGCTGCGACGGTAGATTGCGCACCCTCGTACTCCTTGGGCACGCCGGTCTGCACGTATGTCGTGTGACGCAGGAGGCGAACCATCATGCCCTTGGGCATATGCCCCGGTCCCCAAAGCTCGCGCACCATCCACTCAGGCTGCCAATAGTCGAAGCCTGGCGGCGACGCCGTCTGGGGCCCGCCGCTGTCGGCGGCCGTCGCCATGAATGCGAGCGGGATAAGCGAAATCGCAAGGAGAAGCGCGATCACGTGGCGACGAAAGCTGTGAAAATCCACGAAGTTCATGACACCCCTGCTGGTCATGCTCTGACGACCACGAAACTGTTAAGCGCTTCAATGGGCGGGGGCTTTGACCGAGATCAGGCGTTCCTTGCGGGATGAGATGCCGGGATTTCGTCTTCCTTAACTCAGCGGCGCGTGTTGCCTGGAGGCATGGGCCCAAATCTGCTAAAATCCGAACGCAAATGAGTGGTATTTGCCACGATGCCGGGGCCGACACTCCTCACGAGTTGGCTCTACTTTGCTTCCAGGACAGCTGCCATGAACATGAACGCATTGTCGTTCGCGGTCTTCGCCCTCCTCATTTCTAGTTCAGTCGCCTATCCCGCAGCCCCGACACAACCGATCGGATCGGCGCTGACGGTGGTCAATCTCGTGACCGCCGAGATCGATCGCGATACGCGCACGCTCAGCGCCGGCGATAAAGTGCACCAGGACGAGAACATCGATGTCAGCGCGGACGCCTCGAGCGAGCTACGCCTCGACGACGAGACCAAGCTCGCGCTCGGCCCCGGCTCGAAGCTCAAGCTCGACAAATTCGTCTACGATCCGAAGAAGAACAGCGGCTCTATCGTGCTCAATCTGGTCAAAGGCACGTTCCGCTTCATGACCGGCGTGGCGAAGAAGCCGACGTACGTCATCCGGACGCCTGCCGCGGCGATCACGGTGCGCGGCACGATCTTCGATCTCTTCGTGCAGGAGAACGGCGAGGTTTGGGGGCTCTTGATCGAGGGCGCGTTCCAGGCGTGCAACGACCGCGGCAAATGCCGGCTCATCGACGAGCCGGGCAAGCTCATCCGCGTCACCGGGGACGGCGACGTCGGCTGCGCCGGTGAAGTGGGCGGGGCTCGAGGGCAAGGACAACATTGCCTTCGACAGCGCCTTCCCGTTCGTCGTCAAGGCGCCGGGCATCGATCCCAACCCGATCTTCACGCGCGACGTGATCATCCTCGGCAACCTGCCCGACAAGCCGGACAAGCCGCGCAATACCGATAACGACAAGCCGACCAAGAAGACCGAGAAGCCCAAAGACACGCCGAAGAAGACGCGCACCGCCAAGAAGAGCAAGTCCGATGAATCAGGCGGCATGAGCGGCATGGATATCGTGATCGGCGTCGGCATCGGTGGCGGCTTCGGACGCAAGGGCGGTCACAAGGGTGGCGACGGCGGCGGCCAGTCGATGCCTCCGACACGCGGCATGAAGCCGAACTAAGGGCAGCTGCGCGTAATATGACAGGGGCAGGTGGCGAGCGGCATGCCACCTTCGTGTGTCTGGAAGAGTGTTGACAACACGCTCATGCGCCCGCGTTCGCGCGCTTCTCGTAGTGAGCAAAGAGGCCTTCGATCTCCGGCCAGCCCAGTGCGCGGCACGCCGCGAGAGTAGCCGCGATCTTCGCCTTGTCGTTTGACTTCAGGGCCGCAATGAGTGCCGCGTGACGGTGGACGAGCTCGCGGAAGCGGCCACTCGCGGCGATCGTCTCATCGCCCAAGAGCGCAAAGAGACAGTCGGGGTTATCTTTCCCGCGCAGCGTCGCCGTATCGATTTCAAGGAGCGCGAACCCCTGCGCTTTCTCGGCCGTGCGCGCGCCGGCAATGATGGGCACGCCGTAGCTCTTGGTCGCTTCCTCGAGGCGGGCCGCAATGTTCACGGCATCCCCCAGGACCGAATAGTCGAAGCGCTGCGGGGAGCCGACGTTGCCGACACAGCAGGCGCCGGTGTTGAGGCCAATGCCGATGCGGACCTCGGGCGCCGTCTGACGCCTGCGGCTGCAGCCACGGCCGCCCAGGACCGGTTCAACTGCGTGAGCTCGGCCTGCATGGCAAGGGCAGCGCGGCAGGCATTGGCTGCGTGCTGCGGGTCAGCGACGGGAGCATTCCAGAACGCCATCACGGCGTCGCCCATGAACTTGTCGATCGTACCGCGCTTCTCGAGGATGATCTCGGAGAGCGGCGTAAAGAGCTTGTTGATGAAGCTGATCAGGGCCTCGGCGTCCATGCCTTCGGAGATGCGCGAGAAGCCGCGCACGTCCGCGAACAGGAGCGTCACCTCGCGCATCTCGCCGCCGAGCTTCAGCTTGTCGTGGTTCTTGGCGAGCTGGTCGACGAGGGGCGGCGACACATAGTGGCTGAAAGCTGCGCGGACGCGCGCGCGATCGGTCTCCATCTTCACGTAGGTGAAGAGCGAGCCCGTCAGGTAGAGGGCCAGCAGCGCGAGCGAGGGATAGACCGGGTCGAAAAGGTAGCCGCCCTTCGCGAACGCCAGCCAAGACCCCGCCGAGACAGCGGCGATCGAAAGCGCTCCGATCACAGCGGCGACGATCGGGCCAGCGCGGCGGATTAGGCCCGCGACAAGCGCACCGGCCGCGACAAGAAAAAGCAGCTCTGCCCCCGTCGCGAACGCAGGCCGAATGAGATGCTCTCCCGAGAGCATCTGCTCGAGGGCCTGGGCATGGATCTCGACGCCCGGCACCGACTGATCGAGCGGGGTTGCGCGCAGATCGAGAAGCCCGGTCGCGCTGGCGCCAATCATGATGTGCCGGCCGGCGACGTCGTCGGCGTTGAAGCTGCCGTCCAGGACGCGATAAGCGGAAATATAGCGGTGCGGATCGGCGCGCGCGTAGTTGAGCCAGAGCTGGCCGTCGGCGTCCGTCGGCAGAACGGTCGTCCCGACGCGAATGGTCTCGACGCCGGTTTGCTGGCCGAAGGCGGTGACGCCGCTACCGCCAGACGAGCGCACGAAGAGCGTCGTCTCGTTCCCCGCGACCCGCAACGTCTCGATTGAGAGCGAAGGATGCAGCGTGCCCGCGATGTTGAGAAGGAGGGGCACGCGGCGCACGATCTGGTCCTGCGACGGGAGCCAGTTGACGGCGCCCCGGCCTTTGGCCGCGGTAGCCAGAACCGACAGCGCCTGTACGGCGCCGCGGAAGCCTGGCACGAAGAGCCTCGGGTCGTCGCCGGCAATGGCGAAGCGCGCGACAGGTTCGGCGGGCTTGGCCGTCACCGCGTTGTCACCGGCAAGGCCCAGCACGACGGGAGCTTTGGCAATCTCGGCAGCGAGGCGATCGTCGTTCGAGGGTAACCGAGAGACAAGGTCGCCGAGGGGGGCAAGCTCTGGCGCGGAGCGGACATGGCGGGCGATCTCGGCTGGCGACAGGCGGTCCGGCTCGGCGAGAATGAGATCGACCGAGATCGTTGCCGCGCCGGCCTTTCCCAAGCGTTCAACGATCTCGGCCAGCTCTCGCCTGGGCCAGGGCCACTGACCGACGCGGGCCAGCGACGCCTCGTCGATGTCGACGATGCGGACCGGGAGAGACGGATCGGGCGTGCGCGGCGACAGGCTTAAGATAGCTGTCGAATATCGAGAGGCGCAGCCGGGCCACGGGATCGGGATCGGCCACACGCAGCGCGACCGCGAGCAACAGCACGAGGGTGGTCAGAATCAGATGGATCGGCGGTTTGCGCACATCCGCATCTTCAAACGACGACGGTGGCTTTCTGTCCCATCAAGGCCTGGATTTGACGCAGCGGCACAGCGGCACGCCATACATGCTCAATGCGAAATTGCTCCTGGGCGCCACCGAAGATCACCATACGGCCTTCGATGTCGCTCGTGCCGAGCCCCAGAAATCCAAGACCCAAGAATCTTGTGCGCCAGCAGGTCGTCGCTGTCGCGGATCAGCTTGACGTTCATCACCGAGAAGCCCTCGGGGGCCTTGCCCAGGACGCCTGCGAGTTTCTGGACGCGCTCTATTTGCGTTCCCCGGAAGCGCCAGTAGCTCATGCGGTCGAAGAAGAAGACGACCGCGAACCACACCACGAACAGCACGCTTGAGGTGAGGAGGTAGAAGGCGAGGTTCATGTGGACGAGGAGCGAGGGCGGCGTCGCAAATAGGCCGGGCATGTTCATGAGCAAATAGGTGCGCCACCGATGCCAGGCCGATGATCAAAATGAGCAGGATCGCATGGATGCCGCGCGCGCGAACGCTGGTCGCGACGATGACGAACAGCAGGAGAATGGTGAAGGAGAGGCCGACCCAGGGGCTCGGATGAATGTAGAGCGGCTTGCTCGCTTCGCCGATCGTGAGCTGCTCGCCCTGGGTGTAGGTCAACAGCGCGCAGAATGAAGCCGTAAGCCCAGATGACCCACCAGTAGATGATCGGCGAGTGCTGGTAGATTCGCACCTCGGTAACCCCGCCGGTGGCTACAGCCGGGGCAGGGCCCGGCGTCGGGTCTGGCATGACCATGTGTGATCCTCAACTCGCAGCGACGGCGCGATACGTTACTCTTTGGCGAGAATTCCCCCGGCGAAAGCCGATGACTACTTGTCGCATCGGGTCCGCGAGACTGTCAACGAGAGGCGCGGTCTTGGTTACCTACGCCATATTGCAGTGCGACGACGACGGCGGTGTGTCCTGGTGCTAGGCACGCTCGGCGTCGGCCCAGAGGTCGTAGTCATCGGCATGAACGACGCGGGCCTTGACAATCTCGCCCGGCGCGAGGCCGGTCTCGCCGTTCAGGAAGACGCTGCCGTCGATCTCCGGGGCGTCCCACTTGGAGCGTCCCATCGCGCCCTCGTCATCGACCTCGTCGATGATCACGTCGATCAGACGCCCGGCCTTCTCCGCCAAGAGCTCGCGGGAGATCTCCTGCTGCGCCGCCATGAAGCGGTGCCAGCGCTCCTCCTTGACCTCCTCGGGCACGGCGTCCGCGAGGTCATTTGCCTTGGCGCCGTCGACCGCCTCGTACTTGAAGCACCCAACGCGATTGAGCCTTGCCTCCTTGAGCCAGGCGAGCAGGAAGGCGAAATCCTCCTCCGTCTCGCCCGGAAAGCCGACGATGAATGTCGAGCGGACGGCGAGATCGGGGCATGTCTTGCGCCAGGCGGCGATGCGCTCAGCCGTCTTCTCCTGATGCGCGGGCCGGCGCATGGCCTTCAAGACGGCGGGAGACGCGTGCTGGAAGGGAATGTCGAGATAGGGGAGGATCTTGCCGTCCGCCATCAGCTCGATCGCGGCGTCGACGTGGGGATAGGGATAGACGTAGTGGAGGCGCACCCAGGCGCCGAGGTCGCCCAGCGCATTGGCAAGATCATAAAAGCGGGCTTTCAGCGGCGCGCCCTTCCAGGGACTCTCGGCGTATTTGATATCGAGGCCGTAGGCGCTCGTATCCTGACTGATGACGAGCAGCTCCTTGACGCCGGCTTTCACGAGACGCTCGGCCTCGGCCATGACGTGGGACGCAGGGCGGCTCGCGAGATCGCCGCGGAGCGAGGGGATGATGCAGAACGAGCAGCGGTTGTTGCAGCCCTCCGAGATCTTCAAATAGGCGTAGTGGCGCGGCGTGAGGTGCAGCCCCTCGGGCGGGACGAGATCCATGAAGGGATTGGCGACGGGGGGCGCGGCGTCGTGCACGGCCGAGACGACCGCCTCGTATTGATGCGGCCCCGTGACGGCGAGCACGCCAGGGTGCGCATCGATGATGCGCTCCTTCTCGACACCGAAGCAGCCGGTGACGATGACGCGGCCGTTCTCGGCCATCGCCTCGCCGATGGCGTCCAGGCTCTCCTGCTTCGCCGAGTTCAGGAACCCGCACGTATTCACGACGACGACGTCGGCGCCCGCATAGTCGGGCGCCACCTCGTAGCCCTCGGCGCGCAGCTTGGTGATGATGCGCTCGCTATCGACAAGCGCCTTCGGGCAGCCGAGCGAAACGAAGCCAACCTTGGGCGGTTTCGAACTCAAGGCTACGTGGCGTTGCCGGAGCGGCGCGGCTTTTCGTGAGCGATTTCGATGTCATTGGGCCAATAAGAGGGGAACTGCTGTTGAGGCGGCTTCTAGCACGGCTCGCGCTCGCCGCGCACCTTTCTCCACCAGGCTAAACGCCGGATAGCCAGCGGCGGACCAGCGTATTGGCGATGGCGTGCGGGCCAGGCAGGGTGAGGGCGTCAGCGTGCCGCCCCTCGAGCATGGCGGCGACCTCATCGCGGCCGAACCAGCGCGCCGTCTCGAGCTCGACGGGATCGATTGTGCAGGTCCTTGAACGTGGTAAAGGCGAGACACCCCAGCATGAGAGAGTGGGGAAACGGCCACGGCTGCGACAGCTCGTAGCGCACCTCTTCTACGTCGAGCCCGATCTCCTCCTTCGTCTCGCGCCGCACGGCATGCTCGAGATCGTCGCCGGGCTCGATGAAGCCGGCGATTGCCGAATACATGCCGGGCGGGAAGCGCGTCTCGCGCGCCAGCACGCAACGCGCGCCGTCGGTAACGAGCATGATGACGACGGGATCGATGCGCGGAAAGGCCTCGCGGCCGCAGCTCATGCAGATGCGCTTCCAGCCGCCGTCGACTGGCGCGGGAACAGAGCCACATTTGCCGCAAAAGCGGTGCGTCTCATTCCAGTCGGCGAGCGATTTGGCCTGCGCAAGGAGCGAGAGATCTTCGGCGCTCAGGGCGCCTTGGAGTGCGAGCGAGCGCAGATCGACGATGGGCGCAGAGCGTATCAGCGTGGCGCTCCGCTTCGTCGGCGGTGAGGGCGACGGCGAAGCGGCCAGCGTTACCTTCGCGGTCGACGCCGAGAAACAATACATCAGAGTTGCCGATGCCAAGTGCAGTCGAGCGCACGCGCGTCGAGCCAGCGAATCGACGCCAGAGAGCGGTCGGCACTCGACTCGATTACACATTTCCCGTCTGCAACGAGCAGAAATCTGGCCTCAGGTGCCGCGCGCAGCGTCTCGATCTGCGCGTCGTCGCCACGCGCGAAAGCCTGCCGGTCGAGCCCGGCCGCAGCGCGCAGTGTGGGCCGAATGTCACGCGGGCCGGTCGTCAGGTGTGGCTTCTCCCGTTTCCCGTGGATGATCTGCTCTCGATCAAGGGCCGTTTAGCAACAAATCCCGCGTGAAATCTGCCGAAATGCAACGTTACGCATCGATACATCGCCGCCACAAAGCGGCCAACCTCTTCTCCGAGCTTCGATTTCGGCAAATCAGGGGCAATTCTCCGCATGAAATCTTCGCGCCATGCATCAGCGATCCTTCTCGGTCTCGGCATCCTCGTCGCGGCAGGGAGCAGCGCCGCGTGGAGCCAGGAAGAGCTCGTCATGCCCTACGCCTGCGACGCGCGCGGCGGCGGCGTACGCCTCTACCCGGCACCCCAGCAATCCTACCGGATCTACGGGAAACGCGAGAAATGGCTCTTCCGCTACTGCTCGCCCAACGCACCAGACCGCTGCCATCACTGGATGCTGCACCGTTCGATGTCGACTGCGGCGGCATCCGCGTCCCCTGGATCCGCGTCGCCGAGGCGAGCTCACCGGATGGGCGGGCCTGGGTCGAGCACGGACGGATGAGCCTCGGGCTCGGGCCTGCGAGGCGAGCGCCGCGCGAGGAGCGCATGGCGCGGCGGCGCTGGTGGTGGCGCAATCGCGGGGCCTACCCGGCCGATGAGCGCGAGCGCTTCGACGGGCCGTCCGGCCCGCACAGCGAGTGGTCGAGTTGCCCGCCGGATTTGCGCCGGTGCTCGGCACGCGCGCGCAGTTCGTCGGCGTGCCGCCGGGCGAAATGTCGTCCGAGCCAGGGGAGCGCAGCTCGGACATAGCCACCGCCGTGCCGGCGAAGCCCTCGGCGCCCGCGCCTCAGAAACGGGAGGCAACGCTCGCAGCGCAGCCGAAGGACGCTACGGCTCAGGCAATCAAGCCGCCCGCGCCGACGCCTGCAAAGCGCGAGACCCGCCAAGGCAGCCGAGACAGCGCCAGCGGCCGAGAAGAGTGCGCCGAAGGCGGATGCAGCTCAGAAATCCGAGCCGGCGCCGCAAGCAAAACTGGAAAAAGCAACCACTCCGGCGCCGAAGGCGGAGACCGCTACCGGAACCGCCATCGCGCCGACGATCATCAACAAGCCGCAAGGTGCGGGCGCCGAGCCCTCCACGGCTCCTGCCGCATTACCGCCTGACACGGGCACTGCCGCAGTTGCGGAGGCGAAAGGCGAGCCTTCCGTGTCTACCTCACAGGCTCAAGTTGGCGCGGCCACGACAACGTCTACGGAGGCGACAGCGCAGATTTCTAGCGAACCCCAGGTCAGCTCGACCACCGCCGATGGTGCGAGCCACATCGCCACAGGCAGCCTGCAGGACGGCGCGCAACAAGACTGACGCACGCAATCTCCTGCAGGCACAGACATTGACGATCGGCTTCGTCCTGTTCGGCGTGCTGGCGGCCTCGTCGTTCGTGCTCTGGTCGCGGCGCCAGGAGCGCTTACGTCTCGGCACACTCGTGCGGCGTGATATCGCCAGCGTCTCATTCGGGGGCGAGCCGCGTCCGGCAACATTGCCGGCGCCTCTCGCGCCACACATCCCTCTGGCGCGACCCGACAGCATGGAGGCCGACCAGGCAGGCCCTTGCCGAGATCAGCCTCGGGATGCCCGCGACGCCCGCAGGAGGCGCTCGCAAGTTCTCGGCGCTAGCCCCGACGCGTCGATCGATGTGATCAAGAAGATCGTCGACGGGCTGCGCCAGAGCTGGCACCCGGATCTCGCAAAGTCGGACGACGACCGGCTCTACCGCGAGCAGCGCGTCAAGCAGATCAACGTGGCGTGGGACATTCTCTCGGGCCGGCGCTCGGCGGCGTAAGGCTCGCGGCTACGACTTGGCCTTGACGTAGCTCCCGGGCGCATTCTCGATGACGCCGAGGCTCTCGCCCGGCTCGCGCGGCGCGATCCAGGCACCCGAATGCTTGGCGAGCCACTGGGCCCAGTGCGGCCACCAGGAGCCCGGGTGCTCCTTGGCCATGCTCATCCATTCCTCGAGCGTGTCGGCCGCGGCCTTGGCCGCGGTCCAGTACTGGTACTTGACCTTGTCGGGCGGGTTGACGACGCCGGCGATGTGTCCGCTGCCGGCAAGCACGAACTCGACCGGGCCGCCGAACAGCTTCGAGCCGATGAAGACCGACTTCGCAGGGCGCGATGTGGTCCTCGCGGGTCGCGAGCTCATAGATCGGCAGCTTCACCTTCTTCAGGTCGAGCTTGACGCCGGCGAGCGTCATCTGGCCCTTGGCGAGCCGGTTCTCGTTGTAGAACTCACGCAGATAGAAGTTGTGATTGGCGGCCGGCATCCGCGTCGAATCCTGGTTCCAGAAGAGCAGGTCGAACGGGAACGGCTTCTTGCCGAGCATGTAGTTGTTGACGATGTAGGGCCAGATCAGGTCGCGCGGGCGCATCATGTTGAAGACGCTCGCCATGCGCGAGCCGTCGAGGTAGCCGCGCTCGGCCATCATCTCCTCGAGCGAGGCAAGCTGCGCGTCGTTGGTGAAGAGGAGGAGATCGCCGGCCTTCGAGAAATCGACCTGCGTGGTGAGGAACGTCGCCGAGCGGAACGGCGCCTCGCCGCGCGCGGCGAGATAGGCGAGCGTCGAGCCGACCAGCGTGCCGCCGACGCAGTAGCCGAGCACGTTGATCTTCTCGAGGCCCGTCTCGCGCCGGACCGCATCGGACGCGGTGAGCACGCCTTCGACCATGTAGTCCTCGAAGGACTTGTGCGAGAGCCTCTCGTCGGGGTTCACCCAGGAGACGACGAACACCGTGAAGCCCTGATCGACCGCGAACTTGAGGAAGCTCTTCGTCGGCGTCAGATCGAGAATGTAGAACTTGTTGATCCAGGGCGGCACGACGAGAAGCGGCACCTCGTGCACCTTGTCGGTGGTCGGCGCGTACTGGATGAGCTGGAAGATGTCGTTCTGGAAGACGATCTTGCCGGGCGTCACGGCGAGATTCTTGCCGACCTCGAAGGCCGCCGTGTCGGTCTGGCTGATCTTCAGAAGATCGCCCGACCGCTCCATGTCGTTGACGAGATGGGCCATGCCCTGGACGAGGTTCTGCGCGTTGGTGGCCAACGTCTCGCGCACGACCTCGGGATTGGTCATCGGGAAGTTCGACGGCGAGAAGGCGCTCGAGAGCTGGCGGAAATAGAAGTCCGCCTTCTGGCGCGTGCGCTCGTCGAGGCCCTCCGTCTGCTGCAGCACGTCCTCGGCCCAATTGCGTGGTCAGGAGATAGGCCTGCTTCCAGAAGTCGAAGTAGGGATTGGACGACCACTCCGGGTCCTTGAAGCGGTTGTCGGACGGATCGGGCTCGGCGATCGGCTCGACGTCCTCGCCCATCATGCGGCGCAGCGAGTTGTTCCAGAGATCGGCGTAGGAGCGCATCAGCGCGCCCTGTGCCTCCGCAAGCTTGGCGGGGTCGGTCATCCAGATGCGGAAAATGTCGGTGACCGTCTTTGCCGCCTCCGTTACCTCACTCGCCGCCGAAAAGGGGCTGACCTTCGCGTCAGGGCGCTCGAGCATGCCGCTCATCGCACGCCCGCCCTGCCTCGAAGAGGCGCAGCATGTTGCGCGCGAACTCTTCGGGGTTGTCGATCCGGTATGATGTCGTGCCTGAGTGGCTCGTGTCGGTCATGATCTATATGATTTATGCTCAGGTTGCCTTCAGGGATACGCGATCCTTGTAACAGGCTCTTGCGTCACGCCTCTCTTAGACTAAGGCGCATGTCGCAGTGCCACATATTCGGGCACACCATGGATAGGTAATTATCGAGCCCTCTGTACGGTAGGTCAAACCCTAACGGGTCGCCGATCCCCAGGAAGCTCGCGGGGTTAAGACGTTGTGCGGCGACGCCGATTGAGCTCGCCACCCGTCTCCCGGCGCGGCGCGCCATCTTTCGGATCGTCCACTGGACTATGCCCCGCAGCTCGGCGTAAACACGGGAAAAGAGTGAGACATGCTCGGCTTCGCAGGCGTTCACCATGCGCCTTGCGGAGCCGGCGAGCAATCAATTCGAGAGAACGCCCGTGATCGAGGAATTCCACCGCATCAAGCGTCTGCCGCCTTACGTTTTCGCCGAGGTCAACCGGCTGAAAGCGACGGCGCGCGCCAACGGCGCCGACATCATCGACCTCGGCATGGGCAATCCGGACATGCCGACGCCCCAGCACATCATCGACAAGCTCGTCGAGACAGTGTCGAAGCCGCGGACGCACCGCTATTCGGCGTCGAAGGGCATTCCAGGACTGCGCCGGGCGCAGGCCGCCTACTACGAGCGGCGCTTCGGCGTGAAGCTCGATCCGGAAACGCAGATCGTCGCTACGCTCGGTTCCAAGGAAGGCTTCGCCAACATGGCGCAGGCCATCACCGCGCCGGGCGACGTCATCATCGTTCCCAACCCCACCTATCCGATCCACGAGTTCGGCTTTCTCATCTCGGGCGCCGCGATGCGCCACGTTCCGGCCGGCAACGGGGAAGATTTCCTGCGCGCGGTCGAGCGCGCGGTGAAGCACTCGATTCCGCGACCGCTCGCGCTCGTGCTCTCCTATCCATCGAACCCGACGGCGATGGTGGCGAGCCTCGATTTCTACACGGCGGCCGTCGATCTCGCGAAGCGTCTCGACCTCATCATTCTCTCCGACATCGCCTACGCCGAGATCTATTTCGACGGCATCCCGCCGCCATCGGTTCTGCAGGTTCCCGGTGCGATCGACATCACGGTCGAGTTCACGTCGCTGTCGAAGACCTACAACATGCCCGGCTGGCGCATGGGATTTGCCGTCGGCAACGAGCGGCTTATCGGCGCGCTGGCGCGCGTCAAATCGTACCTCGACTACGGTGCCTTCACGCCGATCCAGGTCGCGGCCGCGACGGCGCTCAACGGTCCGCAGGACTGCGTGCGCCACATCCGCAAGACCTATGAAAGCCGGCGCGACTGCCTGGTCGAGAGCTTCGGGCGTGCAGGCTGGCCGATCCCCCCGCCTCCGGCAACCATGTTCGCGTGGTGCCCGATCCCCGAGCCGTTCCGGCACTTGGGCTCGGTCGAGTTCGCAAAGCTGCTGATCGAGAAGGCCGACGTCGCGGTGTCGCCGGGCCTGGGCTTCGGCGAGTACGGCGAGGGTTACGTTCGCATTGCACTGGTCGAGAACGAGCACCGCATTAGGCAAGCCGCGAGAAACATTAAAAAGTTCCTCGCCCAGGGTCAGGAAACCATGCATAACGTGATCCCAATTCCGCAAAAGGTCAGCCGGTAGTTCCCTCTCGTCCTATGTCAGAGCCCTTGACCCTCGGCGTCGCCGGTCTCGGCACCGTCGGCGCTGGCCTCATCCGCCTCCTCGATGCACACGCGGCCCGTCTCGCCGAGACGATCGGACGGCCCATAAAAGTCGTCGGCGTGTCGGCGCGCACGCGGGCGAAGGACCGCGGGCTCAAACTCGACGGCGTGAAGTGGTTCGACGACCCCGTGCAGCTCGCGGCCGATCCTTCCATTTCCGTGTTCGTCGAGCTGATCGGCGGCGAGGACGGTCGCCGCCAAGGCCGCGGTCGAGGCGGCGCTCCACGCCAAGAAGCATGTCGTCACCGCCAACAAGGCGCTGCTCGCCAAGCACGGGGTCGCGCTTGCGAAACTCGCCGAGAAGAACGGCGTCGCCTTGAACTTCGAAGCCGCCGTCGCCGGCGGCATTCCCGTCATCAAGACGCTGCGCGAGGCGCTGGCCGCCAACACCGTGCGGCGCGTCTACGGCATCCTGAACGGCACCTGCAATTACATCCTGACCAAGATGCAGGAAGGCGCCGGCACATTCGACGAGGTGCTCAAGGAAGCTCAAGACAAGGGCTATGCGGAATCCGATCCGACGTTCGATATCGGCGGCTTCGATGCCGCACACAAGCTCGCGCTGCTGACGAGCCTCGCATTCGGCACCACCGTCGCCTTCGACAAGATCCACGTCGAAGGGATCAAGACGATCAGCGCCGCCGACATCGAGGCTGCGGACAGCTTGGGCTTCCGCATCAAGCTGCTCGGCGTCGCGATCGAGACTGCCTCCGGCATCGAGGCGCGCGTCGGACCTTCCATGGTGCCCAAGCACTCCGCCATCGCCGAAGTATCGGGGGTCACGAACTGCGTCGCCATCGACGGCGACTACGTCGGCACCCTGCTGCTCGTCGGATCCGGCGCGGGGGCGGGGCCCACGGCTTCGGCGGTTGCGAGCGACATCCTCGACATCGCGCGGGGCCTCGTGCTGCCGCCGTTCCTCAAGCCGACGGCGACGCTAAAGCCTTACAAGCGTGCCCAGCTCGGCGCACACCAGGGCGCCTACTACGTGCGACTTTCCGTTTACGATAAGCCAGGGGCCATGGCCACGATCGCCAAGCGCATGGGCGACCAGAATGTCTCGCTCGAGAGCATTGTTCAGAGGCGGCCGCGGTCGGCGCTTCCCGGCATCGGCGCGCGCGCGGTGCCAGGCACTGCCGCACCGGTCATTTTGATCACACACGAGACCACGGAAGAGGCCATTCGGCTGGCGCTCACGGCCATTGAAAAGGATGGTAAGGTCTCGGAACGGCCGCAGATGATCAGAATAGAGACATTGTGATGCTGGGCCGAGGGTACGAGGGGCGCGTGATGGCAAAGGACAACGGCGAGCATTGGCTCGATCGGGTGCTTGTTCTCGAGGTCGCGCGGGTGACCGAGGCGGCAGCGATCGCCGCCGCGCGCCTCAGAGGCCGAGGGAACGAGAAAGCCGCCGACAAGGCTGCCGTCGACGCCATGCGCCGCGAGCTCGCGCGCGTATCCGTGCGCGGAACGGTCGTTATCGGCGAGGGCGAGATGGACGAGGCGCCGATGCTCTACATCGGCGAGGAGGTCGGCAACGGCGAAGGGCCGGAGGTCGACATCGCCGTCGATCCGCTCGAAGGCACGACGATCTGCGCCAAGGCGATGCCGAACGCGCTCGCGGTGCTCGCCATCTCCGAGCGCGGCGGCCTCCTGCACGCACCCGACATGTACATGAACAAGATCGCCATCGGGCCCGGCTATCCGGACGGGCTCGTCGATCTCGACGCGCCGGTTGCCCACAATCTCAATGCGCTGGCCAAGGCCAAAGGCGTGCCCATCGGCGAGATCACGGCCTGCATACTCGACCGGCCGCGCCACGCCGAGCTCATCAAGGCGGTGCGCGATTCCGGTGCCGCAGTGCAGCTCATTCCGGACGGCGACATCGCGGGCGTCATCTGGACGACGGATCCCGCAGAGACCGGCATCGACATCTATCTCGGCTCGGGCGGGGCGCCCGAGGGCGTGCTCGCTGCTGCCGCGCTGCGCTCGATCGGGGGCCAGATCGAGGGACGGCTCATGCCGACCAAGGACGAAGAACGCACGCGCGCGGCCAAGATGGGCATCAAAGACATCAATCGCAAATTCAGGCTCGAGGACATGGCGTCGGGCGACGTCATCTTCTCGGCGACGGGCGTGACCGACGGATCGCTGCTCGAGGGCGTGAAATTCCGCGGTGACTTTGCCGAGACGGAGAGCGTGGTCATGCGCTCGAAGACGGGCACCGTGCGGCGCATCAAGACGATGTTCCGCGACATCGGCACGAGGTTCATGGTTTAGGTTGTGTGATGGCTCATGCTGGCTCACCCGGCATCGAGGTCGTCGAAGGCGACATCACAAGATTGCGGCCGATGCCATCGTCAATGCGGCGAATTCCGGATTGGCCGAGGGCGGCGGCGTGTGCGGCGCGATCTTCAGGGCGGCGGGGCGCGAGAAGCTCGCCGCAAGCATGCCGCGCTATCGGTCGTTGCGCGACTGGGTCGGCGGTCATAACGCCCGCGTTCGGAATTACGACTGCCCGTTACATCATTCATGCGGTCGGGCCTGTCTTTGCGTCATACGACAGCGACGAAGCGCGGCGCCTGCTCCGCTCAGCCTATGGATCGTCAATCGAGCTTGCGGCAGCGCACGGCTGCAAGAGCCTGGCGTTCCCGGCCATCAGCACGGGGATCTATGGCTATCCTCTCGAGGAGGCTTGCGCGGAAGCGGCCGACGTGTGCCGCGAGATGGCGGCATCGGCCGGGATCACAATCAAACTGGTGGCGTTTGACCGTCTGACCGCCGATTGCCTGCGCCGAGCCATTGCTGCAGCGTAAGCGTTATTTCGCTTCGAGCTTGAAGCCCGGCGCGTCGATCGTCAGACCGCCCTGCCGGCTGTCGTAGTAGAGGTAGCCGAGGACGGCGACCGCCACGAGCAGCAGTACAATGATGATCGTCTTGGCGTCCATCGGGCGCTCCTCGGAATTCAAGTGCCAATGCCGCGTTGGACGTGCCACAACATGGCTCGCCCCGCAAGGTCCGCGCCATTCTTGGTCCGCCGCGCCCGGCGGGGGCATGATTTGTGCGCGACGCCGGATCTGTGGAGAACACGGCGGCGCCCTCGATTTGTACGCTGGCCGATGGGACCGTTCACGTAGGTGATTCGGAGGGGTTGGGGGCATGGGGGCTCTGCGGAAGCGGCGGGATGTCGAGGCTTCGGAAGCGTCGGCACCTGCATTCCTCGGCGTGACGCAATCCGCGCGAGGATTCGTGTGGCGGGAGCATCTCGACCCCGGCCAGGCAAAGCTCGCGCTCGCCATCAGCCAGACACATGGGCTGCCCGAACTCCTGGGGCGCGTGCTGGCCGCGCGCGGCGTTTCCCAGGACGACGTTCCCGTGTTTCTCGATCCGACACTGAAAGCGCTGATGCCCGATCCGTCGAGCCTCACCGATATGGACAAGCTCGTCCGGCGCCTCGCGGATGCAATCGAAAAGCGGGAAACGGTTGCCGTCTTCGGCGACTATGACGTCGACGGCGCGTGCTCCTCGGCACTGCTCGCGCGCTTCCTCGCTCACCACGACACGCCCCACCGCATCTACATTCCCGATCGCATTACGGAGGGCTATGGGCCCAACCCGGCGGCGATCGAGCTTCTCGTGCGGGAAGGCGCGCGTCTCATCGTCACCGTCGATTGCGGCACGACGAGCTTCGAGGCGCTTGAGGGGGCGAAGGATCTCGGCGCCGACGTGCTCGTCATCGACCATCACCAGGCCGACGAGCAGCTCCCCGCCGTGCATGCCGTCGTCAATCCGAACCGCCAGGACGACATCTCCGGGCAAGGTCATCTGGCGGCGGCGGGCGTCACGTTCCTCGTGCTCGTCGCGCTTGCGCGCGAGCTCAGGCGGCGCGGGCATTATGCAAAGGGGGCGGCCGAGCCGGCGCTTATGGGCGATCTCGATCTCGTGGCGCTGGCAACCGTCGCCGACGTCGTGCCGCTCACGGGATTGAACCGCGCCTACGTCACCAAGGGCCTGGCCGTCATGGCCTCGCGCGAGAACATCGGCCTACGCGCGCTTGCCGACGCGGCGGGCTTATCCGAACGGCCGACGACGTATCATCTCGGCTTCATCCTCGGCCCGCGCATCAACGCCGGCGGGCGCATCGGCGACGCAGCGCTCGGCGCGCGGCTGCTCTCGACCGGCGATGACGCCGAGGCGGCGCGCATCGCCGCCATCCTCGACAGGCTCAACCGCGAGCGCAAGGCGATCGAGCAGACCTCGCTCGAGGAGGCGATCGCTGCGGCGGACCATCTGCTCGAGGCCAGCCCCGAGCGAGCGTTGCTGCTCGTCGGCTCAGAGACGTGGCACAAGGGCGTTGTCGGGCTCATCGCCAGCCGCCTCGCCGATCGCTTCCGCCGTCCGGCGTGCGTGATCGCATGGGAGAAGAACGGCAGCTCGGGCGCGCGCGTCGGCACCGGGTCCTTGCGCTCGGTCGCGGGCGTCGACATCGGTGCGGCGGTGCGGCACGCGGTGGCCGAAGGTCATCTCGATCAAGGGCGGCGGGCACGCCATGGCGGCCGGATTGACGGTCGCGCACGACAAGCTCGCCGCACTCGAAGCCTACTTCGCCGCCGGCCTCGCCGATACAGCGCGGGCGGCACGCGCGCAGGCGGCACTCGCCATCGACGGCGCGCTGACGCCGGGCGGCGTCACGGACAAGCTCATGGAGCTGATCGAGCGCGCGGGGCCCTACGGCCAGGGCAATCCGCAGCCGCGCTTCGCCTTTCCCGCTCACCGCGTCAAGTTTGCCAAGGTCGTCGGCGAGGCGCACGTGCGCTGCGCGCTCGAAGCGGGCGACGGCTCGCGGCTCGATGCCGTGGCCTTCCGCGCCGCGGGGCAGCCTCTCGGCGATCTTCTCCTTTCCTCGGGCGGCATGCCGCTGCATGTGGCGGGTCACTTGCGGCGTGACACCTGGGGCGGACGCAACCGGCTCGAGCTCTTGATCGAGGACGCCGCCGATCCGCGCAAGCAAGGCTGAAGGATCGTGCCGCGCCTCGCTCTGCGGCTCTTTCGCGCCTTTCCGGCGGGTGGGGCTCGTGGCCGGGCGGCGCGGCTTGCAAGGGGCCCGAAACGTCCCTATACCCTCTCGGTCTCACGGGGGTTCGGCTCGCCAGCCGGCGCGGGCGCCCCTTCCGTTCGAGACCCATGGTCCCTTCGTCTATCGGTTAGGACGTCAGATTTTCAATCTGAAAAGACGGGTTCGACTCCCGTAGGGACCGCCATTTGTTTTCAATAACTTGGTTAGCGTTCCTGCTAAAAGAACAGAGCAGGAAAATGCAGGCCCGCAAAAGTCGGACGTCCGACGTTCTCCGGAGCCGGGCTTTACGAAATTCCAGACAGCGACAGCCGAGCGCAGCGTTACAGGCTGCTATTTCAGTTGCTCTAAATAGTCTTCAACCGAGATAGCTTCATCATCATCATCGTCAAACGGCGCAAGTTCCTCCGAGGGCTCCATCGAGTCTCGGGGCTGGGGCGTCCTTCTCACTGCGAATGCGACCGTGCGTCCGGTTTCGAGGACTGACCGGATCAACGGCTCAAGCAGGGCCGATTGCGGTAGCGTTGTTCCAACCCACGAGCCTCCTACGAGCATCACAAACTCAGAATTGCTCAGGCGACGCCCAACGTTTCGGTAAGTAAGAACGTTGCCGCCCTTGGGGCCCTTTAATCTTGTACCCGCAGCCAGAAGTCTTCCAAAGGCCGGTGCGGCAAATACATGCCGGGGAACATGCCCTTGTCATCAGGATTGAAAACGATGCGGTTGCAGAACTTCAGGAAAAAGGGATTGCTGTTGAAGCGGAAACCATCGGGGTCAATGTCGGAGTCGGCCTTCGACAGCCGGTCGAGCAAATCGTCCATACGCGCAATTTCGCTCATGAACTGGCGCCATTCCTCGGTCGACCGATTGCGCGCGCCCTTCGGGCGGCCGCCCTTCGGCCCCGAGACGCCGCGCGCGGCGGGCATCGGCAGCGGCGCGTCGTCGGCGTCGGCGAACAGCTCCGGCTGCGTCGCCGTCGATGCCGGGCGCCGCATCGCCGAAGCCGCCGAGAAGCTCGACCGCCGTCGCCAGTCCGTTGCCTGCGTTGCCCGCCATCGAGTTTCGACCCAGTATTTAACCGGCACCTGTTACGGTGCGCCAGCGCACCGTATCGCGCACCGTTCCACACTCTAACCCGCTGAGATACATATATAATTACCCATTTTGTAACGGTGGATACGCTGGTACACTGTGCTGTCTCGTATGCGCACGCGCGCGCCCGACTATCCCCGCGCGCGTGCGCGCGCGTACGAGGCGATCGCACCGTTACACCGTTACACCGTTCCAAATTATTGGCTTTTCCCCTTCAGTGTCAGCGCCTTAGCGCTGTAACGCTTAGGCGATACGCTTCCCCCGAACCCGTTACACAAACGCAAAAATCCGCGCGAACTTTCCTGCTCAGCATAGGGTCGGGCGCCGGGGTCAACCGGAGGGCAGTTGTCGTCGGTCATGAGCCCGCCGGGGCCGTAGAGGGCCGCGAGCGAGATCAGCGTGCAGCGTGTGAGCCGTCCGTTGATGCGGCACGTCCCGACGTCGTAGACCTCTCGCGCGGCGCCTGGCGCAGCGCGCCGGTCCACACCGACGCGCCGAAGTCGCCGGCCCATTTGGTGCCTTCGAACAGCTTGCGCAGCGCCGGGTCCTGGTTCGGCACCGCGAGCCATCTCGCCGCTCTCGCTGACGTGCTGCAGCCGAGGCCGGCGGCGCCAAGCTCGGCGCGCATCAGCTTGACGTCGGTGTAGCCATCGGCCTTGTTGAAAACCGCCTCGAGCAGCTGCCCAATGGTCTTTTTGGTGCCGTTGCGCCACGCTTCCACAGGAACGGCGAGCATGTGATCGAGGCACGCGCGCCAGTTCTCCGGCGCGTCCTCGAACTCGATCATTTCGCCGACGGCGAGCTGCTCGGGCCAGGTGTGCAGGTCGCCGTCGGCGGCCGGTGCCGAGAGACGGCTTTGGCCGCCACTGTCCCGGCAGCTCGGCGTTGCGCGGCTCGGCCCGGCTCGGGGTCGCCTTCCAATCGTCTCACGCTCGCGACCGGCTCGGCTTCAGCGAGCACGGAACGCACGGCCTCGGTTTTCGCTTTACCCGCTCCCGCCGACTTTCCTCCCGCTTCGAATGAGCCCAACATAAAGTCGGACAGGCATCGTCAACCGGCGGGCGAGTACGCGGCCGCGGTGATGGGAGTAAAGAGTCGCGGGAGGGGATTGGACCGGAGGAGGAAGTTGAGAGATTGGGTAGGCGTAGTGGTCGGGATCTGCAGTTATGTTTTTTGAACTCTATCAATGGGGTGTCTACATCTACAGTGAGGAACTCCCGAAAAACTCTTGCCTGCCTGAAATTTCCCATGTGCACTTTAATCTCAAAACCTATTTTTCTGCTGCGAAAGCGTGGAGGGTCATGAGCCATGAAGAACTGGCCGGCTTATCTTCAAGTGGCGCAATGGACGCCCGCGTTGGGAACCGGACCAGGCTGCCGTGCGAAGGCTGGAGAACGACAGACCTCAAAAACTGCAAAGCGTGGTCTCTGGCTCGCGAAGGGGGACGCTGTCGCGCGCGCCGATCTCTCGAATCAGGAGGTCGAGGCCTGGCGCCAGGTGCAAGGGGGCGTGCGCGACAAGCCTGCGCGCATCAAGCAGAAGGCCTGGCGCACCTGCGAGCAGCTCCACAAGCTCTATCTCAAGAGCCCGAAGTGGGCAAAGCTCGCCAGCTCGTCGAAAGTCGACTACACGTCGAAGCTCAAGATTTTCCTCAACACTAAGCTCGACGATGCAGACACGCGGTTCGGCGATGTCCCGCTCGCCGCGATCGAGACCTCGCACCTTTACCTCTGGTGGGAGAAACTCCACGAACAGCGAGGCCATGCCATGGCCAACGGCACTATTCGCGTTGTATCGGCGATGTTCTCGCACGGGCGGCGCATCGGCTGGCGCAAGGATAATCCGGCGATGCAGCTCGGCCTCGACGGTGTCGCGCCGCGTGTCGTCGTGTGGAGCCCCTCCGAGATCGCGCACCTGGTCGAGACCGCGGACGGCATGGGGCTGCCCTCGGTCGCCGACGCTGTGATCTTGGCGCTGCACACCGGCCAGCGGCGGGGCGACGTGCTGGCGCTCGAGATGCCGGCGATTGCCGGCGGCCGGTCGATCTTCCGTCGTCGAAGCGCGGCGCGCGCGTCTCCGTGCCGTTCACGCCGCCGCTCGATCAGCGTCTCGCTGCCATCAGGCGCGGCGCTCCGGGCGGGCGAGAAAGTCACCGAGCTGAAGTCCGGCGCGCCGCGTCATCCTCGACGAGAAGGGCCGGCCCTACGACGGCGCCGCCGGCGCCGATCGCTTCGGGCGCGCCTTCCGTGAGGTCGCGAGAGCCCGCACTCGGCGACTTCGTCCGATCGCCGACAAGCTGCTCATGGACCTTCGCGACACGGCGATCACGCGGCTCGCGCTCGCCGGCTCCACGGTGCCGGAGATCCGCGCCATCATCGGGCCTCGATGCAGACTATCCACCATGTCCTCACGCACTACCTGGCGCTCGACGATCGCATGGCCGACGCCGCGATCGAGCGCCTCAAGGTTTGGATGGTCGAGGAGGGCATCGCGATCTGATGGAGCCGATAGAACCTTGGTATCGTGAGTTCGAGACACTCAGGCACGTACAAGCCCCTAGTCTTCAGGAGGCGAGCTTGTCTCGCGCCGGGCCGCTGCGCGTCAGCTGCGAAGCGCCAAGCGTAGTTGGGCCTAGTCGCTCATTGTCAGGCGTGGATCGACCCAGCACCCCCCTCAGTTTATGCCTAGAGGAGGCAGGTCCAGGGACCTGATGCAGACGGTTCCGTCGGTCTCGACGTGCCCCCTATCGTATTTGCCGCTAGCAATTTGCTCGAAGCCTTTGCGAGATTGCTTGAAACGCTGCAGGCATCTGCCGGTATCCGGTGGCCAGATCTCGATGTCCTCAAGAGCCGTGTTTGACACGAGGACGAAGACCGTCTTGGAGCCGTCTTTCATGGCGAAGCGAACGGATCTTATGGCGCGATCAAACTTGGCTGGTCGTGCGACCGACACGAGTGGCATTGGATTCCTCCCGAGTTGCGTCGGCCGCCGGTTGGTATGGCAGTGCAACGCTTAACCCGAGGATACAACGGCGGGTGCAGGCGAGTTAGTTCCGGCCAAGCAAAATTTGGGGGCTCGGACTGGAGAATCGCGCAAAGCGCCTTGACGCTACCGGCCCTCAAAGCCGAGGCCGCGCCGTCCGTCACTGCTTTGGCCCCACGAGGACTTGGGTCTCTTGTGATCGTATGTCTGCTGTTAGGCGAACAGCTGACGTGTCCCACACTTCAGCGTGATGACCGCTCATGACCCATAGCGGACATGTACGTGCGACAAGCGGTGAACCCATCGCTATATTCGCCGCATGGCGTGGCAATACATTCGTATCGCTCAGTTCGGCGGCCCCGATGTCCTAGAACTGGCGGAACAGCCGACAATCCCCGACCCCGGTCCAGGCGAGGTCCGCATCAAGGTGCTCGCTGCCGGCACCGGCTTCACCGATACCTTATCCGGCGCGGCCGCTACCCAGACTTCAAGGGACCACTGCCGTTTACCCCGGGTTACGACCTTGTCGGCGTCGTCGAGGAGACCGGTCCCGGCGTGCCTAACCAGCTCACCGGACAGATGGTTGCTGATCTCTGTGTCGTCGGTGGATACGCACAGTATGCGATCCGCCCCGCGCGCTTTCTCGTGCCGGTCCCCGATGGCGTCGATCCCGCCGAGGCGGTGTGCATCCCGCTGGCCTATCTGACCGCCTACCAAATGCTCACCCGCTACCGCCGCCTACCGCGCGGAGCAACTATCCTCGTAATTGGCGCCTCTGGCACAGTCGGCACGGCGCTGCTCGATCTGGCGCGCCATTTCGGCCTAAAGGCGATCGGCACCTGCTCTGCCACCAACGTGGCTATTGTCGAGCGCTTCGGCGCAACTGCGATCGACTATCGCGCTGGCGACTGCGTCGCGGCTGTGCGCGGGCTCACAGCAG
>CAWGEK010000002.1:0-553066 GCA_963821565.1 uncultured Alphaproteobacteria bacterium
GGGCTGCAAGCTAATCCGCTGCGCGTACCTGAACAGGGATTTCTGAGACTGGCCGCGAAGGCGCATCCGCCCCACGCTGCTCCGCCGCCTCCTCCCCCGCCGCCTAAGCCACATCCTCAGGAAGCGGCGAAGCCAACGCCGCCGCCGCAACAAGCAGTGAAGCCTCAGCCGAAGGATGCGGAGCCAAGGCCGCAACCGCAACAAGCAGCGAAGCCACCTCCGAAAGATCTCGGAGCTTAAGCCGCAGCCGCAGCAAGCGGCCAAGCCTCCGCCGAAAGAGTTGGAGCCCAAGCCGAAGCACCCACAGGATGCCTCCAAGAAACCGAAGGATTTGGAGCTCCATCATCAGCAGCCGCCGGGCGCGTCCAAGCCGGCGTCAAAAGACGTGGAGCCGATGTCGAAGCCGCAGCTGCATGATTTGACCAAGAAGCCCGCAAAAGAGCCCGAGACGAAGCCGCACGACACGGCCAAGCATTCCCCGGAGATCGATCCCAAACAACGGCTGCAGGCCGAGGCCACGCGGCTGGAAAAGGAGACGGCAAAAGATGGTGCGAAGGACTTTGGGGAGCATCACAAGCAGGACGCGACCAAGGAGGTCGTCAAGGACTTTGGCACGCATCACAAGCACGAGGCGGCGAAAGACGATGCGAAGGATTCAGGCAAGCATCACAAACAAGAAACGGCCAAAGCGGATCTGAAGGACGCCCCGAAGTATCAAAAGCACGAGACGGCCAAGGAGGATGCGAAGGACTCCGGCAAGCATCACAAGCACGAGGCGGCAAAAGACGACGCGAAGGACGCCGGCAAACATCACAAGCCGGATACGGCCAAGGAGGATGCGAAGGAAGCAGCCAAGCATCACAAGCACGAGACCGACAAAGACGATGCAAAGGACCCCGGCAAGCATCACAAGCAAGACATGGCCAAGGAGGAACTCAAAGGACTTCGGGAAGCATCATCACAAGCACGATGCGGCCAGGGAGCACTCCAAGAGCACGGAGCCGAAGGTTGTTTCGACACAGGCTGCGCCGGTGCAAACGCCGGCCCCGGCGACGGCTCCTCAAGCCGCCCCCCCCGCAGCCCAAGCCTGCATCGCCGGCATCTGATCTGGTAGCGCCACTACCACCGTCCCCGTCGTCAACACCGACCCGGCCCAGACAGACACCGCAACGGCGGACGCCAAGTCCGCCACCGACGCCAAATCCACAAACCAGGATTCGTCTGCGTCCGCCGAAGGCCGTTCGGGTGAGACGAAAGTGGCCGATGCGCTTCCCCCGCAAGCGCAATTCGAAGGGCTGATGAAGGCGGGCGCTCCGGTGGACAGCAAGGACAAGGATGACGGCCCGAAGACGAAAGCCGCGGAGGTAAAGAAGGCCGCGGAGGACAAAGTGCAGATGAAGAAGCCCAGCGAAAAAGGAGGGAGCTTCAGAATCCCATCGCTGCCGCCGGCGGCGGACACCTACAAGCAGGGCGAGTTGTTGAGCTTCTCGTCGAGCAGCAGCTTCGACGCCGGCTTGAAGGTGTACGGACCGATCGTGAAGACCGCTCCTCGCTTTGCTCGTGCTGGCGCAGCTGGGCGCGGATGCGGGCGAGCAGCACCGCGAACTTGAACGGCTTCGTGACGTAGTCGTTGGCGCCCGCATCGAGACCGAGGATCTGGTCGGCATCGGAGTCGTTGCCGGTCAGCATGATGATCGGACTTCTGAAGCCCGTCTTGCGCAGGACCTTCACCGCCTCGCGGCCGTCCATGTCCGGCAGGCCGACGTCGAACACGACGAGGTCGTGGTGCTCGGCCTTGGCGGACTCGATGCCCTTCGACGCCGTGCCGGCGACAGACACCTCAAATTCCTCGTGGAGCGCGAGCTGGTCCCTCAGGGATCCGCGGAGATCCTCGTCGTCGTCGACAAGAAGGATCTTGCGAGCGGTCGTCATTCTCGAGTGCTCCAGACTTTTGTTGGGTTGCGCGCTATCCTTAGCACGCCGCCGGGCCTGAGGTAGGGTACCGGACCGTAAGGCAGAGAGAATGAGCTGGCGCAAGCGGTAGAAGGGTTAAAGGGCATCTTTATTCGTCAATTGTTCGTGAGGGTTCTCTCCCGTCGGGCGACGACCGGCACGCTCGCTGCCGGCCATCTCCGCTTTCCATGCGCTCTTGGCCGCAGCGGCTGCAAGCCCTTGAAACGCGAAGGAGACGGCGCGACGCCGCTCGGCCGCTTCAAGCTTCAGCGGGCCTACTTCCGGCCCGATCGGCTGGTCCGGCCACGGACTCGCGGCTGCCGATGCGCGCGACGCGGATCGAGGACGGCTGGTGCGACGCGCCGGGCGATCGCAACTACAATCGCCCCGTATCCCACCCCTATCCCGCAAGCGCCGAGCGCATGTGGCGCCAGGACCAACTCTACGACATCGTCGTCGTGCTCGGCTACAACGACCGCCCGCGCGTCCGGGGCCGCGGCAGCGCCATCTTCCTGCACGTCGCGCGCGGCGGTCTCGCGCCGACCGAGGGCTGCATCGCCCTGCGCCGCGCTGATCTTGGAAAGCTGCTCCCGTTCCTCGGCGCAAGGACCGTGCTCCGCATCGGCGCCTGACATCGGCATTCCCCTCGACATGAAAAAGGCCCGGAGCGCGAAGGCCCCGGGCCAGTTGGGAGCACGTCTAGGGGAAGACGCGTGCTCGGGAGAGAATGGTAGTCGGAGCCCGCCGGCCGGAGCGGCCGGCGGGCCCGTTGAGCCTTAGTAGTTGTAGGCCCGCTCGCCGTGATCGGTGATGTCGAGACCCTCGCGCTCCTTGTCCGTCACCGGACGCAGGCCGACGATGATGTCGACGATCTTGTAGATGATCGCCGCGCCAATGCCCGACCAGAGCAGGGTCAGAAGGACCGTTTTACCCTGTGCCGTCATCTGGAACATCATGTCGTAGGGAGCAATCGTCAGCTCACCCGGCTTCGAGATGTAGTCCGGAATGCCGGCCCCACCCCAATCCGGATTGACGAGCAGGCCCGTGCCGAGAGCGCCGATGATGCCGCCGATGCAGTGCACCGAGAACACATCGAGAGCGTCGTCGAAACCGAGCGCGTTCTTCACGCCCGTTGCGAAGATGAAGCACACGATGCCCGCGACGATGCCGAGGATGATGGCACCCATGGGGCCCGAGAAGCCGCAAGCCGGTGTGACTGCGACCAGACCCGCGACGATGCCCGAGGCTAAGCCGAGTGCCGAAGGCTTACCCTTGATGATCCATTCGATGAGCATCCAGGCCAGACCGGCGGCCGCGGTTGCCACGAACGTGTTCATCATGGCCAATCCGGCCGTGCCGTTCGCCTCGAGGTTCGAACCGACGTTGAAGCCGAACCAGCCGACCCACAGCAGCGCGGCGCCGATCATGGTCATGGTCAGCGAGTGCGGAGGCATGGCCTCGCGGCCGTAGCCGACGCGCTTGCCGATGATGAGCGCGCCGACGAGGCCCGCGATACCGGAGTTGATGTGGACGACCGTGCCGCCGGCGAAGTCGAGGGCGCCCCACTGGAAGGCCTTGCCGGCATCGAGCATAGCGAGATCGAAGGCAGCCTTGGCTTGGGCGTTGTCTGGCCCGCCGGCGTCAGCGAGCGCCTTGGCCGCGGCTGCCCAAGCATCCGGGCCGCCCCAGTACCAGACCATGTGCGCGATCGGGAAGTAGACGAACGTCACCCAGAGCGCGATGAACAGCATCAAAGCCGAGAACTTCATGCGCTCGGCAACCGCGCCGACGATGAGTGCCGGTGTGATAGCGGCGAACGTCATCTGGAAGAGGACGTAGACGAACTCCGGAATGGCAACGTTGTTCGAGAATGTCGCTGCCAGCGTCGTCGCATCGACACCGGCCAGGAACACCTTCGAGAACCCGCCGACGTAGTCGTTGAGCGCGCCCCCGTTGGTGAAGGTCATGCTGTAGCCGTAGAGAACCCACAGGATCATGACCATGCACATCGATGCATAGACCTGCATCATGATCGACAGCATGTTCTTCGTGCGGACGAGGCCGCCGTAGAAGAGCGCGAGGCCCGGGGCGGTCATCAGGAGCACGAGCACGGTCGAGGTCATCATCCACGACATGTCGCCCTTGTTGACCTCGGGCGCGGCGAGTGCCGGCTCGGCGAGGCATGCTAGCGCCGCGGCGATCCCCAAGACGCCGGCACTTCGCATAATTGAACTTAGCTTCATTTCGATACTCCCTCGTTTTCCCTGTGATTGGTTTGAAGCCGCATGTCAGAGCGCTGCGTCGTCGGACTCACCCGTGCGGATGCGCAGGGTGTGGTCGACCGGCGAGACGAAGATCTTGCCGTCGCCGATCTGGCCGGTCTTGGCTGCCTTGACGATCGCTTCGACGGCCTTGTCGACTCTGGGTCGAAGCGACGACGACCTCGATTTTGATCTTGGGCAGGAAGCTCACGGCGTACTCGGCGCCGCGGTAGATTTCGGTGTGGCCCTTCTGGCGCCCGTAGCCTTTGACCTCGGTGACGGTCATGCCCTGCAAGCCCGATGTCGGTCAGCGCCTGGCGGACCTCCTCGAGCTTGAAGGGCTTGATGATTGCGGTGATGAGTTTCATGCGCGCACCCCCTTGTTGTGTCCCGCCCATTTTTCTGACGCGAGACAGACCTCCGACGTCGCCGCTGCACGAGTTGCCAGGCGGCTGCCGGCTAAGGGAGAGTCAAGACCTGTGCCAACTCGGTAACGAATTCGATAAGACTTTGACATAGCGCTCAAAAATCACAGACCTGCCACATTTGCCGCCTCGCAGACGGCAGGCCTTGATGCATAAAAAATATGCAGAAAAGCACTTTTGCTCACTATTTGAGCGTGAAGGCGGTGTCCCGCTTGCGCATCAGGCCCTCCTGGGCGGCCGATGCAACGAGACGGCCGTCGCGCGCAAAAAAGCTGCCCCGGCAGAAGCCGCGCGCTCCCGATGCGCTCGGGCTGTCCTGGACGTAGAGCAGCCACTCGTCGGCGCGGAACGGCCGGTGAAACCACAGCGCATGGTCGAGGCTGGCCAGCTGGATGTCGACGTCGAACAAAAGCTTCCCGTGCGCGATGAGCGCCGTGTCGAGGAGCGTGAAGTCCGACGCATAGGCGAGCACCGACTGGTGCAGCTTGGGATCGTCGGGCAGCTCGCCGTTGGCCCGTATCCAGATCTGCTGCGCCGGCGGGCGCTTGTCGCGCCCGAGATAGCGCGACACATCGACGGGTCGCATGTCGATCGGCCGGTCGCGCATCCAGTAGCTGCGCATGTTGTCTGGCAGCTTGTCGATCAGCTGCAGTCATCAGCTCCGTTGCGCTCGGCAGCGATTCTGGCGGCGGCAACGCTCGGCATCTCGGCCTGATGGTCGAACCCGTCCTCCGGCTTGTGAAACGAGACGGCCATGGTGAAGATGGAGCGCCCGTTCTGGATCGCCTTGACCCGGCGCGTCGAGAAGCTGCGCGCCGTCCCGCGTGCGCTCCACCTCATAGATGATCGGGTGCGCAGGATCGCCCGGCGAGAAGGAAATAGCCGTGCAGCGAATGTGCGGGACGCGGCTCGCTCCACGGTCCTCGTGGCGGCGACCAGCGCCTGACCGAGCACCTGTCCGCCATAGACGCGCTGCCAGCCCTCCTTGGGGCTGACGCCGCGATAGAGGTTCTGCTCGAGAGGCTCGAGATCGAGAATCCTGAAGAGCGCGGCAAGCGCCGTCGCTGGCACCTGTGGATCGTTTGCCATGGCGGATGCCGAACTCCTCAACGCAAACTTTGCCAACCTGAGCTTGTAGAGGCTACTCGGCCTCCGCCGGCCACTCGATTGCATCATCGGCACCTCGGGCCAGCCGTGCTATCGGTGGCGGACAGTCTTCCGGGCAGACCTGCGGCCGAAGAACGAGAAAAGCGATATGTCCGCGTCCGTGAGCGACAAGACCTTCGACGTTCTGATCTCGGGAGCGAGCTTCGCCGGACTCGCGCTGGCGCGCGCCTTGAGCCAGGCCCTCGGCGACGGCGCTCGCATCGCCGTCGTCGATCGCAATGCGCCGACGACCAATCCGCAGTCGGATGCGCGCGCCTTTGCCCTCTCCGCAGCCACGAAGCGCATGCTGACCGTGCTCGGCATCTGGGATCGCCTCGCGCCCGACGCCCAGGAGGTGTCCGGCATCGAGATCACGGACTCGGCCTGGAGGCCGGCGTGCGCCCGATCCTGCTCGAATACGACAATCATGTCGCGGCGGGCGAGCCGGCGACGTTCATCGTGCCCGCCGACGCGCTCGCCCGCGCGCTGAGGGAGGTCGTCCTCGCCGATCCAGCCGTCACTCTGATCGCTCCGGCGGAGGCGACCGGCTTCAAATCCGGCGACGCAGGCATCGATCTTTCGCTAGCCGGCGGCGATCACCTCGCCGCTCCCCTCGCTCGTTGCCGCCGACGGACGCCGCTCGCCTCTGCGCGAGGCGGCGGGCATCAAGATCGTCGGCTGGGGCTATGGCCAGACCGGCATTGTCACCACCATTGCTCACGCTCGCCCGCACCGCGCGCATGCCGTCCAGCACTTCCTGCCCGGCGGGCCGTTCGCGATCCTGCCACTCCCCGGCAACCGCTCCTGCATCACCTGGAGCGAGGACGCCGCCGAGGCGCGACGCATCCTGGCGCTCGACGACCTGGACTTTCTGGCCGAGGTCGAGAAGCGCGTCGGCGGCAGGCTCGGCGCGCTCGAGCTCGCGGGTCCGAGACAATCCTGGCCGCTCGAGATGCATCTCGCGAGGAGCTATGTCGCCCCTCGTTTCGTCGTTATCGGCGACGCGGCGCACGGTGTCCACCCCATCGCCGGACAAGGCCTGAACCTTGCGTTCCGCGACGTCGCGGCCTTGACCGAGGTTTTGACGGACGCTGCCCGCCTCGGCCTCGATCTCGGCAACGGCGAGGTCCTCGCGCGCTACGAGCGCTGGCGGCGTTTCGATTCCGCGGTCTCCGCCGCGACTTTCGACGGCTTCAACCTGCTCTTCTCCAACGACTGGACGCTGGTGCGGACTGCGCGCGATTTCGGCCTCGGTCTCGTCGATCGCATGCCGGCCTTGAAGGAGTATTTCGTGCGCGAGGCCGCGGGCCTCTCGGGCGAGCTGCCCCGCCTGCTCAAGGGCGAGCCGGTCTAGTCGGCCGCGTCGGTCTCATCCCGGCCCTCTTCATCGTCCTCGCTCTCGACCGGCATCGCCAGAATAATGCGTCTCTGATCGAGATCGACGTCGCGCACGAACGCCTCGGTGAACGCCACGAGCTCCGTCGCGCGCGAGCCAGCGCGCCGAATTTCAAGGATGTCGCTCGCTCCGTAGTTCACAACCGCCTCGACCTCGCCGATCGCTGCACCGGACTCATCGAATGCGGCGAGCCCGACGAGGTCGGCGCGATAGAATTCGCCTTCGGCTGCCTCGGGCAGCTGCTCGCGCGCGATGTAGAGCTTGCGGCCCTTGAGCTTCTCCGCAGCCGTCCGGTCCAACACGCCCTCGACGCGACCGATGACGCCCTTGGGCGTCACGCCTTCGACCGTAATAGTGAGCGGTCTCATCCCCGCTTCGTCCATGAGCGGCCCGTAGGCGGCGATGTCCGCGGGCTCCGCCGCGTAGCTTTTGATAAAAACGAGGCCCCGGATTCCGTGAGCGCCTGTGATCTCTCCCAGGAGCACGCGCGCTGTTTCTGCGGTCTTGCGTTCCGTCATGGCCCGAGGTGTCGCATGCCGCAGGCCGGCCTTCAATTCGGCAGCGGTCCGAGATAGGTGAGCTCGATCGCGACCGGCGTCCCGGCAATCTCCACCACCGTCGACGAGATAGGGGCCGCACGCTCGAACGCCGCGACGATATCTACCGTCGCTCCGTCCGGCCCGGAGGAGAAACCGGTCACCAGCGTGGCATCGGGCGGAATCTCGAGGCGCACGTGGACGTTATTGGTCTTGTTCACGGAATCGTACTCGTAGCTCCCGGCGAACACCCCGCCCCAGCGATCGGATCCGAGGATCTTGCCGTTCCTGAGCACCGCCAGCCCGTTGCCCTGGTCGACCTCGCCCATGTACTCGCCCGTATAGCTGAGACCATAGATGCCTTCGTCGAGCATTCTGCCCCTCCCTTCGAGGCGCCGGAGTTCCGAGCTCACCACCGAGGGGTGGGACAGCTGCAAAAGTCCGATGTAAGCGGCTACCGGACCGGGGAGAGGAGCTTCGCCCGTAGCCCAGACGCTGACCGTGCGCGGGCTGACATCGAGAAGCCTTGCGAGCTCGGCTTGGCGAAGGCCAAAGCGCTCCAATACGTCCTTGAGGTTTCCTCGCGCCATGAATTTGTAGCAAAAAGCTCAAAGTATGATGCAATCTCTACGTGCTGTTGTTAATTTTACTATCGTAATGCGAGCAGTAAAATGGAAAACGCCCGGGCAAATCGCCAGGCTGCAGAAGTGCAATGGGCACGCGTGAATGCGCGCCGAATAGCTATTCAGGAAAGGCTATTCTGAACTGTGATCAGTTGATCCGCTCGAGGCGCCGCCCGATCGCAATCGCGTAGTTCCAGAGCCTCAGATCCCTATCGTCCCAGTCCTCGAAATCCGGCTTCTCATCCATCAAAGCCGACATCGCCTCGAGCGCGGCATTGCGCCGGTCCCAGATCGCGCTTGCGGCCCCCGTCATGGCCGCGCCTTTCAACGTCATTCATTCCCCCAAGAACCCCGGTGCCTTGGCCTGTTCGCGCCGCGACTCATTTCCCCCACGCGCGCGAACACATGGCGAGCCTACTGCAACGGGATTCCGAGCACAGGGGGAGGTCTACCGATCTTTGTGCAAGGGATACATTTCGAGCACACCCGCCGTGGTCGGCTCGTATTTTTTGCACGGAACGCAAATGAATAAGGCACCTCCGCTGATCTGCGGAGGTGCCTTCGAAGGCCCGGCCGGGAGGCTTGCGCGGAACCGGAGTGCCTGCTCCGCGTTGCCGAAGCATGACCAACCCTGAGATCACGCCCGAGACAGATACCTGCGTGCGCCTTCTCGATGGCGCCGAGGACGAGCTGCAACGGATCCGGGCAGCATTCGCATCCGTATCGCTCGAAGCGGCGAGCGAGAAGGCAGCCGCAAAGGCGGCACGGCCGGCCCAGCCGTTGCGCGTGAGGCCCGCCCGCGAGCCCCCGCCGTTGCCAGTGGACAACGCGTGCGACAACACTCCGCGGCGCACGTTGGCCGAGCGGTTGCGAAGCGCGGTGAAGGCTTAAGCTGCGGCCCCGCCAGCCTCTGCGTCCGCCTTTGCCTTCTCGGCTGCCGCAGCGCGCTCCTGCGCCTTCTTCTTCGGCTTCGCCTTCTCGGGATTGTTACGCGGCTCGCGCTTTAAGAGACCGGCGGCATCGAGCAGGCGCTGCACGCGATCCGTCGGCTGTGCGCCGACCGAGAGCCAATGCTTGCACCGGTCGACGTTGAGCTTCACCCGATCCGGACTGTCCTTCTTCAGCATGGGATCGAAGGTGCCGATCTGCTCGATGTAGCGCCCGTCGCGCGGCGAGGCGTGGTGGGCGACGACGACGTAGTAGTAGGGGCGCTTCTTGGCGCCGCCGCGTGAGAGTCTGATCTTTGCTGCCATGTCTCTTTATCCTTCGTTTTGACGTGTCGGTTGTATGTTTCGATTGGGTCTACTTCTTCTTTCCGGGGAGTCCCGGGAATCTTGGCAAGGCACCGCCGAGCCCCGGGAGCGCGCCGCCCCCCAGACCCGGAAGTCCCTTCGGCAATCCGCCGCCGAAGCCCGCGAGCCCCTTGGGCAGCGCGTCCTTCAAGTCCGCGGGCAACTGCTCGAGCGCTTTAGGATCGAGCTTCGCCAGCTCGCCCTGCATCCGCGCCATCTCTTCCTCGCTCGGCGCACCGCCGCCGCCCATGCCGAACATCCTCGACATCATGCCGCGGTTCTTGCCCATGGCCTTCATCATGTCGGCCATCTGGCGATGCATCTTGATGAGCTTGTTGACGTCCTCGACGCGCGTGCCCGAACCCGCCGCGATGCGCCGCTTGCGCTTGGCGTCGAGGATCTTGGGCGCCCGCCGCTCCTTGGGCGTCATCGACGTGATGATCGCGTGCTGGCGTTTGAGAACTTTGTCGTCGAGCCTGGCGTCGGCGATCTGCGATTTGATCTTGCCCATGCCTGGCAGCATGCCCATCACGCCCGACATGCCGCCGATCTTCTGCATCTGGGTGAGCTGGTCGGCGAGGTCGTCGAGATCGAACGCGCCCTTGCGCATCTTCTCGGCGATCGAGCGCGCCTTGTCGATGTCGATCGTCTGCGCCGCGCGCTCGACGAGGCCGACGATGTCGCCCATGCCGAGGATGCGACCCGCGATGCGGCTGGGATCGAAATCCTCTAGTGCGTCCCACTTCTCGCCGACGCCCAAAAGCTTGATCGGCTTGCCCGTGACGGCGCGCATGGAGAGCGCGGCGCCGCCGCGCCCGTCGCCGTCGGCGCGTGTCAGCACAATGCCCGTGATCCCGACCTTGCCGTCGAAAGCCTTCGCCGTGTTGACGGCGTCCTGGCCCGTCAAGCTGTCGGCGACGAGCAATATCTCATGCGGCTGAGTTGATGCCTTGACCTCGGCAACCTCACCCATAAGCTCTTCATCGATGGTGACGCGCCCCGCCGTATCGAGAAGCACCACGTCGAAGCCGCCGAGCCGTGCCGCATCGAGGGCGCGCCGCGCGATTCCAACCGGCGTCTGCCCGGCGACAATCGGCAGCGTCTCAACCTCGGTTTGCTCGCCGAGCACGCGGAGCTGTTCTTGTGCTGCCGGACGGCGCGTGTCGAGCGACGCCATCAGCACTTTCTTCTTGTCGCGCGTCTTGAGCCGCCAGGCGATCTTGGCCGTCGTCGTCGTCTTGCCCGAGCCCTGCAGGCCGACCATGAGGATTGCGACCGGCGGGCTGGCGTGAAGATCGATCGTCTCGGCCTCGGAACCGAGCGTCCGCACGAGCTCGTCGTTGACGATCTTGACGACCATCTGACCCGGCGTGACGGATTTCAGGACCTCCTGACCGACGGCCTTGGCGCGCACCCGCTCGGTGAAGTCGCGCACGACGTCGAGCGCGACGTCCGCCTCGAGCAGCGCGCGTCTCACCTCGCGCATCGCCTCCGCGACGTCGCTCTCGCCGAGCGCACCGCGCTTGGTGAGCTTGTCGAGCACGCCCGAAAGACGATCGGATAGCGACTGAAACATCAAACCTCTTCACAAAACGACAACGCACCCGCGGGCGAAACTCGCTGGCGGGTGTGGACCCCCGGCCCCGGCGCGTCGCAATGATCGCGTCTTGAGCAGGGTGGCGGCTCGGCATATCGAACCGTCGAGATTGGCGGGCACCATGGTCGAAGGGTCGGCGGCTGTCAACGACCCGATTCGCGCCGTGCTGCGACCTCCAGCAACGGAGTTTACCTCAGAAAGAGACCTGAAATCAGTGTGTTAAAGCTGCAACTGTCCACCACATTGCAAACGGCGGCCGCCGCGCACCATAATTGGGCGCCCATTCGAGATCATAAGCACAAGGGCAAGCGACGGGGAGAGCGCGATGCGCGCATCGCAGACAAGGGGGTTGGCGGGTATGGCGCATATTCTGCCCGCGTTGACGCTGCTGCTCAACGGGTGCGGTGGCGGGTCGACTCCCTTCAGCTCCTCGTCCGATTTCGACCGCACCTTCATCGGCGCCGCCCAGACCTGGGACCTGAACAAGGACGGCTCCGTCAGCTGCGACGAGTGGAAGCAATACGCCTCGACGTCGTTCCGTGAATCGGATTCTAACGGCGATGGGGTTCTTGATCAGCAGGAATTCCTGGTCCTCGCCAAGAACGACCGGCTCTTCGAGGTCGCGAACCTCTCCTATTACGACGCGAATTCCGACGGCAAGGTGACCGCGCAAGAACTCGCCGACAAGCCCAACATCGCCTTCAAGCTTCTCGACAAGAACGGCGACTGCAAGATCGACCGCAACGAGTCCGTCCAGGTCTACAACGTCGACAAGCCGAAGGAGAAGGAGCAAGACAGAGCATCCCGACGGCCGGCGGCGGTGGTGGATATTAACGCGTCCGCGCGATCACTTGGCGGGCACAATCCGCAGCGACTCGTCCCTCCTCGGAATCGGTCAAAACCCACAGCGCGCCGTCCGGCCCCTGGCGCACATCGCGGATGCGCTCGCCGAGATCGCCCAACAGCTTTTCGTGCGCGACGACCTTTTCGTCCTCGAGCACGAGCCGCTCGAGCTGCGCACCATTGAGCCCGCCGACAAAGACATTGCCTTTCCAATCCGGAAACAGATCGCCCGTGTAGAAGGCGAGGCCCGAAACGGCGATCGACGGGTCCCAGTAGTAGACGGGCTGCTCCATGCCCTCCTTCGCCGTTCCCTCGCCGATCTTGAGGCCCGAATAATCGCGCCCGTAGGTGATGATCGGCCATCCGTAGTTCTTGCCCGCTTCGGGATGATTGAGCTCGTCACCGCCCCGCGCGCCGTGCTCGACCGTCCACAGCTTGCCAGTCTCCGGATTGAGCGCCGCACCCTGGATGTTGCGATGGCCGATCGACCACACCTTGGGATCCCAGCCCTCAAGCTTCGGATTTCCGGCGGCTGGCGCTCCGTCGGGAGTGATGTGGATCACCTTGCCGAGATGGTTGGAGGCGTTCTGCGCCTCGGCGCGTGCATAGTTGCGCTCGCCCATCGTCACGAAAAATGATGCCCTCGCCGTCGAAGACGATCCGCGATCCGAAGTGATAGTTGCTCTTCCACGCCGGCTCCTGACGGAAGATGACGGCAACGTCCTCGAGCCGCCCTTCCTCGCCCTCGATGACGAGCTTTGCCCGCGCGACGCTGGTCCCGTTCTTTCCGCCGTCGCGCGGCTCTGCATACGAGAAGAAGATCTGCCCTCTCGACGCAAAGTCGGGCGCAAGCGCGACGTCGAGGAGACCGCCCTGCCCATCGGCAACGACCTTGGGAACGCCGGCCAAGGGTTCGGAAAGCTTGCCGTCCTTGGCGACGAGACGCATGCGGCCCGGCCGCTCGGTAACAAGAAGACGCCCGTCCGGCAGAAACTGCAGGCCCCAGGGATGCTCCAGCCCCTTGGCGAAGGTCTCGACAGTGACGCTGCTCGCCTTTGCGGCCGGTGCATTCGTTTGCTCGGCAGCAGCCGAGACTGAAAAGAGAGCAGCGCCGGCCAACGCCAGCAAACGTAGAGCAGAATTCATTTCATCCTCTTGGATTCCTGGAGCCAGTTGCCCGTTCCCATGTGGGGATGCGTCTTGCGGGAGAACGAGTGGCCCTCGGGGAGGGCATGGGTATGGGCGAATTGTGTTTTCGGCTCCCCTCGCCATATAACGGCGCATGACAAAGCCCGCCGGCCTCGCCTTTACCAAGATGAACGGTCTCGGCAACGAGATCGTCGTCGTCGACCTGCGCGTCGAGCGATGCCGAGATGAGCGCCGCAGCTGCGCGCGCCATTGCCGCGAGCTCCGCGCACCCATTTCGACCAGATGATGGTGCTTTACGATCCGAGAACCCCTGGCACCGATGCCTACGTTCTCATTTTCAACACCGACGGTTCGGAATCCTCCGCCTGCGGCAACGGCACGCGCTGCATCGGCTGGCTCGAGAGCGAGCGGACGCAGCCGCAAGAACTTGCAGTTCGAGACCCGAGCCGGAATTCTCGACGTTACCGTCGAATGGCCAGGACGCGATCACTGTCGACATGGGCGAGCCGCATTTCGAGTGGGACAAAATCCCGCTCGCCGAGCCCTTCCATGATACGCGCGCAGATCGAGCTCCAGATCGGCCCCATCGACAAACCGATCCTGCACTCGCCGTCCGTCGTGAACGTCGGCAATCCGCATGCCGTGTTCTGGGTGAACGATGTCAACGCCTACGACCTCGGGCGTTTCGGACCACTGCTCGAGAACCATCCGATCTTCCCGGAACGGGCCAACATCAGCCTGGCCCATGTGACATCTCGCACCAGCATCACGGTCAGGACCTGGGAACGCGGGGCCGGGCTCACGAAGGCATGTGGAACAGCGGCCTGCGCAACGGCGATCGCAGCCATGCGCAAGGGGCTGGCGGATCGCCGAGTTACGGTAACGCTGCCGGGCGGACCGCTTGTCATCGATTGGACGCCAAACAACCATATTCTGATGACAGGCCCGGTCGAGCTTGAGTACGAGGGCTATCTCGAGCCCGAATTCCCGACGGGCGCGGACGCCTAGCGGATGGCCTGGTTGTCGGCTATCAGGGGGTTTCCGGCGCGCCTCCCCGACAATCGGTCAGCGCGTTGGCCATCTCGCGACGGCGTCATGCACATGGCATTCCGCCCGTAGTCACAAGCGCCACGGAAGCAATGTCTGAACCTCTTATCATAACCCTCGGCTGCCGCCTCAATGTCTACGAGTCCGAGGTGATGCGCCAGCATGCAAGCGACGCCGGCGTCGAGGACTGCGTCATCGTCAATACCTGCGCCGTCACGGGCGAGGCCGTGCGCCAGGCGGCGCAGACAATCCGCAAGCTGCGCCGCGAGCATCCCGCAGCACGCATTGTCGTCACCGGCTGTGCCGCACAGATCGAGCCCGAGCGCTTCTCGGAAATGCCCGAGGTCGACCACGTCGTCGGCAACGGTGAGAAGATCGAGGCCGAGACCTTCCGCGCGCTCTCGGTCGACGGGCTCGAGCGTGTGGTCGTCAACGACATCATGAGCGTCAAGGAAACCGCGCGCCACATGATCGGCGGCTTCGGCACGCGAGCACGCGCTTACGTCCAGATCCAGAACGGCTGCGATCATCGCTGCACGTTTTGCATCATCCCATTCGGCCGCGGACCATCGCGATCGGTTCCCGCGGGCGAGGTCGTGAGCCAGGTTCGACAACTCGTGGCAACTGGCTACGGCGAGGTCGTTCTCACTGGCGTCGACATCACGTCCTATGGCAGCGACCTCCCCGGAAGCATGTCGCTCGGACGCCTCGTGAAGCAGATCCTGAAGCTCGTGCCCGAGCTCGGCCGTCTGCGCCTCTCCTCGATCGATCAGGTCGAAGCGGACAGCGATCTCATCGATGCCGTCGCATCCGAGCCGCGCCTAATGCCCCATCTTCATCTCTCGCTGCAGGCGGGCGACGATCTTGTCCTGAAGCGCATGAAGCGCCGCCATCTGCGCGCGGGACGCGATAAGCTTCTGCACCGAGATGCGCCGTCGCCGCCCCGACATCGTCTTCGGCGCCGATCTCATCGCCGGCTTCCCGACCGAGACCGAGGACATGTTCCGCAACACGCTCGATCTCGTCGACGAATGCGGCCTGACCTATCTTCACGTTTTTCCGTTCTCGCCACGCAGCGGCACGCCGGCTGCACGCATGCCTCAGGTCCCGAGACCCCAAATCAAGGAGCGCGCAGCGCGCCTGCGCGCCAAGGGCGAGGCCGCGCTCTCGGGCTACCTGGAAGTCCTCCGCGACTCCGAAGCCGAGATCTTGATGGAGCACGACGGGATAGGCCGCACCACGCAGTTCGCCGAGGTCCTGGTGGAGCCGGGCGCCCCGGTGGGGTCGCTCCAGCACGCGCGCATTTGCGATCACGACGGCCGCCGCCTCAAGGGCAGGGTGGTTGCGTGACCGGAGCTGACGTCAAGAAAGAGAAGGGACTGTTCGGCCGCCTCCTCGGCGGCAAGACCCGACGACGCCGCGGCTGCCGATCCCGCCGAGGAGAGGGAGCCGCCAGACGACCGCCGCCGAAGCGCCCGTTGGCTGGTTTCAGCGTCTCAAGGCCGGCCTGACCAAGACATCCTCGCGCTTGAGCGAGGGCATTACGAGCATCGTCACCAAGCGCAAGCTCGACGACGCGACGCTCGAGGAGCTCGAGGAGCTGCTGATCGGCGCCGACCTCGGCGTCGAGACGGCCTCGCGTATCACCGGCGCGCTGGCGCAGCGTCGCCTCGATAAGGGCATCTCATCGGCCGACGTTCGCGAGGTCCTCGCATCCGAGATCAAGCGCGTGCTCGAGCCGGTCGCGCGACCCCTCGCCATCGATGACAAGTCTCAAGCCGCACGTGATCCTCGTCGTCGGCGTGAACGGAACCGGCAAGACGACGACCATCGGCAAGCTCGCGGCCAAGCTCGCGCGCGACGGCAAGAAGGTCATGCTCGCCGCCGGCGACACGTTCCGCGCCGCGGCCATCGATCAGCTCAAGATCTGGGGCGAGCGCACCGGCGCGCCCGTCGTGGCGCGCGACGTCGGCTCCGACGCCTCCGGCACTCGCGTTCGATGCGCTCACGCAAGCGCGCGACGGCGGCTTCGACGTCCTGCTTCTCGATACCGCCGGCCGCCTGCAGAACAAGGAAGCGTTGATGGGCGAGCTTGAGAAGGTCGTGCGTGTCCTGAAGAAGACTCGATCCCGCCGCTCCCCACAACGTGCTGCTCGTGCTCGATGCCACGACGGGCCAGAACGCCCTCTCTCAGGTCGAGGTCTTCCGGGAGAAGGCGGGAGTGACCGGGCTCGTCATGACCAAGCTCGACGGGACAGCGCGCGGCGGCATCCTCGTCGCCATTGCCGCCAAGCACGGGCTCCCCGTGCACGCGATCGGCATCGGCGAGGGCGTGGACGACCTGCAGCCCTTCGACGCGGCTGAGTTCTCCAATGCCATCGTAGTGGACTAGATCGACATGAACGACATAGCGCCCGAACGAATCATCCACGGGCGGCGAGCAGAAACCGAAGGTCACGACAAAATCATGAGCCCACGCCGCAAACTCTATCCCTTCAACGCCGAGCAGACGGTCAACATCCTGAGCGAGTTCGGGCCGCTCGTGACGATGTTCATCGTCAACGCCATGTACGGGATCAACGCCGGAACCTGGGCGCTCATCAGCACGACCGTGCTGGCGATCGTCGCCATGATCTACATGTTCGGCCGGCCGCCGGTGTTTCCGCTCATCGCCTCGACGGTCACGATCGTCTTTGGAACATTGACGCTCGTCACCAAGGACCCCATGTGGGTGCAGATCAAGGTGACGATCTTCAACGCGCTGTTTGCGGGCTTTCTCTTTCTCGGCCTGTGGCTCGACCGGAACTTCTTCCAGTACGTCTTCGACAAGACGTTCCACTACACGAAGGAGGGCTGGGACCACGTTCACGCGCAGCTTCGCCTGGTTCTTCCTGTTTACCGCGGTGCTGAACGAATTCGTTCGCCTGACCTTCAAGGACGACACCGTCTACGAGGTCTTCGGCTACGCGATGAACGGGATCGACATCTGGATCGCATTCAAGCTGTTCATCGTCCTGCCGCTGAGCGGTTTCTACGCCTGGCTGCTGACCAAATGGATGAGCAAGCATCATCTGTGAAATCATAAGTTGAGCTTTTCAGCTCGTGAATTGCAACCTTGGGGAGAAATCGAGTTTTGCCTTGGACTTTCAGCAGCCATCACTCTAATTGAACGGTGTGTCTGAACAGTCACGTCTTCCTGAGAGTGCAGGATTGAGCTGCGCCATAATCTTGCAATGTGGCGTCTGACGATCTGAAGTGAGGCATGTCGCAAATCGACCACGACAAGCAGGAAAGTGCCGAGGCGACTGGGCCAGCAGCTACTGAAGCTCGCCGTCGAGCTCGGGCCCGCTACTCGTCTTCTTCGTGACCAATGCCCGCGCCGGCATCTTCTGGGGCACGGCGGTCTTCATCGTGGCCACCGTCGTCTCCCTCATTGCCTCGCGCCTGCTGTTCGGCCGCATCGCGACGATGCCGCTCGTCTCCGGCGTCTTCGTTCTCGTGTTCGGCGGTCTCACGCTCTATCTGCACGACGAGCTCTTCATCAAACTGAAGCCCACGATCGTGAACGCGATCTTCGCCGCCATCCTGTTCGGCGGTCTGCTTCGCCGGGCATTCGCTCTTGAAGCATATCTTCGGCGACGTCTTCCGCTTGACCGATGAGGGATGGCGCAAACTGACCCTCAGATGGGCCTGCTTCTTTGTCGTGCTCGCTGGATCTAAACGAGATCGTCTGGCGTCACTTCTCCACGGACACGTGGGTGAGCTTCAAGGTCTTCGCCATCATGCCGATTACAATGATATTCGCGCTGCTGCAGGTAGGATTACTGAAAAAACATGAACTAGATAAGCATTGATACATGGCTAGCAAGCATTGATTAAACATCCCGCAAAATTACGACTAGCGCGGATTTTCAGTCGGCTGTTGCAATTCTAAGCACTACTTGAACTATCCCTGCATTATTCGGGGACGAGGAAACATTTTACTAGACGAACACGTCAAAGTCGTATTTTCTCCTTTTCGGAGTTTCACTTTCCTTCCATCGGCTCAGATGAGTCCGAGCACGCTGAGAGCAAGGGGTCTTTCGACGCAATCCTCATCATCAAGAAATTCGCAATAGGTCATGGCACGAGATTCACACCCCACAAGACATCGTGACGAACCGCCTCGAGCAGTCCCCCATCCATCTCCTGCATCGTGCCGGACAGTGCGCTGGCGAAATTTTCTTGACCGAGATGGGCGCGGCCGATCTCACGCCGCGCCAGTACGCGGTTCTCGTGACCGTTTCGCTTTGGGAAGGTCTCAGCCAGACCGAGCTGGTCGAGAAGACCGGCATCGACCGCTCGACGCTCGCCGACATCGTCCGCCGCATGCTGAAGAAGGGCTACCTGCAGCGCCGCCGCACGAAAGAGGACGCGCGCGCCTACGCCGTGAAGCTCACCGACGAGGGCTGGAATGCACTCAAGTCCGCCGATCCCGCTCGTCAAGCGCGTCGACGACAAGATCCTCGTCGACGCTGCCGAGCCCGCAGCAGCGCGACCGCTTTCTCGAGGATCTCAATACGATCGTCAACGCACTGAGCAAGCTCGAGAGCGACGCCAACGCCGCCAAGGCCTGAGCGGCCCGCGCAGCGGCGCCGGTATGACGGATCACGGCCGGCCCTCGTCACGAGCGCCGGCCGCCTACGACTTCTCTACGCAGCCGACTTGAGAAGCTTACGGTTGATCAACGTCTCGGCGATCTGCACCGCGTTGAGCGCCGCGCCCTTGAGCAGATTGTCGGCGACGATCCACAGCGCGAGGCCGTTCTCGACCGTAGCGTCCTCACGGATGCGCGAGACGTAGGTTGCAGTACTCCCCGGCCGCCTCGACAGGCGTCACGTAGCCGCCGGCTTCGCGCTTGTCGACGACCATGACTCCCGGCGCCGCGCGCAGGATTTCGCGCGCCTCCTCCGCCGTGATCGGCTTCTCGAACTCGATATTGAGCGACTCCGAGTGGCCGACGAACACCGGCACGCGCACGCACGTCGCCGTGACGCGGATCTTGGGATCGAGGATCTTCTTCGTCTCGGCCAGCATCTTCCACTCTTCCTTCGTGTAGCCGTCCTCCATGAAGACGTCGATGTGGGGGATGCAGTTGAAGGCGATCTGCTTCGGAAACTTCTTGGGCTCGATCTCCGTGCCCGGCACGTACTTGCTCTTCGTCTGTTGCCAGAGCTCGTCCATCGCCTCCTTGCCGGCGCCCGAGACCGACTGATAGGTCGAGACGACGACGCGCTTGATCGTCGCCGCGTCGTGCAGCGGCTTCAGCACGACCACCATCTGCGCCGTCGAGCAGTTCGGATTGGCGATGATGTTCTTCTTCGCATAGCCCTTGACCGCATCCGCATTCACCTCTGGGACCACGAGGGGCACGTCCTGGTCGTAGCGCCAGCACGACGAGTTATCGATCACGACGCAGCCCTTGGCGCCGATCTTCGGGCTCCAGATCTTGGACACGGACGAGCCGGCCGACATCAGACAGATGTCGGCTTTCGAGAAATCGAACTGCTCGAGATCCTGGCATTTGAGCATCGTGTCGCCGAAGGACACCTCGGTGCCGACCGAGCGGCGCGAGGCAATCGCATAGACCTCGTCAGCCGGAAACTCGCGCTCGGTGAGCACGTTCATCATCTCCCGGCCCACGTTGCCGGTTGCGCCCACGACAGCGACTTTGTAGCCCATGTTCAGTTCCTTGAGGCTCGTGGCGGAAAGCTGGCAGCGCCGATCGCCGCGCTCGGGATTTGCCGTCCGCGCGCGTTGACTTACGCGTGCTCAGCCGCCGTTTCAAGGCTCTTTGGCGGCACACGTGATCTTCCAAGCAGTCTAGACCGCGGAATTCAACCAGGGGCGGACAAAATCGCCATTGGGTATTAGCTCGCAAGCTTCCCGAGCTCGTCGACGATGGCGCCCCCCATCTCCCGCGTGCCGACCTGGCGCATGCCGGGCTGCATGATGTCGCCGGTCCGGTAGCCCTGCCGCGAGCACGTTCGCGATCGCCGCGTCGATCGAGTCGGCTTCCTTCCCCATGTCGCAGGAATAGCGCAGCGCCATCCCGAAGCTGGCGATGGTCGCAATCGGGTTGGCGAGACCCTTGCCCGCGATGTCGGGCGCCGAGCCGTGCACGGGCTCGTAGAGCGCGAGGCGGCTTGCCCGTCTTCGCGTCCGGCGCGCCGAGCGACGCCGACGGCAGCATGCCGAGCGAGCCCGTCGCCATGGCGGCCTCGTCGGAGAGCACGTCGCCGAACAGGTTGTCGGTGACGATGACGTCGAACTGCTTCGGATTGCGGATGAGCTGCATGGCGCAGTTGTCGGCGAGAATGTGCTCGAGCTTGACGTCGGGCGCGTAAGCTCTTGTGCGTGGCCGTCACGACCTCGTTCCACAGCACGCCGGTCCGCATGACGTTGCGCTTCTCGGCCGAGTGCACCTTATTGCCTGCGCTTGCGCGCGAGATCGAAGGCGACCTTGGCGATGCGCTCGATCTCGTGCGTCGTGTAGACCTGCGTGTCGACCGCGCGCTTCTCGCCGTTCTCGAGCGTCACGATCTCCTTCGGCTCGCCGAAATAGACGCCGCCCGTGAGCTCGCGCACGATCATGATGTCGAGGCCTTCGACGAGCTCGCGCTTCAAGCGACGACGCATCCGCGAGCGCCGGATAGCAGACCGCGGGACGCAGGTTGGCGAAGAGGCCGAGATCCTTTCTCAAGCGCAGCAGCCCCGCCTCGGGCCGGATCGCGTACGGCACCTTGTCCCACTTGGGTCCGCCGACGGCGCCGAAGATCACCGCGTCCGCTTTCATGGCCTTGGCCATCGTCTCGTCGGTGACCGGCACGCCCTTGGCGTCGATGGCAGCGCCGCCGACGAGATCCGTTTCCGTCTCGAATTTCGCCCCCTTGCCACTCTTGTTGAAGAAGGCGATCACGCGCTCGACCTCGGCCATCGCTTCGACGCCGATGCCGTCGCCGGGCAAGAGGAGCAGCTTGTGGGTGGTCATGGTTTCGGTGATCCCGTTGAGGCCTTGTGTGTGAGTTTTGCGAGGCGGTACTAGCCCGTTGGCCTGCGGCCCGGCAAGCACGGGCCGCAATGTCAGACGGTCGCGCTGGGCTGCAGTCCGCCCGTCACCCGAGAAGCGGCAGGCTCACCGCGAGCGTGAAGCCGTTCAGGGTTAAGAGCGTCGCCGGCCACACCCAGTCACGCCGCTCACGGCGAGCAGCGTCGTCGAGCCGCCCGAGATGATGGCGATCGAGGCCAGCACGATCGCGATCTGGAGTAACGCCTGACCGTAGTCGAAAGTAGGGATCTCTGGCGCAGCGCCAGGTCGCGCTCTGCTTCGAGCGTCTTGCCCTTCGGAACAGCTCGTCGAGGCCTTCTCCGGTGTCGGGCTCGGACGTGAGCTGCTTCTCGTGGTCCTTGTAGGAGGCGATCTTGGCGTCGATGGCGGCCCGCGCCGGCTCAGAGAGCTGTGGCTGGCTCGCCTTCAGGATCTCGAGCTCATCGACCTGCAGCTGCAGCACGTGCCGGCGCATGTTCTTGGCCTGAAAGAAGGACCAGGTGTTCGTCGCCGCGATGGTCTTGAGGGTCGCGTCCTTGGCGGCATTGTCCGCCGCCCATGCTGCACATCGCGAGGATCACCGCGAGGATGCCGATATAGACACCGATCAGCGGTCGCGATCGCGCTGGTTGTCCTCTTCGGCGCCGCGGCCGAGCGCCTCAAAGGCCATCGTCGCGCCCCACGGAGCGCACGAGCTCCAGATGTTCGGCGACTTCGCCCGCGAGTCGTCAGGCGGTAGACTTGCGGCGCCCCTGTCGCCAGCTCGCGATCGAGGATCTGCTGTTCCGAAAGCCGCTCGAGACTCATGATGAGCGCGCGCAGCGAATTGCCGTGCGCCGACACGATGCACGTTCTTGCCAGCCTTGACGCGCGGCCAGATATTCTTCTCGTAGTAGGGGAGAACCCGCGCCGCGGTATCCTTGAGGCTCTCGCCGCCGGGCGGCGGAATGTCGAAGCTGCGCCGCCAACAAGCACCTGCTCCTCGCCCCACCTGTGCGCGCGCTTCTTCCTTGTTGAGGCCCGAAAGCTCGCCGTAGTCGCGCTCGTTGAGCGCCGGATCCTCGATGATCTCGAGGCTCGACTGGTCGAGCTCGCCCAGAATGATATCGAGCGTGTGCTGGGCGCGCTTGAGCTTGCTCGTAAACGCGATGTCGAACCGAAGTCCGCGATCCCTGAGCACGCGCCCCGCCCAGCGGGCCTCGATCACGCCTCTGTCGGTGAGGTCTGGATTGCGAATGCCCGTGAAGATGTTCTTCTGGTTCCACTCGCTCTCACCATGGCGCACGAGCACGAGCGTATTCGCCATGGCATCGGCCCGTTGCGTTCTCTTGAGCGTCGACATCTATAACCCTAACACGTCCATCATCGAATAAAGGCCGGGGGCCTTGCCGCGGCCCCAGAGCGCTGCCTTTACCGCCCCCCGTGCAAAGATACTGCGATCGCCGGCGCGGTGCGTGATCTCGATCCGCTCGCCGTCACCCGCAAACACGACCGTATGGTCGCCGACGACTGTTCCGCCGCGCATCGAAGCAAACCCGATGTCGCCCCGCTTGCGCGGCCCCGTATGTCCATCCCTGCTTCGTACGCTGTGAGTTTTGAGATCGATCCCGCGGCCTTTGGCGGCAGCAGCACCGAGCATCAGCGCCGTCCCCGAGGGCGCGTCGACCTTTTGACCGTGGTGCATCTCGACGATCTCGATGTCATAATCGGCATCGAGGACCTGGGCAACCCGCCGACGAGCGCCGTCAGCACATTGACGCCGAGGCTCATGTTGCCCGCCTTGATGATCGTGGCATGACGCGCGGCCGCCTTGATCGCCGCCTCGTCCGCGTCCGAGAGCCCCGTCGTGCCGATGACGTGCACGATGCGCGCGTTCGCTGCCAGCGCGGCGATATCGACGGTTACCCGCGGCATCGTGAAATCGATGATCGCGTCGACGCCGGCCGCGAGCTCGAGCGGATCTCCGCTCACCTTGACGCCGAGCGGCCCGACGCCCGCAAGCACGCCAAGATCACGTGCCGATAGCGGACGAGCCCGGCGACCTCCGTACCCCCCGCCACCACGCAGCCCGGCATCGCATGAACGGCGCGGACGAGCTCCCGGCCCATACGGCCGGCAGCACCCATAACCGCGATCCTCATGTCGCTCATTGTCTCTCCAGCGGGCTGAAATGAGGGCCGATATAGCAATGCCGGTCGGAGAGCGAAAGGGCGGCGTGACTTCATGCTTGTTTGTGCACTGCGTCTGCTCAACCTTTCCCCTGAATTTAGCCAAGATGCAGGATAGATTTGGCGCGGAGATTGGGCGGCAGCGACAAAAAGGCCTCAAGGCCGAGGGCGGCGCCTCAAGGAGCAGACGATGAAGATCAAATGGGCGCCGCCGGCAGTGCTGCTGCTTGCCGCGGTCACTTACGAGGCCCAAGCCATTCAGCAGGTCAAAAGCCTCTACACGGTCATCGATCTCGACAACTGCAAGACGGTCGCAACGCACCCCGACGGCAACGAATGGCTGTGCGAGGGCTTGCCGGGCTATCCCATCTACATCGCCGAGGGCGATCTCAGAATATACTTAAGCGCCGGCCCCAAAGCGGCCGAAAACCGCGCCGCAAAACAGACGCTCGCGCCTTTCAACACCGTGTTCGAGGGCAATTCCAATCGTACGACTGTCGAATGGCGATACATCAATCCGCAACGACAGCCCCGTCCCCTACGCGGCCATTGTCCGCTACTTCACGTCGAACGAAGAGAAGCAGGGCCAAGTGCTCGTCGTGACGCGCATAACCGACACCGAGGCCTGTCACGTCGCCTACATCGACGCGCTCGCTAACACGGAAGCGATTGTTATGGCACGCAGGGTCGCCGACGAGCAGGCGCGCGCATTCAATTGCCTTGCGGAGCCGCTGCGGATAGGCGCGTCCGGCAAGAGCCCCATGTGATGCTAGGGCGCCGCAAGCGCAGAGCCCTATAGTCGCAATTCGAAAGATCGCTCGCGGACACCGCTCGCCGCGCTTCAGGACCACGCAAAGGCGATCTTCTCGAGCTTGGCCCCGCCGATCAGCTCGAACGTTTGCCCGACGGGCCGGCCGCCGCGGCGCCAGTAGAAGTCTGTCGCCATCGTATTGTCGACCAGCGCCCACACGATCAGCCCCTTGAGCCGGCGCTGATCGAGACCGTAGCGGCACGCTTCGAACAGATGCTCGCCGAGCCCCAGACCCTGATAGTTGGGCGTGACGTAAAGCTCGTAGATCTCGCCCTGGTAGGGCCCGCGTGTCCTCGCAAACCCGATCGTCGCGTAGCCTGCCACTTTCCCCGCATGCTCGAGCACGAGCAGGCTGTCGCCGCCGCGCACGACACCGGACCACCACTCGGGGCCACGCCGTCCGATCATGTTCTGGAGATGCAGGTGGGGAATGATTCCGCGATAGGCCTGGGTCCACGACTGGCGGAAGGTATCCGCTAGCGACTTCGCGTCGGCGAGCTTCCCCTTACGTATTTTTATGTCAGAACGCGAACCCAGCATGAGGTGAGTATAGCGGATATCTGGTTGCGCGAAACTTTCATAATTGATGCCGCTGCAATCCGCGTTCACGACCGCAGGTGCGAACGAAAATCGCCCGGAGCCGATGTGGCTCCGGGCGATGGGGAGAGATCTTCATGTGGCCGTGGTTGCGGCCTTCTGCTCGGGAGCGCCCGATCAGGCCGTCTTCTTCAGCTGCTCGAAGGTCTTCGTCGCGGCGCTGTTCATGCTCTCGAACGTCTGCTGCGCGACCTTGGCCGAAAGCTCGAACAGCTCCTTCGACTGGGCGCCGGCGGCAGCGAACTGCTGCTGCAGGAAGCTGGTCTGTAGACGCAGCGCCTCGGGCACGGTCTTGGCACGCGCGATTGCCTGAGCGGCTTCGAACGCAGCCTCGGTGTTCACCTCGGCGTTGCGCAGCATCTTTTCGCCGATCGACTTGGCACCGGCGTGGCTGGCGATCATGACGTCCTCGATCACCTTCACGCCATCCTTGGCGACGGTGTTGAACTTGCCGTAGGTCTCACGCACCTTGGTGACGCCGTCCTCGGCGATGGCCTGGAACTGCTCGGGGATGCGGGCGTCCTTGGCGGCAGCGAACATTTCTTGCGTCTGGCGGGCGAAGTCGTTCACGATCGTAACTCCATCAGGGGTTTTTGAGCGGGGGCGGAACTTTGAACAAATGAAAGCGGTGTTGACGGTCGGCAGGGCTTCAAGGGTCCTGCGCCCGTCGACGGCCTCAATATAAGCATGTCTCTTCGCAATGCAACATAAAAAATGTTGCTGTGCATCAGAGGCGGTAAATAGCGCCCGGAATCATTGACCCTTCCGGCGAAGAAAGTCTTCTTCATAAGAGTAACAGAGTCGTATACGCAGCACTTTTCTTCGCACATGCGAAATTGACCTGAGATTCCATCCGCTTGCGCCCTATCGGTCAAATCCGATGAAAAAGGTCGCGATATCCCATGGCGGCGCGATCGAAGAGAATATCCCTGGGTTGTAGAGGCCTCGCGAGCGCCAGGCCCTCGAGCGTCCGGCACCGCGACAAAGCGACATAGGCCTGCCCGTGGGCGAACGTCCCGCGCCCGAGATCGATGTAGACGTGCTCGAGCGTGAGCCCTTGCGACTTGTGAATGGTGAGCGCCCACGCGAGCCGCAGCGGAAACTGCTTGAACGTCCCCGCAACCGTGCCGACGATTTTCTCCGCCGCCTTGTCGTAGGCATAGCGCCGCGCCTCCCACGACGTCTGCTCGAGCTCGTGCTCCTTGCCCGCGACCTCGATCCACACGCGCTTGTCGTCGAGGCGCGAGATCCGCGCCACCGTGCCGTTGACCCACCGCCTGTCGGGATCGTTTCTCAACAGGATGACTTTGGCGCCGGGCTTCAAGACGAGCGCCGGATCGGTCGGGTGGGCGCTCTCGCTGTAGTCGCCCGTGATGCCTGCTTCATACGTGCGTGCCGATCCCGGAAGCGCATCGAGATACGCCATGTTGATGCGCTGCGCGGCCGCGTTCGTCGGCGTCAGGATGACATAGCGCTCGCCCTCCGAGAGTGTCCGTACCGGCGCCACGCGGCGATTGAGGACCGCGAGATCCTCTTCCTCGACGTCGCCGTCGCGCACCCGGTTGAGCACATTGATCAGCGTCTCGTCGCTTTGCCGGAAGACGTGCGTGAGCTCGATGAGCGAGCTGCCTGCACCCTCGCGTAGCGCCGGCACGGAGAAAAAGAACGGCCCCCCGAAGCTCGACTCGAGATGCTCGGCCACCTCCGCCTCCTGCACCACGGGCGGCAGCTGGTGCAGGTCGCCGAACATGATGAGCCGCACGCCACCGAACGCCTCGCGCGCTCGGCCTCGGTTGATGCGCAGCGACTGATCGATGCCATTCATGAGATCCGAGCGCACCATCGACACCTCGTCGATGACGAGCATCTTGAGGCGGCGCATGATCGCGCCGTTGCGGCTGCGCCGGATGTCCTCGGAGCGGATGAGCCGCGGCGGAAACCCGAAGAAGGAATGGATCGTCTGCCCGCCGACATTGACGGCCGCGAGGCCCGTCGGCGCGACCACCGCGACCTCATCGTCGATCATCTCGCGCAGCGCGCGCAGCAGCGTCGACTTGCCGGTGCCCGCGCGCCCCGTGATGAAAAGGTGGCCGTCACCGCGGCGCACATAATCCAGCGCCGCCTCGTATTCGGGCGTCGGCGTCACGCCCTGCGGCCAAGCGAGATCGGAAACAGGAGATTGAGATTGCGGAACGGACGGCGTCACTCGGAGCCTCTGTGCTGCACCGCCCGTGCTTAGAGACGCCCGACCCTTCTGTCAAAGCGGGCACCAAAAGCAAACGGCGGCTCCCCGGGGAGCCGCCGTTCCGTGCTCATCGATCCACATCGATCGATGATCGACTGTTAGTCCTTGGTGATCACGAACACCTTGAAGTCCTTCTCGAGACGGAAGTCGTACTGGCCGCCCTTGCACTTCACGTCCTCGGCCTCGAACACGCCCGTGCCCTCGCTCTCCTTCTCGTAGTTGCCGCCCTCGCAGCCCCAGGCAGCAACCGCTTCCTTGATCTTGGCGGCTTCCGCGTCGGTGGGCTTGTCGTCGGCAATAGCGGCGGCCGAACCGAGGAACGCCAGTGCCACGGCAGTCGCAATCGTACGCTTCATGATGAATTCTCCTGCATTGGGGAATTGAACCCGACGAGGGTTACCATGACGCCATATTGCAGTGCACCAATTATCCACTCCAAAAGTCAGGAATGGGAATATTTCCTAGTTAAACTGGGAATTAGTCCTACATCGCGACTGCAATAAACAGCCGGCAGTGCACCGGTGCCTGCCCTAGAGCTTGCGCAGCGCGACCGAGTTGACCCGGTGGTCCGCCGTCTTGCGCAGGATGAGGCTGGCGCGCTGGCGCGTCGGCAGGATGTTCTCTTCGAGGTTCTTGAGGTTGATCGTCCGCCAGATCTCGAGCGCGCGCGCGACCGCGTGATCATGCGAAAGCGTGATGTAGCGATGGAAGAACGACGCCGGATCGCGGAACGCCGTGCTCCGGAGGCGCATGAAGCGCGTCAGGTACCAGTCCTGGATCACCTCGGCGTCGGCATCGATGTAGATCGAGAAGTCGAAGAAATCCGAGACGAACGGGATGGCCTCGCCGTGCCGCGGCAGACCCGCCGGCTGCAGCACGTTGAGCCCCTCGACGATCAGGATGTCCGGGCGCTCGATCACCGTCTTCTGCCCGGGCAGGATGTCGTAGTGGAAATGCGAGTAGACGGGCGCTTCCGCGCGCTCCTTGCCCGACTTCACGTCGTTGAGGAAGTTCAGGAGCCGCGCCGTATCGAAGCTCTCCGGAAATCCCTTGCGATCCATGAGCCCGCGCGCCTCGAGCTCACGGTTCGGATAGAGAAAGCCGTCGGTCGTGATCTGATCGACGCGCGGATGATCGGGCCAGCGCGCGAGCAGCGCTTTGAGCACGCGAGCCGTCGTGCTCTTTCCCGCTGCGACCGAGCCCGCGACGCCGATGATGAAAGGCACCTTGCAGTCCGTGCGGCCGAGAAACGTCGACGAGACCGCATGAAGTTTCTGCGCCGCCGCCACGTAGAGATTGAGCAGGCGCGACAGCGGCAGATAGATCTCCTCGACCTCTTCGACCGAAAGCTCCTCGATGAGACCCGACAGCTGCTCGAGCTCGTTCGGCAGCAGCGTCATCGGCGTATCGGCACGCAACTTCGCCCAGTCCTCGCGGTCGAAAACGCGATAGGGCGAGAACTGCAGCTCGGCCGGCCGGTTGATGAGGTCGAGGCGCGGCGTCTCGCGCGCGCCCTTGATCGGTATCGGCTTGGTGCTCATCTTACTCACCCATGACCGGCGCCCGCAGCTAGCGCGCGGGTCGCGCCGCCTTCTCTGCCAGACCCGGACTGCGCCGTCCGCTTGTCGAGCTCGGCCAGCACGTCGGCAAATGCGACGCCCCGCGCTTCGAGCAGCACGAGCAGATGATACATCAGATCCGCGGCTTCGGCGCGCAAGGCGTCGTCGCTCTGGGAGGCCCCGGCGATCACGGTCTCGACCGCCTCCTCGCCGAGCTTCTTGGCGCAATGGACCGGTCCCGCGTCGAGGAGCTGGCGCGTATAGGATTTCGAGGTCGGCTCCGACCGGCGGGAATGAATGGTCGCCGCCAGCCGGGCAAGCACGTCGTTGGTCATTAAGCACCTAGAGCCTTTACCTCTCCCCTGGGGAGCCCAACTTCACCTCTCCCCTTGGGGAGAGGTCGGAGCCGGAGCGATCATGCGGAGCATGGCTCCGCCATGACGCGAAGGCTCCGGGTGAGGGGGAGCGCCATCGATGAATCCCAATTCTATCTCCGCCTACGTAGGCAGCCCCCTCACCCGCGCCGCTGTCGCGTCGCGACCTCTCCCCGAGGGGAGAGGTAAGAGAACTGCGCCAATCCCAAAAAGCAAAAGCGCCTGCCCCAGGGGAGCAAGCGCCGTATGTTCCGTCAAGCAAAGCCTGAGAGCCCGGTAAAGCCCGCTTAATTTCTTAACTCGGCACACCCACGAGCCGCAGGCGGATGTATTCGAGCTGATCGAAGTTGCCGTACTTGATGACCAGGTTCCCGGTCTCGCCCGAGCCGCGCTTGATCTCGACCTTGAGGCCGAGCGTATCGGCGAGCTCCTTCTCGAACGCCTTGGTGTCGGGATCCTTCTCCTTGACCTTCCGCCCGCCCGTCGCGCCCTGCTGGCCGATCGGCCCGCCGCTCTGAACCATGGCCTCGACCGCGCGCACGTTGAGCTCCTGCTCGACGATGCGCTTGGCCAGCTCCTCCGCGTCGCTGCGCCCGACGAGCGCGCGCGCATGACCCGCCGTGAGCTTGCCTTCCTGCACCAGCGCGCGCACGCCCTCCGGCAGCTTCAAAAGCCGGAGCGTGTTCGCGACATGGCTCCGGCTCTTGCCGATGATCTCGGACACCTGCTCCTGGCTGTAGGCGAAGCGCTCGATGAGATCGCGGTAGCCCGTGGCCTCCTCGATCGCATTGAGATCGGCGCGCTGCACGTTTTCGATGATCGCCAGCTCGAGCACTTCCTTGTCGGAAAGCTCGCGCACGATGACCGGCACGCTGTGCAGCCCAGCCTTCTGCGACGCGCGCCAGCGCCGCTCGCCGGCGACGATCTCGAACGCGCTTGCCTCCTCGGGATGGCTGCGCACGATGATCGGCTGCACGACGCCCTTGGCGCGGATCGAATCGGCGAGCTCTTGCAGCTCGTCGTTGGCGAAATCCTTGCGCGGATTGAAACGCCCCGAGCGAAGCTGCTCGATCGGAACGAGGCGCTGCTCGCCCTCGGCGGGGAGATGCGGCTGTGCCGACGGCGTCTCGCCGATGAGAGAGGCGAGGCCCCGGCCGAGACGGCTCTTCTGCATTGGTACTGGCGCGTTCATGTCGTCCTCTGTCCCCCGCTCATGTCCCCGTGTCCGCCATTACGCGGCTTTGTTCTGGCGCTCGCGCTCGATGATCTCTGTCGCGAGTCGAATGTAGGCCTGGCTTCCCGCGCAATCGTAGTCGTAGAGCAGGATCGGCTTGCCGTGCGACGGCGCTTCCGCAACGCGCGTGTTTCTCGGGATCACCGATTCGTAGACCTTGGACCCGAAGAAGGCGCGCACTTCGTCGGCGACTTCTTTCGACAGCGTCGTGCGCGCGTCGTGCATGGTGAGCACGACGCCCTGGATTTCGAGGCCCGGATTGAGCGTGCCGCGGATCTGATCGATCGTTTCCTTGAGCTGCGAAATTCCTTCGAGCGCGAAGAACTCGCACTGCACGGGCACCAGGACGGCGTGCGCCGCAGCCATCGCGTTGAGCGTGAGCAGATTGAGCGACGGCGGACAGTCGATCAGCGCGTACTTGAACTGCTGGTCCGCTGGCTTCGTCCGCATCTGAGCCACGAGCTGTGCAATCGCGTCGCGCAGCTTGTACGGCCGCGTCGGCTCGTTCACGAGATCCGATTCGAGTCCGACCAGATCTTGATTCGCCGGCACGACGTGCAGAGTCCCGGAATCGCAGTCGGAACGGCGGCGTCGAGCAGGCTCACGGCTCCGGTGAGCGCGTCGTAGGATGTCTTCTTTCTGTTCTCGACCGGCACGCCGAGCCCGGTCGAGGCGTTGCCCTGCGGATCGAAATCGATGACCAGCACGCGCTCGCCGATGGCCGCCAGCGCCGTGCCGAGATTGATCGCCGTCGTGGTCTTGCCGACGCCGCCCTTTTGGTTGGCGATCGCCAGGACCCTCAATTGTGAAGCTCCGATACTGAGTCCAGTCACGGGGTCAACCCTCCGTCTTGACTTGTAAATTCCGGATCGCGGCCACCCGCGCCTCGCTCTCTGTGAGGCTCGGCGTGAGCGCGGCGTCGAATGACCAGTTTTTCTGCGCCTCTTCTATCTCAAGGAATGCGTCCCGTCCCTTGAGCAGCAATGCTGTCGTGTTGGCGGAGAACATGGGAGCAACGAGTTCCAACAGCTTATCCAGAGGCGCGAGTGCCCGCGCCGAGAGGACGTCGATGGGGCCAAACTTATCCTGAGTTGCGATTTTTTCGATTCGCGCCGCCACGATCTCCACAGCCACGCCGGTTTTGCGGGCGACCTCGGCGAGGAACGCCGCCTTGCGGGAATCGCTTTCGACCAGCGCCACGCGGCATTGGCCTTTCTCGGCCAGCATTATCGCCGCAACGAGGCCCGGAAATCCGGCCCCCGAGCCGACGTCGACCCAAATCTTAGCATCGGCAGGCGCCAGGGGCACAAGTTGGGCCGAATCGGCGAAATGCCGGTGCCAGATGTCGTCCAAAGTGCTTGGCGCGACGAGGTTTATGGTCCTCTGCCAGGTCTTGAGCAAAGCCTCGTAAGTCGCGAGCCGGTCGAGCGTTTCACGTGAAACAGCAAAGGTTTCGCGGAACGCCTCGGGGGTCGAGATGCGCTTTCGCTGAGCCGCCTCGCCATCAGGCCGTCTTCCGGCCGGCCTGCTTCTTGAGGCCCGCGAGCAGGAGCATCAGGGCCGCCGGCGTCATGCCCTCGATTCGCGCGGCCTGGGCCAGCGTGGCCGGCCGATGCAACTCGAGCTTCTGGCGCACTTCCGCGGACAGGCTGGCGAGAGTTGTATAGTCGAAGTGGTCCGGAATGGCCGCTTTCTCGTCCTTTCGGAGCGCCGCGATGTCGATGTCCTGACGCCGGACGTAGGCCGCGTAGCGAGCGTCGATCTCGATCTGGGCGCCGATTTTGGCCTCCAGCTCGCCGAGCTCCGGCCAGACCGGCCTGAGCCGCGCGAGATCGATGTCCGGATAGGCCAGAAGCTCGAAGGCCGTGCGCCGCCGTCCGTCCTGGTTGATCTCGAAGCCGTGCCTGGCCGCCTCGGTCGGCGTGAGCGTCAAGCCCTTCGAGCAGCCGGGTTGCCTCTGCAAGGCCTTCGATTTGGCGGCAAACGTTGCAGCCCGCGCCCCGCCCGACGCAGCCGAGGTCGATTCCGAGCGGCGTCAGCCGCTGATCGGCGTTGTCGGCCCGGAGCCGCAGCCGGAACTCGGCGCGGGACGTAAACATGCGGTAGGGCTCGGTCACGCCGCGGGTCACCAGGTCGTCGATCATGACGCCGAGATAGCCGTCGGCCCGCGACACGACGAATTCACGGCCGCCGCCGCCCGCCGGCAGCGCCGCATTGATCCCCGCGACGATCCCCTGCGCGCCGGCCTCCTCGTATCCCGTCGTGCCGTTGATCTGCCCGGCCAGGAAAAGCCCCGGCAGCGTCTTCACCTCGAGCGTCGGCTTCAGCTCGCGCGGATCGACGTAGTCGTATTCGATCGCGTAGCCCGGCCGCTTGATTCGCACCTTCTCCAGGCCCGGCATCGTGCGCAGAAACGCCTCCTGCACCTCGGCCGGCAGCGAGGTCGAGACCCCGTTGGGATAGATCGTGTCGTCGTCGAGGCCCTCGGGCTCGAGAAAGACCTGGTGCGCCGCGCGATCCGCGAATCGCACGACCTTGTCCTCGATCGACGGGCAATAGCGCGGACCGCTGCTCTCGATCTGACCCGAATACATCGGCGAGCGGGCGAGATTCGCGCGGATGATCTCGTGCGTCGCCGCCGTCGTCGTCGTGATCCCGCAGCAGATCTGCCGGCGTCGTGATTCGCTCGGTCAAAAACGAGAACGGAACCGGCTCGTCGTCGCCCGGCTGCATCTCGAGCGCTCGCCCAGTCGATGGAACGGCCGTCGAGCCGCGCCGGCGTGCCGGTCTTGAGCCGCCCCATCCTGAGGCCCAAGCCCATAAAGCCGCTCGGAAAGCTTGAGCGCCGGCTGCTCGCCCGTGCCGCCCGGCCGGGATCTTGGTCTCGCCCATATGGATGAGGCCGTTGAGGAACGTGCCCGTGGTCAGGACCACGGCCCCGGCGCGAATGCGGTCACCCGCCGCCGTAGTGATCCCTACAACTCGACCGTCCTCGACCAGCAGGTCCTCGACCCCGCCCTCGATGACCGTCGAGGCCCGCCGTCTCGCGGACCGCCGCCTGCATCGCCTGGCGGTAGAGCTTGCGGTCCGCCTGCGCGCGCGGCCCCTGCACGGCCGGGCCCTTGGAGCGGTTGAGCAGCCGGAACTGGATCCCGGCCGCGTCCGCCACCCGCCCCATGAGGCCGTCGAGCGCATCGATCTCGCGCACGAGGTGGCCCTTGCCGAGCCCCCCGATCGCCGGGTTGCACGACATCTCGCCGACCGTCGCGAAGGAATGCGTGACCAGCGCCGTGCGCGCGCCCATGCGCGCGGCCGCAGCGGCGGCTTCCGCACCGGCATGGCCGCCGCCGACAACAATGACGTCGAAGGTCTTATCGAGCATCGCGAGGTTCTAAGTGCTGATTTCGCGGCCAGAAATACAGGACGCGGCTCGCCCGGTCAAAAGCGGAGAAATAATGAGCGGGTCCCGCCGCTCGGGTGATTCACGTGAAACATCGGCTGACGATCAGCGGCTATTGGTGCTCCGGCTGATCAACGGGTGGGGCGACTTTCACGCACTTTGTCGCCACCGTCCGGCCACTCCCGTTCTCGGTCGCAAGAAATGCGGCTGCGAGCGCTTCGCACCCCTTCATGGTCGCAAAGTCCCGGGTCGTCGTGGTGACCTCGCCATTGGCGAGCGTCACGATCATGGTGAGTGTCGCCGCATCCATGAAACAAGCCTAGCACACAAGGCACGACTGATGTTGCGGCATCAGTGGTCAAGATAAAGGCCGTCCAAAGGCTGATTCACGTGAAACAGGATCGGGCAGGCTGGCCACCACGCGCGAAAACCCCGGATGCTGGAGACCGCATCCGGGGTCATCAATTTGCCCGCGCGAAAAATATCGGAGGCGAGCTGATTTGAACTTAGGTCGGATGGTCCTAAGGGCGCCTTAATGCGCTGACGCCGGAGCTTCTGGCGTTGTGGCTGGAGGCGGCTTGGCGGTCGGCCCTGCCGGGCCAGATCCCCCGCCGGCCGGACTTATGACCACCTAGACTGGCGCAAATCCGGCGCATCCAAAGGGCATATTCCGGACCATGGAATATCCCAGCGATCAATTGCGTTCTTGCGTTAACCCGTGAGACTTCATCCAACCCCCTCACGGGGCAGACTTCAGCCCCCTGGTTCGCGCTAGGGGGTTTTTTTGCGGCCTTCTCGCGCAAGAGTGCCAAATCAAAAATCGCAGACTTGAGTCCAGGCGGCTAGAGTTGAACCTGAACTTTGCAGCGGCGCACCGCGCGGCGTTGCAGGTCAAATGCCCCACGCTGGCCAAGCTGGGCAAGCTCGAAGATCTGCGCCGCTAGGTGTTCGCGGCGCCCCCTGTCTGCGGCGCTCTTGGTTCCAATGCCGAGCTCCGTACAAGCCCCGTAATAGGCCGAACGCATCGCCGTCAGGTCGACGTTGTCAACGGGAGGAGGGAAATTGCTGAAAGGCATTTGCGGTCTCTTTCGCCTGACAGGCGGGAGCACCGCTATGGCTGTCTCTCAGTCATAGGGCGCCTGCGATACGCATGCCCATGATGAAACTAGTCTAGCACGTTTTGCGGATGAACCTCATGGGAACTCCCTGCGCCAACACCATCCGCTGATTGTTGAATACGGCTGCTCCCCCACTGCGATCTCATCCACAAGGAGCAGACGACTTGCGGAATTGCATTGGAACCGATCCGGACATGATGGGTTCAACCGGCAATCCGCACGATCGTCCCTCGTACCCCTAGCGTGCGGAGCCCTCAAACGCCCCCTAGCCCCTACCCCCGCTAGGGGGCGCCTTTTTGAACGGCCCTGCAGAGCTCGGCAGTCCTGCAGCGGTCTAGAGCATTTTCCGACGAAGTGGACACCGGTTCGTCGCAGAAAATGCGACAAGCAAGGAACCTAGGGCGTCCGATCCAATTCCATCGGATCGAAAGACGCCCTAGGACACCCTGGCGAGGTAGTCCCCAAGCTAGGGTGTCCGCTTTGCTGAGCTCCAGAGAGGCCCGATCTTACGGCGCCGGTGCCGGGGGAATCGTCGGCGTTGTCGCCAGCGGCACGAAATACCAGAAGACCAGCAGCACAATGACAACCGCCGCGAGGATCGTGAGCATCCTGTTCGTATCCATTGGGGCTCCTCTCCTATGGCTGAGGGCCTCGCAGGCCCAGCATGGGAGAACCACAACGGCATTCAGCACGTGAGCGTTCCAGCTTGGAAGCTCGAATGATTGAGAACTGGGATTCGGGGCGTTGCCCTTTCACGTGGCGGCCGAGCGGCGGTGAAGGAGCCGCACGAGAACTGGCTCGCGAATGACGCGTTGCGCCAGTCTCGAACGGCCCTGCTTCTTCTGAGCGGAACCAGCAGCGGCCTAAGACACCCCGGTTGCGGTAAACCCCCACACCGGGGTGTCCGCTTATGGCGCGGGTTGCGTCGTCACTGCGGGCGGTAGCGGCTTCGGCGTCATCGATGGCATCCCGAAATGGACGAGCGCGAGCAGCGCCACTGCGCCAACCACTGCAATAAGAAGCGTGATCTCTGCGTTTTTCATGGGCGACCATACACCCGCTGCGCCACAAAGGCGCGACATTGCAGCATCCGAGCTGGATTGATCGGGTGCAGGGTTCGGGGCGATGCGGACTGGGACTCAATTCACTCGAAACACGTCTCGATCGTTTTTCATCTAAGATGAATGATAATGGATGCGGCATTCGCGCAGAATCCCACAGCGCGTAACGGACGCCGCGAAAGTGATTCACGTGAAACAATGGCTGACGATACGCGCGACGGAACAGGGGGACAGTTTTGGCGTCAAGTGAGGCCATAGACCCCGTTAGGCGGTCGATCCCTGCGGCTCTTGCTGGCGCAGCTGTTGGCACCCTTGGAGGACTGATCGGCCTCGGCGGTGCCGAGTTCCGGCTTCCACTCCTGATCCATCTCTTTCGCTTTGAGGCGCTGCGCGCAGTCATAGTCAACAAGGCGATGAGCCTGATTGTGGTAGCGTTCGCCCTTCCGTTTCGCGCCGCGACTGTGCCTCTTGCCGACGTTGGCGCCCACTGGCCAATTGTTGTCAATTTGCTTGCAGGAAGCCTGGTCGGCGCTTGGCTCGGTGCAGGCTGGGCAACGCGATTGTCATCGCAAACACTTTACCGGGTGATTGCCGTATTGCTGGTGTTGATAGCCATCATTCTATTGATCGGCCACGATGCCTCTGCGTCAGGCCCCATGCTTACAGCAGCGCCGCAAGCAATCGCAGGTGTTGTTGCAGGCTTCGGGATCGGCATCGTGGCGGCCGTGCTCGGTGTTGCCGGCGGTGAATTGTTGATCCCAACGCTGGTTCTACTGTTCGGGGCTGACATCAAGCTTGCCGGCAGCCTGTCCTTGGCGGTGAGCCTGCCGACAATGCTGATCGGCTTCGTGCGCTATGCTCAGGATCAAAGCTTTGCCGTTCTGAGCGAAAACCGCAGCTTCGTGGTGGTGATGGCCCTTGGATCGATTTTCGGGGCCTACGTTGGTGGCAAGCTGTTGGGCGTGGTGCCGTCAGCCATCATGATCCCGCTGCTGGTAGCAATTCTGCTGATCTCGGCTGTCAAAGTCTGGCGGCATAACTAATCTCAATTCGAAGAAGTGCCGCGTCATCATTTGCCACTCGTTGCGCTCAATAGCGAACGCATGATTCACGTGAAACATCGGAGCCCACGACCCGCGCGCTCCGAAAATGATTCACGTGAAACGGTGACGATGCGCGCTAAGCCCTTCATCCTGAGCATGTCGAAGGGTGAAGGGCGAGCGATCCAGTTCAAGCCTCATGGTTCGCCCCTCGACAAGCTCGGGGTGAAGCTCACCATGAGGCCACGTCCGATTCACGTGAAACACGATCCGCTCGGCGCGCTTCGCCACGACCTACTTCCCGACGCAGAACCGCGCGAAGATCTGATCGAGCACGTCCTCGACATCGACGCGGCCGGTGACGCGCCCGAGCGCCGATCGCCGCACGGCGCAGGTCCTCGGCGCGCAGCTCCACCTGGCGCGCGCTCCCGTGAAGAAACGCCGCCAGGCTTTCGGCGCACGCTCGATGAGCTGCCGGTGACGCACCTGCGTGATCGCCGGCTCCTCGCGCGCGCCGATCCGCTCCGCCGCGATCGCCGACAGCCGGCGGACCAGATCGGAAAGCCCGAAGCCGTCCTTCGCCGAGATGGCGATCATGTCGTCGGGCATCGTCGTCGCCGCGTCGCCGGGCAGAAGGTCGACCTTGTTCAGCACATATAGTGTGCGCTCCGCGAGCGCCGCGATCTCGGGCGGCGGCGATGCCTGCGGCTCGTGCGCGTCCATGAGCCAGATGACGAGATCGGCGTCGCGCGCCGCGGCGAAGCTGCGCTTGATGCCCTCCTGCTCGATGCGCCCCGCCGCCTCCCTGATGCCCGGCCGTGTCGGAGACGACGACCGGCAGCCCGCCGAGATCGAGACGCACCTCGATCACGTCGCGCGTCGTGCCGGCTTCCTCGGAGACGATGGCCGCGTCGCGCCGCGCGAGCGCATTGAGGAGAGACGACTTGCCGACGTTCGGCGGCCCGGTGAGCGCGACGCGGAACCCATCGCGCATGATCTCGCCACGGTGACCGTCGTCGAGGTGATGGTTCACCGCGGAGGCGAGCATGGTGACGATGCCGCGCGCCTCCGCGAACGTCGTCGTGCCCGACGTCGCCTTCATCGGAGAAGTCGATCGCCGCCTCGGTGAGCGCGGTCGCCTCGATCAGCATGCCGCGCCAGCCCTCGTAGAGTTGCGAGAGCGCGCCTGTCGCCTGGCGCAGCGCCTGGCGGCGCTGGCCCTCTGTCTCCGCGTCGACGAGATCGGCTAGCCCCTCGACCTCGGCCAGATCGAGCTTGCCGTTCTCGAAGGCGCGGCGCGCGAACTCGCCCGGCTCGGCCAGTCGCGTGCCGGGGATCTTGCCCAGCGCCTCGAGCACCGATTTGACGACCGCGCGCCCGCCATGGAGATGGAGCTCCGCCATGTCCTCGCCGGTCTCGCTGCGCGGTGCCGGAAAGAAGAGCGCGAGCGCATGGTCGAGCACGTCGCCCGTCACCGGGTGACGGATGCGCCGCAGTGCCGCCACCCTGGGTGAAGGTCTCCGCGCCTGCCATGGGTCGAGCGCCTGCCCCGCTTGCGGCCCCGACACGCGCACGACCGCCACGCCGGCCCGGCCCGGCGCGCTGGAGAGGGCGAAGATCGTCGGCTGTTGAACTTGCGTCATCGCGGAGATTTGCTCGGAACGGCTTTGCGGTTCAGGTACTCATACCCCAAGTCCATAGAGGGGTGGACGACCACAGCCCGGCACCGGAGTTAACGGTTCACCATGAGCGACAATCGCCTACGCGCAGAGACGAGCCCCTACCTGCTCCAGCACAAGGACAACCCCGTCCACTGGCGGGCGTGGGGACCGGAGGCGCTGGCCGAGGCGAAGGACACCGGCAAGCCCATCCTGCTTTCGGTCGGCTATGCCGCCTGCCACTGGTGCCACGTCATGGCGCACGAGAGCTTCGAGGACGAGGCGACCGCGGCGGTGATGAACGAGCTCTACGTGAACATCAAGGTCGACCGCGAGGAGCGCCCCGACATCGACGCCATCTACATGGGCGCGCTGCACCGGCTGGGCCAGCAGGGCGGCTGGCCGCTGACCATGTTCCTCGACAGCGACGCGCGCCCGTTCTGGGGCGGCACCTATTTTCCGCCGACGGAGCCAGTGGGGCCGTCCCGCGTTCGTCGACGTGCTGCGCCAGATCGCGAAGGTCTATCACGCCGAGCCGGAGAAGGTGGCGAGCAACGCGACGGCGATCATCGCTTCGCTGTCAGAGCAGAGCATCGCGCGGCCGACGGCCTCGAGGTGAACGACGCGCTGCTCCGCGAGCTCACGGGGCGCATGGTGCGCGCCGTCGATCCGATGCACGGCGGGCTGACGGGCGCGCCGAAGTTTCCGCAGTGGAGCTTCTTCTGGCTGCTCTGGCGCGGCGGCATTCGCTACGACCACGCGCCGGCGCGCGATGCGGTGATCACGACGCTGCGCAACATCTGCCAGGGCGGCATCTACGATCACCTGGGCGGCGGCTTCGCCCGCTACTCGACGGACGAGCGCTGGCTCGCGCCGCACTTCGAGAAGATGCTCTACGACAACGCGCTCCTCGTCGATCTCCTGACCGAGGTCTGGCGCGAGACGCAGGACCCGCTGTTCAAGGTGCGCATCGTCGAGACCGTCGACTGGCTCCTGCGCGAGATGGTCGCCGAGGGCGGCGGCTTCGCCGCCTCCTACGATGCCGACTCGGAGGGCGAGGAAGGCAAGTTCTACGTCTGGACCGCGAACGAGATCGAGGAGCTGCTCGGGCCCGAGGACGCGGCGTTCTTCGGTCGTGTCTACGACGTCAGCCCCGGAGGGCAATTGGGAGGGGCACACGATCCTGAACCGCCTCGGCTCGCATGGTGATGCTATCCGATGATGATGAGCACCGCCTTGCGGCATGCGCACCAAGCTGGTGAAGGCACGCGAGGGTCGCGTTCACCCGGGATGGGACGACAAGGTGCTGGCCGACTGGAACGGGCTGATGATCGCGGCGCTCGCCCGCGCCGCCCAGGTCTTCGACCGCCCCGGATTGGCTCGCCGCCGCCGAGCGCGCCTTCGCCTTCGTCGAGACGTCGATGACGCGAGACGGCCGCCTGCTCCACGCGTATCGCAAGGGTCGCGCCGCAGCTCCCGCCACCGCCGCGACTACGCCAACATGATCTGGGCGGCGCTCCGCCTCTATCAGGCGACCGCTCGCGACACGTATCTCGACCGCCGCCCGCCGCTGGACCGAGGTCCTCGACCGCCACTATTGGGTGGCCGACGCCGGCGGCTATGCCACGACCGCCGACGACACCGCGGACGTGATCGTCCGCCTGCGCTCAGCGTCCGACGACGCCACCCCGAATGCCAACGCCATCATGGTCTCGAACCTCGCGGCGCTCTCGCGTGCTGACTGGCGAAGACGGCCTATGCGGATCGCGCAGCAGCGGTCCTCCGCAGCCTTCTCCGGCGACCTCGCGCAGAACCTCATCGGCCACGCCGGCCTGCTGACGGGTGCCATGGATTTAATCGCCCCCCAGATCGTTGTTCTTGTCAACGCTGCGAGCCAGCGGAACCAACGATCTGGCCGCGTGCTTAAAACACCATTCACTGCCAGGTGCGCTCGAATTCAGGCCTGGAACGGTGCGTCAATCGGGCTACAGGCGCCGGCGCTTGCCGGGAAGTCCGCAATAGACGGTAAATCAACGGCTTACCTTTGTATCGGCCCCCAATGTTCCGCCTCCCGTGTGCGACGCTGTTGCGCTCGCGGCGGCCTTGAAGCGTCAGCGAATTGGGCTATAACGCAGGAAGTCTGTTCTCGGCGGAACAGAAACCGCAATAAAGCTCGCGGCAACAATCGTTTACCTCAGTAGAATTCCGTTCACTCGAGAGTGCGGATTAGACTGTAACGAAGGCAAAGGTAACGCCCCCGCCCGGAAAGAGCATGACAGAGCTATCTCGACTTCGCCATCCGCTACGGCTACGCGCCGTTCATGATCCTCGGCCTCAACGCCGCCGCCTACTTCGTCGTGGCGAACAACCACTCATTTGCCTGGCTGGTCCTGCTTCTCGCAGCCGCATTCGCCTTGCTCATTTCGCCGAGCACGTCGCCCCTTGGTACGAGGAGTGGAACCAGCTCCCACGGCGATGCGACGACCAACATCTGGCACACGATCGTCTACGAGATCCAGAACGTCAACGGCGTCCTCTTCATCCCGCTGATCGCCTGGCTGACACCCTGGTCTCCGATCTGGCCGACCGAATGGCCCCTGCTTGCCCAGCTTCTGCTTGGCGATCGTGCTCGCCGACTTCGGCTTCATGTTCGTCCACTTCCTGAGCCATCGCTATCCGCTTCTGTGGCGGCTGCATGCCGTCCACCATGGCGTCTCACGCCTCTACGGCTTCAACGGTCTCGTGCGCCATCCGCTGCATCAGGTGCTCGACCTCGTCATGGCGACCGGTCCGCTCGCCCTCGCCGGCATGCCGGTCAACGTGGCCGTGCTGCTCGGCTTCGCCGTCTCGGTCCAGCTCATCGTCCAGCACTCGAACGTCGCCTACGAGCTCGGGCCCCTTCCGCAATCACCTCTCGATCGGGCGCATCCATCACCTGCACCACGTCAACTGGGGCAAGGAGGGCGACTGCAATTTCGGCTTGTTCCTGACGCTCTGGGACCGCCTCTTCGGCACCTTCCAGGCCGAGCCCTCGCGGCCGATCAAGGCGCACGATATGGGCATCGACGAGGTGCCGAACTTCCCGAAGTCCTATCTGGCGCAGCTCGTCTTCCCGTTCGCCTACAGGCCGGGCGAAGGCGTGCAGGATCCGACCGGCGAAACGAAGAAGCAGCAGCGCCGCGGCTCGCTTCCACCCCGCCGAGTAGCTGCTCGACCGCAGGCGCTGAAACCACCGAAATCGAAAACGGGCCGTCTCGATGACGGCCCGTTTCGCATGTTGATCCATGCGGGTGAAGGATCGATCGTCAGGTGTTCATCGACGAGAAGAACTCGCCGTTGGTCTTGGTCGACTTGAGCTTGTCGATGAGGAACTCGATCGCATCCATGGTGCCCATCGGGTTGAGGATGCGCCGGAGCACGTAGACCTTCTTGAGCTGATCCTTGGGAACGAGCAGGTCCTCCTTGCGCGTGCCGGAGCGGGCGACGTCGATCGCCGGGAAGACGCGCTTGTCGGAGACCTTGCGGTCGAGGATGATTTCCGAGTTACCGGTGCCCTTGAACTCTTCGAAGATGACCTCGTCCATGCGCGAGCCGGTGTCGACGAGCGCGGTGGCGATGATGGTGAGCGAGCCGCCTTCCTCGATGTTGCGCGCCGCGCCGAAGAAGCGCTTCGGCCTCTGCAGGGCGTTCGAATCGACGCCGCCCGTCAGCACCTTGCCGGAGGACGGCACGACCGTGTTGTAGGCTCGGCCGAGGCGGGTGATCGAATCGAGCAGGATCACGACGTCGCGCTTGTGCTCGACGAGGCGCTTCGCCTTCTCGATGACCATCTCGGACACCTGAACGTGGCGCGATGCCGGCTCGTCGAAGGTCGAGGAGATGACCTCGCCTTTGACCGAGCGCTGCATGTCGGTGACTTCTTCCGGGCGCTCGTCGATCAGCAGCACGATCAGGTAGCACTCGGGATGATTGGCCGTGATCGCGTGCGCGATGTTCTGCAGGAGAACCGTCTTGCCGGTCCGCGGCGGAGCGACGATCAGAGCGCGCTGGCCCTTGCCGAGCGGCACGACGACGTCGATCACGCGCGCCGAGAGATCCTTGATGGTCGGATCCTCGATTTCCATCTTGAGCCACTTGGTCGGATAGAGTGGCGTCAAGTTGTCGAAATGAATCTTGTGCTTGGTGGCCTCGGGATCTTCGAAGTTGATCCGGTTGACCTTGAGAAGAGCGAAGTATCGCTCGCCTTCCTTCGGGCTCCTGATCTGACCTTCGACTGTATCTCCCGTGCGCAGTGCAAATCGCCGGATCTGCGACGGCGAGATATAGATGTCGTCGGGCCCAGGAAGATAGTTCGCATCCGGCGATCTCAGAAAGCCGAAGCCATCTTGGAGAACCTCGACCACGCCGATGCCGGTGATCTCGATCTCTTTGGCCGCGAGCTGCTTCAGCGTCGCGAACATGAGCTCCTGCTTGCGCATCGTGCTCGCGTTCTCGACGCCGTTCTCCTCGGCAAAACTCAATAGTTCTGTCGGTGACTTGAGCTTCAAGTCCTCGAGCTTCATTTCCGTCATTAAACAGCTCCAGAACGGCCTCGGCTATGGGCGGGAGAAGGGGTGCCGGGCCTTAAGGTGGGGAGTTAGGATTTGCGTGGAGTGAGGCACCACGCCTTGGGCGGCCTGCGCCATCGTTGGCGCCAAGCAGCCAGACTCGTAAGCCTGAGAGGCCTCGAGCCGATTTCGGAATTGGCTCCTTATAGCAAAGCTTTTGCGGAAGCGAAAGCACCTAAAGATCGAGGTGCCAGCGTCATCTTAGAAGGGCTTCAGCACCACGAGCAGCACGATCCCCGCCATCAGTAGCGTCGGAAGCTCGTTTGCCACGCGGTAAAATTTGGCGTCCCGCACGTTTTTGTCCGCCGCAAAGTCCTTACGCCAGCGACCAAGAAGGTGATGGAACCCGGTCAGCCCGGCGACCAGAACCATTTTGCGCGATGAACCAGCCCTCGGCGTAAACTCCCTGCATCCAGGCCAGAAGCGGCCCCGTCAGCCAGACGGCCACACTCGCCGGGACCCATGATGATCCGGAGCAGGCGCTGCTCCATGACCTTGAGCGTCTCTGAAAGCTCGGAGCCCGGCGCAGCGCCGGCGTGATAGACGAACAGTCGCGGCAGGTAGAACAAGCCCGCGAGCCAGGCGATCACCGCCATGATGTGAAAGGCCTTGAGCCAGAGCATCGGCCCTAGCTCCGCGCTCCGCACACGTACCAGTTCGACGAGCTTCGCGACGTTCTCGGGCGGCGTTTCCGGAACGATGCCGTGCCCCAGGTTGAAGACGAACGGCACGGTCGCGGAGCGCCTCGAGAATCTCGCCGACGCGCCGCTCGAGCGCATCGCCTCCGGCGACGAGAAGCAGAGGATCGAGATTGCCCTGTACAACTCGTCGCGAGTCGCGCGCGAGCTTGGCCATGACGGGCAAGCGGCATCGCCGTATCGCAAGATATGCCATCGACACCCGTCTCCGCGAGAAAGCCCGCCGCATTGCCGCCCGCGCCGCGCGGAAAGCCGATCACCGGAACATCCGGATGGCGCGCCTTGAGGGCTCGCACGATTCGGACCGTCGGCGCCACCACCCAGCGCGCGAACTGATCGTCGGGCAGGACACCGGCCCAGCTGTCGAAGATCTGCAGTGCTCCGGCGCCGGCCTTCACCTGCCCATCGAGATAATCGATCGAGACCTCGACCAGAATATCGATCAGCGTCGCGAAGCCCTCCGGATCACGGTATGCCCAGCTCCGCGCGTGCGCATGATCCGACGAGCCGCCGCCCTCGACCATGTAGGTCGCGACCGTCCACGGCGCCCCGCAAAATCCGATGAGCGCCGTCTCGGGCGGCAGATCCTGCCGCAGGCGCGCGACGGTCTCGAAAACGATTCCGAACTTTCGCCCCATCGCGCCAACGTCGAGCCGCTTGAGCTCATCCGCCGAACGAATGGGCTCGAGCTTCGGGCCCTCGCCCTCGAGAAATTCGAGCCGCTGACCGAGCGCATCCGGCACGACGAGAATGTCCGAGAACAGGATCGCCGCGTCGAAGCCGTAGCGCCGGATCGGCTGCAACGTGACTTCCGCGGCCAGCGCCGGATTGTAGCAAAGGTCGAGAAAACTTCCGGCCTCGGCGCGCGTCGCGCGATACTCCGGCAGGTAGCGCCCGGCCTGACGCATCAGCCAGATCGGCGGCGGCGCCAAAGCCCGCCCCTTGAAGGGCGCGAAGAACCGCTGCTCGACGCTCGAGCGCCCGACTGGCGTGGCACGACGGCGCTCATCGTTCTCTCTTCAAATCAATAAAGAAGACTCTGATTGTTGTTACTATTATTACCTCTTTGGATTGCGGTAATCCTGGCATTCTCCCCAGCCTATCCCCAGCATCTCAGTCGTATACGCTCGTGGACACCACGTGCCGTGGAGCCGAGCCAGGATGGACGCCACTAGGCGCGACCAAAGCCACCCGAGTCAATGACTTGCCGCGCCATCGACGGCTCCGATCGGTTAAGGACAAAATGTTGAAAGTTGTGTGCAGGCGCCGGGAGAAGCGCGTTGTCACCAGGGAGGGAGTTTGCTTGACAAGAAAGGTCCACATCGGCGCCAATGGGGGCAACTCCGTGGACAACGTGCTCGTGCGGAGCAGCCGCCGGCCGGGCCCGGCTCCGCGAGCGGGATAACCCGGGCATTCATCCACACATGGCCAACAGTCAGCCGAGCTTCTTCCACTTGCATCTTTTGTCGGATGCAACCGGAGAAACCCTGACCACGATCGCCAAGGCGGCCGCCGTGCAATACGCCGAGGTCCGCCCCATCGAGCACGTGCATCCCCTCGTTCGCACGCCGCGCCAGTTGAAGCGCGTGCTGCAGGAGATCGAGCAGGCACCGGGCATCGTGCTCTACACGATCGTCAACAAGACGCTCACCGCCGAGCTCGAGCAGCGCTGCCGCGAGCTCAAGGTTCCCTGCCTCGCGGTGCTGCAGCCGATCATGCAGGTGTTCGAATCATATCTCGGCGCGCCGCAGACCCCGACGGTCGCCGGCCAGCACGTGCTCGACGCCGACTACTTCCGCCGCATCGATGCCCTCAATTTCACGATGGCTCACGACGACGGCCGTCTGCCGGACAACCTGAACGACGCCGACATCATTCTGCTCGGTATCTCGCGCACGTCGAAGACGCCGACCAGCATTTATCTGGCGCAGCGCGGCTACAAGACGGCCAACGTTCCGATCGTCCCGTCGCTTCCCTTTCCCGAGGAGCTCGGAGGCGACCACAAGGCGTTCATTGTCTGCCTCGTCGCCAGCCCCGAGCGCATTGCGGAGATCCGGCGCAATCGGGCGCTGCTGCTCGGCGATCGCAATCTCGACGACTATGTCGATCGGAACCAGATCGCGAGCGAGATCGCCTACTCGCGCAAGCTGTGCGCCAAGTACGGCTGGCCGATCATCGACGTCAGCCGCCGCTCGGTCGAGGAAACGGCGGCGACGATCATCCGCCTGATGCAGGATCTCAAGGCCGACAAGGCCGAGGCAACCGCAGCTGGCACTCGAGGAAGGACCGGGCGATGGCGGAAAAGGATGACCGTCCGGGCTTGATCCTCGCTTCCGGAAGCCGCGACGCGCCGCGAGATGCTTCAGGCGGCGGGATTGGCATTCACCGTCGTGCCGGCCGACATCGACGAGGCTGCGCTTCGCGCGCAACTGCTCTCAGCGAAACCTGGAATTACTCCGGCAGCGATCGCGAAGGAGCTGGCGCGGGCAAAGGCGGAAACGGTGAGCCGCGATCATCCGCACGCGCTCGTCATCGGCTGCGATCAGGTGCTCGCGCTTGACGGACGAAATCTTCGCCAAGCCGCGCGACCTCGCGACGCGCGCGATTGTCTGATGAAGCTCCGCGGTGTCGAGCATGAGCTTCATTCTGCCGCCGCGCTGGCGGCGAACGCGGTGATGTCTCATGGACGCATACGGATACTGCGCGTCTGACGATGCGCGCGTTCTCGCCTGCAGCGCTCGACGAATACCTCGCGCGCGACGGCGTCGATGTCTGCCGCTCCGTCGGCGCCTATCAGATCGAGGGCCACGCCATCCAGCTCTTCGAGAAGGTCGATGGCGACTACTTCACCATCCTCGGCCTTCCGCTTCTCCCGCTGCTCGCCGAGCTGCGGGCGCGAAAGGTGCTCGTCGCATGAAGCGCGCCTGCGTGATCGGCTGGCCCATCGAGCACTCGCGCTCGCCCGCGATTCACGGCTATTGGCTGAAGCGCTATCGGTATTGACGGCACCTACACCAAGGAAGCGGTCCCGCCGGAGGCACTGGACGCGTTCTTGAGCTCGCTTGCCGGCAAGGGCTTTGCGGGCTGCAACGTCACGGTCCCGCACAAGGAGGCCGCGTTCGCTATGGCCGACGAGAAGGAGGCATCGGCCCGCGCCGTCGGCGCTGCGAATACGCTGTGGCTCGAGGACGGCCGTCTTCACGCGGCGAACACCGATACCTATGGCTACATGACGTATCTCAACCTGCGGGCTCCCGGCTGGCAGCGGCGCGATGCGCCGGTCTCCATTCTCGGCGCGGGCGGCGCCGCGCGCGCCATCGTGTTCGGATTTCTCGAGGCGGGCGTCGGTGAGATTCGCGTCTTCAATCGCACGCGCGAGCGCAGCGAAGCACTCGCCCGTCAGTTCGGAGCCCGAATCAAAGTCTGCGATTGGAGCGAACGTTCCGCGCTCTCGCGTGATGCGGCCGTGCTCGTCAACACGACGTCGCTCGGACTCAAGGGCGAAGGCACGCTCGGCATCGACTTTGCCGGCTTTCATCCCGACTGCGTCGTCTCCGACATCGTCTATGTGCCGCTCGTGACGCGGCTTGATCAAGCGACGCGCAGGCGCAAGGTCTGCGCACCGTGGACGGGCTCGGCATGCTGCTGCACCAGGCCGTGCCGGGATTCGAGAAATGGTTCGGCAAGCGGCCGGAGGTCACCGACGAGCTCTACGCGCTGATCGCGGCGACATCGAGGGCCGCTGATGCTGATCGTCGGCCTCACCGGCTCCATGGGCATGGGAAAGTCCACCATCGCGGCGATGCTGCGCGCGCGCGGCATCGCCGTGTTCGACGCCGACGCCGAGGTGCACCGGCTCTACGAGGGCGCGGCCGTCGGCCAGATCGAGGCAGCGTTTCCCGGCACGACATCCGCGGGCCGCGTCGATCGCGCCAAGCTCGCGAGCGCGATCGTCAAGAGCCCGAAGTCTATCGAGCGCCTCGAGGATCTCATTCATCCACTCGTGCGGCGCGCCGAGAAGGCGTTTCTGCAGGCCGAGGCCAAGCGCGGAGCATCCCTCGCTGTCCTCGAGATCCCGCTGCTGTTCGAGACTGGCGCCGACGCAAACGTCGACGCCGTCGTCGTCGTCAGCGCGTCGCCCGAGACCCAGCGCGCGCGCCTGCTGCTGCGCCCGGGCATGGATCGAGCAGCGGCTCGACGTTCTGCTCGCGCGTCAGACACCTGATTCGGAAAAACGCCGCCACGCCGATTTCGTTGTGGACACCAATGGCACCCATGACGAGAGCGAGCGCCAGGTTGATGCTATCATCGCCGCGCTTTCGCGTCGCAAAGGCCAGGCGTTCGAGCGCCATTGGAAGTAGGTCCTGCCCCTCGGCAACCAGGGGCCAGTTGGGGAGACGAAAAGAATGCTGCGCGAGATCGTCCTCGACACCGAGACGACCGGCCTCGACCCCAAGAAGGGCGACCGGCTCATCGAGATCGGCTGCATCGAGCTCTTCAATCGCATTCCGACGGGCCGCGAGTTCCACCGCTTCATCAATCCGGAGCGCGCCGTGCCCGCCGAGGCCGAGGCGGTGCACGGCCTCTCGACGGCCTTCCTTGTCGACAAGCCGCTCTTCGCGGCCGTCGCCGACGAGTTCCTGACGTTCCTCGGCGAGGACGTGCTCGTCATTCACAACGCGGCCTTCGACGTGGGATTTCTCAACGCCGAGCTGGCGCGGCTCGGCAAGGCGTCAATTTCCATGGCCCGCGTCGTCGACACGCTGCAGCTTGCGCGCCGCAAGCATCCGGCCGGCCCGAACAGCCTCGACTCGCTCTGCAAGCGCTACGGCATCGACAACTCGAAGCGCATCAAGCACGGCGCTCTGATGGACTCGCTCCTGCTCGCCGAGGTCTACGTCGAGCTCTTGGGCGAGCGCCAAGCAACGCTCGAGCTGGCCAAGGGATCCGAGCCGTACGGCCGGCGCGGACGAGCGTGTCGGTGACCGCCAGCGTGGCTGGCCGGCCGGCGCCCCTGCCCAGCCGCTTGTCGCAAGCAGCCGAGGCTCGCGCACCGCGTGTTCGTGGAAACGTTGGGTCCCAAGGCAATCTGGCGCCGCTACCTGCCGCCCACCGAAGGGGCCTGACAAATCAGTTCGGCGGCCTGCCCGATGCCGCGGCTTGCTCTTGCTGACGGCGCACGAAGAGCGCCGCGAAATCGATGGGGTCGAGAAGCAGCGGCGGGAAGCCGCCTTCGCGCGTGATGTCGGCGACGAGCCGGCGCAGGAACGGGAAGATCAGCGTCGGGCAGTTGATGAGCAGAAACGGCTCGAGCGCCGGCTCGGGAATGTTCTTGATCCGAAAGAGTCCCGTGTAGATGAGCTCGAGATCGTAGATCGTGCCTTCCTTGTTCGTCGCGAGCGCCTTGAAGTCGATGCCGCTCTCGAAGACGTCGGGACCGATGCGCGCGGCCTGAACGTTGACCTCGACCTTGAGGTTCGGACTTTCTCCCGGCCCGTCGAGAAGCTTGCCGATGCTCGGGTTCTCGAACGACAGGTCCTTGATGAATTGACCCAGCACCTGCGCCTGAATCGGCGCCTGCGGGGCTGCCGCTCCGCCGGGTTGGCCGTTCTTGCCTTTGCTGGCCTCTGCCATGGAGTTGTCCGATCTCTGAGCACTAGTTACTGTACTTTAGCCTTGTCGCGGTGGCTAACACGGCCCCCGGATCGCGGCAATGCAGACAACCGAAATCCGCCAGAACGAGTGGCGGGCATGGCGCCGGGACACACCCGTCAATAAGGTTGGCTTCTCCCTCGTTGTGGCCTAAGTTGAAGCGCATGATGCGCGTCGAGTTCATGCGAGCGGCGGCGCGGCGCCAGCATTCGATATATACTCTGTCCAGTTAATCGCATCTGGACTGAGCGTGAAACGACCTTACATACCAAGCCACACCGCCTCAGTGAGGGCACTGCTGGGAAAGCTGGCGAGATGAATAGCGAAATCAATCTTTTGACGCTCCTGACGCTGATTGTCGCCGTGGTGGCGATCGTCAAGCTTAGAAGCGTGCTCGGCAGGCGCACCGGCGACGAGGAGACGCGCGTCGAGCAGCGCCGCCGCGAGGCGAGCATGCAAAAGAACGCCGGAAGCACGCCCATATCCGACAAGGTTGTCGCTCTCCCGCGGCGCGACCGCGACGACCAGACCGGCGAGCAGGCTGCCGCGGTTTCGGTGGCCGAGGTCGAGGCGCGCATCAAGACGTTTGCAGGCGGAGACACCACGCTCGCCACACGCCTCATGGATATCCTGAAGCTCGACGGCAGCTTCGATCCCGAGCATTTTCTTCGCGGGGCGCGCCAAGCCTACGAGATGATCGTGACCGCCTTTGCGGAAGGCAATCGCAAGATCCTCCGCGACCTGCTGAAGGCCGACGTCTTCGACAGCTTCAGCCGCGCGATCGGCGAGCGCGAGGCCCGCGGCGAGCAGATCGACCAGAGCTTCGTCGGCATCAACAAGGCCGACATGCTCGAGGCCGACGTCAGCTCGAAAGGGCATCGCGAGCATCACGGTACGCTTCGTGAGCCAGCTGATCACGGCGACACGCGACAAGGCGGGCGTGATCATCGACGGCGATTCGGTCCGCATCAAGGAAGTGACCGACATCTGGACCTTCGAGCGCGATATCTCGACGAAGGACGCACGGCGCGACCTGAACTGGAAGCTCGCCGGCACTCAATCCCCGAACTAGATCAATCGCCGGCGTTGGCCAGAATGCCTCTCGGAGTTACCGCGCCGGAAATGTCGAAGCTGAGTTTTGCCTTCGAGGCCGTGCCGTATGCGGCACTCCCGGGCTGGGACGAGGACGATCACCTCGAGGCGCTCCGAGCCTTCATCAGGTCCTCCTCTCGCGTTCTGGCATCCGCGCAACCTCGAGCACCAAGACCGCCGGACCGTCACCGGAGCTGCTTGCCGCCTGCCGGGCTGCAATTGCGCTGCCCGCCGCGTCGCTCGCGCGTGCCGAGGCGAAGGCCTTCTTCGAGACGCGCTTCACGCCGCATCGCGTCGTCCATGACAGCGCGCAAGGCCTGCTGACTGGATACTACGAGCCGCTCCTTGAAGGTTCGCGCACTCCGGGCGGACCATACGAGATCCCGATCTACCGGCGGCCCCCCGATCTCGTGAACCTCGTGGCCGAGTCCGAGCGCGGCGCTCTAGCTCATGCGCTGACGCACGCGAGAAAGACGGCAGCCGGCGTCGAGCCCTACACGACGCGGTCCGAGATCGAGACGGGCGCTCTGGAGGGCCAGGGTCTCGAGTTCTTGTGGCTCAAGGATCCGGTCGATGCGTTCTTCATGCATATCCAGGGTTCGGGCCGCATCCGGTTCCCCGACGGCGAGATGATCCGCATCACCTACGACGGCAAGAATGGCCATCCCTACACGTCGATCGGCCGCTATCTGATCGATGCCGGTTTGCTCTCCGCCGACAAGATGTCGCTCGACGCGCTGAAGGTCTGGCTCAAGGCCGACGCCGATCGCGGCCGCAAGGTGATGTGGCAGAACGCGTCTTTTGTTTTCTTCCGCGAGATCGAAGGGAGCGATGCGGATAGTCCGCTCGGCGTTCTCGAGATCCCGCTCTCGACGGGGCGCAGCCTGGCGGTCGACACGAACTTTCACACGATCGGTACGCCGATCTATGTGTCGTCTCCCACGCTGACTCACGCACCCGGCCAGCCGGCAGGCTTCCGCCGGCTCATGATCGCTCAGGACGTGGGCTCCGCCATCCGCGGACCCGAGCGCGGCGACGTCTATTTCGGGTCGGGTGATGAAGCGGGAAATCTGGCCGGCATCACGAAGCATCCCGGCACGTTCTTCGCTCTCCTCCCACGCGTCGGGGGCCCGTCGTGAAAAAGCCGCCGCAGCCGCCTGACCAGCGCCGGCGGCATCTCTCCAAGGAAGACAAGGCCCTCTGGGAAAATACGGCTGAGACGCTGAAGCCGTTGAAGCGCGCCAAGGCGCGCGTCCATCCCCTGCCTGAGATCGCAGCCGAGCGATCGGCCGTCCACGGCAACGCAGCCGACAGATAGCCACGCAACGGAAAAGCTCATCGCTCAGCAGGCCGGAAAGCACGCAAAGCCGGTGATACCGGATATCCCCCCGGCGAAAGCGCCGCCGCTCAGTGACTTCGACCGCAAGGCTGCGCGCCGGCTTACGAGGCGGCCGCATCGAGATCGAGGCCCGCGTCGATCTGCACGGACTGCGGCAGAGCGAGGCGCATGTCACCCTGACGACGGTTCTTGATGTCGTGCCATGCGCGCGGTCTGCGCTGGGTGCTCGTCATCACGGGCAAGGGTGCCCCGAGGCGGCGCGACGACGATGAGGACGACTATGCGCCGCGCTTTGGCGGCGAGGAGCGAGGCGTTCTCAAGCGCAACGTGCCGATGTGGCTCGCCGAGCCCGAGCTGCGCGCGATCGTCGTCAGCTTCACGGCGGCGGCAATTCAGCATGGCGGCGAAGGGCGCTCTCTACGTGCAGCTTCGCAACCGCGAGCGCATCGCGAGGAGCGAGACTAGGGGCAGCTCGCGGCCAGGGCCTGCAGCGCCTGCGAAAGTCCCGAAAGCGAATAGGTGTCGGTGGTCGCAGTGCCGCGCTCTGACGTTGCCTGCACGGTGAGCTTCGAGCCCTTCTTCATGACCTCGATGAGCTTGAGCTCCTCCGTCGCGTCGGCGACGTAGGCCCGGTCCTCTTTGGGAAAGAGCGTGAAGGCGTCGTTGCCGACCGTCACCGTGATGTCGCTGCCCGTCTTGATCGGATATCCGAGCTTGATGCTGATCTCTGCTTTGACGCCTTCCTTCGGCCACGCCGAGACATAGAGCAGCGTCTTGGCGCGATTGGCGCCTGCCGGCTCCTTTGCCGTCGGCTGCGTTGCCGCAAAGCAGATCTTGGAGGCTGCGTCCGCGCTCTGGTGCATGATCCAGGCGCCATAGCGCCCCGTCTCCACGGCTCCCTGCGCCGCAGCCGTGAGTGGGCTGGCGGCGGAGAACGAGAGGACGCCAAAAATCAGATGGGTTCTTGGGATCATGGGAATGGGTAGCAGACTTGAACGCAGGTCAACTATCGGCCTTGGTATACGAAGAAACGGATCGCTCTGTCACTTGTCCTGTCGTTCCGCAGGCTGCACGTCGGCCTCGCCGCCGCCGGAAGCGTCGTTCGGGCCTCCTTCCGTGAGCGGCCGTTCCATAAACCGCGCCAGGCTCTTCACCCGGTCGTACATGACGATGGCGCCAGCCATGGCGACGTTGACGCAGAATGTCGTCGGGATCTTGACCGTGTAGTCGCAGCGCGCGAGCAGCGCCGGCGAGAGCGAGCCCCGCTCGGGTCCGAGCACATAGGCCGCCCGCAGCGGGTGACGGAAGCTCGGCAGCGGTATCGCCTCATCGATCAGCTCGATGCCGACCAGCTTGCAGCCCTTCGGCAGGGCGATGTCGTCGATCGTCGCCCATTCGTAGTGAGGCAGATGCAATTGGCCTTTGGAGGTATCAGCCCGCGCCTCGAGTGCCTGATACGTCGCGCCGATGGTGAACGTGAAGCTCGCGCCGAAGGCATGTGCCGAGCGCATGAGGTTGCCGAGGTTGAGCGCCTTTGACATACGTTCGGCCCCGATGGCGAAATAGCCGCGCGGCCTCGGAGGCCAGATGTCGGTTGTCGCGCCGTCGAAGGACATGGGAGTTCGCTTTGCTGTTGAGTTGAGCGCGAGGCAGGTGTCCGGCTAAGAAATCCTCGAGGGACGTTTCACGTGAATCTTACTCTAGACCATTGGGTTTGCGCCTTGGCGCCCCCGCCGTTCATTAACGATCAGGCTGCGGCTTTGGCGGCATGAAGCACGTAACTGGAGGTCTCACATGAAAGCCGCGCTCTGCAAGAGCCTCGACGGCCCCGATGGCATCGCCATCGAGGACGTGGCTGAGCCGGCGGCCGGTGAGGGCGAGGTTGTCATCCGTGTGCGTGCCGCGGCGCTCAACTTCTTCGACACGTTGATTACACGTGGCAAATACCAGTCGAAGCCGGCCCTCCCCTTTTCTCCCTCCGGTGAGGTCGCAGGTGTCGTCGAGAGCGTCGGACCGGGCGTAACCGGGCTCGAGGAGGGCGCTCGCGTCGCGGCCGTCATCGGCTGGGGCGGGGCGCGCGAGAAGGTGGCTGTCCCGGCCGCTTCCGCCGTTCGCATACCAGACGGCGTCAGCGACGAGGTGGCCGCCGGCGTGGCCGTCACCTACGGTACGGCTATCCACGGCCTGAAGGACCGTGGCCACGTCAAGCCGGGACAGACTGTTGCCGTCCTCGGCGCGTCGGGCGGCGCGGGCCTCGCTGCGGTCGAGATCGCCAAGCTCCTTGGCGCGCACGTCATCGCCGCGGCCTCCTCGACCATAAGCTCGCCATCTGCCGTGAGCCACGGGGCCGATGACGCTCCTGAACTACACCTTGACCGACGTTAAGGAGGGGCTGCGAAGCCTGACTGGCGGCAATGGCGTCGACGTCGTCTACGACTGCGTCGGCGGACCCTACGCCGAGCCCGCGATCCGGGCGCTTGCCTGGCAGGGACGCTTTCTCGTCGTCGGCTTTGCCGCCGGCGAGATCCCGAAAATTCCGCTCAATCTCCTGATGCTGCGCGGGGCCGAGGCCGTCGGCGTGTTCTGGGGCGAATCAGTGAAGCGAGATCCCGCCGGCCACCGCCGGAACATGGAGCGAAGTCCTGGCCTGGGTAGCGTCCGGCAAGCTCAAGCCGCGCATCCATGCCACCTATCCCCTCGCCGAAACGGCAGAAGCCATCCGCGTCCTCGACCGGCGCGAGGCCGCGGGCAAGGTCGTGCTGACGCTCTAGCTGCACAGCGGAAGCCGACCTTTACGTCCGCGCTCCGGCTCCGTAAGAGAGCGGGCGGCAAAAAGCAGGAAAACGGGGAAACGCATGCAACTCGGCAAGGCCATCGCGGCGGTCGTAACCGGCGCCGGATCGGGATTGGGCGCCGCCACGGCGCAGGCACTCGCAGCCAGGGGCGTGAAGGTCGCGCTCTTCGACCTGAACGAGACCGAGGGCAGGCGCATCGCCAAGGAGGTCGGCGGCCATTTCTGGAAATGCGACGTGACGAGCGAGGCCAGCGCCGACGCCGCGCTTGCCGCCGCCCGCGCCGCCCACGGCCAGGAGCGCATTCTCGTCAATTGCGCCGGGATCGCCGCCGGCAAGCGCACCGTGCGCCGCGTCAGGGAAACGGGCGCCATCGAGCCGCACGACCTCGCCACCTTCGCCAAGTGCGTCGAGGTCAATTTGATCGGCACCTTCAACATGATCGCCAAATGCGCGGCCGGCATGATGACGACGAAGCCGCTCGACGCCGACGGCCAGCGCGGCGTGATCATCAACACGTCGTCGGTGGCGGCCGAGGACGGCCAATTGGGCCAGGTCGCCTATGCAGCTTCCAAGGGCGGAGTCCTCGCGTTGACACTGCCCGTCGCCCGCGATCTCGCCAAGGAGGGCATTCGCGTCGCGACGATCTTGCCGGGCTTATTCGAAACGCCGATGTTCAATGGGCTCCCCGACGAGGCGCGCCAGGCGTTGGCGGCGCAAGTGCCGTTTCCCTCGCGTCTCGGCAATCCTGCCGAGTACGCCATGCTCGCGATCCAAATCTGCGAGAACCCCATGCTGAACGGCTGCGCAATCAGGCTGGACGGCGCAATCCGGCTGGCGCCGCGATAGCCATCTCTTTATTTGCACACGCGGGACTTACTTCTTCAGGAAATATTTGCCGAACCGGCCGCACTCTGGTGGAGCGGGGGCGTATGCCCGTGACAGCCGCGCGCGCGGACCTGTCCCAAGTGGTTGAGCAAAGGGTCCGGCGTTTCAGGCGCCCTCATCGGTATGCGTTCCAGTTGCTTCATTTTGCGCGTGATTTTGGCGCTCGCGGCCTCGGCCGCGAGCGTCCATGACGCCCAAGCACAATCCTTTTTCGAAAAACTGTTCGGCAGCGGCGCTCCATCCCAGCCTGCGTCGGGTCCGGAAACCCTAACAGCGCCGCCTCCGGTTCGCGAGGATCGATTCGGCTCCTACGCCAGCGAGAGCGACGACGCGGTCGCCCTTCCTTACGGCGAATCAGAGCGCAGCCTGAGGAAGGCCGGAAGTTACCGCACTTTGTGCGTCCGCATGTGCGACGGCTACTATTGGCCCGTCAGCAGCTCTGCCCAGCGCGGCAAGTTCATGAGCGACGCCAAGGCCTGTCAGGCGAGCTGCGATATGGAAGCGCGCCTGTTCTACCTGCCGCGCGCAAGCGATGACATCGCCGCCATGCGCGATCTCACGGGTCGCGTCTATGGGCGCTTGCCGACCGCGTTCGCCTACCGCAAGGCCGTGGACAGCGCGTGTCTATGCAAGCCTGAGCCGTGGTCGGAGGCATCTGCCCTTCGCCATCAGGCGTATGCGGCTGCCAGTGCTGAAACTGGGCAACCGTCGGCAACGTCCGTCGAAACGTCGTCCATCACCGCTGATTTCGGCGGCCAAGCACCGGTTCGCGCCCCGCCGCAGTGCTATGTCCTGGTAAAAAGGCATCCCATTGCTCGCGAACTCGTCAGCTGCGACGCCTGCTTCGAAGCGGGCCGAATAGTGCGTGGTTACGGCCGTGGTTACTATTTCCGCAGTGTCGACTTGGCACCCGCGGTTACGCTTGGCTCTAGACACGAGGAAGCTCGCTCACACCGAAACATTCGTGACTCCAGTCGGCTCCGGGCACCACTCGATCCGCCCGCGGCGAAACCAGAAATGCGATCTGCAATCCTTTTTCCGCCAAACCGACGGGTGCAGGGTCGCGGTGCCGTCTTCGTGCCGGGTGACGCGCCAGCAGGGCCGGTCATCGGTCAACAGGTTCATCTGCACTGCTCCCTCTCGGTTCTCCAGCCAATGCCCGACCGCCTGGCCCACAGTTAGATTGCTGCGGCTGTCTGTGTAGTTGGTTGTCCTCAGTGACGCGATCAGGGCGTCCCGCCTCGCGATCGCCTCCTTGTGGGACTTCACGAAAAGCTGCCGGCGCTTGCCGCGGCGTGGCTCGCGGTAATTGATCACGTAGCGGGTCTGCACGACGGCGGCCCCGGATGTCAGGACTTCGCCTGCGCTCGCGTCTGGTGATCGAAATCGCAATGGTCATGGTCCGCTCCTCTGATCGTGAGCGGACCCCGTCAGGCTTGATCCGCGGACCAAAAAATCACGCGGCAGGTAACCGGAACAATTATTCACACCGGATGCGGGGAGCACGTCCGTTGCACCCACGACTGCAACCACGCCATTCAATGCGATTCTCAATGCCCGTCGTGCGGGGGCTCGAGCGGTGTTGACCACATGCTCATGAAGCAGGTGGGGGGGTCGCGAGGGGCACCGCGCAGTTGGGCAGGAAGGCTCCGCTATTTGGTGTTGAGCGGGATAATCCTGCAGGACACTGCAAGGCCGCACTCTGACCCAATTGTATGGTTCGGCCGTGCATCGAAAAGACCGCAACGATAAGCTATTCGGCAGATGAGGCCGTCAACTTAAACCTGCATGGGCGTCTGTCCGAGGCCTAAAGAGTAACAAGACATGTCGAATGACAATAAAATCGATCTGCAAATCGCGGCGATGAAAGCTAAAGCGGAAAAAGAAAATCGCGACAAGGCCGATCGATTGAAGTTCATCAGTGAGCAACTTGATCTCCTCCTCGGTGAGATCACAGGATCAAAGCATTTAGCGGACCTGGGGATTACGGCAGTGCAGGCGTCAGGAAGCCTTTTGATTTCGCGCGATGGCGAAAGACTTGGGCAATGGTGGGTGAAGGATAACTCTATCGAGTTTACCGAGGGCACTCGTCAGGACGTGCTGATTTCTGCAACTAACGCTGCAGACGCCGGCTCCAAATTTGTGGACTACCTAGCGCGGCGTGGTTTTTTGACGTGAACATGGCCACGGCCCTCGAACCTCCGTGACGGACAATGCTTCGTCAGCTCTTGGGATTCTAGCGGACGTCATATGCGGAGGACGTCGAGGTCCGCTCATGACCCGTGGGTTTGGTTCATCGCTGTGCAATGGCTGGATGTGATCTGGTCGGTCCTGGTGCTGATGGGGATCGAGAAGCTGCGCATCGTTCCCGGCTTCACCGAAGCCAATGCGCTCGACCTCTACTACATGCCCTACACCCACGGTTTGCCCGGATCGATTGTGCTCTCTCTCATCTTTGGCGGCATCGTGGCGTTGTTCACGCACGGGAAATCGTGGAGCGACGATCTTGCTCGTCGCGGCGGCGTCATTTTCACATTGGGTCCTCGATCTTGTCGTGCACACGCCCGATTTGCCGCTCTACGACAATGCGGCCAAGGTTGGTTTCGGACTCTGGCGGCACGTTGCATTTAGTTTTCCGCTAGAGCTCATCGTTCTTGCCCTCGGCGCCTGGCTCTATGCACGCGTGATCAGCATTCGCGAGTTCCAAAGGGCGGTATGTGTTTTGGGGCTTCGTGATTTTCCTAGCGGCGATCCAGGTCTATGCGAACTTCGGTCCACCACCCTCTTCGCCTGAAGCCATGGCAGTCACCGCGCTCGCTTTCTATGTGGTGCTGGCCTTGTTGGCCGCATGGGTCGAGCGAATCGCGACCGTCTCGAATGAGGCGAAACCAGCGCCCTAGAGACAGTACCGGTACGTGACAGCAGCTCAGGCGCGACCCGCCCATTTAAGCGGCCCCGCCAAGTGTCCGCTCGTTACCTACCGTGTCGCGGACACCTGCTGCACGGAAGACCATAACCCGAAGCTGTCTCGGCTACCCGCCCGGCAGGAGCGCGTTCCGGCTGGTCACGTCGCCAAGCCAATCCAGCAGCCCGTCGCCGACAATGACGTTGGCTACAACCGAGGTTGCCAAGAAAATCGGGGCGACGCGCGGGCTGTGAACGATTTCCCCCACTTGGAAGGCCTAATTGAAGGGACGTCGGCGTCGAGCGACCTTGCCCCGCCATTCACCTCGGACGCGCCTTAAAAATCTTTGTGCGGAACAAAACCATGGGCGCATTGGTTCTGATGGAGTGAGCAGTTTCCGATCCTGACGTCGCCGATCTGGCGCCTGTATCGCTGTTCGGGCTGATACCACCCGCGGTAATCGGCTGAGGGAACGAGCGGCGGTTCAAGGTGGTCGATCGACGGCAAATCCTGATCGGCGGCGGCGCGTTGGCGCTCGCTGGCGGCGGCGCGACGTATTTCGGGACGCGGCAGATGGGCTCGATGGAGGAGTATAGCGCCTCCGTCGCGGCGACACGGGCAGCGCTCTCTGAGCGCCCGGAGATGCAGAATTTCATCCGCTACGCGACGCTTGCGGCGAGCGGCCACAACACACAGCCTTGGCGGTTCCGAATAGGCGAAGGCCGGATCGAAATCCTGCCGGACTTTTCGCGGCGAACTCCGGCGGTGGACCCGGACGATCACCATCTTTTCGCGAGCCTTGGCTGCGCCGCAGAAAATCTGGCCCTTGCCGCTGAGGCGCGAGGCCGCCGAGGTAAAGTCGGCTTCGAACCGGCGAACAAGGGCTCGGTGGTGTTCGCGTTCGGAGACGGGCCGAGCGCAGGTTCCGCCCTGTTCGATGCGATCCCCAAGCGACAATCGACACGGGCTGATTTTGATGGCAGGCCAGTCAGCGCCGCCGACTTAAAGACATTGGCGAACGCCTCGTCTGTTCCGGGCGTCGATCTGGTCCTGATAACTGGCCGCCCGCAGATAGAGCGTGTGCGCGATCTGGTCATCGCGGGCAACAGCGCGCAGATAGCCGATGCGGCGTTCGTTCGGGAACTCAAGACCTGGTTGCGCTTCAGTCCTCGCGAGGCAATCGAGTCCGGCGACGGCCTGTTCAGCGCGACGACCGGCAATCCGATCCTTCCGGCATGGCTCGGACCACGCGTGTTCGACTGGATGTTCAAGGCTGACGCTGAGAACGAGAAGTATGCGCGGCATTTGCGCTCGTCCGCCGGAATCGCTGTCTTCGTTTCCGAACGAGACGACAAAGATCACTGGGTGCGCGCGGGACGCGCGTGTCAACGCTTCGCATTGCAGGCGACAGCGCTCGGCATGAAGCACGCCTTCATCAATCAGCCGGTCGAAGTTGCAGGTCTGCGGCCGGATCTTGCGGCGCTTGTCGGCATGCCGGGACGCCGACCCGACATCGTGATGCGCTTCGGCTACGGGCCTGCGCTTCCGTTCTCGGCGCGCCGGCCAGTGGAAGCGGTCTTGGCATGAACCCCTTAGTCGAAAAGCCAATCAATGATTGAAGACGTATCCTCGAATAAGGGCGCGATTGCCCGCCGCTGTGTATGACTTGGCCCTACGTCTGGGCGCCGATCCGCGCCTCAGCTCCAGGTCCGTACGGCTCAGACAAATCGGCTGGTTGCGCCAGATCGGCGACGCGCGCTGGATGGCGTTTAGCGCGAAGCAGACAATCTCGACGATCCACTGCGCGTTCGACTGGCGGGCGCGAGCAGGCCCTGCGGGTTGGATAACTGCGCGCGACGCTCTGATTGAGGGCGAGGGACGGTTTGACGTGCGGGCGCTCGGAATCTGTCCCTATCGTGCGCGCCGATCGCACGCCCGCACTCCAGCGCGGCCAACTGATGCGATACCTAGCAGAACTCGCCTGGGCGCCTGACGCCATCCTGCTCAATACCGAGTTACGCTGGCGCGAAGAAGGACCCGACAAGCTGGCCGTGAGTGCCGGCTCGGGCGAGACAGCGGCCGAAGTCGTGCTGAACCTCGACAGCCAAGGGCGGATTGCAGGCGCGTTTGCACCCGATCGGCCGCGTTCGGCCAAAGCGCTTTTCTTGCCGACGCCGTGGCGAGGCCGTTTCACCGACTCTGTCTGGTTGGGCTCTACGCCTAGCTCTGGTTCTTGAGCGACCGCTGGGATTCCGGACGCGAGGAGAACGATAACCGCAGACATGAGCGCGCCGCTGAAATGGGCTGGGATAATATTGCGTCTAGAGCAATGAAAGTGCACAGTTGCTTGGTTGCCGCAGGTAATCATCACTTCGACCTCTCGTTAGGCCAGGTCGCTTATTATCGCATGAAAAGGAGGCCGGCTGTGCGTATTCTGAACGTAGTCGCCGCAATGGGCTTGATCGCGGCAGCCACGATCGTCGGAGCCGCGGAGCTTGGTGATCCACAGCAAGGCCTTGCCTACGCGAAGAAGAATTGCGCGGAATGTCACGCTGTCCAGATAGGCAAGGAGGTATCTCCGGATCCCAAGGCGCCGAGCTTTGAGGCTGTGGCCAATTCACCAGGCATGACAAGCCGAGCACTCGTCGTATGGCTCCAGACCTCACATCCGACCATGCCCAATCTCATGATCCCTCCTGACGAGCGTGGCAACCTCGTTGCATATATCATGAGCTTACGCGCCGGACCGTGAGCGCCGCTTTTCATCCGATTACCCTTCGAGTCTAAAGCTCGATCCGTCCGCTATCCGATCCGAGCTCGAAACTCCGCCAAAATGCAATCGGCAGCGCTGCTCCCGGCCAGAATTGCGCCGGTGAAGCCGCCGGATCCGGCGTACGACGACGCCAGGTACAGTCCGGGAACCGGTGTCTTCGGCGAGTGTTCGGGCCCTTTCCAGAAGGGACCCGAGGGCGGAAGCGGCGCAAACCCGTAAATCGCGCCCTCAGGCGCATTGAGGTAGCTCTGCATGGTGCTTGCCGTGCTGAATACGGAGGCCACGACCTTCGAGGCGAATCCCGGAAACTCGCTGTCGATCGCGCCGATGATGGCTTCGCGCCAGCGCTCACGCTTGGTGTCATAGGCCGCGCTGTCGAGCCCCGACCAGTGAGAGACTTTGTCGACGCCCACGACGGAGACGGGGTAAGGGGGCCCCTCGATGCCGCTTTCGATCGCCGAATAGTCGACGACCGTCAGGATCGGCATCTCGTTGCCGGGCAGACCGGCCATGAGATCGCCGCTCAAGCGGTAATCGGCGAGCCTCTTCATCCATCGCGGAAGCAAGAAGGTCGAATAGCTGCGGAAGCCCAGCTCGGCGGGGCGAACCGACAGGCCGAAGGTCGCCGAGAAGAGGGAGATCGACAGAGGGCGCCGCGCGAAAGGAGCCCAGAACCGCTCTCGGACAGGACGCGGCAGCATGGCTGCGAGCACCGCGGGGGCAGCGTTTCCGACGATGGCCGGCGCGTGCGCCTCGGCCCGTTCGCCACCCTCGCGACGCTCGTGAGCCACGCCCATGGTCGGCCGCGCTCGTCGAAAATGATCTCGGTTGCCGTTCGGCGCAGCAGGATCTCTCCGCCCGCTGCCTTCAGCGCACGCGCGAGGGCACTGCTGAGGCGTTGCGAGCCGCCGCGAATGTAACGGCCCCCCGAAGCCAGGTAGCCGCCCTGCGCGACCGCAAACAACACCCACCACAACCTGTCAGGGTCGTCATGCCAGTAGGCGAGGTTAGCCGCGAGCGCGCACTTGACGGCCTCTTCGTCGCCGAAGGCGCGATCGAATCGTTCGTCGAGCGAAAGACGCCAGCCTTTGACCAAAGGCCCCAACTTTGTGAGCGCCGACAGGGCCTCGATCGGATTGCGAAAGGCCGCTCGGCCGCGACTGAGCGCGCCGAGCCCTATCGCGATGCGCTCCATGTCGCCGAGCACGGCTCCGATGCCCGCGCGGGCGGAGGAAAGCGCTCTGTCAGCGCGTCGCGAGCGGCGGCAAAGCTCTCGGGCAAGACGAACGGTGCGCCGACCGGGCCGCCGCGCACTTCGTAGAGCGACCGCGTCGGCACCCACTCCACCTCGTCGAGGACGCCAGCTCGTGCAAGCACGTGATGCTTGGGATCGATCGGATCGCGCGGATCGCTCGTCTCATGGAGCGACGCCTCAACGATCAGGTCGCCGGCCTTATAGGTCGAGGCCGCTCCGCCGACGCCGTGGCTGCGCTCGATGAGCAGCGTCTTACGGCCAGCGCGCGCGAGGAGCGCGGCCGCCGTCAACCCGCCGAGCCCCGATCCGATCACGATCACATCATATGGCTCGGCCATCGCCCGTCCATCGACACATTGCCCCGTGTCTCCGTTAGCAGGCCGCTCGCTTCATAGCGCTGCGCTCAATCAAAGACGCACTGTGCAACAAGACTTGGGCCTCTGCACGCCTCAGACCTCCAGCGTGGCGACTGAGACTATCCGCTTGCGCATCAGTCATCGGTGGAGTTTGAAGACGCCGTGCCACTTCCGGAAGTGGCCCTTAGCGGACGCCAGCGACGCCTGACGGCGTGTCCGCTCTTGGGGTTCTAGCGGACGTCTTGCGCGAGGGACGCCCACGTCCGTTCATGACGCATTGCTGTCGTGAACGAGATAGCAGCAGGTGCTTCTGCTCTGCGGGTTGAAGCGGATGTCGAGTGATTTTGCAGGAGGCAGCCCTACATTCATCCCGCAGCACCTCGCTTGATTTCACGGCCGTCCGGCGGGAATCGAGAAAGCGGTTACCTGCGGGTTGCATTCTGAACAGTCCAAACCAAGCTTCTCGGTATGGTGGCCTACCTGCTCCTCCAATGCCGCGAAGCGAAGAGGTGAGGAGCGCAGAAACCCCGAAAAATCCGCGGCTCAATGATTGCATTGTACTTGGGCGGGCCAACCTTTTCGACGAATCAGAGCACAGCCTGAGGAAGGCCGGAAGCTACCGCACTTTGTGCGTCCGCATGTGCGACGGCTACTATTGGCCCGTCAGCAGCTCCGCCCAGCGCGGCAAGTTCATGAGCGACGCCAAGGCCTGTCAGGCGAGCTGCGATATGGAAGCGCGCCTGTTCTACCTGCCGCGCGCGAGCGATGACATCGCCGCCATGCGCGATCTCACGGGTCGCGTCTATGGGCGCTTGCCGACGGCGTTCGCCTACCGCAAGGCCGTGGACAGCGCGTGTCTATGCAAGCCTGAGCCGTGGTCGGAGGCATCAGCCCTTCGCCATCAGGCGTATGCGGCTGCCAGCGCTGAAACTGGGCAACCGTCGGCAACATCCGTCGAAACGTCGTCCATCACTGCTAATTTGGCGGCAAAGCGCCAGATATGCGCCACGCGCCTCGTCCTACGCGCCCCGCCGCAGTGCTATGTCCTGGTGAAAGGCGCTAGCGCCGCGCATCCGTCTCTCGCAGCGCATCGAACCCGAAGCCCGAGAGCGGAAACTCCTCCTCGACGACATAGGGCCCGCCACCGGTCTGCGGCCGCGCCGAAAAGAGCACGAAGTGGTCGACGAAGAACGGTTCAGTCCGAAACGCGCCGCCTCGTTCGAGAAAGCGGGCCACGGCGTCAGGCCGCGCATGCTGCATGCGGGCGAGTGTGACGTGCGCATAGAAGGCTCGCTTTTCGGGAGCCAGACCCGCGCTGCGGGCTGCGCGTTCATTCGCGCGCGCCAGAGCCTCGAGCGCGGGGCCGCCTTCGACGCCGGCCCACAAAATTCGCGGCGAGTTGCCGCCGAATGCACCGAGCCCCGCGATTCTGACCTCGAACGCCGCCTCGTCGATTGCGGCGAGGCCATCGACGAATTCACGCGCGACGATGATTGTCGACGTCGCCGGCAAATCGGAGCGTGATGTGCAGATTCGTCAGGATCGATCCATCGTGCGCCCGGGAGCGGCGCCTTGAGGCTAGCGAGGCGCTCGCGCACTTCCTCTGGGATCTCGATACCGGTGAACAGACGCGGCATGGGTGCTGTTATCCGTCATGATTTGGTGGCGGCGAGCCGTGCGCGCGTCGACGCGCGACAAGAGCTCCTCGACTGATGGCAGTATGCGCTCGACGATGCGCGCCACGCCCTTGCCCGAAGGATGCAGACCGTCGGACAGATTGAGGCTTGCGTCCATCGCCACGCCGTCGAGGAAGAAGGGATAGTAGACCAGCCCGTACTTGGTCGCGAGATCGGAGAATATGGGATTGTATTCACGCTCGTAGTCGCTGCCCATGTTCTTGGGCGCGATCATGCCGGCGAGAAGCACCTCGATGTTCCGCTTGCGCAGCTTCTCGATGATCTTCTCGAGATTGGCGCGCGCTTTCTTTGGCGGCAGGCCGCGCAGCGCATCGTTGGCGCCGAGCTCGAGGATCACGGCTTCCGTGCCGTCCGGGATCGCCCACTCGAAGCGCTCGAGCCCGTTGGCGGTCGTGTCGCCGGAGACGCCTGCGTTCGCGACGTCGACGGCGTGGCCCTTGTCCTTGAGAGCCTTCGCGAGCTGCGATGGGAACGATTGTGTCGGCGGCAGCATGTAGCCCGCCGTCAGGCTATCGCCGAACGCAACAAGGCGAATAGGACGTTTGCGATTCGGCAGCATGGACCGGCATCAGGCAGGCTACGACGAGGAGGTTGACGAGAATGACACGTCTCACCACTTGAACCAGGATGGGATGTCTCAAAGCCGGCAAGGACCAAGCGCCTTCGCATAACTTCATTTTTCCGCCTCACCAATCGGCCAAAGCGCCACCTTCGCGTAGATATGCGCGAAAGTGAGGCATGGGGAGACCCTGCGTCCATACTCTTTTCGGAGCACGCTGCACGTGGCCCAGCCGATAATCTGCCTCAAGGATGTGCGCTTGACACTCTCGAGCCGCGCCGGGCCGGTCGAAATCTTGCGTAGCGTGAGCCTCGAGGTCGCGCGCGGCCAGGCCATGGCCGTCGTCGGACCCTCCGGCTCCGGCAAGACGTCGCTCCTGATGATACTCGCCGGCCTCGAGCGGGCGACGAGCGGCGAGGTCAACGTCGCCGGACGTGACTTTACGGCCCTCGGCGAGGACGAGCTGGCGCTCGCCCGCGGAGCCGACATCGGCATCGTCTTCCAGTCGTTCCATCTCGTGCCGACCATGACCGCGCTCGAGAACGTGGCGCTGCCGCTCGAGTTTGCGGGCCGCGCGAACGCGGCCGCTGTCGCGCGCGAGCATCTCGAGGAGGTCGGTCTCGGCCCCCGCGTCGATCATTTCCCGGCGCAGCTTTCGGGCGGCGAGCAGCAGCGCGTCGCGCTGGCCCGCGCCCTGGCTCCCGAAGCCGAAGCTCATCCTCGCCGACGAGCCGACAGGCAATCTCGACGGCAAGACCGGACGCCATGTCATCGATCTCCTTTTCGGCCTTCAGAAGCGGCGCGAGGCAACCCTCGTGCTCGTCACTCACGACGAGCGCCTCGCCGCCGAATGCGCGCGCACGATCCGCATGGCCGACGGGCGCATCGTCTCCGACCAGAAGGCGGCTGCGGCATGAGCGCGACCGGAGACCCTGGATGCACTTCCCGGCCGGGGGCGGATCTCCTTCAGCCGGGTCGTGGCGCTCGCCATGCGCGAGCTGCGCAGTGGCCTCCGGGGCTTCTACGTGTTCATCGCCTGCGTTGCGCTTGGCGTCGCCGTCATTACCTGCGTCGGCGCGCTCTCCGAAGCGTTGAAAGGCGGCTTCGAGCGCCAGGGCGAGTCGATCCTCGGCGGCGACGTGACGTTCGCGCGCATGCACGCCCGCGCGGATGGCGCAAATCGCGAGTGGATCGAGGCCCAGGGCCGCGTCAGCGAGACGGCGACGCTCCGTGCCATGGCGCGCCGCCTCGACGGCGAGGACCAGGCGCTGATCGAGCTCAAGGCGGTCGATCAGTCCTACCCGCTCGCCGGCGAGCTGAAGGTCGCCGGCACGACCTTCGGCGAAGCGCTGCGCGACGGCGCTGTGGCCGATCCTGTGCTTCTCGAGCGCCTTGGCCTGAAGCCCGGCGACACGATGAAGATCGGCGACGCCGAGGTGGCCGTCCGCGGCACCATCGTCGCCGAGCCCGACGCCATCGCTGACCGCCTCACCTATGGTCCTCGCGTCTTCATCTCGCTGGCGACGCTCGAGAGGACCGGGCTCGTGCAGCCCGGCACGCTCGTTCGCTGGCGCTATGCGCTGAAGCTGCCCGAACAGGCCGGAGAAAGCACCGCCGCTCTCGCTGCATTCCGGGAACGCGCCAAGGCGGCGCTCACCGACGCCGGCTTCACCATCGCCGACCGGCGCGATCCCTCGCCTCAGGTGAGCCGCACTCTCGAGCGGCTGCGCCAGTTCCTGACGCTTCTTGGGACTGACGGCCCTCCTCGTCGGCGGCGTCGGCGTCGCCAACGCCGTCGCGACCTTCATCGACCGCCGCCGCAACGTGATCGCGACCATGAAGAGCCTCGGCGCGACGAGCCGGCTCGTGTTCTCGATATTCCTCGTGCAGGTTCTGACCATGGCCGCGCTCGGCGTGCTCATCGGCCTTGCGGTTGGCCTCACGGTCCCGGTCCTGCTGACGAGCCTCTACGGCGACGTGCTGCCGATCAAGGCCGAGCTTTCGTTCTCGGCGACGAGCATCGTCACAGGTGCGGCTTACGGGCTCCTGGTCGCGCTGCTCTTCACGTTGTGGCCGCTCGGGCGCGCCGAGCTCGTGAGCGCGAGCGTTCTCTTCCGCGACGAGGTGGCGCCCGAGCGGGTCTGGCCGCGCCGCCGCATCATCGTGCTGACCCTGTTGGTGGCTCTATCGCTGATCGCGTTCGCCGTCCTGATGGCCGAGTCGCAGCGCATCGCGCTCTACTTCTGCCTCGCGCTGTTGTTGGTGTTCGCCTTCTTCTCGGCCCTCGGCATGTTCGTCAATTGGGCGGCGAGGCGCGTGCCGCGGCCAAGGATTCCCGAGTTGGCGCTCGCGATCGGCAATCTGGGCGCCCCTGGCGGGCTCACGCGATCCGTCGTGCTGTCGCTCGGCGCGGGACTGTCGCTGCTCGTGGCCGTGGCACTTGCGAACGCGTCTCTTGTCCAGGAGTTGACGGGCCGCATCCCGACGCAATCGCCGAACTACTTCGTCCTCGACGTTCCCAAAGGCGAATACGCCGATGTTGCGGCCCTCGTCGCCCGCGAGGCGCCGGGCGCCATAGCTCGTCGAGGCGCCGATGCTGCGCGGCCGTCTCATCGAGCTCAAGGGCAAGAGCGTCGACGGCATCAAGCCTCCGCCGGAGGCCCAGTGGGTCCTCAATGGCGATCGCGGCCTCACCTATTCCGACACGGTTCCCGAAGGCTCGAAGCTGGTCGAAGGCGAATGGTGGGCGAAGGACTACGCCGGCGAGCCGCTGGTGTCGTTCGAGCAGCAGCTTGCCCACCACCTTGGTCTCGTCATCGGCGACACCGTCACCGTCAACGTGCTCGGCCGCAACATCACGGCGCGCATCGCCAACTTGCGCGAGGTGAAGTGGGAGAGCCTGGCGCTGAACTTCGTCATGGTGTTCTCGCCGAACACGCTTGCAGGGCGCCCCGCACAATCTCCTGGCGACGATCACGCTGCCGCGTGACGCAACGCTCGAAGCTGAGGCCCGCCTCGCGCGCGTCCTCGGGACGCGCCTTTCCCTCGATCACGGTCATTCGCGTCAAGGATGCACTCGAGGCGTTCGGCAAGGTCTTCACCAAGGTCATGCTGGCTGTCCAGGTGGCAGGCGGCGTCACGCTTCTCGCCGGCGCGCTGGTGCTCGCCGGTGCGCTCGCCACCGCGCAGCGCCGCCGCATACTCGAGGCCGTGATTTTGAAGGTGCTCGGCGCCACCCGCCGGCGCATCCTCGTTTCGCACTTTGCCGAGTATCTGATGCTGGCGTCCGCGACCGCGCTTTTTGCAGTCGTGCTCGGCGCGATCGCGGCTTACGTTGCGGTGCGCCACGTGATGGACATCGAGTTCAATTTCGCCTGGGCACCTGTCGGCCAGGCACTCGTCTTGGCGCTCGGTCTTGTGGCCGTGTTTCGGCGGCTTCGGCACTTGGGCCGTGCTGCGCGCTCCGTCCGGTGCCCTATCTGCGGTCCGAGTAGCAATTACAAAGCGTTAATCTGCCTCGTAAATTGCGCTTAACTTAGGTATTCTTACCGGAGTGGATTTGACCGCGGGTCCTTGAAACAGGGGCCCCCCGGGATCATATTCCGATCGGCAAACCAGTGTTTGCAGAAAGCTTCCAAGGGGACTTTTGATGGCACAGCCAGACAGCAGATTTCCGCAGCCCGGGACGGTCGCCCGTGGCGGCGTCGCCGTGGATGAGGGCCTGCGCGCCTACATGCTCGGCGTCTACAACTACATGGCGGGCGGTATCGCGCTGACCGGCATCACCGCCTATCTTGTCTCGGCAATGGCAGTTGCCGAGCGGGTCGGCGGTCAGATCGCCCTCACCCCGTTCGGCCAGGCGCTCTACCAGTCGCCGCTCCGTTGGGTCGTCATTCTCGCTCCGCTCGCCTTCGTCTTCTACCTGTCGTTCAGGATCCAGAAGATGAGCGTCGGCGCCGCGCAGATCGCCTTCTGGCTGTTCGCGGCCGTGATGGGCGTGTCGCTGTCGTCGATCTTCCTCGTCTTCACCGGCCAGTCGATCACCCAGGTCTTCTTCGTCACCGCGGCCGCCTTCGCAGGCCTTAGCCTCTACGGCTACACGACGCGCAAGGATCTCTCGGGCTGGGGCTCGTTCCTGGTGATGGGCGTGATCGGCATCATCGTCGCCGCCCTCGTCAATCTCTTCCTGCAGTCGACCGCGCTTCAGTTCGCGATCTCGGTCGTGGGCGTGCTCGTGTTCGCCGGCCTCACGGCCTACGACACGCAGCGCATCAAGGAGACGTACTACGAGCTGCGCGGCAACGCCGAGCTCGTGGCCAAGAGCGCCATCATGGGTGCGCTCTCGCTCTACCTCGACTTCATCAACATGTTCACGGCGCTCCTGCAGCTCTTCGGCAACCGCGAGTAAGCGCCGGGACGAGACCGAGCTTAACGGACTTACGTGAAGGGCCCCGCAAGGGGCCCTTTGCATATCTGCGGCTTGACGAGAAGCGCAGCCTAGCGTCGGTTTAACGGTCGACGAGCCGCATGCCGTCGATCGCTGCCAGGACGCGCCGCAGGTCCGGCCCGCGCTTCACGATGAGCCCCGTCGCGGCCACGACGCTGTAGGCGCCCTGCTTGCGCGCGAGCTTCGGGTTTTTCTCGACGCGATAGAGCGGGTATTCGCTGGAGCGGCGGAAAATCGAGAACACGGCCTTTTCGCGCCCCATCTCGAGCGCGTAGTCGCGCCACTCGCCTGCCGCCACCTTGCGGGCATAGACCGCGAGAATGGCTTCGAGCTCGTCGCGGCTGAAGGCTGTCGTCGGCGGGGCTCGTCTTGGGATACCGAGTGCGGCGGCACTCAAGGACCCGCCCGCAGGGCGCGGGCGCAAACGTATCGGCTCGGATTCGCTCAAAGGCGCCTCCCTTTCACGAAGCAGTCATGATCATCCGAAGCGCGCCCTCTTTCAAGGCCCGAGCGTGCATATGAACGCGCCAGGCCATGTGCATGAAATGAGCGGATTCAATCTTCACGAGGCAGCCACAAAGCCACCCTCGGCCAGCCGTATTGCCGGGTAGAATCAGCAGTATCGACTTGAGGCCCGGTCCATTCGACTGTCTCGGATTCAGCCCCCCAACCCCCTCCGAGCGTTGGCTTTCTGGACCGGGCCGATTTTTCTGCAATCACCAGACATTCGTGAAATCGCTTCGCGTCAGTCGCGCCGCGGAGCAACAATGCGCCAACGGAATACCCTTTCTTCGACAGAATGGCGTCGCTGTGGAGCCGCCGATACGCCCCAAACGCGTGCGAGCGTAATCGTGTTGCTTGGCGATCCGGTCCTCTGGCGAGGTGGCTCCTGGAACCTCAGCCCCCAGCCCCCAGGATGATCTCGCGCGGGGACCGGGCCGACTGAGGCAACTCCCCCAGGTGTAACTCCCTGGTCTCTGGGCAAAGGGTCGGCGCAAGCCGGCCCTTTGTCTTTGCCGGCGCGCTAGGCGTCGTATAACCATCGACCGTCCGGATTGAAACGAGCGAGGGTCGCCCGCGATGGCACGAACGAAGTCTGCCCGTGCAAAGAAATCGGCGCCGAAGCGCCAGACGAACCCATTTTTCGATAGTTGGCGCACTCCGTTTCGATCGCCGCCCTTCAGCCGCATCAAGCCCGAGCACTTTGCTCCCGCATTCTCGCGTGCTCTCAGGGAGCACAAGGCTGAGATGCGCGCCATCGCCGGCAAGACCGCAAAGCCGACATTCGCCAATACGCTCCTCGCGCTCGAAAAGAGCGGCGATCTCCTGAACAAGGTCGCCGATGTCTTCTTCAATCTCGCCGGCGCCGATTCGAGCGAGGCCCTGCAGGCGATCGAGCGCGATATCTCGCCGAAGCTCGCCGCCCATCAGAGCGCGATCTTCCTCGATCGCAAGCTTTTCCAGCGCATCGCCGATCTCTACGAGCGCCGCGAGCGTCTCGGCCTCGATTCCGAGCAGGCACGCCTTCTCGAGCGCACCTACACTCGCCTTCGTGCGCGCCGGCGCCAAGCTCGCCCCAAGGCCAAGAAGCGCGTCGCCGAGATCAATACGCGCATGGCGACGCTCGCCACCCAGTTCTCGCAGAACGTACTCGCCGACGAGCAGTCCTGGCGCCTCGTGCTCAAGGATGAAAAGGATCTCGCAGGTTTGCCGGAAACGGTGCGCGCCGCGGCGGCACGCGCGGCCGCGGCCGCCGGACATGCCCGGCGCGCACGCTCATCACGCTGGCCCGCTCGAGCGTCGAGACGTTCCTGCAGTTCTCCGCACGCCGCGATCTGCGCGAGGAGGCGTTCAAGGCCTGGATCCGCCGCGGCGAGAACGGCGGCAAGACCGACAACCGCGCGATCGCCGCCGAGATGGTGGCGCTGCGCGCCGAGCTGGCGCGGCTCCTCGGCTATCAGTCCTTTGCCGCCTACGCGCTCGAGGACACGATGGCGAAGACGCCGCAGGCGGTCCGCGATCTCTTGGACCAGGTATGGCCGGCGGCGGTGAAGCGCGCCCGCCGCGAGAAGGACGCGCTTCAGGCGCTCGCGCGCGCCGAAGGCGGGAATTTCGAGATCGCGCCCTGGGATTGGCGCTACTTCGCCGAGAAGGAGCGCAAGGCCAGCTACGACCTCGACGAGGCCGAGGTGCGCAGCTACCTCTCGCTCGACAACATGATCGCCGCCGCATTCGATACGGCGTCGCGGCTCTTCTCTCTCAAGTTCGAGGAGCGCCACGACATCGACGTCTACCATCCCGACGTCCGCGTCTGGGAGGTTCGCACCAAGAGCGGCGAGCACGTCGGCCTGTTCTACGGCGACTATCATGGGGCGCCCGTCGAAGCGCTCCGGCGCCTGGATGTCGGCGTTTCCGCACCCAGCACAAGCTCAAGGGCAGCGTCCGCCCGCTCGTGACCAACGTCATGAGCTGCGCCCGCGGCGCCGAAGGCGAGCCGACGCTGCTTGTCGTTCGACGACGCGCGCACGCTGTTCCACGAGTTCGGCCACGGCCTGCACGGAATGCTGTCCGACGTGACCTACCCGTCGCTCTCGATGACGAACGTGCTGCGCGACTTCGTCGAGCTTCCCTCGCAGCTTTACGAGCACTGGCTGTCGGAGCCCGAGGTGCTGACGCGCTTCGCCGTCCACTACAAGACCGGCAAGCCTATGCCGAAGAAGCTCATCGAGCGGCTCGAGGCGGCGCGCACCTTCAATCAGGGCTTCCAGACCGTCGAGTACACGGCCTCGACTCTCCTCGATCTCGAGCTGCATGCGCTCGAGGAGGCCAAGACGCTCGACGTCGGCAAGTTCGAAGCCGAGCTCATGCAGCGCATCGGCATGCCGTCCGAAATCGTGCCGCGCCATCGCGTGCCGCACTTCCAGCACATCATCGGCGGCTATGCGGCGGGCTACTACAGCTACCTGTGGTCCGAGGTCATGGACGCCGACGCCTTCGAGGCCTTCAAGGAGGCGCGCAACATCTTCGATCGCAAGACGGCGTCGAAGCTCAAGAAGTTCATCTATTCGGCGGGCAACCGACAGGACGCGCTCGAGGCCTACGTCGCTTTCCGCGGCCGGCCGCCGCAGATCGAGGGTTTGCTGAAAAAGCGCGGCCTCGACGCATGACCTGCGGCTCGCGCGTGAGGCGTAGCGTGCGCGCTACTGACCCAGCCGCGCGGCGCCGATGATGGGGCCAGTCGGTCTCCTGGATGAGAACGATGAGGTCCTCGGTCTCGGGCCTCATGACGGCGGCCTGCGCGAGCTGAATGGTCAGCGGCTTGCCGTTCCACAGTCCGACTGGCGTGAGCTGACGCACGATGTTGGTGTAGGTCAGCGACTTGCCGGTGTTCTCGCCGCGCTTGATGGGCACGCTTCCCGACTTCTGCACGACGGCGAGCCAGATCGTCGCGTCCTTGACCTCGGCGCCATCGGGCGCACCGCTGGTCGCGATGATGATGCTGTTCGGCTCGCGCAGGAAGCGCACGGTGCACGCGGCGCTTTTCAAGGGCAGTGGCCGACTGCTCGATCGCCTCGTCGATGTCCTTCTTGCTCGAGCCGAGCGCCTGGCCCGTGCCGTTGATCACCGCTTGCGGCGTGTAGACCGGCCCGATGCCGAAGCCCTTGGCATAGGCTCGTCTGCCGCTCGGTGTTGCGCGGCGAGGCGAACGTGTCCTTCCAGCCGAGATAGTCCCAGTAATCGACCGGCAGCGAAAGCGCGAGGACGTCCTTGCTCTCGGCATAGGTCTTGAGGAGCGCGTCCGCCGGCGGGCACGACGAGCAGCCCTGGCTCGTGAAGAGCTCGATCACGGCGCGGATCGGAGGCGCGAGATCCGCTTGCCCGGCATCAAGCGGGCTGCGCGTCGGCTTGCGCCTGAGCGGAAACCGGGAGCCAGCAGAGACCAACGAGTGCGAGGAGACGCCGCAGACGCATGCAAACCATGACCTAAACCGCGTTGCTTATATTGGCAGGTACGGCCCGGATTGCCAGTCGGACTTGCTTCACGGATTGGTGACGATGACCGCGCGCCCCTGGCCAAGCGAGCCCGGAGATGAATGGGCCGCGAACTACCTAGGGTACGCGCCTTCAGGCGGCAAGGTTTCGCAGCACGTACTGCAGGATGCCGCCGTTCTTGAAGTACTCGATCTCGTCGAGCGTATCGATCCGGCAGATGAGCGGCACGGTAAACGTCGTGCCGTCCCCGCGCGTGATCTTGGCTTCGACGGTCTTGCGCGGCCTGAGGTCCTTGAGCCCGCTGAGCGTTACTTTTTCGTCACCTTTGAGGCCGAGCGATTGCCACGTCGTGCCGCTCTCGAAGGTAAACGGGATCACGCCCATGCCGACGAGGTTCGAGCGATGGATGCGCTCGAAGGATTGCGCGATGACGGCCTTCACGCCGAGCAGGTTCGTGCCCTTGGCCGCCCAGTCGCGTGATGAGCCGTTGCCGTACTCGACGCCCGCGAAGACGACGAGCGGCACGCCCTCCTCCGCGTAGCGCTTGGCGGCGTCGTAGATCGCCATGCGCTCGCCCGAGGGATGATGGATCGTGTAGCCGCCTTCGACCACGTTGCCCGCCTCGTCGCGCACCATGTGGTTCTTGATGCGGATGTTGGCGAACGTGCCGCGCATCATCACCTCGTGATTGCCGCGCCGCGTGCCGTACTGGTTGAAGTCGGCGGGCGCCACGCCCTCCGCGATGAGATACTTGCCGGCAGGCGACGCCGCCTTGATGGAGCCGGCAGGCGAGATGTGGTCGGTCGTGATCTTGTCGCCGAAGAGCGCCAGCACGCGCGCGTTCTTGAGGTCGATGATCGGACGCGCCGTCTTGCTGATGCCCTCGAAGTAGGGCGGGTTCTGCACGTAGGTGGACTTGCCGTTCCAGCCGTAGGTGAGGCCGCGTCCCGGCCTTGATCTCGCGCCAGCGGGCGTCGCCGTTGAACACGTCCGCATACTTCGACTTGAACAGGTCGCGCGAGATGTTGTCGGCGATGAAGCGCTGGATCTCGTGGTTCGTGGGCCAGATGTCCTTGAGATAGACCGGCCGGGCGTCCTTGCCCATGCCGAGGGGCTCGCTCGCAAGATCCTTGGTCACGGTGCCGGCAAGCGCGTAGGCGACGACGAGCGGCGGCGAGGCGAGATAGTTCGCCTGCACGTCCGGGCTGACGCGTCCCTCGAAATTCCGGTTGCCCGATAGTACGGCCGCGGCGACGAGACCGTTGTCGTTGATGGTCTTCGAGATCTCGGGCGGCAACGGACCCGAGTTCCCGATGCAGGTCGTGCAGCCGAACCCGACGAGATTGAATCCGACCTTGTCGAGATACTCCTGCAGGCCCGCCTTCTCGAGATAGGCGGCGACGACCTGGCTCCCCGGCGCGAGCGAGGTCTTGACCCACGGCTTGGCCTTGAGGCCCTTGGCGACCGCGTTGCGCGCCAGCAGGCCCGCGGCGATCAGCACGCTCGGATTCGACGTGTTCGTGCAGCTCGTGATGGCTGCGATCACGACATCGCCGTGGCCGATATCGAAATTGCGTCCTTCGACTTTGTAGCGCTTCCCCGACCCGCCGGGTTTCTTGTATTCGCCCTCGAGCGCGGTGGCGAAGCCGCTCTTGACGTCGGAGAGCGCGATCCGCCCCTCGGGCCGCTTGGGGCCGGCGAGCGACGGGACGACCGTATCGAGCTCGAGCTCGAGCGTGTCCGTGAAGACGGGGTCGGGCGAGCTGGCGAGCCGGAAAAGCCCTTGCGCTTTCGCGTAGGCCTCGACGAGCGCGATGCGCTCGGCTTCGCGGCCCGACATTGTGAGGTAGTTGAGCGTCTCGCCGTCGACGGGGAAGAACCCGCATGTCGCGCCGTACTCGGGCGCCATGTTGGCGATCGTCGCGCGGTCGGCGAGCGTCAGGTGATCGAGGCCGGGCCCGAAGAACTCGACGAACTTGTTGACCACGCCCTTCCGGCGCAGCATCTGCGTCACGGTGAGCACGAGGTCCGTGGCCGTCACGCCTTCCTTCAGCGCGCCCGTGAGCTTGAAGCCGATCACCTCGGGGATCAGCATCGACTGCGGCTGGCCGAGCATGGCCGCTTCCGCTTCGATGCCGCCGACGCCCCAGCCGAGAACCGACGAGCCCGTTGACCATGGTCGTGTGGCTGTCCGTGCCGACCAGCGTGTCCGGATAGGCGAGCGTCGTGCCGTCGGGGCCGGCCGCCGTCCACACGGTCTGCGCGAGGTATTCGAGGTTCACCTGATGGCAGATGCCCGTGCCGGGCGGCACCACGCGGAAATTCGCGAACGCGTCCTGGCCCCACTTGAGGAAGATGTAGCGCTCGCCGTTGCGCTCGTATTCGAGGTCCACGTTCTTGGCGAACGCGCTCGGGCTTCCGAACTCGTCGACGATGACCGAGTGGTCGATGACGAGATCGACGGGAACGAGCGGATTGATCTTATTCGCGTCGCCGCCGAGCGCCAGCATGCCGTCGCGCATGGCGGCGAGATCGACGACGGCGGGCACGCCCGTGAAGTCCTGCATCAGCACGCGTGCCGGGCGAAAGCCGATCTCCTTCTCGGCCTTGCCCTTGTTGTCGAGCCACTGCGACATCGCGACGATGTCGTCGCGGGTGACCGTGCGCCCGTCCTCATGGCGCAAGCAGGTTCTCGAGCAGCACTTTCATCGAGTAGGGAAGCTTGGAGATGCCCGGCAGGCCGTTCTTCTCGGCGTCCGGAAGGGAGAAGTAGGTGTAGGTCTTGCCGCCGGCCTGGAGCGTCTTGCGGCACTTGAAGCTGTCGAGGGACGCGGGATGAGCGATGCCGTTCGAATTTGCGTCCAAGGATAGATCTCCCCAAGATCGTCGTCGCCGGCGAGGGCCGCAGCGGAACGCTTGTAAGCCCTTTTTGCACTGGCGAAATGTGAAGCAAGGCTTTTATATATGCCGCCGCGGCTGAGAGCCAGCAGTGCTCTTGGCGGATTTTTCAGCAATCCACCTATCTTCTAAGCCGGTCCGCGTCGCGCTCAATCGGTCTCATCCCGTGCAACTTATCGCCGAAAATCTAAACGTCATTCGTGGTGCGCGCGTCATCATCGCCGATGTGTCTTTCAGCGTCGCGGCCGGGGAGTCGTTGCTGCTTACGGGGCCGAACGGCTCCGGCAAGACAACGCTCATTCGCACCATCGCCGGATTTTTGCAGCCCGAGTCTGGCAGCGTTCGCCTCGACGGCGGCGACAGCGAGCTGGATCTCGGCACAGCAATGCCACTACGTCGGCCATCTCACCGGCACGAAGTCGAGCCTGACAGTTGCCGCCAATCTCGCGTTCTGGGCCGACTATCTGGGCGGCCGCGATCCGCTCGTGCCGACGCAGCGAGCGCGTTGCAGCCGCACTCGAGCGCTTCGGTCTCGCAGCCACTCGCGGATATTCCTGCAGGTTTTCTTTCGGCCGGACAGAGGCGGCGTCTCGGCCTGGCTCGGCGTCTTGGCTGACGAAGCGGCCCGTCTGGCTCCTGGACGAGCCGACGGTCTCCCTCGACGCCGCATCGACGGCGCTCCTTGCCGAGGTTGTCACCGCGCATGTCGCGGGCGGCGGCATCTTGGTCGCGGCCACCCACCTCCGCCCTGGGCATCGAGGGCGCAAAATACCTCCGGCTCGGCGGCACGGCGGCGGAGGCCGCATGACCGGCTTCTGGACGCTCGTCAGACGCGATCTCGCGCTTGCGCTGCGCGAGGGCTCGGCCGTCGGCACCGCGCTCGGCTTCTATCTCCTCGTCGTCGCCCTCATGCCGCTGGGACTCGGGCCCGACCTGAAGCTGCTCGGTCGCATTGCGCCCGGCGTGCTCTGGATCGCACTCCTTCTCGCGGCGCTGCTCTCCTTGCCGCGCATGTTCGAAGCCGACCATGAGGACGGCTCGCTCGAGGTCATGGCGACAGCGCCGCTGCCGCTCGAGCTGGCCGCCGCGGCGAAAGCGCTCGCGCACTGGATCTCGACCGGGATTCCGCTCGCCATCCTGGCGCCCGTGCTGGGAATATTGCTCAATCTCGATCTTGCGGCCTATCCCGCCGCTCGTCGCGACGATGCTCGCCGGCACGCCCGCCATCAGCTTTCTCGGCGCCGCCGGTGCCGCACTGACGCTGCGCGCGCGCCGTGGCGGCCTGCTGCTCGCGCTTCTCGTGCTGCCCCTTTACGTCCCGACCCTGATTTTCGGTATCTCGGCCATGAGCTCCGCTGTCTCTTGGCCTGGACGGCTTCGAGGCGTCGTTCCTGATCCTCTGCGCGATCTCGCTCGCCTCTCTGGTCTTGGGTCCGATCGCCGCGGCGGCAGCCCTGCGCCTGCAGATGCAGTGAGGCGGCCAATTAACGCCGTGGCGCCGACTTTGATGCGCCGCAATTATGCGGCATTGACCATTGGTAATGTTCAAGCATTTGCGCTTCCAGGCCTGGAGGCCTTAGATCAATTCCAATGCAGACGCTGACCCAGCGCCTCGCCAATCCGACCCGCTTCATGGACCTTTCCGGCCGCCTCCTGCCGTGGGTGGCCGCGACCGGAGCCGTGTGGATCGCTTACGCGATGTACCTGGTCTTCTTCGTCACGCCGCCCGACTACCAGCAGGGCGAGACGTTCAAGATCATGTACATCCACGTGCCCTCGGCCTGGCTGGCGATGATGGCCTACGCCTTGATCGCGGCTTCGAGCTTCGGTCTGCTGGTGTTTCGCCATCCCCTCGCCGACGTCTCGGCCAAGGCCGCGGCACCGATCGGAGCCGCTTTCACGCTCGCGGCGCTCATCACCGGCATGCTCTGGGGCAAGCCCATGTGGGGCACCTACTGGGTCTGGGACGCGCGCCTGACCTCGGTGCTGATCCTGTTCTTCCTCTACCTCGGGCTCATCGCCTTGCGTTCTTCGATCGAGGACGAGACGCTTGCCGGCAAGCTGACGGCCGTGCTCGCCCTCGTCGGCGTCGCCATCCTTCCCGTGATCAAGTTCTCGGTCGAGTGGTGGAACACGCTGCACCAGTCGTCGACCGCCTTCACCTCGACCGTCGATCCGTCGATGCGCACGCCGCTTCTGATCTCGGCCGTTGGCTTCAGCCTGCTGTTCTTCGCGCTCCACATGAAGGCGATGCGCAACGAGATCCTGCGCCGGCGCGTCAAGGCGCTCACATTGTCCGAGGTCGAGCGCAGCGAACGCCTCGGCGCCTCGATAGCCGCAAAGTAGCCCCATGGATCTTGGACCCCACACCGCATTCATTGTTGCCGCCTATGCGGCAATGATCGCCGTGCTCGCTGGCCTCGTCGCCTGGCTGCTGTTTGACGGCTGGCGCCAGGCACACGCTCTCGAAGCCCTCGAGGCGCGCGGCGTGAAGCGGCGCTCCGCCGCGGCCAAAGACGGCACCTCATGACCGAGGTTCCCCGCCGCTCGCAAAGCCCGGCGCCCGTCGCTCGATCGGCTGGGTCGCGGCACCGCTTCTGATCTTTGTCGTCATCGCCGGAATGTTCGCCTTCGCGCTGACCTCGGGCGATCCGAGGAAGCTTCCCTCGGCGTTGATCGGGCGTCCTGTCCCGGCGACCGATTTCGCGGCGCTCGAGGGCCTCGTCGAGGACGGCCGTCCCGTTCCCGGGCTTCACGAGCGCCGATCTCGCGCGAGGCAAGGTGACGGTCGTCAACTTCTGGGCGTCCTGGTGCACCGAATGCATCGTGGAGCACCCTCTGCTCAAGGACCTCGCCAGCCGCACCGGCGTCGAGATCTACGGCGTGAACTACAAGGATCAGACGGCCGCCGCACGGCGCTATCTCGGCCGCTACGGCAATCCCTATGCCGCCGTCGGCGTGGACACCGGCCGCAACGCCATCGAGTGGGGCGTCTACGGCATGCCCGAGACGTTCGTCATCGACGGCACGGGCAAGATCGCCTTCAAGCACGTCGGCGCGATATCGGCCGAGAGCGTCGAGAAGTCGCTCATCCCCGCCATCGAGAAAGCCGCGCGCCGGACCGCTCCGAAGCAGCTGAACCTGCAAACCTCAAAGCGGAAAGAACTCGCCTCGCGAGTGATTGAGCACCGACAGCGTCCCGCTGGCGATGTCGAAGTAGGCGCCGTGCAGGTTGAGCCTGCCCTTGTCCTCGAGATCGCTGACGAAGGGGAAGGTCCGGAGGTTCTTGATCGACGTCTTGATTCCTTCCTTCTCGAGCAATGCCAGCTTGGTCGCCGTTGGCGCCATCTGATTGGCGGCGACCACGCGCAGCCGCGCATCGTCGAGCATCGACATCCAGCGCGAGATGAACTGCGCTTCCGTCTGGATGGCGGCGCTCTGGTCGAGCGCAGCCTTCACGCCGCCGCAGCCCGAATGGCCCATGATGATCAGGTGCTTGACCCGCAAGTTCATCACCGCGAACTCGATCGCCGTGCTGACGCCGTGGTACTTGCCGCCGGTCTCGTAGGGCGGCACGAGGTTCGCGACGTTGCGCACCACGAACAGCTCGCCCGGCATGGCGCTGAAAATCGTTTCCGGGTCGACGCGGCTGTCGCAGCAGGAGATCACCATCACCTCGGGGTTCTGGCCGTAGGTTGCGAGCTCCTCGTAGTGGTCGGCATTGGGAACGAAATGCCGGTGCTTGAAGCGGCGGAAGCGGTCGGTGAGGTTCTCGGGAAAGCTGCTCATCTTTGGCTCGATTTGTGGGGCTGCTCGAGGGCGGCGATCGAATGCTGCCGCGGTGGCTGGCCAGAGCCGATAGGAAGCACGGCGCCGGGTTGCGCGCCAATGTGAATTTAGCCGCACGGGCGTTTACTAACGCCCCGGGGATCGGCCTTCCTGGCAGGGTCCTCCCAGGTTGCGGTTGGGCTGCTTAGTGTCTATCGTCCCGGCCGATTTGGGGGGCGGCAATGCGGCTGAGGCCGCGACGGCAACGGGGTGGATGGGAATACATGTCTTCTACACAATCGACTGCGACTGACGCGTCGTCCACCTATGGCCGCGACCTCCTGGCTTCCGTCGTCGTCTTCCTGGTCGCGCTGCCGCTCTGCATGGGCATCTCGATCGCGTCCGGCATGCCGCCGACGGCCGGCATCATAACGGGCATTATCGGCGGCCTCGTCGTCGGCTTTTTGGCCGGCTCGCCCCTGCAGGTGAGCGGCCCCGCCGCCGGCCTCAGCGTTCTCGTGCTGCAGTTCGTGCAGGCCAACGGCGTCGAGATGCTCGGCGTCGTCGTGCTGTTTGCGGGCCTGCTGCAGTTCACGGCCGGCGTCTTCAAGCTCGGCCAGTGGTTCCGCGCGGTTTCCCCCGCCGTCATTCACGGCATGCTCGCCGGCATCGGCGTGCTGATCCTGGTGGCGCAGTTCCACGTCATGCTGGACGGCAAGCCGATCGGCACCGGCATCCAGAACCTGCTCGGCATGCCGGGTGCGCTGATGAACGCGATCGAGGCCGGCGACCACCGTCTCAAGGCCGGCGGCATCGGCCTGCTGACCATCCTCACCATCATCGGCTGGTCTTACGCGCCGAAATCCTGGCGCGTGATGCCCGCGCCGCTGGTCGGCGTCATCGTCGCGGTGATCGTGGCATACGTTCTCGGGCTCTCGGACATCATCTACGTCAACGTTCCCGACAACATCTGGTCCACGGTCGCGCTACCCACGCCGGAAAACCTGATGCGCATCGTCGAGGCTCCGATCCTGATCGGTGCGATCTCGATCGCCTTCATCGCCAGCGCCGAGACGCTGCTCTGTGCCACCGCCGTCGACCAGATGCACCGGGGCCCGCGCACCAAGTACGACAGGGAGCTCTCCGCCCAGGGCGTCGGCAACGCGATCTGCGGCCTGCTCGGCGTGCTGCCGATGACAGGCGTTATCGTCCGCTCGAGCGCCAACGTGGAAGCCGGCGCCGTCACGCGCGCCTCGGCCATCCTGCACGGCGTGTGGCTCCTCATTTTCGCGAGCCTGCTGCCGTTCACGCTCAACTACATCCCGATCTCCGCGCTCGCCGCCGTGCTCGTCTACACGGGCTACAAGCTCGCCTATCCGAAGATCGTGCCGACGCTGCGGAAGTTCGGCACCAGCGAGGTGGCGATCTACTTCATCACCATCGCAACCATCGTCGCCACGAACCTGCTTGCGGGCGTGCTCGTCGGTTTGGTTCTGTCGCTCCTGAAGCTGCTTTACGCCTTCTCGCATCTCGAGGTGCGGAAAGAAGAGAAGGGCGACCGCGTCGATCTCCATCTCAAGGGCGCGGCAACGCTCATCCGCCTGCCCATGCTGGCGAGCGAGCTCGAGCAGCTCAAGCCCAACACCCATGTGCACGTCCACATCGACGATCTCGACTACATCGATCATGCCTGCATCGATCTCTTGACCAACTGGGACCGCCAGCACAAGACGACCGGCGGCTCGCTCGAGATCGAGTGGGAAGGGTTGACGCAGAAGTACAAGAGCCGCAGTGGCCTCCGTGCCCGCGCCGAGGCGACGGGACGCTAGAGCATTTTCCGACGAAGTGAACATCGGTTCGTCGCAGAAAATGCGACGAGCAAGGAACCTAGGGCGTCCGATCCGATTCCATCGGATCGAAAGACGCCCTAGGGCTTGTTGCCTGAAGGCCGTCTGAGGATCACGTATCCGAGCACCGCCGACAGGATCGATCCGCTGAGCACGCCGATGCGGATGTCGGCCGCATACTGCGGCTCCGGGAACGCCAGCATGCCGATGAAGAGGCTCATCGTGAAGCCGATGCCGGCGAGGATGCCCGCGCCGAGTAGCTGAGTCCACCCTGTTCCTTCGGGCCGCGTGGCGAGCCCGAGCTGGATTGCCGCCCACGAGAAGGTGAACACGCCGATCGGCTTGCCGAGAAAGAGACCGAGCGCGATCCCGAGCGGGATCGGGCTTGCGAGCTGCGCGAACGTCACGCCCGCGAGCGACACGCCGGCATTGGCGTAGGCGAACGCGGGTAGCACGCCGAAATTTACCCACGGGTGCAGGCTCTCCTGCAGGTGAGCAGCGGGCGAATATCCGTTCGCATCGCGGCCGTGACCCCCGGTGAGGGGCACCGCGAACGCCGTCACGACGCCCGCGAGCGTCGCATGCACGCCCGACTTCAGCACGCATACCCAGATGAAAAGTCCCGTCAGCACATAGGGTGCGATGCGCGTCACGCCGCGGCTGTTGAGCATCGCCAGCACCGCCACGCCGATCGCCGCCAAGGCCAGGGCCTCCACCGAAAGGCTATACGTGTAGAAGATCGCGATGATCACGATGGCGCCGATGTCGTCGATGATGGCGAGCGCTAGCAGGAACACCTTGAGCGCCGGCGGCACGCGCGAGCCCACGAGCGCGAGCACGCCGACGGCAAAGGCGATGTCGGTTGCAGTCGGAATTGCCCAGCCGCCGAGCGCGCGCGCATCGTTCGCGTTGATCGCGCACGATAGATCAGCGCCGGAACGATCATGCCGCCGAGCGCGCCGATGAGAGGCAGCGCAGGCCTGCTTCACGACTCGACAGCTCGCCGACCAGGAGCTCGCGCTTGATCTCGAGCCCGACGTGGAAAAAGAAGATGGCCATCAGGCCGTCGTTGACCCAGTGCAGGAGGTTCTTGTCGAGGGCGAGCGCGCCGACCCTGACGCTGACCGGCGTGTCGAGCAGCGCGCCGTAGAGGAACGCGAGCGGCGAATTGGCGAGGAAAAGTGCAAACAACGCGGCTACAAGCAACATCACGCCGCCGGAAGCTTCGTGCTGTGCGAAATCTAGCGCACCCTTGAACCGTTTCGACTTGCCCGCCGCCATTCTGCTCATCGTCACCGTGCTCGATTGAAGATGCTTCTTGCTCTTTGCGCGCTGCGCCGTCAGGGGTCAATGCAATTCGCGGGCCGTCTGCACTCAGAGGTTTTCGACGACGAGTGGCTCGGCGCATGACCATGCCTCTTGCGCACCGACGAGGTCGAGCTCGTCGCGCCCGGCACTGGCCTCGATAACGCACGCCACGGCCGCCGTCGCGCGAGCCAGGCTTTCCTTCTCCGATGCGCCCTTGAGGCGATAACCCGCGAAAAGGGCAGTGAGCAGATCGCCAGTTCCGTGAGCGACGTCAGCGTGCCGCGGCACGACGCACTGCATGGCGTTGTCCTGCTCGATCAGCACATTTGCGATCGCGTCGTTCGCTGCGGGTATCGATGTCGCGAGTATCATGGAGGCAGGAAGAGCCCGCGCGGCACCGATCGCTGACGAGATGTCATGCACGGGCGTGTCTGAAAGCCAGGCAAGCTCGAACCGGTTCGGTGTGGCCGTGTTGGCGAGTGCCAGGAGCGCGTCGCGCACGGCCTCCGCCGTCTCCCGACCGACGTAAAGACCCTTGGGATCGTCGCCGAGCACGGGATCGCAGAAGTAGTGCACGTCTTCTCTTTGGCGTCTGACGCGCTCGACGAGGCTCACTGCGAAATCGACATGCTTGGCGCTCGGCAGATAGCCCGTGAGCACGCCGTCCACATCGCCGAGCCAGCCGTTGGCATCGAGAGCGTCGAGCATCTTGAACAGCGTCTCGGGAGGCATCGGCATGCCGGCCGCATGTGCATGACCCAAATGATTCGAGAGCATCACCGTGGGAAACGCGATGACGTCGTGTCCGAGCCGCTGCAGGGCCGGCACTATGGCAGAGAGACCGACATGGCCTCTGGCGACCATGGATGAGAGAGCGATGATGCGTGCCATGCGGGCGTTCCGAGCAATTTTGCGCACAGGATCAACGAGCCTGTTGCGTGCGCCAATAGATCAATTGGTCCAGGCTAGCCTTTCCACTAATGTTGCAATGCACCAGACATCGGAGGCAACCCATGAACCAGCCGAGACCACGCCGCAGCGTGCTCTACATGCCGGGAGCCAACGAGCGGGCGCTAGAGAAGGCCAAGTCCCTGCCGGCCGACGCAGTGATACTCGATCTCGAGGATTCGGTTGCACCCGACGCCAAGCCCGACGCCCGCGTCAAGGTCGCCGCTGCCGTCAAGCAAGGCGGCTATGGGCGGCGCGAGGTCGTGATCCGGCCGAACGCGCTCGAGACCGCCTGGGGGACCGCCGATATCCTCGCCGCGGCCGAGGCCGCGCCCGACGCCATTCTCGTGCCCAAAGTTGCCCATCCCGGCGACATCATCAGCGCCGCAAAAATTCTGAAATCCGTCCATGCGCCTGAAAAGACCAAGCTCTGGGCGATGATGGAAACGCCGATGGCGATGCTCAATGCCCGCGAGATAGCCGCCGCCGGCGCCGATCCCGAGAACCGGCTCGTGTGCCTCGTCATGGGCACGAACGATCTTTTGAAGGAATCGCGCGCCCGCGCGCTGCACAACCGCTTCGCGGTCGTTCCCTGGCTGGCCATGACCGTTGTCGCAGCGCGCGCCTACGGCCTCGACATCATCGACGGCGTCTACAACGACTTCAAGGACGAGCCGGGCTTCCGCGAGGAATGCGAGCACGGGCGCACGCTCGGCATGGACGGCAAGACTTTGATCCACCCTGCACAAGTCGCGCCCTGCAACGAGATCTTCTCGCCGACCGACGAGGAGGTGGAGTGGTCGCGCAAGATCATGGTGGCCTTCGATCAGCCCGAGAATGCCAGGAAGGGCGTCATCACCGTCGAGGGCAAGATGGTGGAGCGGCTCCATCTCGTCCAGGCCAAGCGCACGGTCACGATCGCCAACTCGGTGAAACAGATCGAAGAATGGTTTTGACCCGGGCCGCCCCTGAGGCGGCCGATCAGCGGAGCGCAATCGATTCTTCGCTCAGGTCTTGCCTCGGCGTCGCTTGCTCTCCGATGCGCGGTGCAAGACCCCTTCGAGCGTTGCGCGGCTTTCTTCGGGGAGACGCTCACGTCCGGATTCGAGCTTTTCTCTCCATCGCGATCCCTCGTTCCACGCCGTCTGCCACGCGCTGGCGAGCTCTAAAGGACGGCGTTTCTCGAGCGCTTGTATGAGCGTTGCAGCCTGGAGGATGTCCTTGTTCGATTTGACCTGTTCCTGACGCTCGGCGGCGACAATGAGCTTGTGGATCGCGTAGCGCTCCGCGCGCGGCACCGTCACCGGAATGCCGCCGCCATAGAGAAGCACTGACCGCTCCGGCTGGTGGATGAGATAGTTGAGGTGGCGAAGCGGTTGCGCTCCGGAACCGCCGAGCGCCTTCATATGCGCCGGTTTGGCGCCATGATCATCCGAGCCTCGATTGGGGGTCAGGATATCAACCCTGTATTTTGCCTGGTTGCGGTAGGTCGTAGAGACGAACGGGTCGTTGACGTTGGGGACTTCCTTGAAGGTCGGATCGACCCCGCGCAAGACATCGATGATCGGCGGCATGGTCTCACCGATATTCTCCGAGATGCCCCAGAATTGCGCGAAGTCCGCGTCCTGGGTTTGCAGCGGACGACCGGAGAGTTTGATGCCGAGGACGCCGGCGTAGGCTTGAAATGCAACCGTGCCGACCAGAACTCCGCGCAAACGGAAGAAGCCGGCCTTCCACATCGCTTCAACGATCAAGCCGGAAATGGGATCTGGGGACGGCAGGCCGGCCGCGACGAGGGCGCGAACCATCTCCTGGCGTCCCTTGAAGTCGGATTTTATTTCCGAGAAGCGATTGACCCGTTCGGTAATCGACTTGTCCGTGACGGGTCCGACATAGGTGCTAACGACCTTGCCGGCGATCTTCTGCTGGTGGTGCCAGTAGTAGCGTCCCTTGGAGAGCTTTTTGCGAAAGGTTCCGCGTTCGCTGTACATATCATCGAACTCGGCATCAAGAGCCCGCTGAAGAAGCTCGGCGAATGTAGTTTGAGTCGCGAGTTCAATAGCTTGCAAGGCAATTACCACGAGTTGTCCTACCTTTTGCATAGGTAGGACAACCGCGAGCTCTTGTCAAGTTGTCCTACTAGTTACAAAGGTAGGACAACCAGTTGCGGGAGTTGCCCTCGGTTTTGGCAAGCGAGGGCAACCGGGCTGTTGATCAAGTTGCCCTACCATTGGCAGAGGTAGGACAACTCCCTTGGGCGGCAGCCACCGGAAAAGCCCGGGCCGCGACAAATGAGTTAAGCCCCGCCCCTCGCGCTCAGCAGACGGAAATGGCATACCGGCCGGAACGAGCAACCGGCAGAGGCACCCGCGCGGCATGACGACGACCAAGACCAACCCCGGCAACTTCTTCGAGGACTTCCGCCACGGCCAGGTGATCCGCCACGCCACGCCGCGGACCATCAACGAAGGCGACGTCGCGCTCTACCAGAGCCTCTACGGTCCGCGCTTTGCGGTCCAATCGTCGGACGAGTTCGCCCGCGCCATCGGCTATCCTCGGTCCCCGGTCGACGACCTCCTCCTGTTTCACGTCGTCTTCGGCAAAACCGTGCCCGACATCTCCCTCAACGCCATCGCCAATCTCGGCTACGCGGGCGGCCGCTTCCTGAAGCCGGCCTATCCCGGCGACACGCTCTCGACCGTCTCCGAGGTCATCGGCCTGAAGGAGAATTCCAACCGCGAGACCGGCACCGTCTATGTGCGCTCGACGGGGCGCAACCAGAGGAACGAGGTCGTGCTCGAGTACACGCGCTGGGTCATGGTGAGGAAGCGCGACAAGGACGCGCCGACCCCGAAGCCATCGTGCCCAAGCTCCCCGATCGCGTCGATCCCAAGGACATCGGCGGAGCGGTCCCGAAGCTCGATGTTGCCGCCTACGACTACGACCTGGCCGGCTCCCCCTATCGCTGGGGCGACTACGAGGTGGGCGAGCGCATCGACCACGTCGACGGCATGACGCTCGAGGAGGCCGAGCACCAGATCGCGACCCGCCTCTACCAGAACACCGCCAAGGTGCATTTCAACCAGCATACCGAGGCCAAAGGACGCTTCGGCAAGCGCATCGTCTACGGCGGCGTCATGATCTCTCTCGCCCGTGCCCTTTCCTTCAACGGCTTGAACAACGCCTTCCATATCGCCGCCATCAACGGCGGCCGCCACGTCGCACCCCTGTTCGCGGGCGACACGGTCTATGCCTGGTCCGAAATTCTGGAGAAGGCCGAGCTGCCCGGGCCGCAAGGATGTGGGCGCCCTCCGGACCCGTCTCGTCGCCGTCAAGAACCAGGATGCAAGCGCCTTTCCGCTCAAGAAAGAGAGCGGCGAGTACGCGGACGGCGTGATCCTCGACCTCGACGCCTGGGTCGTCCTGCCGCGCTGACCCCCGCCCCCAGCATCACCTAGCCTCGCTTGGCTGGCGCGATAAGCCCGCCGCGCTATAGTCGCGCCGCTTTTCCGGGTGAGTAATCCGCCCCGACGGAGCGCTGTGTCTCTGCGTATCGAGGGAATGTCTCATGCGAATTTGGTGGTCGGGAGCGATGGCCGTAGCGGCCGCGGCGCTCGTGTTCGGTCTCGCTCAGGGCCCAGCGTCGGCCGCCGGCGATAAGGCGACCGGTGAGATCAAGGATCGCGACGGCAAGAGCCTGGGTACTGTCGAGATCGTCGCCACGTCCGCCGGAGCTCTGATCAAGCTCAAGCTCACCGGCCTCCCGGCAGGCCCGCACGCGATCCACTTCCACGAGACGGGAACTTGCGAGGGTGATCTCTCGAGCGCGGGCGCGATCTACAACCCGTTGGGTGCCACGCACGGGCTTCTCTCCGAGGAGGGGCCCATGGCCGGCGACCTGACCAACATCCACGCCGACGCTTCGGGTCAGGTCGAGGCGGAGCTGCTTGAGCCCGTTCGTCAACTTGAGCAAGGACGCCGAGGAATCGATCTTCGACGCCGACGGCACGTCGCTCGTGATTTTCGAGAAGGCCGACGACCATCAGACGGATCCGGAAGGAAACGCGGGCGCGCGCATCGCCTGCGGTGCGATAACGCTGGCCAAATAGCCGAACACCCTCCTTCATTGGGATCTTCCGGCCGGGCCTGAGAACGGCATCGCGCGGCTGCCTGTGCGACGCCGGGCCACCCATTGCCGAATTGCCGCCCTGTCCCGAGCGCGCTACAAGGCGGAACAAGACGTTGGGAGGGACGAAGTCCGATGGCCGAGGCCAGATCGGAGCGGGGCAGCAAGATCGAGCGCCCGCTCTCGCCGCATTTGCTGATCCATACGCCGCACATCAACATGGTGATGTCGATCCTGCATCGCATCACCGGAGCGGCGCTCTACTTCGGCACGCTGCTTCTCGCCTGGTGGCTGATGGCGGCCGCGACCGGCCCCGACTACTTCGCCTTCGTCCAGAGCATCTTCGCCACCTGGCCGATGAAGCTCGTGCTCTTCGGCTACACCTGGGCGCTGATCCACCACATGGTCGGCGGCATCCGCCACTTCATCTGGGACACCGGCGCGGGCTTCGACATCAAGACCATCGATCTCCTCTCCTGGGGCAGCATCGTCGTCTCTGGCATCGCCACACTCGCGTCTGGGCCTACGCGCTGCATGGCGGCGGAGTTGCCCTATGACCATGCGCACGCCGCTCAAGAATGTCCGCGGTCTCGGCTCCGCCAAGGAAGGCGCCGATCATCTTCTGGAAGCAGCGCCTCACGGGAGCGGCCAACCTCGTCCTTGGCGATCTTCCTCATGGGCCTCCTGATCAGCTCGCCGGCGCCGACTACGCGACGGTCAAGTCGGCGCTCTCGCACCCGCTCGTTGCCCTGCCGCTCCTTCTGCTTCGTCCTTTCGGCGGCGGTCCACATGCGCATCGGCATGGCCGTGATCATCGAGGACTATGTGCACGGCGAGGGGCGAAGATCGCGCTTCTCATGCTCAATACGTTTTTCTCGATCCTTGTCGGCGCCGCCTCCGCGCTCGCCGTTTTGAAGCTCTCCTTCGGAGGCTAGTGTCGGAATGGCGAAAGCGAACGGCAAGGACGGCAGCGCCCCGGCGCGCGCCCCCGCGGTGAACGGCAAAGCCTATCCGATCATCGATCACACCTACGACGTCGTCGTCGTCGGCGCCGGCGGCGCTGGATTGCGCGCAACGCTCGGCTGCGCCGAGGCCGGTCTCAAGACGGCCTGCATCACCAAGGTGTTTCCGACCCGCTCGCACACGGTCGCGGCACAGGGCGGCGTCGCGGCCGCGCTCGGCAACATGGGGCCCGACGACTGGCGCTGGCACATGTACGACACCGTCAAGGGCGCCGACTGGCTCGGCGACCAGGACGCGATCGAATATCTCTGCCGCCACGCCCCCGAGTTCGTCTTCGAGCTCGAGCACTACGGCGTGCCCTTCTCGCGCACCGAGGACGGCCGCATCTACCAGCGCCCCTTCGGCGGCATGACGACCCAATTCGGCGAGGGCCCGCCGGCGCAGCGCACCTGCGCCGCGGCCGACCGCACCGGCCACGCCATGCTGCACACGCTCTACGGCCAGTCGCTGCGCCACTCGGCCGAGTTCTTCATCGAGTACTTCGCCCTCGATCTCCTGATGGACGAGGACGGCGCCTGCCGCGGCGTCATGGCGCTGTCGATGGACGACGGCACCATCCATCGCTTCCGCGCCAAGCGCACGATCCTCGCCACCGGCGGCTACGGCCGCGCCTATTTCTCCTGCACGTCCGCGCATACCTGCACCGGCGACGGCAATGCCATGGTGCTGCGCGCCGGCCTGCCGCTGCAGGACATGGAGTTCGTGCAGTTCCACCCGACAGGCATCTATGGCGCGGGCGTCCTCATCACCGAGGGCGCGCGCGGCGAAGGCGGCTACCTGACCAACGGCGAGGGCGAGCGCTTCATGGAGCGCTATGCGCCCCACGCCAAGGATCTCGCCTCCCGCGACGTCGTCTCGCGCTCGATGACGATCGAGATCCGCGAAGGGCGCGGCGTCGGCCCCGACAAGGACCACATCTACCTGCACCTCGACCATCTGGACCCGAAGATCCTGGCCGAGCGCCTGCCCGGCATTACCGAGAGCGCCAAGGTGTTCGCCGGCGTCGATCTCGACGCGCCAGCCGATCCCGGTGCTGCCGACCGTCCACTACAACATGGGCGGCATCCCGACCAACTTCCACGGCGAGGTCCTGACGCTGAAGGACGGCAACCCGGACCACGTCGTGCCGGGCCTCATGGCCATCGGCGAGGCGGCTTGCGTCTCCGTGCATGGCGCGAACCGGCTCGGCTCGAACTCGCTCATCGATCTCGTGGTGTTCGGCCGCGCCTCCGCGCTCCGCTGCGCCGCGACCGTCGAGAAGCGCTCGACCCATGTCGAGCTGCCGAAGAAGCGCGACGGACGCCGTGCTTGCCCGCCTCGACCGCTTCCGCCATGCGAGCGGCAAGCAGCCGACCTCCGCGCTGCGCCTCAAGATGCAGAGGGTCATGCAGACCAACTGCGCCGTCTTCCGCGACGGACCGGTGCTCAAGGAGGGCGTGGAGAAGATCCTCGTCGATCTGGAAGGAGATGCCCGACATCCGCGTCACCGACCGCTCGCTGATCTGGAACTCGGACCTGATCGAGACGCTCGAGTACGACAACCTGATTTCTCAGGCCGCGGTGACCGTGGTCGGAGCCGAGCACCGGAAGGAGAGCCGCGGCGCGCACGCCCGCGAGGATTTCCCGAAGCGCGACGACGTGAACTGGATGAAGCACACGCTCGCCTTCGCCGACTACGCGACGCAGTCCGTGCGCCTCGACTTCCGTCCCGTGCACACGCGCACGCTGACCAACGAGGTCAAGTACATCGAGCCGAAGGCTCGTGTTTATTGAGTCGCCGAAGGCGCGGTACTGATGGCACCTGTCATGCCTTCGGCAGCACCGCCGAGGCGATGTAGGCCCCGAAGGATTCGCACCAGATCGTGACCGTGTGGAACTTCGAGATGTCGAGGCCGCGGGAAGCGCGTAGTTCTGGCCGCCCTTGAAGGATTTGAGCGGCGCGATTTTTACGCGCCCTTTGTCGGCGTTGAAATCCCGCTCCTCGCCGACCGGGACGGTATTGAGATAGATCCAGAAGTTCGGGCCCGGGCCGGCCACGAAGTCGCGTCGACGATGGTCGACGCGTCGCCCTTGAACACGGCGCCAGATCCGTTCGCCCAGTGGACGGAATCGCGTCCGGGAGCCTTCTCATCGAAGCGGAACATCCCGCGCCTTCTGAACCGGAGCGGCAGCGACGGTCGGCGCCGCCTCGGAGACGACCGGCGGCGGAAAGAGATACGGGAACGCGATCAGCATGCCCCCGGCGCCGGCGACGGTTCCGAGAATTGTTCCCGCGACGAATGCGATGATCGTGCGCACGACGTGACCTCCGGCTTGGCTGCACCTGTCGACGCCACGATGTCAGGTTTCAGCCACCGGAGGGGGTATGGTTTCGATAGCCGGCGTTCGAATTCCGGTCACCGCCCACCGCGCGAGCCTCCGTCGTCGGTATTGCAATAGTTGCTGATCCGCGTGTCGCTGCCGATGAACCGGCAGACCTCGTCCTTCCGGGCGGGATTGTTGCGAACCTCCTCGTTCGAAACCTTGAAACCGTGCTTGCGCGCCACTTCGGCTACGTAGTTGTCGTTGCAGTAGGGGGTCGATATCTCCCGGCCGCCGGAGACTTGAAAACCCTCATTGCAGACGATGGCCGCTTGGGCGCTCGAGCTCGCGACAAGGAACGCTGCCGCACAAGCCGCAAGTCCTATTGCTTTCGACATAGCTTAGCCTCTCGATACTGGGTGACCGAACCGATCGTGTGACGCCAGCCGGGAGCGAATATTCCGGCCTGCATGGTCGCATCGGATGCTATGCCTATCGCCGACCCATCATCAACGTTGTGAAGCCGCAACCAGATCACAAGGGGCGATGTCTGCACATCTCGTCGCCGTGTCATTCGCCTGGCGCATGGTTCGCTGACATCCGGCGGCGCGAGCAATCGTTGGAGTGATTCGCGCCCCGGCTCTCCTGCGACGATCTTATCTGCGAAGCGGAGATATTATGCGCCAAATTTCCGATCATCAAAAAGTTGCGCATTTCGCTCGTTTTCGTCTGAATTTGCCAAATGCCGAAGATCGATAACGAACTCGGAGACTCGTTATTCCGGAGCATAAGCGATATTTTTCGCATTAAGAGGTCATTAATTCCGTGCTCGTCATTGTCGACCACCGGGACGTTTCCTCACATTCCACGCGTCTCGGACCTAGGGAGGTGGTCTCGGTTCGTACCCCGCATCCGGGGCCACCTCTTCCAGTAATTACGGGTCTTTCGAACGGTCTCGCAGCCGCTACGCCGCCGCGCGAAAATTAGCCTGCGCCGCGCACGGCTGTCTGCGCCTCAGCGCGCGATTGCCATATACACCAGATGCGCCCTGCCGGACACGCAACGCGTCTTTGCGAAAAATGGCAGGTGGCGACCGCATTTCCAACCGGAAAAAATGGCGAAATAGATGCAGCAAGTGATTCGGCAAAAACGAGATAATGGGGGCATCAATGTCCAGACTGATTGAGCACATCGAAAAAGTGCGGATGCGGCTGACGGAGATTTCCGCCAGCGAGCTGCATCTCGTCCGCGCGCTCGGCGACGCGCTGAGCCGGGTCGACGAGAAGCTTTTGCGCGACGTGCGCACCGTCACCGCCGAGCACGAGGCGCGCCGCGGTGAGATCCTGAACGAGCTGCAGGTCCTGGCGACGCGCGTAGGCTCGTTCCCTGCGCCGAATGAGCCCTATACGGCTATCGGCGCTGAGGAGGCCCAGGAAGGCACCAACGGCTATCATACGGCGATCGGTGCCGGCGACTGGCGCCAGGCGGCGAAGAACATCGAGGACGATTTGGATTTCCTCGACTGGGAGCTCGGGCGCGAGACCCGCGCTGCCGCTACCAACGGCAGTCACCATAGCCGCGACATTCGCTTAGACCACCAGTAAGAGGCGCGCGCGCCCTTGCGGTGAGCAGGAGAGCCCCGTCCGGTTCCCTCGGCGGGGCTTTCCTTTTTTCACTATGAGAGGTGTGCTGCGGCGATCATCGCGAACGTCACTGGGAGCGCGAGCATGAGATTGAGCCGCGCATAGAGCTTGAGAGCTTGACGAGCTTGGACTCTGGCGCCTTCATCGGCCGCCGTCTCGCCGAGAGCAATCTTGAGGTTCGGCCAGATCGCGAAATGCACGAGCGCCCACATGATGAGCCCGCCCAGCACGCCCGCCCACAGCGTCGTGGTGCGCACCGACGGAATGTAGACCGCCGACGCGAAGACCCAATTGCCAAGCACATAGCCTGAAGCGACGAGCAGCAGTACGCCAGTGAGCACGACGAGGTGCGACGCATGGCGGTAGCCTTGGGCGGCGCGCGGCACGATCCAGCGTTGAATGGCGCCGCGACCCGCTTCGTCCGCGTCTGCAAGCGCGCTGATCTGGACGAAGTTGACGAAGAATATCAGCCCCACCCACGCCATGGCGGCGACCACGTGCACGAAGCGCAAGAGGACCGAAATCAACCCCGTGCCGTCCACGGGATCGGCCACGAGCCACGCAGCAAGGATGAGCGCCGTGATCGCTAGTCCGGCGAGAAGTGCACGTGCCGGCGTCTCGAGGAGGCTGTTCATGGTGCTCTACCTTTCCCGGATCGGCGTATTGGGAACCGCCGTGAAGCTTAGCACGATGGAGGCCGGTCCCATCCCCGCGCCCTACGCGTCGCAGATTGCACATGCACGCGGAGTCGGTGCTCTGAACGCGCGAAATATGTCCTTACGTAGCAGTCAGGCCTAGCCCGGGTTGAGAGATGGCGACATCTCATTGTCGAATTGACGGGGTAGTCGCAATTTGCTGTTGGGCTTGGGCGGCCGTCTCTTGTATGGCAACAAGCGGTTGTAGGAGCATGCGCGATCGGAGCCGGCTGGTCCGGGACGATCACGCTCGAGGGGAACGCACGCCGTGGCCAAAGAGCAGCGCAGGTCGGCCCCGGTGGAGACCGACAGCCGCGTCGCACCCGATCCCTTCGCCGCCGTGCTGCCAGCCATCGCCGCGCTCGGCGCGATCGCGTCCATTGCGAGCATCAACTGGGCCGCGCGCGAGCGTACCTCCGACCGCGCCCGTCCGCGGCGCAAGGCAGGCACCGCGCTGCGCGAGCTCGAGACCTGCTGTCTGCACTTGTCCGAGATCTTCCGCCGCTTCCAGCGCAATGCGAAGCTGTTCGCGCCCGAAGGAGGCCAAGGCGCCTCTCCGCTCAAGTTCGGCGTGCACGGTCCCCGCGTCACCACGGATATGGCCCGCCTCTATCAGCATGTCATCAACGACATCGCGTCCATGCTGGTCCTCGCCGCGCAGAACTCCTTCGAGGTCATGTGCGCCGTCGAGGACGGCACCATCGAGGCCCCCGAGCAGATCTTCTTCGGCTTCGGCGAGTGTCAGGATCAGTTGAACAAGCTCATTCAGAACCGCGCCACGCTGAAGGCGTCCGTCGACACCGGCGCCGAGGTGGCGGAGCGCCTGGTCGTCCTCGTGCGCGAGCTGAAGAAGTACCGCCACGACTGAGCTTGAGCGCATGAGCCCGCGCCGGTCAAAGCATCGCAGCCGGCCCTCGACGCCAAGCGTTGACAGCGAACCCGCCTGGTTTCATGTGTGGTAGGCAAACGAACGGGCTCAAACCCGCAGAGGAATGCCGCCACATGGTCCAACTCACGTTGCCCAAGAACTCCAAGGTCCAGCAGGGCAAGACCTGGAATGCGCCCGACATCAAGGGCAAGTGGCGCGAGTTCCGCGTCTATCGCTGGAATCCGGATGACGGCGCCAATCCGCACCTCGACACCTACTGGGTCAACGAGGAGAGCTGCGGTCCGATGGTCTTGGACGCGCTGATCAAGATCAAGAACGAGATCGACCCCACGCTGACCTTCCGCCGCTCTTGCCGCGAGGGCATCTGCGGCTCCTGCGCCATGAACATCGACGGCACGAACGACCTCGCGTGCTTGAAGGGTCTCGACGAGACCGAGGGTGCGATCCACGTCTATCCGCTTCCGCACATGAAGGTGGTGAAGGACCTCGTTCCCGATCTCACCAATTTCTACGCCCAGCACCGCTCGATCGAGCCCTGGCTGAAGACCGATACGGCCGCGCCGCCCAAGGAATGGAAGCAGTCGCGCGAGGACCGCGAGAAGCTCGACGGGCTCTACGAATGCATCCTCTGCGCGTGCTGCTCGACGTCGTGCCCGAGCTACTGGTGGAACTCGGATCGCTACTGGGCCCCGCCGCGCTGCTGCAGGCCTATCGCTGGGTCATCGATTCCCGCGATGAGGCCACCGGCGAGCGCCTCGACAATCTCGAGGATCCGTTCCGGCTCTACCGCTGTCACACGATCATGAACTGCGTCAAAGCCTGCCCGAAGAGCCTGAGCCCGGCCAAGGCCATTGCCGAGTTGAAGAAGCTCATGGTGCAGCGGCGCGTCTGACCGCGCCTCGCGGCGCTGAGAATGAACCACGTCCGGCAAGCATTGCCGCAGCGTATGGAGTACCGTCCCGTGCTCGACCACATCGGATTTCCCGTCACCGACTTCGAACGCTCGAAGGCTTTCTATACGAAGATCCTCGAGCCGCTCGGCTATCGACTGATCATGAACGTCGATCTGTCGGACGAGATCGGCCCCGGCGGATATGCGGGTTTCGGCAAGGAAAGGCCTCAATTCTGGATCGGCACCGGAAAACCGATTTCGGGCCGCCTGCATGTGGCCTTCATGGCCAACGATCGCGCCTGTGTGCGCAATTTCTACGACGCGGCGACTTGCGGCGGGCGCCAAAGACAACGGTCCCCCGGGCCTCAGGCCGCATTATCATGCGAATTACTACGGGGCTTTCGTTCTCGATCCGGACGGCCACAACATCGAGGCGGTTTCGCATTTGCCCGAGGCAGACTGGCCGTGCCGCGGCAGCCCCTGAAAAAGAAAAGACCGATGGCGCGTCCCGCTGCCATCGGTCTTTTGAAACGTGATGGGTGCTTGTCTTTGAAACACCCGCCATCCGCGCTCCAGGTGCCCAGCCCGGAGCGGGTTGGCACGCCGCCTTACGCGGCGCGACGCTTCTTCGCGCGCGTGGCGGGCTTCCGGCGAGCCGCAGTCTTGCGGGCCGGCTTCTTCGCCGTCTTGCGAGCGGTGGACTTCTTCTTCGTAGTCTTAGCCATAGGTATCTCTCCCTCTAGGGTTCGAATCATTTCGAACAAAAAAAATCATGAGGAAGTTCGCGCAATTTGTTGACAGGTAAAGTTGATTCTGCTCCCGCAATTATTCTCATTCTCGGATAAGTGTTGCGTGAAGTCCTCATTTTCGTCGGTATTCGAGGGCTCTAGATGAAAATCACGATATTACGATTCAATATGCCGATCCAATCCTAGAGACATGCTCACAATCCAAGATCAGAGCGTTTCAACCATCTGATAATCCGAAACGGCGCATTCTGATCCAGACTCGAAGATGCATTCCGGGCAAATGAGAATAGCGGCAAGCACGTGCGAATACCTCACCGCAAAAGCAGATTAGATCGTCTACTGATATATTTAGGAGTGGATCGGGCTATGCCGCTTTGACCGAGCGGCGCTGCAGGTCGAGCACCGTCATCATGAAGCCGACCCGATCTTCCACCGCCTCGGCAAGAAGTGAGAAATAGTTCGGCTCCTCGGGCACGATCTCGCCCACGACCTCGTCGTACTCGAAGCGCAGCTCGGCTTCGTATTTTCGCGCAATTGCCTGCATTTTCGCATTCTCGGCGAGGCAGCTCATGTAGATGTTCTGCACACCGCGGTTGCGCGCCGCGCGGATGACGCGACCCATGAGCTCCGTGCCGATGCCCTGCTCTTGGTAGGCCGCTTCGACCGAGAAGGCGGCCTCGGCCTCCTGTCCCCAGGTGTCGCCGAGCTTCTTGAGCTCGGCTGCGCCCCGCACCTCTCCCTCCTCGAGGTAGGCGAACACGATCGAGCCGAGCTCGCCCATGCGCGCCGCATAGTCCTCGACGAAGCTGTCCGAGACGCCGTGCGCGAAACGCATGCGCCGGCTGGCCTTGTCGAGCCGCAGGAGATGGTCGCGGAACTTGGCCGTCTCCTTCGGCCATAACTTGCGATAGGTGCCGCTCGGGCTTTGCATCCCGCTCATGACTTAGAACTCCCGCATCAGTCCCTCTGTGGATAGGTGCCGTAGCCAGTTGTCCGGCTGACAGCCCCGATCTCGAGGGCGACGATTAGCACATCCGGCCACGCCGGGACGTATCATTTTTGCAATGCACAAGAATGCAACTAAGTGGCTAGAATAACGACATATTGTCATGAAATGAGAGGCTACAAGATGACCACATTGTTGCAGCGCAGAAAAAGCACTTCAGGCCTGCGTCCCATGCAGGAATGAGAAGCCCGGAATTGCTTGAGGGACGGCAACTGGGGGCGGCAATGGGTCACGCGGGCCTTGCGCTTTGCTGCGACGTTTGGCCCAGTCCGCTGAGGGTGCGGGGGCGGAGCAGCAATGAGCGGGCGGGTTCTCGAACACTATGAGCGTCGCCTCTCGCTGGGCGAGATCGAGCCGGACGAGGCCCAGCGGCGCGCTGCGGCCCGCCTCGACGCGCTGGCGGCAGAGCTCGAGCGGCTGGCGGCCGCCGCGGCCGGGTCTATTCGCGCGCTTGATGCGCAACGGTGGCACGCCGCCGCGCGGCGTGTACATGCATGGCGCCGTCGGCCGCGGCAAGACCATGCTGATGGACCTCTTCTACGAGGCAACGGACTTCACCCCCAAGCGCCGGCTCCACTTTCACGAGTTCATGAGCGAGGTGCACGAGCGCATAGCGCGCGGGCGGGCAACGACCGACGGCGATCCCATACCCTTCGTCGCCGCCGAGATCGCAGCCGGAGCCGGCCTCCTCTGCTTCGACGAGCTTCACGTCACCGACATTGCCGACGCCATGATCCTCGCCAGGCTGTTCAAGGTGCTCTTCGAGCGCGATCTCGTCCTTGTCGCGACCTCGAACGCGCCGCCGGACCGGCTTTATTGGAACGGCCTCAACCGGCAGCTCTTTCTGCCCTTCATCGACCTGATCGAGGGCGAGATGGACGTCGTCGAGCTCAAGGCTGCCAAGGACTTCCGGCTCGATAAGCTCGCCGGCCGGCAGCTTTATTTCTGCCCGTGCGACCGGCGCGCCGCGACCGCCATCGAGGACCATTGGCAGCGCCTGACGGGTCATCATCCCGCGGCCCCTGCAACCCTCGAGGTCAAGGGCCGCTCGCTTCGCGTGCCCATGGCCTCGATGGGCGTGGCCCGCTTCACGTTTGCCGACCTCTGCGAAAGGCCGCTGGGCACGGTTGACTATCTCCATGTCGCCCACGCCTTCCATACCGTCTTGCTCGAGGGCATCCCAGTCCTCGGGCCTGCGCAGCGTAACGAGGCGCGCCGCCTGATCAACTTGATCGACACCCTCTACGACAATCGGGTCTGCCTCATCGCTTCAGGCGATGCCGAGCCCCACCTGCTCTATCCTGCCGGTGACGGCGCAAACCTCTTCGAGCGCACCGCGTCCCGGCTGATGGAGATGCGCAGCGAGGCCTACCTGTCAGGCCGCGCCACGCGTGCCGCCGCTGCTACCTCTGCCTAGCTGCAGGGCACCCTGCCGCTCCTTCGCCCAGTCCGGCTTCCTGAGGTGGTCAATATACCGCCTTGCCGGTCCCTCTGGCCGGGATCAAGACTTTCGTTGGTAGCGGCGTATGCAGACTTGAGCGCATGCTCGTTTGGTCTTACGAGAAGCGGAGTTTCCAATTCGCGCGTGCGAAACGAGTTTCCCTCAGGTCGCACGGGATCTATCCGTCATGAAACCGAGGCCCGGAGAAGGGCCCTAGACCCCAGGGAGAATGCTCGAATGGCGCGTACGAAGATCGCCTTGATCGGCGGTGGCATGATTGGTGGCACGCTCGCCCACTTGATCGGTCTTAAGGAGCTTGGCGATGTCGTGCTCTTCGACATCATGGAAGGGCTGCCTCAAGGCAAGTCTCTCGATATCGCCCAATCCGGTGCCGTCGAAGGCTTCGACTGCAACCTCAAAGGCACCAATGCCTATGCCGACATCGAGGGCGCCCAGGTCTGCATCGTCACCGCCGGCGTGCCGAGAAAACCCGGCATGAGCCGCGACGATCTCATCGGCATCAACTTGAAAGTCATGGAGCAGGTCGGCGCCGGCATCAGGAAATACGCGCCGGGCGCCTTCGTCATCGTGATCACCAACCCGCTCGACGCCATGGTCTGGGCGCTGCAGAAGTCATCGGGCCTGCCTCGCAATATGGTCATCGGCATGGCCGGCGTGCTCGACACGGCGCGCTTCCGCCACTTTCTCTCCGAGGAGTTCCGGGTTTCCGTCGAGGATGTCTCGGCGTTCGTCCTCGGCGGACACGGCGACGACATGGTGCCGCTCGTGCGCTATTCCTCGGTCGGCGGCATACCGCTACCCGATCTCGTCAAGATGGGTTGGATCCGCCAGGACCGCCTCGATCAGATCGTCGACCGCACGAGGAAGGGCGGCGGCGAGATCGTCGCACTTCTGAAAACAGGCTCGGCCTATTATGCGCCGGCATCCTCGGCCATCGCCATGGCCGAGAGCTTTTTGAAGGATAAGAAGCGCGTGCTGCCTTGCGCCGCCTATCTCAACGGCGAGTACGGTGTGAAGGGCCTTTACATCGGCGTTCCGGTCATCATCGGCGCGGGCGGTGCCGAGCGCGTGGTCGAGATCGACCTGAACTCCGCCGAGCGCGGCATGCTCATGAAGTCGATTGAATCCGTCAAAGGCTTGGTCGATGCCTGCGTCAAGATCAACCCGCAGCTCGCGGCATAACTGGTACCCCACTCCCCGGTCATGGCGAAGCCATGCTTCGCATGGACCGGGGAGTGGGTTTCGGTGAGGGGCGACACCAGGCATGAACATCCACGAGTACCAGGCGAAAGAGCTTCTCGGCCAATACGGGATCCCGACCTCCGGCGGGGCAGCCGCCTTTACGGTGGAGGAGGCCGTCAAGATCGCGAGCGCGATCAGGACGCCGATCAAGGTCGTGAAGGCGCAGATCCACGCCGGCGGCCGTGGCAAGGGCCGGTTCAAGGAGACAGAGGCGGGCGAGAAGGGTGGCGTCCGTCTGGCGAAGTCGATCGACGAGGTGAAGGCCTTCGCCGAGCAGATGCTTGGCCGTACGCTCGTCACCGTACAGACGGGGCCGGCGGGGCGCACCGTGCGCCGCCTCTACGTCTCGGAGAGCATCGACATCGCCCGCGAGCTCTATCTCTCGGCCCTCGTCGACCGCGCATCCTCGCGCGTTGCCTTCATCGCCTCGACCGAAGGCGGCATGGACATCGAGAAGGTCGCCCACGACACGCCCGAAAAGATCTTGACCCTCACCATCGATCCGGCGACCGGCTATCAGCCCTTCCACGGGCGCAAGATCGCCTTTGCGCTCGGCCTCAAGGGCGATCAGGTCAAGCAGTGCAGCAAGCTCATCGCCGACCTCTACCGCATGGTGGTCGAGAAGGACATGAGCCTGCTCGAGATCAATCCGCTCGTCGTCACCAAGGCCGGCAGCCTCACCTGCCTCGACGCCAAGATGACCTTCGACGGCAACGCCCTGTTCCGCCACCCCGAGATCGCCGCCCTTCGCGACGAGAGCGAGGAGGACCCGGCGGAGATCGAGGCCTCGAAGCACGACCTCTCCTACGTCAAGCTCGACGGTACGATCGGCTGCATGGTCAACGGCGCCGGCCTCGCCATGGCGACGATGGACATCATCAAGCTCTACGGGTGCGAGCCCGCGAACTTCCTCGATGTCGGCGGTGGCGCGTCGAAGGAGAAGGTCGAGGAGGCGTTCAAGATCATTCTCTCCGACCCGGCCGTCAAAGGCATCCTGGTCAACATCTTCGGCGGCATCATGCGCTGTGACATCATCGCCGAAGGCATCATCGCCGCGGCGAAGGAGATGCACATCGAGGTTCCGCTCGTCGTGCGCCTCGAGGGGACCAACGTCGACCTCGGCAAGGAGATGCTGGCCAAAAGCGGCTTGAAGATCACGCCCGCCGACGACCTCGCCGACGCTGCTGCGAAAATCACGTCCGCAATCAAGAAGGCGGCCTGAGCACGAAAAGCCGCACGGCCGAGACAAAGGACGGAAGAATGTCAATTCTCGTCGACAAGAGCACGATCACGATCTGCCAGGGGATCACCGGCAGCCAGGGTACGTTTCATTCGAAGCAGGCGCGCGCCTACGGCACGATCGTCGCTGGCGGTGTGACGCCGGGAAAGGGCGGCACCAAGCACACGGACCCCGAGCTTGCCGACCTGCCGCTCTACGACACCGTCATCGACGCCAGGAAGGCGACGGGCGCCAAGGCGACCGCGATCTACGTCCCGCCGCCCTTCGCCGCCGACGCCATCCTGGAGGCGGTCGACGCCGAGATGCCGCTCATCGTCTGCATCACCGAGGGCATCCCGGTGATGGACATGGTTCGCGTGAAGCGTGCACTCCAGGGCTCGGCCTCGCGCCTTGTCGGCCCAAACTGCCCCGGCGTGCTGACGCCGGGCGAGTGCAAGATCGGCATCATGCCGGGCAACATCTTCAAGAAGGGCAACGTCGGCATTGTTTCGCGCTCCGGTACCCTTACCTACGAGGCCGTGAAGCAGACGACGGACGCCGGCCTCGGCCAGACGACGGCAGTCGGCATCGGCGGCGATCCGGTCAAGGGAACAGAGTTCATCGATGTCCTGGATCTCTTCCTGTCCGATCCCGCGACCAAGTCGATCATCATGATCGGCGAGATCGGCGGCTCGGCCGAGGAGGAGGCCTCCGACTACCTGATCGCCGAGGCCAAGAAGGGCCGCAAGAAGCCGATGGCGGGGTTCATCGCCGGCATGACGGCGCCGCCCGGGCGTCGCATGGGGCACGCCGGCGCAATAATTTCTGGGGGTAAAGGCCGCGCCGAAGACAAGCTCGAAGCCATGCGGCGCGCCGGTATCGCGATCGCCGACAGCCCAGCTTCGCTGGGGACGACGCTGTCCAAAGTCTTAAAGGCGTTGTGACGACGCATTAGTTTGTTGTTGCAAAAGGCGCGAATAACAGCGCTTCCCAGGGGAGAAAGACGCTCTCTAGTTGAGTCGGCCGTTTGGCCGGCAGGAACGGGATTTCGCATGTCACGCCAATCGCGCAACGAGCAGTTCCTTCGCACATCTTTCTTGAACGGGGTCAATGCGCCCTACATCGAGGAGATGCAGTCCCAGTACGAGAAGAACCCGGGCTCTGTCACCGACGAGTGGCGCCACTTCTTCGAGAGCTTGAACGAGGAGCATGCGCGCTGGGCTGCCGACGAAAAGTCGGAGCGCCGCAGCACGGCATCGCAAGAGCCTTCCTGGGCCACGCCGCTGAATGAGCTGCAGAGCGTCAACGGCGAGCTGGTCGCGGCGCTGACCGGCGACTACGGCGAGACCGAGCGCGTCGTGCGCGACAAGCTGCAGAGCCGCGCCTTCGCAGCGGGCTACGAGATGTCGCCGGCTGCCTCGCTTCGCGCCACGCAAGACAGCATCCGCATGATCATGATGATCCGCGCCTACCGCGTCATGGGTCATCTCGCCGCCGACCTCGATCCCCTGGGGCTCGCTGAGCGCAAGGTGCACAAGGAGCTGAAGGCCGAGACCTACGGCTTTACAGATGCCGATCTCGACCGCCCGATCTTCATCGACCGCTACATGGGCCTCGAGACGGCGACCGTCCGCCAGATCTTGAAGCTCCTGCGTCGCACGTACTGCCGCAAGATCGGCTTCCAGTTCATGCACATCACGTCGCCCGCGCAGAAGTCCTGGATTCAGCAGCGCATCGAAGGCGAGGAGAAAGAGGTCCGCTTCACGGTTCAGGGCAAGCGCGCCATCCTGAACAAGCTCATCGAGGCGGAGATCTTCGAAAAGTTCTCCGACGTCAAGTACACGGGTACCAAGCGCTTCGGCCTCGACGGCGCCGAGGCCATGATCCCGGCTCTAGAGCAGATCATCAAGCGTGGTGGCCATCTTGGCGTCAAAGAGATCATCATCGGCATGGCGCATCGCGGGCGCCTGAACGTGCTCGCCAACGTCATGGCCAAGCCATTCCGCGCCATCTTCAACGAGTTCAAGGGCGGCTCTTGGAAGCCCGACGACGTCGAAGGCTCGGGCGACGTGAAATACCACCTCGGCGCGTCCTCCGACCGCTCTTTCGACGGCAACAACGTCCACCTGTCGCTGACCGCCAACCCGTCGCACCTCGAGATCGTCGATCCTGTCGTGCTCGGTAAGGTGCGCGCCAAGCAGGACCAGCACGGTTGCGGGCCGGACGAGCGCACGCCCGTGATGCCGCTCCTGATCCACGGCGACGCGGCGTTCGCTGGTCAGGGCGTTGTAGCCGAATGCTTCGGACTCTCTGGCCTCAAGGGTCATCGCACGGGCGGCTCGATCCACTTCATCATCAACAATCAGATCGGCTTCACGACCAACCCGCGCTACTCGCGCTCTTCGCCTTACTGCTCAGACGTGGCACGCATGATCGAGGCGCCGATCTTCCACGTGAACGGCGACGACCCCGAGGCTGTCGTCCACGTCGCCAAGGTCGCGACCGAGTTCCGCCAGAAGTTCCAGAAGCCGGTCGTCATCGACATGTTCTGCTACCGCCGCTTCGGTCACAACGAGAGCGACGAGCCGGCCTTCACCCAGCCCTTGATGTACAAGACCATCAAGGGCCACCCGACCGCCGTCGAGATCTATTCGACGCAGCTCATCGACGAGGGCGTGGTCACGGCCGAGGACGTCGAGGAGATGAAGACGGCCTTCCGCAATTCGCTCGAGACCGAGCTCAAGGCGGCCGAAGGCTATAAGCCCAACAAAGCGGACTGGCTGGATGGCCGCTGGTCGAAAATGGGCCATGCCCAGGATGACGAGCGCCGCGGCAATACGGGCGTTGCGCTCGCGTCCTTGCGCGAGATCGGCCGCCGCATCACCACATTGCCCGCCGACTTCAACGCCCACAAGACCATCGTCAAGCTGTTCGAGCGCCGCCGCGAGATGGTCTCCACCGGAGACGGCATCGACTGGTCGATGGGCGAGCATTTGGCCTTCGGTACCCTCGTCAGCGAAGGCAACGCGGTCCGTCTCTCGGGCCAGGACTGCGAGCGCGGCACGTTTTCGCAGCGCCACTCCGTGATCATCGACCAGGAGACGGAGCGCCGTTACACGCCCCTACGTCATATCTCGCCCGACCAGGGCCGCTTCGAGGTCGTGAACTCGATGCTCTCGGAGGAGGCGGTGCTCGGCTTCGAGTACGGCTATTCGCTCGCCGAGCCCAATGCGCTTGACCATGTGGGAGGCCCAGTTCGGCGACTTCGCCAACGGCGCGCAGGTCGTGTTCGACCAGTTCATCTCATCGGGCGAGCGCAAGTGGCTCAGAATGTCGGGCTTGGTATGCCTTCTGCCGCACGGCTACGAAGGCCAGGGCCCCGAGCACTCCTCGGCGCGCCTCGAGCGCTTCCTGCAGCTCTGCGCCGAGGACAACTGGCAGGTCGCGAACTGCACGACGCCGGCAAATTACTTCCACATCCTGCGCCGCCAGCTGCACCGCCAATTCCGCAAGCCGCTGATCCTGATGACGCCGAAGTCGCTCTTGCGTCACAAGCGGGTCGTCTCGCGGCTCGACGAGTTCGGTCCGGGGACGACCTTCCATCGCGTGCTTTGGGACGACAGCTTCCGCAGGCCGGAAGCCGAGATCCGTCGTGTCGTGCTCTGCTCGGGCAAGGTCTACTATGATCTGGCAGACGCTCGCGACGCCGGGAAGCTGGATGACGTCTACATCCTGCGGGTCGAGCAGCTCTATCCGTTCCCGGCGCGCGCTCTGATCACTGAGCTCGGGCGCTTTCCGAATGCCGATATCGTCTGGTGCCAGGAGGAGCCCAAGAACATGGGCGCCTGGACCTTCATCGAGCCGAACCTGGCGTGGGTGCTGGATCACGTGACGCCGCAGGGCCGTCGCGCCCGCTATGCGGGGCGCCCGTCGTCCGCGTCGACGGCGACCGGCCTGCTTTCGAAGCACATCCACGAGCAGAAGACATTGGTAGACGACGCGTTGAAAGGCTGAGGCCGTGCGCGGCTGACGCGACCGCGGGCGCCGCGGCGTAAAGAGAAAGAAGGCGAGCCCGCTATGGCGACAGAGATCCGCGTGCCGACGCTCGGCGAATCCGTGACCGAGGCCACCGTCGGCAAATGGCTGAAGAAAGCCGGCGACACGGTGAAGGCCGACGAGCCGCTTGTCGAGCTCGAGACCGACAAGGTGACGGTCGAGGTTCCGGCGCCCGCCGCGGGCCAGCTGGCGGAGATCAAGGCGGCCGAGGGGACGACCGTGGCCATCGGCGCTGTGCTCGGCGCCATCAATGAGAGTGCGGCTGGTGCCGTTGCATCGGGCGGCGGTCAGAAAGAAGCGCCCGCAAAGGCTGCACCTGCTCCGAAGCCCGAGCCGGCGCCTGCGGCCCGCGCTGCCCCGGTAAGCAACGTCATCGCCGCGGTCATGCCGGCGAGCCCCGCAGCGCGCAAGCAGATGGCCGAAGCCGGCTTGCAGCCGGGCGAGGTCGCGGGCACCGGCCGGCGCGGACAAGTTCTCAAGGGCGATGTCACCGCGGCCGCCAAGCTTGAGCCCGCAGCCTGCTCCTCGGCCACGTGAAGAGGAGGAGCGCGCGCCGCCGCCTGCCGCCCGCGGTCCCATGCCGGTGCCGGCGCGAGACCTTCGCATTCCCGCAACGATGAGCGAATCTTCACGCGAGGAGCGTGTGAAGATGACGCGCCTGCGCCAGACGATCGCCGCTGCGCCTCAAGGAGGCGCAGAACAACGCGGCGATGCTGACGACGTTCAACGACGCCGACATGACCGCCGTCATGGCGATGCGCACCCAGTACAAGGAACTCTTCGAGCGCCGTCACGGCGTGAAGCTCGGCTTCATGGGGTTCTTCATCAAAGCCTGCATCCAGGCCCTGCGCGAGATCCCGGCCGTCAACGCCGAGATCGACGGCGACGAGATCATCTACAAAAACTACTACCACATCGGCGTCGCCGTCGGCACGGATCGCGGCCTCGTGGTGCCGATCCTGCGCGAAGCGGACCGCATGTCGATGGCCGAGATCGAGGCGTCGATCGCCGACTTCGGCAAGCGCGCCCGCGAAGGAAAGCTCTCAATCTCGGATATGCAGGGCGGAACGTTTACGATCTCGAACGGCGGCGTCTACGGCTCCATGCTCTCGACGCCCATTCTCAACGCGCCCCAGTCGGGCATTCTCGGCATGCACCGGATCGAGGAGCGTCCCGTCGTGCGCAACGGCCAGATCGTCGCCCGCCCGATGATGTATCTCGCGCTCTCCTACGATCACCGCATCGTCGACGGCAAGGAGGCGGTGACGTTCCTCGCCCGCGTCAAGGAGTGCCTCGAGGACCCGCAGCGCTTCATACTGGAGCTTTGAGAGCGCATGGCGGGACCTTACGACCTGATCGTTATCGGCACCGGGCCGGGCGGATATGTGTGCGCGATCCGCGCCGCCCAGCTCGGCATGAAGGTGGCCGTCGTCGAGAAGCGCGCGACCCACGGCGGCACCTGCCTCAACGTCGGCTGCATTCCGTCGAAGGCGCTGCTTCACGCCTCCGAGCTCTACGAGGAAGCGGGCCACGGCTTTGCGGCCATGGGCATCAACGTCAAGCCGAAGCTGGATCTCGCCCGCATGCTGGCGTTCAAGGACGAGGGCGTCAAAGGCAACGTCGACGGCGTCGGCCTTCCTCTTGAAGAAGAACAAGATCGATCACGTCCACGGCACCGGCCGCATCGCTCGGGCCCGGCAAGGTCGGCGTCACCTTCATCAACGGCGAGAAGGCCGACCTCGAGGCGCAGGCGATCGTCATCGCCACCGGCTCGGACGTCGCCAAGCTGCCGGGCATCGACATCGACGAGAAACAGATCGTGTCGTCGACGGGTGCGCTCTCGCTCGCAGAAGGCTCCGAGCGCGCATGCTCGTCGTCGGCGCCGGCGTCATCGGCTTGGAGCTCGGCTCCGTCTGGCGCCGCCTGGGCTCGAAGGTCACGGTCGTCGAGTTCCTCGACCGCATCCTGCCCGGCGATGGACGGCGAGGTGGCGCGCACGCACCGAGCGCCTCCTGACCAAGCAGGGCATGACGTTCCGCTTCGGCTCGAAGGTCTCGAGCGTCGCCAAAGCCGGCGGCGCGCTCAAGGTATCGGTCGAGCCCGCGAAGGGCGGGACCGCAGAGATGATCGAGACCGACGTCGTGCTCGTCGCCATCGGCCGCGTGCCCTATACGCACGGCCTCGGCCTCGCCGAAGCAGGCATCGCCCTCGACGCCAAGAAGCGCGTCGTCGTCAACGGCCGCTTCGAGACGAACGTCTCCGGCATTTATGCCATCGGCGACGTGATCGCCGGGCCCGATGCTCGCGCACAAGGCCGAGGACGAGGGCATGGCGGTCGCCGAGATTCTCGCCGGGCAGGCGGGCCAAGTGAATCACGACGTCATCCCGAACGTCATCTACACGTTCCCCGAGGTCGCCTCCGTCGGCAAGTCGGAGGAGGAGCTCAAGGCGGCCGGCATCGCCTACAACGTCGGCAAGTTCCCGTTCACCGCCAACGGCCGCGCCAAGGTCAACCGCACGACCGACGGCTTCGTGAAGATTCTCGCCGACGCCGAGACGGATCGCATTCTCGGCGTCCACATCATCGGCGCGCTTGCCAGCGAGATGATCGCCGAGGCGGCCGTGATCATGGAGTTCGGCGGCTCGGCCGAGGACCTCGCGCGCACCTGCCACGCGCACCCGACGCTGACGGAAGCGGTGAAGGAAGCGGCGCTCGCCGTCGCCAAGCGCCCAATTCACATGTGATCAGCCGGAAGCGGCGGAGCCCGAGACCCGCACACGCCAGCGGTAGACCGCGACGCACGCCCAGATCGCCTCGACGACACCGAACGGCCACGCGCCCTGCAGAAAGCCGTACGACCGAGCCCAGCGCGCACGCCACGGCGAACGCCAGGATGAACCACGGGCTGCGGTCCTCGAGCGCGTAGAAGACGAGCATCGCCGTCACGGCGAACAGACCGAAGAGCGTGAGACCGTCCATTCCGCGCCTGCTCCCCTCGCTCGCTACTCGACCGCAACTGCGGTGTAGCCCGCCTCGCGCAGGAGCGCGATGAGGCCCGTCGTCCCGGGCAGATGCATCGCGCCGACGGCGATGAAGGCGCCGCCCTTCTCGAGGAAGGGCAGCGCGCCCTTGAGCATCTTGCGGTTGCGCTCGACGATGAGCTTCTGCTTGAAGCCGGCGAACGACGTCTTCGCCGACGCCGGCCTGCGCCGCGAGCGCGAGCTGGAAGTCCCACGTCGCTCCGATGCGCCGGTCGAGATAGAGACGCACCATGGTCTCGACGAGGTCGTCGGTGCGGTCGACGTACTTGAGGCTCGCGCGCAGCATCCCGACCTGCTGGTCGTCCGGCACCGAGGTCATCGCGTTGAGCTGCTCCTCGATCGTCTCGAGCCCTGCGACCTCGATGCCGCGCGCCTTGGCCTCGGCCGCGATTTTCATGTCGAGCACGAGCTCGCCGTTCTGGATCTTGCGCCGCTCGCAATCCGACGCGGCGATCAGCATGGTGATGACCCACGGCCGGTAGACGCGCGCCGTCTCGGTGGGTACGCCGGCGCGATGCAGCGTTGCGCGCACCTTCTCGTATTCGTCGGCCCTGAGCATGTTCTCGAGGCTGCGGCCATCGGTGTAGGTCGTGGCCTTCGTCGCCGCGGCGATAGCATGCGCTGTGGCGTCGGCGGAGAGATCGGCCGCCTCGAGGACGACCGCGCGCGACTGCTCGAGCGCGTTGCGGACCTTGTCCGAAAGCGACGTGACGCGTTCGTCTGTGAGATGCACGGTGCCGAGCACATAAGAATGCGCAAGACCCGCACGCTCCAGCCGCCACAATACGGCGCTGCCGTTCTCGGCGGTGGCTCCCTCGCGCTCGAGACGAGCGTAGGCCTTGGGATCGGCCGCCTTGATCTCCGGCAGCATGTCGGTCCCGCGGCATTCGATGGGCGGCGGTTGCGCGGGAGCCTGCGTTCCTTCGGCAGGCTTCTCTTGCGGCCATGCAAGCCGGTACGGCGCCAGAACTAGGAGAGCGGCAAGAAGGCGACGTTGAAACGCTGACGCAACACGAAGGCTCCAGGGCGGCAGATCCCCCTCCGGGACGGGGCGTACTAGTAGCCGAGTTTATGGACCGGATCAAAACGGCGTGCAGAGAAGTCCGAGGTTGGTTACCTCATGCCCGCGGATGCGCCGCGTCATAGACCTCGAGCAGGCGCTCGCGATCGACTTCCGTGTACACCTGCGTCGTCGACAGCGAGGCATGGCCTAGGAGCTCCTGGATCTGACGCAGGTCGGCCCCTGCCGACAAAAGGTGCGTCGCGAACGAATGCCGCAACGCATGCGGCGTCGCCGTATCCGGCAGTCCGAGCGAAGCCCGCAAGCGCTCGATCGCGAGCTGGATGATGCGCGGCGAGAGCGGACCGCCCTTGGCGCCGACGAAAAGCGGGCCGTCCGGCTCGAGCGGATACGGGCAGGCCTCGATGTAGCGCGGATTCCCTCCTGGATGACGGGCAGCACCGGCACCAGGCGCTCCTTGTTGCCCTTACCCGTGACGCGCAGCACGTCACGCTCGCGGCCCGGCGCATCGGCGCGCCTGAGGCCGAGAGCTTCGGAGATGCGCAGGCCCGCGCCGTAGAGCAGCAGCAACACGGCCGTATCGCGAGCCGCGATCCAGTCGCCATCGGCGCCGTCCTCGACGAGCGCGCGCGCCTTTTCGACGGTCAGCGGCTTCGGCACCGAATGGGGAACGCGCGGCATGGCAACCTGGCGCACGGCGTGCGTCTTGAGCGGCGAGGAGTTCTCGAGCCAGCGGAAGAACGTGCGCAGGGCCGACATGGTCCTGGCGAGCGACCGGCTGGTGGCGCCGTTGCGGCGCCGCGGCGGCCATGAAGCTCCGGAACGTCTTGACCTCGAGCCGCGCCAGATCGCGCAAGGCACGGCGCATGGCCGAGCTCGCTTCTGAGGAAGACGAGAAACTGGCGTAGGTCGCGCTCGTAGGCTTGGAGAGTGGCCTGGGAATAGCCGCGCTCCAGGCCGAGATGGGCCAGCCACCGGCCGGCTGCGGCGCGGAGATCCTCCGCGAGCGGCAGGGCTCCGTCGTCGAGGACATCGGCAATCGAGGTGTCGCTCATGGCGATTAAGCTTCGCGTCACGATCGCTTAACAAAGTGTAAACGCAGCACCGCACGGTACAGGATGTTGCGGTCCTGGCATCTAACGTGCCGCCCCCGGCACCTGATGTGACGGGCGCGGCACGCAGACGTTGCGGCCGGCGGCGAGCGACGTGACGGCTGGCATTAAGTGTTGCCCCGCTGTGGCCGCCGAGAGCAGAATTCGCCTGTTACATTAGGTGCCGAACGAATGATCACGGCTCGTACCAGCGCAGGCTCCGCGGGCTTTCGAGCCCGGTTGGAGACACAAGTCTGCGGAGGCCCCGCATGACGGTGTCCCCGGCGAGCGGCCGGCCGCCGGCACACCTTCCAAGCCTGCGGATCCACGCGGGTGATGCCGCGGCATGGACCAGAAAGAACGGCCCGCTCATCGGTTCCAATGCGCTGGCCGGCCTCGTCGCGTCGCTGCTCACCATCGCCTATTGCCTGTCCTTCAGCGCGCTTCTGTTTCAGGGCCAACTCGGAAGTGGTCTCGGTCCGGGCCTCTGGGCGCTGCTCGTCGGCTCGGCGATCGCCGGCCTCTATGTCTCGCTCACGACCTCGCTGCCGCCCGCCGAGGCCGGGCCCGGACAACCCGGCCGTTGCCGTTCTCTCGGTGTTGGCGGCAACCGTCTCGGGCCAGGTCTTCGCCGCCGGCGGCGACGCGGCGCTGGCCGTCGACTACGTCCTTCTCTCTTTCACCGCTCGCGACGCTGGTCACGGGCGCTGTCCTCTATCTGCTCGGACGGCTCAAGCTCGGCCAGTACGTGCGATTCGTCCCCTACCCGGTCATCGGCGGCTTTCTCGCCGCGTCCGGGTGGTTTCTGATCGCCGGCGGAATCGAGGTGATGACGGGGACAGACCTGACGCTCGCGAATCTGGCCGACGCAATCCCTGCCGACAGGTTGCCGATGCTCCTTCTCGGCGTCGCCTTCGCCGCAGCCGTCTACGTCCTCAAGACCCGCACCGGCAACATCTACGTCCTCCCCGTCGCCTTCATCGGCGGCTCACTCGTTCTCGATGCCGTGCTGTGGACCATGGGACTTATGCACGGCGACAGCCGCTGGTTCGTGAGCGGAGCCTCCGAGCTCGAAGCCATGGGTTCCGCTCGCGGCAGCGTTTGAGCGCGACATCGATTGGACGGTCTTCCTCAAGGCCGCGACCGAGATCGGCGCCGTCGCAGGCGTGACCGTGATCGCGCTTCTTCTCGACGTGACGGGCCTCGAGGTCGCGCGCACGAAGTCGGCGGATCTCGATTGGGAATTCCGCACCAACGGTTTTGCGAACGTGATCGCCGCGCCGCTCGGCGGCGTCATGGGCAATCTGTCTCTCAACGGCATCGCGCCTGCTCGACGAGACCGGCGGCTTCGCGCGCGTCTCGGGCGTGTTCGCTTCACTCGTTGTCGTGCTGATCGTCGTGACCGGCATCGACCTCCCTGGCTACGTGCCGAAGCCCATCCTCGCCGGGCTTCTCATGTATCTGGGTCTCGTCGTGCTGGCGGAGGTGCTCTTGCGCTCGCCCGCCCACCGCGCATGGACCGACTTCGGCCTCGCGCTCGCGATCATGGTCGCGATCGTCGTCCTCGGCTATCTCGCCGGCATCGTCTTCGGCGTCGTCGCCGCGTGCCTGATGTTCGCCTTCAGCTACAGCCGCATCGCCGTCATCCGCCGTCACCTGACGCGCGCCGTGTTCGCCTCCAACATGGATCGCTCCTCCTCGGCGGCGCGCCATCTGCAGGAGGAGGGCGATCGCATTCACGTCTTCTGGCTGTCGGGCTTCATATTCTTCGGCTCGTCCAACGGCGTCTTCGAGAGCATCCGCGACGCGATTCAAGGCACCGGCGATCGCAAGCGACGCTTCGCCGTGCTCGATTTTTCCGATGTTTCCGGCTTCGATACGTCGGCTCTGCTGTCGCTCGTGAAGCTCCGGAACTATGCCGACGACCATCGTGTGACGCTCGCCTTCGCGGGTCTGTCGCAGCGCATGTCGTCAGCGCTCGAGCACCTGCACGCTGTTCGGCGCGCGCCGTGTCACCGCCAGCTTCGCGACGCGCAACGAGGCGCTCGAGTGGTGCGAGAACGAGGTGCTGACCGAAGGCAAGGCCGGTGATCGCGTCGGATCGCAGCAGACGGACTCGAAGGCTGGCTCGCAGCCGAGATCGGCAATCGCGACAATGGCGCGTCGGCTCGTGCAATATTTCGAGCGCCGCGATGTCGCGGCCGGCAGCGTGCTCTACGATGCAAGGCTCTCCCGCCGACACGATCGATCTTGTCGTCGACGGGCCGGATCGCCGTGTCGGTGGCGTCCGAGCCGGGGCTCGAGCTCGTGGTCCGGCGCATGTCGACGCGCACCGTCGTCGGCGAAATGGGCTTTTTCCGCGGCACCGCGCGCACGGCAACCGTGTCAGCCGACGAGCGCGGCGAGCATCTACACGCTGACGCCGGGCGAGCTACGAGAAGCTGAAGGCGGACGAGCCGGAGATCGGCACGCGTCTTTCTGGAGTTCATCGCGCGCACTCTGTCCGACCGGCTCGATTTCGCCACCCAAGGCATCGCCGCTTTGAGCTAAAAGAGAGGGAGCATCCGCGGCTGATAAGGGAGAGCATCCATGCATTACGCCGTCGGCCTGAAGTCGAAAGGTAGATCGAACCACATCGTCGTCGACGCGGAGGACGCCCTCGTCGCGGCGCTCAAGGTGAAGGCCGAAAATCCCGAGGCGCTGATCACATATGTGAGGCGCGAGAACCGCCGCGGTGACGCGCGCCACCCCGCTCACCGGCCCGCGAAGGAGCGGGACTAGGTTCCGCCCTCAACTGATCACCGTTGCTTTTGCAAGCGTTGCCGAATTTCCAGACCGAGGCAAAAAAGCATAGCCATTTGAATTCAATACGGTTGTTCTTTGAGAGTTGTTGTATGTTTCTGCGGATCGAATCATCATCACTGAGGGAACACCAATGGCAACGAAACCTAGCGCAGCTAAAGTTGACACCGTAACCCTGAAGCATATCGGCAATGCACTTTCTGAAGCCCACGATATGCCGAAGAAGCAGGCCAACGCCGTGCTCGAGGACATGATCGCGATGATCGCCAAGCACCTGAAGAAGGGCGATCGCATCCGCATCGGCGGCCTCGGCATTCTGCAGGTCAGGAAGCGCCCGGCACGCATGGGCCGCAACCCCGCGACCGGCGAGCCGATCAAGATCAAAGCGTCGAAGAAGATCGCCTTCCGCGCTGCGAAAGACCTGAAAGAATCGATCTAACGAAGCAATGCGGGCGGGTTTGTCGCAAGACTACCCCCCGCCCTTCGGGGCGCGCGACAGGCGTTGCCTCGACCCCACGCGACGATCCGGCGCGCTTGCGCTACTATCTGATCTCGCGAGCTAAACGATCGTCTGCCCGGTCTTTTTCCAATCGGCGAGGAAGGTCGCGAGCCCGGCGTCCGTCAGCGGATGCTTGACGAGTGCCTTCAGGATCGACGGCGGAATTGTCGCCACGTCAGCGCCGATCAGCGCTGCTTCCTTGACATGGTTCACGGTCCTGATGGACGCCGCCAGGATGTCGGTCGTCAGGTCCTGGTAGTTGTCATAGATGGTGCGGATCTCGCGGATGAGATCCATGCCGTTCAGTCCGATGTCGTCGAGACGTCCGATGAACGGTGAAATGAACGTTGCGCCCGCCTTGGCCGCGAGCAGCGCCTGATTTGCCGAGAAGCACAGGGTAACGTTGACCATTGTGCCTTCCGACGAGAGCGCCTTGCACGCCTTGAGCCCCTCCATCGTCAGCGGCACCTTGATCGTCACGTTCTTTGCGATCTTGGCGAGCGTCCGGCCTTCCTTGAGCATGCCCTCATAGTCGGTCGCTGCAACTTCGGCCGACACCGGCCCCGGCACGATGGCCGCGATCTCCGCGATGATCTCCTTGAAGTCGCGACCCGCCTTGGCGACGAGCGACGGGTTTGTGGTGACGCCGTCGAGCAGCCCGGTGGCCGCAAGCTCCTTGATCTCGTTTACGTCCGCCGTATCGACGAAGAATTTCATGCTTCCGTCCTGTCACGTGGCTGCACTTTCCCCTGTCTATAGGGGAAAGCGGCCGTCTTGCGCCCGCCCTCGGCTCGCCCCAAGTTGGCGCCTAGGTTATGGGAAAGATCGCTCTCGATCCAAGCTTCTAATCTGGCGGCGGCCCATTTGGATAGCCTTCTCGGCATTAACGTAGATCGCGCGCGAGAGACGCGGCCGCTCGTGCCCGTGCTCTTGCCGGTCGCGCTCGACCAGACCTACGACTATCTCGTTCCCGAGGGTCTCGTTCTTGCGCCGGGCACGTTCGTGGTCGTACCGTTCGGTCCCCAGAGCCGTATCGGCGTCGTCTGGGATGCCGGCACGGCCGCGCGGGCGGAGCGGAGCCGCGTCCCGTCGACCCCAAGAAGCTCAAGACCGTCACCGAGCGCCTCGATGTGCCGCCGCTGCCGCTCTCGTCCTTGCGGCTCGCGGAATGGATCGCGAAGTACACGCTGACGCCGCTCGGCATGGTCCTGCGCATGATGATGAGCGCCCAGGCCGCCTTCGACCCGCCGGCACCGCGCTTCGGCGTGCGCCTCGTCGAAGGGGCCGGCATGCCCCGCCGCGCATGACGCCGGCGCGGACTCGGGCGCTCGAGATCGCCGGCGACGGCTTGATCAGGGCCAAGTCCGCGCTCGCCGCTGAGGCCGGCTGCACGACGGGCGTCGTCGACGGTCTCGTGGCGTCGGGCAATCTGGTCGAGGTCGCAATTCCCGAGAAGCGCTATCTGGCCCCGGATCCCGATCACAGCGCGACGGAGTTCACGCGACGATCAGGCGCGCGCCGTCCACGCGCTCGTCTCGGCCGTCGACGGCGCGAATTTCTCCGTCTCGCTGCTCGACGGCGTGACGGGCTCGGGCAAGACCGAGGTCTACTACGAGGCCGTGGCCGAGACGCTGCGCGGCGGGCGCCAGGCGCTGATCATGCTGCCCGAGATCGCGCTCACCGGCCAGTTCATGAACCGCTTCGAGGCGCGTTTCGGATGCGCACCGGTCGAATGGCACTCGGCCCTTTCCGACGCCGAGCGCGGCCGCGCCTGGCGCGCGGCAGCGACCGGCGAGGCCCGCGTCGTCGTCGGCGCGCGCTCGGCGCTGTTCCTGCCCTTCAAGGATCTCGGTCTCATCGTCGTCGACGAGGAGCACGATCAGGGCTTCAAGCAGGACGACCGCGTCCACTATCAGGCGCGCGACATGAGCGTGGTGCGCGGCAGCCTCGGCAAATTCCCGGTGATCCTCGCTTCCGCGACGCCGTCGATCGAGAGCCACGTCAACGCGCGCACCGGCCGCTACCGCCACGTCGTGCTTCCGGGCCGCTTCACCGGCGTCGAGATGCCCGAGGTCTCGGCCATCGACCTGCGCAAGGACGCGCCGGAGAAGGGCCGCTGGCTGTCGCCGGTGCTCGTCGACGCGCTCGGCGAAACGCTCGCGCAACGCCAGCAGTCGCTGCTGTTTCTCAACCGGCGCGGCTACGCGCCGCTCGACGCTGTGCCGCAGTTGCGGCCACCGCTTCGAGTGTCCGCAATGCACGGCCTGGCTGGTCGAGCACCGCTTCCGCCACCGCTTGAATTGCCACCACTGCGGCTTCTCGCTGCCGATCCCCGAGAAGTGCCCGAAGTGCGGCGAGGAAGGCTCGCTCGTGGCGTGCGGGCCGGGCGTCGAGCGCGTCGCCGAGGAGGTCGCCGAGCGCTTTCCGGAGGCGCGGCTCGCGCTGCTCTCGTCCGATCTCATCCCGGGCCTCACCGAGATGCGCGAGATCATCGGCAAGATCGAGACCGGCGAGATCGACATCATCATCGGCACGCAGATCGTGGCCAAGGGCCACAACTTTCCCCTGCTCGCGACCGTCGGCATCGTCGACGGCGATCTCGGCCTCTCCATGGGCGCCGATCCGCGCGCCGGCGAGCGCACGTTCCAGCTCCTGCATCAGGTGACGGGACGCGCGGGCCGCGCGCTCGCCAAGGGCAAGGGCTACGTCCAGACGCACATGCCCGAGCATCCCGGTGATGCAGGCGATCCTCTCGGGCGACCGCGAGGCATTCCTCGAGCGCGAGATCGACTACCGCCGCCGCGGCCTTCTGCCGCCCTTCGGCCGGCTTGCCGCGCTCGTCGTGTCGGCCCGCGACAAGGAGCTCGCCGAATCGTTTGCGCGCGAGGTGCGCGCCGCGCCCCGCCCGCCGGCCAGATCGAGGTTCTGGGCCCTGCCGAGGCGCCGCTCGCGGTCGTGCGCGGCCGCCACCGCTGGCGGCTCCTCGTCAAGGCGCCGCGCGAGATCGATATTCAGGGCTATCTGCGGGCCTGGCTCGAGGCGCTGCCCGCGATCAAGGGCGACCTCCGCCTCACCGTCGACATCGATCCCTACAGCTTCCTTTGACGGTCCAGTTCCTGCACCGCCTTCTCAGAGATACGGGCAGGGGTGACTGCAAGCCGTCATAGCCGAGGAACGTGCCGCTCTCCGGATCGAACGATCGATACCGCGCCTGGCAGCTGCGCAATCCGGATCGTCGCCGGCATAGGTCGGGTCCGTCATCGTCATCGTAATAGTCGTCATCGCCATCGTCATAGTAAGCCGGTCCATATCCGTATCCGTAGTACGGAAGCCCGAGCGACGATGCCGGGCCTGAAGCCGTGCGAAATGACGCGGAAAGCCCGCCGCCAAAATGGCCGTATCCGCCGATGTGCCCACCCATGTGATGCCCGCCGGCGAAATGCATGCCGCCGACATGCCCTACTGAGAAATGCGGGCCGGCTGCGGCAGGACTAAGTGGCGAGCTGGCGAATCGCAGACCGGCGCGGCCGCAAGCTGTTGTCAGCAACTGCGCGGGACATTGTCATCGGGTCCACCTCCGAACTTGGGTTGGCAAAGAGCGAGGCGCAGCCTGGAGGGCAACCCCGCGATGTCCCTTGTGTTCCGATGTGGGTGACAAGCCTGCGAAATGCGAGGCGTCACTCTGTAGAAGCGGAAGAGACCGCACCCTTTGAGGTGCGGTCTCCGCGGCTGGCTGCCGTGGGGTGGGTGGGGGACGGCGCCGAGCGAGTGCCCTTCAGCGATGTGGCCTCCGACGCCAGGATCGAGCCGATCAGCAGCACGCCGAGCCCGATGGCAATCCCGCGCGCGAGCTTCTTGTCGGAGTTGTCCTTCTTGTAGGCTGTGACGATCATTGCGGTACCGCGGGCCGCCATTCCAGCCGCGCGGCCCATCGTTATTCCAGCTCCGCGAGTAGTCGGACCGGTATTTGCCCTGCCCCTGCCAGCTTTCGGCCTGCGCCGAGTCGGCAAAAGCGGTGAAATTGGCGGCGACCAGCGCCGTGCTGACGACGCCGGTCGTAACAAGCTTCTTGAGCGACATGGTCGCAATCCCCTGGACCCACTGCCTGCCGGAACGATCCCGGCGGCTATGAGGGGACCCTACGAGATCGGCGCTGAACCCCCATTGAACGCTGCATGCAGCTTCCGTTCATAATGGTGAGCGGGGTGCTACCGAGGGGTGGCTAGGATCCCGGAATTCTGCGGCAATCCGGCCTGTGATCACTGGTTGATGCTCCGTGGCGCGCATGTTACAGAACCGCGGATTTCAAGAGGGGGCTCGGCCGTTTGGGGACGCTCTCTCCTCTTGTCAGAGAGATCGTACCTCCAAAACGGCTGTGGCTTCGGCCGCGGGGCTTCTTCAACCCCTTGAGCACGCGAGAGCTTTTGACGTGGCGACAGACGAACCCATTGCTTCTGGTGTGGCCGGGCGCTACGCGTCCGCCCTTTTCGATCTCGCAAGGGAAGAGAACAAGATCTCCGAGGTCGAAGAGGATCTCGGCAAATTCCAGCGGATGTACGACGAGAGCGCGGACCTGGTCCGCCTCATCAGAAGTCCCGTCATCGCGGCCGACGAGCAGAGCCGTGCATTGATTTTGATTCTGAGCCGGGCCGGCGTGAGCCCGTTGACGCAAAATTTCTTCAAGCTGATCGCACGCAACCGCCGTCTCTTCGCTGCACCTGATATGGTGCGCGCCTATCGCGCGTTCGCTGCGCGGTCGCGCGGCGAGGTGGCCGCCGAGGTCACGTCCGCCCATCCGCTGAACGACGCGCTGGCCCGCGATCTGCGCGACGCACTCAAGGCGTCGGTCGGCAAGGACGTGCGGCTTTCGACCAAGGTCGATCCGTCGCTTCTCGGCGGCCTGATCGTGAAGCTCGGCAGCCGCATGGTCGACACGTCGCTGCGAACCAAACTCGCGAGCCTCAAGCTCTCCCTGAAGGGAGGAGTTTGACGGCAGGGCTTGCGCACGCGGGCACGTAGCCCGGCGAGCCGGATAGCAACATCGAAATAAACAAAAGTTCCAAGAACGCCCCGCGGAAACGCCCAAAGACAGAGGTCAAGTGATGGAAATCCGGGCTGCAGAGATCTCCTCGATCCTGAAGGAGCAGATCAAGAATTTCGGCAAGGAAGCCGAGGTCTCAGAGATCGGCCAGGTCTTGTCGGTGGGTGACGGCATCGCGCGCGTCTATGGCCTCGACAATGTCCAGGCGGGCGAGATGGTCGAGTTCCCGGGCGGCATCCGCGGCATGGCCTTGAACCTCGAAGCCGACAACGTCGGCGTCGTGATCTTCGGCGACGACCGCACCATCAAGGAAGGCGACACCGTCAAGCGCACCGGCGCCATCGTCGAGGTGCCGGTCGGCAAGGGCCTGCTCGGCCGCGTCGTGGACGGCCTCGGCAATCCGATCGACGGCAAGGGCCCGATCAAGTCCGACAAGCGCATGCGCGTCGACGTCAAGGCGCCGGGCATTCTGCCGAGGAAGTCGGTGCACGAGCCGATGGCGACCGGCCTCAAAGCCGTCGACAGTCTCGATCCCCATCGGCCGCGGCCAGCGCGAGCTCATCATCGGCGACCGCCAGACCGGCAAGACCGCCATCATTCTCGACACCTTCCTCAACCAGAAACCGATCAACGCCGGCAACGATGAGAGCGCCAAGCTCTATTGCGTCTACGTCGCCATCGGCCAGAAGCGCTCGACCGTCGCCCAGTTCGTGAAGGTGCTCGAGGAGCGCGGCGCGCTCGAGTACTCGATCGTCGTCGCCGCGACTGCGTCCGATCCCGCGCCCATGCAGTACCTCGCGCCCTTCACCGGCTGCACCATGGGCGAGTACTTCCGCGACAACGGCATGCACGCCGTGATCGCCTATGACGACCTCTCCAAGCAGGCCGTCGCCTACCGCCAGATGTCGCTCCTGCTGCGCCGCCCGCCCGGCCGCGAAGCCTATCCCGGGCGACGTGTTCTATCTCCACTCTCGCCTGCTCGAGCGCGCCGCCAAGCTCGGCGACGCCGCCGGCAAGGGATCGCTCACCGCGCTTCCCGTCATCGAGACGCAGGCCAACGACGTCTCGGCCTACATTCCGACCAACGTCATCTCGATCACGGACGGCCAGATCTTCCTCGAGACCGATCTCTTCTATCAGGGCATCCGTCCGGCCGTGAACGTCGGCCTCTCGGTGTCTCGCGTCGGCTCGTCCGCGCAGACGAAGGCGATGAAGCAGGTCGCCGGCAAGATCAAGGGCGAGCTCGCGCAGTACCGCGAGATGGCGGCCTTCGCTCAGTTCGGCTCCGATCTCGACGCTGCGACGCAGAAGATGCTCGCTCGCGGCGCGCGCCTGACCGAGCTTCTGAAGCAGCCGCAGTTCTCGCCGCTCAAGATGGAAGAGCAGGTGGCGGTGATCTTCTCCGGCACGCGCGGCTATCTCGATCCGCTGCCCGTCTGCTGCCATCGGCAAGTTCGAGACCGGCCTCTTGGCGTCGCTGCGCGAGGAGAAATCGATTCTCTCGTCGATCGCTGCCGAAAAGGCGCTGTCTCCGGACACCGAGAAAAAGCTCGTCGCGTTCCTCGACAAGTTCTCGAAGGGCTTCGCGGCCTAAAGCACTCCCCTCCCCCACGAGGGGGAGGGAGTTGGGGCACGTATTTTAGGATTGCTCGAATGCCGAGCTTAAAAGATCTCAGGAACCGCATCGCCTCCGTCAAGGCGACGCGCAAGATCACCAAGGCCATGCAGATGGTGGCTGCGGCGAAGCTCCGGCGTGCGCAGGAGGCGGCCACCGCCGCACGTCCTTATGCGGAGCGCATGGACGCCGTGCTTGCCAACCTGAACCGGCGGGCCAACCGCGACGGCGCCTCGCCTCTGCTCGTCGGCAACGGCAAGGATCAGGTGCATCTTCTCGTGGTGATGACGGCCGAGCGCGGCCTGTGCGGCGGCTTCAACACCAACATCGCCAAGCTCGCGCGCGCCGACGCCCAGCGTCTGCTCGCGGCCGGCAAGACCGTCAAGATCATGACCGTCGGTCGCAAGGGCGCCGACAACCTGCGCCGCGATCTCGGCAAGAACATCGTCGAGCGCGTCGATCTGCGCGGCATTCGCCAGGTCGGCTTCGCCAACGCCGAGGAGATCGGGCAGAAGCTGCTCGCCATGTTCGAGGCCGGTGAGTTCGACGTGGCGACGCTCTACTTCGCCGAGTTCAAATCCGTGATCGCGCAGAAGCCGACTGCCTTGCAGCTCATCCCGGCCAAGCTTCCCGAGGAGAAGACGTCCGACGCCAAGGCGGGGGGCGCCGAGGCGATCTACGAGTACGAGCCCGAGGAGGAGTCGGTCCTCTCCTTCCTGCTCACGCGCAACATCACGACCCAGATCTTCCGCGGCCTGTTGGAGAACGCGGCGTCCGAGCAGGGCGCGCGCATGAGCGCCATGGACAGCGCGACGCGCAACGCAGGCGATATGATCAACAAGCTGACGATCAAGTACAACCGTCAGCGCCAGGCCAACATCACCAAAGAGCTCATCGAAATCATCTCCGGCGCCGAGGCGCTCTGATGATGCGGAGATCGTGACATGGCTTACAAAACGACAGCGACGACGAAGGGTGGCCGCGACGGGCGCGCAATTGTCGAGGGTGGCAAGCTCGCGCTCGCCATGGCGCTGCCGAAGGATCTCGGGGGCTCGGGCGAAGGTCACAATCCGGAGCAGCTCTTCGCGCTCGGCTGGTCGTCCTGCTTCGGGCAGGCGATCCTGGTGCTCGCCAAGAAGCACGGGCTCGATGGCCAGGCGGCAAAGGTCACGTGCGACGTGACGCTCAACATCGAGGGCGGCTTCTCTCTCGCTGCCGATATCAAAGTTTCACTTCCGGGCGCCGACCAGGCCGCGCTTAAGGCGTTCGTCGACGAAGCCCATCAGATTTGTCCCTATTCCAAGGCGACGCGCGGGAACATTCCCGTGCACTTGACGGTCGCCTGAAGAACACTGGCTGGAGAGGAAAATGACAGGCAAGGTTGGTAAGATCCGTCAGGTGATGGGTGCCGTCGTCGACGTGCAGTTCGACGGGCATCTCCCCGAGATCTTGAATTCGCTCGAGACCAAGAACCACGGGCAGCGCCTGGTGCTCGAGGTCGCGCAGCACTTGGGCGAGAACACGGTTCGCACCATCGCCATGGACTCTTCCGAAGGCCTCGTGCGTGGCCAGGAGGTCGTCGACACCGGCGCGCCGATCTCGGTGCCCGTCGGCGACGAGACGCTGGGGCGCATCATCAACGTCATCGGCGAGCCGGTGGACGAGGCAGGCCCCGTCAATACCAATGCCAGGCGCGCCATCCATCAGCCGTCACCGAGCTTTGCCGATCAGGCGTCCGAGGCACAGATCCTCGTGACCGGCATCAAGGTCGTCGATCTGCTTGGCGCCCTACGCCAAGGGCGGCAAGATCGGCCTCTTCGGCGGCGCCGGCGTCGGCAAGACCGTGCTCATCATGGAGCTGATCAACAACATCGCCAAGGTGCACGGCGGCTACTCGGTGTTCGCCGGCGTCGGCGAGCGCACGCGTGAGGGCAACGACCTCTATCACGAGATGATCGAGTCGAACGTCAACATCGACCCGAAGAAGAACAACGGCTCGGCCAAGGGCTCCAAGTGCGCCCTCGTCTACGGACAGATGAACGAGCCGCCGGGCGCTCGCATGCGCGTCGCGCTGTCGGGCCTGACGGTCGCGGAAGACTTCCGCGACAAGGGCCAGGACGTGCTGTTCTTCATCGACAACATCTTCCGCTTCACGCAGGCGGGCTCGGAAGTCTCGGCACTCCTCGGCCGTATTCCTTCGGCGGTCGGCTACCAGCCGACGCTCGCGACCGACATGGGCGCGCTGCAGGAGCGCATCACGACCACGCAGAAGGGCTCGATCACCTCCGTGCAGGCCATTTACGTGCCCGCCGACGACTTGACCGACCCGGCGCCCGCGACCTCGTTCGCCCACTTGGATGCGACGACCGTGCTCTCGCGCGGCATCGCCGAGAAGGGCATCTATCCGGCGGTCGACCCGCTCGACTCGACCTCGCGCATGCTCGACCCGCGCATCGTCGGCGAGGAGCACTATCAGGTCGCACGCAGGGTGCAGTCGATCCTGCAGAAGTACAAGTCGCTGCAGGACATCATCGCCATTCTTGGCATGGACGAGCTCTCGCGAAGAGGACAAGATGACGGTCGCCCGCGCGCGCAAGATCGAGCGCTTCATGTCGCAGCCGTTCTCGGTCGCCGAGGTGTTCACGGGCTCGCCCGGCAAGCAGGTGCCGCTCGCCGACACGATCAAGGCCTTCAAGGGCCTCTGCGACGGCGACTACGATCACCTGCCGGAGCCGGCCTTCTACATGGTCGGCACCATCGAGGAGGCGATCGCCAAGGCCGAGAAGCTCGCCGAGGCGGCCTAGTCGAGATTATGGGCTCTTTCCCGGAGCGGTAACGGAAAGTCATGGCAGCGGACGAACCATCGGGCGGCCAAGCCCCATCACCAGAATTCGGCTCCTGCTGCAAGGAGCTGAAGGAGGCGATGAGCGGCAATGAGTTCGAGCCGCTGATCTCGGTTGGCGAGGACGGCGTGCTCTACATGTCGGTCGGGCTGATCGAGCTCGAGAGCGACGAGCCCGGCATGGTCGATCATCCGCTCTTCTTCTGCCCCTTCTGCGGCAAGCGCGTGCAGACCGCGGAGGACGTGCACGCCAAAGCCGGCGGCGAGACCGTGGACTAGATTGTGTTGGACGTGAGTGCGGCAGCGCATGCCGCGCTCCGGACCGGAAGCTGAGGACGGCGCGAGATGGCATCGACGTTGAGATTCGAGCTCGTGAGCCCGGAGAGGATTCTCCTCTCGGGCGAGGCCGGAGCAGGTGCTGCTGCCGGGCTCCGAAGGCGACATGACCATTCTTCCGGGCCACGCGCCCGTGATCTCGACGCTTCGCCCCGGCGTGCTCGACGTCGTGATCGGCGGTGCGAAGTCGCGTCTGTTCGTCAAGTCGGCCTTTGCCGAGGTGGGACCCGACCGCGTGACGGTGCTTGCCGAGAAGGCCTATGACGTCGCCGAGTTCGACGCCGCAACAGTGGCGGCCGAGCTTGCCGCCGCCGAGGCCGAGCTCGCCGCCGCCAAGGACGACCACGCGCGCCTTGCCGCGAACGAAGCGGTCTCGGTGCTGACCCGCCTCAAGGGCGCCCACTGACGCACGGCGCCTGCCGGCCGACTTGGCCTAGCCCTGCGGCGCGTCCGCCTTGCCGCGCGCCACGCGGCGCAAGAGCTGGCCGATGTTGGCGATCATCGAGTTCTGGATCGCGAAGTAGATCCGCTCGCCTTTGAACAGCTTGCGCTCGCGGTCCCAGGGAAACATCAGCACCACGTCGAACTCGATCGCGTGCCCGGTTGCCGGAATGCCGAACAGCTCGCCGCCCGGTGTTCACGCCGTTGAAGTGGGCTTCCTCGACCACGCCCTGCGGACCGATGAAGGCGTTGACCACCGAGAAGCAGTTCTCGGGAAACGCCGACAGGAAGCCCCTCGTAGAACTTCGGCGGCGCCCTCGTGCCCGTTCCAGACCTTGCCGCTGTTCAGGATCGTGTAGACGCAGTCCTGCGTCAGCGTCGCGATCAGCCCGGGAATGTCCCCGCGGTGCTCGGCGGCGATATGGTCGAGCCAGAGCTCCTTGATCTCACTGTATTCTTTGGCATCGAATGGCCGGCCAGACTGGTCGTCGGCGCCGTCGTTGAAGGGGGGAGTACTCGCGTCTCGCGTTTGGTCTTGGTCAGCATCGTCCACTCTCACGCACCCTACGGGCCCCTAGCTGAGGGGCCCGCTGAACGTCCTTTTTTCAGGAATGCGCCAAATGCGCAAACTCGATCAAGGACCGTTTGGTAAATCGGGCGTTTGAAGGGCACGATGAGATCGATCAATTCCGCAGGTTCCCGCCACTTCCAGCGATCGAACTCGGCCTTGCCGCCGTCGCGCGGGCGAATGTCGATCTCGCTGTCGTCGCCCCAGAAGCGCATTGCGAACCAGCGCTGGCGCTGGCCGCGGTACTTGCCCTTGAGCGCGACGCCGAGAAGCTCGTCGGGCAGGTCGTAGGTGAGCCAGCGCGGGATCTGGCCCACAATGTCGGCGCTGGTAATGCCGGTCTCCTCGGCGAGCTCGCGGACAGCCGCCTCACGCGGCGTTTCGCCCTTGTCGATGCCACCCTGCGGCATCTGCCAGATATGGGCCGAGCGATCCCCGGACCATTTGGGCAGGCGGCGCCCCGTCCACACCAAGCCGTCCCTGTTGATCAGCATGATGCCGACGCACGGCCTGTAGGGCAGGACCGGCAACGGCATATCGGCTGTCTTGAGTGGTTTCATGGGTTGGAAAAACGAGTTGTGGACAAGCTATTTCATGCCTTGCGCGAATTCACGAGTTGCGAATCACACCACATCATACTGAAAGAGCTGAACGAATTTAAGACGCTCACGGCCCGCACGATGAATTTTGCTCATCCCGAGCGTCCTTTGGGCCCTCAGACCGGACGCGCGAGGGGGCCGAACTCGGCGATGACGGCGGCATAGACCGGTCGCTTGAACGGAACGATGAGTTCCAGGATCTCGCCCGCAGGCGCCCATCGCCAGCTATCGAATTCCCGCTCATGCCCTGGCCCCGGCAGAATGTTGATCTCCTTGTCAGGGCCTTTGAATCGCATGAGAAACCAGCTCTGCTTCTGGCCCCGGTAGCGCCCGCCCCAGGCCTTGCCCTGAAGCTCAGGCGGCAGGTCGTAGGTGAGCCACGACGCAATGCTGGCCATGACCTCGACGCTCTTCATGCCCGTCTCCTCGAAGAGCTCGCGCAGCGCTGCCCGTTCCGGATCCTCGCCGTCGTCGATGCCGCCTTGCGGCATCTGCCACCAAGCGCCACGGCCCTCGGCATCGCCGGGCGTATCCGACCGCTGACCGATCCAGACCAGTCCGTCGCGATTGAGCACCATGATGCCGACGCACGGCCGGTAGCCGCGTTCGCCGCCCGGTGCGTCCGGCTGGTGGGTTTTGGTCATGGGCCGGACCTCCAAATGACGAGCCTCCAAAGAAGAAGGGCGCCAGCGCGGCGCCCTTCGAAGCTGCTCTCGACCGCTGCGCAGCCGTTCAGTTCGGAACCGTGCTCTTGTCGGGTGACGGATCCGTGGTGGGCTGGTCGGCCGGCTTGGCAACGGTCGGGCCGGTCGCGGTGCCGCGCAGGAAGCTCAGGGCATACTGGAGCTGAGTATCCTTCTCCGGCTCCTTCGGCACGTAGGCCGACGATCCCGAGACCTCTTTCTCCTCCTTCGCCTCGCCGGCGGCCTCGCCCTCCTTGCCGGGCTCGTCCTTGTTCTCGCCCTTCAGGTGGCCGCGCAGGCTGGCCTCGCCGCGCGGCTTCTCGGCCGAGACCTTGCTCTTGAGCTCTTCGGGCAGCTCCTGCTCGATGACGATATCCGGATCGATGCCCTTGGCCTGGATCGACCGGTTCGACGGCGTGTAGTAGCGCGCCGTCGTCAGCCGGATCGCGCCGTTGGCGCCGAGCGGAATGATCGTCTGCACCGAGCCCTTGCCGAACGAGCGCGTGCCGATGACGGTCGCGCGCTTGTGGTCCTTCAAGGCGCCGGCGACGATCTCCGACGCCGAGGCCGAGCCGCCGTTGATCAGAATGACGACCGGCTTGCCGTCCGTGTTGTCGCCGGGGCGAGCCTGGGCGCGCTGTGTCTCCTCGTTGTTGCGGCCCTTCGTGAGCACGATCGCGCCGCGGTCGAGGAAGTCATCGGACACGGCAATCGCCTGATCCAGCAAGCCGCCGGGGTTGTTCCGGAGGTCGATGACGTAGCCCTTGAGCTTGTCGCCGATCTCCTTCTTCAAGGCATCCATGGACTTGACGAGGTTGGCGTGCGTCTGCTCGTTGAAGGTCGTCACCTTGATGTAGGCGATGTCGCCTTCGGCACGCGCCTTGACCGCGTTGATGCGGATGACGTCGCGCACGATCTTGACGTCGAACGGCTCGTCCTTGCCCTTGCGCACGATCGTGAGCGTGATCGGCGTGTTGACGGGCCCGCGCATCTTCTCGACGGCCTGCTCGAGCGTGAGACCCGAGATCTGGTCGTTGTCGAGGTGCGTGATGAGGTCGTTCGCCTGCACGCCGGCCTTCGCGGCGGGCGTGTCGTCGATCGGCGCAACGACCTTGACGACGCCGTTCTCCATCGTCACCTCGATGCCGAGGCCGCCGAACTCGCCCCGCGTCTGCACCTGCATGTCGCGGTAGTTCTTCGGGCTCATGTACGAGGAATGGGGATCGAGCGCGGCAAGCATGCCGTTGATCGCCGATTCGATCAGCATCGTGTCGTCGGGCTTCTCGACATAGTCGGAGCGGACGCGCTCGAACACGTCACCGAACAGATCGAGCTGACGGTAGAGCTCGGAATTGGGCGAGTTCGCCGAGTACGTGCGCGATACGTTGAGCACGGTCGTGGCGCCGGCGAGACCCGTCATCAGGAGAAAAGTCCAGAACACGAAGTCGGTCTTGCGCATCATTCCTGTACCTTCTGATGACCTGCGACCCACCACGGGTCGGGGTCTATTGGTTGTCCGTCCTTGCGGAACTCCACGTAGAGAACGGGCGAACTCGTTTGCGCAGCTATCCTGCGCCGAGACTTGAGTTGCAATTTGCGCCGTCCGCGGCACACCGCTCATCGTTCCGACCGGCTCTGCCGCCAGGACGAACTGGCCGGGCTGGACGTCGATCTGCGACAGGCCGGCGACCAGGACATGATACCCGCCGCCCGCATTGATGATCAAGAGTTGCCCATAACTCCGAAATTCGCCAGCGTAAACAATCCACCCGTCACAGGGCGACGTAACCTGTGCGTTGTGACGCGTTTCGATGACAATGCCCTTGGACTGCCCTCCATATTGCGTCTTTTCGCCGAAAGACAGGACGCGGCGGCCCTGCGCCGGCATCGGGCAGCTTGCCCTTTGGCGACGTTGAACGCGATGGCCGGCTTGATGCGCCCGGGGCTGCCCGGAACGAGCGAAACGCCGGGTGCCAGCTCCACGATCGACGACGGGGCGCCGGGCGTGGGCACCGGCTCGAGAGCGGCCACCTCGGTGGGCTTGGCTTCGGCCGCGGGCATGGCGCGGCGCGGCAGCCGGCGCCTCCGCGGCGGCGTCGCTGCGAGCGGCTGGCAGGTACCGCCGTCTGGCGATCGCTTTCCTTCTCGAAGGCGGCGAACTCGCTGCTCTTCCTGACCTCCTGGTCGAGCTTGCCGATGAGGTCGTTGAGGTCGTTGACGCTGTTCGCGATATCGGCCGCCGCCTTGCGGACGCTCTTGAGCTCCGTCTCGCGCTCGGCGAGGCTCTGCTTCTTCGTCTCGAGCAGGCCGGATAGCCGGATCCGCATGTCGTTCAGCCGGGCGGTCTCGGCCTTGAGCCTCTCGCCCTCGCGTGCGGATGTCGTCCATCACGCGAACGAGCTGATCGACCTTGTTTTTGAGCTCGATGGCCTGGCCGTGCATCTCCGGAAACGCCGTGGCGAGCAGCATCGCGCTTCTCACCATCTTGAGTGCATCCTCGCGCCGCGTGATCATGACGGGCGGCGGATTGCGGCCCATGCGCTGCAGCGCTGCAAGCAGCCTGGCGATATGGTCGTAGCGCTCGGCGAGCGAGACGCGGACCACCTTTTCCTGGGCCTCGAGCTGGCTGAGCCGGGATTCGGACGCCGTGAGCTTGCGCCTCGCTCTTTTGCACCAGGGCCGCGGTCTCGAGCAGGCGCGCATTGATCTGCTCGCGCTCGGCGGCGATGCTGGTCACCGCCTTCTGCAGCTCGCGTTCGCGGATTTCCTTGCTTTCGAGCTCGATGCGCCGCGATTCGAGCTTCTTCTCAGCCTCTTGGACGTCGGCCGGAGCGACCGCCTTGGCGTCCTGGGCATCGGCGTCCGGCGCTGCGGCGAGCAGCGCCAAGCCCATGAAAATCTGGCCTGCCTGCCTGCCGAGACGGATCATGTCTGCTTGGGAACGCTTCAAGCCCTCGATCTCACCTTGCCCGTGCGTCATGTTGTTGGAGGACGTCCTGCCCGATCCATTTGGACCCGATCTACTAATCGAAGGTCTTGGCGCCACGCCGCAGCACATACCTCGCCGTGAGAAGTGGCTAGAATTAGGGCGATTATATAGTATTGGCGATTACCAAAGCCCATATTCACTGACCGTGCGACGCACGCCCCAACCCGGCCCTGCCCCGCACACCGTCTCAGCCGGGCCTTTGGCTCGCCGATTGCCCGAGCCACGCTAAGCCCATAAGCTCCAGGTCTTCCGGTCAGAGGTCGCCAGTCGATGCAGTCTATCCTTTACCATCTCACAACAATCGCTGTCGCGGCCGTGTTCGTCGTCTTGCTCCTCGGCCTCTGGAACATGATGCGCGGTCAGAACGCCAACCTGAGCCAGAAGCTCATGCGCTGGCGCGTCGGCCTGCAGTTTGTGGCCATCGTCGTCATCATGGCCTTCATCCTCCTCCAGCACTCGGGGCCAGTGAGCGCATTCGCCTTGATTTGGCGGCGCCCCGCACTAGGGTGTGCCCGTTGAGGGGATGCCCAGCTCGATGGTCAAGCTGAACAAGATTTACACGCGCACGGGGGACGCCGGTACGACGGGCCTCGGCACGGGCGAGCGGGTCGCCAAGGACGCGCCACGTATCGCCGCCTATGGAACCGTCGACGAGACGAACGCAGCCATCGGTCTCGCCCGCGCCCACCTCGCCGGACAGCCCGGCCTCGACGCCAAGCTGATGCGCATCCAGAACGATCTCTTCGATCTTGGCGCTGACCTGTGCGTGCCTGACCGCGGCGACAAAGCCAAAGGCGAGGCCCTGCGCACCTCGGACGACCAGGTGACGCGTCTCGAGGACGAGATCGACGAGATGAACACCGAGCTCAAGCCGCTGAAGTCGTTCGTTCTTCCGGGCGGCTCACCAGCCGCGGCTGCCCTTCATCTCGCGCGCACGATCTGCCGCCGTGCCGAGCGCGAGATGGTGGCGCTCGCTGCCTTGCCTGACGAGCCGGTCAGCCCCGCGGCGCTCAAGTACATCAATCGTCTATCGGATTTCCTCTTCGTCGCCAGCCGTTACGTCAACGACCGCGGCAAGAGCGACGTGCTCTGGGTGCCGGGGCAGAACAGATAGAGCTTTCAAGATTGCATTCGGATCGAGTGAAGGACAGGAAAGCGCCATGTTTGTTCCGCTGCATGATGAGAACACGCTGAAATCGATCCGCTTTCAGTTCGTGACCCTCGCCCTGATCGTCATCAACGTCGTCGGTCTACCTGTTCGAGGCATCCGGCCTCGACGATGCCGTGGTCGCGAGCTTCGCGATCGTTCCCAAGGAGCTCTTCGACACCAGCCTGCTGCCGATCGAGACCCCTGCGCCTTTGCGGTGCCCGTCGTGCCCGAGCGCCTGACACTCATCTCCTACATGTTCTTCCACGGCGACATCCTGCACCTCGCCGGCAACATGCTGTTCCTGTGGGTGTTCGGCGACAACGTCGAGGACGCCATGGGTCACGTGAAGTTCCTCGTCTTCTACCTCGCCTGCGGCGTCTTTGCGGGCCTGACGCATGCCTGGATGGTGCCGAACTCGGAGAGCCCGCTCATCGGCGCGAGCGGCGCGGTGGCCGGCGTCATTGCCGCCTATCTAATGCTGCACCCGCGGGTCCGGGTCTGGGTCCTGGCACTGAAGGCCATTCCGCTGCGGATCTCGGCCGCCTTCGCGCTGGGCCTCTGGATCCTGATCGCAGGTCGTCATGGTCCTCTTGCCGCAAGTTCGGCCCGGTGGCCTGGTGGGCCCACATCGGCGGGCTGATCGCAGGCGCGGTCCTGGTCGTGTTCTTCCGACGTTCCGGGGTGCCCCTGTTCGACAGGCGGGTTAGCGCGGCTTGAGCGCCCGGCCGGGGGTACGGGCAGGGCGATGTTGTCAACTTGTAGCGACTGTTTCTCGTCGGTCGCATTGACTTGGCGGGGGCGCGACCGTAGGTTGCCGTCTCGCACTTGCGAAACGGTCGCGGAGGGGCATGCAGGCTTGGAATTTGTGCCCCAGGAGCGGCGTTGGACAATCGCGCTGCACAATCGCTAGTCCATGACAAATATGAAAAGAATAAGAAGGCGTGCCGGGGAGCACGGCGGGACATGAAGTTACTTGTGGCCGTAAAACGCGTCGTCGACTACGCGGTCAAGATTCGCGTCAAAGCGGATGGCACGGGCGTCGAGCTCGCCAACGTCAAGATGTCGATGAACCCGTTCGACGAGATCGCCGTCGAGGAGGCCGTTCGTCTCAAGGAAAAGGGTGGCGCGACCGAGGTCGTTGTCGTCTCCGTCGGGCCGGCCAAGTCGCAGGAGACGATCCGCACTGCGCTCGCCATCGGCGCCGATCGCGGCATCCTGATCGAGACGCCGGACGGCGCCCTCGTCGAGCCGCTGGCGGTCGCCAAGCTCCTGCAGGGCGTCGTCTCCGGCGAGAAGCCCGATCTCGTTATCCTCGGCAAGCAGGCCATCGACGACGACAACAACCAGACTGGACAAATGCTCGCCGCCCTCCTCGGCTGGCCGCAAGGAACATTCGCCTCGAAGGTCGTGCCCGAGGCGGGCGCCGTCGCTGTTACGCGCGAGGTCGACGGCGGTCTCGAGACGGTGAAGCTCAAGCTCCCGGCGATCGTCACCACGGATCTGCGCTTGAACGAGCCGCGCTACCCCTCGCTGCCGAACATCATGAAAGCCAAGAAGAAGCCACTGGACGTGAAGAAGCCCGAGGATTTCGGCGTCGACATCGCACCGCGCTTGAAGGTCGTGAAGACGACCGAGCCGCCGGTCCGCAAGGCCGGCGTCAAGGTTGCGGACGTGGCGGAGCTGGTTCATCGTCTCAAGACCGAGGCGGGAGTGATCTGATGGCGCTCCTCCTCTTAGCCGAGCACACGAACGCAGCGCTCGGCGGCGCCACCGCCAAGGCTCTGACTGCCGCGAAGGCGATCGGCGGCGATATTCATGTCCTCGTCGCCGGACATCAGTGCCGCCCCGCCGCAGAGGCCGCCGCAAAGCTCGACGGCGTGTCGAAGGTTCTCGTCGCCGACGCGCCGCATCTCGCCAACGCTCTCGCCGAGGAGCTGGCGGCGCTCATCGTCCCGCTGATGAAATCTTATGACGCGGTCGTGGCGCCCGCGACGGCCACCGGCAAGAACGTCATGCCGCGCGTCGCCGCCCTCCTCGACGTCATGCAGATCTCCGACATCACGAAGGTCCTGGCGCCCGATACCTTCGAGCGCCCGATCTATGCCGGCAACGCGTTGCAGACCGTGCAGTCGGCCGAAGCCAAGAAAGTCATAACTGTGCGCACGGCCGCCTTCGCCGCCGCCGGCGAGGGCGGCTCGGCCGCGATCGAGGACATCACGCCGCCGGCCGCGCTGGGGCTATCGAGCTTCGTCGGCGCCGAGCTCACGAAATCGGATCGGCCCGAGCTCACGGCCGCCAAGATCATCATCTCGGGCGGCCGCGGCATGGGCAACGGCGAGAACTTCAAGAAGTACATCGAGCCGATCGCCGAGCGCCTCGGCGCCGCCATGGGCGCCTCGCGTGCCGCCGTCGACGCCGGCTTTGTTCCCAACGATCTGCAGGTCGGCCAGACAGGCAAGGTCGTCGCGCCGGAGCTTTACGTGGCCGTCGGCATCTCGGGCGCCATCCAGCATCTCGCCGGCATGAAGGACTCGAAGATCATCGTCGCCATCAACAAGGACGCCGAGGCACCGATCTTTCAGGTTGCGGACTACGGCCTCGTCGCCGACCTCTTCCAGGCTCTGCCGGAGCTTGAGGCGGAGCTCACCAAAGCAGGTCGCTGACGCTGGCCGGTGCTCGGGACAAGAAGGACATTCAACATGGATGTTGCAGTGAAAGCGGATAGCAAGGCCAAGACACAGGCCCGACCCGTACCGGTCATCAAGAAGGTTGGCGTCATTGGCGCCGGACAGATGGGAACCGGCATTGCGCACGTGATCGCGCTCGGCGGCTACGACGTCCTCCTGAATGATCTGAAGAAAGAAGCGGTCGAAAAGTCGCTGGCGACCATGGAGAAGAACATGGGCCGTCAGGTCGCCAAGGGCCTGATCAAGGAGGGCGACAAGACGGCTGCTCTGAAGCGCATCAAGTACGCGCCTGCCTTCGACGCCTTCTCCGACTGCGACATGGTGATCGAGGCCGCGACCGAGGACGAGGCGATCAAGCGCAAGATTTTCGTCGAGCTGTGCCCGAAGCTGAAGGAAGCCTCGCTCGTCGCCACCAACACGTCGTCGATCTCGATTACACGCCTCGCCGCCACGACCGATCGGCCCGAGCACTTCATCGGCATGCACTTCATGAACCCGGTGCCGCTGATGGAGCTCGTCGAGCTCATCCGCGGCATCGCGACCGAGGACGACATGTTCGCCACCGCGCGCACGTTCGTCGAGAGTCTCGGCAAGATCCCGGCGGTGTCCGAGGACTTCCCGGCGTTCATCGTCAACCGCATCCTGCTGCCGATGATCAACGAGGCCGTCTATACGCTCTACGAGGGCGTCGGCACGGTGGAGATGATCGACAAGGCGATGCGGCTCGGCGCTCACCATCCCATGGGTCCGCTCGAGCTTGGCCGATTTCATCGGCCTCGACACCTGCCTCGCGGTCATGCAGGTGCTCTACGAGGGCCTCTCGGATTCGAAGTACCGTCCCTGCCCGCTGCTGGTGAAATACGTCGAGGCCGGCTGGCTCGGCCGCAAGACGCAACGCGGCTTCTACGATTACCGCGGCGAGAAGCCGGTTCCCACGCGCTAGACTTCAGGCGAGAGAGCGACGTACCGCTCGAGCTTATCGAGCGCTCCGCCCCAGCCGTAGAGGTGCCCGTCGCGCGCCGCTTCGTCGAAGAATTTCTCGTGCGTCAGTGTCATGAGCGTGCCGTCGCCGTCAGGCTTGAAGAGCACGGTGACGAGAGACTCCCGCTCCGGCGTCGAATGCCACGCCCAAGTGAACACGAGCCTCTCATTCGTCACCACCTCGCGATAGACGCCGCCGACCTCGTGATACTCGCCATCGGTCGCTTCGAAGCTGACGCGGAACCGCCCCCCGACCCTCACGTCCAGTTCAGCGTCGATCGTGCCTGCTGCGGTCTCGGGAGGCCCGAACCAATGCGCCAGGTGCTGCGCTTGCGTCCAGGCCTCGAAGACCTTCGCCGGCGGCGCGCTGAGACGGCGCTTGAGAGTGAGGCTCGGCTTCGTCGGCATGTGTTCCATTTACTTGATGCGGCCCGAACTAATGGGCATTCTTCCGCCCAACTCAAGCATCCTCGGTGCACCCAGAGACGAGCACTGGCGCAAGCCTCACCCATCGGGCTAGCCTGCGCCAGCTTTGGGCGTCGGCTTAGCAACAGAGCTTGGCAGCTGAGAGGGAATCCAGGAATGGCGGCGGTCTCGAAGGTTGCGCTCGTGACGGGCGCCGGAAGCGGCATCGGCCGCGCGGTTGCGCTCCGCTTGCAGGGTGCCGGCTACGACGTCGTGCTTGCGGGCCGGCGTGTGAGCGAGCTCGAGAAGACGGCATCATTGGCGAAGGCTGGTGGCGGCATCGTCGTGGTCGCAACCGATGTTGCCGACCCCGGGTCCGTCGACGCGCTCTTCGCCAGGATCAAGAATGCCTTCGGCCGTCTCGATGTGCTGTTCAACAACGCGGGCATCTCCGCGCCGGCCGTATCCTTCGAGGACCTGACATTCGAGCAGTGGAAGGCCGTGGTCGACGTGAACCTCAACGGCGCGTTCCTTTGCGCCCAGGCTGCGATCCGCCTCATGAAGTCGCAATCGCCAAAGGGCGGCCGCATCATCAACAACGGCTCGATCTCCGCCACATCGCCGCGGCCCTTCTCAGCGCCCTATACGGCAACGAAGCACGCCATCACTGGCCTCACGAAATCCATCTCGCTCGACGGGCGCGCCGACGACATCGCCTGCTCGCAGATCGACATCGGCAATGCCGCGACCGAGCTCACCGAGCCGATGGCCAAGGGCGCGCGCCAGGCCGACGGAAGCGTGCGGCCCGAGCCGCGCATCGACGTGTCTCATGTGGCCGACGCCGTGCTCTACATGGCGAGCCTGCCGCTCGAGGCCAACGTCCAGTTCATGACGCTGATGGCGACCAAGATGCCGCTCGTGGGGCGCGGCTGAAAACACGCCGTTCTACCCAGTTCGACCATGCGATGGGTCCTGGCGCGCCCGGAAGGATTCGAACCTCCGGCCCCTAGATTCGAAGTCTAGTGCTCTATCCAGCTGAGCTACGGGCGCGTTTAAGCCTGTCGTTTGAGCCGCGACCTTGGCCGCGTTGAAAGGAGAGAGCAAGCATCATGAGAGGAAGTGGCGCGCCCGGAACGATTCGAACGTCCGACCCTCAGATTCGTAGTCTGATGCTCTATCCAGCTGAGCTACGGGCGCATTTGCTTGCCGATAATCGGGCTCAGTGAGACAGGACGGATTTGATCCGCCGCCGCAGGCCCGGCAAGCCCGCCACTACTAATGGCTGAGGCGCACGAGTGCAAGGGTCTTGGGCGCCGTGTCCCGAGCCGGTGCACATCGCCGCACCCGCGGCCCAGGAAGATGCGCTTGCCTATTTCACGACCCGATCCGGCAGCTCGATCAGGAACGTCGCGCCCTTCTCCCGGTCGAGCAGCTCGAGCCGGCCGCCGTGCACGGCCACGAGCTCCGCCGCGATCGCGAGCCCGAGGCCCGTGCCGCCCTTGCGCGTCGACACCTGGAAGGCGCGGAAGATGTTGGCGCGTGCGTTTGCCGGAACGCCCGGGCCATTGTCGGAAACCTCGATGAACACCTTGCGCCCGTCGCGCCATGCCTTGACGCGGATCTCGCCTGCCGCGCCGTCGCCCTGCTGTTCGATCGCCTGCACGGCGTTGCGGACGAGGTTGCTCAGAATGCGGAAAAGGTGCTCGTGATCGGCATCGATGAGGAGCTGGTCCTCCATGTCGAGCACCCACGCGATCTTTCCTTCGCGCGGCAGGCCGAGGCCGTCGCCAACTTCCTCGACGAGCGGCTTCAGCCGCATCAGCTCGCGTCTGCGGTTCCGCTTCCTCGGCACGGCCGAACTTGAGCGAGTCGGTGCAGAAGTTGATGGCGCGGTCGAGCGAGGCGATCAGCTTCGGCGCGAACTGCTGCACGGTCGGATCCGGAATGGCTGTCAGGCGGTCCGAGATGAGCTGAGCATTGCCGAGCATGTTGCGCAGATCGTGGCTGATCTTGCTCACCGCGAGGCCGAGCTGGGCCAGCCGGTTCTTCTGTATGAGAAGCTGCGCCAGCTCGCGCTGCATCTGGGAGAGCTCGCGCTCGGCCGTGCCGATCTCGTCGAGGCGTCCCGACGGCGTGATGATCCGGCTGGCGTCCTCCGGGTCCTCGCTGAAGCGCTGCATGTTGCGCGACAGCCGCATCATCGGCCGCACGAGGAGCGCGCTGATCGCGAAATAGACGAGCGCGGCCGTCATCAGCGAGATCAGGACGGATAGCCAGACGATGTTGAGCCCATAGCGCACCATGGCGCGCCGCAACGGCTCCTCCGGCAGCACGATCTCGATCACGTCGTCGTAGCGCGGCCCGATCAGGCCGACGACGCGGATGGTGCGGTCGTCGGGGGCGAAGAAGACGGCGATGGCATCGCTGATCTGGGAGAGCTTGACCGAAAGCTCCTGGCTCAGCGTCAGGTCCGGCGGCTCGCGCAGGTCGTAATGCGAGTCGATGTTGATCTCCGACACCGGCGGCAGGATGAGGCGTCGCGCTCCGCCGCGCCGGATGGCGACGGCACGTACGAGCGCGGTGCGCAGGAGCTCGTTGCGCAGCGCCGGCGGTACGTTCCGCCCCGGCACGGCCTCTGCGGCGAGCACCGCGACGTTGGCCGCCGTCAGGCGATCATTGAGCCAGCTGATACGGTAGCTGGCGATCGACGGCAGGAAGATCAGGATTTCCGCGAGCATCACGAACAGCGCGGTGAGGAAGAGCAGCTTCGCAGGCAAGCCAAGGCGCAGCCAGCCCGACCTGAGAGTGGCAGTTGCGTCGCCGATCCATTTCCAAGCCGGCATGCTGTCCGGCTTCGCGGTCTCGTTCACGCGCTTGTCCATGTCGCGGGCTATACATCTTTTCTGCCTAGCCGCGTCGCGATTCTCGGCACTTCGGCGGCCCCCTGTCAGCTAGATGTCCAAGAGATAAGGAACGTTTATCGGGCCGATCGAGGTTCCGGCGTTAGCCAAACCGGGCGAGAAATCCGATCACGCCGCGCACGAAGGGGCTCGCCGCCGCTGTTGCATAGTAACGGAAGGCGGCGCGCTTGTTGATCTCGCCGAGCGTCGGATAGGGCGAGATCCAATCGGTCATCGCCTTGATCTTCAAGCCCTGCGAGATCGCAAGCGACCACATCTGGATGATCTCGCCGGCATGCAGGCCCGACGATGGTCGCGCCCAGTATGCGCCCCTTCTTGTCGGTCAGCACCTTGATGTGCCCCTCCGTCGCGCGCTCGGCCTGGGCGCGATCGTTCTCGTGGTAGGGCCACCGCAGCACGTTGATGGCGATCTGTTGTTTCTCCGCCTGCTGCTCGGTGAGGCCCACGTGCGCGAGCTCGGGCTCGGTGTAGGTCACCCACGGCACGATCGCCGTGTTCACCTTGGCCGGCAATTTGAACAGCGCGCGGCGGATCACGATTCCGGCATGGTAGTTCGCCATGTGCGTGAACTGGAGACCGCCGGTCACGTCGCCGATCGCAAAGACGCGCGAGTTCGAGGTTCGCAGGCCGCGGTCGACGGTGATGCCCTGTTTGTCGTACTTGACCCGGCCGGCTTCGAGGTTGAGGTCGCCGACGTTGGGCCGCCGCCCCGCGGCGACGAGAAGGTGCGTTCCTTCGACCACGTCCATTCGGTCGCCGATCGAGACGTGCACCCGCAGATACCCGGAAAGGCTCTCGACCCGCTCGGCCTTCGTGCCCTCGCGGATATCGATGCCCTCGGCGCGCAGGTGCTTCAGCACCACGGCCGAGAGCTCGGGATCGTCCTTGGGCAACGCCTTGTCCGCCTCGAGCACCGTCACCCTGCTGCCGAGACGGGCATGCGCCTGCGCCATCTCCATCCCGATCGGGCCGCCGCCGATCACGATCAGGTGGTCGAGCTTGCGCTCGTTGTCGAAGATGGTCTCGTTGGTGAAGAAGGGCACCGTGTCGAGCCCCGGGATTGGCGGCAGCAGCGGCGACGAGCCGGTCGCAATGACGAAGCGCCGCGCGCTGATGCGATAGTCGCCGGCTGCCACCGTCCGCTTGTCGATGAAGCGGCCGGCCCCTTGAATGACTCGCACGCCGAGGCCCGTGAAGCGTTCGACCGAATCGTTCGGCTCGATGGCCGCCATCACGCCTTTGACGTGGTCGTGCACCGCGCGGTAGTCGATCTGCGGCTCGACGCCGGCGATTCCGAATTCGCCTGCGGTGCGCATCATGTGCGCGCGCCTGGCGGCCGCGATCAGAGCCTTGGAAGGCACACATCCGTAGTTGAGGCAATCGCCCCCCATCTTGTGCTTTTCGATCAGCACGACCTTGCGTCCGAAGGCCGCCGCCGCTGCTGCGACCGAAAGGCCGCCCGAGCCGGCGCCGATGATGCAGATATCGGTCGAGATCGGCTCGCCTGCGACCTGAGACGCCGCGCCGCTCTTGCTCTTGGCTGCGCGCTCCGCCTCGCCGCCGTCAGCCGCGGTCGTCCCCTGCACGCGGAGTGTCGCGGATCCGTTCTGTTGCATGACGCTTGCTCCAGGTTTTGTAGGCGACGGGTATGAGGGCAACGAGACCGAGTAGCGCGAAGGCGAACAAGAGCTCGCTCGTCACGAGCGTCCCGGGATCGATACTATATGTACAGCGAGATTCTGCGTTGTCCCCACCGCTGGCAAGGCACTCCTTATAAATTGCGTTCTGCGCTTCGACGATGCTGCCGAGGCTCGAGCCCGCGACCGAGAACGCGAGCGTTCCGGGAATGATGCCGAGCGCAGTGCCGATGACGAAGGTCCCCACAGGTACGCCGAGCAGCGCCGGTGCCAGATTGACTACGAAGAAGGGAAAAGCCGGTACGAGACGAAGAAATAGCAAGTAGCTCAGTGCATTCTCCTGGAAGCCGTCCTTGAGCTTCGTGAGCCAGGGTCCGGCCCGCTGCGCAAGCGCATCCCCGAACGACGTCCGGGCAATGAGAAAGATGATGGTCGCCCCGATGGTCGCCGCGACGACCGTCGCAGGAGCCCCGAATTTCCAGCCGAACAAAAGCCCGCCTGCGAGCGTCATGACCAGCGCACCCGGCAGCGACAGGGCGACGACCGCAACATAGGTAGCGACGTAGGTGAGAAGCGCGATCACGATGTTGTCGGCGATGAAGGCCCGCAGCGCCTCGTAGTTGAGGCCGATCGTCTTGAAGGTGAGCAGCTTGTGCCAGCCCATGCCGAAGACGAGCGCCATCAGCGCGACAAGGACGACAAGCGGCCCCCATTGCTTGAGCACCCGCTTGGCAGAGCTCTCGCCCGCGGAGGAGGGCTGTGGTCGCGGTGACTCGCTCGGTGTCATGGCGATGATCTCGGATTTGCTTTGGCCCAGGCAGCTCTTCCGCGGCTCTATTGCGGAGGCAAGCAGGGCGCCGGCCATCTGAGCGCCGTGATCAACCAAAAAGTACGTAACAACCCGGGGAAGGTTTCGGCAACCCCGGATGGCTTGGCCGGAAAGCCCGCTCGTCCCGGCCATTTCATGCCCTTGGCAACTGAAGTTGGCCGATTTCGCCACTCGAATTGACTTGCACCCCGCTTGCCTCGTATAAGCGCCGCTCAATCCGGCAAGATCGGCAGTGGCGACCAAGCGTGGGCGCGTCTGCACGACCACTGATTACGGGGCCGGCAGCGGAGACTTTGGCCGTGAAACGTACCTATCAACCCAGCAAGCTTGTTCGCAAGCGCCGCCATGGCTTTCGCAAGCGGATGCTGACGGCCGGCGGCGCCAAGGTTATTGCCCGACGCCGCGCAAAGGGCCGCAAGCGCCTTTCGGCTTAGCGGACGGCGCTGGGTAGGGCGGCAGGTCCTCCCTCCCGAGTAGCCTCGCCAGCAGTCGTCGCAGCGGCCTCTCGTGGGATGGATCTGACCCAGTTTGCGGGGCCGCGACCGTGGCGCTGGTCACTCTCAAGAAACGGGCGGATTTTCTGCGGCTCAGGGGCGGCTCACGCTGCCCGACGGCCGCGTTTGTGCTTGAAACGAAGCCGCGAGCTGCCGCCGCTCGGTCCCATCGACACCGCGCGGTTTGGATTCACCGTGACCAAGGCCATCGGCGGCGCCGTGGTCAGAAATCGAATTCGCCGCCGCCTGCGCGCTCTGGTCGCGCTTCTCGCCCCGGACAGGGCGCTCAAGGATCATGATTATGTGCTGATCGCCAGGCCGGCGCGCTTGGAACGGCCGTTTACTGACCTCAAGAAAGACCTTGAACGGGCCTTCCAACGCGTGCATCACCCAGCGGGACCACACGGCAGGCGAGAGAAACGTGAGGGCGCTGTCCGAATATCCTTGCCTTCGCCCGCATCGGCTATCGCCCTTCCGTCGCTCTGCACCGCGGCCGCGGGCAGGCTACGAGAGCTACTTCGAAGAGACTGCCGGCACTCGCCTCGACCAGGTTTGAGACGCCGCCTAAACCGAGGCCTTCATGAGCCAGCAACCCGACAATCAGAACAACCTGCTTATCGCCGTCGTGCTGTCGATGGCGGTCATGCTCGGCTGGCAGTACTTCTATGCCGGGCCGCAGATGAAGGCTCAGCAGGAGAAGGCGGCAGCGCGAGAAGCAGGCAGCAGGTGCCGAGAGAGCAGGCGGGCGCCCGCAGCGCCGCGCCGCCGCCGGCCGCCGACGCACGGCTCCCGCCGCGCCGCCCGCCATCGCGCCTGCCGCGACCCGCGAGGAAGCGATTGGCGCGTTCGCCGCGCATTGCCATCGAGACGCCGTCGCTCAGGGGCTCGATCGCGCTCAAGGGCGGGCTCATCGACGACCTGGTGCTCAAGAACTATCGCGAGACCGTCGATCCCAAGAGCCCCAACGTCGTGCTGTTCTCGCCGCTCGCGTCGCCCAACGCCTATTTCGCCGAGTACGGCTGGCAGCACCGCGCGAACGTCGACGCAGAAGGTCCCTGACGGCGAGACGGTGTGGACCGTCGAGACGGCGGCGCGACAGCTGACGCCCGACGCGCCCGTCAAGCTGACCTGGGACAACGGCCAGGGCCTGGTCTTCCGGCGCACGCTCGCGATCGACGACCACTACATGCTCACGATCACCGACGAGGTCGAGAACAAGACCTCGGGCGATGTCGCGCTGGCGCCTTACGCGCGCCTCTATCGCTTCGGCAAGCCGCACACCGCAGGCATACGCGCGTCCTGCACGAGGGCCTGATCGGCGTGCCGGGAGACGCAGGCCTGGTCAGGAGATCACCTACGACGCACGCGCTCGAAGGACGGCGGCGGCACAGACGTTCGACGGCAAGACGGGCGGCTGGCTCGGCATCACCGACAAGTACTGGGCGGCCGCGCTCATTCCCGATCAGAAGACAGCCCTACAGCGCGACGCTTCGAGGGCCGCAAGCCGGCGGGCCAGCAAGGAGCTCTATCACGGTCGACTATCGTCCCGGCCCTCGGTCGTCATGCCCGCCGGACAGACCAGAACGAGTCGAAGGCCACCTCTATGCCGGCGCCAAGCAGGTCAAGCTCGTCGAGGCCTACGAGAAGAAGCCTCGGCATCCTGAAATTCGAGCTCCTGATCGACTGGGGCTGGTTCTACTTCATCACCAAGCCGCTCTATTACCTGCTCGACTTGCTCTACGGCATCCTCGGCAACTTCGGCCTCGCGATCCTCGCCGTCACCGTGCTCGTCAAGGCGGCGTTCTTCCCGCTCGCCAACAAGTCCTACGAGGCGATGGCCAAGATGAAGAAGCTGCAGCCGCAGATGGAGCAGCTGCGCGAGCGCTTCAAGGACGACAAGGCGCAAGCAGCAGCAGGAGCTGATGAAGCTCTACCAGAAGGAGAAGATCAATCCGCTCGCCGGCTGCCTGCCGATCCTGGTCCAGATCCCGGTCTTCTTCGCGCTCTACAAGGTGCTGTTCGTCTCGATCGACATGCGCCATGCGCCCTTCTTCGGCTGGATCAAGGACCTTTCGGCTGCCGATCCGACCTCGCTCTTCAATCTGTTCGGCCTGCTGCCCTTCGCCGTGCCCGAATTCCTCCACATCGGCATTTGGCCGATCATCATGGGGCTAACGATGTGGCTGCAGATGCAGCTCAATCCGCCGCAGCCCGACCCCGTGCAGCAGCAGATCTTCGCCTGGATGCCGCTCCTGTTCACGTTCCTGCTCGCGACGTTCCCGGCTGGCCTCGTCATCTACTGGGCCTGGAACAACATCCTCTCGATTGCCCAGCAGTGGTACATCTCTCACAAGCAGGGCGCGGACGTGCACTTGATGAACAATCTGAAGCGAACGTTCGCACCCGTGCGCCGCTTGCTCGGCGGAAAAACGGACACGAAGACCTGAGGTATTGCCGCGGCCGGGCGCATCATTGTCGAGGCACTTGTTGTGAATGTTGCGGCCATGACCGAAAGCCCTTTCACGGCCGCGGAGCTGGCTGCCGGCGAGCTGCTGTTCGCGCGGCCTTGGAAATTCATCAAGGGTGTCGTCGATCTCGTGACGCTTCCGGTCGACGGGCGGCCGGAGATCGCGCTTCGCCGGACGCTCCAATGTCGGCAAGTCGAGCCTCATCAACGCTCTTGTGCGCAACGGCAGCTTGGCGCGCACCTCCAACACGCCGGGACGCACGCAGGAGCTCAACTTCTTCGCCCCCGCCGATGACAGCCTCTATCTCGTCGACATGCCGGGCTACGGCTTTGCGCGCGCGCCGAAGGAAAAGGTCGAGGCCTGGACCGCGCTTGTACGTGCCTACCTCGGCGGCCGTCCGAGGCTGCGGCGCGTCTTCCTCCTGATCGACAGCCGGCACGGCCTGAAGCCGCCCGATCTCGAGATCATGGCGATGCTCGACACGGCGGCGGTCTCTTATCAGATCGTGCTGACGAAAGCCGACAAGCCGCCCCCGCGCGCGGTGGGCGAGATTGTGATTGCGACCGAGAAGACGCTCGCCGTGCCATCCGGCGGCATTCCCGTCCGTGCTCGTCACCTCGTCGGAGAAGGGAACGGGCATCGCCGAGCTGCGCGCGGCCATCGCGGTGATCGCCGGCGAATAATCCGGCTCAAATGACAACACCCTGGCGTTCCCGCCAGGGTGTTGCAGAGAGCGGCAAAGTGGGTCTGATTACCAATCCCGCCGGCGGCGGTCGGAATCGCGGCCGCGGCGATCGTCATCGCGCGACGACCAGTCACGCCCATGATGGCGCTTCCACCACCAGGGCTTCCTGTACCACCGGTAATCGTTGTCGTATCTCTGCGAGTACAACCACCATGGCCCGCGGCGCCTGTAGTCGTCGTAGTGAGCCTTCTGGACGAGGGCATCGCCCGCATGCGCCCCGACTAAGCTGCCTGATCGCAGGAGCAGCCTGGGCCGTTGAGGCAGCGACGCCTCCGGCCACCGCGGCGAGCGCGGCAGCCAACACCAACTTGTGCTTCATTTTCTCTCTCCCATGAGTTGCCGCAGGACATTGTCCCGCCTATCGCCGCAGAGCGTTGCTCGATCCTTCCTCCACGAAAGATGCAAGCTCTCGGCCGATCGTCCCATTGGGCGCGGCACGCGCTTAATCGACGCTGAACACGTCGTTCACGCGCCCTTCATGTTTGTGGCAGAGCCGCAGATCGATGAATGTCAGCCGGCGGTGAGCCTGGCGATGATCTCGCGCCCCTGCTCGAAGGCGCCTTCCCCGAAGCGGGCGAGCACGCCGCCGATGACGGCCGCAGCGACCCAGCCGACCCAGCGTCCCATCGTTCGGCTGTAATTGATCCCGACGCGCACGTCGATCACCTGATCCGGCAGCGCGGTCTCTGCCGTGAGACCGTCAGCGCCGACGGTCCGCGCCGAGACGATGAGCTGCAGCTGCTTGCGGCCTCGCTCGCGCGGCGTCACCGTCCAGCGCCAGCTCGCATAGTCGTCCGACGTCAGACCGAGCACGTTCTCGATCCACTGCGTCTCCGGCGACCGCGTCTCGATCCAGAAGCCGCCGTCCGGCGCTCTGAGCCTGACCGACATGGCCTTCGTCACCACGATCTCATGGCGATATGCGGCGCCGCCCCCTTGCAGCCCCTCGGCGAGCGCCTTGACGTCGGCCTTCGCGACGCGCGCCTCGACGACGACAGGAATTCCGGCCCTCATCCGCCGCGGGATGTTCTCGACCAGCTGGCCCTGACTCGATGAGCGGCCACGAGCCGACGAAGCCCCCCGATGCCGGGCCGAGAGCGATCCGCCGGACGGGTGTCCTGGCGGCGCATGCGCGCGTCTGGAGCGTAGGCCGCTGGCGGCGGCCTTTGGGCTGCGGGCTCCGGCGCAAATGGCGGACCACCCGGCTGACGGCCGGGCGGGGGAGCACCCATCGGCGCCGGAAAGCCGGGGGGAACTGGAGGCGGGCCGCCGGCAGCGCCGACGCCCGGAGGCCGGGCGGCGGGCCGCATGCCTGGCGGGGGTGGAGCCGCTCCACCTGATCCGACGCCTGAGGGCATGGGGGCATGGGAAGCTGGGGCTCCGGCGGCTGCGGCGCCCATTGCCGCGGAGGCGGGCTCGCCGGCGCCGGAATGAAGTCGGGAACGGACTGGCCCTGCGGGCTCGCTGCTGGGCGCGGCCGCCGGCTGCGGGACCGGGGCAGCGGCTGGGCTCGGAGCGGCGGGCGCCGCGCGGCTGGCGGGCTGCTCTTGCAGGAACTGCGGCAGCGGGCTGATCGCGGGGTGTGCCATGAGGCAACGACGAAAGCCCGCGCTCGGTTTGCGGCGGCTCCATCGAAGGCGCGGCAGGCGCTGGCGCCTCCTCGGCCTCGCGCGCAGCGTTGGATGCTTCTTCGGCGGCGGCGCGGCTGCCGAATATCGACTCGCTGCGCGCGGCCGCCGAGCGGCTCTGCACGCGCCCACGGGCGGCAGCCAGAATATCTTCTGTGGTCGCGGGCCCGCTGCCGGCGGCGGACGGCGGCGATGCGCTTTGGCTTTGTCCTCCGAGAGCTTGGTTCGCGGACGCCCGCTGCAGCGCGCGAATTGCCGCCTCGAACGTCAGACCCTGCGAGCGCAGCAGATGCGCCGCCGTGCTCTTGGCGTCGCCGACGATGGCCGCCAGCACGATGGCACCGTTGATCTCCCGCCGGCGGCCTTGTTGCGCTGCTGCGGCTGCGGCCTCGAGAATGCGTTTCAGGTCCTGAGAGATCACGACGCCGCCGCTGCTCTCCGGAGCAACGCGATCCTCCGAGCGGCCGAGGAAGCCGGAAACGTCGCTCAAGAGGCGCGCGATATCGACGTTGCTCGACTTGAGGACGACGCTGGCCTCGGGATCCTCCGCGAGCGCGAGCAGCAAGTGCTCGAGCGTCACCTCCCGGTGCGCCTGTGCGGTGGCGTAGTCGGCGGCGCGCGTGAGCGTTGCCGTGAGGAACGGCGACATGGGTATGCGGCCCAGCTCGTCGTCGATCATGGTCGTCATTGACGCTCCCGTCTCGCCGCGCCGAGGCTGAGCGCTGCGGAACACCGGATGCAGACGCAAGTCTGCGGCGCACCCGAACCGAATCTCTATTGCCGGATATGACGTTATCCAATTGTGGCCTGCAAGGGCTGGGAACCCGGCGAATGCTGAGGCGAATTGCTCCTAGCACCCGAATATGTGGGAATTCCGTTGAGGGAACGGGTCTGACCAGTTATATGTGCTGCGGGCGCATGGGACCGGACTTCCGGCATGCGACAATACGCGGCGGCGCTCGAGGTCCGGGCTACGAGAGGCACTATGGCGAAGGTGACGGAAACTCTGGCGAAGGCGCCGGGAAGCCGTCTGATCCTGCCGAGATCTCCGCCCACGTGAAGGCGCACATTCTCGCCGAAGCGCTGCCCAACATGCTGCGCTACGACGAGCAGACCGTCGTCATCAAGTTCGGCGGCCACGCCATGGGCGACGAGGCGCTCGCCAAGGCCTTCGCCCAGGACGTCGTCTATCTGAAGCAGTCTGGCGTCAATCCGATCGTCGTTCACGGCGGCGGGCCTCAGATCGCCGACATGCTGAAGAAGCTCGCGCTGAAATCCGAGTTCGTGAACGGACTGAGGGTGACGGACAAGCCCACCGTCGAGGTGGTCGAGATGGTCCTCGCGGGCGCCATCAACAAGGAGATCGTGACCGCCATCAACGGCCAGGGCGGCAAGGCGGTCGGCATCTGCGGCAAGGATGCGAACCTGATGATCGCGCGCCGGATCACCGAGATGCCGGATCCGCAAACGAACGAGATGAAGGCGGTCGACATCGGCTTCGTCGGCGAGCCGCTCCAGGTCAATCCGCACATCGTCGAGGTCATCTCGAATTCCGACCTCATACCGGTCATCGCCCCGGTCGGCCTTTCGCGCGACGGCGAGACCTTGAACATCAACGCCGACACCTTCGCCTCGGCACTCGCCGCGCGCATGAAGGCCAAGCGCCTGCTGCTCCTGACCGACGTCGAAGGCGTGCTCGACAAGGACGGCAATCTCGTCGAGGAGCTGAGCGTCGACGAGGCGCGCGAGCTTATCCGCGACGGCACCATCACCGGCGGCATGATCCCCAAGATCGAGGGCTGCATCGAGGTTGTCGAAGCGGGCGTCGAGGCCGTGGTCATCATCAACGGCCGGGTCGCCCACAGCGTCATTCTCGAGCTGCTGACCGATCACGGCGCGGGCACGCTCGTCGGCCGGCGCAAGCCGAAGCCGAAGAAGGCGTAGATGGCACCTGGCGCAGCGAGCTCCGCGAGCCGCTCCTGCATCGACCTCTTGGTCGGAGAGGCTCGGCCACAAGCCTTCGCGCGGCTTCGAAACGACTGCGACCTGGATCTTCGACCTCGACAACACGCTCTACCCGGCCGAATGCAATCTCTTCGCCGAGGTCGATCACCGCATGAGCGCCTACATCGCCAAGATGCTCGGCGTTCCCGTGCCCTACGCGCGCCATCTGCAGAAGAGCTACTACCGCCAGTTCGGCACCACGCTTTCGGGCCTGATGCAGGTCCACAAGATGGACCCCCACGCGTTCCTCGAATACGTGCACGACATCGACCTCTCGGTCGTTCCCGAGGCGCCCGAGCTGCGACGCGAGATCGAGCGTCTTCCGGGCCGCAAGCTCATCTTCACCAACGGCTCGCGCCGCCACGCCGAGCGCGTCGCGGAAAAGCTCGGCGTTCTCGATCTCTTCGAGGGCATCTGCGACATCGCCGCCTGCGAGTTCGTTCCGAAGCCCGAGGCCGAGGCGTTCGACCGCATGGTGCGCCGCCACGGCGTGGCGCCGAACGAGGCCGCCATGTTCGACGACATGCCGATGAACCTCGAGGCCCCGCATGCGCTCGGCATGACGACCGTGCTCGTCCATTCGAGCTATGTCGATCATCCGGTGCAGGAGGCGATGAAGCGCTGGACGAGCGTGCCCGAGCACATCCATCACATGACCGAGGATCTGCAGGATATTCCTGGAAGGCATCGGGCCAAGGTAGCCGCGCGACGTGAGCGCGCTACGCCTGCTTCTCCCAGCGGCCCGCCTCTGTCTGACGCCAGTACGTGACCGTCGAGCCGGCAGCTTTCGCCTCCTGCCATTGCCGGCGCGCGCGCTCGGTCGCCTGCGGGTCACGGCCGTCGAACAGATAGACGAGGCGCGAAATGCCCTCGAAGATCTGCGTCTCCGCGCCGTCGACGAGGAAGCGCACGCCGGCTCCATTCGGATTGTCGTCGCTCGTCGTCAGATACACGGGCTGCTCGGCCGGACTGCCGTCCTTGCGCGTGCCGTGCGGCAGGAAGCTCTCGTCGGTGTAGGTCCAGAGCGCGAGATCGAGCGCCTCGAGACGCTCCTCGCTTCCCGACTGCACGACGGCGCGCCATCCGCGCTCGAGCGTCTTTTCGAGCAGGCTCGGCAGCACGCGCTCGAGAGGCTGGCGCTCGAGCTGGTAGAAGAGCACCTCGGCCTTGTCCTGGCTCAAGCGTTGCACCTCTTGATATGCAAGGCACCGCGCCCTATCTGTTGCGGTCCGGTGCGGCGCCATTCTTGGGTGACGCCCGTGCGGGCGGTGAGCGCGGCGGCATCTTCGGGTTCGCCACTGTGCTCCCGCCCGCTGCGATTCTCAGGGCCGCGCGCCGCCCCCGTGCTACTTCTTCTTGTACTTCCGCGGCACATCGCCCGCGTCGACCAGCGCGTCGAGGCAGCGCGGCGTCAGCGCGCGCCGTCTTCCCGCCTGCGCCATGCAGTTCTTGAGCTGCGGCGTGCCGACATCGTACTTCGGGCAGAACCGGTAGTAGTCCTTCTTGCAGGCGCTGCGCACGCTCGAGCTGACCGCGCCGGCTTCGCCGGCAAGCAGCGCAAACGTTGCGACCGCGACTGTCGCGGCGACGGCTCCGCGCGCCAGTGTTCCGGGGAGCAGCGGCGATGGATGACGAACGGCATTTACTCGATCCTCATTTGATGATGTTGGTGACTGTCCCCGGCGCGGCGTAAGCGCGGCCGGGAAACTAGCCCGTCGCACGATTGAGCGCCAGTGCGCGCCAAATGCACGGTCGCGCACAACTGGCCGTTCACCGTGATTTCTTCCGCTGCGACCTGCGTTTGCCTTTGGATTCAAATGGGTTGTCACCCTTGCGCAGGTTGAGCCGCAGCGGCACGCCGGGCAGATCGAAGGCCTCGCGCAGGCTGTTCGTCAGGTACTTGAGGTAGGATTTCGGCAGATCCGCGGGCTTCGAGCAGAAGGCGACGAACGTCGGCGGGCGCGTCGACGGCTGCGTGATGTAGCGCAGCTTGATGCGCCGGCCGGCCGCCGCCGGCGGCGCGTGCCGCCCGAGCGCTTCGGCGAGCCAGCGGTTGAGATCCGGCGTCGGCACGCGACGGTTCCAGGTCTCGGAGGCCTTGAAGACGGCCTGCATCAGCTTGTCGAGACCGTTCTCGCTGAGAGCCGAGATCGGCACGACGGCGACGCCGGGCACCTGTGCCAGGCTCTGCGCAACCTTGTCCCTGAGCTCTTTCAGACGCTTCTGCTTGTCCTCGACGAGGTCCCACTTGTTGACGGCAATCACGAACGCGCGGCCTTCGTCCGTCACGAGGCTGCCGATCGTGAGATCCTGATGCTCGAGCGGCCGCTCGGCGTCGACGAGCAGCACGACCACCTCGGCGAAGCGGATCGCGCGCACGGCGTCGCTCGCGGAGAGCTTTTCTGCGAGCTCGGTGATCTTCGCCTTGCGCCTGAGGCCCGCGGTGTCGAAGAGGCGCACCAGTCGCCCGCCCCAGGTGATGTCGCTCGAGACGGCGTCGCGCGTCAGCCCCGGCTCGGGGCCGTGATCATGCGCTCCTCTCCGAGCAGACGCGTTGACGAGCGTCGACTTGCCGGAATTCGGCCGCCCGACGATCGCGACCCGAAGCGGGCGCTGAGCTTCGGCTCTTTCGCATCTTCGTCGTCGGCGTGCTTCTTCTGCTTGAGCCCGAGCGCGGCCATGGCATCGCGCGTGAGTTCGCCGAGTCCGAGGCCATGCTCGGCGGAGATTGCCACCGGCTCGCCGAGGCCGAGCTTGAAGGCCTCGTAGAATCCCTCGTCGGAGGAGCGCCCCTCGCACTTGTTGGCGACGAGCACCACGGGGCGACCGGATGCCCGTACCGTGCGCGCGAAGATCTCGTCGGTCGCCGTCACGCCGTCCTTGGCATCGATGACGAACAGTATGAGATCGGCGGCGGCGATCGCCGCTTCGCTCTGCTGGCGCATGCGCCCGGCGATCGTTGCCGGGGCTGCGTCCTCGAGGCCCGCCGTATCGACGATACGTACCGCATGCCCGCCGAGATCGGCCTCGCCCTCGCGCCGGTCGCGCGTCAGACCCGGGATGTCCGAGACCAGCGCGGCGCGCGTTCCCGTGAGCCGGTTGAAGAGCGTCGACTTGCCGACGTTCGGCCGGCCGACGATGGCGATCTGTGGGAGCTTGTGACATCGGCTGCGTGAGTTCCGATGGCCCTGGCGGCGGATATGCCCGAGGCACCCGCAGCACATAGCGGCGATGCGCACCGAGGGCCAGCCTTATAGGCGAAAGAGGGTAAGCGACGTTGCGGCCTGGCGCGGGATTAGTTCAGCGCGATGAGCTTGGCGTTGTCGGTCAGCACGAACATCTTGCCCTGAGCCACTACGGGCGCGATGTAGACGGCGTTGCCGAGATCCATCGGCGTTCCGACCCGCCCGGTCGCCGCGTCGACGCCGACGAGCTGGCCCTTGCTCGAGGCGAGCCAGAGCGTGCCGCCGGCGAGCGTCGGCCCGGACCACGTGCTGGCGCTCGGGCAGCTTGGCGGTCCATTGCATCTTGCCGTCGCGGCGCGTGATCGCCATGAGCTGGCCTGTGGTGTCGACGACGAAAACCGCGTCGCCCGCGACCCACGGCGTCTGCGTTCCGGGCACATTGAGCGACCAGAGCCGCTCGCCGGACTTCGCTTGCGTCGCCACCATGCGCCCGCCGTGGCCGACGGCGAACACGGTGCCGCCGTCGATTGCGGGGCGCGCCGCGTCGCTCATCGAGGCGAGCTGCGAGGTCGTCCGCGTGCGCGAAAGGTTTTCCGACCAGATTGCCGAGCCGTCCGCGATCTTGAGCGCGACGAGGTCGCCCGAAGCATAGGGCACGACGACGATATCGCCCTCGACTGCCGGGCTCGAGTTCAAGCCGAGGCTCGCCGTGCTGCGGCAGGCCGCGCACCGACCAGAGCTCGGTGCCGTCGATCCCCGAGAGACAATAGAAGCGGCCTTCGATCGTGACCACGAAGACGCGCTCGTGCGACTGCCGTCGGCGAGGCGCGCACCGGCGCGCCGAGCGATTTTTCCCACAGCCGCTTGCCCGATGCAGGATCGAGGGCGATGACGTTGCCGTAGCCGCTTGCGGCATAGATGCGTCCGCCGTCCGCGGCGAGCCCGCCGCCATAGGCGCCGCCATCGGCGCCGCCGAGCGAGAACAAGCTGCTGGCGCTGAACGAGGAGCCGCCCTTGTTCTCGTTCGTCGGCTCGAGCGATGCCTTCCACACCGCCGATCCGCCCGAGAGCGCGAACGCGCTGACGTTGCCGTCTGCATCGAGCGTGTAGACGCGTCCGTCGTAGACGATCGGGCTCGCCGAGATGCGCCCGATCTTGCTCGAGCCCGTTCCGGCGTCCGCGCTCCAGGCCTCTCGATCGGCGCTCGCGAGCTCGAGATGGCCCGGCGCGTTGTTCGGCTCCCCGCCCGGCTGCGCCCAGCTGTCGTTGGCGTGCGGCGGCGGGAGCGTGATCGGGCTGGAGCCGTCGGCGAGCTCGCCGGGGATCTTCTCCTGCGACGGGATGACCGGAATGCGCTTGCCCGGCAGCGGCGGAATCTTCTCCTTGAACGGATTGAGCTCGCTGACCTTCGGCAGGCTCGGCATGCTGTCGGCGCATCCCGAAAGCGCGGCAGGCGCACAGCAGGCCTGCTGCGATTGCCTTGAGCCCGGGATTCCTGCCAACACGCATGCCGGCTGTCTCCTATTTCGTCGCGGGTGCGGCCGTCTCCGGTGTCTGCCCCGCCGTGCCGCCGGTGCTGCGCCGACTTTTCGAGCTCGCTTCGCCGCGAGCTCGGCCATGATCCGCTGCACGCGCTCGCGGGTCGTCTCGGGCACCAATGGATCGGCCAATAGCGGCGAAAGAGCGGATCGCGCTTCGTCGAGCTTGCCGGCCTTCACCGCCGCCATGCCGAGGAGCTCGCGCGCGTTGTAGCGCCAGGGGCTCTTGTCGCCGAGCAAGAGGGTTGAGCCGATTCTGCATCTCGGCGAAGTCGGCGTCACCGAGCCGCAGCGATGCGGCCTGCACGGCCGCGAAACTCGACAGCAGCGGATCGGCGCTTGGGTCCTTGGCGAGCTTCTCGAATATGGCGAGCGCGTCCTGAGGCCTGCCGGCCTTGAGCTGTGAGCCTGCGAGCGTGAGCTCGGCAAGCGCCGCATAGCCCGCCTGCCCGCTCTGCGCGATTGCTTCGAAAGCCTTCGCGGCCTCGTCCGCCTTGCCGGTGCTCGAAAGCTGGCGCGCCGCCTCGTATTCTGCGCCGCCGGCTTCCTGCGCCAGGGCGAGCTGCCGGCTTTCCCAGAATTTGAATCCGCCGACGAAGGCAACGATGAGCGACGCAGCGGCGATCACGTAGACGCCGTACTTCTCCCAGAGCTTGGCCATCTGCTCACGGCGAAGCTCTTCGTCGACTTCTCGGAATAGCGGGTCGTTCTTATCGACCATCAGGCGTCTAGCCCCCAACTCTTGAGTGCGTTACAGCGGGCGGATGCCTCGCCAGGATGCACGTTGATAGCCGAGCGCACCCGTCGCGCGCAAATCGGCTCAACTGCCAATCGCAGATATATGTGTACGCTGGCGTTTCCCCTCGGGCCTAGGTGCTGGTCGTTTTCGGCTTTTTCGTGGCCCTGACAGGGGCTTGCGCCTCCGGGCGCGGCCGCGGCGCCCTCCGCAGCCTTCATGGCGTAGGTGTGCTCCTGGGCAGGGAAATTCTTGCTCCGCACCGCCTCGGCATAGCCGCGGATGGCGTCCTCGATGGCCGCGCCGATCTGCCCGAACTGCTTGACGAATTTCGGCACCTGCGGCGACAGGCCGAGCATGTCCTCCATGACCAGGATCTGCCCGTCGCAGGCGGCCGAGGCGCCGATGCCGATGGTCGGGATCGAGATGGCCGTCGTGATCTTGGCGGCCAGCGGCTCGGCAATGGCTTCGAGCACGACGGCGAACGCGCCGGCCTCGGCAATGAGCCTGCGCATCCTCCTCGAGCGCCGCCCACTCCGCGTGCGTCCGGCCCTGGGTCTTGAAGCCGCCGAGCACGTTGATCGACTGCGGCGTGAGCCCGATGTGGGCCATGACCGGAATGCCGCGCTCGACGAGATAGCGCGTCGTCTCCGCCATCCGCCGCCCGCCTTCGAGCTTGACGGCACCGCAGTCCGTTTCCTTCATCACGCGCGCTGCGTTGCGAAACGCGACCGGCGGGCTCTCCTCGTAGGTGCCGAACGGCATGTCGACGACGACGAGCGCGCGCTTGGCGCCTCGCACGACGGCCTTGCCGTGAACGATCATCAGCTCGAGCGGCACCGGCACCGTCGTCTCGTAGCCGTGCATCACCATGCCGAGGCTGTCGCCGACGAGCAGGAAGTCGCAATAGTTGTCCGCGATCGCCGCCGTGTGCGCGTGATAGGAGGTCAGCGCGACGATCGGCTTGACGCCCTTCATGGCGGTGATGTCGGGCGCCATCAGGCGATTGCGTTTTGCGTGGATGGACATTGTTTCGTCTGTGGGCGTTGCATCTCGGGTACAGGACGACCCTAATCGCAGCGGCCAGGCGGCGCCAGCTATGCCTTCGTGCAGCCTCAACGACCATGTTTTCTGGGTGTCACGACAACTCTGCGCCCTCGCAGGAGTTGCGAATGCCTCATTATGGGACAGGAAGTTGCACTCTGATAACCAATAGTTAGCCCACGTCAGCTAAACCAATATCATTGCTTGGGACCAGCCAACGACGACGGAGTGGGGACGAGCCGTGTCTGTCATCACCAAGAATGCAGCTTACCGGATTGGCCGGCGCGAGCCTTGTCGAGCGCTCTGGCTCTGAGTTCTGGCGTTGCGCTTGCAACGATGACGCTCGCCTCCGCCGAGGCAAAGGCTCAGGGCTTCTTCAGCTTCTGGGACGCACCTGCCAAGCCGCGCCGCGTGAAGCGCCCGCGTCCCGTGACGATGCCGGAGGACGACGAGATCGCCAGCACCGAGCCCGTCAAGCCGACGAGCGGCCCGCTTGGTCATCAACGTCTCGATCAAGCAGCCAGCGCTTGACGTCTACGACGCGAACGGCCTCGTCACCGAGGCTCCTGTTTCCTCTGGCCGCGTCGGCTACGCCACGCCGACTGGCGTCTTCACGATCCTCGAGAAGAACCGTATTCATTTCTCGAATCTCTACGATTCGGCGCCGATGCCGAACATGCAGCGCATCACCTGGTCGGGCGTGGCGCTGCACGCCGGCGCGCTTCCCGGCTATCCGGCTTCGCACGGCTGCATCCGGCTGCCCCATGGCTTCTCGAAGAAGCTCTTCGGGATGACGAAGCTCGGCACGCGCGTGATCGTCTCGCGCGATCCCGCGCCCCCCGTCGCCATCGCGCATGATCGCCTTTTTGGCGCCTACCCGCCGGAGAGCGTGCTTTCGACGGCCTCGATCGGCACGGAGCCCGAGGCCACGAAGGTGCGTTGACGCATCGAATCAGATGGTCGGCCCCGCTCCCGCGAATGCTGACCAACGTCGCCGAGGCCGGGGAAAGCACCCCGGTTTCTCCGAACGAGGCACGCATCCTGGCCTATCGCGAGCGCCGCATGGCGGAGCTCGGTGAGCTGTCCGGCGCCGTGAGAGAAGCCGGCTACAAGAAGATGGAGCTGTCGACCCACATCGCGCAAGCGAGCAAGGCAGCCGCCGACGCGCGGGCCGTGCTCGGCAAGGCCAAGGCGGAAGCCGAGAAGGTCGGCCGTATTGCTCGCAAGGCAGCGGCCGCCAAGGAAGCCGCCGAGAAGGAGTTCTCCAAGTTTGCCAAGAAGCTGACGGCCTCGCAGAAGATGACCGACGAGCAGGTGCACAAGGCGCCGCAGAAGTGGGACGAGCTCGAGGCCAAGGCCAAGAAGCTCGCGGAGGCCGCCGAGGTCGCCGGCAGGGCAGCGGCTCAGGCCGACGAAGCGGTCAAGGCCGTCGAGCCCGTTGCGATCGAGGCGGAGATGCACCGTCGCGCAGTCGTCAACGAGTTCGCCAAGGCCAGCGCCGCGCTCGCCGCGGCCGTCGCCGCCGAAGAAGCCGCCAAGCGCCGCGAGGCCAAGCGCGTCGCTTCCCGTCTCGGTCTTCATCAGCCGCGCCACCCAGCGCCTCTACGTCCGCCAGGGCTACGAGCCGATCCTTGACGTTCCGGTGACCTTCGACCAGGCGGACCAGCCGGTCGGCACGCACGTCTTCACCGCTCTCGACTACAAGCCGAGCAAGACGGAGATGGCGTGGAGCGTCTCGTCGACCGGCTACACGGCTCCTGCGCCGAACGCGACCAAGAAGCAGCGCCGCAACGAAGCTGCCATGACGCCGACGGCGTCAGTCGTCGACAGCTCGCTTCAGACAGCCTCCGCCGCGCTCGATCGCATCACGATCCCGGACGATGTCCGCGATGCTATCGTCGACGTCATGAAGCCCGGCTCGTCGCTCGTGATTTCCGACCACGGCATCAGCAACGAGACCGGCAAGTTCACCGACTTCATCGTCCTGACGCGCTGAGCTGAACACTTAACGAGATCAGTCCGGCTCTTGGGCTCAGCCCGGGAGCCGGATATTGTTTCTCCGGCGGCGAGACGACGATCTCGACCGCGTCGCCCACACGCACCGTGCCCGCCTTCGAGCACGCGCGCCGTGATCCCGCCGCGCCAGTCCGGATGCAGCGCCTTGAGAAGTCCCGGATAAGCTTCCTCCATGCGCCGGCATGGCTGCGTCGGATAGGTCACCTCGAGCAGCACGCGCCCGATGCGCACGATGCCACCCCGCGCCTTCGGCAGCGCCGCGCCTTCGACGAAAAGATTGGCGCGCCGGGTCGTCCAGGGCAGCACCACGCTCCCGTCGGGCCCCTCAAGTTCGGCAAGCGCCGCTTCCCAGGCCTCCCGCGCCAGCACGGTGATGCCGCGCAAGGGAAACTTCCGGCCTTTGTGATCGCCGTCGAGCCCGCCGCCGGCAATGATCGCGCCCTCTTCGATCTCCTCCATTGGCGCACGTGGAGCGGGCCGCTTGGCGATGCCGATGAGCCGGCCGGTCAATTGCTATCCTCACGGTGTGGCATTGATATGAAGGAGCGGCACGCCGATGAGCGCGCCATGCCCCCAGACGAGGATGATGGCATAGAGGGCGAGGCCGAGCACAACTACGATCACGTCATTGACCGGCGCCCCAGTCTCCGTGCCAAGTCTCCCTGCATAAGCGCGCCGCTTGACCGAGATGCGGTCGTAGACGGCAAAAGCGAGAAAGCCGCCGAAGAGCAAGAGCGAGGCGAGATCGCCGTTGGCGAGCAGATGCGCCAGGGCCCAGATCTTTATCGCCGCCAGCATCGGATGCTTTGCAGCCGTCCGGATGCGCGACGGAATCTGCGATGCGACGAGGAGAATGATCGCCGGGATCATCAGCAGCATGGCGAGATGCCGCGTCCACGTGGGCGGATCCCACAGGACGACATTCTTGCCCGGCATGAGCTGCAGCTTGTGGTAGCCCATGACGATGAGGACGAGCCCCACGAGGGAGGCAATGCCGAAGGCGGCCTTGAACGCCGTTTCGCCGAATCTCGCGACGAGCCCCTGACGCAGCCCGGGAGACGTCGGCACCAGGTGAACGGCGAAAAAGATGATGAGTCCCAAGACCAAGAGCAGCATTGCGCAACCTCCCATCGCCTGCCGTTAACTCAAGCGCCACATCCGGCTATTTTTTTCGCGCCGTCTAAAATTCGTCCGTATCCGGTTGTATGGGCCATCAGGCGCGGATCTCGCGCTTGTTAGCATACCAATCTTGTAGTGCGTGAGGTGTCCATTGGGTCTGTGGGGCAAGGCGAAATCTACCGAGGGGGAAGAGCAGCATAAGTCTGCGCGCCCGCATCTCTACTTGGTTCCGAAGGAACGCCGCAGCGGCTCGCTTCGCGATGCCCTGCGTGCCGCCGGTCACGACCCGGGCCCTGAACCGGTAAAACCGGTTGTCCCACCCGAGGTTATCGCTGCCCAGCTCGAAGGCAAAGAAGCGCGCGAGCTTGCGCAGCGCTACGCCCCGGATCGCACGGAGCCCGCGCTGCCGGCTTATTGGAAAACCTCGCGCCGCGAGCGCCGGCGCGGTCGCCTGCGCGACGCGATGGCGTGGATAGCGACGGTGTTCGTCATCGGCAGCATCATCGCGGGAGCGGCCATCGTTCTCATTGGGCCTGCAGCTGCGGGGCGAAAAGCCCTTCGTGGCTCAGCAATAGGCGCAGCTGCTTTACAGAGGGGCCGGGACAACCGGCGCTGTGGCCGCCTTGGCGCACTCTGTACACGCGCGAATCAGCTATCCCGGTATCGAGCCGCAACTGGCCAGAGCTCGATTGCCGATGTTTCTTGCCGCCGATAACCGACGACCCCAGGCCGCGTCCGCCGCCTCGCGCGAGATGTATGTCGTCGAGCGCGCCATCAGCGCGCCGGCCCAATCCGATCCCCGCCTCGTGGGCTACTCGGAGACGCCCGCCGCCGACCAGCTCGCCGCGACCATGCGCCTCGTCAAGGCCGCGCGCTTCAACGCCGCCGAGCGCCTCGAGAGCAAGCAGGCTGCGTCGCTCTTCACGCAATCGATGGTCGCGCTCTATTTCGTCGGGCTCGCCGTCTGGCAGGCGGTCTATACTGGTCAGATCGATGACGCGTCCGGCCGGCTCATGACCTTCATCCAGCTCGTGTCCTCGGTGTTCACGCTGATGCTGGGGCTTCTCGAGGCGATGAACGACTACAAGATGAAGGCCCATCACCTCCACAATTGTGCCCTCGCCGTCTCCGAGCTCGCACAGGAGCTCAAGATCGCCCGCCCTTCGGATCCCTTGGTGGTGCAGGAGTTCCGCCGCCGCTATAGCGACGCGTTGAAGGCCTGCCCCGTCAACCACACGCGCCTCGACTATCTCTACGCCAAGCTCGACGGAACCGCGGACCGGGCCGCCTGGATCTCCATCAGGGCGAGATACCTGCTCGACGTCTACGGCCTCTACGCGCTGTTCCTCGCCGTCCCGCCACTGCTCTGGTGGATGCACCGGTAGGCCGCGGGCAGCACTCCTCGAAACACACCGTCCCACTCAGCCATCCTCGGCCGGCGACGGCATGCGGTGCACGTTTTCCTATCAAGCAGACCTGGAAACCTCCGCCTTCGCATGCCATGTTCAAAGCTCGGCAAGGCCGGCGTGGCAACGCACCGTCGGTTTTGGCGAGTGCGGGGCCGCAGGCCCAAGGTCTGCTGCCGCCACCGCCAGCCGCGACACACGACGTCCAGCCGCGTCCTTGCCGAGTATCAAGCTTGGCCTTCCGCAGTCCCGTTTCGGACGCGCGAACCATGAGGCGCGTGTCATGCCTGCTTCGCTAACAAGCATTGAGGCTATTGTCGTCATCGGCGCCGGCGCTGCCGCCGTCGGCTTCCTCGCTTACTCGCTCATTGACGGCAACACGTCACACGCCCTTGTGGCTTTGGCGGCGTATGCGGCCGTGTGGGTCTACGGCCTGATGCGAGCGAGCTACACGTAAGCGCCGCCCGGCAGCGCGCATTGACCTCGCGACTGATAAGCCCGAGGTGATGCGAGGTAGGGGAGCGGGGCGCGGGCTCGCCGCGGGTGGTCCGCATGTATATTCAAGGCGCACCGGCGCCCCGCCTTCCGAGCTTTGCGCCGGAAGAAGCCAAGATCCGGCGTCGCGCACCCCTCTTAGCCCCAGCTTCCCGGGTACCGATGTTGCCACCGGCATCGGGTAGACGCTCCGCGAGGGAGACGGAGCCGCGTGCCCCGCACATCCCTCAGGACTCGGACCCGCCCCTCGCTATCCAGACGCCTCTAGAAGGCGACCCCAGCGGAGCGGGATGACACGAAGGATAAGTGACGCGAAAGGAGGCGGGGACAAATTTCTGCTTTGAGAGCAATGCCGAACGAGCGCTGGCAATCCAGTTTGGTCCGCTGAAAGCCCTAAGAAGACGTCGAAGGCATTTCAAGCCGAATGCAATCGATCAAGTGAGATGCAGCTGTCTCGGCCTGTTCCAAAGGTTTTGCGATTTTTGGGGATGACCGTATTGCAGCAACACATCGGCATTCCGACTCGGTTGATCCTCTCCGCCGAACTGCATGATTTGGTTGGCTCGAATTAGGAGCGGCAACGAGGGCTGGGAGACGCCGGGGACATCGATCTCAAGGCCTACAAAACGTCGACATCGCAGACGTTTGGCATCTGACCGGGGCCGAGATCATCACCCACGTTTGCCGTCAGCTCAGCACTCGGTCCGCGCCGGATCTGATCCTACCGTCGACACCATGGCGAACGAGACAGTCGCAGAGATAGAAGGGGAGACACTGCAATGAGCTATCGCCTCATCATGATCATCCTGGCCGCCGCGTTCGCGGCCGGCCCCGTGCCGGTTTCGGCTTTCGAAGACGAGGCCCCGAAGGTGAAACGCCACAAGGCGACCCGCGTCAAAGCCTTCGTTAAACGCGTCGAGGACACTGGTCGTTGCCTCGAGGTGCAGCGCGGCGTCGGTACGCAGTGGATCACCATGGAGGGCGCGGAAGACGCGGCCCGCAAGGATTGGATGGAGACGGTCCGCTATGACTTCGGCGAGAAGTTCATGTCGATCGACAACGCGAAGGACTATGAGCATCGCTGCTCGCGCTCGAGCGTTGGCACGGCCGCTGCGCAAATGCTCTTTCGCTGCGAGGTGAAAGCTCGCCCTTGCATCGCTGCGGCCGAGGAAGCACCAAAGAAGTGACGGTCTCGCCGACAACGCCGGCGTGATGGTCGGCCTCACGCGCGCGCGAATTGAGGACGTAACCTCCCGAACGACGAGAGGGCGCGCGACGGCGCCTACCCCAAGGGGGCGCTTAACTGCGAGCTTTGGATACTCGTGCGGCTCTCACGGGATGAGGCGATCGTTCTCCATCGCTCCTCAAAGACCAGGCGGCCACTATATTTCTGGAGCCGCCTGGGCGCCCGCACATCCCTCAGAACTCGGACCCGCTCCTCGCCTCGAAACGGAAGACAATGCGAGCGGGGGACAAGTTCCCGCTTTGCAACCAATTCCGGCCGTGCCCAAGAGGTAGCCATCAGGCTTCGCGGCGCTAACCTAATTGACAAGTCAGCTGTGACGATCGTCACACGCTCGTGCGAAAAAGCTCTCGAACCCCTCCACCGTTAACCAACCGCACGCGCACCTGGAAGGACGCAAGTTCGATGCAGATCGATTGGCAAATGGTCTCTGCGTTAGCGCAGGTCGTCGGCTTTGTCGGGATCACTTTGGGCCTCTACCTGATCTGGAGAGCTCTGCAGACGCATGTTGCCATGGATTTCTATCGGCGGTTCGCCGATGTCGTCGTGCGCATGCCGACCGAATTGCGTCTCGCTGGATACAACGGGCAAAGGTTCATGAGCTTGCCGGAGGAGAAAAAGACGGCTGTCGCTCTTTCGTCGATAGAATATCTCAACCTTTGCAGCGAAGAGTTCGCCTTGTACCGAAGCGGTAGGCTCGCTTCCGACGCATGGAATGTCACCAGCACCGAGATCGAGCGAAATTTCACGAGCCCTTTGTGGCGCGATGTGTGGACGCACATTCGCCGTGAGTATGAGAGCACCAAGGAATTTGCGGACTACATCGACAGCCGCGCAGCGGTGCCGCAGTGAATCTTGCCGTTCGTTTGTCTGCCGGCAACCGATCGGCATAACCGGCACCCGATCCAACAGCCTTGCCTTCAGGCGTGCGGCCCGTTTCCTTTGGATGTGCGAGGCCTACGCATCAAGCCTGCAACCAGCCCTGCGACGGCGCCGATGGGACCGGTGACAAACGCGCCCGTCATCGCCATCTCGACGCTCTTGTCGTGCGTGTTGTTCGAAAAAAGTGTGACCAACACAACGCCGAGTGCCACACCAACTGCGTAACCCGCGACCAATCCAAGAATTGCGAGCAGAAACTTCGGCATGGTTGAGACTCCAATCTGCCTGGCACGCCACTTTTCTCGCCGGCTGGCTCACAACCCTCTCTTGCGCTGCTGGATCATCATGTAGGTGTCGCTGGTGTGCTCTGAGAGCTGGAACCAGAGGTATTCCTCGGCGCGCACCGCCGTCATGGCCTCGTAGACGCTCTTGAAGTCGGCGTTCTTCGCCGACAGCTCGGCGTAGACCTCGTTCGAGGCCTGGAAGCAGGCGTCGAGCACCTCCTCCGAGAAACGGCTTCAGCACCGCGCCGTTCTTGACGAGGCGCCGCAGCGCCGCCGGATTGAGGATGTCGTAGCGCGCCATCATCACCGTGTTCGCCGTCTGCGCCGCGGCGCTGTGATGATCGCCTGATAGCTCGTCGGGCAGGCTGTTCCACTTGTCGAGGTTGAAGAAGAAGTGCAGCGTCGCCTGCCCTTCCCACCAGCCGGGGTAGTAGTAGTTCTTGGCGACGCGATAGAAGCCGAGCTTCTCGTCGTCGTAGGGCCCGACCCACTCCGCCGCGTCGATGGTGCCCTTCTCGAGCGCCGGGTAGATGTCGCCGCCCGCGATCTGCTGCGGCACCGCGCCGAGCCGCGCCATGATCGCCCCGCCGAAGCCGCCGATGCGGATCTTGAGGCCCTTCCAGTCCTCGGGCGTGTTGATCTCCTTCCTGTACCAGCCGCCCATCTGCGCGCCCGAGTTGCCGCTCGGGAGGCCGTAGAGATTGTACTTCTTGTAGAACTCGTTCATGAGCTCGATGCCGCCGCCCTCGTACATCCAGGCGTTCTGCATGCGGCAGTTGAGACCGAACGGAATGCCGGTTGCGATGGCGAACGTCGGGTCCTTGCCCCAGTAGTAGTAGGACGCCGTGTGGCACATCTCGACGGTGCCGCGCCCGACCTCCTCGGCCGCCTGCAGCCCGCCCACGATCTCGCCCGCCGCGAACACCTGGATGCTGGAACCGGTTGTCGGTCATCTCGGAGACGACCTTTGCGAACACCTCGGCCGCGCCGTGGATGGTGTCGAGCGACTTCGGAAAGCTCGAGGTGAGCCGCCACCTGATCTCCGGCATGGTCTGTGCGATTGCCGGCGCGGCGAGCGACGAGGCCGCCGCCGCGCCCGTTCCGCCCGCGGCCGCAACTTTCATGAATTTGCGACGACTGAGCTTTGTCATCTTGGGCTCCATGCCACCTCCGGGCCGTGCGGGCCCGATTTGCGGAGCGGACTATAGACAGGCCGGTCCCCGGCAAACAATCGCGGTCTAAGGCGGACTAGGGCACCGGCCGGTCCATCTTGCTCAAATGCGCTCATGAGCCTATGCGTTGGCCCGAAGGGGCGCGCGGATCGCGCAAGCGAAGCTTCGGGGGAGAAGCGATATGGACGACCACGCAGCGCCGAACGCGCTCGGCGCCACGGATTGCCGGCCGGCTCGCAGCGAGACTGCGGCGCATCTGCTCATCGAGCACTACCACCGTACACTTGATTCCGCGGCGCGGATCTGGGACGCGCGCAACAAGTCGTTTCTCTTGCTCGTCGGCGTCGTCGGGGCATCGGCATTGTTGACCGCTAGTCCCGATTTCACGAGCAGGCTGGCCGACATGCTCTTGGCACGGGCGAGCACGAACGCCGATGGCGCAAAGGTCGAAAATGTCCTGCCCTATTATCCGAGCGCCGTCGTCAATGCCATGCTGCTCCTCGTCGCCTTCTTTCTGACGATGAACCTGTTCCAAAAGACGGTCTCGATGATCCGCTACTACAAGTACGTTGGCGTGCTCGAATCCGAGATCCGCCGGCTCTTGGGCATCGCCGATCCCTCGATGGTTTTTGCGCGCGAGAGCCTGCATTACTGGCAAGAGCGGCCAAGATCGTTCTGGATCGTGAGATACGCCTACATCGTCATTCTCGGCGCGCTGCTTGCTTTTCTCTATTGGCTGCGCCTCGGAGTGGACATCGCCCTTTTCTCCGAGAAGGGCGATCGTCTGCCGCTGGCCCTCGACATCGTGATCGGCCTGCCCACCTTCTTCGTTTTCCTTGCCTATGTCGCTCATTCGCTCCTGCACGACCGCCGCGGCGCAAAGCGGTAAGCCGTGTTACCCGTGCTGCATCTGGAAGGTTCGTGAGGTGGCGATGACTGAGCGCCAGCCCGATCGCAACACGCCGGTCCTCGGCATCGCCGGCTGGAAGAACTCCGGCAAGACGACGCTTGTCGAGCGCCTCGTCGCCGAGCTGACACGCCGCGGCTGGCGCGTCGCGACGGTCAAGCACGCGCACCATGAGTTCCAGATCGACGACGCGGCGACCGACAGCGCCCGCCACCGCCGCGCCGGTGCGCAGGAGGTGGCGATCGTCTCGTCCGCGCGCTGGGCGATCGTGCACGAGCTGCGCGAGGAGCCCGAGCCGGCGCTCGAGGAGGTCATCGCGCGCCTTTCGCCGGCCGACATTATTTTGGTCGAGGGCTATAAATCGGCGCCGATCCCGAAGATCGAGGTGCGCCGGGCCGAGCAGGCCTCGAAGGAGCCGCTCGCCGTGCGCGATCCGCACGTGATCGCCATCGCCGCCGATCACGCGCTCTCCGGCGAAAGCCTGCCGGTATTCGCCTTGGACGACATCGCGGCCATTGCCGACTTTATTGCAGGCCGGTTCGAGAAAGCGCCATGACCGGGCGCACCGTTCGAACCCGCTAGTGGAACAGCACCAGCGCCTTCTCGAACGTGTTCCAGACACCCCAAGCAAGCGGCACGCCAACGAGCAGCCAGAACAGCGCTGCCTTGAAGTCGAGGCCGCCCTTGCCGATGCCGAACGAGCCCGTTTCAGCCGTCGCCGTCGCCTCCTGCAGCTTGGCCTGCTCGGCCGCGACCTCGGCTTCGCTCATGTGCCATTTGGGGTTGACCGGGCGCACGAGCAGGTTGGCGAGCGAAGCCCAGCACCAGCATTCCGGCGAGAATGAAGAAGATCGGCCCGTAGATCTGGTCGGGCGCCATGCCTTCGGCCGCGCGCGTGTCGTGCAGGTAGTTGACGACCACGGGCCCCAGGATGCCGGCCGTCGACCAGGCCGTGAGCAGGCGGCCGTGGATGGCGCCGACGAACTGCGTGCCGAACATGTCGGCGAGGTAGGCCGGTATGGTCGCGAAGCCGCCGCCGTACATGGAGGCGATGATGCAGAAGCAGCCGACGAACAGCGCCAGGATCTTCCACTCCGCCGCGAACGACGCCAGCACGTAGAGGCGCGGCGCCGAGCATGAAGAAGATGAAGTAGGTGACCTTGCGGCCGAGCTTGTCGGACGAGGACGCCCAGGCGATGCGGCCGAAGATGTTGAACAGCGAGATGAGGCCGACGAAGCCGGCGCCCACGGCCGCGGCCGTGGCAGCGAGAGCCGCGTCCTTCTTGATGTCGAGATAGGCGAGCTCGGGTCTGCTCGACGAGCTGGCCGCCGAACGTCTCCTGAAGCATCGGCGAGGCGGCGCCGATGATGCCGATGCCGGCCGAGACGTTGAGGCACAGCACGATCCACAGCAGCCAGAACTGCGGGCGTCTTGTGGGCGTTGTTGAGGTGGACGTGGTTGGACGTGATCATGGCGTTGCCGTTGGCGGGCGGCGTCCATCCCTCGGGCTTCCAGCCGGCGGGCGGAAGGCGATAGCCGAACGAGCCGATCAGCATGAACACGTAGTAGATCGCCGGCCATGGCGATGAAGGTCTGTCCGACGCCGGGATCTGTCGGCGTCTTGAAGTGGGACATGAGCAGGGTCGCGAGCGGCGAGCCGATCATGGCGCCGCCGCCGAAGCCCATGATGGCCATGCCGGTCGCCATGCCGCGCCGGTCCGGGAACCACTTGATGAGCGTCGAGACGGGCGAGATGTAGCCGAGGCCGAGGCCAATGCCGCCGATGATGCCCGAGCCGAGCCAGAGCATCCAGAGCTGATGCGATGTCGACGCCGAGCGCGGAGATGAGCAGGCCGCCGCACCAGCAGAGCGTCGAGACGAGGCCGGCCTTGCGCGGGCCGGCGCGTTCGAGCCAGCCGCCCCAGATGGCGGCCGAGACGCCGAGCAGCACGAAGAAGAACGTGTACATCCAGCCGAGGTCGAACTGGCTCCAGTTGCAGTCCGTCGCGAACAGGGCCTTGAGCGTGCCGGCGGCCTTCTCGCCGAAGGTGATGGCGCCGGCCGAGCACTCGGGCAAGCGCTTTGCCGTCGGCGCCTGACAGCGCGCCTTGCAGCGGCTTCCAGAACACCGAGAAGCCATACGCCATGCCGATGCAGAGGTGGATGCACAGCGCCGCCGGCGGCACCAGCCAGCGGTTGAAGCCCGGTTTCGCGATGATGCGCTCCCGGTCGAGCAGGCCAGGTCCCCCTTGGCGGCCGTCGCAGCCGCTCCACCCACGCTCGTCATACGCGTTCCCTCGGTTTCAGCCTTTTGTGCCAAGGCTTTGATCTGCGATTTGTTGCAGAGCTTACGAGTAGCCCGAGCGTGGCCTGGAACAAGCTTAAGCCGTACTGAGCTAGGCTCTACAGTGCACCGTTGACACCAGTCTTGCAGTTCCCCTGTGGCTCGCTAACCTCAACCAGCTTGCGTAACAGTTCTGCGACAGGTCCAGGCCTGAGCTCCCTGCGATGCAAGGCAGTGGCCGGAACCCACGGCAGTAGGCATATAGCCGCAATGGACACGACAGACCTCAGCTCCGCTCGCTCATCGACCCCTTCGGCCGGCACGTCAGCTATCTGCGCGTCTCGGTGACCGATCGCTGCGATTTTCGCTGCGTGTACTGCATGTCGGAGCACATGACCTTCCTGCCCAAGCGCGATCTCCTGACGCTCGAGGAGCTGGATCGCCTTTGCTCGGCCTTCGTCGCCAGAGGCGTCAGGAAATTACGCATTACCGGCGGCGAGCCGCTCGTGCGCAAGAACATCATGTGGCTGATGCGCGCCCTGTCGCGCCATCTCGAGACCGGCGCCCTCGAGGAGCTGACGCTGACCACCAACGCCAGCCAGCTTGCCAAGTACGCCGCCGATCTCAAGGCGTGCGGCGTGCGCCGCATCAACGTGTCGCTCGATACGCTCGACGCGCAGAAAGTTCAAGGCCATCACGCGCTGGGGCGAGCTTTCGACCGGTCATGGACGGCATCGCGGCGGCTGAGCGGGCCGGCCTCGGCATCAAGATCAATGCGGTCGCGCTTGAAGGGCGTGAACGAGGACGAGTTCGACGATCTCGATCCGCTTCGCGCACGGCCGCGGCTTCGACCTGACGCTGATCGAGACCATGCCGCTCGGGCGAGATCGACGGCGACCGCACCGATCAGTACCTGCCGCTCTCGATCGTGCGCGCCCGGCTCATGGACCGCTGGACGCTGGACGACATCCCCTATCGCTCGGGCGGGCCGGCGCGCTACGTGCGCGTCAAGGAAACCGGCGGGCGGCTCGGCTTCATCACGCCGCTCACGCACAACTTCTGCGAAAGCTGCAACCGCGTGCGCGCTCACCTGCACCGGCACGCTCTACATGTGCTTGGGCCAGGAGGACGCGGCCGATCTGCGCGCGCCGCTGCGCGCCAGCGCGGACGACGGGCTTCTTCACGAGGCAATCGACGCTGCGATCGCGAGGAAGCCCAAGGGCCACGATTTCGTCATCGATCGCCGTTCGCAGCGTCCGGCGCTGACGCGCCACATGAGCGTCACCGGCGGCTGAAGGCTTTGACTGCCGCAAGGGGGGAAACGGTGGCCGAAGCGTGGCGTAGGGGACTGTTGCGGTACGCGCGGCTGACGCGCCGCCAGCTCATCGCCTTCGCCCTGGCGTCAGCGGCGATCAACGGCGTCATCACGGCCACCGTCGGCGCCTGGCTCGCGCAGACCTACGCCACCTATCAGAGCCGGCGCCAGTCGATCGAGAACATCGCCCATCTCGTCTACGAGCGGCGCACGCGCGCCGGCATGGTGGCTTCCGCCATTCGCCGCAATGCCGAGATGGACGAGGTCCGCCATCGCAAGCAGGCCTACGACGAAGCCTACGTCGATTGGAACAAGAACGTTCTGCTTGAATCTGTTCGCCATCCGCGAGGCCGCGGGCGAGCTCAAGATCTCGTCTCTCGAGCCGTTCTTCGAGGATGGCCTCGTCGCCGGCATGGCCGACGTCGACCGCTGCATTACCCAGGCCTACGATCGCCGCGTCGCCAGACGAGGATGCCAAGGCCGTGCTCGAAACCTGCCGCATGTCGGAGGCTGCACCAGTTCGTGCTCGACTGCGGCGCGACCTTCACCAACGAGCTCTACAAGCTGACGCAGCTCTCATTCTCGCCCTTCGGACAACGAGCGCGCAACGATGCGCGCCGCGGCCGAAGCCAATATCCGCGACAATTGCGTGCGCCAAGCGAGCCGCGCCGGCAACGCCGGCAGCGAAGCCGCCGGAAACATCGCCGCCTGCCACCTCCTCGACAACTCCGCCGCTGCCGCGCCTGCCGCCGAAGCAAGTAGCCCACGATGCCGGCTCTCAGGCTGAGAAGCGCGCGTACGGCGGCGCGAACCTGCTCGAGCGTGAACGGCTTCGTGAGGACGCCGAGGCGGGCCGCCTTCACGGATTTTGCCCGCTCGAGCTCTTCGGGAAAGCCCGACATGAGCAGGATCTTGAGCTTCGGCTGCGCTTCAATGGCCTGCTTGGCCACGACGATTCCGTCGATACCCGGCATATGGACGTCGGATACGAGCACGTCGGCGACGCTCGGCGCCGCCTTGAGCTTCTCCAGCGCTTCGGTGCCGTCCTGCGTGACCTCGACGGTGTGGCCCTCCGACTTCCAGCGCCCGCTTGACGAGATCGCGCGTCGCCTTGTCGTCGTCGGCCAGAAGAATGTGTGCCATGGCTCTACCTCAAGCGTATTCGATGCGACGTGGCGCTCGTATCAGGCAGCATCGCGTCAATCCTTGATGACGCGTCCGACGAACGGCAGCTCGCGGTAGCGATGTGCGACGTCCATGCCGTAGCCGACGACGAACTCGTCGGCGCACTCGAACGCCCGGAAATCCGCGACGACATCGACCGCGCGCGACACCTTCTTGTCGAGCAGCACGCAGGTCAGGATCCGCTGCGCGCCGCGTGCCGCGATCAGGTCCTTGGCGAAAGCGAGCGTGCGCCCGGAATCGAGCACGTCGTCGATGAGCAGCACGTTGCGGCCTTCGACCGCCCAGGTCGAGATCGCGCAGGATCTCGACCTTGCCCGACGAGGTACCTTGCTCTTCCTGTAGCTCGACAGCGTGAGGAAATCGACCTCGGGCGCCATGCCGGCCCGATGCAGCGCGCGAATGAGGTCGGCGGCGAACACGAAGCTGCCCTTGAGCACGGCGACGACCAGGAGCGGCTCGAGCTCTCGTGCCGTGATTTCATCCGCAAGCTCCTCGAGCCGGGCCGCGATGGCCTCGGCCGAGAAGACGACCTCGACGTCGTTCTCGATTCTCGGATGGTCTGGCCCCATTTTGCTCCTTCCTGGCCTGGTTGGCCTCGCATGCGAGCGGGCCGGTAAGGTACCGGGTGGTCTCGGCAATCCGACGACTACCGGAAGAATGGGTGCTCTGAGGCCATCCCGGACTTCGATGCCCGGCAAAGGCGGCCGGCGCACACGAGCCTGCCACATTCCTCCCCGATTGATCCGACTTCAAGCTTCCCGCATATAGGCGCTGCGAAACGCCGAAGCTGGCTTTTCCTGTTGGAGCGCTCGTCTCGTGATTCGACTAACCAACATTGGCTTGAAGTACGATCGGGGGACCGAAGTCCTGTCCGACGTGAGCTTCCATCTGCGGCCCGGGCTCGTTCCACTTTCTGACCGGGCCTTCGGGCGCCGGCAAGACCTCGCTGCTTGCGGCTGCTTTTCATGTCGATCGCATCCGACGCGCGGCAAGATCCAGCTCTTCGGCCAGGACGTGAGCCGCATCAACGACCTCGAAGCGCGCGCCGCTGCGCCGCCGCATCGGCATCGTGTTCCAGGATTTCCGCCTGCTCGAGCATCTGACGACCTGGGAGAACGTGGCGCTGCCCCTCGCGCGTCATCGGCAAGAGAATCGACGACTACAAGGAGGACGTGACGGACCTCCTGCAGTGGGTCGGCCTCGGCGACCGCATGCACGGCTATCCGTCGGTGCTGTCGGGCGGCGAGAAGCAGCGCGCGGCCATCGCCCGCGCCGTGATCGGCAAGCCCGAGCTGCTGCTCGCCGACGAGCCGACCGGCAACGTCGACCCGCAGATGGCGCGCCGCCTGCTGCGCCTTTTCATCGAGCTCAACCGGCTCGGCACGTCCGTTCTGATCGCCACGCACGATCATCAGCTGATGCGCCAGTTCAAGGCCCCTCGCCTGGAGTTGCACGACGGCCATGTCCGGATCGTATGACAGACCGACCGGGCGGCCCCAGCAGGCGCCGCCGCGGCCCGCAGGGGCTACGACCCCTACGACGACTTGGAGGCCGGCTACGTCACGGGCCCGCGTGACCGGGCGCGCCGTTGCCGCACGACCGCTATGACGCACGAGCCGCCGCCGATCTGCGTCGATATGCGGGGTCGAGACGACGCTGAGGCCGACGCATGAGACGACGTGCGCCGCGGCGAGATCTACGCCCCGACGCGCGCGACGCGAAGGGCCGCCGCGCCAAGACGACCGCGCCGATCGTGCCGGCAGGATCGGTCACGGGCCAGTCGCTCACGCTCGTGATCACGATCATGTGCTTCCTGGCCTGCCTGACGGCCGGCGCCGTCTACATGATCAGGCAGTCGGCCGACGCCTGGCTCAAGGACATCGCCAGCGAGGTGACGGTCCAGATCGAGGCCAAGGATAAGGTCGACACCGAGAAGATCGTGCTGGAGGTCGCGTCGTTTCTCGGCCGCCAGCCCGGCATCACGAATGTGCGGCCGCTTTCCGTCGAGGAATCGGCCGCGCTGCTCGAGCCGTGGCTCGGCCAGGTCGACGCGCTCAAGGCGCTCCCCGTGCCGCGCCTTATCGCGCTGGAGCTGGATCGCAGCTCGCCGCCGAACCTGGAGGCCATCACGCACCGAGCTCGAGCGGCAGTTTGCCGGGGCGTCGCTCGACGATCACCGCCGCTGGCAGCAGCAGATCCAGCACCATCACGCGCAGCTTTGCCCTCGGCGGCGCTCGCCATCCTGCCTGCTCGTCGCCGCGGCGACCACGGCCATCATCATCTCGGCAACCAAAAGCTCGATGGCGTCGAACCGCGAGATCGTCGAGGTGCTGCACTTCGTCGGCGCCACCGACCGCTTCATCGCCCGCGAGTTCGAGAAGCACTTTCTGCAGCTCGGCATCCGCGCCGGGCTCGTCGGCGCCGGACTTGCGCTCGCGGTGTTCGTACTCATGCCGACCGTGATGGAGCTTCTGGGCGGCGGCGCCGTGACGATCGCCGAGCTGCATCGCTTCATCGGCACCGGCGCGCTCGATATGGCGGGCTACGTGCTGTTGGGCATCGTCGTCGTGGTTGTGGCTGCACTTGTGCATGCTGACATCGCGATTCGGCGTCTTCCGCATCCTCAAGGGCAAGCACTGAGCTCCGTAAACGCCGTATCTGATTGAAATTGCCGAAAATGCGCCGCAGCAAGCGGTCTTCGCATTCGGTCAAGCATCTGCTAATCGATAGCCCGAAGCGGCCTGTCACAAGCCGACCAAATCGGCTAGTCTCTGTCCGTCTCGGCTGAGCGTCGATCCAGAACTCGGGCTCCATGGGCGGTCGTTGGCCGGTTGAGTGGAATCATGACGCATCTGAAGCGCATGTTGATCGGGACGGCAGGTGCCGCGCTGTGGCTGTTCGCACTCGGCTTCGTGTTGTTCGCGACGCCGTCATGCGCGATCCCGGCCGGCAATGCGCCGCGCGCCGATGGCATCGTCGTGCTCACCGGCGGCCGACACGCATCGCGAGGGCGCGCGCCTGCTGGAGGAGGGCCGCGGCCGAGCGGCTCCTCATTTCCGGCGTCAATCCGCAGATCCGGCGCGAGTCGCTCTGCAAGCTCTCCGGTCTCGACGAGGAGAAATTCAACTGCTGCGTCGATCTCGACTACGCGGCGGACACCATCGGCAACGCAACCGAGACGCGCCGCTGGGCCGAGGCGCTGCACTACAACAGGCTGATCGTGGTCACGGCGAGCTATCACATGCCGCGAAGCCTCGCGGAGCTCGCGCGCGTCATGCCGGACACAAGCTCATTCCGCATCCGGTGGTGCCCGAAGGATCTGCGCCGGCACGTCTGGTGGCTCGACAGCGACCGCAACGCGCATTCTCGTCTCCGAGTACCTGAAGTTCCTTCCCGCTGCGGCGCGCCTCGGCTGCGTCGCGGCGCTGGGGCCGTGGCACAGCGCTCCGGTCGCATCTGCGACGGCCGTCCGCCGAGCCAAGTCTTGAACGCATTCGAAGCCTCATGCTCTGCGCTCCGCTCGTCTGTTCGCCGCCGTGTTCTACGTCGAGACGGCGCTGTTTCTCGTGCTCGGCTCGTGGCTGTTCTTGGCGCCGCGCAGCTGGGCCATGGCGGGTCTCAGGACGCACGCGATCGTCTCGCTGCTGGCTCCTGAAGCACATCGCCGGCACGCGCCTCGAGGTGCGGGCGCACGAGAAGCTGCCCAAGGGCGCCTGCCTCGTCGTCTCCAAGCACCAGTCGGCGTGGGACACGTTCGCGCTCGTGCCGCTCTTTCGCGATCCGGCGATCGTGCTCAAGGACGAGCTCAAGTGGATCCCGTTCTACGGCTGGTTCTGCGTCAAGTTCGAGCACATCCTGGTTAAGCGCGACAAGGCGGCCTCCGCGCTTGAAGGCCATGATCGCGCGACGCCCGGCAGCGCGCCGCGGCAGGGCCGCGAGATCGTGATCTTCCCCGAGGGCACGCGCCGGCCGCCCGGCGCGCCGCCCGACTACAAGCCCGGCTACGTCGCGCTCTATGAAGGCCTGGAGCTTCCCTGCGTGCCGCTGGCGCTCAACTCCGGCCTCTACTGGCCGCGCCGCAGCCTCATGCGCTATCCGGGCACCATCGTCGTCGAGTTCCTCGACCCGCTGCCGCCGGGCATGCCGCGCAAGGAGTTCCGGCGAGGTGCTCGAGGCCCGCCTCGAGGACGCCAGCGCGCGCCTCATCGCCGAGGCCGAGGCGCGAGACGGCATCAGAACCAAACGAGAACAATAGTAGAACATTTATTGACTGGCATGCGCCGTCCGACGCCTATATTTAGGGCTCTGGTGAGGGATGGCGCATGACGCGAGACGACCCGAAATTTCTGGCTCCGATCTCCGAGGAGATTTGGCGATCCAAGTACCGGCTCAGGCCGCTGTCCGGGCGCGACGGCGACGCAGACGCTCGACGATACGTTCCGGCGTGTCGCCGCGCGCGGCAGCGGCGGCCGAGAAGGGCGGCAAGCGCGCACGCGAGCGCTGGGCCGGCCGCTTCCACGACGCCATGGCCGATTTCGGCTTCCTGCCGGGCGGCCGGATCCTGGCCGGCGCCGGCACCGGGCGCGACGTGACGCTTTTCAACTGCTTCGTCATGGGCCGGATCGAGGACGATCTCGGCTCGATCTTCGACAACGTGCAAGGAAGCCGCGCTGACGATGCAGCAGGGCGGCGGCATCGGGCATGATTTCTCGACGCTGCGTCCCAAGGGCGCGCCGGTCAAAAGCATCGGCGCGGACGCCTCGGGCCCCGTGAGCTTCATGGACGTGTGGGACGCCATGTGCCGCACGATCATGTCGGCCGGCGCCCGGCGCGGCGCCATGATGGGGACGATGCGCTGCGACCATCCGGACATCGAGGCCTTCATCGACGCCAAGGCCGATCCCGCGCGACTGCGCAACTTCAATGTCTCGGTGCTGGTCACGGACGCCTTCATGGCCGCGGTGAAGGCGGACGCGCCGTGGGATCTCGTCTTCGGGGCAAGGTCTACCGCACCGTCCAGGCGCGGGCGCTGTGGGACCGCATCATGCGCGCGGCCTACGACTACGCCGAGCCCGGCGTCATCTTCATCGATCGCGTCAACGCGCCGAACAATCTCGCCTATTGCGAGAAGATCCGCGCCACCAACCCTTGCGTTGCCGGCGACACCTGGGTGCACACCGCGGCTGGTCCACGTCAGGTCCGCGATCTGCTCGGCGCGCCGATTCGAGGCGCGGATGCGACGGGCAGGATCACGCGAGCGGGGCAGCGCGGCTTCTTCCGCGTCGGGCACCAAGCCCGATTGTGCGACTCGAAACGGTCGGAGGGTTACAGCGCTTCAGGCTGACCGGCGATCATCGGCTCAGGCGCGATGGCGCGGATCGTCGCGTCAGCCGTACAGAGGCGGATTGGTGCGCAGCCAGGCGATCTGCGGCCCGGCGATCGAGGTCGCAATCGACGATCATCGCGCCCACGCCGTCATGGCGACGGAAAATTCTGACCGCCGAGCAAGGGTATCTGACTCGGACTTCTGGTGGGAGACGGTACGCTGAAGCAGCGACAAGGCTGTTCTCTCCGTCTGGCGTCCTGGCGGCAGACCGTGAACGGGACGGAGAGCGCGGAGTCGACGGGGTCATGGCCGAGGCGCTGCGACGCGGCCGGGACTCTGCCGCATCGAGCCGACTTCGACGGCTGGCAGGAAGTCAGCGGGACGGAACGAATATCGGCTTTCCCTGGGTGCTCTGAGGGCATTGGCTCAGGCTGTCGGCATGAGCCCGGGCAGAAAGCGATCACGCCCGCGGTGGAGCGAGCGATCGAGCGAGTTCTACAGGGGCTTCCTGCGTGGCTTCTTCGACGCGGACGGCTCTGTGCAGGGCAAGTCAGCAGCAAGGGCGTAAGCGTTCGGCTCGCACAATCGGACTCGCCACGATCTGCAAGCGGTGCAGCGAATGCTGCTCCGCTTCGGCGTCGCCTCCGCTCTCTATGTTGAGCGCCGTCATGCTGGGCGTTCGAAGTCTGCCGGATGGCAGGGCGGAAGCGCGGCTATATGACCCAGCCGCAGCATGAGCTCATCATTTCTGGCGAGAATATTGCGCAGTTTCAACGAGCTCGTTCGGATTCGCCGACCGTGAAAAGGCCGCACGTCTCCACACTGCGGTCGCCAATTACAAGCGCGCGGCCAACCGCGAGCGCTTCGTCGGCGACGCGTAACGTCCGTCGACGGAGCTTGGCGTCGAAGATGTCTACGACGTGGAAGTCCCCGGTATCAACGCTTTCGACGCCAATGGCTTTGAGGCGCACAATTGCGGTGAGCAGCCGCTGCCGCCCTACGGCGCCTGCCTCCTCGGCTCGATCAATCTCGCGCAGTTCGTCGCCGAGCCGTTTGCGGCCGCCGCCGCCTTGGATCTGGCGAAGGTCGAGGAGCGCGTGGCGCACGGCCGTGCGCTTCCTCGACAATGTCATCGACATCTCGAACTATCCGCTGCCCGCGCAGCGCCAGGAGGCCAAGTCCAAGCGGCGCATCGGGCTCGGCGTCACCGGGCTCGCCGACGCGCTGATCATGCTGGGCGAGCGCTACGGCACCGAGCGCGCGCAGGCCCTCGCCGGCGAGTGGATGGCGGCGATCGAGCGCGCGGCCTACCTCGCGAGCGCCGAGCTTGCGGGCGAGAAGGGCGCCTTTCCGCTGTTCGATGCCGAGCGCTTCCTTGCCGCGCCGAATGTCGCCGCTCTGCCCAAGGATGTGCGCGCGGCCATTCGCCGCCACGGCATCCGCAACGGCTGCCTGATCTCGATCGCGCCGACCGGCACCATCTCGCTGCTTGCGGGCAATGTCTCCTCCGGCATCGAGCCCGTGTTCGATTACACCTTCACGCGCCGCGTGCTCGAGGCCGATGGCTCGTCGCGCGAGGAAGCGGTCGAGGACCGGGCCCACGCCCTCTACCGGCGAGAGTTCGGCTCCGATGCGGCGCTGACCGGCGCCTTCGTGCGCGCCGGAGACCTGACCCCGCGCGAGCATCTCGAGATGCAGGCGGCTCTCCAGCGCCACGTCGACAGCTCGATCTCGAAGACGATCAACTGTCCGGAGGACATCTCTTTCGAGGCGTTCAAGAGCATCTACGCCGACGCCTACGATCTCGGCCTCAAGGGCTGCACGGTCTATCGTCCCAATGAGGTGACCGGCGCCGTGCTCAAGGTTGCGAACGCGGCCGCCGGTCCGCGCGCCGGCCGAAGCACCGGCCGCAGCCGCGAGCCTCACCGAGGTCGTCGCGGCCACGCCTGCGCCGCGGCCAGTTCCGGCACCCGGCCTGCCCGAGCGCCAGGGCGACGTCGTCTACATGTCGAAGCCGCTCGAGCGCGAGCCGGTGCTTGCGGGCTATACCTACAAGATCAAGTGGCCCGAGAGCGACCACGCGATCTACATCACCATCAACGACATCGAGCACGATCCGGCCGCGCCCGGCGCCGCGCATCATGCCGGAGGCGTGTCACGCCGCCGCCGTCCGTTCGAGATTTTCATCAACACGCGAAATCTCGAGCACTATGCCTGGACCGTCGCGCTGACCCGCATGATCAGCGCCGTGTTCCGCCGCGGCGGCGACGTGGCTTTCGTCGCCGAGGAGCTCAAGGCCGTCTTCGATCCCCAAGGCGGCCGCTGGATCGGCGGCCGCTACGTGCCGAGCCTCCTGGCCGCGATCGGCGAGGTGATCGAGAACCATATGATTCGCATTGGCTTTCTCGCAGGCAAGGAGGCTCCGGTGTTCTATGGCAAGAAGGCCGACGAGCCGAGGTCAGAGAGTGAATCCGAGCCTCGGCCGCAAGCACGCCGCGTCCAGGGCGCCCGTCACTGCCCGCGCTGCTCGTCGCTATCCTACGTGAAAGAAGGCGCGTGCTGGGTCTGCCGCTCTTGCGGATTTTCCCGCTGCGGCTAGCGCGCTCGAGAGCGGTGTTGGCAGCGTTCCAAACCGTTTCCAAATCGTGACCAGGGCAAGGCAAGCGGCGAGGGTTCTCGGTTGAGCGGGCACTCATTAATTGCCGCTAATCCTCTGACAATTGACGCTTCCTTGCCATCTGCGCGCAAATGAGCCTCGCGCGTCCGCCAGCGCAACCAATCATTCACCTTGCCCAAAAATGACTGAGATCGAGCCATATTTAAGTTAGAAATACCCCGCATGCTGACCGGCAGTTGAGTAGCGTAGTCGGCCTCGCAGCCGGTATAGGAAAGTCGTCCATGGCAGCGCGTATCATCCAGCTCGCCGAATTTCGTGCCCGCCGCTCAGGCATCGCGCACAAACCGGCTCGGCTCGAGGACACAGCAGGCTTGACCGAGCGCTTTCACTTCTGGAGCGGAGCTTCGGGCCGCCGCTACGTTCACACGATCTACAGCCTGGTCGAGTGCCCGGCGCTTCCCCAGGGCAACTTCGTTCTCGTGCATCGCGATAGCCGGGGCTCACGCACCGTGCTCTCGGTTGGCCGCCTGACGCACGACGCCTCGACCTTGAACCTCGCCGAGCTCCGCCATCAGGGCTCCATGCTCGGCGCCAATGAGGTCCACGTTCATCTCCTCGCCGGCACGTCGAAGCAGAGCAAGCTCGTCGAGCATGATCTGAAATCCTGCCAGGCAGACCGCGTGAGCGCCGAGCGCGTCAACGCCACCTGGCACTGAGCCCGGCCAGTCACCTCTCAACCACTCGTCACCACCTCGCACCGAGCTTGCTTCGGTAGCTGAAGCGTTTGTCGCGCGTGAGTCGCGGCACATGCGGCAGTCTCTGCGCCCACGCACGAGCGAGTGAGCGCGCACACGGCCGCGCGCCGCACGCCTGTGGGTCGCGCGCCGCGAGTGCGCCAGCAAGCGTGAGCAGCCGCTCGAGCGCGCGCTCGCGGATGCCGAGCTCGCCGAGGTGGATGAGCGTATTGATGAGATAGTCGAGGTTCGTGCCGGCCATGCCTGAGGCACCGCGGATCAGCGCCACCTGAGTTGCGAGCGGCAGCCGGCCGGCGTGCGACGGATGCTTGCGCTCGGCGATGTAGGCCAAGGCCAGCACCGGCGCCTCGTTTGCAGCCGGCGAGCGTCACCGGCACAAGCGCCTCGCGATAGACGCCGTAGATGAGCTCGCGCCGTCTCAGGTAGGCGAGTGTCTCAGATGTGCTCTCCGGCTCGAGGCGGAAGGCCATGCCTTCGCACACGCCGCCCCGGTCGAGACCGAGCACGAGTCCCGGCCGCGATCGGCGATCCCCGGTAGTGAACCGAATAGACGCAGAATGCGCGGTGGTAGCCGGCAAGCCGTCGCGTGGCGCGCCTCGGCGAAGGGAAACCCCGGCTGCCACATGAGCGAGCCGTAGGCGAAGACCCAGACGTCGCGCGGCGAGTGCGCCATGCCCGGTCTCCGCTCCGCCTCAGGGTTTCTTGGCGCCCGGCGAAGGCTTCGTCTTCGCGGCGCGGCCGAAGTCGGGCGCCGCCGTGTCCTGCCCCGCCTGGATGATGCCGCGCCGGACCGCGCGCGCTTCCGTGAACATCTTGAACAGCGTGTCGCCGTCGCCGAAGCGGATCGCGCGCTGCAGCGCCGTCAGGTCCTCGGCGAAGCGGCCCAGCATCTCGAGCACGGCGTCCTTGTTGTTGAGGAACACGTCGCGCCACATCGTCGGGTCGGAGGCGGCGATGCGCGTGAAATCGCGGAAGCCGCCGGCCGAGAACTTGATGACCTCGCTGTCGGTCACGCGCTCGAGATGCTCGGCCGTGTTGACGATGTTGTAGGCGATGAGATGCGGCAGGTGGCTCGTGATGGCGAGCACCATGTCGTGATGCTCGGGCGTCATGAGCTCGACCTTGGCGCCGAGCGCCTTCCAGAACGCGGTGAGCTTCTCCACCGCGCCTGCGTCCGTGTGCGCTTCCGGCGTCAGGATGCACCAGCGGCCGTCGAAGAGCTCCGCAAAGCCCGACTCCGGCCCCGATTGCTCGGTGCCCGCGATCGGATGGCCGGGAACGAAATGCACGTCCTTCGGCACGTGCGGGGCGACATCGCGCACGATCGCGGCCTTGACCGAGCCGACGTCGGTCACGATCGCGCCGGGCTTGAGCGACGGCCCGATCTCCTTCGCCAGCGCCCCGCAGACGCCGACCGGCGCGCAGAGGATGACGAGATCGGCGTCCTCGACCGCCTGCGCGGCCCGCGCAAAGCCCTGTTCGATGAGGCCGAGGCTCGTCGCCGTGTCGACGGTGGCCGGCGTCCGCGCCGAGCCGACGATCGACCTGCGCCAGCCCCGCCCGCCGGCTCGCATGACTGATCGACGAGCCGATGAGCCCGATCCCGATCAGCGCGATGCGTTCGAACATGGGGGTCGTCATTGCGCCGCCTTGCCCGTGAAGGCGGCGAGCGCCGCCACGACTTTGCGGTTCTCGTCCTCGGTGCCGACCGTGACGCGCAACGCGTCCGGCAGTCCGTAGCCCGCGACGCGCCGCACGATGATGCCGCGCGACTTCAGGAGCTCGTCGCAGGCGACCGCGCCGCGCGCCGCGGTCCTTCGGGAAATGGATGAGCAGGAAGTTGGCGACGACTCGGCGTCACCTCGAGGCCGAGCTTCTCGACCTCGGCTGCGAGCCACGGCAGCCACGTCTCGTTGTGGCGCGCCGCCTGTTCCACGTGAATCTGGTCCTCGATCGCCGCGGCGCCGGCGGCAATCGCCGGCGCGGAGAGGTTGAACGGCCCGCGGATGCGGTTGAGCGCGTCGGCGATCGCGGCCGGGACAGTAGGCCCAGCCGATGCGGAGCCCCGCCAGACCGAAGATCTTGGAGAACGTCCGCGTCATCACCGTGTTCTCGGTCGTTGCCACGAGCTCGAGGCCCGCCTCGTAGTCGTTGCGGCGCACGTACTCGGCGTATGCGGCGTCGAGCACGAGCAGCACGTCGCCGGGCAGCCCTTCGCGCAGCCGGCGCACCTCGTCGATGGCGAGGTAGGTGCCCGTCGGATTGTTCGGGTTGGCGAGAAACACGATCTTCGTGCGCGCCGTCACCTTGGCGAGGATCGCGTCGACGTCGGCCTTGTAGTTGCGCTCCGGGACGACGACGGGCGTCGCGCCGGCCGCGAGGATCGACGATGCGGTAGAGGAGGAAGCCATGCTCGGTGAAGATGCCTTCGTCGCCCGGCCCGAGGTAGGCGTGGGCGAGGAGGCTGATCAGCTCGTCCGAGCCCGCCCCGCAGACGATGCGCTCGGCGTTCAGGCCGTAGCGGCGCGCGATCGCTTGCCTGAGCGCCGCGGCCTGGCCGTCCGGATAGCGCTCGAGATTGCCCGCAGCGTCCTTGAAGGCCGCTACGGCCTTCGGGCTCGGCCCCAAGGGCGTCTCGTTCGACGACAGCTTGATGGGCTTCATGCCCCCCGGCACGGCGCTCTCGCCGGGCACATAGGCCTCGATGTCGAGGACGCCGGGTCTCGGTTTCGGTGCGGCAAGGGCCATCGTTCGGTCCAAAAGGCTTGAGAATTGCGCGGGGGCGCGGAAGTGATAGACGAGCCTACCCTGGATAGAAAGTCGGAAAAGTCTGGGGCCCGGGGTTACGCGGCGCCAAGGATAACTGCGGCCCGCCCTTGACCTTGCCGCAGGGCGTCCGATATGCAGGCGCAATCCCGTGGTGATTTGGCCGGCCGGCTTGCAACCACGTTAAACAAATCGCTAAAAAAGGCCGCGCGCACCCGGTATCCGGTTGGGCCCGGCCTCAAGGCAGGGCAAACCGAGCCGGGTTTTCAGTTTCTGCCCGCCGCCATGAGCGGTGGGCAAGGAGCGCCGCGCAGGATGTCACATCACTCCAATCGGGCTGACCAGCGGTGCCGGCCGTGCAGATCCGGGGCGCGATGTCCGCCTCTCCGAGGTCCATCGCCCCTCGAGCAAGATCGTGCATTTCCCGGAGAGCGAGCCGTTGCGGCTCGATTGCGACCAGCTGCTCGCGCCGTTCTCCGTGGCCTATCAGACCTACGGCACGCTGAATGCCGAGAAGTCGAACGCCATCCTCATCTGTCACGCTCTGACCGGCGACCAGCACGTCGCCAACACCCATCCCGTGACCGGCAAGCCCGGCTGGTGGGACACCCTCGTCGGGCCGGGAAAGCCCGTCGACACCGAACCGCTTCTTCGTCATCTGCCCGAACATCCTCGGCGGCTGCATGGGCTCCACCGGGCCGGCGTCCACCAATCCGAAGACCGGGCAGCCCTACGGCATCGACTTCCCGGTCATCACCATCGCCGACATGGTGCGGCGCACAGGTCCGCCTGCTGGATCATCTCGGCATCGCCGAGCTGTTCTCGGTCCTCGGCGGCTCGATGGGCGGCATGCAGGTGCTCGAGTGGGCGGCGCGCTACAAGGATCGCGTCTTCACCGCCATCCCGATCGCGACGGCGCCCGGCCATTCGGCCCAGAACATCGCCTTCCACGAGGTCGGCCGGCAGGCCGTGATGGCCGATCCCGACTGGCGCGGCGGCAGCTACTACGCGCACGGCGTCGTGCCGAAGAACGGCCTCGCGGTGGCGCGCATGGCCGCCCACATCACCTACCTTTCGGAAAAGGCGCTGCAGGACAAGTTCGGCCGCAACCTGCAGGACCGCCAGGCCCGCTCGTTCTCGTTCGACGCCGATTTCAAGATCGAGAGCTACCTGCGCCACCAGGGCTCGACCTTCGTCGATCGCTTCGACGCCAACAGCTATCTCTACATCACGCGCGCCATGGACTATTTCGACCTCGAGGCCGAGCACGGCGGCAAGCTCGCGAACGCCTTCCGCGGCACGAAGACCCAGTTCCTGCGTCGTCTCGTTCACGAGCGACTGGCTCTATCCGACGCGCGACAGCAAGGACATCGTCAAGGCGCTCAACGCCGTGGCCGCCAACGTCTCCTTCGTCGAGATCGAGAGCGACAAGGGCCACGACGCCTTCCTGCTGGAGGAGCCCGAGTTCCATGCCACCGTGCGCGGCTTCCTCAATGCCGCGGCGGCCAAGCGCGGTCTCGTCGGCGGTGGCGGAGTGACGCGCGATGCAGGAGGTCGTGACGCCGACTCTTCAGCACGCCGCGCGGCGATCATCTTCTGATCGCGGAGATGGTCGCGCCGGGCTCGCGCGTGCTCGATGTCGGCTGCGGCGACGGCGCGCTGCTGAAGCTTCTCGCCGAGACCAAGTCCGTCGATGGCCGCGGCGTCGAGCTGTCGCGCGAGAAGGTCAACGCCTGCGTGGCGCGCGGCCTGTCGGTGATCCAGGGCGACGCCGACCGCGATCTCGCCGACTATCCCGACCAGGCCTTCGACTACGCCATCCTGTCGCTCACCGTGCAGGCCACGCGCGATCCCAAGGACCGTGCTCGAGAACCTGCTGCGCATCGGCCGGCACGCCATCGTGTCGTTTCCGAATTTCGGCCACTGGCGCATCCGCGCGCAGCTCCTCTTCACGGGCCGCATGCCGATGACCGAGAACCTGCCCGAGCCCTGGTACACGAGCCTCGATGCGCACCTGTGCACCATCAAGGACTTCGTCGATCTCGTCGATCTCGTCGATGCCGAGGTCGAGGAGGCCGTGGCCTTCAACAGCGCCGGCAAGCGCCTGCCGATCAAGAACTCGCTCTCGGCGCAGAACCTTCTCGGCGAGAAGGCCGTCTTCCTGCTCACGCGCAAGGGCAAAGTCTGATCCAGAGCGCTGGCCGGCGGCCTCTTGATGAGTGTTCCTCCGAGATTTGCTAGACTTGCGCCGCGGGATTGATCTCCGGAGGACGCTCGATGACGTTTGCAGGGTTGAACTATCTCGCCGTCGTGCTCGCGGCCGCGGCGAGCTTCATCTTCGGCGGCCTCTGGTATGGCGTGTTCTCCAAAGCAGTGGATGGAGGCAGCCAATATCTCCATCGACGACATCAAGGCCGCAAACGGCTTGCGCCGCGATCGCGCCCTATGTCATCGCCTTCGTCGCCCAGCTTGTCATGGCGTACGTCCTGGCGGGCATCCTCGGCCATCTCGGCGCCGGGCAGGTGACGCTCAACAATGGCCTGATGGCGGGCGCGATCTGCTGGGCGGGCTTCGTCGCGACCTCTCTCGCCGTCAATCACGCCTTTCAGGGCGCAAGGCTCAAGCTGACCCTGATTGACGCAGGTCATTGGCTGGGCGTGCTCCTGATCCAAGGTGCATTGATCGGCTGGATGGGCATCGCCTGAGGCCGCCGCATTGCGACCTCAGGCGAGTTCGACCATTGGTGTAGTTGTGAGGAGGCTCTCCGTCGGCGTAAGAAAGTAAAAAACAGCATCTGCGTTCGGGAGGAATAAGCCGATGTCGGACAAATCGTATCCTGTCCCATCCGCATGGGCGAGCCGGGCCTGGCTCGACGACGCGAAATACAAGGCTCTCTACAAGCGCTCGGTCGAGGATCCGAACGGCTTCTGGGGCGAGATCGGCCGCAGGCTCGACTGGATCAAGCCCTACACCAAGGTCAAGAACACCTCGTTCGACTACCACAACGTCTCGATCAAGTGGTTCGAGGACGGGACGCTCAACGTCTCCGCCAACTGCATCGACCGCCACTTGCGCACGCGCGGCGATCAGGTCGCCATCATCTGGGAAGGCGACAACCCGAAGGAAAGCGAGCGCATCACCTACCGCGAGCTCCACGAGCGCGTCTCGAAGTTCGCCAACGTCTTGAAGGCGCACGGCGTCAAGAAGGGCGATCGCGTCACCATCTACCTGCCGATGATTCCCGAGGCGGCCTACGCCATGCTGGCGTGCGCGCGCATCGGCGCCATCCACTCGGTCGTCTTCGGCGGCTTCTCGCCCGACAGCTTGGCCGGGACGCATCGAGGACGCGAGCTCGAAGTTCATCATCACCGCCGACGAGGGCCTGCGCGGCGGCAAGGCCGTGCCCTTGAAGAAGAACGCCGACGAGGCGCTGGCGAAGGTCGCCAAGGGCGGCGAGAAGCTGCTCGTCGTGCGCCGCACCGGCAATCCCGTGCCGTGGACAGCCGGCCGTGATCTGTGGCTCCACGAGGAGATCATCAGGGTCCCGGCCGACTGCCCGCCGGTGGAGGTCGGCGCCGAGGACCCGCTCTTCATCCTCTACACGTCGGGCTCGACCGGGAAGCCCAAGGGCGTGGTGCACACGTCGGGCGGATACCTCGTCTACGCCGCCGTGACGCACCAGTACGTCTTCGATTACCACGACGGAGACATCTACTGGTGCACCGCCGACGTCGGCTGGGTCACCGGCCACAGCTACATCCTCTACGGGCCGCTCGCCAACGGCGCCACGACGCTGATGTTCGAGGGCGTGCCGAACTACCCGAGCGCCGTCGCGCTTCTGGGACGTCGTCGACAAGTGGGGCGTCAACATCTTCTACACGGCGCCGACCGCGATCCGCGCGCTGATGGGCGTCGGCGACGATCTTCGTGAAGCGCTCGAGCCGCGCCTCGCTGCGCCTTCTGGGCAGCGTCGGCGAGCCGATCAATCCCGAAGCCTGGGAGTGGTATCACCGCGTCGTCGGCGAGGGCCGCTGCCCGATCGTCGACACCTGGTGGCAGACCGAGACCGGCGGCACTCTGATCACGCCGCTGCCGGGCGCGACCGCCTTGAAGCCGGGCTCGGCGACCCGGCCGTTCTTCGGCGTCCAGCCGGCCCTCGTCGATGACAAGGGGACGACGCTGGAAGGCGCGACGCAGGGCAATCTCGTGCTGCTCGACAGCTGGCCCGGCCAGGCGCGCACGCTCTACGGCGATCACGACCGCTTCGTGCAGACCTACTTCAGCACCTACAAGGGCACCTACTTCACCGGCGACGGCTGCCGTCGCGACGAGGACGGCTACTACTGGATCACCGGGCGCGTCGACGACGTGATCAACGTCTCCGGCCACCGCATGGGCACGGCCGAGGTCGAGAGCGCGCTCGTGGCGCACCCCAAGGTCGCCGAGGCCGCGGTCGTCGGCTACCCGCACGACCTCAAGGGCCAGGGCATCTATTGCTACGTGACGCTCAACGCCGGCGAGACGCCGACGGAGGAGCTGAGGAAGGAGCTCGTCGCGCACGTCCGCCACGAGATCGGGCCCATCGCCTCGCCGGATCTCATCCAGTTCTCGCCCGGGCTTCCGAAGACGCGCTCCGGCAAGATCATGCGCCGCATCCTGCGCAAGATCGCCGAGGACGAGTTCTCGAGCCTTGGCGACACGTCGACGCTCGCCGATCCGGCACGTCGTCGATGACCTGATCACCAACCGCCAGAACAAGAAGGCGGGCTAGCGCGGCAGGGCCGGGCTCCGCTGCCGTTCGGCGCCGGAACTCGGATGCCGTGGGGCGCGTTACGCTCCTCGGCTCCCATCCTTTATCGGTGAGAAATTATGACCGAGCCCACCTTGTTCAATACCAACCCGCCGCTGCGGCGCGTGCGTGAAGGCGCGATGATCGCCGGCGTCTGCGGCGGCTTGGCGCGCTGGCTCGGATGGGACCCGACGATCGTGCGCCTTCTCTACGTCATCCTCTCGATAGCCTCGATCGCATTCCCCGGCGTGCTCGTCTATCTCCTGCTCTGGTTCTTGATGCCGCGCGATTAGGTCATCCCTCGCGGCGAAAGCGGCGGGCAATTCAATCGGCTGGCCGTAACGCAACTTTGATCGTATCGGCGCCAGCGCCGCTGATCTGCAGCACGACCGGCGCCGCCTGCATCTCGAACCGCACGCTCTTGCGCAGTCGGGGCATTCCTTGGCACCCGTATGCGCCGCTGCGGGTAGTTGCTTGCCCCCCTGAATCACGTCGATCCAGCCCTCGCCGGAGAGCGTGACTTGATAGAGGCCCGCCTTGGCGGGTGCGCCGAAGGTGACGATAGGCCTCCGAATGCCTCCTTCGCGTCTGCCTTGGGCTTGCCGCCGGGCGGCATTTCGAACTTCACGTCCTTGACGGGGTGAGCTTGAGCGCGAGCGCCCGTTCGGTCAATCGCCCACCGCGGCGCCGGAGCCGACCTTCTCGATGGCCGCGGACGCGAAGGCCGCGCGCTCGGCGTCGAGCGGCCACGCGAAACCGTCGCAGCCCTTTCATGTCGGCTGCGTTACGCCCAGCGGCGCGAGCAGACGCTCCAGCGGCAAGCGCGACCGCTGTGAAAGGACAGGGCGCGCGCTCTTAGTCGATCGCAACCATGACATCCGATGACTTGATGACAGCCGCGGCCGCCATTCCCTTTTTCAAGCCGAGATCGTCAACCGCCTCGTTGGTGATCGACGAGGTGATGATCGTCCCGCCGACGTCGATGCGGACGTGGGCCGTCGTTTGCCCCTTGACCACGTCGACGATGGTGCCCTTGAGGATGTTGCGCGCGCTGAGCTTCATGGGCGAGCCTCCTTGAAGGAGCGCCCGCCGCATGCCGGCCGGCGCCCTGTTAGAACTTGGCCCTCATATTAGCGAAGAACATGCGTCCCGCCTCGGGAAAACCCTCCGCGAGCGCGTAGTTCTCGTCGAGCAGATTGGTTCCGCCGATCGCGGCCGTCAGGTTCTCGCTGAACTGGTACTCGGCCTGGACGTTGAGCAGCGCATAGGAGCCGATCTCGACATAGTTCGGCGAGCCGTGTGCGCGGCGTGACAGGCCGGGACGAGCGCGGGAGGATGGTAGCGTCGTGGCGCAGCTCGTGATCAAGCTGATTGCGGTCGCTCGCGAGCTCGAGGCTCGGCGTGATCGTCAGCGCCCTTCCAGGCATTCCAGGCGAGATAGAGGAAGGCCTCATGCCGCGGCGTGCCCTCGGGCTTCGGGCCCGGCCGTCGCGTAGTCGTAGTCGCGCTCGAGATAGGTGTAGTTGCCGCCGACCCGCACCCCGGCATGATGGCCCAGTCGAACGACACCTCGATGCCGTAGTTCTCGCCGCTGATGTTCTGGTTCTGGATCGCGAGTTGCCGGCGACGAACACCGGCTGGATGGAATTCTTGAGATCGGAATAGAACATCGCCGACGACAGCTTCACCGTGCTGAAGAGCGTATCGCTCCAGCCGAGCTCGTAGTTGATCGTCCGCTCCGGGGCGAGATCCGGATTGGGAACCGCAAGTCCGAAGCGCGTGCTGAAGCGCTCGAAGACGGTCGGGAAGCGCGTCCGATCGGAGACGGTGGCGTGCACCTCTCCGGTGTCGCTGAAGTTATAGATCGCGGCCGCCTGGCCGTTCCAGGCGTCGCTGTCGGGCGTCTCGTTTTCCACGATGGCGCCGCTGGCGAAATCCTCGGCGGTATGCGACGATGTTCATGTCGTAGCTGACGCCGGTCACGATATCGATGCGCCGCGTCGCGTGGAACGTGTTCTCGACCGCGAACGACCAGGTGTCCTCGATGTTGTCCTGCCACGGCTCGTGGACGCTGGAGGCCGGATGCGTCGGGCGCGGTGATGCTGGAACTCGGAGTGGTGGTCGTGGCGGTAGTGGACCGCGGCCTTGAGCGTGTTCATCGGGATCAGATTGGTGCCGACCTCGACGAACCCGCCGTAGGCGAAGTCGTCGTAGTAGCTGTCGAACGATCGCGCGAGGTTGCGGGTCTGAGCGTATGTCGGTCGTCGAAGGACGACGAGCAGATTGTCGAAGGTATTGTAGTAGGCGTTGGTTTTTACGTAGGACGCCTCGCCGATCTGCGTCTTCGAGAGCCATGACGTGCTTTCGATATCCCAATAGGGCCACTGTCCAGTAGCGCGGCCCCTGCACGCCCTGGCCTTCGACGTGCAGCGGCGCGCTCTTCTCGCCCGACTGCGCGTGTAGTTGATGCTGTACTCGTCGTGCGCATTCGGCGTGTAGCCGACCTTGGCGTTGATGCGCCAGTCTCGGATGTCGGAGTGGTCGCGCTCGCCGCCGTCCTCGTTGACGAGAGCACGGGATCGAAGTCGTCCGAGAGCGACCAGTGGTCCTGGTCGACGATCGTGCCGCTACCTGGGCGTAGAATTCCTATCTTGCCGCGTTCCGGCGAACGCGTAGCTGTTCCACTCGCCCATCGTAGCTCAGTCTGCCGTCGAAGACGGCGCCGGCGCGGCCTTCGAGCTCGATCTCCTTGGTCGGCTTGCGCGACACCAGGTTGATCGCGCCGCCCATGCCACCGGGCCCGTTGAGCACCGACACATAGCCTTTCTGGATCTGGATCTCCGAGAGGTCCGGCGTCAGGAAGCGGTTGAAGTCGAGTCGGTTGTCGGCGGGCAGATAGATGCGCACGCCGTCGATGAGAGCGGCACGCGGAAGCGGTCGAAGCCGCGCACGAAGATGTCGCGCTCGTTTCGCGAGCCGCCGGTGTTGTGCATCGTCACGCCCGGAACGATGCTGGCCGCCTGATCGAGCGTGTTCTTGTTGAACGTCCACATCGCCTCGTTGGTGATCGTCGAGCCGCCGATCACGTCGAGCTGGCCGAGCGTGAAGATGCCGACGGGGCCCTCTCCGCCGACCCCGGTTCCGGTGGCCGGTCCGGAAGATTGAGCAGACTCCGTGCCGCACTTTCGCCTGGCGCGGCACCGGGGCCGCCCGACGGGTTCGACGTCGTCGTCTTCTTCTTCGCCGATTTTGCTGATCGGCTCTGCAGGGGACGTGACCACGATGGGCGGCAGCGGTGACGCTTCGTCCGCTGTGACGTCGCCACCCGCAGTGGCGGCCTCCTGAGCCTGCGCAGAACACAAGCCCATCCCCACGGCGCAAGCTAGCGCCGCGTACACATACTTCGACATGACTTCCCCCAACTCCCCACGCCGGTACTTACTTACGGCGTCTTTCGCTATATCCATACAAATATAACGAATCGCAAGCGCAAAAATTGTCCACACGCGGATCTGACGGCTGAATATTGCGGCGCGTTGCCCGTCGCCCACTGCCCTGCCAGACCAAAGTGTTAAGCGAACCTTGAAAATTGATGCTCATCTGACATGTACGTGTCGCCATCAGGCAGGTAGAATTACTTTTCGTATGACGGTCCTAACGTAGCGAGAGAGGTGAGGCAGCGATGGTCAATCTCACCGTGAATGGAAGCAAGCTCTCCGTGGCGGCGCCAGACGACATGCCGTTGCTGTGGGTGCTCCGCGACATCCTCGGCATGACGGGCACAAAGTTCGGCTGTGGCATCGCCCAATGCGGCGCCTGCACGGTCCACGTCGATGGCGAGCCCAGACGCTCGTGCGTCACGCCCGTGAGCGACGTCGCGGGCGTCGGAGATAACCACGATCGAGGCCATCGGCGAGACCCCGGCCGGCAAGGCCGTGCAAAAGGCCTGGCTCGATCTCGAGGTGGTTCAGTGCGGCTACTGCCAGTCCGGCCAGATCATGTCGGCGACGGCGCTCGTCGCCAGCAATCCCAACCCCAGCGACACCGATATCGACCAGGCGATGTCGGGCAATATCTGCCGTTGCGGAACCTATGTGCGCATTCGCGAGGCCATCAAGCACGCCGCGCGAAGTCGCGCCAGCGGACAGTGAGGCAAGCCATGAGCATCGCCAGCACATTCGCGCAGCACGAAGTTTCTCGCCGCACATTCCTCAAGGCTGGCGCCGCCATCGGCGGCGGCCTGATGATCGGTTGGGTGCCGGCAAGGTCATGCGGACGATCCGCCGGCCGGTGCGCAGCAACCGCTTCCCCCGAACGCCTACGTACGCATCGATCGGCAAGGCAAGGTGACCATCGTCTCGCCGATGGCCGAGATGGGACAGGGCGTCTACACGGCGCTGCCGATGCTGGTCGCCGAGGAGCTCGACGTCGACATGAGCAATGTCACGGTGGAGCATTCGCCGCCGAACGACAAGCTCTACGGCAACGCCTTCCTCGGCGGTTCGCAGACCACGGGCAATTCGTCGTCGATCCGCGGCTTCTACGTGCCGCTGCGCCAGGTCGGCGCCGCCGCGCGGGCCATGCTGATCGCGGCGGCGGCAGAAGAAGCTCAACGTCGATGCAAGCGCGCTGACGACCGAGCCTGGCTATGTCGTCGATGCGGCCGGCAAGCGGCGCATCCCTTACGGCGAGCTGGCCGACGCCGCGGCGAAGCTGCCCGTTCCCACCAACGTCAAGCTCAAGGACCCGAGCACCTTCCGCATCATCGGCACGCCGGCCAAGCGGCTCGATGTCGCCGGCAAGGTCAACGGCACGGCGGTGTACGGCATCGACGTGAAAGTGCCGGGCATGAAGGTCGCGACCGTTGCCGCGTCGCCGGTGTTCGGCGGCAACGCTCGCATCGTTCGACGACGCGGCGGCCTTGAAAGTTGCCGGGCGTGCATCAGGTCGCGAAGCTCGACAATGCCGTCGCCGTGATCGCCGACCACTACTGGGCCGCGAGGAAAGGTCTCGAGGCCGGTGCGGCCAAGTTCGACGACGGACCGCACGCCTCGCTCACCACGGCCGACGTCGTGGCAGCGCTGGCGAAGGCTCGCGCGAGAAGCCGGGCGCGGTCGCCAAGAACGAGGGCGACGTGACGGCAGCGCTGGCCAGCGCCGCGACCAAGGTCGAAGCCGACTACGAGGCGCCGTTCCTCGCCCACGCGACCATGGAGCCGATGAACTGCACCGTGCAGGTGACGCGCCGACGGCTGCGATATCTGGGTCGGCACGCAGATCCCCACCGTCGCGCAGCAGGCGGTGGCGCAAACCCTCGGTCTCAAGCCGGAGCAGGTGCGCATTCACAATCACCTCTTGGGCGGCGGCTTCGGCCGGCGGCTCGAGTTCGACTTCATCGTCCAGGCCGCGCTGATTGCCAAGCAGTCCAAGGATCCCGATCAAGGTCGTGTGGAGCCGCGAGGAGGACATCCAGCACGACATGTACCGGCCTTACTATTACGACCGCTTCTCCGCCGGCCTCGACGAGCAAGGGCATGCCCGTCGCCTGGAGCCATCGCATCGTCGGCTCCTCGATCATGGCGCGGTTCTTCCCGCCCCTGTTCAAGGACGGCATCGACCCCGACGCCGTCGATGGCGCGATCGACATGCCGTATGACATCGCCAACAAGCGCGTCGAATACGTGCGCGAGGAGCCACCCGGCATTCCGACCGCGTTCTGGCGCGGCGTCGGCCCGACGCACAACGTCTATGTGATCGAGAGCTTCATCGACGAGCTGGCGGCGATCGCGAAAAAGGACCCCGTCGAGTACCGCCGTGCGATGCTCGGCAACAATCCGCGCGCGCTGCACGTCTTGAACCGCGCGGCCGAGATGGCCGGCTGGGGCAAGCCGCTCGGCGACAGGCGCGGCCGCGGCGTGTGCGTGCACAACACGTTCGGAAGCTTCATGTCGCAGATCGCCGAGGTCACGGTCGCAAAATCCGGCGAGGTGCACGTCGACCGCGTCGTGTGCGTCGTCGATACCGGCGTCGCCGTCAATCCCGATACCATCGTGGCGCAGATGCAGAGCGGCATCATCTTCGGCATCACGGCGGCGCTGTGGGGCGAGATCACGCTGAAGAACGGCCGCGTCGAGCAGATCGAACTTCGACGACTACCGCATGCTGCGCATCAACGAGGCGCCGGTCATCGAGGTCGAGGTGGTGAAGAGCAGCGCCGACCCCGGCGGCATCGGCGAGCCCGGCACGTCCGCGCTAACGCCGGCCGTGCTCAACGCGGTCTATGCCGCGACGGGCGTGCGGCTGCGCAAGCTGCCGATCAAGCCGATCTCTTGAAGTCCATCTGAACACGGCCTTCCTCACCCCGGCACCTACTTGCATGTCCAAAGTATCCCGCGGTCGAGATGGAAATGGTTCTTGTGCGCCTCGTTGAACTCCGGCCCCAGCGTCACGCGGAAATAGCGGCACGCGCGACGGTGCGCTTCGTGCAGGAACTTCCCTTCCGGGCCCTTGTCGTTCCAGTCGCGCAGCACGTTGATGCTGCCGGCCGTCCTCGAGCGTGAAGCCTGAGATGTCGAGCGCGTTGGCGGTCGCGTGCTGGCTGCGCACGCCCTTCCAGAACGGATTGCCGACGATGTTGCGGCAGTCGTAGGTGCCCATGTCGCCGAGCGACGTGACGCGCTTGCCGAACATCTCCATCGCTAAGGGCTGCACCTCGTGCTCGACCCACAGTGTTACCGCCGCGGCCATCTCGCAGGTGAGCGGCTCGACGCCGATCTTTGCCCCGCCCGTCGTCGAGAAGCGGACCGCGTTGGTCCAGCCGCAGCCGTTCTTGATCGGGTTGTCGGGAATCGGCGAGGCGTCGATGTGTGGCGCCTGTGAGAACCGACTGGCAGAGCGCAGGATCGTAGCGCAGCACAGACAGCCTGGGGTCCACGAACCATTGGGCCGCGTCTCGAGCGAGAGCGGGCTGAAGGGGCTAAGCCGCTGCGGCACGAGGCCGAACCAGAAGCCGGCTATGATGGCTAAGGTGACGAGCAGGACCAGCAGGATACGATAGACAGTTCGAAACGTCCTGCTCATGCGCTGATTTCCCCCTGGCGTGCTCGGCAACCCTACAGGATGGGTTCCGCGCTCGAAAGATGAGAGTTGCCACACGGGCGCGAGCATATGCGACGCGCACGCATGCGCGCGCGTCGCTTGCGCCTGCACGGCGATCAGAAATCTGAAACGATGCCGCCCTTTTCCCAGTCGCCGTAGCGCGTCGGCTCGGGCCCGTCCTGGCCGCCGACCTCGGGGCTCGGCTCGGCGCTCCGCGTCCGCGCTCGCCGGCGCGCTTCCGCCTCCTCGAGCGCGCGCTTGGCCGCCGGGCTGAGCTCGGGTTTCATCGTTTCTGTCGGAAGGCTTTACGTTTTCGCTCATTGGGATTTCCGGAGCGGGAAGTGGGCGCTGGTCCTTTGCGCTCCGCCTTCCTATATAGTGCGCGCAAAGATAGTGCGCAGCCCGGCTCCGTGTTCCTGTGGCCAAGCCGCGCAGGGGAAAGGCAGTCCCCGAAGGGAGACAAGAGAATGCCGGTGAACTACGCCAAGACCGCCTTGCTGCTGATTGTGCTGACGGCGATTTTCGTCGCCATGGGCGCTGCCATCGGCGGCCAGTCGGGCATGGTCATTGCGTTCGTCATCGCGCTCGCCATGAACGTCATAAGCCTCTGGAATTCCGACACGGTCGTCCTCAAGATGTTCCGCGCCCAGGAGGTCGACGCGCGATCGGCGCCCGAATACTACGGGATCGTGCGCGAGATGGCGCGCCGCGCCGAGCTGCCGATGCCGCGCGTCTACATCATGAACAACCCGCAGCCGAACGCGTTCGCCACCGGCCGCAGCCCGTCGCGCGCGGCCGTCGCCGCCTCGACCGGCCTTCTCGATACGCTCTCGCGCGAGGAGGTGGCGGGCGTCGTGGCGCACGAGCTTGCCCACATCAAGAACCGCGATACGCTGACCATGACCGTCGCCGCGACCATCGGCGGCGCCATCTCCATGCTCGCCCAGTACCTGCAGTTCGGCATGCTGTTCGGCGGCGGCACCGCGACGACCGCGGCGGCGGCATGGGCTGGATCGCCGCGCTGCTGGCGATGCTGGTCGCGCCCTTCGCCGCCATGATGGTGCAGATGGCCATCAGCCGCTCGCGCGAGTACGGCGCCGACCGCATGGGCGCGCATGATCTGCGGCAATCCGCTGTGGCTCGCCTCCGCGCTGCGCAAGATCCACAACGCCGCGCAGCGCATCCCCAACGAGGAGGCCGAGCAGGTGCCGGCGGCCGCGCACATGTTCATCATCAATCCGCTGACCGGCCGCGGCGTCGACAACATGTTCTCGACGCATCCCAACACGGAGAACCGCATCGCCGAGCTCGAGGCCCTCGCGCGCGAGATGGGCAATCCCAATGCGAGCCTCGGCATCGACGGCGTCGGACGCGCGAGCGAACGAGGACGTAGCCTCGTCGCGGCCCGGTCCGTGGTCGGATGCTCGGCGAGCGGCGCTCCTCGCGCGGGCCGTGGGGATGACGCCACGCCCTCACCGCGCCTGATCAGCCATGCCGCGCCCCACCAACGTCAAGCCCCGCCGCCGCCGGTTCCGAACGCACGCGCAAGCAGCGGCGGAGGCAAGCGCTGGCGCAGTCCGCGCGAGCCCGCCGCGGGCTCGACGCGCGCCAGCTTGCCGTGGCGTGCCTCGTCGGCTGTGCTCGATCGCGGGCACACCCTCGAGGATGGCTTCGAGAGCGCAGCCGGCGCGCTTGCATCGTCGCCGCTCGAGGCGCGCGATCGCGCCCTTGCCCGTCTCATCGTCACGACGGTGCTGCGCCGCAAGGGCGAGCTCGATGCCGTGCTCGGCTCGTTTCTCGACAAGCCGCTGCCCGAGAAGCGCGGCGCCCTGTGGCACATTCTTCTGGTCGGCGCAGCGCAGCTTCTCGTGCTCGCAACGCCGGCCCATGCCGCCATCAGCCTGGCCGTCGAGCAGACGCGCACCGACAGATACGCCCGCCGCTTCGATCGCCTGACGAACGCCGTCCTGCGTCGCGTCGCCACCGATGGCGCCGCCCGTCTCGCCGCCCTCGATGGCGCCAAGCTCAATATCCCGGCCTGGCGCTATGCGGGCTGGGAGAAGGCATACGGCGCTGAAACGGCGCACAGGATTGCCGAGGCGTCGCTTGCCGAGGCACCGCTCGATCTTTCCGTCAAATCGGAGCCCGAAGCCTGGGCCGAGCGCCTCGGCGGCAAGGTGCTCACGACGGGATCGGTACGCCTCGAAGCCTCGGGCCGCATCGAGGATCTGCCCGGCTTCGCCGACGGCGCGTGGTGGGTTCAGGACGCGGCGGCAGCGCTGCCGGCTCGTCTCTTCGGTGATGTGCGCGGAAAAGACATCGCCGATCTCTGCGCGGCGCCGGGCGGCAAGACCGCGCAGCTCGCGGCTGCGGGCGCGCGCGTCACGGCAGTCGATCTTTCGCCCGAGCGGCTCAAGAGGCTCGCAGAGAATCTCGCGCGCTTGAAGCTCGAGGCCGAGCTCGTCGCTTCCGACGTGCTCACCTGGGAGCCCGGCCGCGAGTTCGATGCCGTGCTGCTCGATGCGCCGTGCACGTCGACCGGAACCATCCGGCGCCACCCCGACATTCTCTACCTGAAGCGCGAACAGGACACGGCCGCGGCGGCCGCTCTTCAATCCCGCCTGCTCGATGCCGCGGCAAGGCTCGTCAAGCCCGGCGGCCTGCTCGTCTATTGCACCTGCTCTCTCGAGCCGGAGGAGGGCGAGCGGCAGATCGAGCGCTTTCTGGATCAGCGCCCGGATTATCGCCGCCAGCCGATATCGGCGGCCGAGATTGGCGCCGATTCGGCCTGGATCACCCCTCCCGGCGACCTGCGGACCCTCCCCTTCCACTGCGCCATGGATCAGCCCGGAATGAGCGGCATGGATGGCTTCTTCGCCGCGCGGCTTGTCCGCAGCGGCTAATCCGCACGCCCCGCGAAGATGCACACAGCTTGCGATCCCCCTCGCCTTGAGTTCGCTCGCGGGCCAGAGTAGTCGGGCAAAGGGCAAATGAGCTCATACGGGAGCAGATGACGCGGCTGAAACTCTCCGAGCAGCTTTGGGTTGCCCGCCTCGGCGCCGATCGTGCCCGGCGCTCGGCCGTCTCGCGCGTGCTCTATTCGCCGCCGTTCAGATGGCGCTATGGCGCCGCCGTTGCCGATCAGCTCCTGATCGTGCCGCAGGATTTGCGAACCGCCGATCCGAGTTTCTGGGACGAGGTCGAGCTCGGCCAGTTCGGACTCGCCGGCACGGTGGTCTCCATCGGCGATGTCTCGCCCTTCGACATCACGCCGCCGAACGATGGCTGGGCGCGGGCGCTGCATGGTTTCGGATGGCTACGCCATCTCCAGGCGGCCGGCCGCCCCGAGGCGCAGGAGACGGCACGCCAGCTTGCCGCCGAGTGGGCCATGCGTCACCGCGGCGGCAACGGGCTCGCCTGGGAGCCTGCCGTCGCCGGCCGCCGCATGATTTCCTGGGTCTCGCACGCCGGCCTTCTGCTCGAAGGCACGGATGCGCGCACCTACGAGACGATCACCCATAGTCTCGGCATGCAGCTCATCCGGCTCGCCGCAGGCTGGCGCGACGGTCCGGGCGGTTATCCGCGCCTCGTCGCGCTGTCGGCGCTCGTGCTCGCCAACCTGAGCATTGCCGGCCACGAGGGAACCATTGGCGATGCGGAGCGCGCCTTCGCCAACGAGCTGTCCAATCAAATCCTGCCCGACGGCGGACACGTGAGCCGCAATCCCGGAGTGCTCGTCGAGCTGATGCTCGATCTCTTGCCGCTGCGCCAGTGCTTTGCCGCGCGCAACCGCACACCGCCCGCCGAGATTCCAGCCGCGATGCAGCGGATGCTGACCATGCTGCGCTACATGCGCTTGGGCGATGGCATGCTCGCGCGCTTCAACGGCATGGGCGTTGCGTCTCCCGCCGGTCTGGCGACGGTCCTCGCCTACGAGGACAAGCCGGGAGCAAACCCTGCGAAATTGACGGCGTCGCGCTATGTCCGCCTCGAGCGCGCGGGTTCCGTGCTAATCATGGACGTCGGCTCGCCGCCGCCGCTCGAGGCGGCGGGCGAAGCCCATGCCGGATGTCTCTCCTTCGAGTTCAGCGCCGGCACCCGTCTCGTCTTCGCCAATGGCGGCGCGCCGGGTCCGGCCAACAGCCAGTGGCGCGCCGTCTCGCGCGCGACCGCGAGCCACAACACGCTCTGCCTGGGCGAGAAGTCGTCGTCGAAGCTCATTCGCCACAAGGCGCTCGAGGATCTGGTCGGCGCGGCTCCCATCCGTTTTCCCGATGTCGTCGGCGCCCGCGTCGAGAAGCACGCCGACAACCTGGAGGTCACCGCTCATCACGACGGCTATGTCGGGCGCTTCGGCCTCGTTCATCGCCGCACGATTGTCCTAGCCGGCAACGGCCGCCGTCTACTCGGTCTCGACCGGCTCGAGCATCGCCGTCCCGACACCCGCCTGAGACAGGACATTCCCTTTGCGATCTATTTCCACCTGCATCCCGACACCCTGTGCCGGCGCGGCGAGAGCGGCAACATCGCCGAGATCGTGCTGCCCGATGGCGAGGTGTGGCGGTTCAGCCTGGAGGGCGCGAGACTTAGTCTCGAGGAGGGCACGTTTTTCGCCAATTCCGCCGGCCCGCGCAGCGCCATGCAGATCGTTGCCCGCGGTGCAACCTTCGGCGCCTCCGAGGTGCGATGGGTCGCGGAGGCTTTGGACTGATAGGCCGCTCACCATGTCCGCACGTCGAATTTCGCCCTGTCGCTCCTGCGTGCTAAGCCCTTCGGCCAGAAAAAGGGGTCAATCCCGAGCGATGACCAGCAACGAACCGAAAATCCGCCGCGCGCTTCTCTCCGTCTCCGACAAGACGGGTCTCGAGAAGCTTGCTCATGCGCTTGCCGAGCGCCGCGTCGAGCTCGTCTCGACCGGCGGCACGGCGGCGGCGCTGAAGGGCATCGGCCTTCCCGTCCTCGACGTATCGGAGGTGACGGGATTTCCCGAGATGATGGACGGGCGTTTGAAGACGCTGCATCCCAAGGTGCACGGCGGTCTGCTCGCCATCCGCGGCGACGAGAGCCACGAGAAGGCGGCGGCGGCGCACGGCATCCAGCCGATCGATCTTCTCGTCGTCAATCTCTATCCGTTCGAGGCGACGATCGCCAAGGGCGCGCCGTTCGAGGATTGCGTCGAGAACATCGACATCGGCGGCCCGGCGATGATCCGCGCCGCGGCCAAGAACCACGCCGGCGTCGTCGTCATCGTCGATAGCGCCGACTACGAGCCGCTCCTCGACGAGATGACGGCGAACCACGGCGCCACGACGCTCGCGTTCCGAAAGCGCATGGCGGCCAAGGCTCTCGCGCGCACGGCAGCCTACGACGCGGCGATCAGCACCTGGCTCGCCGCACGAAGCCGGAGAGGAGAGTCCCGTCTGGCGCACGTTCGGCGGCCGCCTCGCACAGGAGCTGCGCTACGGCGAGAACCCGCATCAGCGCGCCGCGTTCTATGTCTCCGGCGAGAAGCGCCCCGGCGTCGCGAGCGCGCGCCAGCTCCAGGGCAAGGAGCTATCCTACAACAATCTGAACGACACCGACGCAGCCTTCGAGCTGGTGGCGGAGTTCGTGCCGGCGAGGCGCCGGCCGTCGCCATCATCAAGCACGCCAATCCGTGCGGCGTCGCCATCGGCGCGACGCTCACCGAGGCCTATCTCAAGGCGCTCGCCTGCGATCCCGTGAGCGCCTTCGGCGGCATCATCGCCGCGAACCGGCCGATCGACGCCGAGGCTGCCGCGGAGATGACCAAGATCTTCACCGAGGTCGTCATCGCGCCCGATGCGAGCGACGAGGCCAAGGCCATCTTTGCGGCGAAGAAGAACCTGCGCCTGCTGACGACCGGCGGGCTGCCCGATCCGCACGCAGCCGGCCTCATGGTCCGCTCGCTGGCGGGCGGCCTGCTCGTGCAGTCGCGCGACAACGGCGTCGTCGACGCGTCGCACTTGAAGGTCGTGACCAAGCGCGCGCCGACCGGCGCACGAGCTCGCCGATCTGCGCTTTGCCTTCAAGGTCGCCAAGCACGTGAAGTCGAACGCCATCGTCTATGCCAAGGACGGCGCGACGGTCGGCATCGGCGCCGGCCAGATGAGCCGCGTCGATTCCACGCGCATCGCCGCCTGGAAGGCATCCGAAGCGGCGAAGGCCGCAAGGCGCCGCCGAGCCGCTGACCAAGGGCTCGGTGGTGGCCTCCGACGCGTTCTTCCCGTTCGCCGACGGGCTGCTTGCGGCGGCGGAAGCCGGCGCGACGGCCGTCATTCAGCCGGGCGGCTCGATGCGCGACGAGGAGGTCATCAAGGCGGCCGACGAGAAGGGCCTCGCCATGGTGTTCACGGGCATGCGCCACTTCCGGCATTGAAGCGCGCATGGTCGCGCGTTTCACGCCGATCCCGTTCCCGCGATGGCGAGCCGCTTCGCATGGACGGCCGGGACCACGCAAGCTCCACTCATGACTCATGACGTCCGCTGCGCCCCGCGACGCGCGGCGACTGGGACCTGATCCGCCGCTGGCTCGCGCGCCCCGACATCGAGGAGTGGTGGGGCCCGCTCTCGGCGACCGAGGCCGAGGTCAACATCGCGCTGGGCTCCGCCCACGCCATCTGCCGCATCATCGAGGCCGACGGCAAGCCCGTCGGCTATGCGCACGCCGTCGATGCAACGGTCTGGGGCGCTGATCTCCCGCAGGAGCTCGAGCCCGGCACCTGGGATCTCGATCTCTTCATCGCCTCCGAGGAGCATCGCGGCAAGGGCGTCGGCCAGGCGGCGCTCGCCCTCCTCAAGGAGGAGGTGTTCGCGACCACGCTCGCCGTCGCGGTGTGCATCTTCGCTTCCGTGACGCAACGAGCGCGCCGTGCGCGCCTACGAGAAGGCAGGCTTCCGCTGGAAGCGCGTCTGGCACGATCCGCATGACGGGGCCGAGTGGTTCATGGTCGCCGAGCGTGCGAGACGCCAGTAGAGCGGTGCTCAGGTCCGGACCCTGACCGGCAGCATCAGGATCATGCCGACGATGAGGAACAGCGCGATCGACGCCATGCCGAGACGCTGATCGCCGGTCACCGTCGTCACCGTCGCGACCATGAACGGCGCCATGAACGCCGTCACCTTGCCCGAGAATGCGAACAGGCCGAAGTACTGCGTGATCTTGTCGGGCGGCGCGAGGCGGGCAAGCAGCGCGCGGCTCGCGGCCTGCACGGGCGCGGCGACGAGGCCGACGATCACCGCGAAGGCGAGGAACACCATCTCTCGCCGAGCGACGAGAATGGCGTCGAGCCCGGCAGCCTTGGGCGCCACCTCGGTCGTGTAGAGGATGTGCGTCTTGTCGACCGAGAGAATGCCGAGCGCGCCGATGAGCAGCAGCACGAGCGACGACGAGAATGACCGTCTTCGAGCCGACGCGATCGTCGAGCACGCCGCCGATGAGGGCGCCGAACACGCCGGTGAACGTGAGGATGATGCCGAAGATGCCGAGCTCGAGCGCGCCCCAGCCGAACACCGCGGCGCCGTAGATGCCGCCGAACGCGAAGATCGCCGACAGGCCGTCGGTGTAGATCATGCGCGCGATGAGAAACAGCAGCATGTCGCGGTGCGAGGGCAGCGAGCGGATCGTGTCCCACAGCTCGGCCGTGGCAGCGCGCCGCTCGCCGCTCGCGACGCCGGGCGCCCGGCGCGCGTCGGGCACGAACAGGAAGAACGGGATCATGAAAACCAGGTACCAGACCGCCGAGAACGGCCCGACGAGGCGGTCGCCCTCGCGCGTCGCCGCGTCGAGCGTGGAGCAAGGGATCGAGCCCGAGCAGCGTCTTGCCGGTCGCCGGATTGGCGACGATGAGCCCGGCCATGAGCGCGAGGCTGACGAGGCCGCCCGCGTAGCCGACCGCCCAGCCGGTGCCCGAGAGCCGGCCGAGCTGGCTCGTGCGGCACGAGGCTCGGCATGATCGCGTTGGTGAACACGGTCGTGAACTCGGCCGCCGCCGTCGCGGCGACGAATGCGATGCAGGACGAGCGCGATCACCGGCATCGAGGCGCCGGGCACCGCGAGCCAGAGCGCCGAGAGGCTGGCGACGAAGAGGAGCGAGAAGAGCGCGATCCAGGGCTTGCGCGCGCCGCGCCCGTCGGCGAGCGCGCCGAGCAGCGGGCTGCCGATCGCGATCAGGACGCCGGCCGCGGCGGCCGCGTAGCCCCACAGCGCCTGCCCGTGCGCCGGATCGCCGACGACGGCATTCGCGAAATAGGGCGCGAACAGGAACGTCAGCACCAGCGTGTAGTAGGGCTGCGCCGCCCAGTCGAAGAGCACCCACGAGACGAGCGCTCGCATCGGCGCCCGCTCAGCCGTGGTGGTGGGGGATTGAGCAAGGACTGCTGTCAAAAGAGGAAGCTCCCTCTCGGCACGCCGCGGGCTCTTCTAGCACGGGCACGCGCCGGCTCAGCTCCCCGCAATGGCCAAAGCGGTGGATTTGCGCGCCGCGCTGCGTTGAGAGCACACGGGGGCTGCGTCGCGCTCGGTTACGCCAGGATGATCAGATGATCCGGAAGCTCGTTGCGGTCCGCGGACCCGGGCGGGAAGTGCTTGGCGAGATGCTCGCCGACGGCCGACACGGCGGCGACGAAGCCGTCGGCGGCCCGCCCGTCGCCGATCTGGCGCACGAGATCGTCGACGATGGCCTGCCACTCGCTCTTGGGAACGAGCGCATTGATGCCGGAGTCGGCCAGGATCTCGGCGTAGCGCTCGGCGACCGAGACGAAGATCAGCACGCCCGTGCGGCCCGCGGTCGTGTGCAGGTTCTGGGCGAGGAACTGCTCGACCGCCCGCCGGTGCGCACGTGACTTCTTGACCGAGGCCGGCACCAGCATGTAGCGCACGCGCCGCGGCAGCAGCAGCGCCGCAGCGGCCGCGAACACGGCGAGCTGGATGAGATAGATCCAGTACACCGAGAGCCAGGTGAACCAGATGAGCGGCCAGGGAACGAGAAGCGCGATCAGGGCCGCCCACAGCACCGGCGCATAGAGGTAGGTGCTGCTCTCGGCGGCGATGACGGCCACGATCTCGCCCGACGTCTCGCGCTCGGCGGCGGCAATGGCGTCGCCGATGCGCTGCTCGTCGCCTGGGGTCATGAGGATCATGTTCGCACCTTCTTTCACTAGCCTGCTTCGCGCCATCCGTTCGCCTACCAGCTTCCCGACGATCCGCCGCCGCCGAAGTCGCCGCCGCCGCCCGACCAGCCGCCGCCTCCGCCCGATCGCTCCCGCCCGACCACCCGCCGCCGCCCCAGGTTCCGGACCCGACGCTGGGATCGGTGAAGACTGGAGCGGTTGCGCCGCGCCGCCGCCGCTGGCCGACGGTCTGCGGCGTCTGCTGAGCCTGGCTGCATCTGCGCCCAGATGGCGAAGACGATGATCGCGAGCCAGAAAAGGATGATCACGATCATCAGCCAGTCCGGCCCCTCGGCCTTGCCGATCGTCTTCGGCGCGCTCGCTTGACGGCCTCGGCGTCGCCGAGCAGCACGTCCTTGATGTCGCGCGTCGCCGGCCCGGATGCCGCCGGAGAAGTCGCCGCGCCGGAACGCCGGCAGGATCGCGTTCTGGATGATGAGCGTGCTCATGAGGTCGGTGACGATCGGCTCGAGCCCGCGGCCGACCTCGATCCTCACCTTGCGCTCTTTCGGCGCCACGATCAGCAGCACGCCGTTGTTCTTGCCCGCCTGGCCGATGCCCCACTTGCGGCCGAGCTGGTAGCCGTAGTCCTCGATCTCGTAGCCTTGCGAGCGACGGCACCGTCACGACGACGAGCTGGTCGGTCGACTTTCCCTCGAGCGCCTTGAGGTCGGCTTCGATCGCCGCGCGGTCCTCGGCGCTGAGCAGGCCGGCATTGTCGACGATCTGCCCGGTGAGCTCGGGGAATTTCGGCTCCGCACGCGCCACGCCGCGCCAAAGCAGAAGCGCACCGCGAGCACGAGCGCTGCGAGGCAGATCCGCCGCGCCGGACAAGCGGGCGACATGGTCGCTGCGCGCTGCGCACCGTCAGCCTCGCCGGTATGAGCGGTCTACTTGCCGGTGCCGAAATCGACCTTCGGCGTCTTGATCTCTTCCGGCGGGATGTCGAACGTCGCCATCACCTGCGCGGATCGGATAGAGGAAGGCCTTCCACCAGCGGCCCGGGATCGTCGTGATCTCGGTATTGTACTGCCGGACCGACTGGATGTAGTCGCGCCGCGCGATCGAGATGCGGTTTTCCGTGCCCTCGATCTGGTTCTGCAGGGCGAGGAAGTTCTGGCCCGACTTGATGTCCGGATAGCGCTCGACGACGGCGAGCAGCTGGCGCAGCGCTCCGCCCAGCGTGTTCTGGGCATCCTGGAATTTCTGCATGGCCTCGGGGTTGGTGAGGATGTCGGCCGGGATCTGAACGCTCACCGCCTTGGCGCGGGCTTCCGTGACGTCGGTCAGCACCTTTCGTTCCTGGTCGGCGAAGCCTTTGACGCTTTCAACCAAGTTGGGAATAAGGTCGGCGCGCCGCTTGTACTGGTTCAGCACCTCCGACCAGGCGGCCTTGGCGCTCTGCTCGTAGGTCGGGATGTTGTTGACGCCGCAGCCGCCGGCGGGCAGCGCCAGCACGAGAAGGGCGAGGAGTGCGAGCGGCTTCGGCAGTGCGCGCTGAGAGCGCTCGAGCTCGGCTCGGGAGCAACTGGATTTCACGGACCATGACCGCGTGCACCTCCATGAATTGAACACCCCCGGAGCTTCCGTCGTATGGGGCGGCCGGGCGCGACGCAAGGTTAAAACCGGCGCGGCGCACCCCGGCCTGCCGCTCCGACCGCATCGGCAGTTGCAAAAAGCGAGTGAATGGCAATAATTCTTGCCATCATTTTCGCGAGACCGCCACATTCCCCGCGCACATGCTAGTTGCGGGCAGAGTTCTATGGCCACGGCAGATTGGGCCGCGGGCCAGGGGAGATTTTACGGGGCCATGCGTAATACGATCGCCGTGATGAACACCAAGGGTGGCGTCGGCAAGTCCACTATGGTGCTGGCGCTTGCGGAGACGCTTTCAGCCTATCACGGCAAGAACGTGCTCGTGATCGACAGCGACGCGCAGGCGACCGTCTCCAGCATGCTGATGACGGTCGCCAACCTGCACAAGCTGCAGAACGACGGGCTCACCATCGTCGACTATCTCGTCTCGCGCGTGCTGCAGAGCGCCGAGAGCGAGTGGCCGCGCTTCGTCGTCCGCAACGTCTCGGACGTCGACGACGCACGCACCGTTTTCCTGATCCCCTCCGACATGCAGCTCACGCTCTTCGAGCGCGAGGTCTCGAAGGAGAGCCTGCACAGCCGGCTGCGGCTCGTCATCGGCGGCTTCCTCGCCGAGGCGCGCCGCGTGTTCGACATCGTGCTGATCGACTGCCCGCCGGGCCTCTCGGTGCTGACCGAGAGCTGGCTGCGCGAGGCCGACTTCCACCTCTCGCCCACCAAGGCCGACTACGTCTCGGTCTGCGGGCTCGAGGTGTTCCGCCGTTTCAAGGCACTGAACCCCGAGATGGGGTTCGCCGAGAACATGGGCGTCATCGTCAACATGAAGGACGCCGGTTCCGCCGCCGAGGACGACTACCACGGCTGGATCCGCGACAACGCCGAGAACAACTGCTTCAAGCAGGTCGTCCCGCGCGCGGCGGCCCTGCAGGAGGCAGCGCGCTTCCATGCCCCCGATCGATCGTATTTCGCCAAGTACCCCGGTCAGACCGGCCATGCGATCCGAGCGCTCACCGAGGAGCTGCTCCAGCGCATGGTCGCGCCGCCGCGGGCCGAGATCGAGCCGCCGGTCATTCCGGTCGCCGAAGCAACCGACGCCGCCTAGGCGCACTGGCCATCGGCAACTCGACGGCTCGCAAGCCGCAAGCGGCGAAATCCCTTGTGCGGTGAGCCCGACTCATGCCGCCGTGGCGCGCATGACAAGGCATGTTTTGAACCTGAGATACGACGGGCTGCGGGCAACGCGCGGCGAGCTTCGGACAGGCGTCTCGAAGCAGGTCGTCCAGGGTGCGCAGATGTTCCTCGGCGCGCACGGCCACTACTTCCTGAGCGGGCATGTGCCGGACCGCATCGGCGACAAGGCGCCGGGCTTCGAGATCATGGACCTCGCCCGCGAGCGCGGGTCGTGGGAGGCCGAGTTCGCGATCGACCTGCAGGCAAACGGCGTCTGGGAGCAGATCAAGTTCGGCTTCGGCGTCTTCGTCTACCAGTCGTATCGCGCGTGGGCCGAGGGCATGCTCTTCGAGGAGCCGCCTCTTGAGCGGCGCGAGCCGGCACTCGCGACCGATGGGCGGAGCGAACGAGCTGGTTTCGCGAGCCTTATCGATCCGTCAGGTCCAGCAGGAGCGCCTCGCAAGTCGTATCGGCCAGGCGGTCGTGCTGATGACGGCGCCGCTCGGCACGTCGGCGTCGACGCTCGAGATGTCGCTCGACGGGCGCCTGTTCGCCGTCTGGGACCGCCGCTACTTCACCGAGGACGACATCACGGATGCCGTCATGCAGTTCCGGCAAGGCCGTGTGCAGGGACGCCGCCTGAGCTAGCGCTCACAGGGCTGCTCGGCCAATGATCGAGTTTCGCGGCTTGATCGGAACCTAATCCAAACCCTGCTCGTTCGTTGGTCACTAGGAAACGACCAAGGATGGAGCACATGAGCAAACTCTTGACCGGCGTCGCCATCGCGACGTTGCTGGCGGCCGTGCCTGCCATGGCACAGACGTCGAAGGAACCTTCCAACGCCGGAACGACGGCAGGTGCCGCGAACTCGGGCCCGGGCGTGCAAGGTCCGCCGGATACCCGCACCGGCCCGTCGACCAAGGACGCGAAGAAGGAAGACAAGTTCAAGATTCCGTCCGCTGACGGCGACAGCTCGGGCGAGATGGGAACCGAGAACACGACGACGCCGTCTCAGGACTCGAGCGGCGTGAAGGGATTGCCGGGCAACAAGAGCGGCGAATCCATGAAGGAGCCGGGCGACGGCAAGGCCGCAACCGGCTCGCAAAGAGTAGCAACCGCGTATTTTGTGCGGGAAGGGCCATGGCTGCATCAGCCGCGGCCCTTTTTCGCGCCGCCGCGAGAAGCGGTGCGCCTCAAACGGGCAAGCGCCGCTACTAGCGCGAAAGCCAAATCGACTGGAAGATATTGGAGCGGGCGATGAGATTCGAACTCACGACCCTCACGTTGGCAACGTGATGCTCTACCCCTGAGCTACGCCCGCGTCCTGAAAATGGGGTCACGGCCGCCTTGGGCGGCGCGGACCCGTCTTATTGCCTAACCGGGGACCGTTTGCAAGCGCCGCCGCCTTCCCTTCCGCGCCAATCTCCGTATAACGCCCGAATGACCGTTCCGACCCCCGCCAAGCCCCCCGCAACCCGCCGAGAGCTGTTCCAGCGCCTCGCCGAGCTCGGCATCGCCGTCCGCACCGTCGAGCACCCGGCCGTGCACACGGTGGCCGAGAGCGCCGAGATCGAGCGCACGCTCCCCGGCGGCCACACCAAGAACCTGTTCCTCAAGGATGCGAACGGCGACCTTATTCTCATTGTCGCCCTGACGACGACGAAGATCGACCTCAAGGCGCCTGCCGAAGAAGCTGGGCTGCGGGCGCCTGAGCTTTGGCAAGCCCGAATTGCTGCTGCGAGGTGCTCGGCGTCCCGCCGGGCTCCGTCACGGCGTTCGCGGTCATGAACGACGCCGGCCAGCGCGTGAACGTCATTGTCGACGCCGCGCTCCTGGCGCACGAGACCGTCAATTGCCACCCGCTCGAGAATACCGCGACCACCAACATTGCGCGCGACGAGCTTTTGCGGTTCATTCGCGCTTCGGGCCACGAGCCGAGAATCGCCAAGCTCGGAGATGGAGCTGCGGGCTAGCGCGCGCCGCTCTGACCCCATTTATATGATAAGACCTGCCCGGCTTGGCGGCCGGCGCAGCATGCGCCGGCACTACTGAGGAGGACCTATGGATCTGGGAGCACTGAGACCGGGCGGCGGCCGCGGCCAGGGCGGCGACGACATCGTCAAGGACTCGTCCACCGCCGGCTTCGCCAAGGATGTGCTCGAAGCCTCGCGCGAGGCGCTCGTGCTCGTCGACTTTTGGGCGGCGTGGTGCGGGCCCTGCAAGCAGCTGACCCCGATCCTCGAGAAGGTCGTCCGCAGCTACGCCGGCAAAGTGCGCCTCGTGAAGATCAACACGGATGAGCACTCGGCGATCGCGGCGCAGCTCCGCGTGCAGTCGCTGCCGACGGTCTACGCGTTCCGCGACGGCCGCCCGCTCGACGGCTTCATGGGCGCCCAGCCCGAGAGCACGGTGCGCGCCTTCATCGATCGTCTGCTCGGGCGGCGAGGCCGAGGCCGATCTCGCCGGCGTGATCGAGGCGGCGGAGGCGGCGCTCGAAGCGGGCGATCTGCAGAGCGCGGCCGAGGCGTTTGCCGCCGTTCTGCAGGAGGACCAGCAGAACGCGCAGGCGCTCGCCGGTCTCGCGCGCTGCTATCTGAAGAGCGGCGACACGGCCCGCGCCGAGCAGACGCTGGCACTCGTGCCTCCCGACAAGAGGACGATCGCCGCCGTGCAGAGCGCGAAAGCCGCGCTCGATCTTGCCAAGATGGCCGGCAAGTCCGACAATCGCGCTGAGCTCGAAGCCCGCGCTCGCCGCCAATCCGGCCGACCACGCGGCACGCTTTGATCTTGCGGTCGCATCCGCGGCGCGCGGACAAAACGCGGAGGCTCTCGATCATCTGCTCGAGATCGTGCGGCGCGACCGCAACTGGAACGAGCAGGCAGCCCGCAAGCAGCTGGTGCAACTCTTCGACGCCTGGGGACCGAAGGACGCGCTGACCGTCGATGGCCGCCGTCGCTTGTCGTCGCTGCTCTTCTCGTGAAGATCGCTTCGAGGCTTGAGAGGAATTAGTCTGTGGCCTTGGCAGAACGCTACCGTCGCCCCGCCGATCTACCGCCGCGAATTCCCGTCTTTCCGCTCCGCGGCGCGATCCTGCTGCCGCGCTCGACGTTGCCGCTCAATGTTTTCGAGCCGCGCTATCTGGCCATGCTCGACGACGTCATGGCGGGCCCGCGCATCATCGGCATCATTCAGCCCCAGGGCGGCGAGGCGGCGGCGAGAAGCCCCGAGGGCAAGATCCCAGGGCCTGCGCCGCGTGGGGTGCGCCGGGCCGCGTGACGTCCTACCAGGAGCTCGACGACGGTCGCCTCACCATCGGCATCACCGGCATTGCGCGTTTCGAGGTCGTCGACGAGGCCGAGACGGCGACGCCCTATCGCATCATGAGCGTCAGCTACGACCGCTTTGCGTCGGACTTGAACCACGGGCTCGGCGAGGAGCAGGTCGACCGCGACAAGCTGCTCGCCGCGCTCAAGGACTATCTCGAGCGCAGCCAGCTCAAGGCCGACTGGTCGGTGATCGAGCGCGCATCGAGCGAGTTCCTGATCAACGCGCTCTGCGTCATGAGCCCCTACGGTCCCGAGGAGAAGCAGGCACTCGCTCGAGGCCGCCGACTTGAAGTCCCGGGCCGAGGTCCTGGTCGCGCTGGCCGAGATGGAGCTCGCCTCGCAGGGCGGGTCTGGCGGCACGCTGCAGTAGAGAGCGAGCAGTCTCATGAGCGACACCGCGCCAGGAAAAGCGGCACCGGAGCAGGCGGATCCGAAGCTTCTCGAGCTTCTCGTCTGCCCCCTGACCAAGGGCCCGTTGACCTACGACGCCGCGGCGCAAGAGCTCATCAGCCCCAAGGCGCGCCTCGCCTACCCCATCCGCAACGGCGTGCCGCTGATGACCGCCGAGGCCGCCCGTTCGCTCGACGCGGCCCGCCCGTGAATGGGCTCGCGCACCGGCCACCGCGCCGCTCGCGCCCTGACGGCCGTCGCAAATTTGTCTCGGAATCGTGGTTACATATCCCATTCGACGGAAGACGCGGCTTTATGCCTGCGCCGCCGCGTCATTAGGGCCGGCGCGGAGTTTCTTGGTATACAAGCCGGATGGAGCAGATGAGCGACGAGACGAAGAGCGGCGATGAAGCACCTGAGCCAGCGGCTCGTCGGCAAGCTCACGCAAGCGCCGATCATCCGCTCGGCGCCGAAGGGTCTGCTCGCGCTCAAGGCGCTCAACGCCAAGGCACGCTCGACGCAGAATTCCTTTCACACGCCGCCCGCCGCCCAAGGTCTATGGCCGCGATCGGCGATCTCGAGGTGCGACTCGCTCAGATCGCGCAAGGACATCCTCAAGGCGCAGCGTCTTCGCTACGAGGTCTTCTACGAGGAGATGTCGGCGACGCCGTCCGTGATCGCGCGCCATGCGCCGCCTCGATCAGGATCCCTACGATGCGCTGTGCGATCATCTTCTCGTCGTCGACCGCGCCAAGGGCGCGAACGGGCCTGAGACCTGGACCGACCGCGCGCACACCAAGGTCGTCGGCACTTATCGCGTCCTGCGCCAGGAGATCGCGCAGCGTCATCTCGGCTTCTACACGCAGGGCGAGTACGACATCGCGCCGCTCGTCGCCGCCCGCTCGCCGCACTACCGGTTCATGGAGCTCGGCCGCTCGTGCGTCTTGAAGCCCTATCGCAACAAGCGCACCGTCGAGCTTCTCTGGCACGGCCTCTGGACCTACGTACGCGAGCACAAGGTCGACGTGATGATCGGCTGCGCGAGCTTCGAAGGCACCGATCCCGCGGCCCACGCGATGGCGCTGTCCTACCTCCACCACAATGCGCTGGCGCCCGCCGAGTGGCGCTGCCGCGCCCACGATCATCTCTACGTGCCGATGGACCGCATGGCCAAGGATAAGGTCGACGCCAAGGCGGCGCTGAAGGCGATCCCGCCGCTCATCAAGGGCTATCTCCGGCTCGGCGCCTTCGTCGGCGACGGCGCGGTCATCGACCGCCAGTTCGGCACCACCGACGTGCTGATCATCCTGCCCGTCGAGAAGATCGACCCGCGCTACTTCGAGCACTTCGGCGCGCCCGACGAGATGAAGAGCCGCGTCGCCCTCGACGCGTAACCGCCCGACGAAAGCGTGTGGCGCCCTAACCCATTCATCCCCCTGTACTTCCGCGACATGCACCTCTTAGCGTGATGCTGCGAGGCGGGATCTGGCGCGCCCTCGTCAACGATGCATTTAAATCCGTGGAGAGCAGTATGATTGGGCGAATGCGCGTGGCCTTGGCGCTCTGTGCCGCGTTGATCGCGAGCGCGGCAATGACCGCCGCACCCGCGCTTGCCGCGAGCAAGCCCGCAGTCGAGAGCCGCTTCGCCGACGTCAATGGCATAAAGCTCCACTACCTGGTCGCCGGGCAAGGCGAGCCGATCTTCCTGCTGCACGGCTACGCCCAGAACAGCCACATGTGGCTGCCGCTGATTGCGGAGCTCGCCAAGACCAACACCGTCGTCGCGCCCGATCTGCGCGGCTTCGGCGAGTCCGCCAAGCCCGAGCAGGGCTACGACAAGAAGACCATGGCGCAGGACATCCACGCGCTCGCCGCCTCGCTCGGCTACCAGCATGTGCGCGTCGCCGGTCACGACATCGGGCTGATGGTCGCCTACGCCTACGCCGCGCAGTATCCCGCCGAGGTCGACCGCATCGTGCTGATGGACGCGTTCCTGCCCGGCGTCGGCGACTGGACGCACGTCTGGCTGCTGCGCGACCTCTGGCACTTCCACTTCTACGGCGAGACGCCGCTCAAGCTGGTCGACGGCCGCGAGCGCATCTACTTCGAGCACTTCTGGAACGATTTCGCCGCCGACCCCAAGAAGTCGGTCTCCGAGCGCGACCGCGAGCTCTATGCGAAGGCCTATGCACCAGCCCGGCGCCATGCGCGCCGGCTTCGAGGTCTTCCGCGCCTTCGAGCAGGACGCGAAGGACTTTGCGGAATTCGCCAAGACCAAGCTGACCATGCCGATGCTGGTGCTGTCGGGCGAGAAGGCCGGCGGCCAGTTCCTGATCGACCAGGGCCGCATGGTCGACGACAACGTCGAGGGCGTCATCGTCACGGGCTCGGGCCACTGGCTGGTCGACGAGGCGCCGGACCAGGTCATCCCGAAGCTCGTGGCCTTCCTGACGAAATGAGCCGCGGCGCGGCGTGGCGCGTGCCGCTTTCGCCCCTCAGCCCTTCTTCTCCGGCGTCGATGACGCGGATCGAAAGCTCGCGCAGGTGCTTCGGCCGGCGCTTCCGACGGCGCGCCCATGAGCAGGTCGGCGGCCTGCTGGTTCATCGGGAACAGCGCCACCTCGCGCACGTTCTTCGAGCCCGTGAGCAGCATCACCATGCGCTCGATGCCGGCCGCCATGCCGCCGTGCGGCGGCGCGCCGTACTGGAAGGCGCGGTAGAGGCCGCCGAAGCGCTCCTCGACCTCCTTCTGCCCGAGGCCGGTGATCTCGAACGCCTTGACCATGGTCTCGGGCAGGTGATTGCGCACCGAGCCCGAGGCGAGCTCGTAGCCGTTGCAGACGATGTCGTACTGGTTCGCCTTGAGCGAAAGGATCGCGTCGCGGCCTTGCCTTCTCGGCAGCCTCCAGCGCCTCGCGCCCGCCCTTCGGCATCGAGAACGGGTTGTGCGAGAAGTCGATCTTCTTCTCGTCCTCGTTCCACTCGTAGAACGGGAAGTCGACGATCCAGGCGAACGCGAAGCGGTTCTCGTCGACGAGCTTGAGCTCTCGCCCGATTCTGTCGCGCGCACGTCCCGCGAACTTGTAGAAGTTGGCCGGATTGCCGGCGGCGAAGAACACCGCGTCGCCGACCTTGAGGCCCATCTGCTTCTGGATCGCAGTGGCGCGCTCCGGCCCGATGTTCTTGGCGACAGGGCCCGCGCCGCCTTCCTCGCCCTCTCGCCAGAAGACGTAGGCCATGCCCGGCTGGCCCTCGTCCTGCGCCCACGCGTTCATGCGGTCGCAGAACGCGCGTGACCCGCCGGTCGGTGCGGGGATCGCCCACACGCGCACCTTCGGGTCCTTCTCGATCATGCCGGCGAACACCTTGAAGCCCGAGCCGCGGAAGTGCTCGGTCACGTCGGCCATCTCGATGGGGTTGCGCAGGTCCGGCTTGTCGGAGCCGTACTTCGCGATCGCCTCTTCGTGGGGAATGCGCGGCCAGCCGTTCGTCACGGGCTTGCCGCTGGCTGAACTCCTCGAACACGGCCGTGATGATCGGCTCCATGGTGCCGAAGATGTCCTCCTGCTCGACGAAGCTCATCTCGACGTCGAGCTGGTAGAACTCGCCGGGCAGCCGGTCGGCGCGCGGGTCCTCGTCGCGGAAGCAGGGCGCGATCTGGAAGTAGCGGTCGAAGCCCGACACCATGAGCAGCTGCTTGTACTGCTGCGGCGCCTGCGGCAGCGCGTAGAACTTGCCCGCGTGAATGCGCGACGGCACGAGGAAGTCGCGCGCGCCCTCGGGCGACGACGCGGTGAGGATCGGCGTCGGGAACTCGTTGAAGCCGGCTTCATGCATGCGCCGGCGGATCGCGCGCGTGATCTCGAGCCGCTTCATGATGATGGCGTGCAGGCTCTCGCGGCGAAGATCGAGGAACCGGTAGGTGAGGCGCATGTCCTCGGGATAGTCCGGCTCGCCGAACACCGGAACGGGCAGCTCCTTGGCATCCGAGAGCACCTCGATCTCGGTTGCGAACAGCTCGACCTCGCCCGTCGGCAGCTCGGCGTTGACCGTGCCCTCGGGGCGCGCGCGCACGGCCCCGTCGACCCGGATCACCCACTCCGAGCGCACGGCCTCCGCCGCCTTGAAGGCCGGGCTCTCCGGATCGGCGACGACCTGCGTCAGCCCGTAATGGTCGCGAAGGTCGATGAACAGCAGCCCGCCGTGGTCGCGCACGCGGTGCACCCAGCCCGAAAGCCGCGCCGGCTTGCCGATGTCGGCGGTCCGGAGCGCGCCGCAGGTGTGGGAGCGGTAGCGGTGCAGTGTCCCCCGGCCTGCCGCCGTCTTCGAGTCCGTGGATTGCAGATTTTTCGGGTCAGCCATCGTGTCTCGTCGCTCGCCGCTTTTGAATCGCGGAAAAGCGCATGCTGGCCCTGCAAAGTCAAGGCGGGCGGCGGCCTTGGCTCCCCGCTCGAGGCACGTAGGCCGCAGCGTCAAAAACGACGCCTGTTCAGCCAGGAAAACGCTCGGCGTGGACGGCATTCCGAGCACGGATCTGCGCGCTGGGCTGCCGGCTCAGCTCGACAGGAACGTCGCGAGCCACAGCAGCACCGAGCCGCAGAAGAGGCCCGCGCAGTACTTGAGCTTTCGCGACACGTCGCGGAACTGACGCTGCAGCGTGGTGAGCTCCGTCACCCTTTTGCTGATGGCTTCGAGGCTTTCAAAAGATTGATAATCGCCTTTGCTTTTTCCATCTATTGCATCAACGCGCTCTTTCAAATGTTTGAAACGCCGAGAAATCTCATCGAGTTTCTGTGCTCGCGCGCGCTGCTCGTTATCCTGAAATGATGCAAAACGGTAATTTCGATCCGCATCCTCTCTTATTTCCGCGATCGACTTTTTCGCAGCATCAAGCTCACGCGCCAGCGCTCTGGTCTCGAGCTGCGTCTGATCGAGCTTGATCGCCATGTCCGCAACGAAGGCATCCCTGGCGATGAGCGGCACGGACGGCGCGGCGTCGAGGCGTTCGAGATCGGCGAATTTCCATTCAAAACCGGCAATAGCGGGAAGTTTGCCGTTGCCCGCCTTCAGCTTTCCGACCCGTTGCACCATCTGCTCCTGTTGCACTGACGCGAATGTGAGAACCGTATGCAGCGCCGCCCGGCATCGTGGCGGCCCTCTGCGCCACACTTGCCGATCGGTTGATTTCAAATTTTCGGTTTTTATTTTCAAGCGCTCGCCGCTCGAAGATTTGCTGCATGCGCAGCAAATCCGCGAGAAACGAGGCCGTAGCCGCGAGTTCAAGTTTAACTGGGTTGTCCTTCACAATTCATACATCAACGTCTGCGGCTTGACTAGATGTCGCAGGGCCAAATTTTTTTTGTTTAGTGTATGGCGTGTTGCACGCTTTGGCATCGCAGCCACGGACGCCGCGTGATCGCGCCGGCGCGGCGGATGCACTGACGCTGGTTCCGCACGCGGCCGCGTCGCGGATTCGCCCTCTGAACAGCCGCCGCGGGCGCTTCGCGCGCCTCCGATCCGCACGGATCAGGGGTTGATCTCGTTCGCGGCGGAGGCTCCGGTGCCGCCTTGCAAGGCCCCGGGCCCCGTGACAAAGATTGCCGCGTTTTTTGGAAAGCGCGGTTGCGCCATCCGCGGAGCGCCCGCGCTGGTGGCCGTGAAGAGGCAGGTCTGGTGCAGGTTTCCGTCGTCATCCCGGTCTTCAACGAAGAGGACTGCATCGGCCCGCTGCTGGACGAGATCGCGGCTGTTGCGGAAGCCCTGCCGCTCAAGGAAGTCCTGGTCGTCGACGATGGCAGCAGCGACCAGACGGCGCGCGCGGTCATGAGCCTGAAGGGCAAGGTTCCGGGCCTGCGTCTCATTCGCCATCGCGAGCGCCGCGGCCAGAGCACCGCCATCCATACCGGCATCGGACGCGCCACCGGCGATCTCATCGTCACCCTCGACGGCGACGGCCAGAACAATCCCGCCGACATGGCGCTGCTCTACAAGGCCTATCTCGATGCGGCTGCGGACGGGCCCGCGCGTCCTGGTCGCGGGCCAGCGCCAGAAGCGACGCGACAACGCCGTGCGGCGCGTCTCCTCGCGCGTGGCCAACGGCGTCCGCGCCTCCATCCTCGATGACGGCGTCCGCGACACGGGCTGCAGCCTGAAGCTGTTCCGGCGCGAGGACTTTCTGGCTCTGCCGTTCTTCGATCACATTCACCGGTTTATTCCGGCCCTGATGAAGGCGTCGGGCGTGCGGGTCATCCTCGTCGACGTCTCCCACCGCCCGCGCGAGCGCGGCATCTCGAAATACGGGGTGTGGGACCGCCTTTGGGTCGGCATTCATGATCTGATCGGTGTGAGCTGGCTTATTTCACGGGGACGCAACGAGGTCGGGGTCGAGGAGCAGTGACGATGGCGACCTGGTAGCTTTCTGGATTCGGAGCATCTCTGGCTGGCGATAGGATTTCTCGGCCAGATCTTGTTCTCGATGCGCTTCCTTGTGCAGTGGATCGCCTCCGAGAAGAGAGGCGAGAGCGTCATCCCCGTCGCCTTCTGGTACTTCAGCATCGGTGGCGGCCTGTTGCTGTTTGCCTATTCTCTTTGGCGGGTCGACCCGGTGTTCATCGTCGGCCAGTCGCTTGGCGTCTTCATCTATGGCCGCAACCTCTACCTGATCCACCGGCCGTCGGCGCCCAACGCGGTAACGTGATGCTTTCGTCGCAAGCTCCGCGCGACGCCGGCTGGATGCAAGACGAGCGGGCCCTCGTCGCCGCGCTCGCTCTTTGGCTGGCTGCGGCGGCCGTGATGATGGCGACGCTGCCCGCCCTCGCGGTGGACGAGACGCGCTACTTGACCGTCGCCTGGGAGATGAAGCTCTCGGGACAACTGGCTGCTGCCGACGCTCAACGGCGAGCCCTACTCGCACAAGCCGCCACTCTATTTCTGGCTGATCAACCTCGTTTGGGCTGTCGTCGGCTCGGAGGTTTGGGCGGCGCGCGCTCGTCTCCGTGGCCGCGACGGCGGGCGTGATCGCCATGACCTACCGACTCGGGCGCGAGTTGTTCTCCGAGCGCGGGAACGCCACACCTTCGCTTGCGGTCTTGATTCTCGCCGGCCCGGCGATCTTCATCTATGGCGCGCTGCTCATGTTCGATCAGCTTCTCGCCGTGTGGATCCTGCTTGGCCTATGCGCGCTCTGGCGTGCCGCGGTGAAGCCGTCGTGGGGAGCATGGATCATGCTCGGCTTGGCGCTCGGCCTCGGTCTCCTGACCAAAGGCCCGGTCGTACTCCTGCATCTGCTGCCGCCGGCCGTGCTCGCGCGCTTCTGGATGCCCTCGGACGCAAAGCTCTCTTCAGAAGCTGGTTCGGGCCGCTGCTCGTGAGCGTCCTAATCGGCGCTGTCGATGATCCTCGGCTGGGCAATTCCTGCCGCGATCGTCGGCGGCCCCGAGTTCGCGCACATGATCTTCTGGAAGCAGTCCGCGGGCCGCATGGTCGAGGCGTTCCACCATCGCCAGCCGATCTGGTTCTATCTGCCGGTGCTCGCCGGCTTCCTCCTGCCGCTGTTTTTCTGGCGGCCTTTGTGGCGCGCGCTTGCGAAGGCGCGCCGCGAGCCCTTGAGCCGCCCCGTCCGTTTCCTGCTCTGCTGGCTCGGCCCGACCTTCGTCGCTTTCTGCCTCATCAGCGGCAAGCAACCCCACTACATGCTGCCGCTTATGCCGGGCGTGGCGATCATCGCGGCAAGCCTGCTTGGCCGAGGGCAGATGTGCGCCGCGGCGACGCGCGGTTCCTCTGCCATGCCCTTCGCAGTCCTCTTCCTCGTGCTCACGCTCGGTCCGTCGATCGCGGCATGGGCCGGCCTCGATTCGCCGAACGGTTTCGTGAGCAAGGGATTGGGCGCCTTCCACCCGCTCCTGTCTCTTGCGGCCGGCGCGCTGGCGCTTGCTCCTGCTGCTCCGCGCGCAGGGCCTGCGCAGCCAGGCGCTTGCGATCGCGGCGTCGAGCGCGCTCCTCTTCGCGACGGTCGCCGTTCAATGCCAGCCGCGAGTCTCTTCAGGCTTTACGATCTCGCCCCGCTCGGCGAAGGCGCTCGACGCCCTACAAGCAAGGGCCGATCGCCGTCTTTAACCAATACGCGGGCGAGTTCGGTTTCCTGGCGCGCTTCGCGCACCCCGTGGAGGCCAAGCACAGCAACGAGCTCAAGGCCTGGCTGGAGGCGCATCCCGACGGGCACTGCGATCCTGCGCCACAACAGCACCGAGAACCCCGAGGCGGGCACGGTCGTCTACGCCCAGCCCTTCCGGCCGAACAAGACTTTCTCGGTGATGCGGGCGAAACCGGAGTGAGCGGAGGGCACGCTGCGGGCGCCGTTGAGGCGCGTCCCAAAGCCTCGCGACAAGCCTGCGGACGTGGGCTATAACACGCCCGCAATGCACGTAATCACCTCAAATTCCGACCTCTCCGATATCTGCTCCCGCCTCGCCGACCGCGACTTCGTTGCGGTCGACACGGAGTTCATGCGCGAGCAGACGTTCTGGCCCGAGCTGTGCCTCATCCAGCTCGCGGGCCCCGACGATCGAGGTCGATCGTCGACCCGCTGGCGGCGGGCATCGACCTGAAGCCGTTCTACGACCTCATGGCCAACGAGCGCGTGATGAAGGTCTTCCACGCCGCGCGCCAGGACATCGAGATCGTCTACTCGGAGGCGGGCCTCATCCCCAAGCCCGTGTTCGACACGCAGGTCGCCGCCATGGTGTGCGGCTTCGGCGAAAGCGTGAGCTACGTCAACCTGGTGAAGCGGGTTACCGGCCGCGACCTCGACAAGTCGTCGCGCTTCACCGACTGGAGCCGCCGCCCGCTCTCCGACAAGCAGCTCACCTACGCGCTCGGCGACGTGACCCACCTGCGCGACATCTACAGCCACCTCAAGGCCGAGCTCGAGGCGACCGATCGCGCCCACTGGCTCGACCGAGGAGATGGCCGAGCTCACCGCTCCCGGGCACCTACGAGACGCATCCCGAGGATGCGTGGCAGCGGCTCAAGATGCGCGTCAAGAACCGCAAGTCGCTCGCCGTCCTGATCGAGCTCGCCGCCTGGCGCGAGCGCGCTCGCCCAGGCCCAGGACGTGCCGCGCGGCCGCATCCTGCGCGACGAGGCGCTCTACGACATCGCCAACCAGGCGCCGACGAGCCCCGAGCAGCTCTCCGAGCTGCAGCACCTTGAGCGAGGGCTTTTCGCGATCGCAGCGCGCACGCGAGATCGTCGACGCCGTGAAGCGCGGGCTCGCGCGCGACCCGAAGACCGTGCCGCCGCTCAATCACTCCCAGCCGCTGTCGGCCGAGGCCATCGGCGACGACGCGAGCTGCTGAAGGTGCTGCTCAAGGCGTCGGCCGCCCGCCACCGCGTGGCCCCGCGCCTGATCGCCGACGCCGGCGACCTCGAGCGCATCGCCACCGAGAGCGAGCCGGACATCCCGGCTCTCAAGGGCTGGCGGCGCCAGCTTTTCGGCGAGGATGCCTTGCGCTTCAAGCGCGGCGAGCTTGCGTTGACGCTCGTCAAGGGCGAGGTCGTCGCCATCGAGGCCAAGCCCGCGCTCCGAGGCCGCACTGAAGTGAGCCGCCGAGCGCGCTGGAACGCCTAGCCGCGCCGGCCGGGATCGTAGCGGTGCTTCTGACGCCACTCGGTCAGAAAGTACGACAGGCTGTCGTCGATGACGTCGGGCAGCACGATGCGCACGGTGACGAGCTCGTCGCCGACCACGCCCGGTCGTATTGTTCTTCACGCCCTTGCCCTTGAGACGCAGCACCTGACCCGAGCTCGTCCCCTTGGGGATCGTGAGCTGAACGCGCCGCCGAACCGTCGGCACCTCGACCTTCGCCCCGAGCACCGCCTCGTCGATCGTGATCGGCAGCTCGAGGAGGATGTCGTCGTCCTGGCGCTTGAAATCGCGATGCGGCCGGACGCGGATCTCGACCAGCGCATCGCCCGCCTCCCCGCCGGCCGGGCTCGGCTGTCCCCGCCCGCGCAGGCGCAGCACCTGACCGTCGTTCATCCCTTCCGGCACGTTGAGATCGAGCACGCCGCCGTCCGGCATCGTGACGCGCTTCTTTGCGCCCTGCACGCCCTCGATGAAGTCGATCTCGAGCGTGTAGCGCACGTCGCGGCCGCGCGGCGCGAAGCCGCGGCGTCCCGCTTCGCGCTCCCGCTCCCGCCCGAGAAGATGTCGGAGAAGATGTCGCCGAAGTCCTCGAAGATCGGCCCGCCCCGCCCGCGCGCCCCGCGCGCCGGCCCCGGCATGCTCGCGTGCCGTGTAGCGGCGCGGCTCGCCCATCCCGTCGATCTCGCCGTTGTCGAACTGCCGGCGCCGCTCCGGATCGCCGAGGATGTCGTGCGCCGCCGTCACCTTCTTGAAGCGCTCCTCGGCGGTCCGCGACGGGTTGACGTCGGGATGCAACTCCTTGACGAGCTTGAGATAGGCGCGCCGAATATCCTCGTCCGAGGCGCCTGCGCGGGACGCCTAGGATTTGATACGGATCGTCGGCCATGGATCGTGCGTCCTGCGGGTTTGCGGCGAGTCGACAGTGAAGTGCAGAACATTTAGCAGGAATTGTGGCAAGCACCGCATCCCCTCGCGCAAGCGCCATTAGCTCGCGATCTGACGATCCTCACCTCGGGCTCGCGCTCGAGCAGTGCGGCAAGAACGCTCAGCCGCCGCCTGAGGCGTTCGCCGTCGAGCGCCGCATAGGCCTTGGGAAGGGTCAGCACGAGCTTTTTCCCCTCGTAGCTCAAGCGGCGTCTCGTCGATGACGCCCGGCATGCCGATCGACAGCATGTGCGCCGTGCGTACGGCCGCGCCGATGATGCGCGCACGCTTTTGCGCCCTTTTGCTCACCGCCGCCTTGAGCCGTTCGGAAAGATCGTCACCGCCTCCGTCGTCCTGGCCGTCGTGGCGGAAATAGACGGAGAGGGCCAGAAAGATCCGCCCCGGGTGATCGATGCCGGCGAGACCCGCGTGCGCGATGACGTTGAGGCTCTGCTCGCCCCGGTAGTCGGGGTGCGCGCGCCAGCCGATGTCGGAGATGAGGCAGGCGGCATGCCGCAGCCGCCGCTCCTCCGGCGTTTCCTTCGGCCCGTCGCCCGAAAACAGCGCGTCCGTCCAGCGAGCACAGCTCGTAGGCATGCTCGACCGAGCGCGACCTGAGGCGCGCGTAGATCCTCGCAGAAGCACAGCAGCGGATCCTTCGTCGCGCTCGTGCTCCGGCAGCAGGCTGAACAGCAGCCCCTCGCGGATGCCGAAGACCGAGAACACGACCTCCGACGGCGCAAGCGACTTCGAGCAGCCGCTCGAGCACGAGCGCGCCGTAGGGCAGCACCTCGCGGCGCGCCCGCGCCACGTCCTCGATGCCGGGAAGCGACGACAGCTTCTTGGTTCTGCGCACGAGCTGGCAGAACTCGATCGCCTCGCGCGTCGGGATGGAATAGCCGTGCATCACGCGCAGCGGATAGTCGATGTGCGCCATGTGCAGCTTGGCGAGCGCGCGCCACGTGCCGCCGACCGCGTAGAATGGCCGCCCGCGCCCTTTGACCAGCCAGTTGACGCGCGCGATGGCCTCGTCGACGAGCGGCAGCGCCTTGTCGAGCTTGTCGCCGGTCTGATCGATCAATCTCAGGCCGCCGAGCGGCAGCGTCGCGCGTCGTTCAGCCGGTCCTTGTAGATGTCGATGATCTCGAGGCTTCCCCCGCCGAGATCGCCGGCAAGACCGTCCGCGTCCACGAAGCCCATGCGGATGCCCTGGGCCGCGAACTCGGCTTCCTTTTCGCCCGACAGCACCTCGATCCTGCACGCCGCAGGCCTTCTCGGCCTTGACGATGAAGTCTCGCCCGTCGGCGGCGTCGCGCACCGCGGCCGTGGCGATGGCGCGCAGGTTCTTCACCTTGAGGATGCGCGCGATGGCGCGAAAGCGGCGCAAGGCCTCGAGCGCCTTCTCGACGGCCTCTTCGCCGAGCTTGCCGGTGGTCGCGACGGCGCGCCCGAGCCCGCACAGGACCTTCTCGTTGAAAAGCGGCTGTCGCGGTCCGCACGGCGCCCTCGTAGACGACGAGGCGCACGGAGTTCGACCCGATATCGATCACGCCGAGCGGTTCGAGCTCCGTGATACCGGCTCCGTCCGCTGAGCAGCTGTGCCAGGCTCGTCACGAAGATTCCTGATCAGTCCTTTTGCAGGAGATTGAACCGCGGCGGAAAATGCTCCTTCAGCGATTGACCGCGTCCCGAGAGGCTCGGGTTGGTCATGAAATATTGATGCGCATTGAAGGGTTCCTCCCCCGGCGCCGGTTCGATGCGCGCCGACGAGCCGTCCGGCATTGATCAGCCAGCTCTGCTGATTGTCCTTCAGAGTTCGCAACCATGATCTGGTCGAGAACCTGCTCGTGAACCGTCGCATTCTTGATCGGCACCATGGCCTCGACGCGCCGGTCCAGGTTGCGCGGCATCATGTCCGCGGAGCTGATGTATACGGCCGCGCTCGGTGACGGCAAGTCCTTGCCGCGGCCGAAACAGTAAATGCGCGCGTGCTCGAGGAACCGTCCGATGATGCTCTTCACGCGAATATTCTCCGAAAGCCCCGGGATGCCGGGCCTGAGGCAGCAGACGCCGCGCACGATGAGATCGATCTCGACCCCGGCCTGGCTCGCCTCGTAAAGGCGGTCGATGATCTGGGCGTCGACGAGCGAGTTCATCTTCATCCAGATCGCCGCCGGGCGGCCCGCTTTCGCGTGCTCGATCTCCTCGCGGATGTGCGTCGACGATGCGGTCTCTGATGCCGTGCGGGCTGGCCGCCATGTGCTCGAGCTCGGCCGGCTCGCCGTAGCCGGTCACGAAATTGAGGATGCGCGTCACGTCGCGCGCAATCGTCGGGATCGGTCGTGAACAGCGACAGGTCGGTATAGATGCGCGCCGTCTGCGCGTGATAGTTGCCCGTGCCGATGTGGCAGTAGGTGACGAGCTCCGAGTTCTCGCGCCGCACGATCAGGCCGAGCTTGGCGTGCGTCTTGAGCTCGATGAAGCCGTAGACGACGTGCACGCCCGCGTTTTCGAGATCGCGTGCCCAGCGGATATTGGCCGCCTCGTCGAACCGCGCCTTGAGCTCGACCACGGCCGTGACGGACTTTCCGGCTTCCACCGCTTCCTTGAGCGCATGCACGATCGGGCTGTCGCGCGAGGTGCGGTAGAGCGTCCACTTGATCGCCATCACGTTGGGATCGGCCACCGCCTGGCGCAGGAACTGCACGACGACGTCGAAGCTCTCGTAGGGGTGGTGGACGATGATGTCCTTCTTGACGATCGCCGCGAAGCAATCGCCGTTGAACTCGCGGATGCGCTCCGGAAAGCGAGGATTGTAGGGCTTGAACAGCAGGTCCGGCCGGTCGGCGATGATGAGCTGGGAGATGTCCGACAGCCCGAGCAGGCCGTTCTTGATGAACACCTCCTGCTCGCCGACCTCGAGCTCTTCGACGACGAACTTCTTCAGCCGGTCCGGCATCCTTGCGTCGAGCTCGAGGCGGATGACATGGCCGCGCCGGCGCCGCTTGAGCATCGTTTCGAACGAGCGCACCAGGTCTTCCGCTTCCTCCTGCATCTCGATGTCGCTGTCGCGCAGCACGCGAAACGCACCTTGGCTCTTGATCTCGAAGCCCGGGAACAGCTCGTCGATAAAGAGCGCGATCACGTGCTCGAGCTGAATGAAGCGCTGCTCCGATGGCTTGCCATCGCTGACGCGCGAGCCGGATGAAGCGCTCGAGCTGGCTCGGGATCGGAATGAGCCCGCTCATGCTCTTGCCGTCGGTCTTGCGCTGCATCCAGACGGCGACGGTGAGGCCCTTGTTGAGAATGAACGGAAAGGGATGCGCCGGATCGATGGCGATCGGCGTCAGGATGGGAAAGACGTGCGACATGAACAGCCGCTCGAGCCACGAGCGCTCGCTCGTCGTTGATATCCCCCGGCTCGACGATATGCATGCCGGCCGCGGCCATGTCCTTCTTGAGCGCGTTCCAGCACGCCTGCTTGTCGGCGACGAGGCTCGCCGCAAACCGGTTGATCTCCGCGAGCTGCTGCTTGGGCGTGAGGCCGTCCTGCGTCAGCGTCGTGACGCCGGCCACGATCTGGCCGTGGATGCCGGCGGCGCGCACCATGTAGAACTCGTCGAGGTTCGACGCCGAGATCGAAAGAAATCTGAGGCGCTCGAGCACCGGATGGCGCTTGTTCTGCGCTTCCTCGAGAACGCGCCTGTTGAACTGCAGCCACGACAGCTCGCGATTGTAGAACCGGGCAGGGCCCTCGGGCACCGCGCTCACCGCCTGGACCTTCTCCTGCGCCTTACCCTTCGCTGAGGCCATTGCTTGCTCCCGACTGCCGCTCGGTCTGGCCGGATGTGGCGATGCTCATGCGACAGGATAATGACATGAATCACAACTGTGGCTGCAACCGCAAGTACCCTCCGAGCAACGCTGAGGATGAGCGCGGGCAGCCGGATCGTGGCCGCGTCGCGGGATATCAGAGGCTGTGAGGACCCTACTCGCCGTCGCCCCGGATGCCTACGCTGGCGAGCGCGTCGGCGGCGATCGCGCGCGTCACCTTGCGCTGCATGGCGAGCGAGAGCCGGTCGGTCGCCTCGACGACCTGGCTGGCCGCCTCCATCGACCGTTCCATGTGCAGCGCCAGATAGGCCACGACGTGCGGCTCGACCGCGAGCTGACGATCGGCGAAGAGCTTCACCAGCACGGCCTTGAGCAGGCCCTCGTCCGGCGCGTCGATCCTGAGCAGCGGCAACGCCCTCAAGCGCGACCTCAGGTCGGGAAGCGTGATGCTGATCTCGCCCGGCGCCTTGCGCGACGTCAGCAGCATCGAGAATTTCTTTTCCCGCGCGAGGTTGAGCAGGTGAAAGAGCGTCTGCTCGTTCGCGACGCCGCGATCGATGTCCTCGACGATCAGCGCCTGCCGGCTTTCTCAGATCCTGAATCGCATCGTCCGTGATATTCGGCCGCGGCGACGCTTCGCGCGCCTGACTTGAGCTGCCAGACATGTGCGAGGTGGCTCTTGCCCGCGCCCTTGGGGCCCGCGACCAGCGCCGCGGGATGCGACCACGACGGCCAGGCGTCCACCATCTCGACGGCGGCGGCATTCGAGCGGCTGACCAGGAAATCCTCCGCGCCGAGCGCCTGCCGGTGCGGTAGCTCGAGCACCAGCTGCTTGGGAGATTGGCTCGCGCCGGCCGTCATGGCGCGCCGTCGCGTTGAGCGATGGACGTAGGGCGAACTTGGGCCTCGACGCCCTGATAGACTTGGCTCTTGAGGTAGACGGAGAGCGCAGAACCGCATCAGCACGGCGATTGCAGCCGCGAGCGGCACGGCCACGAGCGCGCCGACGAAGCCGAACAGGTAGCTGAATACGAACAGGCTGAAGATCAGCCACACGGGATGCAGCCCGATCTTCGAGCCGACGATGTTGGGGCTGAGGAAGCCGGCATCGAGCGCCTGTCCGCCGAGATAGACGCCGACGACGAGCAGGATCGGCACGACGTCGGGCCAGAACTGCACGATCGGCAACGCCGACGGCGGTCATGAAGCCCAGCGCCCAGCCGACGAAGGGGATGAACGCGAGCACGCCGGTGGCGAGACCGACGAGCAGGCCGTAGTTGAGCCCGACGGCCGTCAGCGCCACGGCATAGAAGGCGCCGAGGATGATGCAGACTGTTCCCTGCCCGCGGATGAAGGCGGCGACGGCGTCGTTCATTTCGGAGGCGAGCGCGCGGATGGACGGCGCCTGGCTGCGCGGCAGCCAGCCGTCGATCTTGGCGAGCATCGGGTGCCAGTCGATCAGGAGATAGAAGACGACGAGCGGCGTCACCAGCATCAGCGCCAGGAAATTGAAGATCGCGAGGCTTCCGCTCCAGATCGACGTTGCGGCCCATCCGGCGAGGCTCGCCCAGTTCTGCGCCAGCTCGTCGGAGGCGCGCGAGATCCCCTCCTCGATGCCCGGGAACGTCGGCCCCAGACGCTCGCGCGCCCACGCCTCGATCGATGGTCTGCAATCGCTGCAGCTCTGCGGGCAGTGTCGATGCGAATTGCTGCGCCTGGGTCGATGATCAGGGGCACGAGCAGAAACAGGGCCGCGATCAGGAGCACGGCGCCCGCCGCGACGATGAGCAGCGAAGCGACGATGCGGTTCACGCCCCAGCTCGACAGGCGATCGACGATCGGGCTCAGGAAGTAGGCGATCGTGATGCCGACGATGAACGGCAGCAGGATGTCCTTGAGCAGCGCGATCGTGAGGATGAGCAGCGCGGCGGCCGTGAGCCAGAAGACGATCTGTCGCTCGGCGCGCATGACATCACCCTCTCTGGCCCAGACTAGGAGCATGCACCCCGTCAGGGACCGGAGGCAGCCGGCCCGCCTGGCCCCGAATTCATACCCGGACATGTGCCGATGCCAAGCACGCAGATAGGCCGCGAGCGAGGCAATCGTCAGCGCCGCCGTGAACCAGATGAGCACGGTCCTCGGCGCCGAGAGGCCGAGCCCGAACCCCTCATCGGCAAGCACCGTCGCCGCCAGCACGATCTGCGCCACCGTGTTGGCCTTGCTGACGGCCAGCGGTTTGATCAGGACGGGATGGTCGAGGAGCCACGACAAGACGACCGCGGTAACGATCAGGATGTCGCGCGAGACGACGGCGATGACGAGCCAGGACGGTAGCGCGCCCCTGACGCCCAGGGCGACGAAGATCGAGACAATCAGCAGCTTGTCGGCAAGCGGGTCGAGATAGGCGCCGAGCTCGGTCGTCCAGCCGAAGCGCTTGGCCAGGAACCCGTCGACGCCGTCCGAGATGCCCGCGACGACGAAGGCGAAGAACGCGGCCTGCGTCTGTCCCGAAACCAGGAGCCAGAAGACCACCGGCACCAGGATGACCCGTCCAAGCGTGATGAGATTGGGAATGTTCAAGCGGGGTCCGTTACTTTCAGGCGCCGCGTCGGTGCGGTGCGTTTTACGACGTAAGGGGCAGTTCGGACCATTGTTTTCTTGACGCGCCGCGTGCGCAGGCGCGATCCGGCGGACATGGGGAGGCTTGATCGATCGCCCGCCTGATCGAGGATAGGCGCTTTCCGTGGCCCTACTGGAAGCTCGCTCGTAGGAGCCAGCGCTGGCCATCGCTGCGCAGGCTGAGCCCCTGGCGCGCGAGCGTATTCGCGAGCGGCTGGCCCGCCACCGGGATAGCGCAGCGTGACCTCCGCGCTGCGCGCCGAGACGGCGCCGATCTGGACATCGTCGACACCCGGCGTGTCGACGATCCGCCGGCGCAGCTCGTTCCACTCTGCGAGGCTCGAGAACTCGACCTCGAGCAGCACCTCGATGCCTGGACCCGCGAACGGCATCGACGCCGCCGAAGGCTTCAGACTTGGCGGCTTTCCACCGCCCCTCGAGCACGCCGAGCGTCACGACCGCGGCGAGCTCCATCGCATACGACACGTCGTTGTCGGTGAGCCGGTAGTCTCGCCGCCAGAGCAGCGGACCGACGGCGTCGTCGCCGGCGACCGTCACGTGCAGGCGCTTCATCGACGTGTCGATCTCGGCAACCGCGAACAGGATGTTGTCCGATTTGTATTGGTCGGCGAGATCGTTCATCGCGCCTGACCCTCCGTTGAGCAGCGTCTGGATGACGCCGGCCGGCACCGCCGGCAGCAGCGGCTCGATCTTGAGCGGCGTGAGCGTATTGTCGAGATCGAGCCCGCTTCCACGCCTCGCTCCAGGGTGCGCTCGCGGCGCGAAACTCGCCTGACGCCGAAGCCGGCTGCACGCCGTCGGAAGCCCCGCTCGTCTCGCGCATCACCGGAATGAGAATTGACTTGGGAGCCTGCTCGTCGATGAACGGCACGCCTTCGCGGCGCAGAAGGTCGCGCACCTGATCCGCCTGGAAGGAGAAGTCGAGGGCGGCGATATACTCCGTGCTCGAGTTGCGCTCCGAGCGCACGGCGACGCCGTCGATGAAGTCGTCGGCGTTGGCGGTCTTGAGGCGATCCATGCGGTTGTAGGCGGTGACCGGCACGATGCGCTTCAGGAGCGAGCGGAAGGCCGCCTGCTGTCCTTCGGCGTGGGCCTTCTCCTTGGCCGCGACCGCATTCTTCGCCTGTGCCTCGACCGGATAGTTGCCGACCGTGAACGTCTTGTTGGCGCCGGACGCGGCGTCTGACGCTGCCCCCGGATAGCGCGCAGGCCGAAGCAGGAGAGCCGCGGCTGCGGCAAAGTTGCTCTTGTCGGCGTAGACCCCGTTCATCCCTCGCCCCCGATATCCGGCCTGGGTGATTTGGGCCCGCCGCCCCGTTGCCGGCCATGCCCCGAGCTGATAGAGCGGGCCCGGCCCAGATCCGGGAGCCGTCGCTTCGCTCGCACATCGACTTCTGGCAGACATTCGGGCGAAAGTTGGGTTTTGTTTCGTGAATTGAGACAGAGATCGCATGAGCCAGCCCAAGGACGCGAGCGCCGCCCCGATCACCTACCGCGACTCCGGCGTCGACATCGATGCCGGCAATGCTACTCGTCGCGGCCATAAAGGGGCTCGCCAAGTCGACCGCGGCGGCCCGGCGCCGACACGGATCTCGGCGGATTTGGCGGGCTTTTCGACTTGAAGAGCGCCGGCTTCCGCGATCCCGTCCTCGTCGCCGCCAACGACGGCGTCGGCACCAAGCTGAGGATCGCCATCGACACCGGCCGTCATGCCACGATCGGCATCGACCTCGTCGCCATGTGCGTCAACGACCTCGTCGTCCAGGGCGCCGAGCCGCTCTTCTTCCTCGACTATTTTGCGGTGGGAAAGCTCGACGTCGAGGTCGCCCGCACGGTGATTGCAGGCATCGCCCAGGGTTGCCGGCAGGCCGGATGCGCGCTGATCGGCGGCGAGACGGCCGAGATGCCGGGCCACTACCAGGGCCGGGACTACGATCTCGCGGGCTTCGCTGTCGGCGCGGTCGAGCGAGGCGAGATCTTGCCGCGCACCGATGTCGCGATCGGCGACGTGCTGATCGGGCTGCCCTCTTCGGGCGTGCACTCGAACGGCTACTCGCTTGTGCGCCGCCTCGTGGCCGAGGAGAAGCTCTCCTGGGATGCGCCGGCTCCGTTCGATACGTCGAGATCGCTCGCCGAAGCGCTTCTCGAGCCGACCCGCATCTACGTGAAGCCGATCCTCACCGCGCTCGAGGCGACGGGCGGCGCCGACGGCGCGATCAAGGCGCTGGCGCACATCACCGGCGGCGGACTCTCGGAGAACCTGCCGCGCGTGCTGCCGGCGAGCGTCGCGGCCCGCGTCGACCTCGCGAGCTGGCAGGCGCCCGCCGTCTTCGGCTGGCTCGCGCGCGCCGGACGTCTCGACGACGCCGAGATGCTGCGCACGTTCAATTGCGGGATCGGCATGGTCGTCGTGACCGCTAAGGCGGATGCCGACGGGCTCGTGCGCGTGCTCCAGGAATGGGGCGAGGCCCCTTACGTAATCGGCGAGATCGGGGCGCCCGCGGGCGCCAAGACCACCGCCAAAGGCAAGGGCGAGACGTGGGCGGTCACCTACTCCGGGGCCTTGAAATACGAGGGGTGAAGCACCTTTGCGGGCGTTTCTCTCGATCCGCGCGAGCGTGCGTGCTAGGCTGCCGAGAAACGAGAACTGCCGGTCAAACAACGGCAAACGCCATCCAATGGACATAAGTTGGGAACAGTTTGCCGGCAAAATCATTAACGCTCAGCGGGGCACGGACGGGGCTCGAAGACCTCCGATAGAATCCCGCTTCTCGAGGTCTTGATGAAGAACTGCAATCTCCCGCGAACGCGCTACGCCAGGCTGCCGCTCGCCATCCTCGCCGCGTCGGTGTTGTACGCTATGGCGGGTCCGGCCCTGGCCGCGCAAAAGCGCGCTGCGGCGCAAGAGCAAGATGAGATTGCGACCAATTCCATCACCGGCAAGCCTGTCATAGCGATCGTCTCGCTCGCCTCTCAGCGCGTGACCCTCTACGACGCGCAGGGCGGTACCCTGCGTGCTCCCGTCTCGAGCGGCCAGACTGACTACGAGACGCCGGTCGGAATTTTCAGCGTCTTGCAGAAGGAGGAGGAACACTACTCCAACCTCTACGATGACGCATCGATGCCATTCATGCAGCGCATAACCTGGTCGGGCATTGCGCTCCACGCCGGGCAATTGCCGGGCTACCCCGCATCGCATGGCTGCGTCCGCATGCCCTTGAGCTTCGCCGAGCGCATATTCCCCATGACGAGGATGGGCATGCGCGTGATTATTGCTCGAGACGACGTCGCGCCCGTGCCAATCTCACATCCGCTTCTCTTTCAGCCGAAGCCCTTCGCTGGCGAGGTCGCGATCGCGACCCACACGGCTTACCAGCCGGACGGCGCGGCAGAGCAGGGTCCTAGCGCGCTCCTCCCCAACGTCGAGAACTGGCCGGTACGACAGAAGCAGCTCGAGACGCTGAAGCCGATCGCGGCCGCAAAGTCTGCGGAAGCCGCGGCTGCGACGGAGCGTGCAAAGCCATTCCAAGCTGCTCTGAAGCAGAAGACCCTTGAAAAGAACAAGGTCATGAAGAAGGTCCGCGCCGCGGAAGTGGCCAAGACCAAGGCTGATGCGAGAGTGGCCCGTGTCGATAAGTGGCTTGCCGAAGCAAAGAAGCCAAACGACATCAAGAGCGCCGAGGAAGCGAAGGTCAAGGCCGCGGAAGCACTGACGGCTGCGGAGGCGCAGCTTGCGGCAGCCAACGCGGCCGCACAGCCGGCAAATGATGCGCACGCGAAAGCGACCGAGGAAGCCAACACTGCGGAGGCAGCGCGAGTGGCAGCTGTCGACGCGGCGAAGGAGGCCGAGCGCAAGATGCTGCCGGTATCCGTCTTCGTCAGCCTGAAGACGCAGCGTCTCTATTTACGCCAGGGCTTCGAGCCGGTGCTCGAGAGCCCGGTGACGATCCAAAATCCCGAGCAGCCCATCGGCACACACATTTTCACCGCCGTCGACTATGCCGACGGCGGTAACGAGATGCGCTGGAGCGCCGTCTCGCTCGCGCGCCGCTCCGACGCCGTCGCCGAGGACGCCACCTATGACGAATGGAATCCACGCCCGCGCAAGAAGCAGAAGGCGGATCAGAGTGCGCCGACGCCGCCGACCGATCTGCGCGCAGCCTCAGCCGCGCTCGACCGCGTGACCATCCCGCCGGAAATCCTCACGAAGGTTTCCGAATCCGTCTGGCCCGGCTCGTCACTCATCATCTCTGATGAGGCGATGCACAAGGAGACGGGCAAGGCCACGGACTTCGTGGTCGTCATCAGCGGCGAGCCGCAAGGCGCCTTGAAGAAACGGCGCCGGCCGCCCGACAACTACTTCTACCCCTATGATTACTACTCCTACGACCGCGATGACCGCGGAAGGCGGCCTTATCGCGGGGGCAATCCGAAATTCTTCTGGTGGTGAGCTGGAAGCCGGGGGGCTGAAGCGCATTGGCGGAACTGACGCCGAAAATTAGGACGACTCCGGTCCTCGCCAAGGGGCTGACAGCTTGCGCGCTGATCGCGGCCATCGCGTGCGCGAACGCCATTGGCGCTCGTGCCGATTCTGCCGAGCCCGACAGTGCCGCCGCCGAAAGGCTAGCCCGCAAGGCCGCCGCCAAGGAAGGGAACCTCCAGTTGCCGCTGCCCGGCACGCCGGATCCGGCTACTCTTTACTACCGTCTTGCGCTCGCGGGCTTGAAGCTCGGCTCGCCCCTGCTGATCCGCGTCTTTAAAGCCGAATCCGCGCTCGAGATCTGGATGGAGAAGGACGGCACCTACGTCCCGTTTGCGTCTTATCCGATCTGCTATTGGTCGGGAACGCTCGGGCCCAAGTTGCGCGAGGGCGACCGGCAGGCTCCCGAAGGCTTCTACACTATAACCATCCACCAGCTCCACGACGGCCGGCGTTGGACCCGCTCCCTCGAGGTCGGCTTTCCGAATGTCTACGACCAGGCCAACGAACGGAGCGGCTCCAACATTCTGATCCATGGCGGCTGCAATTCGGTGGGCTGCTTCGCCATGACGGATCGCGTCAATGCCGAGATCTACACGCTTGTCTCCGAGGCCTTGAGCGCTGGCGTGGTTTGGGTGCCCGTGCACGTGTTCCCCTTCAGGATGACGGACGAGAACTTCGCCGCCCACGCCGCGAACAAATGGAGCGGCTTCTGGACTACTCTCAAGCAAGGCCACGATTCATTCGAGCGCACGCGCCTGCCGCCGCGCATCGGTGTCTGCAACAAATACTACTTCGTTGAGGATGCGCGGCCCGGCACGGACATTGAGGCCGGCGCGGTCGCATTGTGCGAGCCTCCTCCGGGTACCACTCCCCAAGTGGCGGCAGAGAATTCTGCGGTCCCACCGCAACCCTCTGCACAAGTCGCAGATGCTGAGGGCGCTGCCGTGCCCGCGGTCGTGCTTGCTGCCTCCGCGGTTCGCGCAGTGGAAACGACAAAGGCACCGGCAAAGGAAAGCCGGACAGCGTCTTCGCCAAAGAGGAAGCGCGTTGCCGCCCGCGGTTGCTCGGCCTCCCGTCCAAGCTGTCGGCGCTATACCGCATTGCGCGCGAACAGGATGATGATGGGCCGGCCCAAGCTCACGCCGCGCACCGTTGCCAACGTGCGCGTGCGCAAGCGCGCCCGGATGCGTTGAGCCTTAGCTGAGAGGCACGGAAGTCCAGCGCCACAAAAAGATCTCCGCGACCACGCGCCCGCTGACGAAGGTCAGACATCCGCTGCACGCGACTCGCGCGCTGTGCTATGGCTCCCGCCGACACCGCGACGGCGACCGCCGACGACGAGCCGACGATCCCGCCGCTCCTTGACCGAGGAGACGGACGACGATGGATGCGTCTGCGCGCGCGACGAAGAGGCATGAGCCGTCGTTCAAAGAACTTTTCACGCCGAAGCTCGTCAACGTCTTGCGTGAGGGCTACGGGTGGGCGCAGTTTCGCGCCGACGCCGTCGCTGGCCTCACCGTGGCAATCGTTGCCTTGCCGCTGTCTATGGCGATTGCCATCGGGTCGGGCCTGTCGCCAGACAAAGGGCTCTATACGGCGATTGTCGGCGGCTTTCTGATTTCCGCGCTGGGCGGCAGCCGTTTCCAGATCGGCGGTCCGGCGGGCGCGTTTATCGTGCTCATAGCTTCGATCGTCGAGCGCCATGGCTACGACGGCCTGGTGCTGGCGACCGTGATGGCCGGCATCATGATGATCGCCATCGGCTTTCTGAGGCTCGGCACCTACATCAAGTACATCCCGTTTCCGGTGACCGTGGGCTTCACCGCCGGCATCGCCGTCATCATTCTTGCGAGCCAGCTGAAGGATCTGCTCGGGCTCGATATGGCCAAGGAGCCGGCGGCATTGTTCCCCAAGTTCTCCGCCATCGCTGCAAGCATCCACACCATCAATCCCGCAACAGTGATGCTGTCCCTGCTCGGGATCGGCACCATCGTCGGCCTTCGCCGCGTGCGGCCGAAGTGGCCGGGCTTTCTCATTGCCGTTGCCGCGACAGCCGCCCTGACCTGGCTCTTCGATCTCGATGTGGCGACCATTGGCTCGCGGTTTGGCGGCGTTCCCCACGCGCTTCCGGCTCCCACGCTGCCGTCGTTCGACCTCGCCAAGATCCAGGCGGTTCTTCCGGATGCGGTGACGATCGCACTGCTGGGTGCGATCGAGTCTCTGCTTTCGGCCGTCGTCGCCGACGGCATGACCGGGCGCAGGCACCGCTCCAATTGCGAGCTCGTTGCGCAAGGCACCGCGAACATTGCCGCCGTAGCCTTCGGCGGCATGTGCGTGACGGGGACCATCGCGCGCACGGCAACCAACGTCCGCGCCGGAGCGCGAAGCCCCATCTCGGGGATGCTCCACGCCGTCTATATCCTGCTGTTCATGGCTGTTGCCGCGCCGCTTGCCAGCTACATCCCGCTGGCCGCGCTCGGCGCCGTTCTGACCGTCGTCGCCTGGAACATGACGGAGAAGGTCGAGTTCGCCAGTCTGTTGCGCTCGTCCCGCGGCGACGCGACGGTTCTGATGGCGACCTTTCTGCTCACCATATTTGTGGACCTGACGACTGCGATCGGCGTCGGCGTCACGCTCGGCGCCTTCCTGTTCCTGGATCGCATGGCGGAAGCCGTCGAGGTGGAAGGGGGCGGCCGGCTCGTCATCGAGGACGAGGCGGATCAATCCGGAGCTGATCGGAGCGCCTACGAACCCCAAGCACTCAAGGGCGATGCCGTCGTCTACCGGATAAGGGGCGCATTCTTCTTCGGTGCGACGGCGGCCGTCAGCGCTGTGCTCGATCGCATCGGCGAGCGCCCGAAAGTTTTCGTCCTCGATCTGACAGATGTCCCGATGATCGACAGCACGGCGGCCAAGGCGCTCGATGCCTTCGTACATAAGCTGCATAACGCGGGGACGAAGGTTTACTTTGTCGGCGCCGGGAAGAGCGTCCGGCGGACACTGCTTGTGGCTGGCCTCTCGAAGCCGCGCGTACGTTATGCTGCTACTGCCGACGATGCCGTGGCGCACTGGCGTTCTGCGTCGGCGGGGTAAATTGCAGATCCGGGCACCGGGGGATGACCTCCTGAAGGTCATGGCCACAGAGCCGGTTCACAGGGCCGGCCCGCGACCACGCGCCCGCTAACGACAGTTGATCGCCGGCTGCACCGCACCCGCGCCTCGTGCTAAGGCTCCCGCCATGACAGCCAGGAAACGCGTCGCCATCCTGATCTCCGGCCGCGGGTCGAACATGCGCTCTCTCGTCGAGGCCGCCCGCGCCCCCGGCTACCCGGCCGAGATCGTGATCGTGGTTTCGAACCGCCCCGACGCGCCGGGGCTTGCCTGGGCCAAATCGCAAGGCATCCCGACTCTCGGCCTCGACCACAAACATTATGAGAGCCGTGAGCATTTCGACGGGCAGCTCCACGCCGTCCTCACCGCGTCCCGCGTCGATATCGTGGCCCTCGCCGGCTTCATGCGGCTATTGACCTCGGACTTCGTCGGCAAGTGGCAGAACCGGATGATGAACATCCACCCTTCGCTGCTGCCCGCGTTCAAGGGGCTCAAGACCCACGAACGGGCGCTCGCCGCGGGCGTCAGGATCTCAGGCTGCACCGTGCACCTCGTCCGGCCGGAGCTGGACGACGGCCCGATCCTGGCTCAGGCGGCGGTGCCGGTCCTCGACGGCGACACGTCGGAAGTGCTGGCAGCGCGCGTCCTTAATGCAGAGCATCAAATTTATCCCCATGCCCTGGCGCTTTTTGCGTCAGATCAAATAAAGATTGATGGGGAAAGTGTAAGGATTTCAGGACCGATTAACCAGGAACGTGCGCTCTTCTCGCCCTCGCTATAGTTGCAGGATACTCAAGCGTTGCTTTCACAACGCGCTCGAAGTCAAAAGTGTCGCTGGGCCTCGTCGCCGCATGGACAGGGGCAATGCCGGGATCAATACTTGACCACAACAACGACGACAACCGCGCGTACCCTAGGGAACAGCCGCCGCTAATTCCGCGTGTGATAGTCTCGAGCCGCCTTCAAAGCCGATGAAGGGCGATCCTATGTGGGCCCTCGCGCCCACACTTTTTAGCGGCTCGTGGATCTGATCGCATCGCCCCGACGAACGAGAGCCTAAAGTCAGGCAAGCCCAGAGATACTCGGAATGACCGCGCACAGCACCGAAGAACATGCTCCCGCCCACGCCCAGGGCCTCGGCGAGGAAAGCAGCATCTGGTTCAAACTCGGAGCGCTCCTCAAGGGCGACCCCGAGAATCCCATGCGCACGTTCATGACCATGGCGGAGCGTCACGGACCGGTTATCACGGTCAATCTCGGAACGCAGCGGATCGTGCTTCTGTCGGAACCGGAGCACTTCAAGCACGTGCTCGTCACCAAGGCCGACGACTACATCAAATACTTCGACGGCCTGAAGCCGATCTTCGGCAAGAGCATGATCACGAACGACGGCGCTCTCTGGCAGAAAATTCGCATGCCCCAGCAGCCGGCGTTCCACCCCGACATGTTCGCCGAGTACATCCCCTACTTCCTCGCCGCGATCCGCACGAAGATGGAGCTTGTGGGCTGGCCTCGCCAAGTCCGGCGAGACGTTCGAGATGGTCGAGCAAACGTGGACGCTCGCCGCCGACATGATCTGCAAGGCGCTCTTCGATCGCGACATGCCGTTCAACCCGCATGTCGTCTTCAAGTGCGTCAAGACCTACACCGACGTGATGAACCACAAGTCGATCCGGCTCCGGAAGGTCGCGGGCGAGGACTTCGAGATCACCGAGGAGGACGCGTCGAAGGCCATGGAGGTATGGGCCGGCGTGCCGCCGATGGTCATCGGTGCCGATCCGCGCGAGGAGCGCGAGCGCACGCTCCTCAGCATGATCGAGGACGCCGTCGCCGATCCCGCGGTGCCCGAGTTCGATCAGCAGCAGGCCGTCGACGAGATGAAGCAGTATCTCTGGGCCGGCACCGAGACGACCGCGCTCACGCTCGCCTGGGCCATGTATCTGACCTCCAAGCACCCCGAGGCCGCCGAGCGCATTCGCCGCGAGGGCGAGACGGTGTACGGCGAGCGCGAGCCGACGGCCGCAGACTACTCGGGCCTCGCCTATACGCGCGCCGTGATCCAGGAGACGATGCGGCTCTATCCGCCGGTGTGGGGACTGATCCGCGTCGCCACCAAGGCAGACGACGATCGCCGGCAAGGAGATCAAGCCGAACGACCGCATCGTGATCTTCGGCTACGGTGCCCATCACAATGCACGCTTCTGGGACGAGCCCGAGGCGTTCCAGCCCGAGCGCTGGATGGACAAGGGGAAGAAGCAGGTCAAGCTCAGCTACATCCCGTTCGGTGCGGGAAAGCGCTCGTGCATCGGCGGCGCCATGAGCCAAGTCGAGAACACGCTCGCGCTCTCGATCCTCTTGCGCCGCTTCCGGCCCGAGTACGTCGGCAAGGAGCCGCCCGGCATCAACGCGACTGTGACACTGACGCCCAAGGGCGGGCTTCAGTTCAAGATCCGCGAGCTGAGCTGACGCGCCTCGCGACCGAAGCCACTCATTTTCCGGGCAGGTTGCGATCGCCCGCGCCGCCTCAACGCTGCTCCTTCACGTCCTTCAAGCTCATGATGTAGGCGATGACGTTGGCGAGGTCCTCCGGCGGGATGATGAGGTTCGGCATCGAGGGATGCGGGCTCTGGAACCACACGCTGAGGGCGGTGTACGTCATGCCGGGTGTATTCGCGACCGACTGGAACGTCGGCGCGTCGAGCAAGGGCGATAGGTCGTCGGCGGGCATTACGCCGTGGCACTCCGTGCAGGCCTTCTCGGCGTAGCTCAATCCGCGTTTCGGATCGCCCTGCTCCTGCGCATAGAGCGGCTGAATGCCGGCGAGGAATGCCGAGGCGGCGACGATCCTCAAAATGCTCACGGTGGCTTCTCCTCTCGATTTCAGGCATGGCGGGGTGGCATGGCAGCGTGCGCTCGCACGCCGCCAACCATAAGCTTGCGCCGCAAGACCTGATTTGACGCCTGTCAACGCCTCGTGCCCATCGGAATGCGGCCGCCACCGTGGCCGCAAAGCTCTAGGCCCGCAAGCGATCGCGCTCGCGCATAATGGGCAAGCCCATGCAAGCCCTCACCCACGGATCCCCCGATATGCTGTTCGGCGCCAGAGCGTTTGTCTTCATCGTCTATGTGATCCTCGGAGCCTCCTTCATCGCCGAGACGGCGCTGCTGGCCTGGGAGTTTTGGGATTCCGGCTGGCTCATGCTGGCAACCCACGACAGCCATCTGTTTCTGTTCTTTCCGACGCTCGGCCTCGTGGCCCTTGCCGCGTTCTACCTGCCGTCGTGCGCCTTCGTGGACATGTACTGGCGCTACGTGCGTCTCGGGCGGCTGCGCTTCATCGTCGGCATCATCGCCGTCAGCGCCATCTCCTACCTGATCGGCAGCGGGCTCGCGGCGAGCCCCTATCAAGTCGGTCTGGGATCTGAGCCCGGCGACGCTCGCCGCCGACAAGAGCGAGCCTGCTGGCTGCGGCACCGCCACGCGCCCGTGCGAGCGGGTGGCGCTTCTCGAGGCGATTTCGAACGTCGCGCAGGTGAGCGGCGCGCGCCTGGGCCTCAAGGAGTTCATCCGCAACTGCGAGGCCGAGCCGCTGTTCGAGGCCGAGCCCGCGGCCGAGCGCAAGCGCTTCTGCTTCGCCTCGACGCCGCTGTCGGCGGCACCCAAGCTCTCGACCGACGCCGAGTGCTGCCGTGCGCAGGAGCGTTTCAAGGGCGCGATTTCCAAGCTCTACGAAGCGCCTGCGCAGCGCTCGCTGACCGGGCAGGTGCACGACGCTCTTGCTGCCGCTCAAGGTCTTCTTCCTGCTGGTGCTGCTCGCCATCAGCATCCTGCTCGCGCTTCGCCATGACGGCGTGGCGCGCCACTACCCCACCTGGTCGGACGCATCGAGGTCGGCGTGCTCGTCGGCGCCATCGCCATGATCTTCTTCCCGCTCATGAGCCAGGGCTTCGTGCAGACCGCGGACGCGCTCTACGGCGTCCAGCAGGGGCAGGGCTTCAAGCCCATCGTCACCTTCATGAGCTTCATCTTCGGCGCCTGGGCGCTGCTGATCGTGCTCTTCTTCTTCCGCCGCCATACGCCCGAGGTCGAGCTCGCTGCCAAGCTCGCCGGTGTGGTCGCCAGTACGATCGCAGTGGTGAAGTACGATCTGCTCGTCGCTCTGATCGTCCGCTATCTGGGCTCGGGTGCGGGCGAGATCGCCGTCGCGGCCCTGATCGCGCTGGCGCTGATATCAGTGGTCGTCCTGCTGTCTCCGCTCGCGCGCCGCACCATCGTTGCCCCGGAGAAGGACAGCGTCACCTGAGTGCAGTCAGGAGCGGAAGTGACCGTGCTCGGCTGATCGCCGATGCAGGCGCCGATACCGTGAGCTAACTCGTGCGAGCAGACAGGTACAACGCCGCCGCTCGCCTGTGTCCCCTCTCGGTGGTGACGTCAGTGCCTTATCTCGGCGTCGACTTGATCCATGCTGGCCTTCATCGCGCTCGCCGTCTCGTCGGCGAGCTTCTGATTGAGGCGGGCGAAGTACTGGATCTCGGCCTGGTACTGCTGCTGCGCCCGCTGGAAGAAGTCGGAGTAGGCGGAAAAGACGTCCTGTAGCGTCTTGCACTCCATGATCCGCTGCGAGGCCGCGATGTCCTCGTTGAGCCTGCGGTTCACGAATCCGATCCACTCGCTGTTCGCCTTCGAGAATTGCTCGATCCAGCGGCCGTTGAGCTCCGACATCGCCTCCATCACGGGGCGGTTGAGATTGATCCAGGATTCGAAGGCGGCCATGGCAGGATTGTCGGCTCTTGGTGAGTCGATGATTGACCGCGATGTCTTGGCATTCATGGGTACGCTCCTCCTCACTGTATGACCCGTTATCGAGCAATGCCTGAGGTCAATAAGGGTTTCACACTTTCTGGCATGCCCGCATTGTGTCGGTGTTGATGCGCGTCAATGCACAAGGTGTTTGTTGAGCTTTTCTTGCGTCACGGGACGAGACCGGCGAAAAGACGTCGGCTCGATTTTCCAGAAGAATGCAAAGTTGGCCTTATGACGCGAACTCGAATTCGTGTGAACGAGATTTATCCACAGAATATTACGCGCCGGCTGCGGCCGTATTTGGGCGCATCGACAGCCTGCGAACGCCCTTCAGCACGCTCACACAGAAAGTCTCTCCACATGTACAAGCACTTGCTGATCGCCGTCGACGGCTCGGAGCTCTCCGACAAGGCCCTGAGCCAGGGAGTTGGGTCTGGCGAAGGCTCTGGGCGCCAAGAGTCACGATCGTTCACGTGTCGCTGCCCTGGTCGAGCATTGCCGTGGGCGAGATCGCTGTCATGTTTCCGCCGCAGGAGTACGAGGCCAACATGGCCGCGGCCGCCACTCAGCTCTTGGAGCGCATGAAGAAGGCTGCGGACGCCGGCGGGTGTCGCCGCGGCGGTCGAGCACGTGAGCGATGCGCACCCCGACAGAGCGATCCTCGCGACGGCGGAGAAGCACGGATGCGATCTCCTTGTCATGGGCTCGCACGGCCGGCGCGGGATCGCCGGTCTTCTCCTCGGCAGCGTGACCGCGAAAACGCTGACGCACAGCAAGATCCCGGTCCTCGTCTATCGGGAATGAGATGGCACGCTCGCGCGCGCCAATCGCTCCAAAAGTTACCCTTGCGCTCGCGAGAGCTTTTCTCGCGAGACAATCCGCCGCCATGCTGGGTTAAGCTCCTGCTGCCCACCCTGGCCGAGTGATAATGTCGAACATTTTCCGCGCCGCCGCCGATGCCTGGATCAGCCGCGAACGCCCGTCCGCTGCCCGAAGCGCTCGCCGCCGTGGCGAATCTTGCGGCCGGCGACGGTCGTCACCGGTGCGTCGCGCGGTATCGGCCTTGCGATTGCACGTCGCTTTGCCGAGGCGGGATCCGACGTGGCGCTCGTCGCACGCGAGCGCGGCCCGCTCGAAGAGGCCGCCGCCACGATCGCGCGCGACTTCAGGGTGAAAGCGGTTCCTATCGCCCTCGACGTCACCGAGGCGGATGCCCCGCGCGCGATCGACGCGAGCCTCGCCGAGCCATGGGCTCTACATGGACTGTCTCGTCAACAACGCCGGCATCGGCCTCTCGGGCTCTTTCCACGCCCACGACCCGCGCGACATCGACAAGCTCGTTGCTTTGAACGTCGCGTCCCTCGCGCGCCTCATGCACCACGCGCTCGAGCCGATGCGCGCCCGCGGACGCGGCGGCATACTCAATGTCGCGTCTCTCGGCGGCTACGCGCCGGGCCCCTATCAGGCGGCTTACTACGCCAGCAAGGCCTTCGTGATCTCGCTCACGCAAGCGGTCGCCCACGAGGTTCGCGGCCAAGGCGTGCGCGTCGCCGTCGTCGCGCCCGGACCCGTCGAGACGACTTTCCACAGAGCCATGCGCGCTGAGACAGCGCTCTATCGCCTGCTCGTCCCGTCATCCACGCCCGAAGAGGTCGCACGTTCCGCCTATCGCGGGTACATGCTTGGCCGCCACGTCATCGTGCCCGGGATTGTCGGGACGATCTCGTCTTACGTTTTGCGCGTCATTCCACACCCGATCGGTGTGCCGCTTGTGGGTGCGCTCCTCAACCCGGCTCGAGGTAAACCGGTCGTTGATGCTCACCGCGACGATTAGTCGTCGTCCTTCCGGAAACCCGCGGTTCATGCATCGCCGTCTCTTCGGGATATGGGCAGTCCTGAGCAATTCTGGGCGTCGCGGCGTTTGCAGAAGTGAAACACTTTGTCGGTTAGATCGATTTCGAGCGCCGCGGCTCCAGGTTCCGCGTATCCCGGTGCCTCAGACGCGGCGGCGCGCCTCGCGATTTTCGAGCGCGAGGCGCGACCGCTGCAATCACTCGCTAAGCATTGTTCCAGATCGGGTCGCGAGGTAGCCGGAAATTAATCCGGGCCTCTCAAAGCCGCCCGAGCATCAAAAAAAATTTTCGACGGAACCGGCCACGCGCCACGAGCCCGCACTGGACGCGCGCGCGGACGGTGGCGCACTTCTTACCGCGAGGTTAGTAAGTTCTGGGAGGCATCCCTTCGGCGTGGGCTGGTGCCGCAAACAGGACTTGAACCTGTGACCCCGTCATTACGAATGACGTGCTCTACCAGCTGAGCTATTGCGGCGGACCGACGCACAAAGGATGTGGGAGGGGAAATACCCTTTGCGCCCCGCGAATGCAAGGCAGGTGCGCGAGCGGCCGGAAAAGGCCCTCAGAGCCGCCAGACGGCCGTGCGCTTGATCTCCGCGTCCTCGAGCTCCCGCGTCACCGGGACCTGGTATTCGGCGGCAAGCGTGAACCGGCCGGGCGGAAAGTAGCTGCGCTTCGGGTCACCGATGAGGACAAGGGCGCCCATGGCCGCGGCGGCCTCGATGAACGCGAGGACACGCTCGGCGAGCTGGCGCTCATAGAAGAGATCGCCGACGAGAACCACGTCGAAACGGTCGGGCTTGGACGCGAGCACGTCGTCCGCCGTGGCATCGATCTCGACCCCGTTGGCGTCCGCATTGAGGCGAAGTGCCGCAATCGCGATTCTGTCGATGTCCGCCGCCAGCACCGGCCCGGCCCCCGCGAGCTTGGCCGCGATCGCCGTCATGCCCGAGCCCGAGCCGAGATCGAGCACGCTCTTGACCTCGACCGTCTCGGGGTTGTCGAGGATGTAGCGCGCGAGTGCCTGCCCGCCCGCCCACGCGAAGGCCCAGTAGGGCGGCGGCAGGTTGATCTCGCCCAGCTCCTCCTCGGTCTTGCGCCAGATGGGGAGCGACTCTTCCGCGAGATGCAGCTTGATCTCTGGGACGAGGGGCGGCGAGAGCAGCTTTGTATTGGCGCGGATGAATGCATCAGCGGCTTTAGCGTCGCGCGGGTCGAGTCGCCGAACGTCGGAAGGGAGCGGTGACAGCTCCATCATTTGGCCGCCTTGCGTGCGGACTTCTTTGCAGCCATCCCGCCCATCTTGCACACCTCTGCCCACTCTTCTGCTGTGACCGGCTGCACGGAGAGGCGCGAGTTGTTGACCAGCACCATTTTCGCGAGCTTCGGGTTGGCCTTGATTGCCTCGAGCGTGACGGGCTTTGGCATCGGGGCTACGGCCTTCACGTCGACGCATTCCCACTTGCCCGTGTCGTCCGTGCGATCGGGATGTGCGAGCGCGATCACCTCGAGGATGCCGACCACCTCGAGCCCCTCGCTCGAGTGATAGAAGAAGCCCTGATCGCCGATCTGCATGGCCCGCATGTTGTTGCGCGCCTGGTAGTTGCGCACGCCGTCCCAGCCCTCGCCCTTGGCCCCGCGCGAGACGAGATTGTCCCAGGAGAAAGCATCGGGCTCTGATTTCATCAACCAATAGGCCATCTCAGTTTCCTCGCGCGGCAAGCATCGAAAGGTACCGCATTAATCCTCGGCCTTGAACGGCCGGCGCATGAGCTGCGCGATGGCATCGTCCACCGTGACCCGGCCTTCGAGGATCGCGTTGACCGCTTCCGAGATCGGCATCTCGATGCCCTTGCCCGCGGCAAGACGTACCACCGCCGCCGCCGTATAGACGCCTTCCGTCACCGAGACGCGCGAGGCCGAGCACATGCTCGAGCTTCTCCCCGAGGCCGAGCGCGCGCCCGAGGCTCATGTTGCGCGATTGCGGGCTGCCGCAGGTGAGAATGAGATCGCCGAGACCCGAGAGTCCCAGCATCGTCTCGGGCCGCGCGCCGAGCGCTTCACCGAAGCGGCGCATCTCCGCGAACCCGCGCGTGACGAGCCCCGCGTGCGCGCTCGGACCCAGCCCCTTGCCGTCGACGATGCCGGCCGCGATCGCGAGCACGTTCTTCAGTGCGCCGCCGAGCTCGACGCCGGTGATGTCGTTCGACCAGTAGAGGCGGAACTGGCGATAGCCGAGCTTCTCCGCCAGCAGGCGCCCGAGATCCTCGTCGCGGCACGCGATGGTGAGCGCGGCCGGAAGCCCGCGCGCCACGTCGGCGGCAAAGCTCGGGCCCGACAGCACCGCAAGCGTCACGCCGGGCAGCGTCTCGCCGATGATTTCGCCCATGAGCTTGCCCGACGCCTGCTCGATGCCCTTGGCGCACATGACGAGCGGCTTGCCGTCCTGCATGCGGGGCGCTAGCGCCGTCGCAAGCGCACGCACGTGCTGCGCCGGAGGGACCATGAGAACGGCGTCGCGGTCCGCGACCTCCGCGAGATTGCCGGTCGCCCTGAGCGCGGGATCGAGCGAGATGCCCGGCAGGAATGTGCGGTTGACGTGACGCGCGTTGATGTCGTCGACGGTCTCGGCTTCGTGCGCCCACAACAGGACGTCGCGCCCCGCGAGGCGGAGCGTCTGCGCCAGTGCCGTTCCCCAGGCGCCACCACCGATCACGCCGACGCTGTCGAGCTTCATGCGCTGCCTCTCGCCGCTACCCGGCTGAGTTCTCTAGCACGCCTCGGAAAGTACCAATACGACAGGGTCACGCCTTTACCCCCGCGCCGATGGCGGGCGGCGCGTCCGGATCGAGCGGCCACCGCGGCCGCGACGCGAAATCGAGGGGATCCGAGAGGCCGAGCGCCAGTCGCTCGGCGCCGGCCCACGCGATCATGGCGCCGTTGTCGGTGCAGAGCGCGGCCGGCGGCACGTGGAGCGCATATCCGCGCTCCGCTGCCACGCCTGCGAGCGCCGCCTTGAGATGCTTGTTTGCGGCCACTCCGCCTGCCACCACGAGATGCCGCGGCGCTGCCCGGCCCGCCGATGTCTTCCGCCAGCTCCATCGCCCGGCGCACGCGATCGACGATCTGATCGCAGACGGCGGCCTCGAACGCGGCGCAGAGATCGGCGATGTCCTGCTCCTTGAGCGGCGCCGCGGCTTCGGCGCGATGGCGCAGCGCCGTCTTGAGACCCGCAAACGAGAAATGCGCTTCCGCGCGCCCGATCATCGATCGCGGCAGCTCGAACCGCTTCGCGTTGCCGCTTGCCGCCGCGCGCTCGACGGCAGGCCCGCCCGGATAGCCGAGGCCCAAGCAGCTTTGCCGTCTTGTCGAAAGCTTCGCCGACAGCGTCGTCGATCGTCGTGCCGAGACGCCGGTAGCGCCCGACACCTTCGACATAGAGAAGCTGCGTGTGCCCGCCCGACACGAGCAGCAGCAGATAAGGCGGCTTGAGCCCGTCCGTCAGCCCGACGGTCAGCGCGTGCGCTTCGAGGTGATTGATGGCGAGAAATTTGAGACCGCGCGCGAGCGCGATCGCTTTCCCCGTGATCGAGGCCGACGATGAGCCCGCCGCCAAGGCCCGGGCCGGCCGTGGCGGCGACGCCCGAGAGATCGGAAAAGCCGACACCGGCCTCCTGCATCGCCGCGGCGATGATGTCGTCGAGGCACTCGACATGCGCCCGCGCCGCGATCTCGGGCACGATCCCGCCGAAGGGGCGATGCTCCTCCCATTGCGAGCGCACGACGTTGGAGAGGATTTCACCCCGCCCCGCCGCGTCGCGAGCGACGACGGCTGCGGCGGTCTCGTCGCAGCTCGTCTCGATGCCGAGCACCAGCGTCCGCCCGCTTGCGCCTTCGCCGTCCCGCTTCTCCAGATCGGGCCCCATCAACCAGCCTATTCCTAGGAATTTGCCTTCGCTCACGGGCAGAGGCATTAATGGCGCCGGCCCGGGCCTGAGGCCCTAACATCCGGAGAGCGACGCTTGCAAGCTGGCACGATCCGCATCGGCACCCGGGGCTCGCCGCTTGCCCTCGCGCAGGCCCGCGAGGTCCGTGCACGCCTGATGGCGGCTCACGGCCTACCCGAGACGGCCTTCGAGATCGTGGTCATCAAGACGACAGGCGACGCCATACAGGACCGCCCGCTGGCCGAGGTCGGCGGCAAGGGCCTCTTTACCAAGGAGATCGAGGACGCGCTTCTCTCGGATAACGTCCACCTCGCCGTGCATTCCATGAAGGACATGCAGACGGTCCTGCCCGCCGGTTTGGACATCGGCGCCGTGCTGCCGCGCGAGGATCCGCGCGACGCCTTCATCAGCTTGAAGTACAAGTCGCTCGACGAGATGCCGGCGCGCGCCGTCGTCGGCACGTCGTCTCTGAGGCGGCAAGCGCAGGTAAAGCACCTGCGCCCCGATCTCGAGGTCGTCGGCTTCCGCGGCAACGTCGATACGCGCTTGCGCAAGCTTGCCGACGGAATCGCCGACGCGACCTTCCTCGCCTGTGCCGGCCTCAACCGGCTCGGACTGTCGGATCGGATCACAGCGCCGATGCCCGTGGAGACGATGCTCCCCGCCGTCGCGCAAGGCGCCGTCGCCGTCGAGATCAGGGCCGCCGATACCGAGACCGCGGCACTCGTCGCGCCGCTCAACGACGAGGTCACCTCTCTCTGCGTCACAGCCGAGCGCGCATTCCTGGCCCGCCTCGAGGGTTCCTGCCGCACGCCGATCGCCGGCTACGCCAAGTTCGACGAGGGAGGGCTCTACTTTCGTGGCATGGCATTCTCGCCGGACGGCAAGGAATGCATTGCCACAGAGGGTCCCGGTCCTGCGAGCAATGCTTCGACACTCGGAACTGCGGCCGCCGACGAGCTGATCGCGCGCGGTGCCGGCGCGCTCCTCACGCGGCTTGCCTGATGCATCTTCTCGTCACGCGCCCCGAGCCCGATGCGGGTGAGCTCAAGGCCAGGCTCGAGGTGATGGGTCATCGCGCGACGCTTTGTCCGCTGATCGCGATCGACTTTACGCCCGGAACGGCGATTCACCTCGGTGACGTCCAGGCGCTCATCGCAACGAGCCGCAACGCCATACGCGGCCTGGCTCGAAGCGAGGCCCTCGAGCGGGCTCGCGCGCTTCCGATATTCGTGGTTGGTCCGGCAACGGCTGCCGAGGCGCGTGCGGCCGGATTCACACGCATCGTCGAAGGACCTGCCGCGGCGCGCGACCTCGTGGCGCTGATTGCCGACAAGGTCTCGCCCGCGAACGGCGCGCTTCTGCACATCGCGGGCGACACGCTCGCCTTCGATCTCGGATCGGCGCTCGGGCAGGCCGGTTTCGAGCTACACGAGGAGGTTGTCTACCGGACGCGGCCTCTTGAGAGGCTCGAGCCCACGGTCGCGAACGCCATAAGGACTGGCGCGCTCGATGGCGTCATCTTAATGTCACCGCGCACGGCCAGTGTCTTCGCGAACGTTGTTTCCGGTGCCGGGCTGGCAGACGCCGCGCGCCGTCTCACGTATTTCTGCATGTCGGACGCAGTCGCCCAGGGCCTCGAACGGCTCGGCCCCGTGGACACGCGCGTCGCCCACCGCCCCAATACGGAAGAAGTGCTTGCCCTCCTTGCCCAGGCTGCGCCAGAATCAACCTCAAAGCTTCCTTAGCCTGCGGCAATTCTTAGATCCCTGATCACAGCCGTCATGGCTGCCGGGCAAATCCGATTTCAAGCATCAGAGTATCCGGCCGGAGACCTCAATACGATGACAGACAAGAACGAAGGCGTTGGGAAGGATGCAGGTCGGCCGGGAGACAATGCCGGCCAAAAGCGCCCCCACGCGACGCTGGATATCAAGGCGACCGAGATCAAGGACGAATCCGTTCAGAACCCTGCGAAGCCTGCCACCGAAGCGGCGGCCAAGGCGACCGCGTCGGCATCGTCATCGTCGGCCAAGCGGGAGGATGCGGCGACGACCGGGAAGTCCGCAACCGGTGCCACTCCGCCTCGGCCAACATCGAATCCGTCGAAAGCCAGCGCCTTCTTCACCCATCTTGCGGCCGGCATAGTCGGCGGCGCGCTCGCGTTGCTGGGCGGCGAGTTCATGAGCACGCAAACCGCATACAATTCTCTCGACACGGCCTCTCTCAAGGTGAGGGCGGGTGAGCTCGAGGAGCGCGTGACCACGCTCGAAAAGGCGCCGAAGCCCGCCGCGCAGGATCCAGAGCTTGCCAACAAGCTCGGCGACGCCGAAGGCCGCTTGGCCAAGCTCGAGGAAGCGACGGGCGCCATCCCCGCTTTGCGTGAGGCGCAGGAGAAGCAGGCGACCGAGACAAAGGGGCTCGCCGATACGGTCGCGCGCGAGAGCGCCGACACCGCCGATCAAGATCGCATCGGCAAGCTCGAGGAGCGTCTCAACATGCTCGCCGCGGCCGATACGGGACCCGACGGCGGACGCCTGCCGCAGCTCGCCGCGATCACCGGCAAGATCGCCGATCTCGAAGCTTCCCTTGGCGCGCAGATCACGGCGCTGCGCAAGAGCCTGCCTGCAGACATCGGCGACCGTCTGACCGAGGTCGATGAGGAGAGCGAGGCGGCGAAGTCGGCGACGCAGCGCTTCGATCGCGAGCTTGCCGCCGTCCGTACGGAGGCGGCACGCATCGGCCAGCGCGTCGAGGCATCGAAGGCGGAGGCCGAGCGTCATACCGCGGCGTTCGAAGCCATTCAGGAGGACGCGCGCAAGCTCAACGCGGCTCTCGGCGAGCTCAAGAATTCTGTCGGTGTCGAGCTGAAGGGTGTCGCGAAACCGGCCGACATCTCGGCCGCGATCTCCCCCGTCGCGAGTAAGGTCGCGGCTCTCGAGCAAGGCCTCCAGAGCGTGGTCAAGAGCGAGGAAGGCCGCAACGCCAACGCTGAGCGCATCGTTCTTTCGCTCGAGCTCGGCAACCTGAAACGCGCGATCGACAGCGGCCGGCCCTACGCCCCCGAGCTCGAGCGCGTGCGCAAGGCCGCGGACGGCAACATGGATCTCTCGGCACTCGATCGCTACAAGGACACCGGCGTGCCGTCGCTTCCCGATCTCGAGCGCGCCTTCCGTCCGGTGATGAACGGCAGTCATCGATGCAGCCGCCGAGCCCGCCGAAGGCTCGGTTGTCGATCGCCTGATTGCCGGAGCGAGGTCCGTTGTCCGGGTGCGCAGGGTGAGCCAATCCGACGAGGATCAGAGCGCGGAAGCCGTCGTTGCGCGCATCGAGGTCGCATTGAAGGAAGGCCGGCTCGGCGAGGTGATCGAGCAGGCCAAGGCGATCCCGCCGCAGGCCGCTGGGCCGGCCGACGAGTGGCTGCAAGCCGTGAAGGCGCGCTATGCGGTCGATCAGGCGATCGCCGGCGTCGAAGGCGAGCTCAAAGCCTCTTTGACCGGGGCCAAGACGTCACCGCCCGCAGCCGATGCCGCAAAGCCGGGCGCCAAGGACAAGAACTGAGGTAGTCGCCAGATGCTGCGTGTCGTCCTTTTTCTGCTTGCTGTTCTGGCACTCGCGGCTGGCCTCGCCTGGCTGGCCGACCGGCCGGGCACCCTCCTCGTCACCTGGCAGGACTACGAGATCGAGACGAGCGTGTTCCGCGCCGTCGTCATCTTCGCCGGTGTCTTCGGCTTGGCGCTCATGATCTGGTCGCTGATGCGCCAGGTTTGGTCCGGCCCCGCGGCCTTCAGCCACTTCCTGACCAAACGGCGCCAGCGGCGCGGGCTCGACGCGCTCTCCGCCGGCATGATCGCCATCGGTGCCGGCGACCGCGCCATGGCTGCGCGCTACGCTCTTCAGGCACGCAAGTCTCTGCCCAACGAGCCGCTGACGCACTTGCTGCGCGCTCAGGCAGCGCAGCTCTCCGGCGACAAGACGACGGCGCGGCGCATCTTCGAGGCAATGCTGGCGACGCCCGACACCGAGCAGCTCGGCTTGAGAGGCCTGTTCCTCGAGGCCGGCCGTGAGCACGAGGAGGAGGCCCAGCGTCAGTTTGCCGAGCGCGCCCTTCGGCTGAACCCCAAGCTGTCTTGGCCGAGCGAGGCGCTCTTCGGGCTGCAATGCAAGGCTGGCGACTGGGCCGGGTGCTCAAGCGACGCTCGCTTCTGCGCGTCGCAACGGCCACATCGACCGCCCAACCGCCGACCGCCGTCGCGCTGTGCTCCTGACCGCCGAGGCGCAGGCGCTCGAGGACAGCGATCCGGAGAGGGCGCTGAACCTATCGCTTGAGGCACACGGCCTCGCGCCGAGCCTCATACCTGCCGCTGCGATCGCAGGCCGCCTCCTGGCCTCGCGCGGCAACACGCCTCGCGCCGCCAAGATCATTCAGAAGACCTGGGCCAAGGCACCGCACCCCGAGCTAGCGACCGCGTATGCCTATGCGCGCATCGGCGACAGCCCGCGCGACCGCCTGGATCGCGTGCGCCAGCTCGCGGCGTTGAATCCTTACTCCATCGAGAGCCCCATAGCCGTCGCCATTGCCGCCATCGAGGCACACGAGCACGGTGAGGCCCGCAGCGCGCTGGCGCCATACCTTGAGAACGGTCTCACGCGCCGTATCGCCAGCCTGATGGCCCGCATCGAGGCCGAGGAGCATGGCGACAAGGGCCGCGTGCGCGAATGGCTGGCGCGCGCCGTCAACGCCCCGCGCGATCCCGCTTGGACCGCCGACGGCGTGGTCGCCGAGAGATGGATGCCGGCCTCGCCCGTGACCGGCGCGCTCGATGCATTCGAGTGGCGGGTTCCGGTATCCGAGCTAGAGACTGCCGATCACAGCATTCTCGGCGAAGAGCTCGATGGCCTGATCGCAATCGGCGATGCTAAGGCGGCGGACGCGGCGACGATTGTGACCCGCAGCGCGGAAGCTGCGCCGCAAGCGATCGATGCCGAGACGCTCGCACCGGAGAACGAAAGCAAGGATACCGCCTCCGCTGGTGGCCGTGCCGCGCGCAACGATACGCCGCTGCCCGAGCCCGTTACTCAGTCTGCGCGCGACGCGACAAGAGCCACACGCGCCCCCGGCGCCGCCCCGCCGAAGCCAGCCGAGCCCGTGCCTGCCACGATATCGGCGCCGGTCGCTGACGCGACAACAACCGGAGAGACGCCCCGCAAGCCCGCTCCGCCGCGCCCCCCGCGCATCTTTACCGCACCCCCCGCACCTGACGATCCGGGGACGGATGCCGACGACTCCGAACCCGCTACTCCGCTGCGTCCCTACGGCGTTTGACCGCAAGCGCAACGGGGACCGTCAGCGCACCGTCACGAGCTCTCGCGTGGCACGCGCACGGAGCCCCTTTCCCATCGGCGCCATCGTCTCCTTGCGTGCCTCGACGATGAGCACGCCGGCGAAGGCAGGCCACAGGCGCGAGCCGATCCGTTCCAATGCCGCAGCCGACCGCAAGAAAAGCATCGGCTTGCCGAGCGGCGGCAAATGGAGCGCGCTGTCCCAGTCGATGGGGCTGAATAGAGATTCTCTGAGCAGACGTTCGAGCTGTGAGCGGCTATAGGGTTGACCATGTCCGAACGGCGTCGTATCGAGCCGCGCCCACACCCCGCGGCGGTTCGGAACGACTATGAGAAGCCGGCCCTCGGGCGCGAGCACCCGCCAGAGCTCGCGCAGAAACGGCCTCACGCGCTCGCCGGCTTCGAGACAGTGGATCACCAGCAGCCGATCGACTGAGTTGTCGGCGAGCGGCAGCTGATCCTCCTCGACGAGCGCCGAGAGGATGCGGCCAGACTTGGGCCATACGAGCGCGCCTTGCCGTGACGGCATCAGCGCGCCGATGCGGGTCGCCTCGCCGCGAAACGTGCCGAGGTAGGGCGTGCTGTAGCCAAGGCCGATCAGCGTCCCGCCGTTGAGGCCCCGCCAGCGCGCGCGGATCCGCTGCGACAGGAGGCGCCGCGCCACCTGGCCGAGCGGCGTCGCGTAGAAGTCTCTGAGGTCTGCGACGTCGAGCTGCATGCGTGATGGTTCCGAGGGAATGGCGCCCAGCCCCACCCCTATAACCCACTGGTCCTCATTTTTGGCCCGCCAAACGTTGAAATAGCAAGTCGCCACGGCTAGGTATGTGGCCCGCGCCTTTGGCCCGGACGCAGAAGACGGCGCCGCAATGAAACAGCTCGAGATCCATCAGTTCGCCTGTCTCAAGGACAACTACGGCGTTCTGATTCACGATCCGCAGGCGGACGCAACAGCGTCGATCGATGCTCCCGACCCTGCCGCTGTCCGCGCCGCCCTCGAGGAGAGGCAGTGGCGCCTGACGCACATTTTTACGACGCATCACCACGCCGATCACACTGCGGGCAATGGCCCTCTGAAGAAGGCAACGGGATGCACGATCATCGGCCCCAGGAACGAGGCGGCCCGCATTCCGGGCCTTGACTGGCCGGTCGGCGAGGGTGACACGGTCGCCTTTGGCAACCACGAGATCCGCGTGCTCGACACGCCGGGCCACACGATCGGCCACGTCAGCTATTGGATCCCGAGCGCACACGTCGCCTTTGTCGGCGATACGTTGTTCGCCATGGGCTGCGGGCGCATCCTCGAAGGCAACGCCGAGATGATGTGGGCCTCGCTCAAGAAGCTCGCCGCCTTGCCGATCGATACCGATCTCTACTGCGGGCACGAGTACACGCTGGCCAACGCCAAGTTCGGACTCACGATCGAGCCGGAGAACGAGGCCTTGCAAAAGCGCGCTGCCGCGGTCGAAGCGCTGCGCGCCGATGGCAAGCCGACGCTGCCGACGCGCGTCGACGCTCGAGCTCGCAGACCAACGTCTTTCTGCGTGCGCATAAGACGGCGATCCGCATCCGACTTGGGCTGCCGGCCGCGGCCGACTGGAAGGTGTTCGCCGAGATCCGCGAGCGAAAGAACAAGGCGTGATGCAAGAGGACGGCGGCACCACCGAGGCTGACGCGATCATTCGCCTCCTGGGGCTCGCGCCGCATCCAGAAGGCGGCCACTACCGCGAGACGTTCCGCGATGCGGGGCTCGAGCGGGCCCGCGCGGCCTCGACCGCAATCTACTTCCTGCTGAAAGAGGGTGAGGTCTCGCGCTGGCATCGCGTCGACGCCGCGGAGGTCTGGCACTGGTATGCGGGAGCGCCGCTTGCGCTCGAGATCGTGTCGCCCGCGCAGGAAGGCGAAGGCATTCGCCTCGGCCCGGCACTTCACGCAGGCGAGCGCCCGCAAGCTGTCGTTCCTGCCGGGCATTGGCAGCAAGCCCAAAGCCTCGGCGTCTGGACGCTTGTCGGCTGCACGGTGGCCCCCGGCTTCGCCTTTGAGGGCTTCGAGCTGGCGCCGCCCGATTTCGATCCGCGTCAGCCATAGCGAAGCCTCGCGTCGTCCAGTTCTGATCACGATCAGCGATCGGCCCATTCCACTGATGGTTGCACCGGCAGCTCTCGGCGCAATCCACTGTTCAACAATAATCTCCGTTACATTACCTGGGGATGGTGCCCGCCGCACGCTTGCCGGTCAAACCCAACTCATTAATGAATGCAACCTACTCGAAAAGTGTGGGGGTTAGCGGGGGTTGGTGATCATGAAGGCCCAGTCAACTGGACCGGTTCTGAGTACGGTTTTCGTCGACTACGACAACATCTACTTGTCCTTGAAGAGAAAAAGCGAGGAAGCCGCCAAGCGCTTCGCCAAGGACGCCGGCCTGTGGCTGCGGGAGATCGAGAGCGGCCGCCTGATCACGGCCACCAACGGCTCGAGCTTCGCCATGCCGCGGCGTATCGTCATGACCCGCTGCTACGGCAACCCCGTGCCGCGCCGCAATGCCAACGACAACTCGACCGACATGAACTCGTTTCCGTTCGTGCGCCACCACTTTCTGCGCGCCGGATTCGAGGTCATCGACTGCCCGCCCGCTGACGGCTCAGCTCAAGAATTCCGCCGACATCCGCATGGTGATGGACGTCCGCGACGTCCTCAACCACGACACGCAATTCGACGAATTCATCATCCTCTCCGGCGACGCCGACTTCACGCCGGTGCTGCATCGGCTTGCGCGCGCATGCGCGGCGCACGGTCGTGTTCGCCAACGATCATACGGCGGCGCCCTACACCGCGATCAGCGATGGCGAGGTTCGCGACGCCGATCTCATGGCGCTCCTGCTCGAAGGCCGCATCGCGGACGACGGCGAGGCCCGCAGTCCGGGCGAGCTCCGCGCCGCAAGCTCGGCCGAGCTCGAGGTGATGCGCAAGGATATCGTCGCCGAGGTCGTGGGCTCTGTGCGCGCGGCAGCTCAGCCGATGCCGCTCGAGGCTCTGGCCGACCGCGCCGTGCGCGCGCTCGGCCACGACAAGACCGTGGGCTCGGCCTGGGGCGGCGCGGGCAGCTTCCGCGACCTCCTCTCCCGGGGCTTGCCGGGAGATGTGCGCCTTTCCGATCAGCCGCCCTACTTCGTCTTCGACGCCAGCCGGCAGATCACCGCCGACACGGAGCCGAGGCCGGAGCTGCGACAAGAACCGAGACAAGAGACGCGCGAGCGACGGCCCGAGATACCGCGATACGCGCTACGAGCCCCGCCCGTGAGCCGCGTCCCGAGCCGATGCGGGAGGCGCGCACCGAGGCGCCTCGCTATGATCGCGTGCCCGTACCGCGTGCTGCTCCGGCTGGCGCCGCCGCGCGGACCGACGAGGACGCCCGGTCGCCGGATTGCCGCAGCGTGCCGCGCAGCAGCCTTTGGGCGGCATGCAAGGTGGCGGCTATGGAATCGCCGCCGGGCCCCATGGCGCCTGCGCAGCATGAGCCCATGCACGAGCCCGCCTACGACATGGCGCCCCAGCCGCAGCCCCGCGCAGCCGCAGGGGCCCGCCGCAATCGGCGCGCGGGGCAGAGAACGCAACGCAGCTGCAGCAGTCGATCGCGCGCATCCACGAGGCCTGCCAGGCGCCGCCGCTGTCGCCGCCCGAGTATCGCGTGCTGTTCGAGGTGATGGCCGAGGAGATCAACACCAACAATCTCTCCGGCGTCGCAGACGCTCGTGAACATCGCGCAGCGAGCGCGCGGAGATGGGGCTCGAGGTGAGCCACGACGACGTGCGCTTCGTGCTCGAGGTCGTGAGCGAGGCCGATCCGTGGTTCGAGCAGGGCGCCTCGGCGACGCTCTTCGCCAGCCGGTTCCGCAACTTCGTCGTCGCGCGCTGCCGCAGCCAGGGACTCAATCTGTCCGCCGACGAGATCGATCTCATCGACGCCTGGTTCGGTGCGCCCGTGCCTGCGCAGCGTCCTGCGCCGTCCTATGCGCAGGCGCCCGCCTCAGTCCAGACCGCTCAGGCAGCACCCCAGCAGCAGGCGCCGGTCGATCGCTGGGGCAATCTCGACGAGGGGCGTCAGCACGTCGCCGGCAGCCGGGCCCCCGCGGGTCTCGGCGCGGAGCCCGAGGAAGAGTTCCCACGCATTGTGCGATCGCGCCTCCGCGGCTGACAGACCATCAAGCGCCAACGCAATCAGAGGCCGCGGCGAGATCGCTGCGGCCTCTTCGTTTTGGCTTCGCGCTGTCTGATTGAGCGGCATCGCGTTAGAGCGCGATGTAGTGGCCGCCGTTGATGTCGAAGCAGGCGCCGGTGATGAAGCCGGCATCGTCGGCGGCGAGGAACGTCACGGCGCGCGCGATTTCCTCGACCGTGCCGAGACGGCCGACCGGAATCAGCGGCAGGATCTTCGTCTCGAGCACTTCCTTCGGCACCGCCGCGACCATCTCGGTGTTGATGTAGCCCGGCGCGATCGTGTTGACGGTGATGCCCTTGGCAGCGCCCTCGTAGGCCAGCGCCTTGGTGAAGCCGTGCATGCCGGCCTTGGCGGCCGAGTAGTTGGTCTGGCCCATCTGGCCCTTGCGGCCGTTGATCGACGAGATGTTGATGATGCGGCCGAAGGAGCGCGCGCGCATGCTGTCGATGACGAGCCGGCACATGTTGAAGACGGAGTCGAGATCGGTGCGGATGACCTCGTCCCATTGCTCCTTCGTCATCCGGTGCAGCATCGCGTCGCTTGGTGATGCCGGCGTTGTTGACGAGGACGTCGATGGGGCCGAGCGCCTTCGTGATCTCGGCGACGCCCTTCTGGCGCAGGCGTCGATAGTCACCGACGTTCCATTTGTAGACCGGGATGCCGTGTCTCGGCCTGGAACTGCTGCGCGGCAGCGTCGTTGCCGGCGTAGTTCGCGGCGACGCGGTAGCCTTTGTTCTTGAGAGCGATGGAGATGGCGTGGCCGATGCCACGCGTGCCCCCGGTTACGACGGCGACCCGCGTCATGAGTGTTGTCCTCCCTAGACATTTTTGATTGATTTGTTGGTGGATTGAACGATCGGCAGAAGGTCAGCGTGAGCCGAGCCTACATCCCGACTGCCGACCCTCTCCCGTCATGAATGACAGGGAGAGGACAGGCAGTCGCTTAATCGCGCTCGACGCACATGGCGACGCCCATGCCGCCGCCGATGCAGAGCGTCGCGAGGCCCTTCTTGGCGTTGCGGCGCTTCATCTCGTAGAGCAGCGTCGTCAGGATGCGAGCGCCGGAGGCGCCGATCGGATGGCCGATGGCGATGGCGCCGCCGTTGACGTTGACCTTGTCGCCGTCCCAGCCGAGGCCCTTGTTGACCGAGATGGCCTGTGCGGCGAACGCCTCGTTGGCCTCGATGAGGTCGAGGTCCTTGATGGTCCAGCCGGCCTTCTCGAGCGCCTTCTTCGATGCCGGGATGGGCCCGGTGCCCATGATCGAGGGATCGACGCCGGCGTGCGCCCACGACACGATGCGCGCCAGCGGCGTGATGCCCGCGCTTCTTGGCTTCCTCAGCCGTCATCAGCACGACGGCTGCGGCGCCGTCGTTGATGCCGCTGGCGTTGGCAGCCGTAACGGAGCCTTCCTTGGGATCGAATGCGGGCCGCAGCTTGGCGATGCCTTCGAGCGTCACGCCGTCCTTGATGTACTCGTCCTGATCGACGACCGTCTCGCCCTTCTTGGTCTTGATGGTGACGGGAGCGATCTCGTCCTTGAACTTGCCGGCCTTGCTCGCGGCCTCGGCCTTGTTCTGCGAGGCGACGGCGAACTTGTCCTGCTCCTCGCGCGTGACCTGCCACTGCTTGGCGACGTTCTCGGCGGTCGTGCCCATGTGGTAGTTGTTGAAGGCGTCCCAGAGGCCGTCCTTGACCATGGTGTCGACGAACTTGACGTCGCCCATCTTCGTGCCTTCGCGCATGTGCGCGGCGTGCATCGACTGGCTCATGCTCTCCTGGCCGCCGGCGACGACGATCGCCGCGTCGCCGGTCTTGATCTGCTGCATGCCGAGCGCGACCGCTCTCAGGCCCGAGCCGCAGATCTGGTTCATGCCCCACGCCGGCGTATCGACGGGGATGCCAGCGGCGATCGAGGCCTGGCGCGCCGGGCCCTGGCCCTGGCCGGCGGTTAGGATCTGGCCGAGGATGACTTCCGAAACGTCGCCGGGCTGAACGCCGGCGCGCTCGAGCGCCGCCTTGATGGCAATCTTACCGAGCTCATGGGCAGGCAGGCTGGCCAGCGAACCGTTAAAAGAGCCGACGGGCGTGCGCGCCGCGCTGGCAATGACGATGGTGTTATTGTCCGCACTCATAACGACCGCCTCCTGCGGGAAATCCGGGGTTTCTTGCCGTTGGGGGTGAGAAAGCCGTCTTTGATTTGGATCATGGTGCGACAGCCCTGCGACCAAGATAGCAGCATGGGATCGAGTGCCTGCAATTGCGTCTTTGCGCGGCAAAATTGCCCAAGCGGCATGCAGTTAGGTGTGGCACCCCGGCAGTCCGCCTGTGTTACGATGCCGCACTGCAAAATAAGGTCGTGATTTGAATGGCTCAGGCGATGCTGAACAAAACCGACGCTCAGCCGGAGAAAAAAGAGGCGGTCGTCATCAAGAAGTACGCGAACCGGCGTCTCTACAATACCGAGACCAGCACCTACGTGACGCTGGACGATCTGGCCCAGATGGTTCGCAACGACAAGGACTTCGTCGTCTACGACGCCAAGTCCGGCGACGACCTGACCCACGCGGTGCTCGACCCAGATCATCGTCGAGCAGGAGAGCCGCGAGGGCGGCCACACGCTGCTTCCGATCCCCTTCCTGCGGCAGCTCATTCGCTTCTACGACGACAACATCGGCACGCTGGTGCCGAGCTACCTGCAGTTCAGCCTCGAGAACCTGGTCAAGGAGCAGGAGAAGTTCCGCTCCCTGTTCGCCAACGCCTTCTGCCAATCCCGCGGCGGCCTTCGACGCCTATCAGGACCAGGCCCGCAAGAACATGGCCATGTTCGAGCAGGCCATGTCGATGTGGACCTCGTTCGGCGCCGCAGGCCCGCTGAGCGGCAGGAAGGTTCCGACTGATGAGGGCGCCCCGGAGCCTGAAAACAGCGAGACGCCGCGCGAGGAGATCGACGAGCTGAAGACGCAGCTCGCCGCCATGCAGCAGCGGCTCGAGCGGCTCGCCAAAGATCGCGATTGATTGCGATAAACCAGGCTCTTTTCGCTTAACTCCAGTCCGTTACGCGCGTGAGCGCACGCCCGCGTGCGATCTCGTCTCGCCAGCAGCCGATCTTGCGAGCGCATGCACAATGAAACCGGCAGCCGTGGAGGCCGCCGGTCGCGAAAATTCCGATTGGTAGCTCCCCCGGGTGCGCGAGGCGACGCTTATTGGTCGCCCGCGCCGAAGCCGATGTCGCGTTTGGCGACGCGGATGCCGATCGTGAAGCCGGCGATGACGTCGATCAGCAGACAGACGAGGATGAGGAAGAAGACCGAGGTCGACGCCTGCGGCATCAGCAGGAACTCGATCAGGGCGATGATGAAGACCAGCATCGACAGGCCGTGATCGACCAGCGACGCCGTCGAGGTGTAGGTGGCCTTCAGGATCTCGACGAAGAGGAACGACAGCATCACGACGAGGATGAGGTCGCCCCAGGTGAACGACCACAGCGCGCCGCTCATCATCGGCAGACTGAAGATTTCCGTCTGCAGCAAGCTGCGCGCCGCCGCAGCTCCGTCGGTCGTCGTATCGGCGCTCGAGAGGCCGGAGAAAAGCACGATGACGTTGTAGAAAAGGAACCCGAAGACCGTTAGCGGGATGGCTCTGAGCGACATGTGTTTCTCCCTACCTGGCCACTCTGCCGACGTGGCCCCCTATCCTCACTCGGAATTCAAGTGACCTCAAGCGAGGTTGCCGAACCAACCGTCCAATCGAGCAGGGATTGGCGTGATCGTGGCACTTGCGCCTCGCTTGTCGCTCAGACCTCGGACTTGGGCTCGAGGATCTGGCGCCCCCGGTACTTTCCGGTCTTGAGATCGATGTGATGCGGACGGCGCCGCTCCCCGCTGTCCTTGTCCTCGACGTAGGCCGGGGCCGTGAGCGCGTCATGCGACTGCCGCTGCCGCTTCTTCATACGCGAGGTCTTTTTCCTGGGTACTGCCATGGTCTGTCTCCGGATTGTCTGGCAGGACGGCTTGGCGCCGTTGCGATTTATGCTGCCGACGTTGTTTGTCAGGCGTATGGGCCCAATTTGGCCCCCGCGGTCGCGGCCTTATACTCACATTCCAGGGCCTAGGCTAGCATCTTTGACCCGTTATCTGTTCCCAGTCACGCAGGCGGCGACCGGCCCTGAAACGTGCATGCGCGCTTGAATGACGCGCGCCTTGCTTGACGTCCGCGGACCCGGGTCGCCGGCATCGCGGCGCACCGGATTGGGCAGCGAGGCCGCGAGCAGGGCCGCTTCGCGCTCGCCGAGCCGAGACGCCGGCCGGCGGAAGTGGTGCCGGGCCGCCGCCTCAGCCCCGAACACGCCCGGTCCCCATTCGGCGACGTTGAGATAGATCTCGAGGATCCGCCGTTTCGGCCAGACGAGTTCGATGAGCAGCGTCAGCGGCAGCTCGATGACTTTGCGCACGTAGCTCTTGGACGGCCACAGGAAGAGGTTCTTGGTCACCTGCATGGAGATCGTGCTGGCGCCGCGCGGAGTGCCGTCGCCGGACCGGCGGATTGCGTCCCGGATGGCCTCGACGTCGATGCCCCAATGCTCGCAGAAGCGCCCGTCCTCAGCCACGATGACGGCACGCACGAGGTTGGGCGAGATGCGCTCGAGAGGCACCCACGTGCGCTCGATCGCCGTCCCGCCGAGGAAGCGGAACAGCATCAGCGTCGAGCCCGGCGGATTGATGATGCGATAGGCGAAGATGAGAAACACGACGAGCGCGAGATATCCGCCGAGGCCGTAGGCCGCATAGCGCCGCCACTTGATGAGGAGCCGCAACGCTTCGGCTTTGCGCCGCTCGAAATCCGACGTGGGGACGAGCTGCTCATCAGCGTCGGCCGGCGCTCGAGTAGCTGCAGGCTCGGCCCGCGCCCATTCGGTCGTGGGGGATTCCGGAGGTCTCTGAACTCGCGCTTCGGGAGAGACCGGAAACGTTTCGACCGACGCCGGTGGCGGCAACTCGCCAGAAGGCTCGACGTGTTCACGCACGGTGCGCACGGCCACAGCGGGTTGAACGTCTAGAGCCTCGGCTGCTGCAAATTCAGCCGGGGCCGCGACCGGCTCCGGCGCATCTGGCCTCGGCCATTCCTCATGCCTTTGCAAGGGCTCGAAGAGCGCCGGCGGTTCGAGGCGGGCAGGGGCTGCAGCAGTGTCCTCTCGAGTGAACTCCTTGCCGGGATGAGTGGGTGCAGGTCCGGCGTCATGAATATTGATAGGGCGCTCGAGGTAGAACGTTTCGCCTCCCGCCGGATCAGGCAGGGCGAGCTCTTCGCTCTCGACGATTTCGCTCAGTGCCAGCTCCTCGCCGACGGTCCCCGCCCCAGGATCGGCTGGCGCCTCAATGTCAGTCGGCTCACTCGGAGGCGGCGTCTCGTCGCCAGCGATCTCCGTCGGCGCGATGCTCAGGATCTCGCCCGAGCCGTCTGCGGGATGAGACGCGGCGCTGGCCGGACGGCCTTCCGTGCGCGGCTGCTCCGGCGCGGTGCGCCCTTCGGCATCGCTTTCGGTACCGTCCTGGCTATCCTTCTGCACCACGGATGCTATATCCCGCCCGTAAACGGGCTTTGCGGCCCGCGAAAGCCCCTAGGTAAGCCCTTAATGACCTTTGCGCAAAGGCTCGAAGAAATCGCATGCCTAATCGACGCCAGGCTCCTGGCCTTGCTCGACGAGCTTGCTCAGGGCGGCAGTGGTCAGCGTTCATCTGAACGCCTAGCCGACGCCTTGCGACACGCCACGCTCGGCGGCGGCAAACGGCTGCGCCCGTTCCTCGTGGTCGAAAGCGCCGGACTTTTCGGCGTCGAGCCCGGCGCAGCTCTTGATGCAGGCGCGGCGATTGAATGCGTTCACTGCTACTCCCTTGCCCACGACGATCTGCCGTCCATGGACAACGACGAGCTGCGCCGCGGCCGTCCGACCGTGTGGAAGGCCTTCGACGAGTGGACGGCAATCCTCGCTGGCGACGCGCTGCTCACATTTGCTTTCGAGCTGTTGAGCCGACCCGGGGTGCATGCCGATCCGGAGATTCGCCTCGATCTCATATCGTCCCTCGCGCGTGCGGCCGGCGCAGCGGGCATGGTGGGCGGCCAGGCGCTGGATCTCGAGGCGGAGAAGCTTGGCGGTCCCGCTCCGCAAACGATGGCCCACATCCGCCGCCTGCAAAGCATGAAGACGGGAGCGCTTATCTCGCTTTCGTGCGAAGCCGGCGCGATTCTCGGCGCGGCGCCTCCCGCATGAGCGCGCCGCCCTCCGCAGCTACGGCGACGCCCTCGGCCTCGCCTTTCAGATCGCTGACGATCTTCTCGACGCCGAAGGCGATGCGGCGACCGTCGGCAAGAGAGTGGCCAAGGATGCTGCTGCCGGCAAGGCGACCCTGGTCTCTCTTATGGGGTGTGAGGCGGCGCGCGCGGAGCTGGCGCGCGTTGAGGATCAGGCAGCCGCCGCGCTGGCGCCCTTCGGCGAACGCGGTGACATGCTGCGCGAGGCCGCCCGCTTTGTCGCTCAGCGCCAACGTTAATTGCCGTGTGCGGATAAATCGCTTGAGGACAGAAATGCGTCGCTTTCAGCAAACTATTGCGTTGCGAAGCGAAGATGTTTCGAAGGACCCCTATTGCGGTCAGCAATTTCTTCCCTATGACCATCTTGCAAATTGCAGGGGTTTTCGCCAACCTGTGGCCGCTCGCCCACAGGGGAGTGGGGCGGCGACAATCTAAAGATCGTTGGGCGTGAAGCAATCGCGCGGGCGAGGGGCGACAATGAATTTCTATTATAATGAGCGAACCGCTCTCTTCATCGACGGCGCGGACTTGGACGCGACGTGCAAGGCCCTCGGCTTTCACGTCGATTTCAAGAAAGTCCTTGAGCTTTTCCGCTCCACGACAAGGCTTATTCGCGCGACTTACTACGCGCTCTATTCCGAGCAGCAGGAATATTCGCCCGTGCGCCCGCTCGTCGATTGGCTTGGCTACAATGGCTATATGACCGTCAGCAAGCCGGCCAAGGAAATCTCCGACGCCACCGGTCGCCACTACGTCGCCAACAGCATCGCCGTCGAGCTGACGATCGATGCGATCCAGCTCGCGCCGAGCTTGGACCATGTCGTGCTCTTCTCGGGCTCGGCCGATTTTCGCAGCCTGCTCGCTGCGCTGCAGAAATCGGGGCGGCGGGTCACCGTGATTTCCAGCCGCAAGGCGGCGGAGCGATCGGTTTCCGACGAGCTGCGCCGTCAATGCGATCAGTTCATCGAGCTCGACGATCTTCAGGACCAGATTGCACTCGAGCTCCCGCCGGAGCCGATCGTGGAGCGCACGCGGGCACGTACGTCATCGAAGGCCAAGATGCGTGCGCAGGCATTGCGTAGCGGCGGGGATGACACGCTTCTCTAGTCCTGGCCTCTGCCGAGGTTCGTGCGCGCACGTGCGCGGCAAAGGGCAGGCTCGGTCGGAATGAGCGGCCCTGGGTCTAACCGGCGCAGAACGCGCGGAAGGCTTGTTATGGCATCGGACCGCGTGGCGGAAGCAGCAGCGCTGAACACGGTTCCGGCTGGAAGCCTCGGCCGAGGCGGACCATGGCGCGTTCGCGCACACGGCTGAAGCAGCTCGTCCTTGCGGCGTCTGCCGCAATCGTTTCTTTTCTGGCAGCGAAGTTCGGACTGGCGCTCCTTGCCGCAGCCCGGCGGCGTCGCGCTCTTCTGGCCGTCGTCTGGTCTCGCCGTAGGCGCGCTTCTTGCGCTTGGCCGTCGCGCCGAGGTGCCCATGGCTGCCGGGGTTGCCGCTCGGCGCCTTTGTGGCCAACGCGACCGGCGACAGGAATTTGCCCCTCGCACTGGTGTTCGCGGCCGTGAACGTCATGGAGTTCGTTCTCGTCGCGCGCCTTGCCGAGGGCTACTTCGGACGTCCCTTCCAGCTCGATACGCTGCGGCGCGTGGGCGGCTTTTTCCTTGCGACCTGCGTCGGCGCCGGTGTCTCGTCGCTTGGTTGCGACGTTTGCGATCTTCACCCTTGCCGCGCCGCGCTCGCCGCTGTTCGAAGTTTGGCACGAGTGGTTCCGCTCTGACGTCATCGGCATCATCGGCATCGCGCCGCTGCTTATTGGCTTGCGCGGCGAGGCCGAGGCAGCGCCGCCCGGCGATGATTCACGTCGAAGGTGCTGCTGACCCTCGCCGTGGTTGCTGTCGGATCCTACCTTCTCTTTTCCGTTACGCCTGCGCCCAGATCGAATTCTGGACTCACATTCCCCCGGTTGCCGCGCTGTTCCCCCTGCTTCTCCTCGTCGCTGCGCGTCTTCCCCTCGTCTACGCGTCGGCAACCGTCGCCATCGTCACGCTGGTCGTCGTGATCACGACCGCGTCGGGTGTCGGTCGGTTCTCGGACCCGCACCTGCCGCTCTCCTACCAGCTCATGTTCGCGCAGATGGTGGTCGTCTCCGCGGCCGTCTGCTCGCTGGCGCTTGCCGCCCTCGTGACCGAGCGCCGCGTCGCCGAGGAGCACCAGCGTCTCTTGATCTCGCAGCTTGATCACCGCGTGAAGAACAGCCTCGCTCTCATGCAGGCCGTGGTCGAGAGGTCGCAGGTGAGCGCGCGCACCATCGGCGACTTTGTCGCCTCCCTCGGAGGCCGCATCAAATCGATGGCGCGCACCCAATCGAAGCTAAGCACTGGCCGCTGGCAGGGCCTCTGTCTGGAGGGGGTGATCAAGGACGAGCTGTCCCCCTATCACACCGCCGGCAGCGATTCTCTTGTCGGACCGAAGGTCAAGCTCAAGCCGGGCGCCGCGCAGGCCATCTCGATGGTCGTGCACGAGCTGGCGACCAACGCCGCCAAGTATGGCGCCCTTTCACGCTCGCATGGCCGGGTCTTCGTACGCTGGAAGGTCGCAGCCGGGTACCGGCGGCGAGCAGTCCTCACCCTCGTCTGGAGAGAGGAAGGCGGACCTCGCGTTGTGCCGCCCGCGCGTGAGGGCTTCGGCACGAGCACCATCCGCAATCTTTTGGCCTACGAGCTTGGCGCAGAGGTCAATCTGCGCTTCGAGCCGGCGGGCGTCATTTGCACGATCACCGTACCTGCCTCTGCCGCCGTCTCGTCCACCGCTAGCGGCGCGCCCTAGCCGGCCACGAACCTGCTGACCAAGGCAATCAGCTCGTCTGCGTCGACAGGCTTGCGAACGACTGCGGCCGCATACGTGTCGGCATTCGTCGGCAGCATTTCGTAGGCTGTGACGATGATGTAGGGAATCTTCCGGTTGACGAGCTCCATGATCACGTCGTCCGCAAACGCTTCGCGCAGGTTCATGTCGACGAGAGCCAGGTTCACGGTCTCGCCGCGGATCACCTCGAGCGCCCGCTCGACGGAGGGAACCGGACCGAGAACGCTCGCGCCCGCCGCTTCGAGGATCGACGCGATTCTGTTCGCGACGTTCCACGAATTCTCGATGACGAGCACGCGCAGTCGCATCAGCGAGTTGGATCGTACTCATGGGAGGAGAATTCATGACCGCTTTTATGCACGCTGAGGACAGGAAGCGTGCCTCAATTCATACCTGTGAAAACACTTATGAGCCGAAGCGCTTAATGGATTGGTGAAGGAATGACGCACGTGTGTAATGGACGATGTGAGCAAAAGAAAATCGCAATCGTGTCTCGTAGTTTGATATCTCAGCCGTCGGCAGCCTTGACTTCGCGTGGCGCAACCGCACCAAGTCCTTTGCCGTAGCGGCGTTCGATGTAGTCCTCGACGACGGTCTTGAAGTCCTGCGCAATGTTCGGGCCGCGCAATGTCATGACCTTTTTGCCGTCGATGAAGACGGGTGCGGCCGGTGCTTCGCCGGTGCCGGGAAGCGAGATGCCGATGTCGGCGTGCTTGCTCTCGCCGGGGCCGTTGACGATGCAACCCATGACGGCGAGGTTGAGCGTTTCGACGCCCGGATAGCGCGTCTTCCATTCGGGCATGCGCTCGCGGATCATGTCCTGCACGTCGCGCGCGAGTTCCTGGAACACGGTCGAGGTCGTCCGGCCGCAGCCTGGGCAGGCTGCGACGACGGGCACGAAGGCGCGCAGCCCCATCGACTGCAGGATTTCCTGCGCGACCTTCACCTCGAGCGTGCGGTCGCCGTTGGGCTCGGGCGTGAGCGACACGCGGATCGTGTCGCCGATGCCCTGCTGCAGCAGGATGCCCATGCCCGCGGTCGAGGCGACGATGCCCTTCGAGCCCATGCCGGCTTCGGTGAGCCCGAGATGCAGCGCATAGCGGCAGCGGCCGGCGAGCATCGTGTAGACGGCGACGAGATCCTGCACCGCCGAGACCTTGGCCGAGAGGATGATCTTGCTCCGGGCCCATGCCGAGCTCTTCGGCGCGGGCCGCGGAGAGCAGCGCCGACTGCACGATGGCCTCGTGCATGACCTGCGCGCGTCCATGGGCTCCGGCGCGTTCGCGTTCTCGTCCATGAGGCGCGTCAGCAGCTCCTGATCGAGCGAGCCCCAGTTGACGCCGATGCGCACCGGCTTGCCCCAGCTTGAGCGCCAGCTCGATGATGTCCGAGAACTGCCGGTCGCTCTTGTCCTTGAAGCCGACGTTGCCGGGATTGATGCGGTACTTGTCGAGCGCTTCGGCGCAGGCCGGGTTCTCGGCCAGCAGCTTGTGGCCGATGTAGTGGAAGTCGCCGACGAGCGGCACGCGGCAGCCGCGCTTCACGAGCCGATCGCGGATGTGCGGCACGGCCTTGGCGGCTTCGTCGCGGTCGACGGTGATGCGCACCAGCTCGCGAGCCGGCGCGCGCCAGCGCCGCCACCTGCGCCGACGGTCCCGTCGATGTCGGCCGTGTCGGTGTTGGTCATCGACTGCACGACGACGGGATGCTTGCCGCCGACGACGACGCCGGCGACGTCGACGGCCACGGAGTGGCGCCGGGGCGAGATGATAGACTGCGCGGCGGTCGTCATGGGCGAGGCTCGCAACGGAACTGCCCCACTGCTTGTTAATCCAGCTTGCACGGCGCGCGCCAGGGGTCAGCCGCGCTGGCGGACCGCCGGCATAGGCCAGCGACAAGCCCGGCTAGGCAGCGCCATGACCAGCACGATCGCCGGCCCGCCGGGCGCGTCGACGTTAACCGACAGGCCGAGGCCCGACGACCACGCTGGCCACGGCGACAAGGCCGGCAAGGACAGCCATGCGCTCGGGCGTCGCCGAGAATGGGCGCGCGGCGACCGCCGGCACGATCAGAAACGCGATGACGAGCAGCACGCCGACGATCTTGATGGCGATGGCGATCGTCACCGCGAGCAGCGAGGATGAACAGGGCCTTGACCCACGTCCCGGCTCCACGCCCTCGGCGGCCGCCAGCTCCTCGTGCACGGCGAGACGCGGAGCAGCGGCTGCCAAAGCCAGGCGACGACCGCGAGCACCAGCAGCGCCGCCGCCGTAGATCCAATAGAGGTCCTCGGTGGTGACGGCGAAGATGTCGCCGAACAGGTAGCCCATGAGATCGACCGGTCGGTCCGCGCAGCATGGACGTGGCGATGACCCCGAGCGCGAGCGCGCCGTGATGCATGAGGCCGAGGATGGAATCGAGCGGCACGAGCTTCTGCTGCGACAGAGCGATGAGCAGCGCCGCGACGGCGAGCGTCACGAGCACCACGGAGAGCGTGAGGTTCATGTCGAAGCAGAGCGCGAGCGCGATGCCGATGAGGCTCGCCTGCGCGACGGTCTCGCCGAAGTAGGCCATGCGGTTCCAGACCACGAGCGAGCCGAGCGGTGCCGCGACGATGGCGAGCCCGATCCGGCCGCGAGCAGCGCCCGCAGCAGAAACGGTTCGATCACGCGCTGCCCCCGTGACCGGTGGCGGCTCCCGCGGGACCGGGCGAGGCCGGCTCGCCGGCCAGATCATGGCGATGATCGTGATGGTGGTGATAGACGCCGAACGCGCGCGCGGTCTCGGGTCCGAACAGGCGCACATATTCGGGATGCTGCGCCACTGTCTCCGGGACGCCCGAGCAGCAGACGTGGTGATTGAGGCAGATGACGCGGTCGCTCTGCGCCATGACGACGTGCAGGTCGTGCGAGACGAGCAGCACGCCGAGACCGCGCGTGTCGCGCAGGCGGCCGATGAGGGCGTATAGAGCTCGGCTTCGCCGACGTAGTCGACGCCGCGCGCGGGCTCGTCGAGGACAAGCAGTGCGGGATCGTCGAGCAGCGCGCGCGCGAGCAGGACGCGCTGCAGCTCGCCGCCCGAGAGCTTGCTCATCTGCTGGTCTGGCGGACGCGGCTCGCGCCGACCTCGGCCAGAACGCTCGCCGATGCGGCGCGCTCGGCTCGCCGTTGCCGAGCGCGAGGAAGCGCTCGACCGTCATCGGCAGCGCCGGATCGAGGTCGAAGCGCTGCGGCACGTAGCCGATCCTGACAGGCCGGGCTGCGCGGCGGATGGTGCCGCCGTCCGAGCTGCTCGAGCCCGAGGAGCGCGCGCACCAGCGTCGTCTTGCCGGAGCCGTTGGGGCCGATCAGCGTCACGATCTCGCGCGGGCGGATGTCGATGTCGATGTCGGAGATGATCGTGCGTCCATTGCGCGACACGTGCAGGCCGCGCGCCGCTGACGAGCGCGCTCGGATCGAAGTCGCGTGCGGGCGCATGTGCGTGCGTGATCGGCGCAGCAGCCGCGGTGCCGTGATGACGATGCGCCGTGGCTTGCGGAGCGAGCTCGCCCGCGCGAGCTCGCCGCTCCGCGGCCGCCGGCCGGCGCTCGCGTCATGTGAGGCAGCCTTATTTCTTGTCCTTGCTCGGCGGCGCAGCGCGGGCAAAGCCCTTGGACCTCAACGAACTTGACCCGGGGCACGAACTTCGCGCCACGCGCCGCTTCGCCGATGAGGTCGAAGATGTGCTGGCCGTCGACCTCGCCGACGGCGCCGCACTTCTCGCACGACAGGAACAGCGGCCGGCGGCCGGTGCGATGATCGATGCGGCGGCAGGCAAAGAACGCGTTCTTGCTTTCGAGGCGATGAATGACGCCGGCTTCGAGCAGCGCGTCGATGCGCGCGGTAGATGGAGATCGGCGCGACGCGCGTGCCCTTATCCGCCATGCGGGCGAGGATCTCGTAGGCGCCGATCGACGGAGTAGGTCGCGGCGATCTCCTCGAACACCATCTGGCGGAGCTTGGTGAAGCGGAGGTTCTTGTCGGCAAAGGCCTCGCTCGCCCGCTCGACTGCCTTGGCGAGGCGCTTGCCGTCGGCTTTGTCGGGCGCCGGAAAGGGGGTTCTCGCGGTGCGGCTTCAGACATTGATGCCTGCCGGTTTGCTCATCTGATGGCCGGACAATATCACGACCACTATCCGCGCCTCGGAAAATTGCGCTAGCGGCAATCCCCGCTCAGAACACGTCTTGTTGAAATGGCGTCCTGCGATGGACGAACGGAACCAACTGCCCAATATTTGCATCACAACTTATGTATTCAAAGCGTTAATCTGTCCCGTTTTTTGCCACGTTCCCATGATGTTTCGGCGTGCACGCCAGACATGCGTACGCCTCTGGCCACGTGTCGCCGCGATCTACTGATTGGAACGCTCATCCTGTGCTCGATGTCCCAAGCCCCCGCCTACATTATTGCGGCGCGGCGCACCGCGCTCGGCCGGATCGGCGGCTTGCATCGCAACCGCCGCATCGCCGAGCTGGCGGCCCCCGTGGTCGACGGCCGCGCTCGAGGACTGCGGCCTCGCGCCCGAGCGCGTCGACGAGCTGATCGCCGGCAATACGACCGAGGGCGGCAACCCGCTCGCCTCATCGCGCTGTCGTCCGGCCTCCCGGAGACGGCGGCCGCGGCGACCATCGACCGCCAATGCGCTTCCGGGCTCGATGCCATTCTGGCCGCCATCCGCTCCATCGGCGTCGGCGACGCGGACGTGATCGTCGCCGGCGGGGCGGAGGCCATCTCGACCGCGCCCTGGCGCATCGCCAAGCCCAAGAGCCTGTATCAGCTCCCCCATTTCATGACCCTCGAGCCCACAGGCGGCGATAGCCCGGGGAGGAGCTGCCGCGCTTCGAGGCTTCCGAGGAATACACTGCGCAAGGCATTCGGCATCAGCCGCGCGCGCCAGGACGCCTGATGCGCTCCATTCGCATCTGCAAAGCGGAGAGCGCGCGCTCGTCGAAGCGCTTCGTCGGCGAGATCGTGCCGCTGCGAGCCAACGCCGACGAGGCGCGCGACCAGAGCGCGGTCGAGCCGGCGCTCGAGGATCTGGAGCGCATGACCCCGTTCCGTGCCGCCCGACGGCACGCTGACGCCCGGCAACACCAGCGCGCTGCATGACGGCGCGGCATTCGTCGTCGTGGTCATCGAGCGGGTCTGGGACGAGCTCGGCAAGCCGCGCGCCTTGACGTCTCGTCGCCAGCGCCGCGCAGGGCGTGACACCTGAGAACGAGGCGCGGCGCGCCGATCGAGGCGATGAAGAAGCTCTTACGGCCGCATGAACGGCTTCAAGCGCGACGACATCGCGTCTCATCGAGATGAGCGAGAGCTCGGCCGCGCAGGCCATTGCCTGGCGGAAGCGCTCGGAGCTCGATCCGGACCGCATCAATCCGGACGGCGGCGCAGTTGTCCGAGGCCATCCGTTCGGTGCCGCAGGAGCCGTGCTCGTCGTGCGGTCTCTTCACCGGCGCATGGTGCGGCGCGAAGAAGGCGTCGCGCTCGAGCTCTCCCGCTACGGCGTCGCGACGCTCGGCGCGATCGGCGGCATGGGCCTCGCCGCCCTCGTTCGAAGCCGTCTGAAATAAGCTGCTGCTCTCTGCGACATGTTTCGGCAAGACTGCAAATTTCTGCGACGGTTTCATCCGCACGGATCCGTTCCTATATGTTCGAAGCCGTGCGTCGAACGGTCATGTCGTGCGGACATTAAATCGCCTCCATCTGCGGACCAATCGCCGCAATGCTGCCGGCTTAAGATTGCCCGGTGATGTGGTGATGCGTGCATCACGCCGTGGCTGCCTGGAATGTTGCCGCGATCAGCGCGCAAGCGCGCCGCTGATTTGATTGCGCGACCGACTGCGGGCTGGAGGGCACGACCGATGGGTTGGGACGTCAAGGCGACCGCGGATTCAGTGGCACAGGCCGTACCGGACACTTCCGACGCTATCGAAGCGATCGTTTCGTCTGCAGCAGGCAGCCCACTGGGTGCTGATGGCGTTCGTGGTGCTTGGCGCTCGCAGCGGCTCTCGTCCGTCTGGTCCCGCGCGTCTGGGCGATCGTCGAAGCGACGTCTCTTCTCCAACTGGCGCCTGGCTCTGCTCGGTCAGCGCGGCCCTGCTGCTGTCGCTCGCCGGCGGCTGGACGACCTGGGACGGCATGCGCAATTTCACCGGCGAGCCGTGCTCTCGGCCATGTTCACGTTCGGCATCCACGGCGTGATGCTGATCGTCGCCTGGCTCATCGGCGAAAGCTTCGCCACCGGCATGAACCAGGTGCGCGGCCCGAACGGCGCACGCGTCAGCCCGCCGATCGTCGCGCTGTCCGTGCTCGGCGGCGGCCTGGTGCTCGCGGCACTCGTCGCGTACGCTGATCACGGCTCGGCATCTCGAACGATCAGCTTCTCTACGGTGCTCGGCGGCGGCGGCGCTGTCGTGCTCGCGACCGTGCTCGTGCTCATGTTTTCGAAGAGCGACGTCGTGCAGCCCTACGCGCAGGGCCTGCGCATCGTCGCCAAGAACGTCGATGCTGTGGGTGATGTTTCTCGCCTGCATGGCAACGTCGCGTGTTCTTCTCCTTCGACAGCCGCTTCAACGTCATTTTCCCCAAGGACCAGCGCGAGCGCGCGGCCGAGATCCGCACCAAGAACCAGGTCGCGGGCGTCGTCGCCGACATCGGCGAAACGATCTCGTCGCCGCCGCATCACGGAAGCCGAGCATCTGTTCCAGAGCGACGGCTGGAAGGCCTACGACACGCAGCTTGCGGCGCTGTCGAAGGCGTCCGAGGGTGCCGAGGCCGAGATCGAGGCGCATTTCACGCGCCAGATGGAGGCTCATCGCCGTCGATCGCCGAGCAGCAGGAGCGCATCGCCACGGCGACGAGCGGCCAGGCCGGCCTCGCCGGCAAGAAGGCGACGCTGACCGACGAGCTGTCCCGGCTCAAGGCTGAGCGCCCGGCGCTCGCCGCCGAGCTGGCCGACAAGAAGAGCGAGCTCGACAACCGCGCCAAGGAAGTCGACGCCAAGCGCGTCGAGGCCATGGCCGAGGACAAGGGCGTCGAAGGCACGCTCAAGGAAGGCAAGGGGCCCGGTCTATCGCCAGCGCATGGACGAGCTTGGCCGCCTCAAGGAATACTACAAGATCGGCGAGGAGCGCGTGAAGGATGCGCAGAAGCGCGCTCGACGCCGGCGACAAGCGCATCGCGCAGATCGAGCGCGAGCTGGCGGGCGTCGATGGCGAGACTCGCCAAGCTCAAAGGCGAGGCCGAGACCGCCGATCAGCGCATCAAGGCCGCCGAAGGCTCGCAGCTCGGCCAGGAAGGCACGAAGGTCGATCCGGCCCGCGTCCGCGCCGCCTTCGAGCGCGCGCGCGCCGATTTCCGCCAGCAGCCAGATGCCGAGCACGCTCGGCGCGCTGCATCAGACATTGCGTGCAGCTCTACGACGCCATGATCAGCACCGACGCCACCAAGGACCGCGTGCGCAACATCGACTGCGATCCGAAGCAGGCGCGGAAGCTGCCGCCGTGCTGTTCGGTCTCAACTCCGGCCTCAAGGCCTTCGACAGAACTGCGCCGGCGGCGACAAGGTGCCCGAGACCGGCGGCGTCGATCGCGCTTCTGCAGCTTCGGCCGCAAGTGCCTGCAGGACTTCGGGCCTGCCGAGCAAGGAAAGCTCGGCCATGGCGGCGAAGCTGCGTCCATCGACCTCAATCGCGACGACAAGGCGCACAACTTCGTCGTGTACCTCAATGCGTTCCAGGACGGCAACCGGCTCGCCTATCTGGCGCTCGCCATCGCCATCGGCATCGACTCGCTGATCTTCATGACCGGCCTCTTCGGCGCCAATGCCGTGCGCTCGCCGCTGTCGGATGTGCCGAGCATGAAGGCGCGCAACTCGCAGGAGTTGAACGCCATGATCGAGACGGCGCTGCTGCCGGACGTGTTCAAGAAGGCACGCCTGGTGCGCAGTCGATGCATCCGATCGAGAACATCGACGGCTTCTCGAACGAGGTGCGTCTCGACGAGCTCGATCCCGAGACGGCCGTCGCAGGTGCGCGACGTGCTCAATGCCGGCGTCGATCATCGGCGCGGTGCGCCGCCAGGACGAAGGACGGGCGCTATCTCGTGCGCTCGGAGCTGCTCGAGTTCCTGAATACGGTCATCAAGCGCGAGCTCGAGACGAACGGCGACAAGGCGCGGCGCGGCATGAGCTCGACCAGCTCGAGGATCAGCTCTGGCGTCGCTCTGCATGCCGCGCGTCGGCCGACGTGCGATTTCGTCATGAGCCATCTCGATCCGATCAACGAGACCAACGGCTTCACGTCCGAGGTCTATCTCGATCAGATCGACGAGGACGATGCAGCCGCCGATGCTCAACGTTCTCAACACCGGCGCGACGTTCAAGGTCGTGCAGCGCGATCCGAAGAACGGCCGAGCGCTATTACATCCACAAGGATCTCTACAAGACGCTGGCCCGCATCCGCGCCCGCGAGCACATGAAAGGGACCGGAGGTCTGCAGATCCCGGGCGCCGGCGCGCGGCCGCTAATTTCGGCGGCGCCTCAAGGAGCAACACCAGGCGATCACGAGCCAGGTTCGCGCCCAGACTCCCTCGCTGACGCATCAGGACGCTGGGCTCGAACGCCTCAAGTCCGAGTTCCGCGCCGCATTCCTCGACGCGATGGAGCTCGACGAGGCGGCCTACGCGGCGGTCGCGCGTCCCGAGTTCATCGGCGGCGCGGTGGCTGCCGGCAAGTCGCTCGAGCACTTGAAGGAAAGCAACTCGATGCTCGCCAAGAGCCTGCCGCTGGAAGGAGAAGGAGATTCGCGACGCGCTTGGAGCGCACCTACAAGACGCTGTGGAGCCGGCAGAACGACGACGCCAGTCGCATCGCTGCATTGAATGCAGTCAATGAAGAGATCGAAGCTCTGGTGCCGGCGCTTGATGCTGTTGCCCGCGCGGGCCCTACGAGGGCATCGTGCGCAACCTGATCGACCAGCTTCAGGAGGCGGCCGGCCGCGATGGCGGTCTCGACGACGAGGATCAGGATTTGCTCGAACGGCTGCGCGCGCATCAGTCGGCGCTCTCGCGCGTGCGCCGCGACACGCCTGATTCCTGGCACAAGATCGGGCAGCTCGTGTTCTCGCTCGACGAGGGCGACAGCCACACGGTTCGCAGCGCCAATGCATAACTGAAGGTGGCCGGTGCAAGCCGACGCCGCCGTGAATCCGAAGCCCGCGTGGCGCGAAAGCGCCCGCGGGCTTTCTTTATTCCGCCATCGGACTAGCCCGAATCCGGCCATCAGTCGCACACCATTCGGCCGCGCCGAGCAGCTAGGGTTCTCGCCCCTGAGTCTTGAGACGTGAGAACCAAGGAGCTCTCCCCATGTCGACCACGCGACTAATTCCTGCCGTGCTTGGGCTCGCCGCCCTGCACGCCATCGCCCTTCCCGCCCCACCGGCCCGCGCCGCCGAAGTGAAGATCGAGGCCGATCTCGGCCAGTCCGTCGTCAACCGGCGCGCGTCCGATCGCGTCTACCTGCGTCTTGTCGTTGAAGAGCCTCGCCGCGAAGGACCGCGAGCGCCGCTCGCCGATCAACGTCGCGATCGTCATCGACCGCTCGGGCTCGATGCAGGGCGACCGCATCGCGGCGGCGAAGGACGGCGCGCGCACGCGGCACTCGAGCGTCTGTCGAAGGACGACATCGTCTCGCTCGTTGCCTACAACCACAACGTCGATGTGCTGGTCCCGGCCGCGCGCTTCGGCGGCACGCGCGACGAGCTCGAGCGCGCCATCGACCGCCTTCGCGCCGACGGCACGACGGCGCTTTATGACGGCGTCAAGGAAGGCGGGCGCCAGCTCAAGGAGTTCCTCTCCGACACCAAGGTCAACCGCGTCGTCCTGCTTTCGGACGGCCTCGCCAACGTCGGCCCGTCGACTCGCCGCGCGAGCTGGCCGAGCTCGGCCGCGACCTCGCGTCGAAGGGCATCTCCGTTTCGACGATCGGCCTCGGCCTCGAGTACAACGAGGACCTGATGCAGCGCCTCGCCGCCGCGAGCGACGGCAACCACGTGTTCGTCGAGCGCCCGAGCGATCTCGCCGAGATCTTCGACCGCGAGTTCGGCGACGCGCTGTCGATCGCCGCGCAGGACATCACCATCACCATCGAATGCCGGCTCGGCTTCAAGCCCATCCGCGTCCTCGGCCGCGAGGCCGAGATCTCGGGCGACCGCATAACCTGAAGCTGAACCAGCTCCAGGCCGAGAACGAGCGCTATGTCGTCGTCGAGCTCGAGGCGCCGAAGGGCGCTGCGTTGGGTGAGGCCGACGTGGCCGACATCGGCGTCGAGTATCTCGACATCGACAGCGGCTCACGCGCGAAGGAGGCAAGCGCACGCCAAGGCGCGCATCACCGAGAACGACGACGAGGCGGAGGCGAGCGTCAACAAGTCGGTCATGAGCCAGGTCACCGAGCAGGTCGCGACCGAGAACAGCGAGAAGGCGGTCGAGATGCGCGACAAGGGCGACATGGCCGGCGCGAGGAAGGTGCTCGAGGACAACGCCGCCTACCTGAACAAGCAGCGCGGCTACGTCACGTCCGGCGCCGCCCCGGCTCCCGCGGCCTCGGCGAAGGCCCTGGACGATCTCGAGCGAAAGAGCCGCGAGGCGGCCAACAGCCTCGAAGGCGAAGCCTGGGACAAGACGCGCAAGGCCATGCGCTACGACCAGCACAAGTCCAAGGTCCAGCAGGCGTACTAGGCGACGAGTTCCCTCTCCCCATTTTCGCTTCGCTACGTAGGGAGAGGGTCGAAAGAGAAAGGCCGGCGGATCATGATCCACCGGCCTTGTTAATTTCAGAGCAGTCCAGCCGGCGCTACTTCGGGGCCAGCACCATGACCATCTGCCGGCCTTCGAAGCGCGGCTCGGATTCGACCTTGGCGATCGGCTCCGTATCGACCTTGACCCGCTTCAGCACGTCCATGCCGAGATGCTGATGCGCCATCTCGCGTCCGCGGAAGCGCAGCGTGATCTTGACCTTGTCCCCTTCTTCGAAGAAACGCCGGATCGATCGCATTTTCACGTCGTAGTCGTGATCGTCGATGCCGGGGCGCATCTTGATCTCTTTGATCTCGACAATCTTCTGATGCTTGCGGGCCTCGGCGGCCTTCTTCTGCTCTTGATATTTATACTTGCCGAAATCGAGAATTTTGCAGACCGGCGGCTCGGCGTCCGGAGAAACTTCGACAAGATCGAGCCCGGCCTGTTCGGCTCGGGCGAGCGCATCGGCTTTGCCGACGACGCCGACGTTTTGTCCGGTCTCATCAATAAGGCGGACTTCACGGGCCCGGATCGCGTCGTTGATCTTGGGACCGGATGGCTCGCGCTCGGGCGAGCTTCGCATGGGCTTTCGGATGTTCTATCTCCCTCGGTGGTTTCGGATGTGTAGCGCCACAATAACACTGCCCCTCCCGACAATACCGGGAAAGCACAGAGAACCCAAATGGATGCCTAAGCATTCAGAAGAAAGGGCGCCTCGTCAAGGCGGAGAAAGCCAAGATCGCAGAAAATCAACCGGCGCGTGGCGCAGGCAGATCCCTGGCTCCTGACTGCACTTTCAAGCGATTTGCTAATGAGGTTCCAAGCAGTTGGTCGTACACCGCGAGGGTCTTTCTCTGCATTGTCTCGACGGAAAATGACCCGAGCACGTGAGAACGGGCCCGTCGCCCCATCTCAGCCCGGGCATCGTGACCTTGAGTGAGACCCTCTGCTATGGCCTCCGCCAGACCCGCGGCGTCTCCCGGTGGGACGAGCCAGCCCGTCCTCTCTCCGGCAGAGACCCCTGGAGGGGCAAGGATCGTCTCCGGCGGGGCACCATGATCGGTGGCTACCACAGGGCAACCCATAGCCTGAGCCTCGGTCACAGTACGGCCGAAGGCCTCGGGCTCGGTCGAGGCCACGACCGCGAGGCGGGCCAGGAGAAGCGCCGCCGGCATATCGTCCACATGACCGACGAGTCGCACACGCCCCTCGAGGCCATGAGTCTCTATGAGTTGCTCAAGCTCGGTCTTATAGCCATCGCGACCCTGTGCGCTGCCCGCAAGGACGATGACCGCGTTGCCGAGACGCTCATGCCGCTTGAGAAGCGCAGTCGCCTCGATCATTACCCTCTGACCTTTCCAGCCCGTAAGCCGTGCGGCCTGGAGAACGACGAGGGCGTCAGGAGCAAGGGTCCATTTTTCCCGCAACGCCCGAATGCGGTCGGATCCGACGGTTTCGGGATTGAAATCTTTCTCGTCGACACCTCGATGTATGACTCGGATCTTCGATTGTGCCGTGCCGTAGCGGGCACGTATCAGGTCTTGCGTATAGTGCGAGTTGGCGATGACCGCCGCGCCACGCACCATCACACTGTTGTAGGTTCGCTTGAATGGACCGCTTTCATTGTAGGCGCCATGATATGTGGTGACGAACGGACGCTTCGTGAGGCGAGCTGCGATAAGCGCGCTCCAAGCGGGAGCGCGGCTGCGTGCATGCACGAGATCAACGCCTTCGCGCTCGATGATGCGCGCCAGCTGGAAGGCATTCGATAATATGCGAAGCGGATTCTTGGTCGCCGCCGGGAACGCGATCAGCTCGCCACCGGCGGCTTCGACCTTAGCCGCAAGCTGGCCGCCTTCGGAGAGCACGAGGGCGCGACCGCCCGCCCGCACGATGGCGCTTGCGATCTCGATGGTCGAGAGCTCCGCGCCGCCAGTGTCGAGTTTAGGAATGATTTGCAGTATCGTCGCGCGCTGCTCGTTCAGGACGGGGCTCCTCTGACAAGAGGGTATTACATCAAACGAGCGCGCGCGAACCGCATCATCGAGGCAGGCAACAGTCTAGCCGACCGCAGCAGCGCCTACTTCACCCTACCGACCCTCGCGCACCGAAGCACCAGGGTCCATGTGGCACATCAGCTTGAAATACGGTACGGCGCCTGTGAAAGCGCTATTGGTGCAGGTTTGCCTCTCGCAGCCAATATCTCATCATAGACCTTAAGCGTGTTCCGCGTCATGCGCTCAAGCGTGTAGCGACCGCGAACATGCGCAGTCCCACGTGCGCCCATGGCTCGCCGCTGCACTTCCGGCCAGCCGAGAAGCTCGCCAAGCGCCCCGGCGAGGGCCTGAGGCGCCCCAAAGGGCACCCTGAAGCCCGTCGCGGAATGGGGTGGCACATCCGGGGTCGTGAGAGCGACCTCTCGGCCAGGTCCAATGTCAGAGACGATGACCGGAACGCCCATGGCTTGTGCCTCGAGCGCGACCCGCGGCAAGCCCTCGGCCTCGGAGATGTTGAGCACCACGTCGGCCGTGAGATAGGCAGCGGCCATGTCGGCAATGTTCCCCGGAAACCTGAGCCGGCCCTCGATGCCGAGCCGCTGGGCCGTCCGCTTGATCTCGGCCAGATAGTCCGGCTTATCGATCTCGCCCGCGAACACGGCGGTGAAGCCCTCGACGCCCCGCTGCTTCATGAGGCCCATGGCCTCGACGAGATGCGCCTGTGCCTTGCGGCGCGTGATCCGCCCGGCAAGCAGAACGATCCGCTCGCTTGGCACGACGCCGAAAAGAGCACGCACCGCCTTGAGCCTGTCGGGCGTGACGGTCGCCGGATCGAAGCGCGTCCGATCGAAGCCGCGATGGATGATGGCAATGCGCTCGGGCTCCGTCCCGTATCGGGTCCTGATGAGTCCCGCCATGTGATCGGAGACCGCGATGACCCTGTCGCCGCGCACCATCACACTGTTGTAGAAGTTCTTGATCCACGAGCGCTCCGAATACTCGGAATGATACGTGGTCACAAAGGGGATGCCGGCCGACCGCGCGGCGTAAAGCGCGCTCCAAGCCGGGGCGCGGCTCCGCGCATGAAGGACATCGACGTTTTCGCGACGGATGACCTCGCAGAGCGCCCGCGTGTTGAGCCACACGCGAAACGGGTTCTTCGATGCGAGGGGAAGTGTGATGTGGCCAGTGCCGGCAGCCTCGAGCGCGTCGACCATACGCCCGCCCTCGGAGGCGACCAGCGCGCGGTGGCCGGCCCTGACCAGTGCATCCGCCATCTGCAGGCATCCGAGTTCGGCACCGCCCGCGCGCATCCGCGGGATCACCTGCAGGACTGTGATGGGACCTTTCACGGTTCTCACCTCTCCTTACAGGAGGCGCGGACGTTGCGTACATGCACGCTGCGCCGTTATAGAGACGGCTGCCGTCCCGGCCAGCTACGCTGGCCTGGAGAACGCACTAGACGAACGCGTTAAATGAGAGAGTGTCGCGGCATGACCGATGCTGAGCCGCAATACGTGGACGTGGGTGCTGGCCCGACCTTCCGCCGCATTGCGTATCTCGCCGAGCCGCCGACGCGCACCGGGGCTCCAGGGCTCATATGGCATATCGGCTTGAAATCCGACATGGCGAGCACGAAGGCGGTTGCGCTTTCAAAGTGGATAAAAACGCGCGGGCTCGGATTGACGCGCTTCGACTACTCGGGCCATGGCGCCTCTGGCGGCCGTTTCGAGGACGCGACGATCGGCGATTGGCTGGAGGAGGCAGAGGCCATCTTCGCGCTTACGTCGGGTCCTCAGATCCTCATCGGCTCGAGTACCGGCGGGCATATCGCGCTCCTCCTGCTCCGCCACCTCATGGAAGAGAGCCCGGCCGAGGCGGAGCGCATAAAGGGCCTCGTGCTCATTGCGCCGGCCTGGGATCTCACCGAAGAGCTGATGTGGAAGGTCTTCCCGGCGGCGGCCCGCGAGGAAATCATGGAGAAGGGTGTGTGGTTCCGCCCGTCGCCCTACGATCCCGCGGGCTACGCAATCACGCGCCGCTTCATCGAGGAAGGCCGCAATCATCTTCTTGCACGGCGTCCGTTCAATCCCGGCCGTCCGATCGCAATTCTTCAGGGCGCTCAGGATGTCGACGTGCCGGCGGCGCACGCCCGCGAGCTGGCGTCGGTCCTCGAAGGCGGCTGGGTGACGCTGACCGAGGTCCCGGACGGCGAGCATCGTCTCTCCCGTCCCGAGGATCTGGAGCTGCTTTATGGACTGATCGACGGCCAACTCGCCGCCATCAAGACCTAGCGCGTCGACTGCACCGCCGGTGCGACGCGTGCCGGGCTCGCGCGATTGCCGGCAGCCAGGACGAACAGGTTGACGCCCGAGAGGCGCTTTGCCGCGCGCCAGTTGAGGAAGGCGGCCGTGGTCGAGCGCCGACGCGGTAGCGATGCTCGCTCCCGTAAGGCCCCAGATCGGGATCGAGCACGGCGTTGAGCGATGACCGAGACGACCGCAGCGGTGGCGAGCGAGGTCGCGCAGGCGCGCTGATGGCCGAGCATGTTGAGGATGAGCTCCGACGGCCCGGTGGCGGCTCTCGCCAGCACGCCGGCGGCGAGAATGAACATCAGCGGATAGGCCTCGGTGAAGTCCGTCGCCGAACTGCGACAGCAGCGGCAGTCCGAGGGCGAGGATGCGTGAGCGTCACGACCAGCGACGGATAGAACGTCCAGCGCACGGATTCGTGCACCAGCCGGCGCATTTCGGTCTCGTCGCCGAGCGCCGTGGCCGACGCGATGCGGCCCGCATAGGCGCTGCCGACCGCGTAGTGCACGAAGAGCGCGAGGCCCGCCGTCTTGCGTCGCCGCGTAGTAGATTCCGACCTCGGCCGACGGACGGAAGAAGTTGAGCAGCATCACGTCGGCGTTCTGCAGCACGACCTCGCAGGCGCCGACCGCGAGCAGCGGCAGCGAGACCGTGAGCCACGTCGAGACGGCAACGCTCGACTTGCCGCGCGGGACACGCTCTCGCGATGCGCCGCTCGATGAGCAGCGTCTGCACGAGCGCGGCACTCGCGGTCGCCAAGCAGCGCGGCGACGATCGTCGTCAAGGCGGTCGAGCTGTGAGCCCGCGGTATGCGCCCCCCACACGAAAAGCAGCATCAGAGCCGGTCTCAGGAGATACGGAGGCACGATGGCTTCGAGCGTCCAGCCCTGGCCGCGGCCGATGCCGTCCTGCACGTCCGTCAGCGTGTAGAAGGGGAGGCAGACGAGCGCGAGCAGCGACGGGAACGCTGAGCTCGTAGCCGAGCCACTTGCCGTCGAGCCAGAGCGTGACGCAGGCGAGTGCCGCGACGGCCGTGGCCGAGGCGACCGCGAGCAGGCGCCCGCCGAGAAGAATTCCGCGCAAGGCGTCGAAAGCGCCGCTCGCCTGGTACTGCGGCACGAGCCGCATCATCGCCGCGCTGAGCCCGAGATGCGAGAAGCCGCCGAGCAGGAGCACGGCCGTCCACAGCGAGACATAGACGCCGTATTCGGAGGCACCCATCCAGCGCGCGAGCACGACCTGCGATACGAAAAGCAGCGCCGCGCTCGCCACGCGCACGATGAACACGGCGAGCGCATTCCCCTGCAGGCTGCCGCGCCCGACGGCCGTTGATCAGCGAGGCCAGCGCACCGACTTTGGCGCGCAGTGCGATGGCGACAGACGGCGGCGTCTCGAACGATCGCCGGCGCGCGGCTTCGTCGAGGCTGTCGTCGAGCGGCGTCGATCGAGCTCGAGTGTTCAGTCATCGCGCCGCCGTGATGTATCGAGGACCGGAGGCTCTGCGTCCGCAAGGCCCCAGATGCAACCCATCAGGATGAAGAAGTGGCGCCAGTGATCGGTATCGATGACGAAGCCCTCGACCACGAGGCCCGCGAATGCCGCGGTCGCGATGAGGAAGGCGCCCTGCAGCGCCCCGTTGCGGACCGAGCACCTGAGACCGACGACAAGCGTCGCCGCGACCACCGCGATGTAGAGCAGCCCGCCGAGCCAGCCCGCGTTGAGGAACGTGCTGAGATAGACGTTGTGCGCTTCCTCGGGATGGTAGGTGTCGCGGAACGAATGCGTGCCGACGCCGAACGGGTGCTCGAGGATGAGATCGACGGCCTTCGCCTGGCCGCCGAACCGGCCTTCGGGGCCGCTGTCGTAGGACTGCTCGAGGCTGGCGCGCTCGGACAGGAGCGATTCCGACGGCGTCGAGCTGCAAGACGACGCCGAGCGCAAGAACGATGCCGAGCGAGCCGAGCACGGCGACATTGGCGAAGCGCTTGAAATCCGTGCGCCGGCGCGAGCGCACGAGCGTGATCCAGCGCGAGCATGAGCGACCGACACGCCTGTCGAGATCCAGGCGCCGCGCGAGAAGCTGATCAGCAAGCCGAGCACGAGGACGAGCGCGACCGCCGCCGCCAGCCACGCCGCGCCGCGAGCGCTCGCGCAGCATGCTCCAGACGGCAAAGACGATGGCCGGCGCCATAGCCGCGCCGTAGACGTTGGGATCCTTGAACGTGCCGCGCGCGCGCCCGTAGTTGGTGAAGAGGTCGTAGGCGCTGGGAACGATGCTGGAAGTAGCCGGCGAATGCGGCCGCCGTCGCGATCAGGCAGCCGATCACGTAGCACGTCATGACGAGGCGGAATCGCGGCTCCGGCTCCGACGGCGATATAGCCCGCAAGCACGAACGCGCCTAGCGGCCAGGAACAGCGTCACGAGCTGATGCGTGATCGCCGTGTCGATGTTGGTCGAGGCGCAGACGGCCGCGAGCCCGAAGCCGACGATCACGAGCCAGCGCGATGAGAGCCGGTGAATGCATTGCGCCCTGGCGTCATGACGCCGAGCAGCGGCAAGGCGAAGATGACGGCGAGCATCAGCACGTCGGCGACGGCCGGCTCCGAGAACACGATCGAGCTCATGACGCAGCGCCGGCGCCACGACGAGCGCGGCGAGCGTACCGGCCGGAGCCGAAAGCGATGGAGCGATCGCGCTGTCATGACCGGCTCAGTACGCATTCTTGCGCCGAGATCAGCGCGAACGGCGTCATGGCGATGATGTAGAGGTCGAACAGCAGCGACCAGTTGTCGATGTAGTAGAGGTCGGCTTCGACGCGCCGCTGGATCTTCTCGTGCGTGTCGGTCTCGCCGCGCCAGCCGTTGATCTGCGCCCAGCCGGTGACGCCGGGCTTCACGCGATGGCGGGCGAAATAGCCGTCGACGACCGTCTGATAGAGGTCCGACTGCGCCTTGGCCTCCGTTGCGTGCGGGCGCGGGCCGACGAGCGACATCTCGCCCAGCACCACGTTGAAGAGCTGCGGCAGCTCGTCGAGGCTCGTCTTGCGGATGAAGCGGCCGACGCGCGTTACGCGCGGGTCGTCCTTGGTCACGAGCTTGCTCGCGGTCGCATCTGCCATGTCGGTGCGCATCGAGCGGAACTTAAAGATCTCGATCAGCTCGTTGTTGAAGCCGAAGCGTCGCTGCCTGAAGAAGACCGGCCCTTTGCTTTCGAGGCGGATGGCAATGCGCCACCACCGCCATGACCGGCGCCGCAAGCAGCAGCAGCAGGAGCGCCGAGCACGCGGTCCTCGATATTCTTGAGCACGCGGTCCCAGTCGGTCAGCGGCTTGTCCATGACCGCGAGCATCGGCACGCGGCCGATATAGGAATAGGCGGCCGAGCTGAGTCGCAGCTTCGAGTTCAGCGCCGAGATGCGCACGTCGACCGGCAGCGTGAAGAGCTGCTGCAGGATATGCAGCAGGCGCTGCTCGGCCGTCATCGGCACGGTGACGATGAGAAGATCGACGCCGGCGTCGCGGCAGAAGGCCGAAAGCTGCTCGAAGTTGCCGAGCTTGGCGTAGCCGGCGATGCTGTCGGAGGACCGCTCGCCGCCGCGGTCGTCGAAGACGCCGAGAATGTGCAGCTGCTTGCCGGAGTCGCGCTCGAGCGCCGCGATCAGCGCCTCGGCCTCCGGCCCGCCGCCGACGATGACGGTGCGCCGGACGAGCCTGCCCGCGGTCGCGAGCCGGTCGAGCATGCGCGCGATGACGAATCGTGCCGCGACCAGCGTACATCGCGGCCAGCACCAGCCACGTCGCCGCCGTTACAGGCGAGAAAACGTTGATTCCCGCAAGGTACCCGCCGCCCGCGACGACGCAGAACACGGCCAAGAGCGACTTGGCGATTTTCTCGACCTGTGCCGAGACACGATGCAGCGATGCGATCGTGTAGGACCAGTTGCGCTTGAGCACCGCGACCACGGCAACCGCAACGGCAACCGAGCGCAGCAGGATCGTCTGCCAGTCCGCGCCGTCAGCCGGTGGCGAACGCCGCCACGAAGCCCCGTCACGGTGACGAGCGCCGCGTCGAGGAAGCTGATCGAGAACAGCAGCTTCGGCCTGGAGATGCTCCCGCGCCGGTCGCTGAACCAGACGTCGATCAGTTCGAGGACGCGCTGGCTTCGCTGCGCGCAGCGCGTCGCGCTCGAAGGCCCGCGAATTCATGACGTCGCCGCGAGGCGTTTCGATGTGAAGTCGGTCGGGGGACAGCGAAGCCATTGCCGTTGAGCCAGCTTAACGATTGGGAAGCTCGGCCCTATTTTGCGGTCTCCACTGTCTCGAAGCCGTAAAGCTTTGGGCGTTTGCGAGCATTCGCCACGCCAGCACGGCGAGAGTTGCCGTCTATGGTTAACGACTGCTGAGCCGCTGCGCCGCCCTGGGGCGTTCGGAGGGCCGCTTTACCAGCGCGGCCCGTCCAGAGCGGCGGCACGGCCGCTCGGAAGCCCGCGTTCGATGGCCTCCTTGAGCGCTCTTTCTCCGGCCTCGCGGGCCAGAGGCTCCGGCACGATCCAGGCCCGCCAGTCCTTGGCGCGGAAAAGCGTGGCGCAATAGAGCCTGCCGGCCGTCGAAATCGCACGAGCGATCGGCCCTGACCGCGAGCGGCTGGCGCCGGTCGTGACGCATGATGCGCAGGTCGATGGGCTGCAGGGCACGTCGAGTCCGTCTTGAGATCGACGTCGCGGAACACGCAGCCGAGCGAATGATTGCACGCCGCCGCGCGGCGCCCGAGCGTATTGCCGGGGCCTAGGACCTTGCCGCGTGCGGCTTCGACTGCGCTCCTGTCGGGACCGGCACTGACCCAGCACGACGTGCCCATGCAGAGCACGGGGTCGGCAGTCTTCAGGCCGTAGCGGCGGATGCCCGTCTTGCCGGGGTCCATGATGAGAAGAATGGTGACGCGCGTTCCCGCCCCTGCCGTCTCGTAAGGCATTTTGTGATCGCGCGCGGCATTGACCGGCGATTCGTCTTCTGTGTCCGGTTGAGCGTCACGGCCGGCGCCGAGACCCATTTCCGGACCCTTCTCAGGGCTCGATGGTGCGGTCTCGCCTCCGCGCGCGTCCTCGAGCCTCCTGAGCTTTTCGGTGAGACGGCGGGCTTCCTCTTCGCGCGCGGTCTCGAGCGCGCGGCGTTGCGCCTCGGCGCGCCGGTCTTCGGCGGCTTGCCGTTCCTCTGCGTGGCGCGTCTCCTCGGTTTCCTTGGCTAGACGCTGCTCTTCGGCGCGACGCGCCTCTTCGATCTGGCGCTCTGCCTCGGCCTTGATTTCTTCGGCTCGGCGATCGGATTCGGCAGCAATGCGCCGCTCCTCGGCCTCTTTGGCGCGACGCTCCTCGTCGGCGCGGCGTGCCACTTCAATTCTGCGCTGCTCCTCGGCTTGCCTTTCTTCCGCCGCGCGCTGCTCTGCTTCCGCGACGAGCCGCCGTTTGCTCGGCTTCGAGCGCAAGACGCTGCCTCTCGGCGAGACGCGCTGCCGCAGCCCGGCGCTCTGCCTCCGGCTTTTCTCTCATCCTCTGTCGCGCCGTCTCGGCCTCCGCTGCGATCCGCTTCTCCTCGGCTTCCTTGGCGAGCGCGCTGCTCTTCGGGTCTTGCGCGCCACTTCTGCCTGGCGCTCGGCTTCGGCTGCCTTCTTCTGCTCTTCGCGCGCGCCGCTCGGCCTCTGCTGCGAGCCGCTTCTCCTCGGCTTCCTTGGCGAGCCGCTGCTCTTCGCGAACGCTGTTCGAGCCTCTTCCGCCTTTCGACGCTTCAGCCTCGGCCTTCTTTTGCTCTTCCGCGCGTCGCTCGGCTTCCGCCGCAAGGCGCTTTTCCTCGGCTTCCTTGGCGACCCGCTCTTCTTCGGCGCGGCGCTTGGCCTCCGCCTGCTGCTCTTCCTTGACGCGCCGCTCCACGTCGGCGGCTGCGCGCTTCTTGTCGATTTCCTTGGCGATGCGCTCTTCTTGCGCGCGGCGCTCTTCGATCGTCTTCTTCGCGGCGGCTTCCTTCTCGTCGGCGGCGCGCTTCGCTTCTGCTTCCTCTATGAAGCGCTCGAGCTCGGCTCGCTTTTCCTCATCGGCTTTGCGCTCGGCCTCCTTGGCGGCGCGCTCTTGTTCGGCCTTTCGCTGCTCGGCTTCGGCGCGCGCCCGCTTCAACATCTCGGCTTCTTCTGCCTTGCGGCGCTTTGCGGCTGCCGCCTCGCTTCCGGCGTCTGCGACCTTCTTCTCGCGCTTGGACTTCTTGCCGTCTTGTCCGAGGCTGCGCGAACTTCTCGGCCAGCGCATGCGCCGCCTTGTCGTCGGCAAAGGCCGAAGTGGAGAGCACGGCAAGCATCGCGGCCACAGCCACCGCTGCCGGTCTAAGATCGTGCCAGGCTCGTCATGTTTTCCCCCGCCTCACGCGAATGGGTCGGAACGCCTCGGTCTGCAAATACTTGCCGCCGGCGCTCTACCCGGCATGCGCCGCGCACGGGATAATTGCCGCCGATTTCGGCAACAAAGCGGATGACGCTTGAACCAGAGCTGAACAAACTACCTGGAGGGAGAGCTTTCGCGCTCGGCATCCAGAATCGCCGCCAACCCTTCCCGATAGCTTGGATAGGCAAGCCGAACGCCCAGGTCCTCCTTGAGGCGCGCGTTCCTGACCCGCCGGTTCTCCGAATAGAAGCTCCGTCCCATGGGCGAGAGCTCGGCGTTCTCGAAGGGGATCTCCGGCGGCGGCGGGACGCCCAGCAGCCCGGCGGCATAGGCGACGACGTCCTGCGGCGGCCCCGGCTCGTCGTCGACGACATTGTAGACGCGTGTGCCGGCCGCGGCCGTCCGCGGCCGCCAGCGAGCACGTTGGCGATGTCCTCGACGTGGATGCGATTGAACACCTGGCCCGGCTTGATGATGCGCCGCGCGCTTCCCGTCCCGGAGATCGTCGAACGCGCTGCGCCCGGGACCGTAGATGCCGCCGAGGCGAAAGATCTGGACGCGCTTTCCGGTGCGCTCGCCGAAGTCGAGCCATGCCGCTTCGGCCTCGACCCGGCGTATGGCGCGCTGCCGAGCCGGCGGCGGCGCGGTTTCCTCGTCGACCCAGGCGCCGCCCGTGTCGCCGTAGACGCCGATCGTGGACAGGTAGCCGATCCAGCGCACGCTCTCCGCGCGGGCGAGGTCGTCGGCATGGTGGAGCAGCACGGGATCACCCTGCTTCACCGGGGCCGACCGAGACGAGGACGTGCGTCGAATCGCGAGAGGGCCTGCGCAACGCCGTCGACGCGGCCGCGTGCCGTCGAAAGATCAGCGTCTCGAAGCCGCTGCGCTGCGCGTCGGCTTTCGCCGCTCCGCGACGTGCCCGCAGATCGACAACCCTCGGCCGCAAGGCGGCGTGCGAGCGCTTCGGCGCTGTAGCCCAGGCCGAAGCAGAAAAGCGTGCTCATGAGGTATGCTCGGTAAGCCACTCGTTGCGCACGGCCTCGTCGGCTTCCCGCGGCAGATGAACCGTCCTTGGCTTCGGCGACTCGTGGCCGGGCCGCCGAGCTGCTCCAGCGCCCAGACCGCCATGGCTCGAACGAGCGCCGAGGCGATCGCTCAAGAGCGGCATGACTAGCGGCAAGAGCGACGCGGTCGCCCGAGTTTCCGGCCGCGATCAGGGCGTTGCGCACGAAGCGGTCGCGGCCGGTGCGCTTCACGGGCGTTCCGGCAAAGCGCTTGCGGAACGTGGCGTCGTCGAGCTGCAGCAGCTCGGCCAGCGGCGGGTCCGCCGTCGCTCGGCGCGGCGAAGCGCGTCTCGCTGTGCCGCGCTCGCGAACTTGTTCCACGGGCAGACGGCGAGGCAGTCGTCGCAGCCGAAGATGCGGTTTCCCATCGGCTTGCGGAACTCGGGCGCGATATGGCCTTTGTGTTCGATCGTGAGGTAGGCGATGCAGCGGCGCGCATCGAGCTGGTAAGGGCGCGGGAACGCATCCGTCGGGCAGACGTCGAGGCAGCGGCGGCAGCTTCCGCAGTGGTCGACTTCCGGAGCGTCCGGCTCGAGCTCGGATCCGGTCAGGATGGCGCCGAGGAACAGCCAGGAGCCGGCGCTCGCGCGAGACGAGGTTGGTGTGCTTGCCTTGCCAGCCGAGGCCAGCCGCTGCGCGAGCGGCTTCTCCATCAGCGGCGCCGTATCGACGAACACCTTCACCTCGCACCGGCGCGTCGCGCGCAGAAATGCTGCCGAGCCGTCTTCAGCTTGCTCTTCATGACGTCGTGGTAGTCGCGGCCCTGGGCGTAGACCGAGATGGCGCCGCTGCTCGGCGCGCCAAGGACGTCGAGCGGGATCATGCTCGGGGGCGTAGATTGCAGCCCGAGCATGACGACGGATCTGCACCTCCGGCCAGAGCACGCGCGGGTCGCGCCGCCGGTCGGCGGTCGTCTCCATCCACGTCATGTCGCCGTGACGGCCTTGCTCGAGAAATTCGATCAAGCGATCGCCGGCCGGCGCCGATCGCGTCGGGCGTCGTGACGCGCACGACATCGAAGCCGAGCGCGAAGGCTTCGCGAACGAGGCGTCCTTGAGGCTGTTGTGCCGGGACGGAGCGGGCAGCCGGCTCTCTCCGGCCGCGTGCCGGGCAGGGTGTTCAGAAATCGAGATTGGCATAGGCCTCGGCGGGCGGGCGCCCGGCATGCGGTCGGCGAGCAAGCGAGCGGAACGCCGGCCGGGACTTCATGCGCGCGTACCAGGATTTCGCAGCCGCGAAGTCTTCCCACGGCACCTCGCCCAGATAGTCGATCGACGACAGATGCGCCGCGGCGGCGATGTCGGCAAAGCTCATCTCGTCGCCCGCAAGCCAGCGCCGCTGGTGCGACAGATGGTTCACGTAGCTCAGGTGATAGCGCAGGTTGGCGCGGACCGCACGCAGGATGTCCGTGTCCGGCGCGTGGCCGGAACCCGCCTTGAGGCGCCCGTAGATCTTCTCGAACAGCAGCTCGCGCGTCACCTCGCGGTCGAGCTTGTCGTGAAACCAGTCGACGAGACGGCGGATTTCGGCCCGGTCGTCGGCGTTGCCGGGAAAGAGCGGCGCGACAAAGCCGTCCGTTGAAGCGGCCTTGAACTCTTCGGCGAGATATTCGGAGATCGCGTAGGTGCCGCAAAGATCGGGGCCGCCGTCGATCTGCAGCACGGGAAGCTCAGCCGGCCGGATTGAGGGCCAGGAAGGCATCCCGCCATTCCCACGGCCGCTCTTCGACGAGCATCGGCTCTCGACGCCGAGCTCGTCGAGCGCGATGCGGATCGACCGCGAATGCGGACAGAGGCGGAAGTGGAGTGAGCCTGTGCATTCGTTCCGGTTCCGAGACGCGAGCGCTCGCGAGCTGCTTGGATCGGTACTTCGGCACATGAACGCGACAGCAAGATAGCATGTGACACCGCGCTGCGGCAAATTCGCGGTACCGCATGCCGTGCCGCTGTCGTCAAATCGTGCTACCGAGCACGCAATCTGGACCAACTCGACGGCTAACAGCCCGCCCACCGACGCAATTCATGCCCCGAGCCGCTCATCCCTGACCGGAGTTGCCCTCGATGCTGATCTGGCACGCCATCATACTCGGTTTTCTCGAGGGTCTGACGGAGTTCCTTCCGGTGTCATCCACCGGACATATTCTTCTTGCCGGGCATTTTCTGGGCTTCAATTCAGCCGGGCAAGACCTTCGAGGTTCTGATCCAGCTCGGCGCGATCCTCGCCATCGTCGTTGTCTACTTTCGGACGGCTCGTCGGACATCGCCAAGCGCCCTGCCGATCCGACGACGACCGCCCGCCAGTTCGTTGCTCGGCATTTTCATCGCGTTTCTGCCGGCGGCCGTCATCGGCGCGGCGCTGCACGGCTTCATCAAGGACGTGCTGTTCGAGATCGCCGGCGCTCATCTGCATCATGCTGATCGCTCGGCGGCGTTCGTCCTGCTCGCCGTCGACCGCATCAAGTTCACGCCGCGCTATCACAGACGTTACGACATTCCGCCCGTCGCTCGCTTTCAAGATCGGTCTTTGCCAGTGCCTGGCGATGATCCCAGGCGTGTCGCGGTCCGGCGTCGACGATCGTCGGCGCGTCTTCTGCTTGGAACCGAAAAGCGGGCGGCGGCCGAGTTTTCTTTCTTTCTCGCCATGCCGACCATGGCCGGGGCGTTCGCGTACGATCTCTACAAGAATTGGTCGAACCTCGCATGTCGAGGACGCCCTCGCAGATCGGCGTGGGCTTCGTGGCGGCCTTCATCACTGCCGGTGATCGTCGTGCGCTATGCGCTCGCCTTCATCGGCCGCCACGGCTTCACACCGTTCGCCTGGTGGCGCATCGTCGTGGGCGTGGCGGGACTTGCGCGCTTGCGGTTGGCTGAGCCGGCCGCCTGCCCGAAGGTCGGCAATGACGCTGTCGGCATCGCGTTTCGGGACTGAAGAGCCTAGGCCCTCTCCCGACTCGATCTCACGCCGCGTGTGAGGTGAGCGGCACCGTCAGAATGCGCTTCAGGGCCGCGCCGTCGGACGCGGACCTGAGCCCCTCGAGCGCCAGCGGGCTCCCGCACGAGCCGCGAGATGCGCGCCAGCGCCTTGAGATGATCGCCGCCCGCGTGATCGGGCGCGAGCAGCAGAAAAATCAGATCCACCGGCTCGCCGTCCTGGCTCTCGAAATCGATCGGCTTGGCGAGACGGGCGAAGAGGGTGACGATGCCCGTCAAGGACTTGAGCTTGACGTGCGGAATGGCGACGCCCCTGCCGAGCCCGGTCGAGCCGAGCCGCTCACGCTGCAAGAGCGCGTCGATAAATCTCCTGGGCGTCGAGCCTGGTCATGTCAGCCGCACGCGCAGCAAGTTCCTGCAGCGCCTGCTTCTTGCTCGTGGCCACGAGCGAAGGAATGATCCCCTCAGGCGCCAGCAAATCTCCAAGATCCATGTTTGTCATGTCCCACCAGGTACGGATATTGCGATCCACCTGATACTCGTGCACGAATGCAGTAAACGTGCCGCAACAAGGCAGGCGAGACTTAGTGTAACAGTTCGCAAGAAATATTGGGAGTCCCGAGTTCTCTCATGCGCTGCCGGCGCTCTGCGTTCCCCGCGCCCGCCCCCGATTTTGGGTCGATCCAGCCAATATGTCCGTCCGCACGACGGTAGACGATGTTCAGCTCGCCGTGGCTCGCATTCCTGAACACCAGGAATGGTGATTCGGTCACGTCGAGCTGCATGACGGCTTCGCTGACCGGCATCTCGCTGATCCCGCGCTCGGTCTCGGCGACGATGACCGGGTGACCGGCTTGGCTTTGCCTCGTCGTCATCATGGTCGACGCGCACAGTGTAGTCGCTGGCGGCAATGTCGCCGCCGGTTGTGCCGTTTCGCGGCCGTTGTGATGGCTCTTGAGGCGACGCTTGTGCCGGCGAACCCTGTGTTTCGAGATCGCTCGACCGCGGCATCCGCGCTCGAATAGGCATCTCCGCCTTCGCCGTGGCCTCGAGCACGAGCCCGCTCCTGAGCCGTATCGAGCAGGCCGTCCGGAACTGGCTGCGTTCCTTCTCCAGCCGCACATGGCCGGAGATGTCAGGACCGATGTATTTGCCGAGCACATTCGCGATCTTTTCGGAGATGTAGGCTCGTGATAGGCGTCGCCGTCGTCAACGTTCTTGCCCGTGACTTTTATTGTCATCGTCTCGCCTGCGTAGCCGTGGGACCTGCGTCCCGAACGCGCTTGGATGTGCCTAACTGATTGCCTAGCTGCAATTTATGGCAGAACTTAATTGTTCAAGGCAGCGCGCAAGATCGCTCGAAAGCTTCAGATTTTCAGCGCTTTAGCTCGGACAAAGCCCCTGTCCGGAGACGACCCACGCTAGAGCGGGTCACACGCCGAGTCAATTCAATGCACATTCGCAGCGCTTGCCCTGGTGGGGAAAATTGACACGTCCCAAGTCAAGTGTGGCCGGCTGAACGGGCGGCCAGTCGGGCTCATTGCGACCCGCGGCCCGCGCGCTCTCCGAGGCGCTTCTCGCGCCGTCGCTGCACGGACGACGGGATCCGCATCGCCTCACGGTATTTGGCGACCGTGCGCCGGGCGATGTCGACGCCCTCGCTCCTGAGCTTGTCCACAATCTTGTCGTCCGAGAGCACGGACTTGGGCGCTCTCGCCGTCGATCATCTGCTTGATGCGATGACGCACGGCTTCGGAAGAATGCGATTCGCCGTCGCCGGCCGAGGCGATCGCCGAGGTGAAGAAGTACTTGAGCTCGAAGATGCCGCGCGGTGTTGCCATGTACTTGTTCGAGGTGACGCGCGACACGGTCGATTCGTGCATCGAGATCTTGTCGGCGACCGTCTTCAGATTGAGCGGCCGCAGGTGCTGGACGCCGTGGGTGAAGAAGGCGTCCTGCTGGCGCACGATCTCTTCCGCAACCTTCAGGATCGTGCGCGCGCGCTGGTCGAGACTTTTGACCAGCCAGTTGGCGGTCTGCAGGCACTCGAGCAGGTAGCCCTTGTCCTTTTCGGTGCGCGTCGTCTTGTTGACCTGCGTGAAGTAGTTGCGGTTGACGAGCACGCGCGGCAGCGTCTCGCTGTTGAGCTCGATGATCCAGCTGCCGTCCGCGGCGGCGCGCACGAGGATGTCCGGGACCACCGGCTGTAGCTGCACGGAGCCGAATTTGAGACCCGGCTTCGGATTGAGCCGCTTGATCTCCTCGATCATTTCGGTGAGCTCGTCCTCGTCGGCGCCGACCGCCTTCTTGAGCGCGGCGAAGTTGTGCGCGGCGAGCAGATGCGAGATTGTCGAGCGAGGCGCGCGATCTGAGGATCGTAGCGGTTCTGCTCCTTGAGCTGCAGCGCCAGGCATTCGGCGAGCGAGCGCGCGAAGACGCCCGGCGGATCGAATGTCTGCAGCGTCGCCAGCACGCGCTCGACCATTCCGAGTGGCGCCCCGAGCTTCGATGCGAGCTGCTCGAGATCGGCGTGCAGATAGCCGGCCTCGTCGACCATGTCGATCGAGGTGGTGGCCGATGAGGCTGATGCGCCGGGTCCTTGAAGGAGAGCGGCAGCTGTTCGTTCAGGTGGTCTCTGAGCGACGGCTCGCTCGAGACGAAGGCTTCGGGGTTGATCTCGTCGCCGTTAAACGAGTTGGCGCGCTGGCGCACCGACGCCCAGCCCGAGTCCGCTCGGTCCGACGGCAGCCGGCAAGGCGCTCGGTGTCCGCGAAGGACGTTGTCGTAGTCCGTGTCGAGCGTTCCCGCAGCGTCCGGCGACGGGCTTGCCGAGATCGAGCCATGCGTCGTCGTCGGCAGCGCCGTTCTTGGCTTCACCGACGGCTCTCGGTATCGGCTTCCCGCTCGGCGCTGGCCTGAGGCTCGCCCGTCTCGTCCGATTTCGAGCAGCGGGTTGCGCTCGAGCTCGGCTTCGACGAACTGGCCGAGCTCGATGTTCGACAGCTGCAAGAGACGGATGGCCTGCTGCAGCTGGGGTGTCATCACCAGCTGCTGGCCTTGTCTCAGCTCGAGCTTTGCCGAAAGTGCCATTACATCTGACCTTGGAGTGCAGCCTGCACCTATGCGAGGGCCGGGCCAACACCCAGGCTATACTCAACGGCCGTTAACGAACATATCCCCCAAATAGACGCGCCTGACATCTTCGTTAGCTATGATTTCCGCGGGCTTACCTTGTGTCAGAACTTGACCATCGTAGATGATGTAGGCGCGATCGATCAGGCTTAACGTTTCGCGAACGTTATGGTCCGTGATCAGAACGCCGATGCCGCGATCGGTCAAGTGCCGGACCAACTGCTGGATGTCGCCGACCGCGATCGGGTCGATGCCGGCGAACGGTTCGTCAAGCAAAATGAACGACGGGCGCGAGGCGAGCGCGCGGGCGATCTCGCAGCGGCGCCGTTCACCGCCTGAGAGCGCGATCGAGGGCGATTTCCTGAGCCGCGTGATGTGGAATTCCTCGAGCAGGCTGTCGAGCTGCTCCTTGCGCGCTTTCGCTTGGGCTCGACGAGCTCGAGCACGGCCATGATGTTCTGCTCGACGGTGAGGCCGCGGAAGATCGAGGCTTCCTGCGGCAGATAGCCTATCCCGAGCCGCGCTCGGCGGTACATGGGCAGCCGCGTGACATTCTCGCCGTCGATCGTGATGACGGCCGGCGTCCGCAGGAACGAGCCCGGTGATCATGTAGAACACGGTTGTCTTGCCGGCGCCGTTCGGGCCGAGGAGGCCGACGGACTCGCCCCGCCCGACGGCCAGGCTCACGCCCTTGACGACCATGCGCTTCTTGAAGCTCTTCTGGACGTGCTCGACGGTGAGCCAGCCCTCGCCGACTGGGGCCTGCTGGTGCGCGTCGTAGCCATAGGCAGGAGCGTCGGGCGTCGGCGCGTAGACCCCGTTGTGCGCATCCGCGCCAAGGCCGTCCACTTCCGCGCGGCGGGCTCGCGTCAGCATTTTGCCTAGGGTGGGAAGTCTCACGTTCATCGTCTCGCTCAAGCCACGCGCGCGTATTCGAGCCGGTCTACGGGGGTCATGTCAATTTCCGGTTGTGGCGGAGGCATTGGGATCCGACTGCGCCGACCATCCATCCGGTGCGGCCCGCCCGGAGTCCGGCGCGGTCTGAGGTGCTTCCGCCGGCGGGGGCGCACTCTTGCCGGCTTGTCCCTTCTTGAGCTGCTGCGGGAAGAAGACCGCGCTCGCCCGCCCGGGGCTATCCGGCGTGGCATTGCCGGCCTGAGGCGCTTCCGTCGCCCAGCCGCCGCCGGCTGGCTGCGCGACGGTCTTTCGCGGGGGCCGTGTCGATCTTGCTCTCTCCGCTCATCATATCGATCACGAGCCGCGTGCCGCGGACCATGTTCTGGCCCTGGGTCACCACGACGTCGCCGCCGACCATGACCCTGTTCGACTTGGCGTCGAACTCGGCCCAATCGCCTGACGCCGTCTGCCCGTCCTTGGACGTGACGACGACGTTCTTCTTCGCCTCGATCCGCGTCAGCTCGGTGCCTGCCTCCTGTCTTGCTCGGGCCCGAGTGATCGATTTCGGAGCGCGTGACATCGGCGAGGCCCGATCCGCCCTTGTAGAAGGCATGCAGCTCGGCGCTGCTGATGGTGAACCCGCCTTGTGTCGCGTTCACGTTGCCCTGGAAAATGGCGACCTTGGCGGCATCGTTCGACGTTGAGCTGGTCGGCTTCGACTTCGACCGGCGCGGTCGGATCGGTCTTGAACGAGAATGGACCGCCTTCGGATCCGGCGAGCTTGTGTTGTCTTCGCCGCTTTCGGTGCGGCCTGCTGCTTGGCTGCGCCCTGGTAGAGACGCGCCGAAGATGCGTCCGTTGACCGCCGCCGCTCGCCGGGTGACGTGAGCTGCGTATGCCCGGCCTTGCGGTCGATGAAGAGGCGATTGCCCTTGAGCTCGTTCTCGCCCTGCACAACCTCGACGTTGCCGGTAAGGAGAGCGGTGTCTGCGCGCTGATCGAGCTCGACCTTGTCGCTCGTGACCCGCCGGTCCGTACCCGAGATCATGATCACGTTGCCGGTGAGGATGTGCGGTTTCTTGCACGACGTCGAACTCGGCGTTGTCGCTCGACACGACATCCGCCTCGCCACGCGTCATTACGACCGGCTGCCTTGGCGACGAGGCTTCGGATCTTGCCTGCTTCCTTTACCGTGCCGCGCTTTTCCGACGTCCTCGGCTGGCAGCGTTCCCCGTCGCGGCGCCCGTTCACGCTGCCGCCTCGTAGGTGACCTCGAGCTCGGGCGTCGTCAGCGTCGCGTCGCCCTGAGCCGCCTTCACGTTGCCGGTGAAGAGCGCGATCCTCGCTCCGTCGTTGACGTCGAGCCGGCTTGAAGTGATGTCGATTGGCTCGTTCGACTGCGCGAAGAGATTGGTGCCCTGCAGCGGGCTTGGGCGCTGGCGCTTCTGGCGCCCGCGGCGTCAAGGCGACCCGGACATTCTCGATGAACGAGATCTCCCGCTCCTTCTGCCGGAGTCGTCATGGTGTTCGAGTGGATCGTGCCCGCCGGAAATTCGACGACCACAGGCTCCGAGGACTTGATGAGGCTCTCCTTGGTGAGGATCGTCGCGCGCGTGAGCTTCGCATTGAGGCCGTTTTCGGAGACGACGTCGATTCTGTCGAAGAGCTCGAGGATGCTCGCCTCGTGGTCGAAGGTGCCGCGTGTCGCGGTGATCTCGGTTCTCGACGTGTCGGCCTGCGTGACCCATCCCGAGATCTCATCGAGCGCGATGATGTTCATCGTCGTGAGATCCTGGCGTGCCGTCTTGGCCGTGAAGGTGTAGGAGCTGCCGTCCTTCCCGAACCCCTCATAGCGCGGATTGTTCATGGCGAGGTCTTGCGGCAGGATCTTCCGGAGCGAGAGCTCCGGCATGCTCGTGGCCAAGCCAGCGGTCTTGAGGATCGTCAAGGCGTACCCGCCGAGGACGGCCACGGTGAGCACCGGCAGCAGCAGGCGCATGGCCCGCACGGTGATCGAGCGGCGGCGCGCACTACGGAATTCGGCCGTCCGGTCTCCCGCCACAACAAGCGAAAAACGGCGCTGAGTGGCGTCGTTTGGGCCGAGCGCGGAAACGGTCGTCGTGGCCATGGATGCCTGAGAGCCTTTGTCCGTTGGGCTCAACCTATCAAGGTCGCAACAGTGGGAAGCGGGTCCGCAGTCGCAGCAAACTTTGAAACATCTTTAGCGCGGGAATTTATCGCAACTGCGAGAACAAGGGGATAAGGTCACCGGAAATTTGGGTGATATTGGGACTGAAGACAAGTTAACCAGCCTTTTTTGTGCGCCGCACATGCTGTTTGGCTGCCTGCTAGATGGGCGCCGGTCGTCCCGGCCGGCGCCGCATTCTTAGTGGGCTTAGTGGGCGAAGATGTCGACCTCGGCGAAGCCTTCGAGGTCGAGCCGCGCCCGGACGGGAAGAAAGCGGAAGGCGGCCTCGGCAAACGGGCGGCGGCCCTCCCGGTCCAGCATCGTGTCGAGCTTAGCCTTGATCGCATGCAGATGCAGCACGTCCGAGGCGGCGTAGGCGAGTTGCTGCTGGCTGAGCTCACGCGAGCCCCAATCAGAGCTTTGCTGCTGCTTCGACATCTCGAGCCCGATGAGCTCGCTTGCGAGATCCTTGAGGCCGTGGCGGTCGGTATAGGTGCGCACCAGCTTGGAGACGATCTTCGTGCAGTAGATAGGGGCAGCCGTGACGCCGAGAAATTTCTCGAGCACCGCCACGTCGAAGCGCGCGTAGTGGAAGATCTTCACGATGCTCTGGTCGGTGAGCAGCGCTTTGAGGCGCGGCGCGGCATAGCCGTCGGCGTCGAGCTGCACGAGATGCGCCGTGCCGTCTCCCTGTGAGAGCTGGACGAGGCAGAGCCGGTCGCGATGCGGATTGAGTCCGAGCGTCTCGGTGTCGACGGCGACGCTTCCCGAGAAGCTGACGCCCGCGGGCAGGTCGCCTTTGTGCAGTGTGATTGCCGGGCCTGACATGGTGCCGCCTGTCGCGAGTTGGAATTTGGGGAAACCCAAGCAATAAGCACAAAACAATTCGCGGCCATATATCAAACCGTTGATATTCAACGATTTTTTATGGCGCGCAACGCGTTGGGTTTACCGGTTCTGAGTTCCAATTGCAAGCGCGCCTGCAAGCTCCATCCAAAGCGCTCAGCGGGTTCGCGGCAACGCGCGGCTAGGAGAATAATCCCCGCCTGCCCGCGCCAGGCGATACTCGCCCGTGAAACTGTTGCTCAGGGCGCCATGGACGAGACATCGAACCTCAAGCTCCCCTACATCGTCGCGGCGCAAGCCCAGAAGCACGTGACCCACAACGAGGCGCTGCGCGCGCTCGACGCCGTCGTCCAGCTCATGGTGCTCGACAAGGACCTCGCGGCCCCGCCGGGATCGCCCGCCGACGGAGCTCGCTACATCGTCGCCGCCAGTCCGACAGGCGCTTGGGCGGGGCAAGCCGGCAAGATCGCGGCCTTTCAGGACGGGGCGTGGGCATTCTATGCGCCGCTCGAGGGCTGGCTCGCCTGGGCCGCGGACGAGAATTCAGTCTACGCCTTTGACGGCGCTGCCTGGGGGGTGCTCTCGGGCGGCGCAGGCGTCAACCCGACGCCGCTCGTCGGCGTCAACGCAACAGCTGACACAACCAACCGGCTCGCCGTGTCCAGCCCGGCCTCGCTCTTCAATCACGCCGGCGCCGGCCACCAGGTGAAGATCAACAAGAGCGCGCCGTCCGATACTGCGGCGCTTCTCTTTCAGACTGGATTTTCCGGACGCGCCGAGTACGGCCTTGCCGGCGACGACGACTTCCACGTCAAGGTGAGCCCGGACGGCTCGACCTGGCATGAGGCGATCGTCGTCGACAAGGACACGGGCGAGGTGAGCTTCCCCAATACCTCCCTTGGCGGCGGTGGCGGCATGGCCGCGCTCGTCGACGATACCTCTCCCGAGCTTGGCGGCGACCTCGATTTGAACGGTTTCGACATCCTGGGACTTGTACCCGGAACGAACATCCAGCCGTGGGACGCCGATCTTGACGCCCTCGCGGCGCTTTCCTCGACGGGCTTTGCCGCGCGCACTGACGTCAAACACCTGGGCACAACGGAGCCTTGCGGCGCCGGCAGCAGGCATCACCATTTCTGATGCCGGCGGCGTATCGGGAAATCCAACGCTCGCGCTCGCCAACGATCTCGCCGCCCTCGAGGCGCTCTCGGGCACGAACAACATCTACTATCGCTCGGGCGCCGACACTTGGTCGGCGGTGACGATCGGCGGGCTTCTTTCTTTCTCGAGCGGCACCCTCAACGTCGGAGACGCCGAGCTCGCCGCTCTCGCGGGGCTGACGTCGGCCGCCGATAAGCTGCCGTACTTTACGGGCTCGGGCACAGCAACGCTCACCGACTTGACGAGCTTCGCGCGCGGCCTGCTCGACGACGCCAACGCCGCGGCCGCGATCACGACGCTCGGCCTCGACAATGTGAAAATCGCGACGCTCACGTTCGTCATCGATGGCGGCGGCGCGGCGATCACGACCGGCCTCAAGGGCTTCCTCGAGATTCCCTTCGCCTGCACGATCACGCGCGCGACGCTGCTCGCCGACCAGTCGGGCTCGATCGTCGTCGACATCTGGAAGGACAGCTACGCGAATTTTCCTCCAACGAATGCGGACAGCATCACCGCGTCCGCCAAGTCGACGATCTCTTCGACCACGAAATCGCAGGACGCGACGCTGACCGGCTGGACGACGGCAATCGCCGCCGGCGACATCCTCGCCTTCAACGTCGACAGCGCGACGTCGATCCAGCGCGTGACGATCTCGCTGCGTGTCACCAAGACGTGAGGTGAGCAAATGGCCTCCGTCGCGATCGTCGACCTCGATGCCAGCGGATCAGACTTAACCACCTATCCGTTTACGCTTTTCGTCACTGGAAATGCGGCCGCGACCTACGCCATAGGCGGCGGCGGCCGAGCTACAGCTGCGGGCCGAACCGTTGCTGCGATCCGATGCGATGGCGTCAACGTTCCGATCTTGCCGGGTGCCTCGACGACGGTTGACGTAACGACGACGTCGAATGCCATCGCCATGGGTGTGATCCGGGCAGCCGACTTACCCGTGCCGACCAATGCCTCGCTCGCGGTTGAGATGGAGTTCTCCGGAGCGATGATCCGTTGCGGCGTGGGCGTGGCCGAGACGTCTCGACGCCATCAACACGACGCCGCACGCGACAAGCCATGACGAGGCCGTTGGGGGTGTCGGCGATGCTAACGAAACAATGACGCTCGATCTCAACGTCCCGCAAGGCGGCATTGTTGTTGCCTTTGCCTTCACGGGCGCCACCGGTACCGGGACCGACTGGACCACATTCGCCGGCATCACCGAGAACATCGCGGATGTCACGGTCGAGAACTCTGCGAATAAGTTTACCGGCGGCTCGGCGTCTAACGTCACGGCGGCAACGCCGCGTACGGTCTCTCTCGTCGCCGATCCGGGCGCCGGCGCATCGCTCGCTGGTCCCGTAGCGGTCGCGGCGAGCTTCGCGCTGGCTGCGGCCGGTACCGCAAGAAGCTACGGCGTCGTCATGGGGTGATAAGGCCAAACCGAAGCAGAATCGCAAATCCAAAGTGGCGCACCCAAGAGGATTCGAACCTCTGACCTTTGCCTTCGGAGGGCAACGCTCTATCCAGCTGAGCTATGGGTGCTTCGCGGCGCGTACTGCCGGGGCGCACTTGATACTCCATTCGTCCAGACCTCGCAAACAAGACCGCAAACCGGTCTGAAGTAGAGGTGCGGGGTGGGCTGACCGGAGCGCTCTGAGCGCCTATAGTCCGGCGCCATGAGTGAGAAACCTGCCAAGAAGCCAAGACCCGCCCCGCAATGCTCGCGTGCCTGACGGGCGAGCCCGTGCCCATCGTCAAGGGCAGCCACGTCTATCTGATCGACGGCTCGGGCTATATTTTCCGCGCCTTCCACGCGCTCCCGCCTCTGACGCGCCCCTCAGACGGCTTGCCAGTCGGCGCCGTGCACGGCTTCTGCGCCATGCTCTGGAAGCTGCTGCGCGAGAGCAAGGCGTCGGAGGCGCCGACCCACCTCGCCGTCATCTTCGACGCCTCGGAGAAGACCTTCCGCAACGACATCTATGACAAGTACAAGGCGCAGCGCCCGCCCCCGCCCGAGGAGCTTGTCCCCCAGTTTCCGCTGATCCGGGATGCAGTGAAAGCCTTCAACGTCGCCTGCCTCGAGCAGCTCGGCTACGAGGCCGACGACCTGATCGCCACCTACGCCAAGGACATCGTCGCCAACGGCGGCGACGTCACCATCGTCTCGTCCGACAAGGATCTGATGCAGCTCGTCCGCCCGGGCGTCGTCATGTTCGACGGCATGAAGAACAAGAAGATCGGCCGCGACGAGGTGATCGAGAAGTTCGGCGTGCCGCCCGACAAGGTGATCGACGTCCAGTCGCTTGCCGGCGACTTCGTCGACAATGTTCCGGGCGTGCCGGGCATCGGCGTCAAGACCGCCGCCGAGCTCATCAACGAGTATGGCGATCTCGACGCTCTTCTCGCGCGCGCTGGCGAGATCAAGCAGCCGAAGCGGCGCGAGAAGCTGATCGAGTTCGCCGACCAGGCGCGCATCTCGCGCGATCTCGTGCGCCTGAAGGACGACGTGCCGGTCGAGGTCGGCATCGATGCGCTCGGCGTGCACGATCCCGATCCGCAGACGCTGCTCGGCTTCCTGCGCGTGATGGAGTTCAACACGCTGACCAAGCGGATTGCCGAGAAGCTCGGAACCGAGCCTCCGGCGCCGCTCGAGAAGTCCGTGGGTTCGAACCTCGCGCAGCCCGCCGCGGCCGCCAGGAAGCCGCCGAAAGGCGGCGAGCTTCACGGGCCGGGCACGCCCGCCGCCGGCGCCGCCATCATCTCGGCGCGGCTCGCCAAGATCCCCTGCGACCGCACGAAGTACGAGACCGTGACGACGCTCGGACGATCTCGCCGCGTGGATCGCCGCCGGCGCGCGAGGCGGGCCGCTTTGCCTTCGACACGGAGACGACGGGCCTCGACGCCATGCAGGCCGATCTCGTCGGCTTCTCGCTCGCGATCGCGCCCGGCAAGGCCTGCTACGTGCCGCTCGGCCACACGCGCGGGCAGCGGCGACCTGTTCGGCGACGGCGGCGGCCTCGTTCCAGGCCAGGTCCCGCTGCGCGAAGCACTGGCACTTCTGAAGCCGCTGCTCGAGGACGCGGGCGTGCTCAAGATCGGCCAGAACATCAAGTACGACTGCCCTCGTGCTCGCGCGCCACGGCATCGACATCGCCCCGATCGACGACACCATGCTGCTCTCCTACATGCTCGACGGCGGCCGCGGCGGCCACGGCATGGACGAGCTCTGCGGAGCGCCACCTCGGCCACACCTGCATCGCCGTTCGAGCACGTGCATCGCCCACGCGCCCGGCGCCAAGAAGACCGACAAGACCTTCGCCGGCGTGCCGATCGACAAGGCGACGGAGTACGCCGCCGAGGACGCCGACGTCACGCTCCGCCTCTGGCTGACGCTGAAGCCGCGGCTCGCCGCCGAGCGCCTGACGACAGTCTACGAACGCTCGAGCGGCCGCTGCTGCCCGTGATCGTCGACATGGAGAAAGCGGGCATCAAGGTCGATCGAGGCGATCCTCGCGCGCCTCTCGAGCACGTTCGCGCAGCGCGCCGCCGCGGCTCGAGGAGGAGGTCAACGAGCTCGCCGGTCACAAGTTCAATCTCGGCTCGCCGAAGCAGCTCGGCGAGTTCCTGTTCGACCATCTGAAACTGCCCGGCGGCAAGCGCACCAAGAGCGGCCAGTGGGAGACGCGCGCCGGGCTGCTCGACGATCTCGCCGCCAACGAGGATCTGACCCGGAGCGCGCGCCGGCTCATCAACACGATGCTCGAATGGCGCCAGCTGACCAAGCTGCGCTCCACCTACACCGACGCGCTCCCGACCTTCATCAACCCGCAAACGGGGCGCATCCACACGAGCTACGCGCTGGCCGCGACCACGACGGGCCGCCTCGCCTCGTCCGATCCGAACCTGCAGAACATTCCCGATCCGCACCAAGGAAGGCCGCGAGATCCGCACCGCCTTCATCGCCGACAAGGGCATGAAGCTCGTCTCCGCCGACTACTCGCAGATCGAGCTGCGCGTGCTGGCCCACATCGCCGACATCCCGCAACTGAAGAAGGCCTTCGACGACGGCCTCGACATCCACGCCATGACGGCGTCCGAGATGTTCGGCGTGCCCGTGAAGGACATGCCGCCCGAGGTGCGCCGCCGCGCCAAGGCGATCAACTTCGGCATCATCTACGGCATCTCGGCCTTCGGGCTCGCCAACCAGCTCGGCATCTCGCGCGAGGAGGCCGGCGCCTACATCAAGACCTACTTCGAGCGCTTCCCCGGCATCCGCGACTACATGGAGGCGACGAAGAAGCGCGCGCACGAGCACGGCTTCGTCGAGACCATTTTCGGCCGGCGCATCCACTATCCCGGAGATCAACACCAAGAACCCGTCCATGCGCGGCTTCCTCGAGCGCGCCGCCATCAACGCGCCGATCCAGGGCTCGGCCGCCGACATCATCCGCCGCGCCATGGTGCGCATGCCGGGCGCGCTTGGAGCACGCACGCTTGAAGTCGGCGCGCATGCTGCTGCAGGTGCACGACGAGCTCGTGTTCGAGGTCAAGGACGCCGAGGTCGAGAAGACGATCGCGACCGTGCGCCGCGTGATGGAGAAGGCCGCCGAGCCAGCGGTCGAGCTTTCGGTGCCGATCCACGTCGACGCCAAGGCCGCCGACAACTGGGAAGCCGCGCATTGAAGCGCTCACGGACGCTGTTCCGCGCTAATGCGCGGGCGTCCTCCGCGAGGGCGGCGCTTGGGCCGGGCCGCCTTGCGGCCCCGGCCTTCGGCCGAAACGTGCACACCCGGTGCCTACCCGCGACGTCATCCCGACGAAGGTCGGGACCCACGCAAGTCTCCAGGCGTTTGACGCTAGCGCTTCCCGTATCAAAGCTTAGCGAACACCTTCCTGATTGCGGCCGCTTCGGCATTGCTTTCTGCCCACCAATCGTATGCGATCCGCACCGAAGGTGCGACGCGCCATGCGCGCGCCGCATCCCGCGGCGATCGCATGTGATTGGTGGGCAGGTATTTCAGACACGAGCGTTTGGATGTCCGGGGCGATATGGCCTCAGCTCACTGCCGCCGCCGGCCCCGCGAGCACCGTCGTCAGCCGCTCTTTGATCGCCTTCTGGCGCGGCTCGCTCTCGATCTTCTTTCCCGTGAGATCGGTCACGTAGAACACGTCGACGGCCTTCTCGCCGAAGGTCGTGATGTGCGCCGACGCGATGTCGAGCGAAAGATCCGAAAGCGAGTTCGTGAGCTCGTAGAGAAGCCCCGTGCGGTCGCGGCCCGCGACCTCGATCACCGTGAACGCGTCCGACCACGCATTGTTGACGAACACCTCGGGCTCGACCGTGAACGCCTCGACCTTGGGCGGCGCCGGGCGGCGGTTGGCGAGCAGCGCCGACAGCCAGACCTCGCCCTTGAGCAGGCGCTCGATCGTGTCGCTGATGCGCCGCGCGCGCCGGTTCTCGTCCTCGTCGAACTCGAATTCGCGCTGCAGCAGGAAAGTGTCGAGCGCGAACCCGTCGCGCGTCGTCGTGATGTGCGCGCCCACGATGTTGGCGCCATTCGCCGCGCACGCGCCCGCGAACAGCGCCAGCAGCCGCGGATGGTTCGGCGCGAACACGGTGAGCTCGGTGATGGCTGTGAAGACGTCGGTCTTGAAGTCGGCGGCGAACGTCTGCCCCTCGATCTCGGCGCGCCTGCAGCAGCCAGGCATGATAGACCTGCCGCTTGGGCTCCGTCCGGAGCCAGTAGTCTGCATAGTGCCGGTCGATGAAGCGCTCGACCTCGTTCGACGGCCAATCCCGGAGCGCGGCGCGCAGCTCGTCCTGCGCCTCCGCGACGATCTGGCCGCGCGCCACCTGCGTGTGGCCGCCCGAAAGCAGCGGCTCGGTCTCGTTGTAAAGCGTGCGCAGAAGCTGGCCCTTCCAGCCGTTCCACACGCCGGGCCCCACGGCGCGGATGTCGGCGACCGAAAGCAGGAGCAGCAGCTTGAGCCGCTCCGGGCTTTGCACGATGTCGGCGAAGTCGCGCACCGTCTTCGGATCGCCGATGTCGCGGCTCTGGGCGATGTTGCTCATCGTCAGGTGATGCTCGATGAGCCAGCAGACGGTTTCCGTCTCTGCCGTCGTGAGCCCGAGCCTGCGGGCAGACCTCGCGCGCGATCTCGGCGCCGATGATCGAGTGGTCCTCGATCCGTCCCTTGCCGATGTCGTGCAGGAACGCCGCGACGAACAGCACGCGCCGGTTCTGGATCGTCTTGATGAGCGCGGTCGAGAGCGGCAGCTCCTCGGCGGCGCCGCCGCGCTCGATGTCGGTCAGCATGCCGACCGTGCGGATCAGGTGCTCGTCGAGCGTGTAGTGGTGATACATGTTGAACTGCATCATCGCCACGACGCGCCCGAATTCCGGAATGAAGCGGCCGAGCACGCCCGCTTCGTTCATGCGCCGCAACGTCGACTTCAGGGCTCACGTGGCCCGTCAGCAGCTCGAGGAAGATGCGGTTCGCCTCGGGGTCGTTGCGCAGCTTGTCGTCGATCAGCCGGTGCGAGCGCCTGAGCTCGCGGATGGCATTGGGATGCAGGAACGTGTCCGTGTGCTCGGCCTGCGCGAAGAAGCGGATGAGGTTCACGGGATCGCGCTTGAAGACGTCGGCGTCCGCGATGTTGATGCGGCCGTTGTCGATGCGGAAATCGGTCCGCTCGCGGATCTGGCGCCTGCATCCGCCACGACAGCGGATTGAACAGTCTGTGGCGCCCCGGCGTGCTCTTGAATTGCTGCATCTCGAGCGCCGAGCACAGGATCGTCGTCAGGTCGCCGACGTCCTTGGCGACGAGGAAGTAGTGCTTCATGAAGCGCTCGACGGCCCTGAGCCCGCTCTTCTCCTTGTAGCCGAGCTGCTCGGCGAGGAGCGGCTGCAGATCGAAGGTCAGCCGTTCCTCGGCGCGCCCCGTCAGGAAGTGCAGGAAGCAGCGCACCGTCCAGAGGAAGTCCTCGCACTTGCGGAAGGTCCGTGCTTCCTCGCTCGTGAAGATGCCGGCCGTGACCGTCGGCGGGCCGACCTCGTGATTGAAGAGGTATTTCGAGAGCCAGTGCAGCGTGTGCAGGTCGCGCAAGCCCGCCCTTGCCGTCCTTGATGTTGGGCTCGACCTTGTAGCGGCTCTCGCCGGCGCGCCGGTGGCGCTCGTTCCACTCCGCCATCTTGGCGTCGATGAAGGCGCGCTCCGATGCCACGCACGACCTCGGCGCGGAAGCGCTGCTCGAGCTCGGCGTAGAGCTGCGCGTCGCCGTGGACCAGCCACATGTCGAGCAGCGACGTGCGGATCGTGGTGTCGGCGGCCGCGAGCTTGAGGCACTGGTCGACGGTGCGCGTCGCGTGCCCGACCTTGAAGCCGAGATCCCACAGCATGTAGAGCATGTATTCGGCGACGCTCTCGCCCCACGGCGTCTGCTTGTAGGGAAGCAGGAACAGAAGGTCGATGTCCGATCCTGGCGCCAGCATCTCGCGCCCGTAGCCGCCTGTCGCTACGACCGCCATGCGCTCGGCATCCGACGGGTTCGTCGCCCGGTAGATGTGAGACACCGTGTAGTCGAAGAGGAGCCGCACCAGCTCGTCCTGGAAGCGCGCCAGCCCCGTGGCGCAGCGGCGGCCGTTTCCGTCGAGCTCGAGCTGCTCGCGCGCGGTCTCGCGCGCTGTCTTGACCAGCGCCTTGAGACGATCGAGGACCGCGGGGCGCGCTTCCGCGGCGTTGCCGTGCGCATTGAACAGCGCGCGCAGCTCGGCGCGCAGCTCTGGCGGCTGGAAATAGGGTGCTGGCGGAAGTCTCGTCGTGTCCATGCGTGCGATCTTAGACCATCGGTGCGTTGCCGCTCATGCCGCGACAATCGGCATCATGTGCTGGGCTTCTTTGCCCTGAGCTGCTTCAGCCGGTAGAGCGCGTCGAGGGCGGCGCGCGGAGAGCAGTCTCGTCGGCGTTGATCTCGTCGAGCGCCGTCTCGACTGCGGAGGGCCCGCTCTGCGGGCCCCGCCGTCTTGGGCCGGGCGGCGGCAAAGAGTGGTAGATCATCGAGCGCCCCGCCGCCACTGCCGGAGCCGCGCGGAGCGTTTTTTTCCAGAACCGTGAGCACTTCACCGGCCCGCTGGATGACGTCCCCCGGCAGTCCGGCGAGCTTGGCGACCTGGATGCCGTAGGAGCGGTCCGCCGCTCCCGGTTTGACGCGGTGCAGGAAGACGATCTCGTCGTGCCATTCCTTGACGTCGATGGTCACGTTGGCGACCGACTTGAGCCGCCCGGCGAGCTGGGTCAGCTCGTGATAGTGCGTCGCGAACAGCACGCGCGCCTTGGAAACGTCGTGCAGATACTCGACCGTGGCCCAGGCGATCGAAAGCCCGTCGAAGGTGGCCGTGCCGCGCCCGATCTCGTCGAGGATGACGAGCGAGCGCTCGGTTGCCGAGTTGAGGATGCCGGCCGTCTCCACCATCTCGACCATGAACGTCGAGCGCCCGCGCGCCAGATCGTCGGCCGCGCCGACGCGGCTGAACAGCCGGTCGACGACGCCGATCGTCGCCGCCCGCGCCGGGACGAACGAGCCCATCTGCGCCAGGATGGCGATCAGCGCGTTCTGGCGCAGGAACGTCGACTTGCCGGCCATGTTCGGCCCCGTGACGAGCCAGAGGCGCGCGTCCGGCATGTCGTCGCTTGCCTGGGAAGGCTCGGCGCGCGCGCGCCCGAGCACGCAGTCGTTCTCGATGAAGGAGCCGGCCTTGGCGCGCGCGAGCGCCTGCTCGACGACGGGATGGCGCCCGCCGCGGATCTCGAACGCCTGCCCGCTGTCGACCGCGGGCCGCACGTAGCTCTCGTCGCGCGCCAGCTCCGCGAGCGCCGCCGTGTGATCGAGCTCGGCCAGCGCCGCCGCGACGTCGGAGAGCCCGCGCTCCTCGCTCGCAACATGCGCCACAAGCTCCGCGAACACCTCCTGCTCGATCGCGAGCGCGCGCTCGGCTGCAGACGCGATGCGTCCCTCGGTCTCGACAAGTTCGCTCGTCGTGAAGCGCACCGCCGATTGGCCATCGTCTGGCGATGGCGGAACGTGCTCCGACAGCGGCGGCTGACAGGAGCGGCTTGGCGTTCGCCTGGCTCACCTCGATGAAATAGCCGAGGATGTTGTTGTGGCGGATCTTGAGCGACTTCACGCCCGTCGTCTCGACGTAGCGCGCTTCGAGCTCGGCCATCAGCCGCCGGCTGTCGTCGCGGAGCCGCAAGGCCTCGTCGAGCTCGGCGCGAAAGCCCGGCCGCACGAAGCCGCCGTCGCGCTTCAGGTGCGGAGGATCGTCGACCAGCGCCGCAGCCAGATTGCCGGCAAGCTCGCTGCTCGCCGCCTTGAGCCGCGTCGCGATGTGCGCGATGTCCTGCGGCAGCCCGAGTGCGCCAGCCTTTCGCTCGAGGAGCGTCTCGTGCGGCGGCAGCTTGCGCGAGCCCGTCGCGGATCTCCGCGAGATCGCGCGGCCCGCCGCGCCCGAACGCGAGCCTGCGCGACCGCCCGCGCGATGTCCGGCGCGCCCTTGAGGCTCGCGCGCACGTCCTCGCGCAGCGTCTCGTCGTCGACGAAGAGCTGCACGGCATCGAGCCGCGTTTCGATGGCCTGCGGATCGCGCAGCGGCGACGTGAGCCGCGCCGCAAGCTCGCGCGCACCTGCGCCCGTCACCGTGCGGTCGATGGCGGCGAGCAGGCTGCCGCCCTTGTCGCCCGAGATCGACCGCACCAGCTCGAGGCTCGCCCGGCTCGCCGCGTCGATCATCAGCACCGACGCCGAGCCCGTCCGTTTCGGCGGCCTCACGACCGGCTTCTTGCCGATCTGCGTCAGGTCGACGTAGCGCAGCACCGCCGCCAGCGCCGCCAGCTCGGCGCGCGAGAAGCCGCCGAAGGCGCCGAGATCGGCAAGGCCGAGCTGCGCCTTGAGGCCGCGCTCGCCGGCGAGGCTGTCGAACGACGCCGCCGGCACCGGCGTCGCGGCGGCGCCGGCAAGCTCGATCGAGCGGCGGACGCTCGGCGTCCGCGAGCAGCGCGTCGGCCGCGAGCACTTCCCCGGGCGCCAGCCGGACGAGCTCGCCCGGCAGGTCCGCCGCCTTCGACTTCGCCGATCTCGAGCTCGCCCGTCGAGATGTCGAGCGACGCGAGGGCCACCGTGGCCTCCGAGCCGGAAATCGGTCCCTCGCCTCCGCCCGGCGCCCGGAAGAGGCCGGTCAGGTAGTTGCGCGATCTCGCGTCGAGCAGCGTCTCCTCGGTCAGCGTGCCGGGCGTCACGAGGCGCACCACGTCGCGGCGCACCACGGCCTTGGCCCCGCGCTTCCTCGCTTCCGCCGGATCCTCGAGCTGCTCGCAGACGGCGACGCGGTGAGCCGAGCCTGATCAGCCGCTGCAGATATTCGTCGGCGCGGTGCACCGGCACGCCGCACATCGGGATGTCCTGGCCCTGGTGCTTGCCGCGCTTGGTCAGCACGATGCCGAGCGCCTTCGCGGCGACCGCCGCGTCGTCGAAGAAGAGCTCGTAGAAGTCGCCCATCCGGTACCAGAGCAGGCTGTCCGGATTGGCGGCCTTGATTTCCAGGAACTGCGCCATGGACGGCGTCGCTTCGGCGGGCGGCATCACGCGCTCGGGCTGGCTGACGTCCTCCGACACGGCGGCAGCGCGAGCGGGCTCGAAGGCCTCCGCGCCTCCTGGCGGCGGTCGAGCCGTCTTTGTGCGATTGTCTGCCATCGTCCGTGCGCGGCCCTGTTCCCGCCGTTGCGGGCAACCGATAGCCCGTCGCGGGAGCGCTTGGAAACCCTACTCCGGCAACCATGATGCGAAAATCGTGCAAAGGCCGGGCGGTCGCGGTTCGCACGACAGTTGAGTAATGGTCTGGCGGCGTTTACTGTTTCGCTCTTCCCACGTTTGCCGACCTCACAGTGCGGCCGCAATCACATGTCCACGAAACAAACGAGAACCCGGATCACCGCCGAGGAGGCGCTGCAGTTCCACGCCCAGGGCAAGCCCGGCAAGCTCGAGATCACGCCGACCAAGCCGCTTGGCGACGCAGCGCGATCTGTCGCTCGCCTATTCGCCCGGCGTCGCCGTCCCCGTGCACGCGATCGCCGAGAACCCGGCGCTGGCCTACGACTACACGAACAAGGGCAACCTCGTTGCCGTCATCTCGAACGGCACTGCCATCCTCGGCCTCGGCAACTTGGGCGCGCTCGCCTCGAAGCCGGTGATGGAAGGCAAGGCCGTCCTCTTCAAGCGCTTCGCCGATATCGACAGCATCGACGTGCTCGTCTCCACCGAGGACGTCGACCAGTTCATCAACTGCGTGCGCTACCTGGGGCCGACCTTCGGCGGCATCAATCTCGAGGACATCAAGGCGCCCGACTGCTTCATCATCGAGGAGAAGCTGAAGGAGCTGCTCGATATCCCCGTCTTCCACGACGACCAGCACGGCACCGCGATCATCGCCGCCGCCGGCCTCTTGAATGCGCTCGAGCTGACGGGCCGCGAGATCGACGACTTCAAGCTCGTGGTCAACGGCGCCGGTGCCGCCGGCATTGCCTGCCTCGAGCTGCTCGTCGCCATGGGTATGCCGAGGAAGAACGTCGTGCTCTGCGACACCAAGGGCGTGATCTTCCAGGGCCGCAAGGACGGCATGAACCAGTGGAAGTCGGCCTACGCGGCGAAGACCAAGGCGCGCACGCTTGCCGATGCGCTCGAGGGCGCCGACGCCTTCTTCGGCCTCTCTGCCAAAGGCGCGGTCACGCGCGGAGATGGTCGCCTCGATGGCCAAGAAGCCGATCATCTTCGCCATGGCCAACCCCGACCCCGAGATCACGCCCGAGGAGGTCCAGGCCGTGCGCGACGACGCCATCGTCGCGACGGGCCGCTCCGACTATCCGAACCAGGTCAACAACGTCCTGGGCTTCCCGTTCATCTTTCGCGGCGCCCTCGACGTGCAGGCCTCGACCATCAACGAGAGCATGAAGATCGCGGCCGTGCGCGCGCTCGCCGACCTCGCCCGCGCCGAGGTGCCCGATCAGGTGATGGCCGCGTTTCTGGGCCGCCGGCCGACGTTCGGCCCCGACTACATCATCCCGGCGCCCTTCGATCCGCGCCTCATCAGCCACGTGCCGCCCGCCGTCGCCAAGGCGGCCATGGATTCAGGCGTCGCCCGCCGGCCGCTGATCGACATGGACGCCTACATCGCGCGGCTGAAAGGCCGTCTCGATCCCGTGAGCGGCTGGCTTCAGTCCACCTTCGACAAGGTGCGCAGCGAGCCCAAGCGCCTGATCTTCGCCGAAGGCGAGGAGCAGGCCGTCATCCGCGCCGCGAACACCTATTTCGCGCAAGGCTTCGGCACTCCGCTCCTCGTCGGCACGGCGGCCACCGTGCGCGAGAACTTCCACGAGCTCGGCGTCAAGCTGCGCCCCGAGTTCGAGATCGTCGACACCAAGAAATCGCCCTACACGGAAGAGTTCACCGAGTTTCTCTATGCCCGTCTGCAGCGGCGCGGCTATTTGAAGCGCGACTGTCATCGCCTCGTCCTGAACGAGCGCAACATCTTCGCGGCGCTGATGGTGGTGCACGGCTACGCCGACGCCATGGTCTCGGGCGTCACGCGCAACTGGACGAGCGTCTTCCAGGATGTGCGCCGCGTCGTCGACCCCAAGCCAGGCCGCAATATCATCGGCGTCTCGCTCGCGCTTTGCCGCGGCCGCGCCGTCCTCGTCGCCGACACCAGCGTCCATGACATGCCGACGCCGGAGGAGCTGGCCAACATCGCCACCGAGGCCGCGCTACGCGGCGCGCAAGTTCGGCATGGAGCCGCGCGTCGCCCTCCTCGCCTACTCGACCTTCGGCCAGCCGCGCGGCGAGCGCTCGGACGTCGTCCGCCGCGCCGTCGAGATACTGGACGAGCGCCGCGTCGACTTCGAGTACGACGGCGACATGGCGGCCGACGTGGCGCTGAACCGCGATCTCTGCGAAGCTCTATCCGTTCTCGCGCCTGACCGACACCGCGAACGTGCTCATCATGCCGGCCTTCCACGCCGCGTCGATCTCGACCAAGCTGCTGCGCGAGCTGGGCGGCGCCATGGTCATGGGACCGATGCTGGTCGGGCTCGAGCACTCGGTGCAGATCTCGACGCTCGGCGCCAAGGACAGCGACGTCGTCAATCTCGCGGCGCTGGCGGCGTACAATCTCGGCGCCTAAACCTCCGAAAGGCACGGTGGCGTGTCGGGCTTGGCTTGGAGGGCATCTTGGCGGGCCTGGAGGGACTAAGTTCGAACCCCCTGGTCGACGAACTCGCCAGTTGGAACGACGAGCTAGCGAGGATTGAAGTTCCGGGCCTAGATTGATGTCTGCCGCGACAAACCGATGCTTCACGCCCCGGTACGGAGTTTCGTCAGCTATCAACGGAATACCGGACGCACCCGTAGCTTGATGTCCGAGTTTGACCCTTTCCGGACATTCGTATTCACCCGACTTCAATATTGCGCATCCATGCGTGGCTCCGCGTCACCAGCGATTTGTCGGACAACTTGACATTCAATCCATCATGTAACATCGTATGTTACATGAGAAGAGATAGTCGCTTATCGGACGTGCTCCACGTCCTTCTGCACATGGCCCAACAAGATAGACCCGCAACCTCAGAGGTTCTCGCGAAGGCTATGCGCACCAATCCTGTTGTCCTGCGTCGGACAATGGCTGGCCTACGCGATCAAGGATTTGTTCGGTCTGAGAAAGGGCATGGTGGCGGGTGGACGCTTGCTTGCGATCTTTCGAAGGTGACGATGCGCGACATTTACTTGGCGCTCGGCAAGCCGGCCTTGTTTGCCTTCGGCAATCGATCCGACGCGCCGGACTGTTTGGTGGAGAAAACCGTCAACGCCAACCTGAACCAAGCCTTCCTAGATGCTGAGCAGAGGCTGATGACCCGGTTTGGCGAAATAACCCTTTCCAAGCTCAGCGCCGACCTTCAATCGCGGGTTAAACAACGCCGTGACGCTCTCGACGTGGAGAAAATTCACGGAGGCTCGGCATGAAACCATCTGCCTTTGACGCACGCGCCGCCAGCTCTTACGCTGAAGGCCCACCACGACAAGTTCCGGGTTATTCGAGCTTGCACCGCATGGTGTCACAGCTACTCGCAGAGCGGACCCCACAGGATGGCCGCGTGCTTGTCTTGGGTGCTGGGGGCGGCCAAGAGCTCAAGGCGATGGCGGAAACACATCCAGGATGGTCATTCGATGGCGTGGATCCCTCTAGCGATATGCTTCGTCTTGCCGATCAAGTGGCAGGGCCGCACGCTGCACGCATGCAGTTCCATCGAGGCTACATTGACGACGCTCCCGGCGGGCCTTTCGATGCTGCCACATCCATTTTGATTTTCCACTTCATCCCTCATGACCAACGCCTCGAAACCCTGAAGCAAGTTCGGCGTCGGTTGAGACTCGGTGCACCCTTCGTCTTGGTCCATCTCAGCTTCCCGCAGACTGAGCCTGAGCGGTCGATATGGATAGACCGTCATGTCGCGTATGGCCTGTCGAATGGATTAAAACCGGCCGATGCCGAGCGTGCCCGCCAAGCAATCAGCAGCGGACTAACAATCCTATCGCCCGAAGAAGACGTGGCCATGCTCCGACATGCCGGATTTTCGAATGCCAGCCTATTCTATGCAGGATTGAGCATCAGAGGCTGGATCGCTTACGCCGAATAGCTCTGTCCGTGGCCGGCACAGAGGCGTTGGCCAACGTCCGTTGTTGGCCCATAGCGGCACAATGCTCGGCACCACGTAGTCCTCGCTTCGGCGAGGAGAGCAGACCTAAAGTCCACTTTCGTCCAAACGGTGATTGGGAGCGTGGTAAGCTGCGGCCCACAGGGCAATGGCGGAGGGAGTGGGATTCGAACCCACGAGACGGTTGCCCGCCTACACGCGTTCCAGGCGTGCGCCTTCAACCACTCGGCCATCCCTCCGGCAATCGCGAAGCGGCGCACTATAGCGGGAAGTGCTCGGCTGGCAACAAGGATCACGGGCCTGGTCTGGGGCTCGTCGGCAACGTCCACAGGGCCGCGCGACGCTGCCCGCCCTTGTGCTTCGCCGGGAAGCGCCTTAGCTCATTGGCAGGCACCAATACTGTCGGGTGAGGCCATGGCCGTCTACCGCTTTCTGTCCGCGGTCTTTTCTGCTGGTCGCCGTCATCGCCCTGGTGGCGGACCTGACGCCGATGCTCGCCGGCGCGGGGCCGTTCATGGCGACGCCGCATGAGCGAGCACTGGGCCGATCTGGCGCCCATCCTCGCTCGCCGCCGCCAAGGCGGCCGTGAGCTCGTCCACCTCGCCGTGGGTCTGGGACACGCTGATCGTCGCGGCGTGATCGACCGGCCGACGTTCGTGATCTTCGGCGTCCTGGCGCTCGCTCAGCGGCTACGGCGGCCGCCGCCGCCACCAGGTCAACATCTACGTCAACTGACCGCGGCTGCTACTTCTTCGCCGGCGCCTTGGCCGGCGGGGACGACGATCGCCGACGCCGTCTGGCCGATCGGCGTGTCGCCCACGAGGTCGTGGACGATCCCGATCCCGATCAGCACCACGAGCGCGCTGACGAGCCCCATGCACCACGTTGTGGTGGCTCTTGTTGAGCGCCGCGATCTGCGCCTCGTCGACGGTGTCGACCTCGTTGACGCCGCCCGACTTGAACCCGAAGATACTTGCGCCGGAACGAGCGGCGCACGTTGCCGCGATCGATGAGCGGCAGCCGCGCCCGCTCGGCGATCTTCTTGGCGATCTCGGGGAAGGGAAATGCCGGGATCGACATTGGCCTCGCTGACGTAGCCGATCGGGATCGACTTGCCGTCCTTGGTGATGATGCGCGCGCCCTTGAGCAGCACCGGCACCAGCGAGCCGCCGTAGATCTCGCGCCGCGTCTCGACCGACTGCACCTGGTCGTAGGGGATCTCGTGCGTCTTGTAGAACAGCATCGGCGTCGGCCCGCGCCCCGACGGCAGCGTCATCTTGACCTTGTCGGGCCGAGCTCGACGCGCGTCCGGATCGAGGCCAGAAGCTCGATCAAGACGAGCAGCATCAGGATCGAGAACGCCATCGCCATGATCACGAGGCCGATCGGCATCGAAGAAGAGGCCGTGCTTGATGCGCATGAAGAACATGGCGGGCAGGCTGATGAAGAACGGCAGCAGGATCAGGAACACGAACGAGAAGAAGGTCTTGCGCCCGCCGGAGGCGGCGTAGACGATCGTCTTCTCGGGGCTGCCCTCGGATTTGTCCCCTGCCCCGCTCGCTGCTGCTGCCTCGGCCATAGCTGCTGCTCCCACGCACGTCACTGTCCCTGACGGCGATCTTAGCCCGCCTTTTTGGCAAGGTCACGGTCGGTCTCAGGACAATTGCGATGGGCAACCTTGATCGAGCGAGTTTGCAAGCGGCCCGGCACGCCGTGTAAAATCCTGCGTATGTTGGACCACGGACCACTAGATCAGTTTACCTTTCGGTCGGAGCTGAGCGATTCTGGCCGCTCCCGGCTGCTTGCCGCGACGCGACACGTCTCTCTGCCGCCGCACACAGCCGTCATCAAGCGGGGCGACGAGGTTGGCGGGGTCTATCTCGTCGAAAGCGGCACCCTGCGCGTCTACTACGTCAGCTCCGACGGGCGTGAGGGGACGCTCTATTGGATTGATGCGGGCCAATCTTGCGTTCTCGCGCTCAACTGCCTTTTCTCAGGGCTGGCCTATCCCGCTTGGGTCGAGACCGATCAGGTCGAGACCCGTGTCGCCATTGTTTCCGGCGACGCCTATCGTGAGCTCTATCTTACCGAGCCCGCTCTTCAGCAGTTTACGTTCGCGGCTCTTGCCACCCGGCTCTTCGAGCTCATGACACTGATGGAGGAAACGGCTTCCTTGGGACTCGAGCAGCGTGTCGCTGCGTTCCTCCTGCGTCGCAGCGTGAGCGGCCAAGTGATGGAGACGACCCACGAGCAGGTCGCCCACCACTTGGGTTCTTCTCGCGAGGTGGTCTCGCGCGTGCTTCGAAACATTGCGCGCCAGGGTGCAATTCGCTTTCGACGCGGTCGATTTCGATTGTCGACGCAGCCAAGCTCGGCAGCTTGATCGAGCCCTGCTGAACCGCGGCGGCAATGCGCCGTCTTCCATCAATTCGCGACGGTGACCCCGGCATTCTTTGCCGCTTCCACCGCCATGGCGAGGTGGTGCTCAAATGCTGGCAGCACGGCTTTGAAATGCGAGACAATCTCCGGATCTTTGGCGCCGGGAAGAAGGACGCCGCGAAGGGCAGCGACGACGGCGCGATGCGTGGCCACCTCGTGCGCCAGATAGGCGCGGTCGAAGTCGGTGCCATGCCGGCCGCCGAGATCATCCATGATCAACTTGTGCTGTCCGACGTTCGCCTCGGAGTTCGCAGGTGCCGTGGGCTTGATGCCGCGCTTGAGCAGCAGTCCTTCGAACATCTTGACCACGCCACGGTGTTCCGTGACCACGGTTTCTCCATGCTTTTTGACGTCCGCGGCGATACCGCGCGTCGCACCGAGTTCGCCCGTTTCGACTTCGAAGAGATTGGCCTGCAGGTAGAGGTAGGCGATCTCGCCGTCCGTAAGCTGGGCGGCGTCTGCGACTTTGATGAGATGCGCTTGGCTGTTCTCAACGGTCCGGCCCCGTGGGCTCACGGCTCCGCAGGCTGCCGCAGGATCGGCGAAAAGTGTTGAGGTGGTACCGGCGATGAACAAAATGCCGAACGTGCAAACGATTGATGGGCGCATGGTCTTCCTCCGAGATGGCTGGTTGCTCGATCTCGGAGGGATACGCAGCGAGGCTGTGTACGTCGGGGACTTGAGTCCCGGTTCGAATGAATAGGGGGCTGGCTCCGCGTCGGCGATCTACGCCACGCTCGCTTCGCGCTCCGCCTCGCGGCGGCGCTCCTGCTTCTTGCGCTCGTTCGGATCGAGCCAGCGCTTGCGCAGACGGATCGACTTCGGCGTGATCTCGACCAGCTCCTCGTCGGTGATGTAGCTCATGGCCATTTCCAGCGTGAGCTTGATCGGCGGCGTCAGCAGCACCGCGTCGTCCTTGCCGGACGCGCGCACGTTGGTGAGCTTCTTGCCCTTGACGACGTTGACCTCGAGATCGTTGTCGCGCGTGTGCTCGCCGACGATCATGCCGACGTAGACCTTCGTCTGCGCGCCGATGAAGAACGGCCCGCGGTCCTGCAGGTTGAAGATGGCATAGGCGGCCGCTTCACCGTCCGAGTTCGAGATCAGCACGCCGGTGTGACGGCTGGCGATCTCGCCGCGGAACGGCTCATAGGCGTGGAACAGCTTGTTCATCACCGCCGTGCCGCGCGTGTCCGAAAGCAGCTCGGCCTGGTAGCCGAGCAGGCTGCGCGTCGGCACGTTGAACACCAGGCGCGTACGTCCGCCGCCCGAGGGGCGCATTTCGAGCAGCGTGCCCTTGCGCTCCGACAAGCTTCTGCACGATGATGCCGGTGTGGCCGTCGTCGACGTCGATGATGACCTCTTCGATCGGCTCCAGCTTCTGCTTGGTCTGCCTCGTCGTACGCGAACACGACCTTGGGACGCGAGACCGTCAGCTCGAAGCCTTCGCGGCGCATGTTCTCGAGCAGGATGGCGAGCTGAAGCTCGCCGCGGCCCGCCACGTCGAACGACGTCGCTGCCGTCGGTGGAATCCGTGATTTTGATGGCGATGTTGCGCTCGGCTTCCTTCATGCAGCCGGTCGCGAATGACGCGGCTCTGCACCTTGTCGCCTTCCTGTCCGGCGAACGGCCCGTCGTTGATGCGGAACGTCATCGACAGCGTCGGCGGATCGACCGGCTGCGCCGCGATCGGCGCCTCGACCGAAGGATCGCACAGCGTATCGGCGACGGTCGCCTCGCTCATGCCGGCAAGCGCCACGATCTCGCCCGCCTGCGCTTCTTCGACCGGCACGCGCTCGAGGCCGCGGAAGGCCAGCACCTTCGAGACGCGGAAGTTCTCGACCACCTTGCCGTCGCGGTCGAGCGCCTTGAGCTGCTGGTTGGGCTTGACGCGTGCCCGACGTGATGCGGCCCGTGAGGATGCGGCCGAGGAAGCTGTCGGCTTCGAGCGTCGTCGCCAGAATGCGCGTCGGACCGGGCTCGACGGTCGGCGGCGGCACGTGGCTGACGATGAGATCGAACATCGGCCCCAGGTCTTCCTGCGGACCTGCGGGATCGAGCGCCATCCAGCCGTTGCGGCCCGAGCCGTAGAGCACCGGGAAGTCGAGCTGCTCGTCGCTGGCGTCGAGATTGGCGAACAGATCGAAGATCTCGTTCAGCACGTCGAGATGCCGCTCGTCGGGACGGTCGATCTTGTTGATGACCACGATGGGCCGCATGCCGCGCTTGAGCGCCTTCGACACCACGAACTTGGTCTGCGGCAGCGGGCCTTCGGAGGCGTCCACCAGCACGACCACGCCGTCGACCATGTTGAGGATGCGCTCGACCTCGCCGCCGAAATCGGCGTGGCCGGGCGTGTCGATGATGTTGATGTGCGTATCTTTCCAGACCACGCTCGTGCACTTGGCGAGAATGGTGATGCCGCGCTCGCGCTCGAGGTCGTTGCTAGTCCATGGCCCGCTCGGCCACCTTCTGGTTCTCGCGGAACGAACCGGACTGCTTGAGCAGCTCGTCGACCAGCGTCGTCTTGCCGTGGTCGACGTGCGCGATGATGGCGATGTTACGAATATCCATGGGTGTCCCGGGAATCAGGGCGCAATCTGAGGTTGCGGACGGCCTGAACCCGTCTGCAAACCAGCTGGCAAAGTGTGCGCCGCAAAAAAAGCTGGCGCGGAGGTAGCACAACACAGGGCAATCGCCAGTGACCCGCGACCAGAAGGGTCAGAGAAAGCGGCATTTACCGCGTTTGTTGGCCCTGAAGCCGGGATCTTCGCCTTCTGGGCCATTCTTGCCACCCATCTGGCCTGCTGCTCGGCTCGTAAAGCGTCGAAAGCAGCGCATCGACGTCCGACCGGGGCGCCGGCACACTTGTCCTGACGCTTGCGTTGCTTGTCCTGGCGGGCCCGCGCGCTGCGCGTCGCTCCCGGCTGCTTGAGACGCCGGCCGCCCGAAATCAGCAGCGGATGCGCCGGCTCGTCGAGGTCCAGCTCCTCCAGCATGTTCTCGCGCAGCGCATAGAACGACTGCAGGATGGCGTCGCGCGCCAGCTTCTTCTCCTCGGCGGGGATGTCGCTGCGCTTCCTCGGATCGATGGATTGCAGCGCGCGGCGCATGTCGTGCAGCGGCGCATAAGGATAGAGGCCGACGAGATCCGCCGTTTCGCCGGCGTTCCCGTAGACGATGCGCATGTTGTCGATGGTCTCGCTGATGCGGCAGAACGCGGCGAGATAGTCGTCGGTCGAGGCGTATTGCTTCTCGCAGAACGTATAGAGCACCGACTTGGTGCGCACGATGCCGCGCCACTCTTCCTCGAGGCTCTCGACGAAGTTCGACCGCTTCTGGAACACGTTGGCGAGATAGGCCGCCACCGACCGTGACGAACACCAGCGCCATGTCGCGTAGGAATTCGTAGGCGTCGCCGAGCGCCGCGTCGAGGCGCGTCCCGGCGATGCCCGGAATGTAGTCCGTGAACTTGGCGACCAGCGATACCGCGAGCAGGACCGCCAGGAAGACATAGAGCCGGCGCAGCGTGCGGTTGAGGGAGGAGCGGGTCATGGTGGAGAACTGGGCTCGGGACGCGACTAAGTACCACGAACGGTGATCGGGAGACCGCGGCAATTCGAGGGCAAGCAGTCGCGGCCCGCAAGTGGAGCTTCGGGTTTCTTTTCAAGGCGGCTGGGGGCCGGGCCTAAGTCGCCATGCACCTTGAAACTCGGGCCGCCGGGAAGACGTATATAGCGACATGTATGCCGGTGCTTTAAGCACCCTGAACCCATCGCGCGAACGGAGCCCTCCATGACGACATCACGATCGGCGCTGCGCCTCATTGGGATCGCATCGGCCGCCGCGGCCGCGCTCATCGTGCTCGGCAATGTTTTGCCCATGAATGGCGTGTCGTCCGCAGCCGAGGAAGCCCGCCAAATTCCGCCGCCCGCCGTGGCCGAGGCACCGCCCTCCGCCGAGAGCGAGGTCGCGATCCTCGCCGGCGGCTGCTTCTGGGGCGTCCAGGGCGTCTTCCAACACGTCAACGGTGTGACGAACGCCGTCTCTGGCTACGCAGGCGGCGACAAGGCGACCGCGCGCTATCAGGTCGTCGGCACTGGCACGACCAGCCACGCGGAAGCCGTCCGCGTCACCTTCGACCCGCGCCAGATCAGCTATGGGCGCATCCTGCAGATCTACTTCTCCGTCGTCCACGATCCGACCCAGCTCAACCGCCAAGGTCCCGACACGGGCACACAGTATCGCTCGGCGATCTTCCCGACCTCCGAGGAGCAGGCTCGGATTGCCGCGGCCTATATCGGCGAGCTCGACAGCGCACAGGCCTTTCCGAAGCGCATCGTCACCAAGATCGAGCCAGGGAAGAGCTTCTACGCTGCCGAGGACTACCACCAGGATTTCCTCACCTTGAACCCGACCTATGCCTACATCGTCATCAACGATCTGCCGAAGGTCGCGGCGCTCGAGCGTCTTTTCCCAAAGCTCTATCGCAAGGAGCCTGTTCTCGTCGCAGCCTCGCGCAACTCGAACTGACGCTACAGCGATCCCACCCCGTCCGGATCGAATAGTTAACGCCCGTACGCGGGGGCTGCGTGTGGCTTGCAAAGCCTGTTCCTCCCGGAACAGCGCGTTTATCCCCCGCCGTCGCATGGTCGGCCTCGAGATTAGACACAGCGCTCGATCTGGGGAGACGCCAATGACCCGCACGGTTCTCGCTATCGCCACGGCTCTTCTTGCCGCAACGACGTTTTTTGCTCCGGCTGCCGAGGCCTGCATTTCCTGCGCATACACGCCGGAAGTCGTCAGCTCCGGCTCGAAATCCCACGCGGCAAAGAGCTACGAAAGTAAGAGCGCCCTCATCGCGAGCAAGGCGCTTGCTGCCCGCCTCGCCAAGGAGCGCGCCGCCAAGGCCCAGATGATCGCTAAGAAGATGGAAGCCACCAAGACCGCCAAGGCCGAAGTCGACAAAGACCGCGGCAGTCGAAGCGAAGCCTGTCGTCGAGAGCAAGCCCATCGCGGCTGCGTCGCCGGTTGCTGCCGAGGCTGCACCGGTCGAGGACACGACCAAGGTCGCTCAGGACGTCGGCTGCAAGAAGTTCGTCTCGGCGATCGGCACCACCGTCACGGTGCCCTGCGAATAAGCCGCGGGCCTGCTAGTAGCGCTCGATAAGCTGGCAGGCGATTGCGAGACGGCCGTCATGGCCCACGGTCTCGCAGATCCTCTCCCTTGTCTCCGGACTCCGCCTGATCTTCGCGTCCGAAACTCTGAGTCCGTGATCGCGGGCAACCCGGCCGAGAAGGTTGGCCTGGCAGGCGGCGGTCGGCACTCTGTCGCCGCTCCAAAGCTTCCGGTAGCCCTCCGTCGTGCACGCTCCGGCCTGCGTGCGCCGCAGCCGACAGCGCCATCGTCGAGGCCAATACCGCGAGCAGTAATCTCATGGTGATCTCTAACGTTGAACCGTCGCTTGGGACCGTACCGGAGCGCCTTGGCGGGTCCATGCCCCTTGCGAATTACTTGAACAGAGAGGTGAGCGAGAACGACGAGGCGACGACGACAGGCGGCGCCTCTGCGATCTGCGGATGGGGCTCGTCGATGTAGACGTTGATGCCTGTCGCGCGCCCCTCTTTGATCAGCGAGGCGACATAGGCCCAGCCCTTGGGCTCCAAGCCGATGCAGGCTTCCGACATCTCGCCCTTCAAGCGCATATGGATGGCGATATTGCCGCGCGCCAGGATGGCGGCGGTATGCTGCGGGCTGAACCGCTCTTTGTTCCAGAGCTTCCTGCAGATAGATGCCGACCACGTGCCGCTTGGTTCTCGGTCCCCAGCTCACGCGCCGCTCCGGCTCCGCCGCGAAGGAGTATTCTCCCGGCGGCAAGGGACCGATGGCCTTGGCGGCGAAGCAGTCCGGGTCGGGGTTGTTCCTGCAGACGTCTCTGCCCGAGAGCCCCCAGGCGATCGTCTGGCCGTTAGCTTGCGAGCCGTCGGCAATGACGAAGAGGCGCCCGGTCTTGATCGTGTAGCCGAGGCGGAAGCTCGGCGCCGATGCGGGCACCTCGCGCACGACATCCTGGAAGGGACTGCAGATCTCGCCGCCCGTCAGCTTCCTCTCGTAGCCGTTGAGCTTGATGGTGACGAAGTCGACGCCCTCGCGCGCAGTCCCACTGCGCCAGCCCCTTCTTGCCCGCGAGAGCGATGACCGGCGCCGGCAGCGGCTGCGCGGCCGGCGCCTTGGGCGCGGCCTCGACGGCCGGCTGCTTCGGCGACCGCGAGCGTGGTGACCTCCCAGCTCGAGGTCGCGGCATTCGGCGAGCGCCGGATCTGCTCGCATTTTTCCGACAGCTTGGGAGGCTGAATTTGTGTCGCGGCGAGCTGCTTTGCGACCGTGCTGGTGGCCCCCTGCTGCATGTAGGACATCATGAGGGCGAACTGGACTTCGACCTGCTCCGTCCGAGAGCTCGAAGATGCAGTCCTCGTAGATCTGATCGCCGACCTGGCTGAAGATGTCGGCGATCTGGTCCGCGGCCGATGCTGCCCCCGCCGCTGATGCCGCGGGTGGGGTGCTGGGCTCCGCCGGTCCGGTGTCGGTCTTTGCCGGCTGGCCTGCCGGCGGTTGCGGGACGGCCTCGCGTTTTGCCGGCTGCGGCGCCGGCACCTGAACCGCCTCCTGCGCAATCGCCTGACCCACGGGCAGAAGCAGGAGACCCCCCGCCGCAGCGAGCGCAGACTTTCTGAGGCTTTTCATAGGTGTCTCTTGCGACCCTCGTTGCCCTGGCGGCAGTTGACAAGAAGCGTTCCTACGCCACAACTCGGGGCAAGAGAAAGGCTTGGCTTGAGGCCAAGCCAATTAACCTACCCATGGATGGCTAATCGAGCCTTATTTCGCTTTGTGAGCAAAGGTCCAGTTCGGCCGGAGGCGCCCTGTCGTCCTTGAATGTAACGAGCGCCGGCCCCCCCGCGAGCTTTAGAAAACCGAACCGACCATTCGCGTTGACCACCTGGCCCAGCGGGCTACGCTCGGTAGGGTTTGTGGAGGAGGCTCGATGCTTGAAGGCTCTTGTCATTGCGGTGCAGTCCGCTGGACCTTCGACGGGGTCCCCGAGTCGGCCACGGCCTGCAACTGCACGGTCTGCCGGCGCTACGGGGTACTCTGGGCCTACGACTACGAAGGCGAGGGGATACGCGTGTCGGGCCCCACCCGCGTCTATGGCCGGGGACGCCGGACGCTTGGCTTTCATTTCTGTGCCGACTGTGGCTGCGTCGCCTATTGGCGCGCGACCGCACCCGGCGACGACGGCCGCCGCCGCATCGCCGTCAATCTGCGGCTCGCGGAGCCCGACACGGTGGGCGCCATCGTCGTCGATCACTTCGACGGGCTCGTGAGCTTCGATGACCTTGGTCGCGACGGACGGTGCGTTGCGGATATGTGGTTCTAGATCGCGGGGGCGTGCCCATGAGAATTAGGCAGCAGGAACTATGATGTCCGGCCGCCGCCTTGCGATCGCGTCGCGAAGGGCTTCGTGCTCGAGGGTGTAGGACGACCAGCGTATTTTTCTGCCATGCGCGTCAGCCACGAAGCACTGCCCATCCCAAGTCTTGCCGGCGCGTGCGATGTCCGGCCACGGGATCGAGACGGAGCGCCACGCGCCGCGCCAGCGGAGCCCCTCCCGGTCCCAGTCCCACGTGTCGCGCACGAACGGCAGGATGAGCAGGAAAGCCAGCGAAAAGCCGCCGACGAGCCCGGCCCAGGCAATGAACTGGCCACGCTCCTGAAGAGACTCCGGATCGATAAGGCCCAGCACCAGGCAGGCTGCCGCCATGGCTGCGCACAAGAAGCCGACGAGCAGGATGAACGGCGACATGCAGGTATGGCCTTCGTCGCCCTTGACCCAAACTTTGCCGCGCCGGACCCAGTTGCGCGCGAAGAGCGCGGCCGCGCCCGCGAGCACACCCATGAGGACCAATTCGAGGACCGCAGTTAGGCCCTGCTTGGCGAAACCGTCGAAGAAACTCTCCATCGTTTCCTCCCCGTTTCGGCGCACAGTTTCCTGGCGTTACCTGACGACGATATGGCCCGTCTGCAGCCGTTGGCTAAACGCGACCGTACGCGGGAGCCAGGTCAGGAACTGATTTTGCGTGTGCTGAGCCACTACCTTCCCCCTGGTCTGCCCCGCGAGCGACCCGAGCCGCCGCGCCTTGAGCCTTAATGACACGCTGGATTGAAGTCCGCGAAGGGCCTGATGGGGTAAAGCGAAGCCTCCCTACCAAGTCCCAAGCAATCCAACGCTGACTGTCTGCGACGCAGTTCCAACCTTGGCCCAATGATCCGCTTGGATATACGTCGCCTTGAAGCCCAGCGAGCGTGTGACGGGAAAGCCGGCACTCACGGACCATGCAAAATCTTCCTTGCGGTCGTCCTTCTCCGCGCCATTCACCGCTGACTGAGCGCCGACACCAAACCCCGCACCCGCAGAGACCCAGATCCCCGACGCGAACTAGTATTCGATGCTTCCGTCGATGGTGTAGTACGGATCCTGCTCAAGCAGGTTGCCGTTGAAGAACGACGTGTTGTCCGTATAGATCGACACCATGGCGGTGCCTTCAAACGACCAGTTGTAGTACTGCTGATGCACACCAATCTGCGGCCGGAACGTGAAGCGATTGGTTCCGAGATTGATCAGCTTGTCTTCCAGGTACTCGCCGGTGGGAATCTGCACGCCGAGTGCCGCGCCCACGATCGTCTCGACCTTCGCCGCAGCGCGGTAGACGGTGAAGTCCTTTCCAGTCAGCGGCGGGGCCCCGACGAGGTTCACCGCAAACCTCACGAACGTGTCCGACAATCCCTCACGGCTGATTGACGTCGGTGTTCCGTCGAGCACTCCGCTCCAGATTCCTGACTGCCAAGGCTGGCGGATCTCGACGCGTGCCGTTCTGTCGAACAGCTCGAAAGTTCGGATATAGCCGAGCAACCAGGTGTCCATCTCCACGACTACATCTTCGATCCGAAGCACGGGGTCGACGGCAATATCGCCATCAGTGCGCCCATAGTTGGCGGTGACGAAGTTCCGGTCGATCGGCAAATGGTTCCAGCGGCGGATCTCGAGTTCCTGGGCCTGGACCGCCGCGCTCGGCCACAGAATGATGGCTCCAGCCAGCCCGCGAATGGCCAGAGCGCGCCAATTGGCGCGCGATGAACTTCTATAAGTCGTCATGACGGCATCGCCGTTCTTGGAGACTCGCTTCAGAGTGCCAAAAGATGGCGGCGGGCGAAGGCGGCGATTAACCCACATACAGGTCAACCCCTAGCTTCTTGCTTTCTGGCGTGATTCGGTCCGACTGGATGTCACGTGCGCCCCTGGCCCCGCCGAGCCCTGTGGATCAATTTCGTCGGGCGCGACTCACCATGGTCTCTGACTGAGGCCGACTCGCCCGCCGCCGATCAGCCGGCGCCTTTGCGCTTCTGGGAGTCGCGCGTGGGCAACAACCGGATGTCGTGTGCTCGCAGCGTTTCGCTGCAAGTTCGGGAGATGCACGATGACGTGGAACCAATGGTACGCCGTCAGAAGCTACGTTAGATCCTCGCTGTGGATCATTCCGTTCGTGGCGCTTCTGCTCGAGCAGCTCACACTGCGTGCTGCAATCGTACTTGATACCAACTTCGACTGGACGCCTCGTTGGTTCTTGAGCGAGGCGGGCACGACGGCAGCGCTGCAGACGATCATCACGCTGACGCTGTCCTTCCTGGTGTTCACTTTCGGATCGATGCTGGTCGCCATTCAAGTGGCGAGCGGACAGCTCACGCCGCGGATCATCGCCACCACCCTGTTGCGAGACAATGTCATTCGAGGGACCGTCGGATTGTTCGTATTCACGATGCTCTTCACCATTGGTGCAGTCTCGAGGATCGACAGCCCTCAGTCCCACCTCGTTGTCTGGATCTCCGCGATCCTCGGGTTGTTCTCGATCGCCGCCTTTCTCTACCTGATCGACCATGCCGCGCGGTTGTTGCGCCCGGTGAGCATCGTGTGGCGGATCGGCGAGGAGGGAAAGGCTGTCATCGAAAGCGTCTACCCCGATCCGATCAAGCAGACGGACACGTGTCGCGTTCCCATTCCCGTTTGCAAGCCTGACCCAGCGGATCGGATCGTCACCCATCAGGGTACATCGGCCGTTGTTCTTGCGGTCAATGTGCAGGCTCTGGTGGCCGAGGCTCAGCGATTGGATGGGGTCGTTGAGCTCATCCCGCGCGTCGGCGATTTCGTAGCCGCAGGGGAGCCGCTGTTCCGGGTGCACGGCGTCACGGGCGCAATCGATGAACGCGGGCTCTCGGGAGCGGTCGCATTCGGACCCGAACGCACGATCGAGCAGGATTCGACATTCGCTTTCCGGGTCATCGTCGATATCGCCATCAAGGCCTTGTCTAAGGCGATCAACGATCCGACGACCGCGGTGCTTGCCATCGACCAGCTGCATCGGCTCCTGAGGATGGTCGGCAGCAGGCATCTGCGCAACGAGCGGATCAAGGACAGCGCCGGCCGAATGCGGGTCGTCTTTGAGATGCCGGACTGGGAGAACTTCGTCGAGCTGTCCTTCAGCGAGATCCGGCTTTATGGCGCAGAGAACTTCCAGGTCGCGCGCCGCTTGCGGGCGATGATCATCAATCTGATGGACACATTGCCCGAGTTGCGCCGGCCCGCCTTGCTCAGAGAGCTGCAGCTTCTCGATCAGAGCATCGAGCTTCTTTATGCCCTCCCCGAGGATCGCCTGCTGGCCCGCACCCCGGATACGCAAGGGCTGGGCGGCTCGTCATACCATGCGACGGCGTAGGGATAGCCGGTGGATTAAAACTCGTCGTTGCATCCGGAGAAGAATATGGTGGCTCGGGTTTTGAATTCTTCAGACGCAAATTTCCGCCTTAAGTCATAGGCTGACCTCGCGTTTGCCGGGGAGCTGCCAGCCCCCATCCCGCTTCCCGAGCGTCCTCAGCCTTGGCGCATTGAGCTTGATGAACCCTGCTGCACAAACGCACCTTGCTCCTACTCATCGATGCTTTGCCCCGGCGACGACGGATCCGGCGTCATCGCGGTCTACTGCACCAAGCTCGGGCCTGCGTCGTGATTGGCCCATGCGGCTCATGAGCGTGTCCTTGAAGGAGACCATCTGCCGAGGAATCGCCTGTATCGGACCCGTCGACACCGTTGGCCATTCTGCTCGCGCGTCATGAGGAGCCGCGAACCCGTGCGCGAGAGCCTCGTTCTGCCCCGCGACGCCCCCTTGGGTCGCGTCGAGTGATCGTGTCACCATTTGCAGCGTCTCAAGCCATCGTTCCGGCGCGTTAGGAACCCCTTCGCCGCGATCATCAAGAGTGGGCATTGATCGTGCGACGGCGCGAATGTCCCCATTCGGTTTGCCGTCGCGCTGAGAACGAAACATTGACGGCAGCTCGAAGTCGTCGTCGTCTTCGAACGCCGGAAGAGTGCCGTTCACGTGCTGGTGGCCAATTGGTTTCGCTCGCTTCATCATGCCTCACGCACACCCCGAGATTAGAGCCAACGAATTTCCGAGAGCTGCAAGCGGATCCACTTGAACGCGGGCATTGGCCTTCGTATGGCCGAGATGTGCGACGTATTTGCGCGCGGCGCGCACGAAAACAATGTTCCGGCATCGCACAGTACGGCGCGAGGCTTATGGGGAGCGGGCCGGCTCCGCGGCCCTCAGGAGGGCGATGGCCTCTTCGGCCAAAGCCTCGAGCTCCGGCAGCAGCACGACGCTCTCCTGCTCGTTCGGGTCCGTCCGCGCGATCACCGCCGACGTGGGCTTGTCGGAAAGATTGATCGGCAGATGCGGCACGCCGGCGGGGATGTAGACGAGATCGCCCGCTTTCGTGTGCATATGATGCTGAAGTCGCTCGCCGTAGAGCGTGACTGCTTCACCGCTGAGCACGTAGAGCGCCGTCTCATGGCTCTCGTGCAGATGCGCCTTCGCCCGGCCGCCCGGCGGGATGGTGAGCAGGTGCATGCAGATCCCCTCGGACCCGACGGTCTCGGCGGCGATCCCGCAGAAGTAGGTGAGCCCCTGTTTGCCGGCGTACGTGTTGGCGGCGCGTATGACCCGGCACGTAGGTTCCGAGGGATCGCTCATTTGGATGGGCTCCTTTCCGGCTCGGTCTGCGTGGCGCGCAGGAGATTGTCGCGCAGCCTGGCGACCGTCCGCTGCACTTCCCCAAATTCCTCTCCGAGCCCGGTGGCTTCGACCAGCGACCGGCCGATATCCTTCTCGATGATACGCCGGCCTTCGGGCGTGAGGCTCACGCGCACCTGCCTTTCGTCCGCGGGATCGCGCTGGCGCCGGATCAAGCCCATGGACTCGAGCTTCTTGAGGATGGGCGTCAGCGTGTTGGATTCGAGGAACAGCCGTTCGCCGAGCGCCCCGACGGTCTGGTCGTCCTCGTCCGAGAGCGCAACGAGCGCGATGTACTGCGTGTACGTCAGCCCGAGCGGCTCGAGGATCGGCTTGTACGCGCGGCCGAATGCCAGGTTCGCCGAGTAGACGGCAAAACACAGGAAATTCGAGAGCTTAGGGCCTCTGCTGTCGGCCTTGTGCGTGCGGGACATGGGCCACCTCCGGGGCAAGCGCTGTTCCCCCTATATAAATCGTATGCGATTAAATCGGAAGTGCTTGACACGCTCCAGACGTTCGATTATGTATATCGTATCCGATTAGATCGGATACGATATATAGCCATTCAAAAGGAGTTCGCCCATGTCCAGCACCGTGTCCACGCTCGAGAAAGTTGCCCCTACCAAGGTCCTCTTTTCCGGCAAGACCCACGTCACCGCCGGCCGCGACGGTGCCGCGGTGAGCCGCGACGGCTTCCTCGACATCAAGCTGCCGCATCCGCACCCCGCCGCCGAAAACTTTTTCGGCGCCGCCTGGTCGGTCTGCTACATCGGCGCCATCCAGCTCGCCGCGGCCCGGAGGAAGGTGAAGCTTCCGGCCGAGCCCGAGGTGGATGCCGAGATCGATCTCAACAATGCCGGTGGCGAATTCTTCCTCTCCGCGCGCTTCGCCGTCAGCGTGCCGGGCGTGGACCGCGAGGTCGCGCAGGAACTCATCGAGGCGGCGCACGAGATCTGCCCCTACTCCAAGGCGACGCACGGCAACATCGACGTCGTCACCACCTTGATCTGAATGAGATCGGTTGGGCCTGCCTTCGAAAGCGGGCTGGCCCCACTCCCGCAGAAGTAAGTGAGTGCCCGCTTGCCGTCATGAGCGTCGGCGAGGTGAGCGACTTGTCCCCCGAAAGGGGGACTCCCCAGCCCGTCGCCCGGCGCCATAGCGTGGGGGAGCCGAGTATTTTCTCGGCCTCAGACGGGAGGCTACACATGCCGCGATTTCCGACAGTCCACTGGCTTAAGCGCAAGAACGCCCAGTCGATAGCAACCATTGCATTGATCCTCGCTGCTGCGGGCAGTTTCGCGCTAGCGGCGCAGGACAAGTACACCGTGCAGGTGCCAGGTGGGCTCGCGTTCGCTGAGTTCAAAGGTTACGAGGACTGGCAGAGTGTCTCCCTCAGTCAGTCGGAAGGCGCGTTCGCTCTCATCCTCGCCAATCCCGTGATGATCGAAGCCTACCGGGCCGGCGTTCCCGGCAACGGCAAGCCGTTCCCCGACGGCTCCAAGATGGCGAAGATCCATTGGACGCCGAAAGACAGCGAGACCGCCCCCGCTCCGACGAAGGTGCCGGGCGCTTTGCACGACGTCGACTTCATGGTGAGGGATAGCAAGCGGTTCGCGGACAGTGGCAATTGGGGATGGGCGGCCTTCAAGTATGACGCCGCGTCCGACACGTTCACGCCCGCCACCGAAGCTGACACGCCGCCGCAGGCGAACGACGCCAAGTGCGGGTTCGCATGCCACACGATCGTGGAGGCAAAGGATTATGTCTTCACGGCGTACCCGAAGCGGTAGCCGAGGATCGGGGCGCCGGACGTCCGAGCCCGCCTTATCTTATGGCGCGCGTGCCCAGCCTAGGGCGTCCACGTGTACGTCCGCGGACCGTAGGGCGCGCTGTAGCGCGTCAGCATGTGGCCTCATGCGCCGCTCTCGGCGCGCGGGTTCATGCGCTCGTCGAGCTGCAATAGGATGTTGTCGTTCACGCGCCAGAAGTAGCGCAGCCCTAGCCCTATGTCCGTGTCGAGCGCATAGACGAGCGCGTCGGGATATCCGACGCCGCCGTGCTGGACTTGCCACGTCCCCTGAGTGACGACCCTTTCGTTGCCTTTGGTGCCGACGACGCCGAGCCAGTAGGTCGAGGGCTTCTTCTCCGCCGCGGTCTCGTAGAGGACGAGATAGACCTTGATCCTCTCGCAGCCCGGGACGGCGCAGGCGACACGGCCCTCCATGACCGCGCGAATGGGATCGCCGTTGGCATTGAGCTCGGGGTACGGCGGGGCGAATGTCGCCGTGACTGTTCGCGCCCCGCGAAGATCGAGCGCCGCGAGTACCAGGGCGCCGCATATGGCCCCTGCCGCGAACAGCGCCACAGCCGGTGCCAGGAATTTCAGAACGGCACGCCGCCGATCGTGCATGGGAGGCCGCCTTGGCGAAGGAAAAGCCGCTCGATGCCTTCGCTTAGAGCAGCCGCCGCCGACCGATTTATGGCGCGCGCCGCGATCGCTTGCCGGCATCGGTGTCGGCGGCGCGTATGACCTGACAGGTAGTTCCCGCGGGATCGCTCATGTCGAGGGCTCCAGACAGCCTGCTAAGTCGATGAGATATGTAGGTTGGGTTAGCGGTGCAAGCCGCGTAGCCCAACATCGCGTCGACCACTATATTGGGTTGCTGCGCTGACGCGCCTAACCCAACCTACTTCCTCACGAGCTCCGGGAACGGGGAATACGAGAGCTTGCCGCAAGTGAAGGCGTCCTTCCCTGCGGCGGCGATTACGCCCGTTGCGGGATTAATCTCGCGCGGATTGAACGCCTCGGAGATCTGTCCGTTCTGGAACATGAACCCGAGCGAGTAGCTCTGCTGGATGAGTGGTCCTTGCGCGGTCCACTTCGTGCACACGATCGGCCTCGCCTGGCCCATCCCGAGCGGCCCCTCCCACACGCCCGGTTGCGAGATCTCCGCCTTGAGCACCTTGCCGCGATCCACGTTCGCCGTGATGTAGTGCAGGACCATTTGCCGATAGCCCGTCGGCACACTGATATCTCCGCTGGTCGTGACGCAACCGCCGACGCCTAGGAAAGCCAGAGTCGATCCGCACCAAAAGAGCACGCTCGTTCGAAAAAACATAAAGCACCGCTGTCCCCACGAAATCGGCGATAGCCTATCGTGCGGACACGCGCAGACCGAGAGTGAAAGGCGCGAAAAGTGAATTCGAGCAAAAGAGCGTAGCTGACGGGCAACGCATTTCTCAGGCGTCGGAATATCGGGATGGTCGGCATGGATGGCCGATGGTATCGGAGGCGTAGCTGGCAGACCAATCGGGATGCGACTTGTAACTAAAATCTTTGGGGGCTCGAGACCGGAAAAGCGATCAGTATGTCAGAGAACGCAACCGTGATCCTGTGGCGACCGGTCGGACCTCAAGAACTAGACTTGATTAGAGCCTCTGGAATGCGACAGTTTCCGCCCAGATTGCCCGAGCAACCCATCTTCTACCCGGTGACGACCGAAGCCTACGCAATCAAGATTGCGCGTGAATGGAATGTACCGGCGAGCGGCAAGGGCTATGTCACCCGCTTTCGCGTTGCCAAGACATTTCTTGACCAGTACGAGGTGCAGACCGTTGGCGGGAGGAATCACCAAGAGTATTGGATCCCGGCCGACGACCTTCAGGCATTTAACGACGCACTGGTTGGCCCGATCGAGGTCGTTGCCGAATTCGGTTGATGGGCTCCGGGAGCTATGTCCACGTCCGATTTCTCAGAGCACCGGTCACTGCCATGGATGCTGGTAGAATTTCTAGCTTCTTCTACGGCTTCGACGGTCGCATCGGACGTCGGCACTACTGGATTGGTATCATCTCGGTAATCGCAGTTCTGGCTCTGGCATACTTTCCGTATGCCGTGCTCTGGGAGGCATATGGGCGTTCTCTTGCCGTCTACCTCTATGTCTATTCCGTATGGGCATTCCTAGGATTGGTCCCAGTGATGGCGCTATCTGTAAAGCGACTGCACGATAGGAACAAGTCCGGTTGGTGGATCCTGCCGTTCTATTTTTTTCCTCATTGGCTGGGCAAATTGAATGAAAATCTACCCGAAGGCACGGCTCTTTGGTGGATGACTCTCGGCGGCGGTGTCGCCCTGTTCTTATGGGGATTGGTCGAGATGGGCTTCCTTCCCAGCACAGAGCAAACCAATGCCTGCGGCGACGTTGATTGATTGCGAAGGAAGGAGAAACTTCGCATTGTCTAGACGCGCACCTAGCTATTGAGTTTGATGAACCCGGCCGCGTCGCACTCGTCGTAGGCGTCCGCTAGCCACCCTGGTGCGCCTGCGGAAATGCTGCCATGGTCGCACGGCTCGATCACCGGCACCGGAGCGCCCGCATGTCTTGCATGTATGGAAGACGCACGAAGCTCTTGGCCGTGATCGCCTTCACTGCGGCGGGCATTCCCATTGGCGCGGCCGTGCCGCAGACGGCGGGGAGCGTCGAAGGCTCGTATTGCTTGCGCGGCGTGATGGAGGTCGGCTCGTGCTTCAGGTTCTCAGCCGGCGGCAAATTCGAATACTTCCTCGCTTACGGCGCCTATGACGAGGCCGCGGAAGGCATGTGGAAGCTCGAGGGCGACGATGTCGTGCTCGACAGCCCGCCCTACGACAAGCCGGTGCGCTTTGCCTTCAAGGGGCTCGAAGCCGGCGAAGGTCCAGACTTCACCGTCTCCGTTGTCGGGAAGAATGGCCAGCCCCTGAATGGCATCGACGTTCGGGCAACCTGCGACGGACGCACGACCGACGTCGGCGTGACGGGCGCGGAGGGCTACGCGATGGAGTGCACGAGCGCGCCGACGGAGGTGTCTCTCGGGCTCGGAATGTTCGGCGTTCCTTTTCAGAGTGTCGCCGTCGAGGGCAAAGCGGGAAGCGGCAAGGTCTATGTTTTCGAGTTTGATCCGGGCGATCTCGGCAAAAAGCGGTTCGCCGGCACGCATTTGAAGCGCCAGGGAGCGAGCACGCTCACCATGACCTATGCCGGCTCGCCGATCCCCGAGCTTGTGGGCAGGCCATTCACCTATGAGCGGGAATAGGTCCGGACCTGCCTACCTCCCCCGTCCCTCTTCCCCAGCGTCCTCAGCCGCAGCGCATTGAGCTTGATGAACCCGGCCGCATCGAGCTTCGTGATCGCGCAGTCACATTCCAGCGCCAGGATGGAGAAAAGCGATATTTCCTTTTTTGCAATTCCACACGCTCGGACTACCAATGGGAACCATACTTAAGGGACATGTGCTCTGAGGTCACGACAATGGGTGAGTTGAGTCGCCGCGTCCGAGAAGTAACGGGGCGCGCCGGACTTGTGACGATTTCCGCGATTTTGGTCGGGTGCGCATCGGCGGGTAGCCTGACGGGCGGCGGAGGCTCTATCGCGGCTCCGCCAAACTACCGGCAGTTGATCTCGGCCAAGCTGCGGCAGTGGGAGGACGTTTCCACTATTCGGTTCGCCGAAATATCGCAGCCCCACCAGAAATTCGTAGGGTTGCTCTATGGCGGCACGAGACCGACGGTCTGCGTCAAGCTGGGGATGCCCAACCTGATCGGAGCGGCGGGCACCTATTACTACGTCTTCTATTTCGACAACGGTCAGGTCGATGGCTACAAGCAGGGCGCCGTCATGCCGGAGCAGGTTCCCCTGATCGGTTGCGGTGATCAGCCGCTGACAAAGTTCACCGAACTCGTGCGCTCGAGCTGAAGACACCCGCTCGTTAGCAGCTGGTAGGCGCCACTACCCCCTCGGTGTCAAAAATGCATACGTCACGCGCGACCCAGAGCCGCTACTTTCCCCCGTCCCGCTTCCCCAGCGTCCTGAGCCTCAGCGCATTGAGCCGGTGAACCCGGGCGCGTCGCGCTTGTCGCTGCTAGTCGCTCGAGCCGCTGATGATGGCCACTGTCGCTCCGAACGCGGCGAGCCCGGCCAGGATGCAGGCCCATTCGTACTGGGAGCAGAACTCGTTCACGCCGCCTGCTCGGGAGGGCTCGGCGACGACTGCTCCCGGCGGCAGGGCACCGTCAGCGATTGGGGGCGGTGGGGTGTGCGCGCATCCCGCCAGAACTGAAAATATCGCGACAGCACGCACCAGGTTTCGAGAAAACCGTGTGAACATCGCGCTGCTCCAAAAAAGGAATCAGTATGACGTCTGACGGTAACTAGAACGCGCGCGCCGCGCGTCGCATCCGGCCGCGTCGCGATTGTTGGGGATTGCATCAGCATTCGTGGCCGGCGCGCAACAGAGGCGCGCAGTGCGCTCTCGAGCGGCAATTCGCGGCGCGTCCGCGAGCCCGTTAGGTGAGACCCCGCTTGCCGTCATCGGGGTCGGCGGCGCGTACGACCCGGCAGGCATGTTCCGAGGGATGGCTCTGTCGAGGGTTCCTGTCCAATCTCAGGCGCCAGCATCCATAGCGCGAGCGGGCATACGCGCAGCGCATTCAGTTCGACGAGCCCCCACTAATGTCAGCTAAGGGCCAAGAGCTGAAGCGTGCGTGACGACGAGGTCGAACTGCGCGTAGCGACAATTTCATTTGCATTTGATGCAGGGCACCATGGAAGCCTCGAAGTCTCCCCCATACCGGGGATGTTCACCCTCATTCCTTGGCCCATACTGAGACCTGAATAGCGCTCAGTGACTGGCTCCTGCGCGGCTAAGGCCCTCCCAGATGAAACGAGAGAGCGAATACAAAGGCCATCGAATTGATTGTCGATTGATTGGCAAATGGTTCGCCCAGATTTTCCCGCCTGGATCGAATAAGGCGTTGCCAGTGACTCCAGTCGCCACGCGGGAAGAGGGCTACGACTTCCTCCTTGAAGTCGTGCATCGCTACATAGATGCAATGGAGGAGAACAAGGTGGCGGGCCCTCATTCATGACCGATGTCCCAATCAAGCGCGAAATCCCCAGCAAGGGACACGACTGAGATGCTAGTGCCCTGTAAATTTTCGCGCCCAGGGTGTTGCATTTTCGAGAGCGTCGTCGGTTATTTCCTCTTCTACTCCTGTTTGGCGCTTTTATAATGGGCCGGCGGGGAGGTTAGCAAAGTGCACAGGGGCCATGGCAACGGTCTACTCCACAAATGAAGTCCATCCGCGCGACCGGATTTCCTATTGGGTCGATGTCGCCACCAAAGGTTTTGTCCGGCACGAATTTCGCTCCAATATCGGATCCGCCTTTCAAGGCAGTGTTCGTGTGGGCTCTCTTGCAGCGCTGGGCGTCGCCACCTTCGTGTGTGACGCAGCCGAGGTTTGCCGGAGCGCGCGCGACGTCGCCCGCGCAGATAGCGATGACCTCCTCCTCTGCCTCCAGCTTTCCGGCCGAAGCGTCCGCTGTCAGGACGGCCGGGAGGCCATGAATGACGCCGGGAGCTTCTTGTTGCTCGACACGCGGCGGCCATTCACGATTTCTTTCGAGGCGCGGGCGAGCACGATCTCATTCAAGATCCCGCGCGAGTTGTTGGAGGCCCGTTTAGGAAGCGTCTCCGCCATGACCGCGCGGACCATTTCATCACAAGAGCCCATCGCCGCCTTTACCTCGGGGTTTCTCTCGATGCTCCCGGCTTATATCGACGCCCTCGACATCCAGTCCGCACAGAAAGTAGCCGACGATGCGCTCGATCTGGTCGCGCTGGCATTCTCGAAGGAGAACGATCAGAACGGCGCGACCCTCTCGTCGGCGCGGACGCTGGCTCTCCTGCGATTGAAGTCGGCTGTGGATGCCGGCCTATGCGACCCTGAGCTCAGGCCCGGCGCCGTCGCGGCTGCCGCGGGCGTCAGCGTGCGGTACGCCAACGCACTGCTGTCGAACGAAGGGACTTCGCTGGCGCGCTACGTGCAGGATCGCCGCTTGGAGCGCTGTCGCCGTGCCCTCGGCGATCCGGCGCACGCTCACAGGACGATTGGCGAGATCGCCTTTTCGTGGGGCTTCTCGGACCTGTCCCACTTCGGTCGCCGCTTCAAGGCGGAGTACGGCTGTTCGCCGAGAGACTATCGGCGGCACGTGAGGGAGCACCTGCGAAGCGCGCTTTGCTGACGCTGGGCGAAAGCGTGACAGGTCACGGCGCCATGCCCGAACTGGGGGAGGTCAAGCGAGGTTAGACCTGTGCGAATGCCAGCCGCCCACGCGTGCCGAATTGCCCCCAGCAGCCGAGGTCCGCTGGGGGTCATTTACAGACATTTGGGCCAAATGGTACTCACCTCCCCCCATCCCTCTTCCCCAACGTGCGCAGCCGCAGCGCGTTGAGCTTGATGAACCCGGCCGCGTCCTTCTGGTCGTAGGCGCCCTTGTCGTCCTCGAACGTGACGAGGGTCGGCGAATAGAGCGACTTCGGGCTCTCGCGGCCGACGACGATGACGTTGCCCTTGTAGAGCTCGAGCGTCACCTCGCCCTCGACGTGCTCCTGGCTCTTGTCGATCAGCGCCTGCAGCATATCGCGCTCGGGCGCGAACCAGAACCCGTAGTAGATGAGCTCCGCGTAGCGCGGCATCAGCTCGTCCTTCAGATGCATGGCGCCGCGGTCGAGCGTCAGGCTCTCGATGGCGCGGTGCGCCGCGCAGCAGAATCGTGCCGCCGGGCGTCTCGTACACGCCGCGCGATTTCATGCCGACGAAGCGGTTCTCGACCAGGTCGAGGCGGCCGATGCCGTTGTCGCGGCCGAGGTCGTTCAGCGCCTTCAGCAGCGTCGCCGGCGATCAGCTTCTTGCCGTCGAGCGAGACCGCGTCGCCCTTCTCGAAGCCGACCTTGATCGTCGTCACCTTGTCGGGCGCCGCCATCGGCGAGATGGTGCGCTGGTAGACGATCTCCGGCGCCTTCTTCGCCGGGTCCTCGAGCACCTTGCCCTCGGACGACGAGTGCAGCAGGTTGGCGTCGACCGAGAACGGCGCCTCGCCCTCCTTGTCCTTGGCCACCGGGATCTGGTGCGTGCGCGCGAACTCGAGCAGGTCGTCGCGGCCCTTGAAGTGCCACTCGCGCCACGGCGCGATGATCTTGATGGACGGCTCGAGCGCGTAATAGGTGAGCTCGAAGCGCACCTGGTCGTTGCCCTTGCCGGTGGCGCCGTGACAGACGGCGTCGGCGCCGGTCTTGCGCGCGATCTCGATCTGCTTCTTGGCGATCAGCGGCCGCGCAATCGACGTGCCGAGCAGATAGACGCCCTCGTAGAGCGCGTTGGCCCGGAACATCGGGAACACGTAGTCGCGGACGAACTCCTCGCGCAGGTCCTCGATGAAGATGTTCTCCGGCTTGATGCCGAGCATCACGGCCTTCTTGCGCGCGGGCTCGAGCTCCTCGCCCTGGCCGAGGTCGGCGGTGAAGGTCACGACCTCGCAGCCGTAGGTCTCCTGCAGCCATTTGAGGATGATCGAGGTGTCGAGGCCACCCGAGTAGGCGAGCACGACCTTCTTGATGCCGCCCGACTTCTGCGGTTATCCTTGGCGCCGGTGGCCATTGCCCGCTCTTCTCCGCGATCTGATTTTTGAAAGCGCGCGCACTATAGGCACCGGGCGCCCCGCCGCAAGCGTGCGCCGCTGGGGCCGCAGTCGCCGTGGCGCGGGACCGGCAGCCGGCCGCTGGCGGAAGCCAGAAATCTCAGTAAAGACGTCCCGATATGCTAGATTATGTACAATTCTCCATCATCTCGCCGCCTTTTTTTGCAGAATAGAAGCTAGCGGCACAGGGAGAAATCGCGTGGCCAAGTCTTGCGTCCGGGTTGGCCGCGCCGAAGGAAAGAGGACCGGACAATGCGCGCCATCGTAGCTTTGGTTGCCCTTTTGCTGCTCTCGGGCCAGGGGCTCGATCCGCTGGCTCCGAGCAACGCCGATAAGCCGAGCGCGGCTCAAGCCGCGCCCGCGGTGGAATCGGTCGCCGGGGCTCCTGATCCCGTCGGAAACCTGCCGGCCAATCCGCCGGCCGCTGGCTCGGCGCCCATCGGCACGGTGTCGCCCGCCGAGCCTCCTGCGACGCCGGCCGCCAAGACGAAGGATCCCAAGGCCAAGACCGACACGACGGCCGCGGGCAAGCCCGAGGTCCTGCCCTGGGCCAACGCGCCAAGCCCTGGCGCCGCCGGCCGCTCCGGATCCCAAGGCGCGCCGCCGCCTCGCCCGTGCACCGGCCTCTTCGAGGCTGGCTGCCGCGAGCAGAAGAAGACCTGCGCCTGGATCGGCGACATGAAGCAGGGGGACGGCACGGTCGTCCCCGGCCGCTGCGCCGCCGCGTCCGCGCCAAGAAGGCTCAGGCGCGCCGCAGCAAAACCGAAGCCCAAGCCGAAACCGGCGGCTGACCCCGCGGCGGCGGCCGCCGCACCGCCGAGCGCCGGCCGCACCGCGTGCCGCTGCAAGCCCGCGCCGGCGTCACCCGTGACCATCACGGTCAATCCGCCGGCCAATCCGCCGCGGCGCCGGCAGATCCCGCGGCCGCGGAGGGAATCCCGAAGCCCGCGCCGCAATAAGCGACCGGAATAGATCTGGGATTTAGAAGCCTGACGCGCGCGTGGCCATCGACCACGGGAAGGCCAGCGACGCGCCGAAGGGCGCCAGCATGATCGCCGCCATCAGCTGGCGCGGTCCGATCACCTGCGCCATGGCGTAGCCGCTCTCGGAGCGATAGCTCGCGAACACGGTGTTGATGGCTTCTGTCGCCGCTTCCGCCGCATCGATGGCCGCCACGTTGGCTTCTGCCGTCGGCAACGCGACCTCGCGCGGCACGCCGGCGGTCATCAGGCCGTAGGCCATCGGCCAGCTCGCGGGATTGCCTGTGAGCGGGAACATGCCCCACCAGGCCGCGACCGGCGAGAACGCCATCTGCGCCGCGATGCCGTTGGCGTCGCCTGCACCCCATGGCGAGGACGCCAGGCCGACTTGCCCCAGGGGGAGTTGGCCGCCCAGGCGTTCGACATCTTGAGGAAGTCCAGCGCCGGGTTGGGCCAGGAGCCGAACGCGAGCGCCGCGGCCGCTGCAGCCGGCTCGCGGCGTATCGCTCCGCTCGGGCGCGGACGTCGCCGCATTCGCCCAGAAGTCGAAGGTCTGCGTCGCCACGGCCGCATAGGCGGCCGTGGCCGCGCGCGCATAGCCGAACGCGGCGTCCGTGCAGCTTCTTGCGAAGCGGGCTTGCAGCTCGGTGTCGAGCACGTGGCGTTGGATCCTGGATCGGGCCAAACCGGGGAGCGGTTTGTGCACTGCAACAATATACACCGAAGCCGATGAATAAACAATCAAATTGAAGGATGAAGCACGGCCATCGGTCCGGCCAGGTCAGAGCAAATTAGCGGTTGCCGGACCCGCCGGCGCGTCGTCCCCGCGGCGGCCCAGTAGACGAGCCCGGCGGCAAGCCCCGTGCCGCGGAAGCGCCGAGCGCATAGCCGTTGACGACCGTCTGGCCCCCGGTCTCCCCGGCGAGCTGGACGTAGAAGCCCGGCCATCGCGATAGCCGATACCGCCGACGCGTAGTAGAGCCGCGAGCGGATCCCCTGCCATTCGCCGACGCCAGCCGCCACCAGTGCGAACGGCTGCGAACACGCCGACTGAGTAGCCGCGAGCGCCACAACACGCCCACCCGCGAACGCTCGCCATCGGCAGGCTCCGAGCTGGCGATTTCCGCCGGCGTGATGACGAAATCACCTGCACCAGGCCGGCCGCGAGCACGCTACGGCGAACCCGAGTAGCACGCGACCAGCGCGAGCAGCATGACGCGTCCCGAATTCGCTCGACGAGCAGCGACCCTACAGGCAACGCGTCACGCGCTCAAGCAGCCAGGCGATGGAATTTTTCCTCAGTGCCGTCTAATCTGCACGAGCCTGCCATCCATTGAGCCTCGTGGCGGGGTCCACCACAAGAGGGCAACTGACGGAAGAGGGCGACGTTGTTCACTCCCTAAGGGAGGAAACGAGCATGCTCGAGATCGTCGCAGCCCTGGCCTTCATTCTCATCCTCGGTCTTCTATTCGCGGCGTTCGCCGTTGACGAATAGTGTCGGCATACGTTCGGCTCGCCGTGCCCCCGTTGTTCGATCAAAAAAAATAAGACTGGGCGCCAGCTTGGCTGACGCCCAGCCTCTCCCGTTTGGGAGAGCCGGCTTCAAGGGGGACGGGGGGAGTACCCCTTTGCAAGCCAGCGGCACCCTGGCGTGTGTGGGACAACCAGGGAGCGGCCCCGCGCTCTTCTGGGAGTGTGGGGACAAGCGCGGGGACTCCGCAAAACTCACGGGCGCTGAGTTGGTTCCAATGTCTCTCGACGCAAAAAGCCCCCTAGCAAGCTAGGGGGCTCAATCGTGCCCCACGACTGGGGTCGTCGGTAGCGTCGTGAGGCGTGAATACAACGCGCGGGTCCGCGGTTTATCCACCGGCCGATCGCTCACGCGTTGCGGCCGGCGATGATCCAGTAGACGAGCCCGCCGACGAATCCGGCCGTGGCGAGCACCTGCCAGACGGCGGCGTCCGGCATCGCGGCGACGCCCGCGTCGTTGATCCGTCCAAGCAGCGGAAGCGCCGCCAGCGCCAGCCCGCCGCCGATCATGTAGTAGAGCCACGACCGGATGCGCGCCACCTCGCCGACGATGACGACGCGCGATCGCCGGCAGGATGCTGGCCCCGAAGGCAAGCAGCGATCCCTGCCGAAGGCAGGTCGAACGTCGACTCGACGATCTCGGCGCCGACCTCCTGTGCCGTGCAGCGCGTGCGTGATCTTCTCGAGCCCGAGCGTCAACAGCACGAAGCCCGAGACCGCCGAGCGCGAGCAGGAAACCCGAGCGGCACGATGAAGAGGCGGCCGATCGTCTTCGCACACCATTTGGGCTCAGGCTCCGCTGTCGGCTGGAGAGGATGCGGCTCCGCCGCCCGCTCGCGCGCGCGCAGCTTCACGCTCTCCGCTCTTGAACTGCCCGCAGGCGGCGAGAATGTCGCGCCCGCGCGGCGTGCGCACCGGGCTCGCGTATCCGGCCTTGTTCACGACGTCGGCGAAGCGCTCGATCGTCTCCCAGTCCGAGCATTCGTAGCTCGAGCCAGGCCACGGATTGAACGGAATGAGGTTGATCTTGGCCGGAATGCCGGCGAGCAGCCGCACCAGCGCCTTGGCGTCGGCGAGGCTGTCGTTCACGCCCTTGAGCATCACGTATTCGAAGGTGATGCGCTTGGCGTTGGAGAGCGCCCGGATAGTTGCGGCAGGCGTCGATCAGCTCGGCGATCGGATACTTCTTGTTGATCGGCACCAGCTCGTCGCGCAGCTCGTCGCGCACCGCATGCAGCGAGATCGCGAGCATGGTGGCCGCTTCCGCGCCCCAGCGGCCGATCTCCGGCACGACACCCGAGGTCGAGAGCGTGATGCGCCGCTTCGACAGCGACAGGCCCTCGCCGTCGGCGGCGATTTCCATCGCCTCGCGCACGTTGTCGAAATTGTAGAGCGGCTCGCCCATGCCCATGAGCACGACGTTGGTGATCTTGCGGTCGGTCGTCGGGCAGCAGCCCGTCGTCGTCGGGCCGCGTCGCGCCCGGCCAGTCGCCGATGCGGTCGCGCGCCAGCAGGATCTGGCCGACGATCTCCGACGCATCGAGATTGCGCACGAGGCGCTGGGTGCCCGTGTGGCAGAAGCGTGCAGGTCAGCGTGCAGCCCACCTGCGAGGAGATGCACAGCGTGCCGCGGCCGCTCTCCGGGATGTAGACCGTCTCGATCTCGGGCGCGCGCGCCTCGTGCCCGCGCTTCGGCAGCCTCAGCAACCACTTGCGCGTGCCGTCGACGGACACCTGCTCGGAGACGATCTCGGGCCGGTCGAGCGTGTAGAGCTCTTCCAGCCGCGTGCGCAGCTCCTTCGACGACGTCGGTCATCTGGTCGAACGAGGTCACGCCGCGAGACGTAGAGCCAGCGCCACAGCTGGATGACGCGCATGCGCTGCTGCTTTTCGGGCACGCCGATCGCGGCCATGGCCTCGCGCAGCCGCTCGCGCGAGAGCCCGGCAAGCGTCGGCTTGAACGTTCCCGTATTCGGAACGGCCTCCCGTTGCGGCGCAGTATCGACGGACCAGCGGACATATTGGCGGCCTTGAATGGGGCGTTGCTCCCGCCCTATCTAGCGATTTCTCGGGCTTGGTGAAAGGCTGCCGGAAGCGGCAAAGTGGTAATCTTTCCGCATTTGGACCGATCCGCTATAAGGCGGCACGCTTTAGCCCGCGCCGCCTGCGTGGCGACCGAGACCGTGCCCGTCCGCAATCGTCCCCTCCCCCTCGTGGCGAGGGTCAGGGAGGGGGAACACCGTCCACGCATGCTTTCCGCTTCGGGACCGATCCGCTATAAGGCGGCACGCGATTTAACCGTTTGACGCGCGATCGCGTCATGCTGCAACTCTACACGAAGAACAATGGCCAAGCATGGCCAAGACAGCAGGCGCCGACACCAATCCGGCGCCGCGCGCCAACGCCAGCCCGAGGCGCGCCTGCCCAAGGGCATGCGTGACATCGGCGCCGACGAGCTGCGCCAGCACCAGTGCCATGCTCGGCGAAAATCCGCGACGTCTACGAGCGCTACGGCTTCGAGCCGCTGGAGACGCCGGCCTTCGAGTACACGGACGCGCTGGGCAAGTTCCTGCCCGATCAGGACCGGCCCAACGAGGGCGTGTTTTCGTTTCAGGACGAAGACGAGCAGTGGCTGTCGCTGCGCTATGACCTGACGGCGCCGCTCGCGCGCTACGTGGCCGAGAACTTCCAGCGACATGCCGAAGCCGTTCCGCCGCTATGCGACGGGCTCGGTGTGCCGCAACGAGAAGCCCGGGCCCGGCCGCTTCCGCCAGTTCACGCAGTTCGACGCCGACACGGTCGGCGCCGAGAGCGTCGCGGCGGATGCCGAGATGTGCATGCTCGCCGCCGACACGCTGGAAGCGCTGGGCATTCGAGCGCGGCCAGTACGTGATCAAGGTCAACAACCGCAAAGTGCTCGATGGCCTGATGGAAGCCGTCGGGCTTGGCGGTGCGAGAACGCCGGCGCAAGCGGCTCACCGTTCTGCGCGCGATCGACAAGCTCGATCGTCTTGGCATCGACGGAGTTCGCAGCGCTGCTCGGACCGGGACGCAAGGACGAAAGCGGTGACTTCACCAAGGGTGCAGAGCTTCAGACGAGCAAATCGATCAGATCCTCGACGTTCGTGAGCGCGAGTCGCTGAAGCTTGGAGACATCGCAGATCCATGGCACCTGATCAGGCATGGTCGGAAGCAGTCTGCGCTTCCGAGACGATGAGCAGCGAGGCCAGAGTTCTACGATCAGACATCGAACTGATCGGATATGGCTCCAGATCGCGACGACGAGATTGGCGCAGGGCTTCATGAACTTGACGACATGCTTCGGTACTTGTCGTGCCGCAGGCTACGGCGCTGGACCGGATACTGCATCGACTCCTCAGTCGTCCGCGGCCTCGAGTACTACACCGGCCCCGTCTTCGAGGCCGAGCTGATGATCGAGGCCAAGGATGACGAAGGCCGCCCGGTCCGCTTCGGCTCCGTCGGCGGCGGCGGCCGCTACGACGATCTCGTCGCGCGCTTCACCGGCGAGAAGGTTCCCGCCACCGGCTTCTCCATCGGCGTCTCGCGCCTGCAGGCCGCGCTGGCCGCCTCATCGAGCCGCGCGCCCGCAGCCGACGCTGGCCCCGTCGTCGTCCCGTCATGGATAAGGACCGCATCGCCGACTACCAGACGCTCGTGCAGACGCTGCGCAACGCGCGAGCATCCGCGCCGAGCTCTACCTCGGCCGTCCGGAAAGAAGTTGGCGCCAGCTGAAATACGCCGACCGCGCGGCTCGCCCTCGTCGTTATCCAAGGCTCGAACGAGCGCATGCCGAGCCCCGCAGGTGACACTGAAGGATCTGTCGAGGGGGCCAAGGCCGCGGCCGCCATCAAGGACAACAAGGAATGGAAGGAAGCCCGTCCCGCCCAGGTCACGGTTAAGGAAGCCGATCTGGTCGCCGAGGTGCGCAAGATCCTCGCTCGCCACGACGCTTAGCTTCCCGCTTCAGTGAAACTCCCCGCGTACCCGCACCCCCAATTTCTTTACATCTAAGTAAAGAGAAAACGTCAAAAGCCGGGGCTATGGTGGCGCCGCCAACGGGCCTCTCGGCCCGTCGCCCTTGCGATTGCGCGAGAGCCATGCTGGATGCACCCGGCATGGGGCCTTAAGGCGGAATGTCATGAGTACTGCCATAAACCCCTCCGCAAGTTTTCCTGCGCCAGTCTTGCCCCCTCCCCATAAGAAGAGGGCGAGAAGTAGTGGTGCCCAGATAACGGTGCTCGATGGGCACGTTCGAGGGACGCTGATGGCCGCCGAGACGGCAAAACAGTTCGAGGCGCTGGAAGCGCAGGCGCAGGAACGATGATGTCCGTCTTCCTCAAGGCGGGCTACGAGGCGGTCGCGCCGGCGATCATCCAGCCGGCCGGCGTCTTCCTCGACGTCGTCGGCGAGGACGCTGCGCGCGCGCACCTACGTGTTCACCGATCCCGACGGCGACGAGCTGTGCATGCGCCCCGACCTCACGGTGCCGACCTGCCGCCTGCACCTCGAGCGCCACTCGGGCGGCAGACGTCGCCGGCGAAATATTGCTACAACGGTGCCGCCTTCCGCTTTCAGCCGCAGGGCGCGGACAGCGCGCACCCGCGCGAGTTCCGCCAGACCGGCATCGAGGCCTTCGGCGACGCCGACCGCGAGCAGCGCCGAAGCCGAGATCGTGGCGCACGTCGTCGCGGCGCTCGCGGCCGCGGGCCTCGACGCTACATGCGCTGCGCATCGGCGACCTTGGCCTGTTTCGCGCCATTCTGAACGCCGCCGACATGCCGCCCGCTGGCGTCAGCGGCTCATGCGATCGCTTCTGGCGCCATGAGGATTTCCACGCCGAGCTGAAGCGGCTCACGGCCGAGCCCGGCGTCGCGTCGCGCCACATTCCGAAAGCATCTGCGCGACGCGCTCGATCCGGACGAAGCCCGCGGCGCCGAGCGGAGCCTTGTCGAGCTATCTCGAGCACGAACGGCATCGATCTCGTCGGCGTGCGCTCGGCGTCCGAGATCGCCGCGAGCCTGCTCGGCCGCGTCGCCGATGCCAGCTCCGATCCGCTGTCGCCCGCGACCGGCAAAGCTCATCGCGAGCTATGTCGCCATCGTCGCGCCCGCCGCGAGGCCGCCACACGCGTGCGGGAGATCGTGCGCGACACGCCGATCGATATCAGGGACGCGCTCGACTCGCTCGAGCGCCGCTTCGATCTCCTCGCCGAAGCCGGCATCGATCTCGAGCGCGCCGAGTTCTCGGCCGAGTTCGGCCGCGCGCTCGAGTACTACACCGGCTTCGTCTTCGAGGTCGTGTCGCCGAAGCCTCGGCGCGCCTGAGCCCCGTGGCCGGCGGCGGCCGCTACGATCGACCTCATGAAGTCCGTCGGCGCCCCGAGCGACGTGCCGGCCGTCGGCGCCGCCATCCACACCGAGCGCCTGCTCGCCGCCGTCAACGGGAGAGATCCTGATGAGCGCACGCAGCTCATCCTCGCCGTCCCCTCCAAGGGCCGGCTCATGGAGCAGACGGCGGAGTTCTTCGCCACGTCCGGTCTCGAGCGTGCGCAAGACCGGCAACGAGCGCGGCTATCGCGGCGAGATCGTGGGCCTCGACAACGTCGAGGTCGCGTTCGTCTCGTCGTCCGAGATCGCCTCGTATCTGAAAACGGGCCGCGCCCACTCGGGCGTCACCGGCGAGGATCTGATCCGCGAGCAGATGTCGGACGCCGACGAGCGCGTCGAGTTCCTGACGAAGCTCGGCTTCGGCCACGCCGACGTCGTGGTCGCCGTGCCCAACTGCTGGATCGACGTGCGCACCATGGCCGACTCGACGAGATCGCGCTTTCGTTCCGCCGCGCGCACGGCCGCTGGTATCGCGTCGCCACCAAGTACCTCAATCTGACGCGCCGCTTCTTCGCCGCGCAAGGGCGTCACCGACTATCGCATCGTCGAGAGCCTGGGCGCCACCGAAGGCACGCCGGCTGCCGGCACCGCCGAGCTCATCGTCGACATCACGACGACGGGCGCGACGCTCGCCGCCAACGGGCTGCGCGTTCTCGACGACGGCGTGATCCTGAAATCGGAGGCCAATCTGATCGCCTCCAACGCGGCGCAGCCTGGGGTCCCGCGGCGCACGCCGCCAAGCGCGCGATCATGGCCCGCCTCGCCCCCTGAGCGCGTCGCCCTGATCGGCTTCGCCTTGGAAAGTCTCACGGAATTCCATCGGGGTTGATGTGAACCCAATCCTTGGGCCACATTCAGGCTCAGTTCATGGGGCAATGCTAGGTTTGGGCCGATGAAGAATGCGGGAGAAACCGCGCCCCGCCGCACCCCGCAATGGGGACGCGCCGGGATCACGAGAGTGAGGTTAGGGACGATGCAGACTATTCGGACGTGCGCCGCGCTTGCGCTTGCCGCGTTCATTGGCGCCGCGAGCTTTTCACCTGCGGCGAACGCCCAGGCGAACTGCGACACCTACGGCAAGCTCGCGCTTCAGCAGCAGAAGGAGAACGAGGCCGAGAAGTGCGGCTTCACCGGTCCCGAGTGGAGCGCCGATCTCAAGGCGCACATGGCGTGGTGCGGAGGCGTCGGCCCCGACCAGTGGAAGGTCCAATTGCAGAAGCGCGCGCAGAAGCTCGCGACGTGCAAGAAGGGGCAATAGCGCTCTCGCCGCTCAATCCGAACTGACAAAAGATTAAGGGCGGTCCGTCGCGGGCCGCCCTTTTCTAATTTCCGGATTGTGGGAGAGCCGGGCGGCGGCTTGCGTCGCCGCCGGCATCTTTCCAATTTCGCGTTAGTGGATGCTCGCCACTTCGAGCTCGCCGTCCATCGCGTGGCGAGAGCGCGGCCTGGCGCGTGTCGGTGAGCGCGATCGGCGTGCCGTCGGCTGCATGCAGCGCGTAGAGATTGATGCCGGGCGGCAGACCTTCGATGGCCGGGAACATCCGCTTGGCGTCGTCAGACGACAACGTCTTGATGTAGGCGACCTGACCGCCGCCGAGCCTGGCTAGGTCGATCTGGCTCATCACTGGCACAACATGGTCCGTCATGGCGGCCACCTTGGTGCGTTTCGTCGTATTCTCGTTCATGACGCAACTCCTCCTCTCTCGAGGTATTCGGTCGTCATGGAGTAGGGCGTGTACCGCGCTTGGCACATATCGCCTGAATTCCATGATCTTACGATTCGAGGTACTTGGCTGTAGCCTTGGGGCACCTAGGGCCGCCTTATCTCCGTACCGATCTCAATCTCTTCGTACGAGACGCTCCGGCTCGTGGCGCATGAGATCGATGGCGAGCAGGCCATTGCTCAGTTCCGCGGATTTGACCTCGATCCCGTCGGCCAGCACGAACGTCCGGCTGAACTGACGGCGCCGCAATCCCGCGGTAAAGGTACTCGCGGCTCTTGTCGTCCTGCTGCTTGCCGCGGATCGAGAGCTGGTTGTCCTCGAGCGTTATCTCGAGGTCTGTCGCGAGCGAAGCCCGCGACCGCAAGCGTGATCCGGAGCAGCTCGGCGTGCCCGTTCGCGGCGGGCAGGCGCTCGATATTGTACGGAGGGTAGCCGTCGCTCCCGCCCTTCCCGGCGCGATCGATCAGCCGTTCAATTTCCTCGAACCCGAGCAGCAGAGGGTTCGACAGTACGGAAAGCCTGGTCATTTTTCGAAAGCCCTTTCGGTAAGCGACCTTCAGTCTTCAACGTATAACGGCGCCCGTTCCGAGCCTCCGTCGATTGCCAGCCCCGGCGTAAGGGCACCAGCGTTCACTTGCGGATACGATATGGGGATGTTCTGGGATCGTTCAAGCCGCATCTGCGGGGCCCCCCGGCGCGGGTTTTGTCGACCCGGAAAGGGTGAAAATCAGCGCCGTTCGCCGCCCTCGGCGAGGCCCTTCGCCGCGCTGCCCGCCGGCTCGAGCAGGTCCCGGAGCCCCTTGGCCTTCGACTGCAGGTGCCGGGTCACCGAATCGAGCAGTGCCGGATCGCGGACCGGGCGTGCCACGGCGGCGATAAGGACGCGTTTGAGCTCGTCGAGCGTGGCATGCAACTCTGCGCGGGTCCGTTCGGCGACCGCGTGCGCAAGTGATTCGGGCTCGCCTCCCGGCACGGGCACATTCGCGCGCGGCCGGTCCCAGCGGACCGCCTGCCCCGCCTCGACAAATCGTCCGTAGGCGGCAAGCACGTAGAGGCCGAGCGGCGTCAGCGCGACGGCGGCGCGGACTTGCCCGCCTGCTGCCGCGCCGTTTGAGGCTGTTGGGGCGCTGGCAACCAGGCCGGCTCGCGCGAGCGACTGCGCCGCCCGCCGCCGCGCCGCGCTCATCGCTCGCGCCATCCCGGGCGCCGTTACGACGAGAACCTCTTGAGCCGCCGCGCCAACGAGAATCTCGCGCTCGCGCTTGCCGAGCCGGAGCCCCTTGAGCGCGCGCGCCCGCGCTGCGAAGTCGATGCGGCATGAGGCACAGGGCGCAAGCCGCTGGCTCCAGGCCCGTGCCTCCTCGCTCGACCAGTCTGCTGTGGCCGAGAAGGTTCTTGAGCGCGGGGCAGGGCGCCGCCGTATGCGGGCAGGCCATTGGCCCGCAGAGGTCTCGAGGCGCCGCCGCGGCTCCGCGCTGCGCGTGGTCGGGCACAGCAGGAAGCGCCACGGGCTGCGCCTCGATTTGCGCCTCCCGCGCAACCTGAGTTGCCGCTGGTCCGAGACGGTGCATGTGTGTCCTGCGGCCACGGGCTCGCCGTGCTCATGCACTTGCCTGAGCAACGCCGGCGCGTGGCACGAAATGCTACACGTCACAATGGCTTACAGGCGTGAGCTGATGTGGAGCTTGCGCGCGCCCGGCCGACGCGGCGACCGCCGTCAGCGGAACCGGCCGCCCCGCTCGAGCACCTCGATCTTGTAGCCGTCGGGGTCCTCGATGAAGAAGAAGCGCCCGAACGGCTGCCCGTCGAAGGTCATCTGCTTGATGTCCTTGGGCTGAAACCCGAGCCCGGCGATGCGCGCATGCTCGGCCGCGAGATTGTCGACCACGAACGCCACGTGACCGTACCCGTTACCGAGCTCGTAGGCGCTCGCTGCGCCCTTTGTTGACCGTGAGCTCGATCTCGAAATCGGCCTCTGCGTTCTTCATGTAGATGAGCGTGAAGTCGGGCCATTCGTAGCGGCCCGAAACTGCGAGGCCCAGGACCTTCGAGTAGAAGTCGACCGAGCGCGCCTCATCCATCACGCGCACCATCATATGGATTGCCTTCGCCATACTGCTCCTCCCGGTTGTTGGGCGTCGCTGCGCCTGCCAGCGTTTTCCTGAGCATCCGCGTGCCCGGCCTGGGCGCACGGGTCAAGGGGTTAACGAATTCGGCTCCGCCGGCCATTCGCTCGGCGGCCACGCTTCCATTGCCCGATTTCGCCGTGCTATCTGACCCGATAGCAATGGAATTGTCATGAAACGGGGTCCGGTCCAATGAAGGAAGTCATCGAGGAGCTCGAGCGGCGGCGCGACAACGCGGCCCTTGGCGGCGGTCAGGTGCGCATCGACGCCCAGCACAAGCGCGGCAAGCTCACCGCCCGCGAGCGCATCGAGCTTCTGATGGACGAGAACTCCTTCGAGGAGTTCGACACCTTCGTCGAGCACCGCTGCGCCGAGTTCGGCATGGAGAAGCAGAAGACGCCGGGCGACGGCGTCGTCACCGGCTGGGGCACCATCAACGGCCGCGTCGTCTGCGTCTTCGCCAAGGACTTCACCGTCTTCGGCGGCTCGCTCTCCCAGGCGCACGCCCAGAAGATCATGAAGATCCAGGACATGGCGCTGAAGAACCGCGCCCCGATCATCGGCCTCTTCGATGCCGGCGGCGCGCGCATCCAGGAAGGCGTCGACGCGCTCGGCGGCTACGGCGAGGTGTTCCTGCGCAACGTGCTGGCCTCGGGCGTCATCCCGCAGATCTCCGTCATCATGGGGCCGTGCGCGGGCGGCGACGTCTACTCGCCGGCCATGACCGACTTCATCTTCATGGTGCGCGACACGAGCTACATGTTCGTCACCGGCCCCGACGTCGTGAAGACCGTGACCAACGAGACGGTGACGGCCGAGGAGCTCGGCGGCGCCAAGGTGCACACGACCAAGTCGTCGATCGCCGACCGCGCCTACGACAACGACGTCGAGGCGCTGCTGCAGATCCGCCGCCTCATGGACTTCCTGCCCTCGAACAACAAGTCGGGCGTGCCGTTCCTGCCGACCAAGGACAGCGCCGACCGCGAGGACTTCTCGCTCGACACGCTGATCCCCGACAACCCGAACAAGCCCTACGACATCAAGGAGCTGATCCTCAAGGTCGTCGACGAGGCGGACTTCTTCGAGATCCAGGAGGCCTACGCCAGGAACATGGTCGTCGGCTTCGCGCCGCATGGAAGGCCGCACGGTCGGCATCGTCGCCAACCAGCCGCTCATCCTTGCCGGCGTGCTCGACAGCGACGCCTCGCGCAAGGCGGCGCGCTTCGTGCGCTTCTGCGATTGCTTCGAGATCCCGATCGTCACCTTCGTCGACGTGCCGGGCTTCCTGCCGGGCACGGCGCAGGAGTACGGCGGCCTCATCAAGCACGGCGCCAAGCTGCTGTTCGCCTTCGCCGAGGCGACCGTGCCCAAGATCACGCTCATCACGAGGAAGGCCTACGGCGGCGCCTACGACGTCATGAGCTCGAAGCACATCCGCGGCGACGTGAACTACGCCTGGCCCTCGGCCGAGATCGCGGTCATGGGCGCCAAGGGCGCGGCCGAGATTCTATATCGCGCCGAGCTGTCGGACCCCGAGAAGATCAAGGGGCGCATCGACGAGTATCAGAAGCGCTTCGCCAATCCCTTCGTCGCCGCCGAGCGCGGCTACATCGACGAGGTGATCCTGCCGCACGGCACGCGCCGCCGCATCTGCCGCGCGCTCAACATGCTGCGCAACAAGACGCTCGAGAACCCCTGGAAGAAGCACGACAATATCCCGCTGTAGCCCGCACCATCTGTCATCCTCGGCTTTATGCCGAGGATCCTGGGTTCCGCAGGCTCCAGAGCAAGTTGTTAGATGGATCCTCGAGACGAGCTCGAGGATGAAACCTGGTGGTTATTGGCGCGGCAGGAGATTGCCGAGCTAGGTCGCCTCGTCTGCGTCCCCCCACCTGTACCAGAACGTCAGATACCCGAGCGCGGCATAGATCGCGACGAACGCGAATAGGCCGAGCAGTGCGCCGCCTTGATAGAGCGTGAGCCCGTGCAGGTAGTCGGGCCGCTCGCCGCCGAAGGTCGCAAACTCGCTGGCGGTCTTGCCGAGCTTGAGCCAGGCGCGGTCGGTCCCGAGCAACAGCTCGTGAATGCCCCACATCACGAAGCCCATGAACAGCAGCCCCAGCGACAGCAGTGTGAAGGCTAGCGCCCTGAGCGAAAACGGCGCCCGCTTGAGGAACAGCCACAGCCCGGCGATGTAGGCCGAGATCATGCCGAAGGCGACCGACACCACCGAGATGATGAGGCCCGTGAGCCCGATCCGCATCGCCAGGATCTCCGCTTCCGTCATGACGCCAACTCCCCCTTGCGCTGAGCAAATTTAATGTCGCATTGAACGCGCACGCAATTGATCCGATCTCAAGGCTCGGTCTCAACGAAAATCTGAAGGACCTCGCATGAAAATCGACCTCTCAGGCAAAACCGCCCTCGTCACCGGCTCGACCGCCGGCATCGGCCTCGCCATCGCCAAGGGCCTTGCCGCGACCGGCGCCAAGGTCATCGTCAATGGCCGCAAGCAGGAGACGGTCGACAAGGGCGTAGCCGCCGTCAAAGCGGCCGGCGGCGGCACGGTCACCGGCATCGCCGCCGACGTCTCGACCGCTGAGGGCTGCGCCAAGCTCGCCAAGGACGCGGGCCCCGTCGACATCCTCGTCAACAACGCCGGCATCTTCGAGCCCAAGCCCTTCTTCGACATCCCCGACGCGGATTGGACGCGCTTTTTCGAAACCAACGTCATGTCCGGCGTGCGCCTTTCGCGCGCTCTGATGCCGGGCATGCTCGAGCGCAACTGGGGACGCATCGTCTTCATCTCCTCCGAGTCGGCGGTGAACATCCCGAAGGAGATGATCCACTACGGCTTCACCAAGACCGCGCAGCTCGCCATCGCGCGCGGCCTCGCCGAGATGACGTCCGGCACCGGCGTCACCGTGAATTCCGTGCTCCCCGGCCCGACGCGCTCCGACGGCGTCGAGACGTTCCTCGGGGCCATGGCCCGCGACAACAAGACGACGCCCGACGCAATGGCCGCGACCTTCGTCAAGACCTTCCGGCCGACCTCGCTCATCGAGCGATTCGCCGTCCGTCGAGGAGGTGGCGAACATGGTCGTCTATGCCTGCTCGAAGGAGGCGTCCGCCACCAACGGCGCGGCGCTTCGCGTTGAGGGCGGGCTGCTGCGCTCCATCGCGTGATTGCTTTTTGCGCGCAAGCGATTCGCCCGTCACATTTCCCTGTGCATTTGTGATCCTGCCTCGCGGTCGGCTGCCCGACTTGGATTAGGGCTCATCCCATGTCGGGTCGAGTCTTGAACAGCTATTCCACAACGCGAGAAGAGAACCATGACGTCGATCGCGAGACACATGATCGTCGACCGCTGCGGCGTCCATCGCGCTCGCAGGCTGTGCGAATTGCTCGCTCGATGCCCTGAGAGATTTGGACCGAGCCGAGGCGCAGTGAGGCGAAGGTCGCCGCCGTCGAGCGCAAGACGGAGCACGCCGCGCCGAAGGCCGCCGAGCCGGCGCCCGTTCAAACTGCGGTCGACAGCACCGATGACAAGAGAAAGTGGTGCGGCCAGCGCTTCATCGACTATCAGGACGGCAAGCGCCCGGGCGGCGCCGAGACGATGACGCAGAAGCAGGCCGACGACCGCCTCTGCGAGGCCCTGAAGCAAAACGAGAAGATCGAGACGGGGTCGATCCCGAAGCAGTGATCGGGGACGCGCCGCCAATTTAGTTTCGGGGACGGGTCCTCGCATTCCAGGTTTTTATCATTTCCAGCGTAGTCATTAGCTCTTCATGCCTCTCTTGAAAGCTGCTGTCTGACGAAGATGCTTGAGCAGTGAGTGTATCTGCTGCTAGCGATGTTAAGAGACTGAGGGCTGTAGGCTCAGTCTTCGGAGCTCTTCTCTCGATATCCGCGATCTGTGTTCGCATTTGACCCAGCATCACCTCGGTGGGGTCGCTGCTTTCACGGAATTTGATCGCATCCCGCGCCGCAGTGGCTAGGTTGCGAACCTTGTAGCCCCGCGCAAGAACCTGTGCAGCGGCCTTCGCGATGTCACCCCGAAGCCGCATGTGGCTATGAATGTCCGCGATGTTGTAGTGGAAGGTGACAACGCCGGCTGTATCGAAGGGTAGTTTGGTGCCATCGGCTGCGACATGGATCACAGGCTTCTCTACCATGTGCCGCAATCCCAACTCGTAGAACACGTTTGGATTGTGCCCTGTGAGGTCTGCGACCGCTAACTCATAGTCGCAAATCGCCTCAATCGTTTTGTCCGAGATCATCTCCGCGGCCCCAAGGTCATCGCCCCGCTTCACCTCGAAGTCGGGCAAAGCCGGTTTGATGATGGAGTAAAGAACCATGTCCGCATGCCAACGAACCGCACTGTTTGGTTGTCCGATTGGCGATATGACAAAGCAGCGAGGCTTGTCCTCAGATCTATTCAAAGGGGCTGCCATGAAAAATCTCCATCGACGCAGTAATCGAGTTCAGCAATTGATTGTGTGTTTATAAAGAAAAACCCCGCCGGAGCGGGGCATGTCGTGCGAGGTATGAGACCGTCGCCGAGCAGCGCCTCGGCTAGGCAGTTGTGCCGCTCCACTGACACGACCTCAGCTGGTTCCGAGACCGAGGAGCGCAGCGACGATGGGCTTGGAGGGCGAGCGAAGCGAGCACGAGCGCTAGGGCAAATCGTGCTGCCTCATTACTTCCTCATTACATTTCGGGTTTTTCACAGCGGCGGGTGAGGTATCAGACCAAGCAAGCCGCTAAGAATATTGGTACCGCCTCCGCGGTGCAGCCAATGCCGGCCCCGCGAGGCAATCCCGTTTACTCTCGCAGCCTGAAGGGACCCATGCAGGTTTGCCACATGATTTCGTAAATTCTGGAGGCGCAACATGGGCGCCATGGGCTCGGGACGTTGGGGAAGCGGTCGTCGGCAGGTCGAGAAAATGCTGCGCCTCGACATCGTGCCACTATCTTCGGAGGGCAGGTCACTCTTGCGTGTGGCGCATCCGGTCAGTAAACGAAATGACTTACAGGTTGTCGGGAAAAGTGCCTTGTACTACGCACAGTTTATTTGCCGGTCGAGCACCAATTTGGGCGATGACATCCAGTCGCTGGCAGCAGCCCGGCTCCTGCCGAGGATCGATAGCCAGATCGATCGCGAAGAGCTCAATGTCTACCGCGGTGACGGGCCAACGTGCCTCATCATGAACGCTTGGTTCATGCACAAGCCTGACACTTGGCCGCCATCCAACAGTATTCATCCGATCTTCGTTGGATTTCACGCGTCGACGGCCAGTCGAGGTGCAATGTCGCGCCATGCAGACTATCTGAGGCGTCACTCTCCCATTGGCGCGCGGGATCGTGATACGGCAGATTTTCTGAATTCAATCGGTGTGCAAGCCGATGTCAGCCTTTGTTTGACGCTGACTTTTCCGCGAAGGGCCAAGCCTCCAGCGCTCGGAAAAACAATCATCGTCGATGCCGACCACATAGATATACCCGATGCGCTGCGCCGCAATTCCATAAGCGTCACACACAGAGTGGAATTGCAGGACGCCGGAGAAAAGCTGCTGCGGGCTCGCGAAATCGTGGAATTTTATCGCGACAATGCCAGCTTAGTGATCACCTCACGGCTGCATTGTGCGCTGCCATGTACGGCAATGGGAATTCCGGTCGTGTTCTTTGCCAATCCGGGAAGCCGCCTCACTCCCTTTGTCGACATCGGCGGCAGGATTTACAGCAAGCACTATCACTCCAAGCACAAGCTGCGGCGATGGGTCGGTCGTGTCATGGACCCCGTGGACTGGAGCCCGAAGGCACTCGACGTCTCTGGGCATGCGGAGCGGCTCCGCGAGCGCGTGGCAAGCGGACTGAAAATGGCCATTGTACAATGACCGCTGCTGCTACTCGGCGGCTTGTGCTCACGATTTGCCGAAGAATTCAGTTCTATGTGCGTCTGTAAGAGGCCTCAGTCTCAGTAGGTTTGCTGCGGTCACCCAAGGACGCAGCACCGTCTTCTTGTTCCAAATAAGCGAACGCAACAGTCCGCCTGTCTGACTGTGCGCATTAGTATGGCCCACGCGATAGACGGCCCCGGGGAAAGGCAGCGGCGCGAGCGGCGTCCCTTGATCGGCGAGGATGCGCGCGATTTGAACGTGACTTCCGAGCCGCGTTTTGATGAACTCATCGGTCGCGCCTGCTGCAGTATCGGGCAATCCGTAAAGATCCGATCTCACAACATGCGAAGTGCCGCAAAGGCGCGAGAAGCGACGTTCACGCTTTAGAAGTTGACCATCTGATGCCCAAGAATAGCCGTCATTGATCTGCCAGCCATTCGCTTCCTTGTTGGCGGCCACCAAGCCGGCCAGCCGTCTGCTCACCAGATCGTCGTCATCGACAATCATGAAATGCGATGCGTCGATCGCGTGCAGCATGCCAGCGAGCACGCGACGACCTTTGTCCAGGCGGAAGGCCTCGTAGGCCGGCTTCTTATCCTGCCTTGGGTAGAGATCATGAAAGGCGTTGGGCGGAAATCCGACGCGAACGACTTCAACGCGATCTGGCGTTTGAGGAAGCTCAGAATTGCTGTTGGCAACTACGACACATCGCCAATGCTCGCTGTCCTGCGCGCAGATCGATCGGATTGTGCTTTGCAAACAGCGAATGCCATCATGCCAATTGCGTGAGTTTGCATGGTGCCGGATCGGAATGATGAAGGTGAGACATGTGCGGTTGCTCCCCTTAAGCAGACCTTTCGACATTGACCGTCATCCAGACACACGCACAAACAAGTCCAGTTGGGCAACTAGGCAGTGAGGCAGGTATCGCATCACTACGTGTGCCGAAAGTGAGCGCCCGTCAACTCTACCTTGCGGCGAATCGTGCGTGCCACGAAGATCATTGTGGCTCCGACGCCAAGGGGCAAGACTTGCCGTTGATCATTGAGGGCGATCTGGCCGTGATGCTTGAACTGGAACGGGATGCGAACTCAAGCACTGTATTGGTGGTACCGCCTCCCCGGATCGAACGGGGGACCTCTAGATCCACAATCTAGCGCTCTAACCATCTGAGCTAAGGCGGCACAATCGGGTGCGGATGAAACCTGGCACCCCCGGGGCGGCATGACCAGCCCCCGATGCATCGCGAGGAAAAACACGGTCTCCCGCGCCTGCGTCAAGCGAAAATAGCGCGTACAGCGTCGCGCGCCAAGATTGGCGAGCCGGCGCAGGGGCCGGAACCGGCGGTTTAGGCCGCGCTCAACGCCCGGCTGCTAGGGCTTCGCCTTCTGCGCCGCGTCCGTCAGCATGCGCCCGAGGTCCTGGGCCTGCTTGGCGTAGTCCTGCATCTGCTTCTGCGCATAGCGCGTCTGGATCTCGAGGTACTCCTTGAGATCGCGGGCGCGCGCGAGATCGGCGGCGAAATTGAAGCTCGCGTTGATGTTCTGCTCGGCGTAGTGCAGAGCGCCTTCGACTGGATATCGAGCGCACCTGCCGCCATGGCGCCCTGCGACTTGGTCACGGCATCCTGCGCCTTGCGCGCCATATCCATGAACTGGCTGTAGGCCGAGCGCGCCTGCTCCACGTTGCGTTCTGCGAGCTCTCTCACGGCCTCCGGGATCTCGAACTGCGCCTTGTCGTACATTGGCCGGTCTCCATTCTTGAGCTCAGGGGGGCTCGACCCGGCGCGGGTCGCACACGGGCCCACGCTCGAGACTACAGCTTATGGCGACCGAGGAACAGCATTCGAGGAGCGAATTCCTGTGATGCGGTGGAGAAACACTGCCTCCCGTTGACGGCGCGCCCAAGCGCACGGTGCTAATGCGCTCAGAGAGTTTACGTTTTGCGTGCTGGACGCGTTGCACCATCGGCAGCGAGCGGCTCGGCTTACCGTCTCTGCTCTGAGGGTAAATTGATCTCGCTGGCGATGACGCGCGCGAGCATACACACGCGCCGCACGCGCGATACCGCCACCGCCGCAATTGCCGCGTGCCGTGCGGACACCTGGCGCTCCTCGGTTAGAGACCTTCTAAGTTGCTCTATTCGTCGCACATTTCTTGACGCGATTAGTTTGCTTTGCTCTAGTGCCGAGCTGCGAACGCCGGCCGACGGCATGATCAGCCGAACCCATCAACCGATATCGGGACCTTGAACCCCGATTATTGGAGACACCGATATGAGCTTTTTCCGCCGCCTCTGGCGCGCTTTCGCTGTCGCCTGCCTCCTGACCTCGAGCCTCGCCGTGCTGTCGCACGCGGCGGCCGCGGAGGAGGTCGTCAACATCTACTCCTACCGTGAGCCGGGCCTCATCGAGCCGATGCTCAAGGCCTTCACCGAGAAGACCGGCATCAAGACGAATATGATCTTTTCCAAGGACGGTCTCGTCGAGCGCATGAGCGCGGAAGGCAAGAACAGCCCGGCCGACGTTCTCCTCACCAACGAGTTCGGCTTCCTCGTTCAGGCGAAGGATGCCGGCGTCACCCAATCCTTGAAGTCGCCGGCGCTCGAAGCCGGCGATGCCCGCCGAGCTGCGCGATCCGGAGGGGCACTGGTTCGCGCTGACGCGCCGTGCCCGCGTCGTCTACGCCTCGAAGGAGCGCGTCGCCCAGGACGCCATCACCTACGAGGAGCTTGCCGATCCGAAGTGGAAGGGCAAGATCTGCATTCGCTCCGGCCAGCACACCTATAACGTCGCGCTCGTCGCCTCGATGATCGCCAACCTCGGCGAGGAGAAGGCCGAGGCCTGGCTCGTGGGGTTGAGGAACAATCTGGCGCGCAAGCCCGCGGGCGGCGACCGCGAAGGCGTGCGCGACGTCCAGGCCGGGCTTGTGCGACCTCGCCGTCGGCAACACCTACTACATGCAGGCCATGCTCAATAACCCCGAGCAGAAGGCATGGGCCGACGCCGTGAAGATCCTCTTCCCCAATGCCGCCGATCGCGGCACGCATGTCAACGTCTCGGGTGCGTCGCTCGCCGCACATGCGCCGAACCGGGCGAATGCCGAGAAGCTGATGGAATTCCTCGTGACGCCCGAGGCGCAGGAGCTTTATGCGCACAAGAACGGCGAGTATCCGGTCGTCCCCGGCGTCGAGCCATCCGACCTTGTGAAGAGCTGGGGCACGCTGAAGCCGGACCCCCTGCCGCTCGACAAGGTCGCCCAGCTTCCGCAAGAAGGCCTCCGAGCTCATCGACAAGGTGCGCTTCGACGCCGGCCCAAGCTCCTGACGTTGGAGCGCCGGACAAAGTTCCGTCTCGGCCCGGCCGGGCCGCGCCTCCCCGATGCGCGGCGCCGCCCGCCGACGCTGGTCTGTTCGGTTTACTGTTATCCGGCCGTCCCTTGACGGCCCCGGCAGCGCTCGCAATGCTTGATTTGCAAATGACCGAAATCGGCTCGCGCCTCTCTTCCCGCACAGGTCTTCGCGAAATTCTGCGCCACTCGGCCACGTCGCCGCATCGCCTCGCGCATTTGGCGGGCGAGACGCAGCGCTCTTCGCCCGCGTGGACGGCCGTCGTCGCCGCGATCCTGCTTCCTGATCGCGATGCCGATCGCGGCTATCCTCGTTATTGCGGCGTCTCCCGCCGAGAACGTCTGGCCGCACCTCGTGGCGACCGTGCTTCCGCAATCCCTCGCCGACACGCTGTCGCTTGCCGCTGGTACGGGCACCCTCACTTTGATCGTCGGCACTGGAACGGCCTGGCTCGTCACGATGTACCGGTTCCCGGGCCGCGTGCTCCTCGATCGGCTCCTCGTCATTCCGCTCGCGATGCCGACCTACATCGTCGCCTACTGCTACGCCGATCTCTTCGACTACGCGGGTCCTGTGCAGACCGCGCTCCGGTCTCTGTTCGGCTGGACCAGTGTGCGCGATTACTGGTTTCCCGACATTCGCTCGCTCGGCGGCGCCGTTCTCGTGTTCACCTGCGTCCTCTACCCCTACGTCTACCTCGCGGCGCGCGCGACCTTCGTGCAGCAGTCGGTCTGCGCGCTCGAGGTCGCTCGCACGCTCGGCCGCACGCCGATGGGCACGTTCTGGGCGGTTGCGCTGCCGCTCGCCCGGCCGGCGCTCGCTGCGGGCGTGGCGCTTGTCCTGATGGAAACGTTGAATGATCTGGGCGCAGTCCAGCACCTCGGCGTGCAGACGCTATCCGCCAGCATCTATTCCACTTGGCTGCAGCGCTCGAACCTCGGTGGCGCGGCCCAGTTGGCGACGGTGCTGCTCGTCGTGATCGTGATGTTGTTCGCCGCCGAGCGCATGGCGCGAGGCGGAGCGAAGGTTCACCATACGACCGGCCGCTACCGCGCCATTCCGTTCCAGGACATCGAAGGATGGAGAGGGCTACGCGGCAGCGCTTCTCTGCACATTGCCGTTCGTTGCCGGTTTCGTGGTGCCGTTTTCCCTCCTGATCGACAACAGCGCGCATCATGCCGCGGTGGCGTTAGAAGGCGGATTCTTCCGCGCCGCGGGCAATAGCCTCTTGCTCGCATCGCTCAGCGCCGTGTTCGCGGTCGCGCTCGCGCTTCTCCTCGCCTACGCACGCCGCGTGGCAGCCAACGGGTTTACGCGTCCCGCAGTCCGCCTGGCCGGGCTCGGCTATGCTCTCCCCGGTACTGTGCTGGCGATCGGAATACTCATTCCGTTGGCGTGGTTCGACAATCGCATCGACGCGCTTGCGCAGGAGCTTTTCGGCGTGTCCACGGGCTTGCTCGTGTCGGGCTCCATTTTCGCGCTTACGTTTGCGTACGTCGTGCGTTTTCTCGCCGTAGCCCTCGGTGGCATCGATGCCGGTCTCGAGCGTGTCTCGCCCAATCTCGATGCCGCGGCGCGCACGCTCGGCGACACCGCGCTCTCGACGTTGCGACGTGTCCACTTCCCGTTGCTGTTTCCGGCGCTCGGCTCGGCCGGTCTGTTGGTCTTCGTCGATGCCATGAAAGAGCTGCCGGCGACGTTGCTCTTGCGCCCGTTCAATTTCGAGACCCTGGCGACGCAGGTCTACGGCTACGCGGCACTCGAGCAGCTGGAAACCGCCGCGCTTGGGGCTCTGACGATCGTGCTGGTTGGATTGCTGCCCGTCATCTTCCTGCACAGCGCGATCGCGAGCGGACGCTCGGGCGGCAGCTCGTCGTGAGGCCCACGTCTAGCTAACGGCGGCGCGTATGTGCAAGCGAACACTGGCTTTTGTGGGCAAGCAAGTATACCCTTGATTCGAATTATGAAATTTATGTGTCGTTGCCGGTTTTTCGCCCGAGACCTGTTGCACAGCTAACGGCTGTTTATTACAAGCAACGTACTGGGTAGGCGACTGAGGACCATCTGCCCAGCATCCCCGGACATTCGCACTCACCCGCACACACGGCTTCAACCGCTCGAGATCGTCAGCTTCATGACAGCCGAAGGTGACAGGCGTCGGCCAATTTCGCGGCCTACGTCTTAACTGCAGTGATCGGCTCCGGTTTGATCGCGCCGCTTATCGTCGGCGGGCCTGGCAGCGATCCCGCGTTTACCGGCGCCTACGTTCGCGCCGCCTCGCACGACAGCTTCACCCTCAGCGCACCCGTCACATTAGTCGATACGCCGCGCGTCGTTCTCGAAAGAGGCACGATATCGCTCGCAGCCGGCAAGGGTGGCAGCGGCGCGGCATTGACGTCGCTGCTGATGGGGGGTGGTGCAGACCTCATTCTCGACGATGCGACCCTGATCTTCGATCGCACGATACCGATCGACAGCGCCAATGGCGACGCGACTGCGCTCGACGGATTCGATGGGGCCGATGGTTGCAGCGCTCGTGGCGCGCAATTTCGATATGCTGGTGCTGCGCAACGCAATGATCGTCATCAAGACGCCTGGCGGGGCCGAGGAAACGCTCTACAGCGTGTCGGCGGAAATCAGATCCAAGCGCGACACCGCGCTTGAGGCCAAGGGAACGTTTCGCTTGCGCGGCGAGGAGCTCGCATTCGATATCGCTGGCGCCGTCCCGCAGGCCAAGAAGGACGCCCCTATCTCGCTGAGGGCATCTCTCAAGGGCACCCATCTCGGCGCCAGCATCGATGGCCGCCTTGTCAGAGGCGAGCGGCTGCAGGTTGCGTCTCCGCACGCCAAGCTGACCGTTCCAAACCTCCGCAATGCCGCCCGCTGGCTCGGAGCCGATTGGCCCGAGGGGCAGCAAGGTCTCGGCGCCTTCGAAGCCGAAGGGCCTCTTGACTGGAGCGAAGGCTCTTTGTCCTTCGAGAATGCGCGCTTTACGCTCGACGGCAACGCGGCGACCGGCGCCCTCTCTCTGACACTCGGCTCCGGCCGCCCGAAAGTTGAAGGGACGCTTGCCTTCAACAGCCTGAACCTCGCGCCCTATCTCACGCCCGCTGCGTCCGCCAACCGCATCCTTGCGGCGGATTGGCTCTCCTTCATCCGCATGCCCGGAACAGTATCGTCCTCGCTCATTCGCGAGGTCGACGCCGACGTACGCATCTCGGCGCGCAGCGTCTCTGTAGCGGACCAGACCTTGGGACGGTGTGCGGCGAGCTTATCGATCAAGGATGGGAAGCTTTTCGCGGACCTGGCCGAAATCGAGCTCGATCATGGCGGCACAGGAGATGGTCAAGTCGGCGTCGACATGACCGGAGGCGAGCCCCGCTACAGCATTCGCGGGCGGCTCGAGTCCTTCGATGTGGGCAGGATGATCGGCCAGCGCTTTGGGCGCTCGCCCCTCGAAGGCTTCGGCAGTCTCGATGTGGATCTGGCCGGGGTGGGCGGAACGGAAGCCGACGTCCTTGCGTCCCTTACCGGCAAGGTCGAGGTTGACATGCAGGAGGGTGCGCGCCTCGGAGTTAACGTCGAAGGTCTGGCGGCGGCCGCAGGAACCGCGTCGCAGCCCGGGATCTGGAACGCTGCCGCAGATGGCGCGACCACTGTTGACAGCTTCGTGGCCAAGTTGGCTGCCACGGGCGGAGTATTCACCGCAGAGGCGGTGAAGGCCGATACGGGAGCGAAGGTGGTTACGGCGGAAGGGACGGTCAGCCTGTCCGACCGCGCCCTCGACGTCACGGTCTCTATCGCCAACGAATTGGGCAAGACCGGCGCGGCGGCTCAAGTGAGGCTGGCTCAGGTGAGCTTGTGCCCTCCGAAGGCTTCCGCGTACAGGGGCCATGGTCGGCGCCTACTCTGAGCCCGGTCAATTTGCCGCCGCCTCCGGAGGCACACCCCGCGTCCCAGCCTCTGCCCGCCGAGTTTCGCCCCTCGGGCGATCGCGGCTAGGGCCGGTCCCTTCCCCACAATGGGTCGCACCCGGGCCGTATCGGCATTACATTCAGATCCATGACCCTTACGAGAGAAGAAATCCAGCGCTACAAGCGCCATTTGGTTCTGCACGAGATCGGCGGCCAGGGGCAGCAGAAGCTCAAGGCCGCGCGCGTCCTCGTCGTCGGCGCCGGCGGCATCGGCAGCCCGGTCCTGCTCTACCTCGCAGCCGCGGGCGTCGGCACACTCGGTGTCGTCGACGACGACCACGTGTCCTTGGACAATCTCCAGCGCCAGATCGTGCATGGCACGGAAGACGTGGACCGCACCAAGGTCGAAAGCGCGCGCGACATGGTCGGGCGGCTCAATCCCCATGTCGCCGTCGAGACCCATTGCACGCGCCTCGACGCGGATAACGCCATTGCGCTCATCTCCCGCTACGACATCGTCGTCGACGGCTCTGACAATTTCGCCACTCGCTATCTCGTCTCGGACGCCTGCTACTTCGCCAGGAAGAGGCTCGTCTTCGCCGCCGTCGGTCCCATGGACGGCTATGTGACGACTTTCAAGCCGCATGAGCGCGCGCCGGGTGGGGCGCCATTCCCTTCGTACCGCTGTCTTTTTCCGGAGGCTCCGCCGCCCGGCACCGTCGCCAACTGTGCCGAGGTCGGCGTCTTGGGATCGGTCGTGGGGGTTTTGGGCACGCTCGGGGCTACCGAGGTTTTGAAGGAGATTACGGGCGCAGGAGAAAGCCTTGCCGGCCGGCTCCTCATCTACGACGCCAAAGCCGCGCGTTTCGAGACGGTGAACATCGCTTGGGATCCGGAGAATCCGCTCTCCGGCCGTGCGCCCGACGATCCGCGATCTCTCGGTCCACGTCGCGATGCCGGATGTTCCCTGCGGAACAGCTGCGGCCGCGAACTCCGCCTAAGCCTGCTCGAGCTCTCCTCCCAAGCTCGCAGGCCAGTCGTGATTATCATTCAGGATCTGATGCTTGCGCTGTTCTACATGGCCACGGGCCTCATCGACACGCTCCTCGGCATAAGCCGCAAGCGCTACGAGACGCGCGTCTTCATCAAGGCGCCGCGCGACACCGTGTGGAGCACGATGACCGCGAAATCGATCAAGTTCGAGGGCCTCATTCCCGTTGAGGTCTCGGTCGCGCGTCGCGACGGCGAGCCGCCATTCCTGAGCGGAACCATCAAGGTCGGCGACACGGGAGCGGCCCATCGCCTACGTCGAGGAGCTGGACGAGTCCGGCAACGCGGGCGTGATGAGGATCCTTCCCGAGCATACCGATCCTGCGATCATCGCAGGCGATGACCACATGATCGCCTATTCGCTCGCCCCCGCCGCGGATGGCACCACGGTCCTACCTCGCCCACGAGTTGACGCTCACGAACTTCCGCAGCCGTGTTCTCGTGCCCCTCGGTGCGCGCCAGAATGCGCGGCGCATCAAGAGCCACTGCGAGAAGCTTGCCGGCACTGCCAGCACCTCCGGCGGCAACCGCGTGCGCGATGCGCTCACGACCGGCGTCCTGACCTACGCAAGCTTCCACTACCTCTTCGGCTGGCAGTCGGCGGCTGTTCTCCTGGCGCTGATCTTCATCCACGAGGCAGGCCATGCTCTTGCCATGCGATCCGTCGGGCAGCCCGTGCGGGGCATCTACTTCATTCCGTTCTTCGGTGGCGTCGCTGTCGCGGCCGCGCCCGCACGCCAGCGAGGCCGAGCGCGGCTTCGTGGCGCTCATGGGCCCGGGATTGAGCCTCCTCACCACCGGCGCTTTCGTTCTCTTGTGGCAGGGAACCGGAACGCCGCTTTTCGCCGAGCTGGCGCTCGTCAGCGCGGTCCTCAACGGCATCAATCTGGCGCCGGTGCTGCCGCTCGATGGCGGACAGATCGTGGACGCAATCCTTTCGCGCGCCGATCCCGAGATCGTGGCGATCGTCAACTTCGTCTGCCTGCTCGCGGGCGTCGGCGCCGCGCTCTACTTGGAGTGGTCATGTCTTGACGGGACTCTTGCTGCTTGACGCGCGCCGTTCCTGATCTTCGGGAACCGCAAGCCTCGCCACGTGCAGCCGATTTCCACCGCCGGCCAAGCGTGGCTGACGGCGGGCTACCTCACGTCGATCGCATTCTATGTGACCGTCGCGACGACCGATGGCGTAGAGCTCCGCTGACGCGGCGGCCGTCTCAGAACATCGCCGGGTGCACCTTGTCGGGCGGCGCGTGCCCGTCGAGGAAGGCCTTGATGTTGATGATCACCTTCTCGCCCATGTCGATGCGCCCCTCGATGCGTCGCCGAGCTCATGTGCGGAAGCGCGACGACGCGGTCGGAGGCGAGCAGCTTCGGATTGATCGCCGGCTCGTGCTCGAACACGTCGAGGCCCGCGCCGCCGATCGAGCCGGCCTCGATCAGGCGCGCGAGCTCGTTCTCGTCGATGACCTCGCCGCGCGCCGTGTTGACGATATAGGCCGTGGGCTTGAGGAGCTTGAGGCGCCGCGCCGAGATGAGGTGATAGGTCGCCGGCGTGTGCGGACAATTGATGGACACGATATCCATCCGCGTCAGCATCTGGTCGAGGCTTTCCCAGTAGGTCGCTTCCAGCGCCTGCTCGAGGTCGTGCGCGACGCGCTTTGCGGTTGTGATAGTGGATCTGCAAGCCGAAAGCCTTGGCGCGCTGCGCGACCGCTTGGCCGATGCGACCCATGCCGACAATGCCGAGCCGCTTGCCGAAGATGCGATGCCCGAGCATCCAGGTCGGCGACCAGCCGGCCCAGTGGTGCTTTGGATCCTTGAGATAGGCCGTGCCCTCGGCGAGACGGCGCGGCACGGCGAGGATCAGCGCCATGGTCATGTCGGCCGTGTCCTCGGTGAGCACGCCCGGCGTGTTGGTCACGGCGATGGCCCGGTTGCGCGCCGTATCGAGGTCGATGTTGTCGACGCCCGTTCCGAAGTTGGCGATGAGGCGAAGCTGCGGACCTGCCTGCGAGATGACCGCGCGATCGATGCGGTCGGTGACGGTCGGCACGAGGACGTCGGCGACCTTGGCCGCCTCCACGAGCTGCGCTTGCGTCATCGGCTTGTCGTCGACATTGAGCTTGGCGTCGAAGAGCTCGCGCATGCGTGTTTCGACGACGTCCGGCAGCTTGCGCGTGACGATGACGACCGGCTTCTTGGCAGCTTGAGGCATGGAACTCCCGCGGACGGCGTAATTCTCGATTGCGTGCGGCCGGTCGTGCGGCGCTTGCGTTGAGGCTTGTTGCCCGGCGAAGGGCGTGAGATGAGGCAGTGTCTAACAGAAGGTCCCGGACATGACAAAGCGCCGGATTGCCCCCACTTGCCTGGGGGGCCGCGGGTATCGTGATATGTTCGCCAAATGAGGACCATACGAGGGTGATTTCTTGGTTTGCGGCGGTCGTCGGATCGCGGGCCGACACGAAGTTTCTGCGGCTATTGTGCCGCGCTGGAGCGTCTTGATGCACGTTGACGGCAGATGCACGGCGCAGGCTGGCTGCGACTTGTGCTCGCGAGCCGTCTTGGGCATCAGGCGCGGCGGCGCAGGCGGAGCCGACAGCTCGACCGAGCCCGCCGGTATGACCGGCGAGCGGCTTGCCCGGTGCCGCGCTTCGTCAGCCTCAAGGCGGACCGGGTCAATCTGCGGACGGGGCCGGGCACCGAGTATCCGACCACCTGGGTCTTCCGCCGCGCCGGGCTCCCGCTCGAGGTCGTGAGCGAGTTCGAGGCCTGGCGTCAGGTGCGCGATTCCGAGGGCACGACCGGATGGGTCCTGCAGTCGTTCTTGTCCGGGCGCAGGACGGCGCTCGTCGTCCCGTGGGAGGTGAAGCCCGAGAAGCCTCCCCCGCAGGTTCCGGTTCGCCGCAGCGACAGCGACAGCGCGCGACCCGTGGCGCTGGTCGAGGCCGGCGTCATCGCCAATGTGCACGGCTGCGATGGACGCTGGTGCAGCGTCTCGATCGACGACTACCGCGGCTATCTTCCGCAGAAGGATCTGTGGGGAGTATACGAGGGAGAGGTCGTGAAGTAGGTGCGCTATGATCTGCGTCGAGCGCACCGGCGTTGGCGAGCGCGATCTAGCCGTCGATGCGACGGCTCACTTCGTGACGAGGCGCACGACGACGTCGATGTGGCTGATTTTCATGCCTTCAGGCGGCTCCGGCAGACCGTCGACCCGGATGCTGTCGCCAGCGATGTCCATGAGCTCACCCTGCTCCTCGATGAAGAAGTGGTTGTGGTTGGACGTATTGGTGTCGAAGTAGGCCTTGCCGCCCTCGATGGCGAGCTCGCGCAGCAGCCCCGCCTGCGTGAACTGATGCAGTGTATTGTAGACCGTCGCGAGCGACACCTGCTCGCCCGCCGAGAGCGCTTCGTCGTGCAGCATCTCTGCCGACACGTGCCGGTCGCCGTTGCCGAACAGAAGCGTGCCGAGCGCGAGCCGCTGACGCGTCGGCCTGAGGCCGAACAGGCGCAGGCGCTCTGCGATCTCCTGATTGGTCAGGGGAACGGGCTCCGCCTGCGGGTCGTCGTCTGGCTCTCGGCAGCCATGGGCTTCATACCGTCATTCGCTCAAGCGCAGATCTCGACGCTCGAAGTCACCGCAACCGCGGCGCCTCCAACGGCGAAGACCATATCAAATTGAAGTATATGGACCGATTTCCCGCACTGCAACTCCCCCCGGCAGGCCCGCTGGACAGCGCAACCGCGGTCACTTGACGCTGGCGCCGTTTATCTTTTGAACGTCCGATGAGTGTGTTAGGACACGCCCGGCCCGCGAAGAAACCGCGCCGGCGGGCGCCGAAAGCGCCGAATGAGGGAATGAGCCAACGCCATGGCCGAGCGCCGTTCAAGCTACGACTTTAACGACCTTCTCACATGCGGACGCGGCGAATTGTTCGGGCCCGGCAACGCCCAGTTGCCGCTGCCGCCAATGTTAATGTTCGACTGCATCTCCCATATTTCGGACGTAGGCGGAGCGCACGGTAAGGGCCAGGTGGTCGCCGACCTGGCTGTCGAAGGCAATGAGCGGCTCGACTGGTTCTTCAAGTGCCACTTTCGCGGGCGACCCGGTCATGCCCGGCTGCCTCGGCTTGGACGCCCTGTGGCAGCTGACCGGCTTCTTCCTGGGCTGGCTCGGAGCGCCGGGGCGCGGCCGGGCGCTGGGTGTGGGCGAGGTCAAATTCACCGGCATGGTTCTGCCTACAGTCAAGAAAGTGGAGTACGTCGTCGACCTTAAACGCGTTATCTTGCGCCGCCTGAAGCTTGCCATTGCCGACGGCCTGCTCAAGGCTGATGGCCAGGTGATCTACACGGCGACCGATCTGCGCGTTGGCCTCTTCGAAGCCGGCGAGGCGCCAGCGGCCGGAGGGTGAGATCGAAGGTGTTACCTGCGGAGCCGCCCACGGCCGTGGCGGAGCGTATGACCTCGGGGCTTTGAGGAAAGGGTTCGTCGATGAGACGGGTGGTCGTCACCGGCATGGGTATTGTTTCCTCGATTGGAAACAACACTCAAGAGGTGCTCGCCTCGCTCCGGGAAGGCAAGTCGGGCGTCGTCCGCGCCGACAAGTATGCCGAGCTCGGCTTCCGCTGCCAGGTCCACGGCGAGCCCAAGATCGATTGGGAATCCCAGGTGCCGCGCAAGCCGAAGCGCTTCATGGAGGCGGGCGTCGGCTGGAACTACATCGCCATGGACCAAGCGATACGCGACGCCGGCCTCGAGCCGGGCGACGTCGTCAACGAGCGCACCGGCATCATCATGGGCTCGGGCGGCCCGTCGACGCGCGCCATTGTCTGGGCCGCCGATACGGCGCGCGAGAAGGATCCGAAGAAGGTCGGGCCCTTCGAGGTTCCCAAGGGCATGTGCTCCGGCCCGTCGGCCGCACTCGCGACCAGCTTTCAGATCAAGGGCGTCAACTACTCGATCTCTTCCGCCTGCTCGACATCCGCTCACTGCATCGGCAACGCGGCCGAGCTCATCGGCTGGGGCAAGCAGGACGTGATTTTCGCCGGCGGCTGCGAGGAGCTGGATTGGACGCTGTCCGTGCTCTTCGACGCCATGGGCGCCATGTCGTCCCACTATAACGACACCCCCGCCAAGGCGAGCCGCGCCTACGACAAGAACCGCGACGGCTTCGTCATTGCAGGCGGCGCCGGCGTCGTCGTGCTCGAGGAGCTCGAGCATGCGAAGGCGCGCGGAGCAAAGATTTACGGCGAGCTCGTCGGCTACGGCGCGACGTCGGACGGCTTCGACATGGTGGCGCCATCCGGTGAAGGCGCCGTGCGCTGCATGCGCAGCGCGCTGAGCGGTCTCGACGGCAGGCGGCGTCGGCGGCAAGATCGACTACATCAATCCCCACGCGACGGCGACGCCGGTCGGCGACTTGAGGGAGATCGAGGCCATCCGCGAGGTCTTCCCCAAGGACGTGCCGCAGATCTCGGCCACGAAGTCATTGACCGGCCATTCGCTCGGCGCGATAGGTGTTCAAGAGGCGATCTTCTCGCTGCTCATGATGAACAACGGTTTCATCTGCGAGAGCGCCAACATCGAGGAGCTCGATCCCGCGTTCGCGGACATGCCGATCGTCCAAGAAGCGGAAGGACAATGTCGAGCTTAACTGTGTCATGTCGAACAGCTTCGGTTTCGGTGGAACAAATGCAAGTCTCGTGTTTCGCCGCATGAATGGTTAATAACCTGTCATGTCGCGGCTCTAAGGAGTGGAGTTTGAGCTCCTCTGGGACGGCCAGACATGCGGGTCTACAGGAACGGTAGCGGCTGGTTCGAGATCAGCGGCCGTAGATTTGCATTCGAGTGCGAGGACTCCCATGGCCGACGAATATACGAATGCCAATTCAGGACAGCTGATGGCCGGCAAGCGCGGCCTGATCATGGGCGTCGCCAACGACCGCTCGATCGCCTGGGGCATTTCCCGCGTGCTTGCGGGGCAGGGCGCCAAGCTCGCCTTCAGCTACCAGGACGGCGCCTTCGGCCGCCGCGCTCTTCCGCTTGCGAAGTCGATCGGGTCCGAGATCATCGAGCCCTGCAACGTGCTCGATCTGGCGAGCGTCGATAACGTCTTCGCGCGCGTCAAGGAGGTCTGGGGCAGCCTGGATTTCGTCGTCCACGCGCTCGCCTATTCCGACCCGCGCGAGCTGTCGGGCCGCTACGTCAACACGACGCGGGACAATTTCACCAACACGATGGTGATCTCCTGCTTCTCGTTCACCGAGGTCGCCAAGCGCGCGGCCGAGCTCATGCCGAACGGCGGCTCGATGATTACGCTGAGCTACGGCGGTGCGACCCGCTCGGTGCCCTCCTACAACGTCATGGGCGTCGCCAAGGCCGCGCTCGAGGCCTCCGTTCGCTATCTCGCAGCCGATCTCGGACCGCAGGGGATCCGCGTCAACGCGCTCTCCGCGGGTCCGATGCGCACGCTGTCCGGCGCCGGCGTCTCCGACGCGCGCGTCATCTTCAATTTCCAGAAAGAGAACGCGCCCTTGAAGCGCACGCCGACCCTGAACGAGGTCGGCGGCTCGGCGCTTTATCTGCTGTCCGACCTGTCGGGCGCCGTGACGGGCGAGGTTCACTTCGTCGACTGCGGCTACAGCACCGTCGCCATGCCGACGCTCGACGCGCTCAAGGCCGCCGAGCACGAGGCGGGCAGCGCACGCTCCCCTCGGAAGCCGCCGAATAGACCACGATCTTAAGATACGGAAATGTCCGCGGCGTCGCGTGGCGTCCGAGCGCGCTCAAGCGACGCGTTTGCTTCGCGCTGGCGGATAGGCTGCTCACGATCTCGGGCAGATCGGCAGCCGGAACCGGCTTGGCAGTAAAGGAAGCCCTGCGCGATCGTGCATCCGAGCGAGCGCAGAGACCTCCGCGTCGCGCTCGATCTCGACACCTTCCGCGATCGTCGGCACGCCGAGGCTCTTGCCCAGTCCGATGATGGCGCTCGACGATCTTCGCGCTCTCGGGGCGGTCGTGCAGCGTCTTGATGAATGAGCGGTCGATCTTGATCTTGTCGAACGGCAGCTCGGAGAGATACCAGAGGCTCGAGTAGCCGGTCCCGAAGTCGTCGAGCGCGACCTTGATTCCCTGGGATTTGAGCGAGCTGATGACGTGCTTTGCCGATGCGATGTCGTCGACGAGGGCGTTCTCGGTCAGCTCGACCTCGAGCCGCTGCGGCGGGAACTTGGTCTTGGCGAGAACCGTCATGATCTTCTGCGCCAGCCATTCGTCCTGGATCTGACGCGGAGCGATGTTGATCGCGATCGTGAGGTGTGGTGGCAGCGTGCGCGCGTCGAGGCACGCCTTCTGCAGGACCGCCATCGTCATGTCGTTGATCATGCCCGCCGACTCCGCCAGCTCGACGAAGTCCACGGGCATGATGATTCCCTTGGACCGGGTGGTGCCATCGGCTCAGCACTTCCAGTCCGCAGATGTCCCCGGTCGCTAGCTCCACGAGCGGCTGATAGTAGGGAGCGATCAAGCCGGAACGAATTGCCTGACGCAGGTCCTGCTCGAGCTCTGCGCGTGCTTCGACCGTGGCTTCCATGTCGGAGCTGTAGGCGAGCACGTTGCCGCGGCCTGCCTCCTTGACGGCATAGAGCGCCGTGTCGGCCTTGCGCATGAGCTGCTCTTCGTCCGTGGCGTCGGACGGATAGACGGCAAAGCCGACACTCGCCCCGATGTCGAGCGTGAGGCCATCGAACGTCATGGGCGCCGACAAGCCTTCGACAAGGCGCCTGCCGACCCGCCGCGGCACCTCGTCGTCGTCTCCGAATTCGACGAAGGCGACGAACTCGTCGCCGCCGTAGCGCCCGCGCAGCTCGCTGTTGCGCACGACCTTCGCCATGCGCGCGGCCACTTCCTTGAGAACCAGGTCGCCGATCAGATGCCCGTAACGGTCGTTGATGGGTTTGAAGCGGTCGAGGTCGATCATCAGCAATGCGATCTTCGTCTTGTCGCGCTCGGCGCGGAAGATCGCATGCCGCAGCGACTCGCGAATGGCCAGGCGGTTGGACAGTCCGGTCAGGACGTCCATCATCGCCAGGTTCTTGATCCGCTGCTCGGCTTCTGTGTAGGCGCCCTCGTTCTTGGCGAGGCTCGCAATGAGGCGCCGCCAGAGAATGAACTGCGCCGGCGACGAAAATTGGAATGGCCGCGGACGTTGCGATGAGCGCTTGAATCTGCACGCTCGTGAAGTCCGCGCGGACCGCCGCGATCACGCTGTCGAGGAATTCGCGCGTGCCTCGCTCTCGGATCTGCTTGTGGTACTGATAGAGCGACTCGTCGAGCGGGCTGCGGGACAGGCGGCTTATTGCCGACGCGAATGGCGTCGAATGACGCACGATCCATCTCGGCGAGACGCTCGATCGATGCCTGGGCCTGATGTTCGAAGCGCTCGAGCGCATCCGCGGGCGCGAGCTCGATGCGCTGCGCATGGCTTCGTCCCTGGCCGAGGCATCGGCCTCGTAGCGCTCGATCCACTGCTGGTCGCCCGTCAGCAGGCCATGTTGGCGCCGCAGTGCGAGACGCTCATCTGCCAGCGTCACCTCGTCGGACCACTGCTGCGCGCTGAGCGAGCCGCTCGGTAACGGCCCGATGCTGCGCCTGATAGATGGTCCCGCCGAGGATGACGGCAACGAGGCACAGGGCACGCGACCCCGAGCGCCGTGAGCACGGTTTGACGGGCCTTGTCCGTCGGCCGCACAGCGAGTGACCTGGGAAGCATTAGTGCCCCTGAATATGCAACCTCTCAATAGAGACAGAAGCGCGTTAGAATTCTATGAAAGGAGCACTTTTGAGGCTGGGGCCCAGGAACCTGACGCCCAAAGGTTAGGCGGCCCGAGCTAGGCGGCGGTATCGCTCCGCCCGCGACGTCAGGCCGCGCCCTGAGGCGGCCGCGAGAACAGCGGTCCGAGGTCCTTGACGGGTACGGGCGGGCTCAAGTAGTAGCCCTGGATTTCCGTGTAGCCTTCTCTGCGCACGAGCTCGAGCTGCTCCGCCGTCTCGACGCCCTCGGCCGTGGTTGCAATACCAAGGTTGCTGCCGAGCGCGGCCACCGTGCGCACGATGGCGCTCGAGTTGCCGCTTTTCTCGGATAGCTCGCTCACGAAGCTGCGGTCGAGCTTGATCTTGTCGAAGGGAAAACGCCTGAGATAGCCGAGCGACGAATACCCGCTGCCGAAGTCGTCGAGCGCGATGCGCACGCCGAGATCATGCAGCTGCTGCAGCGTGTCGAGCACGTCGCGATGCTCGTTCGAGGAGCACGGACTCGGTGACTTCGAGCTCGAGCCTCTTCGGCGACAGGCCGGTCGCGTTGAGTGCGCTGAGTGCAGTCTGCAAGCACGTTGCTGCGCTTGAGTTGAATGGCCGAGACGTTGACTGCGACGCGAATGTCTCGCCGGCCACGTGCTTGCGTCGACGCACGCCTGATGCAGGACCCATTCGCCGATTTCCACGATGAGTCCCGTTTCTTCGGCGACGGGTATGAACGTGACGGGCGATATCAGACCGCGCAGGGGATGTCGCCATCTGAGCAGCGCTTCGCAGCCGGAGATCTCGTTGCGCGCGAGGTTGAGCTGCGGCTGATAGAAGACCTCGAATTCGCCGTTTGCGATGGCGAGGCGCAGGTCCTGCTCGAGACTGCGGCGTGCCTGCAGGCGCTCGTCCATCTCCCGCTCGTAGAAGCTGTATGTGCCGCGCCTCTCGCTCTTCGCGCGGTCGAGCGCGAGATCGGCATTCTTCAACGAGCTGATCGGATTCGTTACCGTCGGTTGGCGCGATGGCGATGCCGACGCTGGCCCCGATCACGAACTGATGACCGTCGATGTCGAGGGGCTCGCCGATGGCGGCCTGAATTCGCCTTGGCCAGCTCGGCGGCCCTGCTCTGCAGGCTTGTCGCTCATCTCGAGCACGGCAAACTCGTCGCCGCCCATGCGCGCGACCATGCTCACGTCGCGCGAGCTGTTCGCGCAGACGTTCGGCGATGCATTGCAGCAGCGTGTCGCCGACCGAGTGCCCGAGCGTGTCGTTGATCTCCTTGAAGCGGTCGATGTTGAGCACGAGGAGGGCCAGCGACTGAGAGTCGTCGTGCGCGCCGTAAAGCGCGTCGTCCATGCGCTCGCGCAACTGGACGCGATTGGGCAGATTTGTCAGCGCATCGTGTCGCGCCATGTGCGAGATGCGCGCTTCGGCACGGCGCTGCTGGGTGATGTCCTCGTGCGTCGCAACCCAGCCGCCGTGCTCCATTGGCTGATGCTTGATCGCGACGACGCGCCCGTCCTTGAGTTCCTTGATCGTGGTGTACGGCTCTGTCGCCAGTACTTCTGCCAGGCGTTCCTCGATGTAATGCCTGCGGATCGTCGCCGCAATAGATGCCTTTGCCGACGTAGCACTCGACGACCTGCCGGAATTGCGTTCCCGGTGCCGCCATCTCCTGGGGCAGGCGGTACATGCTGAGATAGCGCTCGTTGCAGACGAGAAGCCGCTGCTCCCCGTCGTACATGCTGAGGCCCTGCGACATGTTCGCGAGCGCCACATTGAACCGTCTGTTCTGCTCCGAGAGCTCGGCATCGCGCCGATCGAGCTCGACGACGGCTTTCTCGGCTTTCTCCTTCGCGGCCGTCGCCTCCTCGAGATGGCGCTGAGCTGCCGCCAGCGCTTCGGCGTAGTCCGGCAGTGTGCGCCGCCTTGCCGAGGATCTGCCGTGCCTTGTGGGTCGCGGACGGCAAGGCAGGCAACCAGCGCTGCGAGGGCTACGAGCTTCTCGAATTCGGCGCCGAGCAAGAATGCGGTGCGAAGCAAGGAATTCGTTGTAGTCGCGCGTGGCGGCCGATAGGCCGTCTCCGGCGACGGCGAGGATGACGATCAGTACCCACCCGATGATCGCCGTCGCGCCGGCGACCACGATCGGCCGCGGATGGAATCTCAGTGCGCGCAGGGCGACGAGCGTGAACAGCAGCGCAAAGGACGGCGCCTTCAGTACGCCGCCGGCCGGATGATGATAGGCGAACTGATAGCTCCAGATGAGGAAGAGAAAGATGCCGATGTCGACGACATTGAGAACGTCGAGCGTGCGATTGGGCAGCGATCTTCGCCTGCGCCAGATGATATCTGAACGCGGAGCTCGCGATGAGTGCGATGAGCGTCAGCACGACCCACGGGTTGAGCATATCGAGGCCGCTCTCGAGGCGGGCCAGCACGTGCAAGCACGAGGACGAGGCAGCAGATGAGCCCCTGACCGACCGCGATTGCCTTCTCGCCCTGGACGTCGTGATCATAGAGCTTCTTTGTCGAGCCGCTCCGATGTACGGCTCGTTGCCGATCTCCGTTCGCATCGATTGCGATCCAACGCGAGAGCTGCCGGACAGCTCGCTGCAGGAATACCTCGGCAGTCTTCGCCGCGACGTCGAGATCGGATCGCAACAGTTTGAAAAGCTCCTGCGCGTACGGTTACGCGCGGCTCGCAAGATTCGGCGCTGATGTGGCTGGGAAGGACGCACGACGGACATGTCTCGCTGAGCGCATGACCAAGCGTCTGCCACGACGCGCGCGCGTCGGCAGCCAATCGGCCCAAGCGGCCCCATCGCGGCGCCGTTTGCCACGCTCTCGACCAATACAACACGAGCCTACCTCCGGATCGGCGTTCAATTGAATCGCACACACCGGTTACGTTTCTCTTGTCTTAATGAGGCGTTAAATAGGGCGACCACGGACGTTAGTGTGATCGATGTGTATAACGTGCGCACGCGAGTATGTCGAATCGTAGCAGCGATGTGCCGCGCCGTCGCTCGGCGCATCAAAACTCGTTGACCGCCACCCGGGTTCCGGAGCAAAGACACGGCCCATGATCGGCGTTTTCGATTCAGGCCTCGGCGGACTCACGGTCCTTCACGCGCTGGCCCAGCGCTTCCCCGGACCTCTCCTTCACCTATCTCGGCGACCACGCCCATGTGCCCTACGGCAACCGGCCGTCGGACGAGATCGTCGATCTGACGCGGGCCTGCGTCGAGGCGCTGTTTGCGCGCGGCTCGAAGCTCGTGCTGCTCGGCTGCAATACGGCGACGGCGGTTGCCGCCCGCCGCCTGCAGCAGGAACTGGCTTCCTGGGAGCCCCTGGCAGGCCGCAGGTCACAATGTCCTCGGCATTGTAGCTCCAACGGTCGAGGCGGCGACGCAGACGCCCTGGGCGGTCACGACGCCGCAATACCCGCAGAAGTATCTCACCGACCGCATCGCGGTGTTCGGCACGACGCGCACCATCTCGTCGAATGTCTACTTCGAGGAGATCAAGAAGCGCTGCCCGAAGGCCGAGGTGATCCAGCAGGTCTGCTCGGAGCTTGCCGGCGCCATCGAGGCGGAGGCGTCCGCCGCGGAGCTCGAGCGCCTCGTGAAGGAGGGCATCGACGGCGCCATGGCCCAGGCGGGCGGCGAGCCGCCGCATCGCGCCATTCTGGGCTGCACGCACTTTCCCGCTCGTCGAGCATCTCTTCCGCAAGCACCTGCCGCCCGCGACGCGCATCCTGTCCCAGCCCGCCGTCGTCGCCGACAGCCTCGAGGACTATCTCGCGCGCCGTCCGCACTTCACGCCTCCGGAAGAGCCGCCGGGGCTCACGCTGCTGACGACCGGCGATCCCGAAGCGGTGAGCGCGCGCGCGCGCGTCTTCTGGCCGGATGGGCTCGTCTTCGCGAAGGCCTGATGCCTAGCGCCCCGCACGCATCGAAGACGCCCATGAGCTCGGCAACCTTGCGCCGCTGCTCCTTCGCGTCGCCGCTCGCAATCGCGTGCTCGACGCAATGCGCGACATGATCGCGCAGGATCTCCTCCTCGACGCGGCGCAAGCGCAGCCGAGACTGCCGAGATCTGCGTCACGACGTCGATGCAATAGCGGTCCTCCTCCACCATGCGGGCGAGGCCGCGCACCTGCCCTTCGATGCGGCTGAGCCGCTTGAGGCAGGACGATCTTGATTTCCTTGCGCATCATTGACAAATACCCCCATGGGGTATACGTGGTCAAGCATGAATACGCTGGCTATGTGGGTGCCGGCGAGGTGGCTCCACGAGTTCAGGCTCCGAAATGAGTTCAACGCCGAAAAGCATGCTCCTCGGCCGGCCACGCCCACGAGGCTTGCTGCGCGCACGATCACGGCAAGATGGCATGACTCCGCACCCGTCGCAGCATGCGATCGACCCCGTCTGCGGCATGACGGTCGATACGACGGCAGGAAAGCCGACACATGTCCACGCCGGCACGACCTATCATTTCTGCAGCGACGGATGCAGATCGAAGTTCGCCGCCGACCCGGCGCGCTACCTCGACAAGCATCGGCAGATGCAGCAGGCCGCCGCGGCGAAGCCGCTGCCCGCGGGCACGAAATACACCTGCCCGATGCATCCCGAGATCGTGCGCGACGGACCGGGTAACTTGCCCGATCTGCGGCATGGCGCTCGAGCCCATGGGCGTGCCCGCGCCCGATGCCGGGCCCAATCCCGAGCTGGTCGACTTTCTTCAACGGCTGAAGATCGGCGCCGCGCTCACGATCCCGCTGCTTGATCTTGGCCATGGGACCGCACGTCGGGCTTGCCCATTCACGATTGGCTCGGCGGCCGCCTCTCGCAAATGATCGAGCTCGTGCTCGCCACGCCGGTCGTCCTCTGGTGCGCGCTCCCGTTCTTCGAGCGCGGCATCGCCTCGGTCCGCAATCTGCAGCCCGAATATGTGGACGCTGATCTCGCTCGGCGTCGGCGCGGCCTTTCTCTACAGCCTGGTCGCGGTTCTGGCTCCCGGCCTGTTCCCGGAATCTCTGCGCGGCGCACGACGGGACCGTCGGCGTCTATTTCGAGGCCGCGGCCGTCATCGTCGTGCTCGTGCTCGCCGGACAGGTCCTCGAGCTCAAGGCGCGCGAGCACACCGGCAACGCCATCCGCGCGCTGCTCGACCTCGCGCCCAAGACGGCCCATCGCATTGCAGCCGACGGGAGCGAAGGCGCTGTGCCGCTCGAGACCGTCGTCGTCGGCGACCGCCTGCGCGTCCGCCCTGGCGAGGCCGTTCCCGTCGATGGCGTCGTTGTCGAAGGCCGCTCCGGCGTCGACGAGACGCTGCTGACCGGCGAGCCGCTGCCGGTCGAGAAGGGCGCCCGGCGACGCCGTGACCGGCGGCACGCTCAACACGACCGGAAGCTTCGTCATGGAGGCGAAGAAGGTCGGGGCTGACACGGCGCTGGCCAAGATCGTCGCCATGGTGGCCGAGGCGCAGCGCAGCCGCGCGCCGATCCAGGGCTTGGCCGACAAGGTCGCGGCCTGGTTCGTGCCGCTGGTGGTGCTGATCGCCGTCGCGGCGTTCCTCGCTTGGCTCGCCTTCGGTCCGGAGCCGTCGCTCGCGTACGCGATGGTCGCGGCCGTCTCCGTGCTCATCATTGCCTGCCCGTGCGCGCTCGGCCTCGCCACGCCCATGTCGATCATGGTCGCGACCGGCCGCGGCGCCCACCATGGCGTCCTCGTTCGGTCGGCGGCCGCCCTCGAGGAGCTCGCGCGCGTCGACACGCTCGTCGTCGACAAGACCGGAACGCTGACCGAAGGGCAAGCCCAAGCTGACCGACATCGTGGCGCTGCCCGGCTTCGACGAGAACGCTGGTGCTCGAGCTCGCCGCCGGCCTCGAGAAGGGCAGCGAGCACCCGCTCGCCGCCGCAATCGTCGCCGGCGCGCGCGAGCGCAACGTCACGGTCTCCGAGCCGGAAGCCTTTGCGGCGATCTCCGGCCAGGGCGTGAAGGGCAAGGTCGCGGGTCGCGACGTCGCCCTCGGCAACCGGCGCTTTCTCGCGACCCTCGGCATTGCAGACGGACGAGGCGGCGGACAGCTCGAGGGCCTCGCGCGCCAGGGCAAGTCGGCGCTTCTCGTCGCCATCGACGGCAGGCTCGCAGGCCTCGTCGCCGTTGCCGACCCGATCAAGCCAACGCGCGCTGCCGCGCTGCGCGAGCTGCGCGAGCCGCGGCATCGAGGTCATCATGGCGACGGGCGACGCGCGCCAGACGGCGGAGGCCGTCGCGCGCGAGCTCGGCATCGAGCGCGTCTATGCGGGTGTGCTGCCCGAGGAGAAGTCGCGCCTCGTTTCCGAGCTGAAGGTCAAAGGCCGCAAGGTCGCCTTCGCCGGCGACGGCATCAACGACGCGCCGGCCCTCGCCGCGGCCGATGTCGGCATCGCCATGGGCACGGGCGCCGACGTCGCCATCGAGAGCGCCGGGCTTGACCCTGCCCAAGGGAGACCTGATGGCCATCGTGCGCGCCCGCGCGCTTGCCGAGGCGACGCTCGCCAACATCAAGCAGAACCTCGTCTTCGCGTTCGGCTACAACGCGCTGGGCGTGCCCGATCGCCGCCGGCATACTCTATCCGGTGTTCGGCGTGCTCCTCTCGCCGATGCTCGCCGCGCTGGCGATGAGCCTCTCGTCGGTGTCCGTGATCGCCAATGCCCTGCGCCTCGATCGTCCGCTGCTCACGCGCCGTGAAGCCGTACGCGCCAGCTAGGCGGCTGAATCGGCGTCGCCGCGCTCGATCAGCGCCATCGCGTACCGCGCGGCGGCATCGCGGCCTCTCTGCGCAGGTTGACCGCAAGCTGCGCGGTTCGCCGTTTCGAGACGGTGGAAGTCCTCGCGGTGCAGTTTCAAGAGGCGGCACTTCGACAGCGTGACGAACGATGCCGCTGATGCAGGTCGTTCTCGAGCATGGCGACGACGCCGAAGAATTCTCCCGCATCGAAGGTCTTCTCCTGCTCGGGCGATCGCATGCCTGACCTTGCCTGACGCGATGAAGTACATGGCGCTGCCCTCGCTCCCCGCTGCCCATGACCTCGACGTTCGGCGGCAGGTTGTGGGCGTGAAGCAGGGGCATGATCTGACCGACCTCGCTGGCGTCGAGGTCGGCAAGCAGCGGAATGCGCGACATGAGCGACCAGGTGACGACGAAATCGCGCCGGTTGACCTCCTGCGTGAAGCCCGACGCGATGATCGCCACCGGGAGCGCCAGAATGCAGAGCCCCGTGACCATGACGATGCTGCCGAAGAGGCGTCCGAGCGGGCGTGATCGGTGTCGACGTCGCCGTAGCCCACAGTGGTCAAGGTCGCGATCGCCCACCACGCCGCATCCGGGACGCTGCCGAATTTGTCGGGCTGCGCGCGGATTCGAGGAAGTAGATGCCGGTCGAGGCGAACAGCACAGCCGCGAGCAGCAGGAGCCCGGCTCCGATCAGCGCCCGCCGCTCGTTCGAGAGCACGCGCAGCAGCGAGTGCATGGCCGGCGAGTAGCGTGAGAGCTTGAGGAATCTGAGAAGTCGCAGCACGCGCAGGACCCTGAGGTCGAGCGGGAAGATCTGGCTCAGATAGAAGGGCAGCACGGCGAGCAGGTCGATGATCAGCATCGGACGCTGCGCAAGCCTGAGCCGCGCCTTCCAGGGAGGCAGTCTGGCAAGGAAGGGTACCTCGACGGCAGTCCACAGGCGCAGGAGGTACTCGACCGTGAAGATGGCGACTGAAGCGACCTCGAAGGCGTGAAACCACGGGCCGTAGGCGGCCGCGAGACGCGGCACCGTTTCGGCAATGAAGGCGGCAATGTTGAGCAGGATCAGCGTGACGATGAAGGTGTCGAAGAGCCTGCTCGCGCGGTCCTCGCCGTGCCCGACCTCCACGATCTCGTAGATCCGCCTGCGCAAACTGCCGCCAGCGGGGCCCGGAGATCGTCCGGGCCCTGAAATCATCGCGGGTGTCGTTCTGCTTCTGCAAAGTCGTGGTGTCCGGGACTTTCCAGGCTGAAGGCAGGAAATAGGGTCGCCGAGAATAAGGCGGCGCCATGGCTCTGTCAGCGGTCCGCCGGCCTCGGACACAATGATCGTAAACGCTTGCGGGCTTCATTCGGGCGTGCGCGGGCAAGTCGCGCGATGGGGAAACACAAAAAAGACTGCCGGCCCGTGAAGGCCGGCAGTCTTACCCCGCTGCCGAGTTGAACGCCTCCGCCAGCTGGCGAGGCGCGGGCCGACATTCGCCGGCATGAGTCTCTTTGGTCTTCTCCCTCGGTGACGTTGCTCGACGGACGCTTCCCTCAAAGCGCTTCCCGCCGCAGCCGTCGAAAGCAACTCTGCTCGCGTCGCCCATCGAGTTCAAGAACGACATCGCTCTCGCACGCGCTTTTCTGTGGCAAAGCTCCGTTCTCTGTCTAATGCATAAGGAGTGCGTCAAACTGCACAGTGATCAGCCGCGCTCTCGCCTCAATGACTGCGCGCGCCGCGCCGATCGAAAACGGCCCGTCGTTCCAAGCTTCTGCACGATCGGCAGACATCGCCCGACTGGCGTTTGACAACTGTGTGTCAAAGGTGTTCTGCAAATGACCCATGTTTTCCACAAGTCGATCGGCTTCTGGTCTGGGGTTGATTGTAACCGCTCGGCAACAAGCAAGTGACAGCTCAAAGACGATCGTGCGCCGCACTTCGCGATGACGCACGGCGCGCACGCACTCACACGCGAGCGAAGCGCGAAGAGCACAAGACAGAGAGAGAGAGCGAGTGCGAGAGAGAGAGATTGACCGCTCGCGTTTCGGCGTTATTCGATACCGATACAAAGACGCGATCTCATGGTCACCGTCCCATCCCATGGCTGAAACGAGTTCCATCTGCAAATTCGGCTGGAAGGCACCCAGCTTCCGCCTGCCCGCGACCGACGGCAAGACCTACGCGCTCGCCGACGTTCAGGGCGCGCGCGGCACCCTTGTCATGTTCATCTGCAATCACTGTCCCTATGTGCAGGCCGTGCTCGATCGCATCGTGCGCGATGCGCGCGAGCTCGAGGCCGCGGGTGTCCGCTCGGTTGCGATCTCCTCCAACGACGCCGCGACCTATCCGGAGGATAGCTTTGAACGCATGCAGGCGGCCGCGCGTGCGCATGCGTTTCCGTTTCCCTATCTCTACGACGAGACGCAGGACGTGGCGCGCGCCTATGGCGCCGTCTGCACGCCCGAGTTCTTCGGTTTCAACGCCGCGCTCGAGCTCGAGTATCGCGGCCGTATCGATGCGAGCGGCCGCGAGGCCGCACCCTCCGGCGCACGCCGCGAGCTGTTCGAGGCCATGAAGCTCGTGGCGGCAACGGGCAAGGGACCCAAGGATCAGCATCCCTCGATCGGCTGCTCGATCAAGTGGAAGGACGATTAACGCCGCTGAAAGCGACAACCATCTCTGCACGGCGAATTGAGGGGTTTCCGCGCCCAATTCCGTTGACCCGCTGCGGGGGCATCGCTATAGACCAGCCAAATTCGCCGCTCGGAACCCGTGTTCCGGGCGGTTGGTGTGCTGGAACATCAGCAGCCTGCGCAACAAGTCGAGAGAGAAGGAATTTGTCGAATGGCTAATACGAAGTCGGCGAAGAAGGCCGCCCGCCAGATGGTCCGCCGCACCGAGATCAACAAGGGCCGCCAGTCGCACGTCAAGACTGAGGTACGCAAGGTCGAGGAAGCGATCGCGTCCGGCAACAAGACGGCTGCCGTCACCGCTCTCAAGGCTGCCGAACCGATTCTGGTTCGCACGGCCCAGAAGGGCGTGATGCATCCGAAGACGGCAAGCCGGAAGGTTTCGCGTCTCGCGGCGCGCATCAAATCGATGGGCAATTGAGTTATTCTCGCGCCGACTCTAATTGCCGGCCCAAGTGTGCTCTGTTCGCAACATGGAAAGCGTGAAGGCGGCTTGCAGGCAGCTTTTTTGAACGTGCCTAAGTCGCGGATTCTGCGGGTAAGCTTGACGCAAGCCTCGCGTAAGCCCCGCACCAGCTAGACGCCCCTCCACTCTCTACTCTCGAAAAAAAACGCCAGACGGCGCTCGCCACACGAGTGCCGTCATTCTTTTTTGCTAGGCGTCGACGGGTCTGGGAATCCGTTTTTGACTCAACGCGTTTGTGCACAGGTGCTGTGGACAGGACTCAAGTTTTCCACGTCCGCGCCCGCGCCCGTTTCAGAGTCATTCCCGAGTCTCCGCCGGGCGCTCACAGCTTGCTAAGAGTTTAGCAACCCGTTATGAAGAGTCCGCACAGCGCGACGGGCTCCCAGTCTGGGTGTGTAGTTCAGTACCGGCGCGCGGCGAGTCCAGGCTTAGTTTTGTATTTCGTTCCTGGCCCCATCTGAATATCGGTAGAATACAAATAACTCGCCCGATTTACTTGGGCGAAGCCGAGGATATTCTTGGATTGCACTCAGGTAGTCTCGGCGCGCATTGATGCTAGGTGTGGCGGCGCGCGCCGGAATTCGGTGCATGACAATTGAAGGGGGTCAGTGGCGAGGAGGCGAGTTTGGCTGGTGGCGTCGAGATTGAGGACGTGCCCGTAGACGACGTTTGGGCCCGGCTCAAGGATGACGCCGGCATCTGTTCTGATCGACGTGCGGACGCGAGCAGAATGGGCGTTTGTCGGAGTGCCCGATCTTTCTGGGATCGGGAAGCGAGTAGTGACGATTGAGTGGCAGACCTTTCCGGACAACCGGATCGATCCGGGATTTCCAGACCGGCTGAGACTGCTGCTTGAGGGGGCCGGCGTGAAGAAGGACACGGAGCTGTTCTTCATCTGCAGGTCAGGAGGCCGCAGCCGTATGGCGGCGGAGGCGATGGCGGCAGCGGGATATTCGCGCTGTCGCAATGTGGCGGATGGGTTCGAGGGTCCCCTCGACGACAACCGCCACCGGGGTGGAGTGGCAGGATGGAAAACCGCCGGTCTGCCTTGGGTGCAAGGCTAACGAGAGAGTGGGTGCAAGACTGAACAAAGAAGCGTGACGCCGGCCGTTTGGGCGAATGGCAGCGTCACTGGTCGACCGGCCTGGTTGGTAAGGGCTGGTGTCAAAAGGTGCGGGGTACATCATATGCATGCGATTTCGAAGGCGGAGCTGTCTCTATCGACAAACACGGATAGGCTTGTTCGCGGACGTCCGGCGCTGGCCGAGGGGCATGAGCCCAAGCGCCAGGAAGCGACGTTCGAAGGGGGTGCCGCTGAGGGCCGTGGGGCCAAAGTCCGAGCTACCCTTCGCGCTCGTCTAGGCGACGACATTTACACGAGCTGGTTCAACGCTCTCGAATTCGATGCCTTCGACGGCAAGACCGTCAAGGTCTCCGTGCCGGTGAAGTTCCTTCGCAACTGGATTCAATCTCACTATCTCGATGACCTGCTGACCTGCTGCCGCGCCGAGTTCAAGACGGCCGAGCGCGTGGAGGTTCTTCTCCGTCAGCCGGGCGGCGGGACGGGCCGTCCAGCGTCCGCCCAGAACGAGCCGGTCAAGGGTCGCGACTCCTCCGCGAACGATGTACGCATCGTCCCAAGCGAGCCCGTACGTCTCTCCTCGGTACGGACCAATACCAATATTCCCGGACGCACCGGCGTCGGCGGCTTCGAGGGCTCGCCGCTCGATCCCCACCACACCTTCGACAGCTTCGTTGTCGGCGCTTCGAATCGCATCGCGCATGCCGGCGCGATCCAGGTGGCCGAGACCGTGCTCACCGAAAGCCCGGCCTTCAATCCCCTCTACATCTATTCGTCGGTCGGCCTCGGCAAGACGCATCTCATGCACGCCATCGCCTGGGAGGTGAAGCGCCGCGCCCCCAATGCGCAGGTGCTCTACCTCACGGCGGAGCGTTTCCGCTATCAGTTCGTCGAGGCGCTGCGCAATCAGGATCCTCTCTCCTTCAAGGAGAAGTTCCGCTCCATCAACATGCTCCTGATCGACGATCTCGAGTTCATGCAGGGCGAGAAGACCGAGCAGGAGTTCGACCACATCATCAACGCGCTCCTCGACGGCGGACGCCAGATCGTGGTTGCCTCCGCGCGCCATCCGGCCCAGATCGAGCGCCTGAACGAGCGCATGCGCTCGCGTCTCCAGCGCGGCCTGGTCGCCGAGATCGGCACCTTCGACTACGAGCTCCGCACGCGGGTTCTGACCCAGCGCCTGGCCGAGAAGCGGGCGATCGATGGCTCCTTCGATCTCTCCCGCGAGGTGATCGATCTCCTGGCGAGCCGGCTGACCGAGAGCGGGCGCGAGCTCGAAGGCGCCGTGAACCGGCTCTACCTCACCTGGCAGCACATGCGCGCCCCCGTCACCCTCGACATTGCCGAGACGGTGGTTCGCGATCTCTTCCAGGGCGTCGAGCCGCGCCGCATCAAGATCGAGGACATTCTGCGCATCATCTCGCGTCACTTCGGCGTCTCGAAGGGCGATCTGCTCTCGCAGCGTCGTCACCGCTCGGTCGTCTGGCCGCGCCAGATCGGCATGTATCTGGCAAAGCAGCTTACCCACCGCTCTCTTCCCGAAATTGGCCGTCGTTTCGGCAACCGGGACCACACCACGGTGCTGCATGCAATTCGCAAGATTGAAGGCGTGATCGCCGGCGACGCGGGTCTGAGAGACGAGCTTGAGGAGCTGAAAAAGCTATTGAGTCACTAGGGTCTAGGCGACCGTACGAGTTGAGCACCGCGCTCTGAGGGCTATTAGGGCGCGGTCTCAAGTGGGGCGGGGGCGACGTCTTAGACGTCGCTCCCGAACGCGTTCCAGGAAGTGTCACAAACGGTTCAGAGCGGGCGCGAAGACTTCATTTGAACAGTTACGCCCTTGAAAAACGATCCGGTATCGGGTCAATTTGCGCTTCACGCCTTTCCTTCCTCCCAGACGAAAGCGAAGCTCGTGATTCCCTGGCGTCGAGGGAAGGAAAGCGCGCCTTTCGTACAATCCTTGGGTCTCCGGCTGCGCCAGGCGGCAGCGAGATCTTGAATGCCGAGGCAATCCAATGCGGCTTGTGATCGAACGCGGCGAACTTCTGAGGGCCCTCGGCCACGTGACGAGCGTCGTCGAGCGGCGGACCACGATCCCGATTCTCTCCAACGTGCTGCTCAAGGCTTCGGGCCAATCGCTCGAGCTCAAGGCTACCGACCTCGAGCGCGAGGTGATCGAGGAGGTCAAGGCCGAGGTCGGCGCGGCAGGCGCCGTGACCGTGCCCGCGCACATGCTGCACGATATCGTGAGGAAGCTCCCCGAGGGCAGTCAGGTCGATATCCGCCGTGACACCGAGAAGGAGCGCCTGACGCTCGCCGCCGGCCAGGCGCGCTTCGCGCTGCAGACACTCGGACCCGAGGATTTCCCGGATCTCAATGCCGGCGACCTCGGCGTGAGCTTCGAGGTTGCCGCCCGCGACCTGAAGCGACTCATCGACAAGACCCGGTTCGCCATCTCGACCGAGGAGACTCGCTACTACTTGAACGGAATCTTTCTCCACCTGGCCGAGAGCGGCAAGACGCCGATGCTGCGCGCCGTGGCGACCGACGGGCATAGACTGGCACAGGCCGAGCTGCCGCGCCCCAAGGGCTCGGACGGCATGCCGGGCGTCATCATCCCGAGGAAGACGGTCCATGAGCTGCACCGCCTGATCGAGGAGAGCGCCGAGAACGTAACCGTCAGCGTGAGCCCCGCCAAGGTCCGCTTCGAGATCGGCACCGTGACGCTGACCTCGAAGCTCATCGACGGCACGTTCCCCGACTACGGCCGCGTCATCCCCCAGGGCAACGACAAGGAGCTCAAGGTCGAGAACGCCACCTTCATGAGCGCCGTCGATCGCGTCTCGACCATCGCCAGCGAGCGCGGCCGCGCGGTCAAGCTCAACATCGGCAAGGACAAGCTCGTGCTCTCCGTCAATAATCCGGAGGGCGGTAGCGCCACCGAGGAGATCGCGGTCGACTACAGCGCCACGCCGCTCGAGATCGGCTTCAACGCGCGCTATCTCCTCGACATCGCCGGCCAGCTCGAGGGCCAGGAAGCGCGCTTCCTGCTCGCCGATCCGGGCTCGCCCACCATGATCAGGGGCGGCGACGACGACACGGCGCTCTACGTCCTGATGCCGATGCGGGTCTAATTCGTCGATGCCAGCGAGCACAGCTCCCTCTCCCAGCCATGAGGGGAGGCCAGTTGCCGGGCCGCCCCGCCTCTGGGTCGAGCGCCTCGCGCTGACGGATTTCCGCAACTATCCTTCGCTTTCGCTCGACCTCCGCCCCGGGGCCATCGTGCTCGTCGGCGCCAACGGCTCCGGCAAGACCAACATCCTCGAGGCCGTGTCGCTTTTGGCTCCCGGCCAGGGCCTGCGCCAGGCGCCGTTTGCCGATCTGGCGCGCGCCGAAGGCGCAGGGAGCTGGTCGGTCTTCGCCCGCGTGAACACCGCGCTGGGAGCTGTCGACATCGGCACCGGCCTTGCGCCCGGCCAGCCATCGCGCAGCGACCGAGCGTACGGGCCGCGTCGTGCGTATCGAGGGCGAGACGCGGTCGGGCTCCGGCGCGCTCGCCGATTACGTCGAGATGGTCTGGGTGACGCCCGCAACCGACGGCCTCTTTCTCGGCCCTGCTTCCGAGCGCCGCCGCTTCCTCGACCGGCTCATCGTCTGCTTCGATTCCGGTCATCGCACGCGCACCGGTCAGTTCGAGCGCGCTATGGCGAGCCGCAACCGGCTCCTCGCCGACGGCGTGAACGAGAACGCGCGCCTCGAAGGGCTCGAGCTCGTCATGGCGGAGACCGGTGTCGCTATCGCTGCGGCGCGTGCGGAGGCAGTGGCGGCCCTGGCAGCCGTGAGCGCTCAGCGCCGCGCCCGCGATCCCGCCTCGCCGTTTCCGTGGAGCGAGCTCGCGCTTGCCGGCACGATCGACGCCGATCTCGCGCGCCTTCCCGCCGTCGATGTCGAGGACGCTTACATGAAGGTCCTCCGCGAGATGCGCGAGCGCGACCGCGCGGCCGGCCGCACGCTCGACGGCCCGCACCGCTCCGACCTCAGCGTGACGCACGGACCGAAGGGCATGCCGGCCAGGCTCTGCTCCACCGGCGAGCAGAAGGCGCTCCTGCTCGGGCTCGTGCTGGCGCACGCCGAGCTGGTCAAGGAGCGTCAGGAGGGTATGGCGCCGGCCCTCCTCCTCGACGAGGTGACGGCTCATCTCGACGAGGCGCGGCGCCAGGCCCTCTTCGCCGAGCTCCTGCGTCTCGAGTGCCAGGCGTGGATGACGGGCACCGATCAGCAGGCCTTTTCCAGCGCTCGAAGGGCAGGCCCAGTTCTGGCGCCTCGATGGCGGTTTCGCGACGGCGCTTTAGCCGGCCGCGCGTGCGCGTTATTCCGGTCGCGCGACTAAATCTCTAACTAACTGTAAATAGTGAAGGTTTTTCCGCGCGCTGCGACGTTTTTCCTGCCCGATTTCCTGCCCTTCCAGGGCCGTCCTGTGGTATAAGGAATTGACCTCTCCAGACACCCTTTTGGACACCTCCAGGTATGAGCGCTCAGCCCGCCAAAAAAACTCCCGCGCCCGAAGATTACGGCGCCGATAGCATCAAAATGCTGAAGGGTCTCGAGGCCGTGCGCAAGCGCCCGGCATGTACATCGGCGACACCGATGACGGCTCGGGCCTCCACCACATGATCTACGAGGTCGTCGACAATGCCATCGACGAAGTGCTCGCCGGTCACGCCAAGGAATGCCTCGTCACGTTAAATCCGGATGGCTCGTGCACCGTGCGCGACGATGGCCGCGGCATCCCGACCGGCATTAAGAAGGACGACGATCACGATCCCAAGCGCTCCGCGGCCGAGATCGTGTTCACGGAGCTGCACGCGGGCGGCAAGTTCGACCAGAACTCCTACAAGGTCTCGGGCGGCCTGCACGGCGTCGGCGTTTCGGTGGTCAATGCACTTTCGACCTGGCTGCGCTGCCGCATCTGGCGCGAAGGCAAGGAGCACTTCATCGAGTTCCGCGACGGCGTCGCGGTCGCGCCTCTGAAGGTCGTCGGCGACGCCAAGGGCGAGCGCGGCACCGAGGTCACGTTCTTGCCGAGCACCAACACCTTCACGAAGGTCGAGTTCGACTTCGCCACCCTCGAGCATCGCTTGCGCGAGCTCGCGTTCCTTAATTCAGGCGCCAAGGTCGTGCTTACCGACGCCCGCCACGCCGACATCAAGCGCGACGAGTTTCTCTACGACGGCGGCACGAGCGCTTTCGTGCGCTATCTCGACCGCTCGAAGCAGGCGCTCATCTCCGAGCCGATCATGATCCGCGCCGAGAAGGATCGCGTGGCGGTCGAGGTCGCGTTGTGGTGGAACGACAGCTACCACGAGAACGTGCTCTGCTTCACAAACAACATCCCGCAGCGCGACGGCGGCACGCATCTAGCGGGCTTCCGCGGCGCGCTGACCCGCGTCGTCAACAAGTACGCGGGCGACAGCGGCCTCGCCAAGAAGGAGAAGGTCGATCTCTCGGGCGAGGACGCGCGCGAGGGTCTGACCTGCGTCCTCTCCGTCAAGGTGCCGGACCCGAAGTTTTCGAGCCAGACCAAGGACAAGCTCGTCTCGTCCGAAGTGAAGCCCGTCGTCGAGAGCATGGTCGGCGAGGCGCTATCCGCCTGGTTCGAGGAGCACCCGAAGGAAGCCAAGACCATCGTCGGCAAGATCGTCGAGGCGGCGCTCGCACGCGAAGCCGCGCGTAAGGCCCGCGACCTGACACGCAGGAAGAGCGCGCTCGACGGGCTGCAGGCTTCCGGGCGGCCTCGCCGAGTGCCAGGACCGCGATCCTGCCAACACCGAGCTCTTCATCGTCGAGGGCGACTCGGCAGGCGGCTCCGCCAAGCAGGGCCGCAAGCGCGAGTATCAGGCCGTGCTGCCGATCCGCGGCAAGATCCTGAACGTCGAGCGCGCGCGCATCGACAAGATGCTGTCCTCCGAGCAGGTGACCAACATCATCGGCGCGCTCGGCACCGGCATCCGCGACGACTTCGACCTCTCGAAGCTGCGCTACCACAAGATCATCATCATGACCGACGCCGACGTCGACGGCGCCCACATCCGCACGCTGCTGCTCACGTTCTTCTACCGGCAGATGACTGAGCTCGTGGAGAAGGGCCACGTCTATATCGCCCAGCCGCCGCTCTACAAGGTGACGCGCGGCAAATCCGAGGCCTACCTCAAAGACCAGCGCGCGCTCGAGGAGTTCCTGATCGATCACGGCCTCGAGGAAGCAGTCCTCGTCACCGGCGCGGGTGAGGAGCGCGCGGGCAAGGACCTGCGCGATATCGTGAGCCAGGCCCGCTCGATCGTGGGTCTCATGGACCAGCTCCACTCGCGCTATCAGCGCCCCGTCGTCGAGCAGGCGGCGATTGCGGGCATCTTTGATCCCGCGCTGCTGGCCTCGTCGGAGCAGGCGAACGCGGTCGCGGCCGAGGTTGCCGAGCGCCTCGACACCACGGCCCAGGAGACCGAGACCGGCTGGCAGGGCCGCTTCGGCAACGAAGGCTTCCTTTTCACCCGCGAGGTGCGCGGCGTCACCGAGGCGCACGCGCTCGACCGCGCGTTGCTGGCCTCCCTCGATGGCAGGCGCCTGAACGAGAAGCGCGACGCATCTGGCGGAGGTCTACGCCAGACCCGGAAAATTGCGTCGCAAAGGCGAGATGGTCGACATCTTTGGCCCCCGCACCCTCCTCGACGCGGTCTACGATACCGGCCGCAAGGGACTCTCGCTGCAGCGCTACAAAGGTCTGGGTGAGATGAATCCCGAGCAGCTCTGGGAGACGACGCTCGACCGCGATGCGCGGACGTTGCTCCAGGTGAAGATCGGCGACGTCTCCGAGGTCGACGAGATCTTCTCCAAGCTCATGGGCGACGTTGTCGAGCCGCGCCGCGAGTTCATCCAGGACAACGCGCTCTCCGTCGCCAACCTCGATGTTTGATCTGACTGCAAGCTTGGCGGCAGATTCCTACCGCGCGCCGGCGCTCGCAGGGGACGGCGCATCCCAAACCTTCGCCGTGCCGTCGAACGAGCTGGTCAGAACCCGGCGCCCGTCCGGGCTGAATTCCGCCGTGTCGACCTCTTTCGTGTGCTCGGCGAGCACTGCCAGCTGGGCGCCCGTCTCGGCGTCCCAGATCCGCGCCGTCTTGTCGTGCGAGGCGGTGACGACCAGCCGTCCGTCGGGGCTGAAACCGGCAACGCTCAACAGGCGTTTGTGACCGCCCGCCATGGTGACGAGCACGGCACCGGTTGTCGCGTCCCAGATTTTTGCCACCTTGTCGGCGGCACCCGTGACGATCCGCTTCCCGTCGGGGCTGAAGTTCGCGCGCTGGATCGCGCGCGTATGCCCGCCCGCGAGGGTGAGCAGCACGGCGCCGGTCTTGGCGTCCCACACGCGTGCCGTCTTGTCGGTCGATCCAGTCAGCACGCGCGCCCCATCCGGACTGAAGACGGCGCTGCTGATCATGCCGTCATGGCCCGCGAGCGTGGCGATGGCAGCCCCGGTCTTGGCATTCCAGACACGGGCCGTCTTGTCGCTCGACGCCGTGACGAGCTTCGACGAATCCGCGCTGAAGGCGCCCCAGGTAAGATATACCTCGTGCCCGGGAAGCTCCGCGATAAGCGCTCCGGTGCGGCCGTCCCAGAGCCGCCCCGTCTTGTCGTGGGGGATGGTGACGATGCGGCTCCCGTCAGGGCTGAACTCCGCGCTCTCCACCATCATCTCATGACCGGTGAGAGCTGCAATTTCTGCACCCGTCTTGGCGTCCCAAAGCCTGGCCGTGCCGTCGCGCGAGGCGGTGACGATGCGGCTCGCATCGTGGCAAAATGCGGCGTGCCGCACGGCCTCGCCATGGCCCGTGAGCGTGAGGATGACGGCGCCCGTTTTGGCGTCCCAGACGCGCGCCGTCCGGTCGGCGGAAGCAGTGAGGATGCGTTCGCCATCGGCGCTGAAGGTCGCCGACCACACGTCGGCCTGATGGCCTTGCAGCGTCAGGCGCGAGGTGATGGCAGGCGGCTCTTGGGCGGATGCGTGTAGCGGGAGGAGGCTGGCCGAGAGCGCGAAAGCGGCTGCGGTGGCGAAGCTCCGCCCGAATGCACTTGCTCCAATCCCCCCCGTCATGCGCCCGTCCTCGGCTTCGAATTTGTATTGTTATACCATTCTTAGTCACGGCTTCGGACCGGGCAAGACCTTTCACGCAGGCTGATGGAAGCGGGCGGCGCCTGCTGGCCGCAAGCCTATGAAAACGCGGCGGAACCTGTTGCACAGGAGGCCCTGGCGATTGACGCAGCGCAACGCCCGCTCCGCGCATCGGCGGCACCATGCCAGGGGTTTCGGAGAAGGATCGCAATGGTGCACTTGAGCCAGCTGCTCGTCATGAGCACGGCACTCGCCCTCACATTTGGCGCCGCCGCGGCACGGGCCGGAGCCGACGACATCGCGAAGGGCCATGCCTTAGCGGAGCGCCTCTGCGCCGGTTGCCATCTGAACCCGGGCCAGGGCGAGAAGACCGGGCGCGCCGGCATCCCGGGCTTCAGCGCCGTCGCCAACCGGCCCGGCCAGTCGCTCGAGGGTGTCGTCGACTGGCTCAAGTCCATCCCGCCCATGATGCCGAACCATCATCTCTCGCAGGAGGAGATGTTCGATCTCGCCTATTTCATCATGTCGTTGCGGCAGGCGGAGTGAGCAACGGCCGCGCGGCCTATTGCTTGATGCCCTCGATGTTGAGCTCAAGGTCGACTTTCGCGGACGAGGGGCCGAGCTTGGCCGTATCGATGTCGAAGTCGGCGAGCGTGAGCGTCGTCTTGCCGGCGAAGCCGTCGCGCACGCCGCCCCATGGATCGTTGCCGCCGCCGACATGCTCCGCGTCGATCACGACCTCCTTCGTCACGCCATGGAGCGTCAGCTTGCCCGTGATCGCGGCCTTGCCCTCGCCGTTCGCCTTGACGGACGTGCTCTCGAAGACGGCCTTGGGGAACTTGCCGGCGTCGAGGAAATCCGCGCTCTTGATGTGCTTGTCGCGCTCGGCATGGTTCGAGTTGAGGCTCGCCGTATCGATCTCGACCTTCACCTTCGAGGCCTCGGGCGCCGTCTTGTCATAGGAGAATGTTGCCCGAGAACTTGTCGAAACGGCCGGTCAAGCCAGCTGAACCCGAGATGGCTGATGCGGAAATTGATCGAGGCATGGTTGCCCTTAGTGTCGATGACGTAGTCGGCGGCATACACCGGGCCGGAAAGCGCGAGCACGCCGGCTACGAGAACGAGAGGGGCATAAGCGAGCTTCATTGAGCGTGCTCCGTATCGGTTCGAGGGTTAGTCGCGGGGTGGCCCGGCCCACATCCGCGAAAGGATGTGGCTGCGGTCGACAAAATGGTGCTTCAACGCGGCAATCGTGTGAACGGCGGCGAGCGCGATCGTCACGTAGGCAAGGATCTTATGGACCAGGCCCGCGGCGTCCTCCTGCCCCTCGCCCTGGACGAGCGACGGCACGTCGAACCAGCCGAAGACGCTGATCGGCTGGCCGTCCGCGGTCGAGATCATGTAGCCGCTGACCATGAGCGCGAGGAGAAGCGGATAGAAGCCCCAGTGGACGACATGCGATGCCACGGCCTCGAGCCGCGTCAGCTCGTGATCGTCGGGCTTCTCGTTCACGACGCGCCAGGCGAAACGGAAGATGAGCAGGAAGAGCAGCAGCATGCCGACGCTGCGGTGAATGTCGGGCGCGAGATTGTAGTAGGGGCTGTAGTAGTCGAGCGTGCGCATCCACAGCCCGAGCACGAACATGGCGACGATCGGCGATCGCCATCAGCCAATGCATGAGGCGTGTCGCAAGACCGTAGCCGGCCTTCGTATCCCGGATCAGCATGCGCTGCGCGGTCCCCTTCCCCCGGCTGCTGAACGACATGTAGGAATTGCCCTGCGCGACGTCAACCCACGTTGGCGGAGGGAATCAGCGGTTCGCCAGTCGCACTGGCGGTTAGCGCATGAAATCGGTCGCCGCGACACCGCAACGTTCGAGGAACTGCTTGACCAGCACGACCTCTTCCGGCTGGTAGACCGCGATCGCCGTAGCGGAAGGATGCACCTCGGCCATGGAGCCTCACGATCAGCCGGTCGCCGGGCCGGTCGTCGATGTCCGCCCCGAGCACCTGGAGCACGTGCTTGAGGTCGTCGGCTGCAATGACGGCGCTGAAGGGCTGCGTGAAGATGGCGTGCAGTATTCTTCGGGTTCGATCGTTCATATCTATGCTTCGTCTGATGAAATTGATTTGCGCTGCCGCGCACGCACCCAGCCGTGAGCCGTGCAGGCAGGAGTGCAGCCGAACACTTCTTCGAAAATGAAATCCGGGCGGCAGAGCTTCCACGGCTGGGTTGCGACAGCACGACGGGCGCGCTCATCGCGCGCCCGTCTGGCCGAGCCGAGAGATAGGAAGCAAAAGTAGAAACTACACCCCGCCGAGCGGGAAAACTCGGTAGGCGTAATGACGCGGGACGAAACGCCCCCATCTACGCGCGTGGAGAGCCACGCGCTCCGTAGAGAAAACACCGCCAGCAACAATATGAGCGCTTTTCGCCAGCCGGTTGAATTCGCCTCGCCTACGCTTCCTGAGCCGCCGCCGACGCGGTCGGCGCTGAACGCTCGGATAATCGCGTTCAGATTGGACACGAACTCTTCCGCCATGGGTGCGGGAAGGGCGACGAGCAGTCTGTCGTCGGCCCTGATCGCTACGGGCTTGGCTGCGCTCAATGCGCGAATACCCTGCTCTGTCAGGCTGACGGAATAGGCGCGACGGTCCTCATTGCTTCGCTGACGCTGCAGAAGCCCCTTCTTCAGCATGCGCCGAACGAGATCGGCCATCGTCGAGCGGTCGATACCGGTTTTCTCGACAAGGTCGGTTTGGCTGAGCCCTTCGGCTTTCGACACGGTCAAAAGTACGATGTATTGGCGCGGCGTGAGGTCAAGGCCCGACATCTCGAGCTGGAAAAGATCTTCGGCACATTGGCCGACGCGGTGCAGCAGGTGCAGCGGTGAACGTTCCAAAACTTCGTTGTCTAGGTTTTGCATCTGGGTCTCGGTAAACCTCTTGCGGTTCTTGACGAATTGCGCGCAGTCGCCACTTGAGGCCCGGCTACGCGAATGAAAGTTGCGGGGCCGACCCCGGTTAGCTCGATCAATTCTCGCCGAGTTTGCATTGAACGCTGTTGTTCAGCGTCGCGCTCGACCGACGTGGCACAAAAGGTCGACCGAGAGGGCAACTCTGGATTTGGAGTGGGGCGACTCTTCCTCGACCCGTGGTGACGCCATTTTGACATTGAAGGCGGCTGTCGAGACCCGGCCCTGTGACCCTGAGCTCAAACCGTCGGCCGTGGTCGCCACTTCGGAGCTGAGCGTCGAGCTCGCCAAGGCGCTGTCTTTGCGCAAAGGCACTGGAGCGCTGCATCAGACAGTCGGCTCGAGTGACGATTTGCGCCAAATGCGAAAGCGCCGGCCGATTTTGTCAGTTCGTGAGTGGGCAGGCTCAATTCTTGACCGGGCACGACGCATTTAAAGCTCGTACGGACAAGTTTTACTTTTCCTCTGGTGCTACAAGTAGATTGCTATCGGCTGCGCCACCTCGACTTAACTGCAATGCCGATGTATTGAACGCTGTTGCCTCTCCATTTCTAGCCCCGTTTTTATTGATGCGTGGGCTAGCGGAGGAGAGGACAGCGAGGGGGACAGTTCGGCCATGGCCACGGTCTACTCTACAAACGAGGTCCACCCGCGGGATCGCATTTCCTACTGGGTGGAAATTGCCACCAAAGGCTTCGTCAGGCACGAATTTCGCTCGAGCGTCGGCTCTGCCTTCCAAGGCAGCGTCCGCGTGGGCTCGCTGGCGTCGCTAGGCGTCGCCACCTTCGTGATGCGATGCGGCCGAGGTCAGCCGCAGCGATCGCGATGCCGCCAGCAACGACAGCGATGACCTCCTTCTCTGCCTCCAGCTTTCCGGCCGCAGCGCCTTCGGTCAGGACGGCCGGCAGGCCATGAATGACGCCGGCAACTTTCTGCTGCTCGATACGCGCCGGCCATTCTCGATTTCCTTCGAGGCCCAAACGAGCTCAATTTGCTTCAAGATCCCGCGCGAGCTGTTGGAAGCCCGTCTGGGCAGCGTTTCCGCCATGACTGCGCGGTCCGTATCGTCGCAAGGGCCCATCGCCGCTCTGACGTCGGGGTTCCTCGCGATGCTGCCGGCGCATGTTGACACTCTCGACAGCCAGGCCGCACAGAAGATCTCCGAGCAGGCGCTCGATCTGGTCGCGCTCGCCTTCTCGAAGGAGAGCGACCAGAACGGCGCGGCTCTCTCATCGGCCCGGGCGACAGCCCTCCTGCGTTTGAAGTCGGCTGTGGATGCCGGCCTGTGCGACCCTGAGCTGAGGCCCGTGGCGGTGGCAGCCACCGCGGGAGTGAGCGTGCGCTATGCCAACGCGCTGCTCTCGCAGGAAGGGACCTCGCTCGAGCGCTACATCCAGGATCGCCGCCTCGAACGATGCCGCGGCGCTTTGAGCGATCCCGCGCATGCGCACAGAACGATCGGCGAAATCGCATTTTCGTGGGGTTTCTCGGATCTTTCCCACTTCGGCCGCCGCTTCAAGGCCGAGTACGGGTTTTCTCCGAGTGAATACCGCCGCCACATGAAATCGCTGCTGGTCAAGATGGTGGAAGGCGCCTGAAAGGCCGCCCGCAAGCATCTCATAAAATGAACTTGGACAGGTCGGCGTTTTTGGCGAGTTCGCCGATGCGCGCATTGACATAGGCCGCATCGACCGCGGTCGCACTTCCCGCGCGATCGGAGGCCTCGAAGGAAATCTCGTCGAGCACCCGCTCCATCACTGTCTGTAGGCGCCGCGCGCCGATGTTTTCGACGGTCGAGTTGACCAGCACGGCCGTGTCGGCCAGCGCGTCGATGGCATCGTCGGTGAAGGTGAGGCTGACGCCCTCGGTCGCCATGAGCGCCACATACTGCTTGATGAGGCTTGCCTCCGGCTCGGTCAGGATGCGGCGGAGATCCTCCCGCGTCAGGGCTTGTAGCTCGACGCGGATGGGAAGCCGCCCTTGCAGCTCGGGCAGGAGATCCGAAGGTTTCGCGACGTGAAACGCGCCCGATGCGATGAACAGCACGTGGTCCGTCTTTACGGGGCCATGCTTGGTCGAGATGGTCGTGCCCTCGATGAGCGGCAGGAGATCGCGTTGCACGCCCTCGCGTGACACCTCTGCGCCCGACCGCCCCGTCTCGCCGCGCGAGCAGATCTTGTCGATCTCGTCGAGGAAGACGATGCCGTTGTTCTCGACCGCGCGGATCGCCTCGCTCGTGATCTGATCGGCGTCGATCAGCTTGTCGCTCTCCTCCGCGATGAGGAGATCATGGCTGTCCTTGACCGTCACGCGACGTGGTTTTGCCCGCCCGCCCATGGCCTTGGACAGCATCTCGCCGATGTTGATGGCGCCGACCGAGCCGCCGGGCATCCCCGGTATCTCGAACATCGGCATGCCGCCGCCTGTCTCCGCGACCTGAACCTCGATCTCCTTGTCGTTGAGCTCGTTGCCCCTTAGCCTCTTGCGAAAGCTCTCGCGCGTGGTAGGCGACGCCGTCGGCCCGACCAGCGCATCGAGCACGCGCTCTTCGGCGTTCTTCTCGGCCTTGGCCCGCACTTCCTTGCGCTTGCCCTCGCGAATGAGCGCGATGCCGACCTCGAGCAGGTCGCGGATGATGCTGTCGACGTCGCGGCCGACATAGCCCACTTCCGTGAACTTGGTCGCCTCGACCTTGAGGAACGGCGCGCCGGCAAGCTTGGCGAGGCGCCGCGAGATCTCCGTCTTGCCGACCCCCGTCGGCCCGATCATCAGGATGTTCTTTGGCTGCACCTCCTCCCTGAGGTCGCCCTTGAGCTGCTGGCGCCGCCAGCGGTTGCGAAGCGCGATCGCGACCGCACGCTTCGCGTCGCCCTGGCCGATGATGTAGCGGTCGAGCTCGGAGACGATCTCGCGCGGGGAAAACGTGGTCAAAGACGTGCTCCATCAACGGCAGGAGTGAGGGGTTGCGTGCGGTTTACCGCGAGGACTCGAGGCTCTCCACGACGAGGTTCGCGTTGGTGTAGACGCAGATGTCGGCCGCTATCCCCATGGCCTTGCGCGCGATCGCTTCCGCGTCGAGGTCGGAATCGAGAAGCGCGCGTGCTGCGGCCAGCGCATAGGGGCCGCCCGAGCCGATCCCCGTCACATGATACTCGGGCTCGAGCACGTCGCCCGTGCCCGTGAGCACGAGCGTCGTATCGCGGTCGGCGACGATCATCATGGCCTCGAGCCGGCGCAGGAAGCGGTCGGTCCGCCAGTCCTTGGCGAGCTCGACGCAAGCGCGCATGAGCTGCCCGGGGTACTGCTCGAGCTTGGCTTCGAGCCGCTCGAAAAGGGTAAATGCATCCGCCGTCGCCCCGGCAAAGCCGCCGATCACGCCGCCCTTGCCGAGCTGGCGCACCTTGCGCGCGTTAGCCTTGATGATGGTCGCGCCGAAGCTCACCTGCCCGTCGCCCGCGATCACCACGCGGCCACCCTTACGGACCGATAGGATCGTCGTCGCGTGCCAGGATGAGGCGTCGGATGGCATGTTGGAATGGCTGGACATCAGGTCTCGTTCATGTCGGCGCGCTAGTCCCGTTATTCAAGGATCGAAGCCGGCTCGGAGCGCACTGGAATGGCGGCTTTGAAGCTGATAAACGCTTGATTCTTCCAAAGCAAGCAGGGCCCGCCGGCTGCGGCGTCTGGGGCTCGATGAGGGCGAAGTGAAGCGGCAAGCAACCATTTCCCGCAAGACCAAGGAGACCGAGATCACGGCTTCCGTCGATCTCGACGGCTCGGGCGCCTATGACATTTCTACCGGCGTCGGCTTTCTCGATCACATGCTCGAGCAGCTTGCCCGCCACGCTTTGATCGACATCAAGCTCGCCGCCAAGGGCGACCTGCATATCGATTTTCACCACACCACCGAGGACAGCGGCATCGTGCTCGGCCAGGCGGTTGCCAAGGCGCTGGGCGACAAGCAGGGTATCTCGCGCTACGCGGACGTCCACATCCCCATGGACGAGACGCTGACGCGCGTGGCAGTGGACGTATCTGGTCGCCCATATCTCATTTGGAAGGTTCGCTTCTCGCAGCCCAAGATCGGCGAGATGGACACCGAGCTGTTTCGCGAGTGGTTCCAGGCCTTTGCGCAGAATGCCGGCATCTCGCTCCACATCGAGAACCTCTACGGCGACAACAACCACCACATCGCCGAGACCTGCTATAAGGGCCTCGCGCGCGCGCTGCGTCAGGCGTTGGCGGTCGATCCGAGGCAGGGAAGCCGCGTTCCCTCGACCAAGGGCACGCTCGCCGGATGATCAGCGCCGTGTGACCCTATGGAGAGCGTTCTCGCGTGACAGTCTATACAGTGCATGAGCCGCCGGATCCGCCGGCCGATCGCTTCGACAGAGCAGATGCGCTCGTCTTCGTCCGCGACGGCTTCTCCTGGGGCGTGGCGCTCATCGCACCTATCTGGCTGATCATGCGTGGAGAATGGCTGCTGTTGGCCGTCTATGTCGTGGCCGCAATCGCGCTGGCCGTCGTGCTGGAAGCTGCGGGCGCGTCGCCCGAATGGGCATCGCTTATGAGCTTTGCGTTGAACATCTTCTTCGCCTTCGAGGCGGGCGAAATCCAGCGCTGGATTCTGGGCCGCCGAGGCTGGCGCGAGCTCGCGACCGTGAGCGGGAGGAACCGCGACGAGTGCGAGCGCCACTTCTTCGAGGCCTGGCTCAAGGGCGAGCAGCCTGCTGCGCCGCGCCGTTATGGCCATCCGGAGGTGCGCGCTCTGACTGGCGGCTGGGTCGAGACGCAGGCGCGGAGCCTGATGCACCGCCTGCGCAGCCAGTTCGGCGCCAGCGCCTGATGGCTCGATAATGCAGCGCGTCGTCATCATCGATTATGGGTCGGGAAACCTTCACTCGGCGGCCAAGGCCTTCGAGCGCGCCGGCCGTGAGAGCGGCGCCGACGCCGAGATTCTCGTCAGCGCAAAGGCTGAGGACGTGAGAGCCGCCGACCGTGTCGTGCTCCCGGGCGTCGGCGCCTTTGCCGACTGCAAGCGCGGCCTCGATGCCGTTCCCGGCATGCACGACGCGTTGGAGGAAGCCGTCCGCGCGAAGGGCCGCCCTTTTCTCGGCATCTGCGTCGGCATGCAGCTCATGGCGACACGCGGCCTCGAGTTCGAGATTACCGAGGGCCTGGGCTGGATCGCGGGCGACGTCCGCACCATCGAACCGAAGGACCCTGCGCTCAAGATCCCGCACATGGGCTGGAATACGCTTGACGTACGGACCCCTCACGCCCTGCTCGATGGCATCAACACCGGCCCCGATGGGGTGCACGCCTATTTCGTGCACTCGTTCCACCTCGTGGCGGCGGACCGGAGCGTGGTCGTTGCCGAGACAGACTACGGCGGACCGGTGACGGCTATGGTCGCCAAGGGCAATGTTGCCGGCACCCAGTTCCATCCTGAGAAAAGCCAGACCCTGGGCTTGAAGCTTCTCGCAAACTTCCTCAAATGGCGGCCCTAGCTGTTAGCGGGATAGCGGTGAGCATCCTGCTGAACGAATAGTCTTTTCAGAAGTCTCAGCTCTGTGCGATAGCCCCCTCACCCGCGCAACTTCGCTGCGCGACCTCTCCCCAAGGGGGGAGGTGATGGCGTGGCGCGCTTTCTATACCTCTCCCCTTGGGGAGAGGTCGACGCGAGGGCCGGATGGCCAGAGCGTCGGGTGAGGGGGCGCCGCAACAATCGAGGTCCGCTTATGACGAACACGACCGATGCCCGCGACCGCCTGTTCGAGATCATCAGGTCGAAGTCGTTCGTGCGCGGCCACGTGGTGCTCGCCTCGGGCAAGGAGAGCGACCATTACTTCGACATGAAGCCCTCGATGTTCGACCCCGAGGGCGCCGACTTGTTGTCGGAGCTGATCTACGCACGCATCGCCGCCACCGGCGCCGAGATCGTGGGCGGCCTCGAGATGGGCGCCGTGCCGCTCATCACGCCGATCTCGATCGCGAGCCTCAAGGCAGGCCGGCCCATGCCGGGCTTCTTCGTACGGAAGACGGTCAAAGACCACGGCACCAAGAAGCTGGTCGAGGGTCTGAGCGACGTTAAGGGCAAGCACGTCGCGATCGTCGAGGACGTGACGACGACCGGCGGCTCGGCGATGAAGGCGGTCGAGGCGCTGCGCGAAGCTGGCGCGACGATCGCGCTCGTGATCTCGATTTTGGATCGCGAGGAGGGCGCGGCCAAGCTCTATGCCGACGCCGGCATTCCGTTCCAGTCGCTCTTCAAGGCCAGCGAGTTTCTTGAAGGCGTAACAGATAGTCGGAACTTCAAAAGAATGTGGGTGAGGGGCAATAGATACGCGCGACAGGTCTTCGCCCCTCACCCTGACCCTCTCCGGATACGCATACGCAGGAGAGGGAATTTCAGACTCGAGCTCGCCTTGGCGAACGGCAGCTCCGGCTCGTCCGTCGGCGTCGCCACGGGTGCCGGAACCGGGAACGCGATGATGTTCGTGTCGCCGCCGGTCTCGACGCCGGCCATGCGCTGGCGGAACCAGCGCACCGACGTGTTGGCGAGCAGCGCCTCCCCCTTCACCTGCTGGATGAGGAGGCCGTCGTCGGCCTCGAGGTGGCGCGTGATGAGGAATTCGATCGCCTCCTGGCTTGCCTCCGAGCGCACGTACCAAGTCTGCTCCAAGGGGCGCGCCCAGCTCTCGCCGACGGCCATGATGGCGTGCGCGATGATGTGCTTCGTGAGGTGGGGCTTCGCGAGATCGTACGAGATGAGATAGGTGCGCATGGGGGCCTCTCCGTGGGCGAGAAGGGCGGTGGACGCGGGTGAGAACGTAAGAGGAACATGTCATGAGTCGCTCACCCCTGTCTAGAGTCAGTTCCAATTTTGTTCTTCTGAGGGACGGACCACGTTCGCAGTGTGGCGACCCTTGATCGCGCCTACTCGAAAAGTTCGAATAAGGGGAGCTGATCGGGGTGCGGCGCACGCGAGATGCGCCGGTGGGGACCAGGGTCCACGCGGTCCATAAGGCCTGGGAATCGCTTGTGGAATTCATCCAGAGCCTTGGCGCGGCTGCCGCCGAAGCGGCTTTCCTCCCAGATTTCGTAGAGGCGTCGCGGGTCGCAGCCGTAGCGCTGGATGAGGTCCTTGCGGCGCACCCGGAGCCAGCGCGCGATCCAGATATCGATGGCATCCGCCTCGGTGAGCGGACGGCGGGCGACTGCGGGCGGGGGAGAGGTGACGAACGCGAGGGCCATGGGGATCTGACTTGCACTTGACGCGAGGGCTCAAAGCCGATTGATCGCAGGCGAAGAAAGCAATCTGATGGCCGCGCGTGGCCCCGCATCACAGTAGGGGGCTGAGGCCCCCACTTGCGAAGATGAAGACGAGGCGTGTTTGATCCTCTTCCCCGCGATCGATCTCAAGGACGGCAAATGCGTGCGCCTGAAGCTCGGCGAGATGAGCGAGGCGACCGTCTTCAACGACGATCCGGCGGCGCAGGCGCGCGGCCTTCGAGACGCAAGGCTTCAAGTATCTCCACATCGTCGACCTGAACGGCGCCTTCGCCGGCAAGCCCGTCAACGGCGCGGCGGTCGAGGCGATCCTCGCCGCGATCAAGATCCCGGCGCAGCTCGGCGGCGGCATCCGCGACATGGCGACGATCGAGACATGGCTCGGCAAGGGCGTCCGCCGCGTCATCCTCGGCACGGTCGCCGTGCGCGATCCCGCGCTGGTGCGCGAAGCCTGCCGCAAGTTTCCGGACCGCGTCGCCGTCGGCATCGACGCGAAGCATGGGAAAGTCGCCGTCGAAGGCTGGGCCGAGACGTCCGAGCTGACGGCGGTCGAACTCGCGCGCCGGTTCGAGGACGCAGGCGTCGCGGCCATCATCTACACCGACATCGAGCGCGACGGCATCCTAAAAGGCCTCAATCTCCCGGCGACCGCCGAGCTCGCGCGCGCGACGAAAATCCCCGTCATCGCCTCGGGCGGGCTCGCCTCCATCGACGACGTGCGAGCGCTGCTGCGCCCCGAGTATGCGATGCTCGAAGGCGCCATCACCGGCCGCGCGCTCTACGATGGGCGCATCGACCCAAAGGAAGCGCTGGCGCTCCTGGCCGCAGCCTGAAAGACATAGATCCCATGCTTAAAACCCGCATCATCCCTTGCCTCGACGTCAAGGACGGCCGCGTCGTCAAGGGCGTGAACTTCGTCGATCTCGTCGATGCCGGCGATCCCGTCGAGGCCGCGGCCGCCTACGACGCGGCCGGCGCCGACGAGCTTTGCTTCCTCGACATCACCGCCTCCCACGAGGACCGCGACGTGATCTTCGACGTCGTGCTCCGCACGGCCGAGCGCTGCTTCATGCCGCTCACCGTCGGCGGCGGCGTGCGCACCGTGGACGACATCAGGAAGCTCCTGGAGGCCGGCGCCGACAAGGTCTCGATCAACACCGCGGCGGTCAACAATCGCGCCTTCGTCAAGGAGGCGTCCGAGAAGTTCGGCGCCCAGTGCATCGTCGTCGCCATCGATGCCAAGAAGGTGTCGAAGCCGGGCGAGCCGGATCGCTGGGAGATCTTCACCCACGGCGGACGCAAGCCGACCGGGCATCGACGCCGTGAGCTTACGCCAAGGAGGTCGTGGCCTTCGGCGCGGGCGAGATCCTGCTCACCTCGATGGATCGCGACGGCACCAAAGCCGGATTCGACATCGCGTTGACGCGCGCGATCTCCGATGCCGTGAGCGTCCCCGTCATCGCTTCGGGCGGCGTCGGCACGCTGGATGATCTCGTCGATGGCGTCAAAGAGGGGCACGCGAGCGCCGTGCTCGCCGCGTCCATCTTTCACTTCGGGACGCACACGATCGGCGAGGCGAAGCGGCACATGGCGGCCGCCGGAATTGCCGTGCGCAATTAGAAGCTGGGCGCGTTCGTTGCGCCGCCCGCTTACGCAGCAGGAACGGAAAGCTTGCTCTCGCATTCGAGGAGCGCGGCATTGACCTCGGTCGCCGGCACGGGCTGGCTGAAGTAGAAGCCCTGCACTTCATTGCATCCGGCGAGCTTGACTTTTTCGAGCTGCTCGACCGTTTCGATGCCTTCGGCGATCGCGCCGATTTCGAGCGCCTTGGCGAGGCCCGTCACTGCGTTGACGATGGCGACACAGTCCTTCCGCTCACCCAGTTCGCGAACGAACGACCGGTCGATCTTGATCTTGTCGAAGGCAAACTTGCGCAAGTAGGAAAGCGAGGCGAACGCCGTGCCGAAATCGTCGAGCGCGATCCTGACGCCCAGGTCGCGCAGCTTGCCCAACGCCTCGAGCGTCCGCTCTTCATTGTGCATGAGGACGCTCTCGGTGATCTCGAGCTCGAGACGGTCCGCAGCGAGCCCAGTCTTTGTCAGCGCCGACGCAGTCGCCGTGGCGGCATCGCCGTCGGCAAACTGCAGAGCTGAAAGATTGACCGTCACCCTAATCTCGGCCGGCCAGCTTGTTGCATCATGGCAGGCGCGGTGCAGGGCCCACTCGCCCATCTCGACGATGAGGCCCATCTTCTCGGCGACAGGAATGAAGTTCGCGGGCGAGATGAGGCCGAGCTTGGGGTGACGCCAGCGCATCAGCGCCTCGAAACCCGTTACTTGTCGCCGATCGAGATTGATGATCGGCTGATAATGCAGCTCGAGCTGTCCCGCTGCGAGCGCACCCCTGAGATCGTTCTCGAGCCCAGCGCGATCGTTCGCGACCTGCTCGAACTCCGGGCGGTAGACAGCGTAATCGCCGCGGCCACCCGACTTGACCCGGTAGAGAGCGATGTCGGCCTTCTTGAGCAGGCTGTCGGGGTCCGTTCCGTGCTCGGGCGCCATGATGACGCCGATGCTGGCGCCGACCTGGACCGTGTGCCCCAGAACGCGGAAGGGCGCATTGAGCACTTTGAGGAGGCGGACGGCGAGCGACGACACCTGCTCGTCCGCGAGCACACCGGCTTGAACCACGGCGAATTCATCACCGCCGAGCCGGCCGACGAAATCGTTCTCGCGCACCGTCGAGCGCATTCTCTTGGCGACCGCCTTGAGCAGCGCGTCACCGGCGGCATGTCCGAGCGTGTCGTTGACCTCTTTGAAGCGGTCGAGATCGATGAGGTGAATGGCGAGCCGCGATCCGTTCGCGAGGTCCTTGATTTCCTGCTCGAGCAATTCGCGCAGATGAAAGCGATTGGCCGTTTCCGTCAGCGGGTCATGGCGTGCGAGCCACGCGATGCGTTCCTGCGCCCTGGTCTTCTCGGTAACGTCCTCCTGGATGTCGACCCATCCGCCATCCGCGAGCGGCTGGTTGGTAACGAGGATGATGCGCCCGTTCTTGAGGTACTGCGTATGGGTGAACGACTTGCCGCGCGCCAGCTCCGCCACATGGCGCTCGATCCATTTGTGCTGCCGGTCGCGATTTTCGGGCGAATCGTCGCCGCTCTCTTTCTTTGCGTGATAGGCGACGAGCTCGGAGATATGCGTGCCGGGCCGCACCAGCTCTTCCGGCAGCTCGTAGATCTCGCGGTAGATGGCATTGCAGACGATGAGACGCTTGTTCGCATCGAACATCGACAAGCCGCGCGCCATGTTGTTGAGCGCAACCTCGAACCACGAGTTGAGCTGGGCAAGCTTCCTCGTTTGCTCGATAAGCTTTTCAGTCTCGAGTGCCGACGGCTTTCGAGAGAATTCCTCGCCGTCCGCCGGCAGTGCGCCGGGACCACTCATTACAAACGCTCCCGCCCTGTTTGGCAGTTTTGTTGCGTGCTTTATTAGTCCGATTTGTATCGGCGCACGGTGATGATTTAATTAATCGGCATTCAGATGGACAGCATAAGAATTGTCGTGGTTTCTATTTGGAAAATAGGCGTGCCGAAACGCGATAATCTATGAAGCAGCGATATCTGAAGGTCAGTTGTCTGCTATTGCCGGTCAAGGTCCGGTAGTCTTGTCCGGATAGAGGCACAGCGTGTTGATGATGCATCGCTGGGCAGAGGGGCTTTCTCGCCTTGCAGATGTAGCGTCCATGCAGGATCAACCAATGATGGGCGTGCACGCCGTACTCGGGTGGCACCACACGTAGGAGGTCCGCCTCGACCTCGAGCGGCGTCCTGCCCTTCGAGAGACCGATGCGGTTCGCGACACGGAAGACATGCGTATCGACCGCCATGGTCGGCGCGCCGAACGCCACGTTCATCACCACGTTCGCCGTCTTTCGCCCGACGCCCGGCAGCGTCTCCAAGGCATCGCGGTCGGCCGGGACCTCGCCGCCAAAGAGCGCCAGTAGCTTTTCGGAAAGGAGGATGATGTTGCGAGCCTTGTTGCGATAGAGGCCGATCGACTTCACGTACTCGCGCAGCTTCTCCTCTCCGAGCGCGACCATTTTTTTTGGTGTGTCAGCAACCTTGAACAGCGCTCGCGTGGCCTTGTTCACGCCCGCATCGGTGGCCTGTGCTGAGAGGACGACAGCGACCAGAAGCGTGAATGTATTGACGCTCTCGAGCTCACCCTTGGGCTCGGGATTGTCGGCCGCAAAACGGCGGAAAATTTCCTGGATGTCGTCCGGGCTCAGTGCCGCCTGAGGGCGGTCGCCCCCCCGTTTTGCGCGTATCTTGGGTCTTGCAGCTGGGCGCGGTGTTGCCATCGGGACTTCATCTTCGGGTAGCGAGCGGCTAGAGTGTTTCCGGAAAAGTGGGAACCGGTTTTCCGGTAAGAAGCACGAAGAACAAAGAGCTAGGGTCTTTCCGTAATTCGAGGAAGATCGGAAAGACCCTAGGGTGGACCACATGGACGGAAACGCAAATGGAAAGCAAGGAGACGGCGCCTTTCGCGCCATCCTTCATCCCCACAGGTCCCTCGACCCCCGTGGCTTCCTCATCCTGATGCTGGCCATCGGCACGATCAGCTTTGTGATAGGCGCCGTGTTTCTGAGCATCGGCGCCTGGCCCGTCTTCGGCTTTTTCGGCCTCGACGTTCTTCTCATCTATGTCGCGTTTCGTCTGAACTACCGCTCGGGCCGCGCCTACGAGCTGGTTGAGTTGACGCCGGCACTCCTAACCCTCACCCTTGTCGAGCCTTCGGGGCGGCAGAAGAGCTTCGAGTTCAATCCTTATTGGGTTCGCGTCCGCTTGTCCGAGCGCCGCGACGGCCGAACCAACCTTCGGCTTGCCTCGCACGGCCGCGAGTTCGAATTCGCCCGCTGCTTGAACGATGACGAGCGGCGCGAGTTCGCGCGCGTGCTCGAAGGCGCCCTCGCGACGGCGCGGACGACATCTGCGATCGGCTGAAGCCCAGTCCCGAAAAAAAAGGCCGGAAGCCTCCCCGTTGGCTTCCGGCCTTCGCCCCCCGTTTTCCCTGCACGCCCCGCTTCCCCGCACGTATGTGCGTAAGCTTGGTGTCGTGACCTTATGCGTCGGCCGGCTCCTTGCCCGGCTGCGCGGGCGACGCCAGCGCTGGAATTCTCGGCTCGACGATCTCGCGCTCGCGGCGGCGCGGCTGCGGCGGCTGGAAGGCGCGCCGCGCGTGGAATTCGCAATAGGGCAGGCCTGGCACCTTGTTCTTTCCGCAGAAATGGAAGTCGGCCATTTGTGGATCGCCGATCGGCCAGCGGCAGCTGCACTCGGCGAGCGTCTGGATCGACTTGCGCTCCTTGACGGGAATGACGAGCTCCTCGACCGACGGTGTGAAGGGCTCGGCTTCCGGATGATAGAGAGCCCTGAGCGCCGGATTGCCGGTGTTGGCGAAGCGCGACTTGGCGATGCGCCGGGCCGTCGCCGCTCGCGCGCGCGGCCGGTGAGATTTCATGCGCGATGTCGTGGCGCGCCCCGAAAGACCGAGCCGGTGAACTTTGCCGATCACCGCGTTGCGTGTCACGCCGCCAAGGCGTCCGGCGATCTGGCTTGCGCTCAGTCCCTCGGCCCAGAGCTTCTTCAAAAGCTCGACGCGTTCATCGTTCCAGGCCATCGTCATGTCGCTCCTTTATGCAAATCACAGCAAGGCCGCGCCGGAAGCGGGCGGCTCAAGATTTCGACGGGCAACGACGCGACCGGCGACCCTCAGCGCATAAGCAACGCTGGCGGGAGCACGGAGCTCTGCCCCTACTGGCACTCACAAGGGATGACGCAGGACTTGGGACGCACGCGTAAGGTGGGGAGGCCGAACAGACTTGGCCTCAACGCGTGCCGGGCACGGGTACAACAAGGTCGCGATACAACGCGATATCTCGTGGCCGGACGGGCTAAACCTACAACAACCTGATTTTCCTCTACAAGGCGCACCGACTTTGCGGCGGGTTGTTGACAGGGAGAAGTGGCGTCGACGCCACAGAACGATTCGAGGGAGCCCGCTCTGCGGGCGCTGCGCTGCAATGTCCCCGGAATTCGTTTGCCGCGACATGGTCGAGCGACGTTTGCCCTCGTGGGGAAGCGGCGCGAGCACACCTCCGCGTTGACAGCAGAACGCGCCGCGCGTATCACCCAAAGGCTCTGATGGCCGCCGGGGAGGCGGCCTTTTTGATTTTTATGGGAGTGGGATGGGCGCCATGTCCAAACCCCTGCCAGCCTCTCTGCCCAAACGCTCGGCCGCCGCAAACGGCCCGTCGCCGGCAGTTATGGGTACCTATGCCCGCCGGGACTTGGTTTTCGACCGCGGCGAAGGTTCTTGGCTGGTCACGAACGAAGGTGAGCGCTACCTCGACTTCGGTGCCGGCGTTGCGGTGAACGCGCTTGGCCATGCGCACCCGCGCCTCGTCGAGGCCCTCGTCGATCAGGCCAAAAGCCTCTGGCACACCTCCAATCTCTATCGTGTCGCCGGTCAGGAGAGGCTTGCGGAGCGCCTTGTTGCGGCAACCTTTGCCGGCAAGGTCTTCTTCTGCAATTCGGGAGCCGAAGCCTGCGAGGGAGCGATCAAGACCGCACGCCGCTATCACTTCGTCTCAGGCCATCCTGAGCGCTGGCGCGTCATTACGTTCCGGGGCGCCTTTCACGGGCGCACGCTTGCCGCCATTTCTGCCGGCGGCAATGAGAAGCACATGGAGGGCTTCGGGCCCGAGATCCCGGGCTTCGATCACGTCGACTTCGGAGACATCGCCGCCGTCGAAGCCGCGATCGGACCAGAGACGGCGGCCATCATGGTCGAGCCGATTCAGGGCGAGGGCGGCGTTCGCTCCGCTCCGCCCGGGTTTCTGCGCACGCTCCGCGAGATCTGTGACGCCCACGGTCTCCTGCTCCTGCTCGACGAGGTGCAGACCGGGATCGGCCGCACGGGCAAGCTCTTCGCCCACGAATGGGCGGGCATCGAGCCTGACATTATGGCCGTGGCCAAGGGATTGGGAGGCGGCTTTCCGGTCGGCGCCATCCTGGCGACCGCCGAGGCCGCGAAGGGCATGACGCCCGGCACGCACGGCTCGACCTTCGGCGGCAATCCGCTCGCCATGGCCGTCGGCAACGCAGTGCTCGATGTCGTGCTCGAGCCGGGCTTCCTCGAAGCCGTGCGCTCGAAGGCTCTACGGATGAAGCAGGGCCTGGCGCGTCTTTCAGATCAGTTCCCGGACGTCGTTGAGGAAGTGCGCGGCGAGGGGCTTCTCATGGGCCTCAAGCTCAAGCTGCCGCCGGCGGATATGGTCGGTGCCGCTGCTGCCGAAAAACTGCTCATCGTCGCCGCCGCCGACAATGTCGTCCGCATCCTGCCGCCGCTCAACGTCGAGGACGGCGAGATCAGCGAAGGGATCGAGCGGCTCGCGCGCGCCATGACGCGTCTTTCCAAGTCGCGCCTGAGCGGCGGCTAATCTCAAATATTGGAGCCGCCCGGGGCCATGGGCAAATCGAACGTCATTCGTCATTTTCTCGACCTCGATGGTATCGACGGCAAGACGCTACGCCGGATCATCGACGCCGCGCACGCGATGAAGGCCGCCGGCAAGCGTGTTCCGGCGAAGCTCAAGCCCAAGGGCATCGCGGACGCGGTGCTTCTCTTGATCTTCGAGAAGCCGTCGACGAGAACGCGCGTTTCCTTCGATGTCGCCATGCGCCAGCTTGGCGGCGGCACCATCACGTTGAACAACACCGACCTGCAGCTTGGACGCGGCGAGAGCATCGCCGATACCGCACGCGTGCTCTCGCGCTATGGCGACGCCATCATGATCCGCGCCAACTCGCACGCGACCCTGCTCGACCTCGCCAAATATTCGAGCGTGCCGGTCATCAACGGCCTGACCGACAAAACTCACCCCTGCCAGATCATGGCCGACGTCATGACGTTCGAGGAGCACATCGGTCCCATCAAGGGACGATCAATTGCGTGGGTCGGCGACGGCAACAACGTCGCGGCCTCCTGGATGCAAGCTGCCGCGCGCTTCGGCTTCGAGCTGCGCGTCGCCTGCCCGGCCGAGCTCCGGCCCAGCGACGATATCCTCGATTGGGTGCGCCGCGAGAAGGGCGACGTCACGATCATGGAGGATCCGGCGAAGGCCGTGCGCGGCGTCGATTGCATCGTGACCGACACTTGGGTCTCGATGGGCCAGACGGATGGCGCACGCAGGAAGCAGCTCCTGAAGCCTTATGCGGTCGATGCGGCGCTGATGGCCAAGGCGGCGAAGGGCGCGATCTTCATGCATTGCCTCCCCGCCTATCGCGGCCACGAGGTCTCCGAGGCGGTCCTCGAGGGACCACAGTCCGTGGTCTTCGAGGAAGCCGAGAACCGCCTCCACGCGCAGAAGGCGATCCTCGCCTGGTGCCTGGGAGCCGTTTGAGCCCCAGGCGCTTGACCGCTTGCGCCTTCTCATCAAAGATGCGGCGTACACGCTAAATTTTCGACACCTTGTTCGCCCACGAGCGACACGCAGGCGCTGTTTGTATTGGGGGGAGTTGCCGATGTGGGAAACCGCGCAGTCGCCGCGGTCGAACGTCCTGCCATTTATTCGCTGCCGCGATCCTGCGCGTTCCATTGAATGGCTCTGCCGTGCGCTGGGCTTCGAGACGCATTACGTCGCGCTCCGCGACGACGGCAGCATTGTTTTCGCACACCTGCGTTTCGGCGACAGTCTTGTGATGGTGACGCCGGCCGGCGACGCCGTCGCAGCGTCCGCAATTGATACGGTCGCCGCCGAGGGCAACGCGCTGCTCCCACTGCCCGCGGAGATCGAGCAAGGCGAGACGGAGAGCTGCTATTTCGTCGTCGACGACATCGAGGCTCACTACCGCAACGCCAAGGAAGCGGGCGCCGATATCGTGCTCGAGATCAAGACTTACGAGCACGGCGGCTGCTGCTACTCGTGCCGCGATCCCGACGGGCACGTCTGGACATTCGGCACCTATGTTTCCTGGCGCCAGCAGGATCCGCCGGTGCTGCAGGCCCTGCTGAAGTTCGCGCGTAGCGCGGCAATGCTCAACGTGCCCGCTGCCGTTGCTGGCCTGCGCGTGGCGTTGCCCGCGACGGTCGGCGTGTTGACGGTGCTCGCCGGATTCGGCGTTGCCCTGTGGCTGGCTCAGGCTCCCCCCGCCGAGGAAGCGGCATCGATTGATGCCGAGGCGCAAATCTCGAGGGAGCAGGAATCGCGTGAGGCCGCCGAGCGCGCCGCACGCCTCGCCGCAGAGGAAGCCGCACGTGTGGCACAGGAAGAGCTTGCCCGTGCGCGCGCCGCGGCGGCCGCAGCCGCCGAGCCGCCGACCGGGGTCGTCTCTCAAACGGCGCCCGCCGACGGCGAGCCCAAGGCCCAGATCGGAGAGCGCGCCGTCGTAACGCAGCCCGCCGATGAGACCGCGACGGAAGAGGCCGTGCCCAAGAGCGCGGGGCAGGACGAGGATCAATCGGCGTCGTCGCTCTTGGCCGAGGGCCGCTCGCTCCTGGCCAAAGGTGATCTGGACGGTGCGCGCCGTGCTTTTCGGCGTGCCGCGGATAGCGGTTTGGCCGAGGGTGCCCTTGCGCTGGGAAGCACCTATGACCCCGCGAGTCTTGCGCGGTACGTCCTTAAAGGCGCATCCGCCGACGGCGAGCCCAAGGCCCAGATCGGAGCGCGCGTCGTCGTAACGCCGCCCGCCGATGAGACCGCGACGAAAGAGGCCGTGCCCAAGAGCGCGGGGCAGGACGAGGATCAATCGGCGTCGTCGCTCTTGGCCGAGGGCCGCTCGCTCCTGGCCAAAGGCGATGCGGCGCCCGCAGCCGCCGAGCAGCCGACCGAGGTTGTCTCACAAAAGGCGCCCGCCGACGGCGAGCCCAAGGCTCAGATCGGAGAGCGCGTCGTCGTAACGCCGCCCGCCGATGAGACCGCGACGAAAGAGGCCGCGCCCAAGAGCGCGGGGCAGGACGAGGATCAATTGGCGTCGTCGCCCTTGGCCGAGGGCCGCTCGCTCCTGGCCAAAGGTGACGCGGCGGCCGCAGCCGCCGAGCAGCCGACCGGGGTCGTCTCTCAAACGGCGCCCGCTGACGCCGAGCCCAAGACCCAGATCGGAGAGCGCGTCGTCGTAACGCAGCCCGCCGATGAGACCGCGACGAAAGAGGCCGCGCCCAAGAGCGCGGGGCAGGACGAGGATCAATCGGCGTCGTCGCTCTTGGCCGAGGGCCGCTCGCTCCTGGCCAAAGGTGATCTGGACGGTGCGCGCCGTGCTTTTCGGCGCGCCGCGGAGAGCGGTTTGGCCGAGGGTGCTCTTGCGCTGGGAAGCACCTATGACCCCGCGAGCCTTGCGCGATACGGCCTTAAAGGCGTATCCGCCGACCCCGAAAGCGCCAAATTCTGGTACCGCCGCGCTCACGAGCTGACGCAAGCGGCGGCTCTCAAGACGAAGCCGGTCGCTCGCGAGTAGAGCCGAGCCGGGCCGTTCCAGCTATGGCCTCCCGCTTACCGAGTTGCCGCCGTGACCGTGACTTGCTTTTTCCATTTCTCCGCCATCTCCCGACCACTTCTCCGAGCGATGGAGGGTATGCGCCTTCATGCGCAATGAGCGTTTGAGCCCCGATCGTATTGTCGCGAGTGAGCAAATGTTCGGCGTACGATCCGCATCCAATCACAGGCCATTCGCGAAAAGAGCCTACGATTCCTGCTTTGTGGTCGCACTTTGCTCGACGGTGATGATCATCGGCGGATGCTGCAATTGCGCCGAGCTTGAGAGCCCGGACAACTGGAACACCTCGATCCTCGGCGGGGCTAATGCGACAACCCGCGACGAGCCCGCGTTGGCGTCCTCATCGGCTCCCGACTGCAGCGTCAAAGGCGCCAAGACGCCGCCTGAGGCGTCCGGCGCGCCCGAGGCTTATGCTGATCGCAACCTCTTGGAGATCGCGAGGCTCGAGTTGGAGCGCGACTGCTACAAGGCGGCCGAGAAGAACGCGCGTAGCAGCCTCAAGAGTCTGCAGTCGCGCAAGAAGTAGAAGTGAGCAGAACCGCCGGCGGCTATCGGCACCGGTTCGAATAGGGCGACGTCTGATGGCCGCGCAACATTGACGCTTGAATTTGCTAGATTCTCCGGCTCGCCCTTCAGTAATTCTTCCGTCGGGATCGCACCGAGGCAGGCATGAACGTTGCGGCGCCGATGCCGTCTTTTCACCTACGCAAAATGGTGGTGTAAGTCCGGGTCGCTTTTGTCGTTGAGATCAAGCCCGGGGGTCACGTGCCAGCTTCTTCTCTCATTGCTTGCTTCGTGGTGCTCACGGCGAGCCTGATCGCGACCATCATGATCTCGGCCGAAGAGCGGCCGGGGCCTCTGATCGTCGCTACCGCGATCGCAGCCGTCGTCTGGGCGCTGCTTGCCATGCGCGATCGCCAGCGCCTTGCCGCCTCGGGCGCCTCACCGAGCAGGATCGCCGCCGCCTCGGCCCGCTACATGGGCGTAGTCTGGCTCTGGGGAGCCGTGAGCCTTTTTATCGTCTACGTCTTCATCCTCACCTGGCATGAGTGGTGGCAGTTCTTTGCGGCCTTTGCGGTTGTGGGTGCCCTGTGCATCGGTTACGCGGCACTGCTCGAGCGCGACGCCAATGCCGGGCGCGACGACGAGACGATGCTGGCGCTCGGCCGCTACATGGCAATCGGACAGCTCGTCGGCATGGTCGTGACTGTGATCGGCCTAGCCATCGACCCCGACAAGGAATTCTACTGGCCCGCCGACGGCGACTGGGCCGGCAACATCATCTTCCTGTTCGGCGCCCTGGCACTCCTCGCCATCACCGCGCACGCGCTGATCAACGACAAGAAGCCAGGCTCGGGTACGAAGGGCTGATTATGGACGTACGACGGCTGAACCCTACGAGCGCACCATGTCGCTGAGACCGCTCCTCCCATGGCTGCTGCTGGCAGGCGCGCTGAGCATTGCGGCCATGGTCTTGGGCGCGGGGCGCGGCGACACGGTCAGTTCGGCTCTTGCCGCCGGCCTCTTTGCAGCCGCCGTGATTGGCGCCGCTCTCTGGATAAATGCGCCGCTCTGGGGCGGCGCAGCCTTCGGCAGTGATAGCGCCTTCAAGACTGCGCTGGTGTGCAATGTATGGATCGCGGCTTTCGTCTATGCCTGGGGCGCGATCGCTCTCTTTGCCGTCTACTCGCTGTCCGATCTCGTCTGGAGGCATTCCTGGCAGTACGGCCTCGGCGCGGCGCTCTTTGCGGTCGGTGTGTCGCTCTACGCCAATCGTCTGGATCGCGAGACGAGCACGGTCCTGCCGCCTCTCCATCTCACGGCTCTGCACGCCGCCGCCGCTGCGGGCGGGCTCATCTATCTCGTCGGAACCGGCAAGCTCGAGACGCATAGGGGCGACTGGGCTGCCAACCATGTATTCCTAGCTGGCGGCATCGCGATCGTAGCTCTCTGCCTGATCGCCGCCATCACGCAGACCCGCGGCACGAAGCGCCCGGCCTGAAAGGCACGGCAACTAGCCCGCACCTCATAAAACTAAGATCACGAACGCTTTCAGCCATTTCCACGAGCCGTCGTCAGGCAGGCTGACGGCAATCGCTCCAATTTTTGTGAGCCCCTCAATGGCCGGCGGCACGACGCTGACAATGGCCTGAACCGAGAAGTAGCGCCGCTGCGTGCGCGCATCCATCGGCCAGGCGGACATCTGCCGTACGCTCCAGGCGTAGGACGCATGCCGGTCAATTTTCTCGTTCACGGCCTTCCTCTCATCCTCGGAGAGACCGCCTTCCAGGATCTTCTGCTGCAAGCCGCGAATTACTTCTTCAATGCGCGGCACGTCCTCGCGTTCTATGCGCTTCTGCTCGCCGAGAACGCGCCGGCGCAGTTTGAGTATTGGCCGAATGAAGCCGAGATACGTAAATGCCAGCGTGACCAGCCACATGATGACGAAAGGCTCTCTCCAGCCCGAATACTCGGGGCCGACGCAGCCGGACGGCTTGTAGATCGGGATGATGAGCCACCAGACCGCGAACCACAGCAGAGGCATGGCGGTGAGAAACGCCTGATAGAGGTAGAAGTCGCCGACTGGCTTCAAGCCCGACGCGCCGTCGAAATGGTCGGGGCGAATGCGAAGCCGGATGTTCTCGCCGGCAACGATGGAGGCAAATCTGCCGTGCGCGGCCGCGGTGCCGAAAAAGGCGCCCGCATAGAAGCCGCAGACAGCCATGATGAATATGATGAGCCCGATCAGTCCGAGGGCAATGGCGATGGCCGTCGTGCCGTACTGCTGGTGGAACTGGCTCCAATCCAGGTTCGCGCGCACGACTTCGGTGTAGCTCGCCCAGATCCAGCCTCCGAAGACGACGAGAAATATGAGAACCGCACACCAGAAGCGCCACGGCCTGGCCTCGTGCGCCATTCTGGCCTTGATCGCGCCGAGCTCCTCCGCCGTCAGCACCAGCGTGTTGTTGTTTCGTAAGGCCTCGATGGTGTCGTCGAGCTGGCGGGGTAATCCGATGGCCAGTGCGATCGCGACGGCGAACGTCGTGACGCCCGTATAGTACATCCAGTTCCAGCATTGGACGCTCGCACCGAAGTTCACCACGTCTGCCCGACACGAAAAAGGCCGTGACCGGGATCAGCACGTAGATGAGCCGCCGGAATCCGCCCCAGCTCATGACGCCCTCGATCAAGTGATGTGAGTGAGCCATTACCTCCCTGCCCCTCACTGGCGCTTGAAACTGCCCATGCGTTTTCGGTGAAGGCGTTTTGCCCCGTCGCACGCCCTGCCCCCGCGGCCCAATTTGCTATGAGCTGAGCGGCGGCACGTCGAATTCTAAGTGTGCGGGAATCGTTACACTTTTGGTAGAGCGCGGCAGTTTTTTTGCATCTACTTCAGCGCAAGCGCTCCGTTGCGAGCGCGCCACAAAGCTTCGTCAAAACAGCCCAATTAAATCGAACGCTGTTGATAATGCCCGTTCAATATGCGTGATTTGGGTCGGGCTGTGGAAAACCTGAGCACAAAATGTGCCACAGGGCGTCGCGACCTCAAGAATAAGCTGACTGCCTTCCAAGTGGCGTGCCGCTTGGCACGTGGAAGGACAGAATAGCAAAAAAAAATCACAAGCAGGCAAGTGAGAGAACGCGCGAGGACGCCGAAATGGCTGTTCCTCTCGCGGTGCTACTCAAGGCGAAGACGAGTTCACTTAAGCAGACGGTCGGGTCTTTGAACGGTGGTGTCGCTAGGCGGCGCCAACGACAGGAATTTGTTGCCTGAGCGCCTGCATCACGGCGCTCGCGTCAAGGGTAACCCGCCGGCAAGAGGGGGAAGTTCGTGAGTAGTTGAGTAACGCGTGAGGGGGAGTTCCCTATGTTGCGTAAGCGTAGCGTAGTGTTATCCGCGGTTGCTGCCATGTCGTCGTTCGCCATCGCTTCCAGTGCGTTGGCTGACGGAATGGAAAGCCTGAAGGACGGGCCCGCGCCTTCCGAAGAATACGTGTGGGACGGTCTCTATGTTGGCGTTGGCATTGGCGCCGGCTCCTTCGACCACAGCGTCGATGTCGATGCCACCAAGACAAAGACGAAAGAGAAGTGCATGAAGAAGAAGGAGGTGCCCGACCTCGCCCTTGTTTCGACTGACAGTGTCAACTTCGATCCGTGTTACGGCGGCAAGTGGGAGCCGTATGGGGACCCGAAGACAAAGACCAAGAGCGCTAGCTTTAGCAGCGACGACGATTGGCACCTCTTCGGCACTATGCAGGTCGGCTACGACCGGCTCATCCACAAGCGCTTCCTGATCGGCGCATTCGCTGACTTTGACTTCTATCAGGACGCCGACGACAGCTTCTCCGAGACGTTATTCACCTACGGCAAGTGGGGCAAGAAGGAGTTCGCCTCGGTCGACGGCGACATCGAACTCGACCATGTCTGGAATATCGGCGGGCGCCTCGGCATCCTCGTTACTCCGCGCATCCTGTTTTACGGCGTCGGCGGTTATTCGGAAGCGAGCTTGGACGGCGGCGTAACCGTGGACTTCAAGCACGGGCCGACGCTCAACATCGAGGCGCCCGACGATCTGCAGGGCTACTTCTACGGTGGTGGCGTTGAGCTCAAGCTGCGCAAGAACGTGTCGCTCAAGGTTGAATATCGTCATGCCGAATATGACGACGGGAGCGGCTCGGATACAGCCTCCAAAACTTATTACAAGTACAATTACTGCGACGTAACCAAGATCACCAAGGACTTTGACGCCCACGCCGACTTCGACACGAGCATCGACACGATCCGTGGCGTGCTTGTCCTGAAATTCGACGAGCCGGAGCGCCCGGTCGCAGCGTTGAAGTAAGCCTCTAAGCGCCACTGCAACTTCTTGGCTGCCCTTCACCGGTGCTCGAATTTCGCTTTGCGCTTCTCGGTGAAGGCGGCCATGCCTTCCTTCTGATCGTGGGTGGCGAACATGGCGTGGAACGTGCGCCGCTCGTAGCGCACGCCTTCGGCTAGCGAGGTCTCGTACGCGCGGTTGATGCAGTCCTTCGTCATCATGACGGCCGTGAGCGACATCGACGCGATCGTCCCCGCGGTCTTGAGTGCATCCGCCAGCAGCTCCGCCGCAGGCACCACCCGCGAGACGAGGCCCGAACGCTCGGCCTCGGCCGCGTCCATCATCCGCCCCGTGAGGCACATTTCCATTGCCTTCGACTTGCCGACAAAGCGCGTCAGCCGCTGCGTGCCGCCCGCGCCGGGCATGATGCCGAGCTTGATCTCGGGCTGGCCGAATTTCGCATTATCCGCAGCGATGATCAGGTCGCAGCTCATGGCGATCTCGCATCCCCCGCCCAGCGCGAAGCCGGCGACCGCCGCGATGACGGGCTTCCGGCAGCGCGTGATGCGTTCCCAACTGGCGATGAAGTCGGACTTGTAGGCATCGATGTAGGACTTCGCTTGCATCTCCTTGATGTCGGCGCCGGCCGCGAACGCCTTCTCGGAGCCTGTAATGACGATGGCGCCGATGTCCTCGTCGGCTTCGAAGCCGTCGAGGGCCTGATTGAGCTCGCGAATGAGCTGGTCGTTGAGCGCGTTGAGCGCGGCCGGCCGGTCGAGCGTGATCAGGCCGACGCGGCCCTTCTTCTCGGTGAGGATTGTTGTGAAGGCCATGGCCCAACTCCGGTTCTATTGATGCTGCGTCGGTGTTACGCGCGACGAGGGTGTTCCTCAGCGCTGACAAACGGGGCAGTGAAATGTCGAGCGCCCGCTGTGGATGCTGCGCCGCACAATGCCCCGGCAGCCGGACCGCACGCAAGGCTCTCCCTCGCGGCCGTAGACGGAAAAAGCGTGCTGGAAGCCGCCTTCCGAGCCGTCGGCGCGTCTGTAGTCGCGCAGCGTCGATCCGCCCGCGGCGATCGCTGCCTTGAGCACGGCGCGGATTTCGGGGACGAGACGCTCGGCGTGTGCAGTCGGCGCGCCGGAGCGTCTCGCGAGTGTCGATGTCTTGCGCGACGGCGCGAGCCCGGCACGGAAGAGTGCCTCGCACACATAGATATTGCCGAGACCGGCGATGATCCGCTGGTCCATGAGGAACGCCTTGAGATTACTTCGCCGTCCCGCCGCGCGCTTGGCGAGATAGGCGGGCGTGAGCTCCGGCCCGAGTGGCTCGACGCCGAGAGCGCGGAATAGCGGATGCTCGCCGATCTGCCCCTCTGGCTCGAGCAGCATATAGCCGAAGCGGCGCGTATCGCTGTAGCTGACGCGCTCGCCGCCCGAAAGATGGAACACGACGTGCTCGTGCTTGGCGTCGCTCGCTGTCTCGTACTCGAAATCGCCGAGCTCGAGATCTTGCTTGCTGCCTTTCACGCGCACCGTGAAACGGCCCGTCATGCCGAGGTGCATGATCAGCGCCTCGTCCGTAGACAGGTGCGCGACCAGATACTTGGCGCGCCGCTCGAGGCTGACGACCTTCGCGCCTTCAAGCCGCCCCACGAAGCGATCGGGAAACGGAAATCTGAGATCGCGGCGGCGCATCTCGACGCGCAGGATGCGGTGGCCCTTGAAATGCGGCTCGAGGCCGCGGCGTACGTTTTCGACTTCCGGCAGCTCGGGCATCTGAGGCGCTCACTGTCGTCCCGGCATGGCGATTCCCGGCTCAGGCCTCGTTTCGCCGTTCGCTGCTGCGCTGGATCACGTAGCCGACAGTGCACACAAGCGCGGCGCCCGTGACCTCGAGCAGCCTGGCGACCGTCCTCGTGGTCACACCGAGGAATTCTGCAACGCCATCCATGGCCGGCTGAAGAACCGGCTCGGTAGCGATGAGCTCGCCCGCGATCCAGCCCAGCAAGGCGGCGCCGGCCCAGACCAGGATCGGATACTTGGTCAGGAGATTGGTGATCAACGTTGCGCCGCCGACGATGAGCGGGATCGAGACGAGGAGACCGAACACGATGAGCCACGGATCGCCGTGCGCGGCGGCAGCAATCGCCAGCACGTTGTCGAGGCTCATGACCATGTCGGCAAGGGCCACGATGCGCACCGCTTCCCACAGATTGGTGCCGCTCTTGTAGTTGCCGTCGCTGCTGTCGTTGGCGATGAGAAGCTTGACCGCGATCCAGAACAGCAAGAAGTCCACCCACGAGCTTGAGCAGATTGACGTCGAGCAGCTCCTGGACGACGAGCGTGAAGAGAACACGCAGCACCACGGCGGCGCCTGCTCCGAGCAGGATACCCATCATGCGCTGACGCGGCGGCAGAGTGCGGCATGCAAGCGCGATCACGACCGCATTGTCGCCGGCCAGCACGATATCGATGCCGATGATCTTCAGAACCTGGACGGCGTAGGCGCCAGCGGGGCCGAAGAGGGTCTCGAGCCAGGCCATGGAATCGCCGGCGAACCCCGTGAGCGCAGCTGTCATGTGTCGTCGTTCTCCGGTAGTGGCCCTGCCACGCAGACCCTAGTAAAGGGGCACGCGCCGCCAAACAAGAGGGGCACATCATGGTGCCGCCGGACCACCTCAGCGGACGAGGAACAGCGGCCCCTCGAGCATGGCGGCAAGATGCGCGAGGCCGCCGTCGCCGGAGACGAACCGTCCGCGAAACCGTGCAATGACGAAACCCACGCCGGCCCGGCGCAGCATCTCCGCGACCGATCCCATGTTGCGCCGCGACATGTTGACGGTCTCGAGATTGATGGCTGAGCGCTGCACGAGCGCGAGACGCACCTGCCCCTCCATCCACTCGAGGCGCTCGGCGTCATCGTCGATCAGGAGCAGGCGCGCCGCGCCACCGGTCGCGGCCGCGATCCGCTCCGCTGCACGCAGCATCGACGGCACGCGCTCGACGTCCTCGATCACAGCAACCACGTCGCCCGTCGTGTGCCGCGCCTTTGGCCCTGCCAGAACGAAGCCCGTCGTCCCGGTGACCGCATCGAAGAGCTCTGACAGCTCGGTGGCATCTCGCGCCATGAAAGGCTCCGCCAGCGTGACCACGTTCCACGGCCCGCTTTCCGCACACGCAATCGCGAGCGCCCGCACCGGCTCGTCGCGAACGATGCGCGTGCGCGCAGGTACCTCGAAGCTGTGCGCGATTGCCAGCACCTTGCGCTGCAAGATGGCCGCCTGCATCTGGATGTCATGTTCGATCTCGCCCGGCGAGAGCACGCGCGTCCGCCGCCCGGAGAGCGCGATCTCGCGCGCGAACGGAAAGCGTGCCAGATCGAAGAGCTGGCGGTCCTCGACGAACACGCTTTCGATCTCCGACTGGAACGCCTGCGCGACGCGCATCGCCGCTTCGAGGGCGATCTCGCTCATGTGTCCCGACGAGCCGAGGCGAAGCACCACGCGCCCCCGGTCCTCGCCGGCCTCTGCCACGTGCGCGATCATGAGGCAGCCTTTCCGGACGCGGGCTCGTCCCCTTTGCTGCCCGCGAATTTCCGCGCGCGGTCCGCGAACGCCTTGAGCTTGTCCTCGACGAGGCGGTTGACGCTGCCGGCGGGAAATAGGCCGTCGGCGCGTCGCTCGCCCGCCTTGAGTCCCGTCAGGAGGCCGATGCCTTCGTCGGCCGTCGACACGGGATAGATCGCGAAGCGGTCGGCTTTGACGGCCTCGACGACATCCTCCCGCAACATGAGGTGCTGGATGTTGGAACGCGGTATGAGAACACCCTGAGTGCCCGAAAGCCCGCGCGCCGCGCACGCGTCGAAAAAGCCTTCGATCTTCTCGTTGGCGCCGCCGATAGCCTGGATCTCGCCCCACTGATTAATTGAGCCCGTAACCGCGAGATCCTGGCGGATGGGTGCTTCGGCGAGCGCCGAAAGCAGCGCATAAAGCTCGGCCGAGGATGCGCTGTCGCCTTCCACCGCGTCGTAGGACTGCTCGAACACGAGTGTCGCCGCGAGCGACAGCGGCACCTCCTGCGCGAAGCGTCCCGCGAGGTAGCCCCACAGGATCATGACGCCCTTCGAGTGCAGCGGCCCGCCGAGCTTCGCCTCGCGCTCGATGTCGGTGACGCGCCCCTGTCCCACATGCACGCGGGCCGTGATGCGGCTCGGGCGGCCGAATGAGAAATCGCCGAGCTCGAGAAGAGAGAGCCCGTTGATCTGCCCGACCTTCTGGCCGGCCGTATCGACCAGCACGATGCCCCGCTCGAGATTTTCGAGGGAGCGGTCGCGCAGGCGGTCGGACCGCTGAATGTGCTCTTCGATGGCCCGCGCGATGTCCTCGCGCCCTGTCACCTTCTTCTTGGCCGCGCCGGACCAGTAGTCCGCTTCGCGCACGATGTCGGCGACGCGGCCGATCTCGATCGTGAGCTTCTCGCGGTCTTCCGCCATGCGGGCACCTTCCTCGATGAGGCGGGCAACTCCGTCGGCGTCGACAGGTTTGAGCTTCTGGTTGGCAACGATCGCGGCGATGAGCCGGGCATAGGCCGCGTCGTTCTCCTTGCTGCGTTGAATGGTGTCGTCGAAGTCGGCCTGCACCTTGAACAGGCGCGAGAAATCCGGGTCGAACTGATTGAGGAGATAGTAGAGCTCGCGGTCTCCGAGCAGGATCACCTTGACGTCGAGGGGGATCGGCTCCGGATCGAGCGTCTGTGTCGAGACGAGGCCGAGCGTCTCGGCCGGCTGCTCGATGCGGATCTGGCCCGTCTTGATGGCCCGTTTCAGGCCCTCCCACGCGAAGGGCGACATGAGCACCTTGCGCGCATCGATGAGCAGGTAGCCGCCGTTGGCGCGGTGCAACGCGCCGGGCCGGATCAGCAGGAAGTCCGTCACCGGAGTGCCCATCTGGGCGATGTGCTCGGCGCGGCCGGCGACGTTGCCGATTGTGGGGTTGATCTCCTCGTAGACGGGGGAGCCCTGGCTCTCGTCATTCGAGACCATGACATTGACCATGTAGCGCCTGAAGCGCGGATCGCGCGATGTATCCACGGATTGCTTGACGACCTCGCTTTCCTCGCCCGCCGACGAGAGAAAAAGGCCGGCATTCCTGACCAGATCGCTCTCGGCGGCCGCGAGATACGCCGCGACCTGGGGCAGATCGGCAAACTCCGCCTTGATGTCGTCGAGCGCCGCGTCGACCGCCGCGCGCGATACCTCCTCGTTGAGCTGCGCGGTGCGTCCGCGCCTTGCCTTGTCGGCCTTGGGAGCTTGCGACAGCGCGGCTTCCAGCTCCTTCTGCAGCGCCTCGATGCGTCCCTCGATCTCGCGCCGCATGGCCTCCGGCAGCTGGTTGAAGACCTCGGGCTTGACCACCTTGCCGTCATGCATCGGTGCCATGCCGAAGCCGAGCGGGGTTCGGAGGATTGCGATATTCTGTTTCGCCGCCTTGCGATTGAGCGCTTCCAGCGCCTGCTCCTGACCTGAGCGGAACTCTTCGTCGATCGCGCGGCGCCGCGCCTGGTAATCCTCGCCTTCGAAGGTGGCGGGCACCGCCGCGCGCAGCTCGTCGATTGCTTCCACCATGGCCCTGGCGAGACGCTTTGCGCGCCCCGCGGGCAGCGTGAGCGCCTTCGGCCGGTTGGCATCCTCGAAGTTGTTGACGTAGACCCAGTCGGCGGGAGCGGCGCTCCCGGCAGTTTTCTTGGCGAGATAGGCTTTGACCGCCGTGCTCTTTCCCGAGGCCGGAGGCCCGAGCACGAACACGTTGAAATCCTGCGCCTTGATATTGGCGCCGAACTCGATGGCACGGAGCGCGCGATCCTGGCCGATGAGGCCCGCCGCGGGCTCGAGATCGGCCGTCGTCTTGAAACCGAGTCCCTTCGGATCGACGACGCGCCTGAGCTCGGCGGCCGTGAGCGGCGTGACCGCCAACTCGGCCGGAGCACCCATCCCCTGGGTTGCAGGCGTCGTCGCGTCGGTTTTATCCTTGTTGTCTTTGCTCGCACGCTTGAAGAACATCGGAAACTATTCCTCGTCGACGCCGGAGTTGCTTGCAGCGGCGAGCCGCATTTGAAGATTAGCCCTTGGAGCGACCGGTGGGCTACAATCTCACGCGCTGCGGAGAAAGCCCGGCGGAACTTGAGCCGGAGAGGCTGGGACGGCCGAAATCGTTGTCACTTGCGGGTGTCAGATCAATGACCGCGTTCAAAGAAGGAGTGGACGGCGCAAGCGTGCCCGTATTCGGAGCCCCGCCGCAATCTGCCGTTGCGTTCGAGGTTTGTCGCGGTGTGGTGCGGTTGCTAACAGCTCATAGCCTGACCAGTGTGGCCGAGCTGCCGCTGCCGAATGGCCGGCGCGCCGACGTGGTCGCCCTGACCGACAAGGGCGAGATCTGGATTGTCGAGATCAAGTCGTCGCTCGAGGATTTCCGCACTGATCAGAAATGGCCTGAGTATCGCGACTTCTCGGACCGGCTCTTTTTTGCGGTGCGCCCCAGTTTTCCCGTCGAGATCCTGCCCGAGGATGCGGGCCTAATTCTGGCCGATCGCTACGGCGGTGAAATTGTCCGCCCGGCGCCCGAGCTGCGCCTCACGGGCGCGCGCCGCAAGTCGATGACCCTGCGGTTTGCGCGCGCCGCGGCTGCGAGGCTCTCGGTCGCGCTCGATCCGTCGCTGCGCGCGGGTCTCGCCATCCTGGACGTTTGAGGCAGTTCGCCGGCGTACCCATGAGGCCGAAAATCTTATCCCCCTCGCCTCGCCCGCGCTTATCCTCTCGCCATCCCGCTTCGCACGGGGGCCTGGCGCGCGCCGGTGCTCGGTGAGGCGGGAGCCGGGGCCGAGAGCCGGAGACATAGGCTTCGACGGGGTCCGTCTGCCGCCAGCGCTCATATGCTGGTGACATTCCGAAGGATGCTCGGAGACCGGCGGTGGACACTCTCGCCCGGCAGCGGGGCGGCTTAAGCGCCGCATCCCCTACAAACACTATCGAAGGCGCGGCCGCCCCGCTCCCCGTAATTCGGGGACACTCTGAGCAGACCCTCGCGACCTGCGGTCGGCGAGAAAAAGCCTCATGGTGAGCCTGTCGAACCCATGAGGCGGTCACGCGGCCTCTCCTCATCCTTCGATACGCTCAGAGCCTGCCCCGGACTTGATCCGGGGATGAGGAGTTGTCGAATTGGGACGGGTTACTTCGGAGCGCGCTTGGCTAGAATTCGCTGCAACGTGCGCCTGTGCATATTGAGCCGGCGCGCCGTCTCCGAGACGTTGCGATTGCACAGCTCATAGACGCGCTGAATGTGCTCCCAACGCACGCGGTCCGCCGACATGGGATTTTCCGGCGGCGGTGCCTTTGCATTGTGAGGCGCGAGCAGAGCGTCCGTCACATCGTCCGCGTCGGCGGGCTTGGCGAGGTAATCCACGGCTCCGAGCTTTACCGCCGACACGGCCGTCGCGATGTTCCCGTAGCCTGTGAGCACGATGATGCGCGCGTCCGGCCTGACGCGCGTCAGCTCGGCGATGACGTCGAGCCCGTTGCCGTCCTCGAGCCGCATGTCGACGATGGCGAACGCCGGGGCCTGCGCGCGAATGAGGTCGACCCCCTCCGCGATCGAGTGCGCGCTTCGAACCTCGAAGCCGCGCAGCTCCATGGCGCGCGCGAGCCGCTGCAGGAAGGCGCGATCGTCGTCGACGATGATCAGCGAGCGGTCGTCCGGCAGCTCGTCCTGGCGGAATGATAGGTCCTGGTCTTCGGTCACGCGTAGCACCTCCCGATTGCCGGGGAGTATAGTATTGCGGCATGGTTCGCCAAGGGCTTCTTCAATCGAAAGAATAAGATAATCCCTATGGTTATCAGTCAGCTGCCAAAGCTTCCCGTGGCTCGTTAACGGAAACGGCATCGGGCGGCGCAGGACCGGCGGAATTGGCCTCGAAAGCCCGCCGCGGCCAAATGATGCGAACAATGGCGCCGTGCCGCGGCAGCTGCTGATTTTCGAGCGCGATCCTTGCTCCCGAGCGCTCCAGCAGCGTTTTCGCTATGAAAAAGCCGAGACCGAGGCCCGAGGTCTTCTCGCCGCCGCCCTTCTTTTCGTCCGCCGGACGCGTCGTCACGTAGGGCTCGCCGAGATTGTCGAAAACCTCGGCCCTGAAATCCCGGACCGTCGTCGGCGATCGTCACCGTCACTATGCTCTGATCCCACTCGGCTCGAATGTCCACCCGCGTCTCGGCAAAGTCGACCGCATTCTCGATGATGTTGCCGAGGCCGTAGATGACGCCGGGTCTGCGCACGCCCACGGGCTGCCGAGCTTCAGGTCCCGACGCCGCGGGCGATGGAGCCGTCGCAATGTGCAGCGGCGCTCGGTCTCCGTGATAGGGATTGGCGGCCTCATGCAGCATCTCCGCCACCGACAGGCTGGAGTGCAAGGGATCCGAGTCCTCCGGATGCCGGGTCAGCTTCTGCAGGATGTCGCGGCAGCGCTGAGCCTGGCTGCGCAAGAGGACGATATCATCCCGGTAAGGACTGTCCGCTGCGAGCTGGCGCTCGAGCTCCGTCGTGACCAGCGTGATCGTCGACAGTGGCGTGCCGAGCTCGTGCGCTGCGGCCGCAGCCAATCCGTCGATGGCATGCAGCTTCTGTTCTCTGGCCAGCACGTGCTCCGTGGCCGCGAGCGCCGCCGACATCTGCCGGCCTTCCTGGGTCAGCCGCCACACGTAAAGGGCGAGGAACGGCATGCTGGCGGCGACGGCAGCCAACACGCCGAATTTGTACATCAGAGGATGCTGGAGCGTGAGCGCCGGGCTCCACGGCAGTGGGAGCGAATGCAGCGCGATGAAGAACGTCGCCGACAGCGCGAGCATGCCGAGCGCAATCGTATTTCCAAGCGGCAGCGTCGCCGCCGACACCGTCACCGGCGCCACGATCAGCATCGTGAACGGATTGTCGATGCCGCCCGTGAGATAGAGCAGCGCCGCGAGCTGCAGGATGTCGTAGGCGAGGAGTGACGTGGCGAAGCCGACCGACAGCCTGTGCCGTCCGGGGTAGCGGATTGACAGGAAGACGTTGAGCCACGCCGACATGGCGATGCAGGCGAGGCACAAGCCGACTGGAAGATCGAAGCCCAATCCGAGCCAGACGACGCCGATGGCGAAGATCTGCCCGAGCACGCCGAGCCACCTGAGCCGCACGATCGTCTGTAGCCTGAGCCTGCTGTCTGTCGGCGCCGTGATGAGCCGTGCAGGATCTCTTGTCGTATGTCTGCTTGCCACGCTCTCTATGCCGTCGTTTGCTGCCATCTTGTTGTCGCTGGCGACACGCGCCCCGCGAAGCCTACACTTTAGCACGACTTGCAAGGTGGAAGCCGGTGTTCCAGATAACATCGCAAACGCCGGGGGAACTGGCTTGGGCTCACAACCCGGGACCCGCCGCGCCGCAGAGAACCGCCCAAACTAGAGGCTTGATGCAGGATCAGACCAAAGCCCACGACGCGGCAGCGCCGCCGGTTGCGGTGCGCAACCTGCGCAAGGTGTATGACGACGTTGTCGCCGTCGACGGGGTGACCTTCTCGCTCGAGGCCGGCGCCGTGACCGCGCTCCTTGGCGGCAACGGCGCAGGCAAGACCACGACGATCTCGATGCTGATGGGGCTCGTGACGCCGACCTCGGGCGAGGCGCGCGTCTTCGGCGCCGATATGGCGACGGAGCGCCACAAGGTGCTCCACCGTATGAACTTCGAGAGCCCCTACGCAGATATCCCGCGCCGCTTGACCGTGCGCCAGAACCTCGAGGTCTTCGCGCGCCTGTACGGCGTTCGCGCGTTTCGCCCGCGCATCGAGGAGCTGGGCCGCGAACTCAAGCTCGAGGACTTTCTCGACCGTCCTTATGGCACCCTATCTGCCGGGCAAAGGACGCGCGTCAGCCTCGCTAAGGCGCTGCTCAATGCGCCCGAGCTCTTGCTCTTGGACGAGCCGACGGCATCCCTCGACCCCGACACGGCCGATTGGGTCCGCTCGCGGCTCGAGGACTTTCGCCGCGCGCGTGGAGCGACCGTGCTTCTCGCCTCTCACAACATGGCCGAGGTCGAGCGTCTCGCCGATCGCGTCATCATGCTCGAGAAGGGCAAGATCGTCGCCGACGAGACCCCCGAAGCTTTGATCAGTCACTTCGGCCGCCGCAATCTCGAAGAGGTCTTCCTCGACATTGCGCGCAACACCCAGCCGCAATTGATGTCCGACAGGCTGGGCCGCGATGGCGATTGACGTTTCGCGGGGCCGCGGCCAAGTTCCGCCCATGTTTTCCGTCGCTCTCGATCCCCAGACCGGGCCGCAAGCCTCTGCGCGCCGCATCGGCGCTCTCGTGCGCCGCCACTGGTATCTCCTGAGGTCTTCGGGCCCGCGCGCGCTCGAGATGGTGTTCTGGCCCCTCGTGCAGATGCTGACCTGGGGATTTGTCCAGGTTCACCTTGCTCAGACGACGAGCCTGGCTGCGACCGCGGCCGGGCTTTTCGTCGGTGGCGTGCTGCTCTGGGACATCCTCGCCCGCAGCCAGCTCGGCTTTGCGATGGCCTTTCTAGAGGAGGTGTGGGCGCGCAACCTCGGCCATCTCATGATGAGCCCGCTGCGCCCGGCCGAGCTCATAGCGAGCCTGATCGTAGTCAGCTTGATCAAGCTCTCGGTGGCGATGGTCCCGGTCGTGACCATCGCCTTCCTCTTGTTCGACTATAACCTGTTCAGCCTCGGCCTCGCGCTCGCGGCCTTCTTCGCCAATCTCGTGTTCACGAGCTGGTCGTTCGGCCTTGTGTCGACCGGCGCGGTGCTGCGCTATGGGCTCGGCGCCGAGAACATCGCCTGGTTGATGACGTTCCTCATGATGCCGCTCGCCTGCGTGTACTATCCGGTGACCACGCTGCCCTGGTGGCTACAGCCATTCGCGTGGGCGCTGCCGCCGACCTATGTTTTCGAAGGCCTGCGCGCCGTCGTCTTGAACGGCGAGTTCCGTGCCGATCTCATGCTTTGGGCATTGGCATTGAATGCGGTCTATCTGGCCCTGGGGCTGGCGCTGTTCCGTTATCTCATCGAAAGCGCGCGCCGCGCCGGCACGCTGGTTCAGATGGGTGAATGATCGCTGGAGGTGTTCGCGCAATGAAGAATCCGCTTGTTATGGCCGTGGCCGTCGGCCTCCTCGCAGGTGCCGTGGCGGCGCTTGTCCTCGTTGTCGGCCCGCAGCTGGGGACGATGCCGGGCCTTGCACCAACGACCACGGGCAAGGCCCTGGTCGGCGGACCGTTCAGTCTGGAGGACGCCGGCGGCAAGCGCGTCACCGAGAAGGATTTCGCCGGCCGGCCGATGCTCGTCTATTTCGGCTTCACCCACTGCCCCGACGTCTGCCCGGCGGGTCTGCAAGTGATCGCGGCCGCACTCGACAAGCTTGGTCCCAAGGCCGATGGACTCACGCCGATCTTCATCACTCTTGATCCGGAGCGCGACACGCCGCAGGTGATCGGCGAGTATGTGAAGAGCTTCAATCCGCGCATCGTCGGGCTTTCTGGCTCGCCCGAGGACATTGCTGCGGTCGCGAAAGCCTATCGCGTCTACTTCAAGAAGGTGGCCGATGCGAATTCAGCGTCGGGCAACTACAGCGTCGACCACAGCGCCTACATGTATCTAATGAGCCCCACCGGCGAGCTCTTGAAGCATTTCCCGCACACAGTGAACGTCGATGAGCTGGCCGACGAGCTGGCGAAGGCGCTCTAGCTGCGTGCAACGTTAGTCGGCTGTCACGAATTAGTGCATGCTCGACCCGAGGGAACGACAAAAAAAGCACACGCGTCGGGCGAAAGCGGTTCTTGGCCGCACCGCTCGGCGTTAGAGGCTGGAGCTGCGACGGGCTATTAAATATAGGTGGGATCCGCATGCCGCCTCAAGACGGCAGCGGAGTGTGGGACCTGGGGGCCGGTTGCTTTACCATTGGTACGAGCTGAGCCATGCGGCTTTCGGGCCGGCGCGCGCCGCCGCCGATTCCTGCCGCTTGTTTTTCACGAACCCTCTCAATCCGTTCTCGCACACCACGGTCGGCCGTCACGCGGCGGCCGCCTGCGAGGTATTCGAGCGCACGACGCGCCGCTATCTGAAGCCCCAGTTCGGCCTCACCAAGACGACGATTGCGGGTGACGAGATCGTCGTTGCCGAGGAGATCGTGTGGGAGCGCGCCTTCTGCCGCCTCATCCACTTCAAGCGCGACCTGCCCGCCGCTCGGCGCGAGCGCGATCCGAAGATCCTGGTGGTAGCGCCCATTTCCGGCCACTTCGCGACACTCCTGCGCGGCACCGTCGAGGCGCTTCTCCCGGGGCACGAGGTCTACATCACCGACTGGCAGGATGCGCGCAGCGTTCCCGTGACCGCCGGCACGTTCGACCTCGACGACTACATCGACTACGTGCGCGATATGCTGGGCCTGTTCGCGGGCGATGTGCATATCTACGCCGTGTGCCAGCCGGCGGTGCCTGTGCTGGCGGCGGTCGCTCTCATGGAGGAGGACAACGATCCCGCACTCCCGCGCTCGATGATCCTCGCTGGCGGCCCTATCGACACGCGCATCAATCCCACCGCCGTCAATCAGGTTGTCGCGGAGCGCGGCACCGATTGGTTCCGCAGCCATGTCATCTCATCCGTGCCGTGGCCGCATCTGGGCGCTGGTCGCGAGGTTTATCCGGGCTTCCTGCAGCTGTCCGGCTTCATGTCGATGAACATCGGCCGCCACGCTGACGCGCACGAGGAGCTGTTCCAGAATCTGGTGCGCGGCGACGGCGAGCCGGCCGAGAAGCATCGCGAGTTCTACGACGAATATCTTGCCGTCATGGATCTGACGGCAGAGTTTTGCCTGCAGACCGTCGACACCGTCTTCGTGCGCCATAGCCTACCCAAGGGCCGCATGCTTCACCGCGGCCGCCGCGTCGACCCCGGGAAGATCCAACGTACGGCGCTCATGACGATCGAAGGAGGCAAGGACGACATCACGGGCCGCGGGCAGTGCCACGCCGCGCACGACCTCTGCCCGCACCTCCCCGATGCGAGGAAGGTCTCATACGACTGCCGCGAGATCGGCCACTACGGCATCTTCAACGGATCGCGCTTCCGCGCCGAGATCGCCCCGCGTATCGCGCAGTTCGTGCGCGCGTTCGACCCGAGGGCCGAGTTCATTCCGCTACTCCCCGTTATCGATCGCCGCGCGGTAGCAACCCGAGCTGCCGCACAGATCAACGAGCCGTCCTTCTCTGCGTTTAGCTTTGCTCCCGCCAACGACACCGCGCCCGATCCGCATCTCGACCGGCTGCGCAGGTCAGGGCTTGGCCAGGTGCGAGACGCGTTCTTGGCCGATGCGGCCTCGGCGCACGCCGCACCCTGGCGTCTTTGGGCGCTCGCGACCGGCTTCATGCTGGGTGGTTTCTTCCGGCTTCAGGAGCCCGTCCGCGCTACCGAGAGCCACGACCGCTCCGCATAGAATCTACGGCAGCCAGCCGCGGTCGAGATCGAGCGCCTGGCGCGCCACGGACTTCTCCGCCCTTGTCGAAGTGCACGGCCGTCCAGGCCAGATGCGTGCCCCCTTCCTCCGACGAGCGCGAGCGCAACGACACCATGATGGTTTCGCCCGCCTTGGCGGCTATCGGCTCGAGAAGCGGAAAATAGAGCTGCTCCCAATGCGTGCGCGCAGCCTCCGGTGCCGTCGAGAGCACGACGCCGGGCACCAGCTCGGCCTCCCACCAATAGGCAAAGCCGTAGATTGTTGCCGGTGCCGAAAGCTTGAAGCTCGCCTCGCCTTTGCGGTTCGCGCCCTTGCCGCTCCTGAGATCGACCTCGTCCCACACCCGCGCGTCTCGGCCGTCGGCAAGAAGCTCGCCGGGCTCAAGTCTGCGCACATAGACATTATTGAGGCTCATCGTTCGCGCAGGCGAAAGGTCGAGCCCGAAGCCGACACCATCCCACACGGTGAGCTCGCGGTGGATGCGGTCCGAGATGACAGGCACCACGAATTGCGAGATCTTTCCCGGAATGATGACACCGCCGTCCTTGAGATGCCGCTTCCTGGCGTCGGCGAGCGTGTCGATGATGTTCTCTTCGAGCGCGTAGTTGCCGAGCGTCTCGGAGACGATGACGTCGGCGCGCGGCGGATCCTGCATCTCGGTCGAGTGGCACGGCATCAGGTGGCAATTCTTGGCGCGGTTCGCCTTGATGACCTCGGCCGCGACGCCCGCGACCTCGGCCGCCTCGTAGAGGTACACTTCGCGTGCGCCGAGCTTGGCGGCGAGTAGCCCCATGAGACCCGTCCCCGCGCCGATATCCGCAACAACCGTTTCGCCGGGCTTGATCACGCGCGCGAGCGCGTCGTGAAACGCGGTGTTGCGGGCCTGATCGGCGATGAGTGTGCGGTGGTATTCGATGCGCATGGGATTTGCAGAGCTAAGCCGCGACCATGCCCGGCGCCGTGGCGGGCACGGGCCGGGCTTCGACCGCGGCAGCATTGAAGCGCAGACCGTGATCCTCGGCAAAGTGGATCATCGCCCGCTCCGAAAGCGCCGTGATCGTGAGCAGTGGATTGACGCCGAGTGAGCGGGGAATGATTGCGCCGTCGATGACATAAAGTCCCTCGTGCACGGCCGTCTGGCCCTTCCCGGTAGCGCTGTCGAACACCTGGCACTTGTGGTTGACCACGCCGTCGCCGCGCTCGCGGCCCATGCCGCAGCCGCCGAGCGGATGCGCGGTCGCCGGCTTGTGCCCCATGACCGTGCCTGCAAGCGGGTTCTTGACATAGTCGCCGCCGCTTTCTTTCACGAGCGCTGCGAGGATGGCGTCGAGGCGGGCGTAGACCGGCTCGTCATTGGCACCCGGCCAGGCGAGCGTCAGTCGATCATCTTCGAGGCTGAAGCGCCCCGCCGCACTGTCGTGCGAGACGGCAAAGAATGTCTGCAGGCTCGCGAACGGTCCTTTGTAGACGCCGTTGATCAGGCTTTGCAGCGCGCCGAGCAACCGGCCGTTCGGCAGGAAGAGAACGGGCAGCACCGGTGCCAGCGCCGAAGGCATCGCGCCCTCCTGCACGTTGAGCTCGTGGGCAAGCATGCCCGCGTCTCGGATTTCGATCTGTCCCGAGACCGAGGCACCGATCTCGAGCCCGTCGACCTTCGACGGATAGCCGACGCCCACCGCATTCACGGGCGTCTTCGCACCGTAACCGAAGGCGATGATGTCGCCGTTGGCTGAAAAGCGCGCCCCGAGCCGGTCGGAGACGGCGAGACCCCGCTCCCGCGAGCGCAGGAGGATTTCCGTCGAGCCGAGTGTTCCGGCCGCGAGCACGACGACCGGCGCCTCGAGAATGAACTCGGTCTGCCCGCCGTTGCGCCTGGCGCCCGTGGAGACACCGTGAACGCGCCAGCCGCCGCCGGGGGCCTTGCCTACGTCGCGCACGGCGATCTCCGTGAATATGTGCGCGCCGTGCCGCACGGCGTCGGGCAGGTATGTGAGGGCGACGGTATTCTTGGCGCCGACATTGCACCCACCGCAGCAGTCGCCGCAGCGCGTGCACGCCGGCTGCATGACGCCGGCCGGATTCGACGTTATCAGCAAAGCTCACGGCAACGCGCGGCGCGATCGTCGCGTGCCCGAGCGCCTGCCCGGCCTGCGCCAGCACCTTGAATTTCGTCATCTCGTCTGCGCGCGGATCGGAGGCCGGCCGCACCCATTGCTCGGCACGCCGGTAGCCTTCGTCGAGCGTCCCGTCCTGCGCCACTTGGCCCGGCCACACGTCGTCCGCGAACACGCGCGCGTCGGGTCTGAGCGACACGCCGGCGTTGACGAGCGAGCCGCCGCCGAGCCCGCAGCCGACGAGCACGTGCATGTCCTCACCGAGCCGCACGTCGTAGAGCGCGGTATCGGGCCCCATCCTGAAGCTCTTGCTGCGGACCTGGAACTCGTTCTTGAAGTCGGGGAACTTGGTCGGAAACTCGCCGGTCAGAACTTCGCGTCCGCGCTCGAGCACGGCGACGCGTTTTCCGGCGCGCGCGAGCCGCGAGGCCGTGACGCCGCCGCCGTAGCCCGAGCCGACGACGATCACGTCGTAGCGGCTTTTCATGTCTTCGAGCGGGCGGCTCAGTCTGTTCATGAATTCCTTCCGCGATTGCCTTCCCGGCGGGCTTGAGAGCAGCCCGCCCGGTTAGCCCTATTCGCAAACGGGGGCAGTTCCATTCGGCCCACGTGGTTAGCGCGAATGGATAAGCCGTGGCAATGCGGCGGAAGTCTTAGGGTGACCGGACTTTGGAAGGCGGGATCAGCCCGTCGTGAGGTCGACCAGCATTTTGATATTCAACACGATAATGATAACGGCGACGAGGCCCGCAATCGCCGTGAGCCAGCGCGGCGAGACGAGCGCGCCCATCTTGGCCCGGTCGGCCGTGAACATGACGAGCGGCACGACTGCGAACGGCAGCTGGAAGGAGAGGACGACCTGCGACAGGATCAGGAGCCTCCCGGTCTCGCTCTCGCCATAGGCGATCGTGACCGCTGCGGCCGGGATGATGGCGACCGCGCGCGTCGTGAGGCGCCGCAGCCACGCCGGCAGGCGGAAGTTGATGAAGCCCTCCATGACGGCCTGGCCCGCAAGCGTCGCGGTGACGGTCGAGTTCAAGCCGCAGCAGAGCAGCGCGATGGCGAACAGCGACGGCGCGATCGAGGCGCCGAGCAGCGGCATCAGCAGCGTCTGCGCCTGGCCGAGCTCCGCGACATCCGTGCGGCCCGTCTTGTGGAACGTCGCCGCCGCGAGGATCAGGATCGACGCGTTGACGAGGAGGGCGAACATGAGCGCCACCGTCGAGTCGATCGTGGCAAACTTCAAAGCCTGGCGCTTGTCGTCGACGCTCGGCCCGTAAGCGCGCGTCTGCACGATCGCCGAGTGCAGGTAGAGATTGTGCGGCATGACGGTCGCGCCGATGATGCCGAGCGCGAGATAGAGCATCTCGGGGTTCCGCACGACGTCCACGGTGGGAGCGAAGCCGACGATCACGGCCCTCCAGTCGGGATCGGCTAGTGCGATCTGGATCGCGAAGCAGACGGCGATCACGCCGAGCAGCGAGACGATCAGCGCCTCGATCCAGCGGAAGCCGAGGTTCTGCAGCCACAGGATCAGGAACACGTCGAGCGCGGTGATGATGACGCCGATCTCGAGCGGGATGCCGAATAGGAGATTGAGGCCGATGGCCGTGCCGATCACTTCCGCAAGGTCGGTGGCGCAGATCGCGAGCTCCGCGAAGAGCCACAGCACCCACGCGACGGGCTTCGGAAACGCATCGCGGCAGGCCTGCGCCAGGTCGCGACCGGTGGCGATGCCGAGCCGCGCGCAGAGCGACTGCAGGATGATCGCCATGATGTTGGAGAGGAGCGCGACGCAGAGCAGCGCGTAGCCGAACTTCGAGCCGCCGGCGAGCGATGTCGCCCAGTTGCCGGGATCCATGTAACCGACGGCCACCAGATAGCCCGGTCCGAGGAAGGCGATCTGCTTCCTGAGATTGCTGCCCGTGACCGGAACTCGGATGGAACGGAAAATTTCTGAAAGGGGAGGGTTTTCGGAAGGCCGCCGCCAGCCGCGTGTGCTGGCGCCATCCACTGCATCGGTTCTCATGTCCATGCTAAGAAACTAATGCAGTTGCAAATCATTTGCAAGTGAGATTGTCGAAATGCACAACTTTTGGACTGCAGCTCCCGCCAGCGTCTTGGCCATGAGTAGGGGTTGACGGCGCCCTCTAGCAATGGAGAATCCATCAGCACACGGGGGTTCTAATGCGTTCTGTCGATGCGTTTATCGAGGAGGCTCAACGCTGCGAGACGGTCAAGGAGCTTGGCGCGCTGCATGAGCATGCCATGGCCGAGGAAGGCTACGCGAACGTCATCTTCTGCCGCGTGTTTGCGGATGGCGGCATGGAGCTGCCCTGGTTGAGCGTGCCAACCGGCTATATCGAGACCTACCGCGCACATCGATTCGAGACCTGCGATCCCATACTTGCTCGGTTGCCTTCGACGCGCGGCCTTCTGCGCTGGACCGATGTGACGGAGAAGGTTGCACTCGCAAAGGCAGAGCGGGACGTGATGGAAAACTCCCGCTCGATGGGCGTCCACTCCGGTTTCTCGTTGCCCTTCCATGGTCCGGACGGGCAGTGTGACATCTTTTCCATGAGCTTGCGCACGAACGATCATCCCGACCCCGCACGTACGCCGATCATCGAAGCCAAGACCTTCCACATCTGGTCGCGCTTTTGGCACCTGATGAACGGCACGGCACCTGCGAGCGTGCGGGTCGACGGCGTCGATCCCCTTCGCGCGCCGCGCCGATTTCACTGGATCTCGGAGGACACCTCTCATCGCGGCGGCCCCGCGGGGATGACTTCCGCGCATTGCCGGGCGCTCGTGCTCGCCGACGTCGCCGCCCGCCGCTCCGAGGCAGGCCTCATGGACCTGAGCCTCAATCTCATTCGCCACTGTCCGGAGCAGGACCTGGAGAACCTGCTGCGGTGGGGCCTTCTTGCGGAGGTCCCGGACGACTTCATGATGCGCTATTTCCTGGCGCCGACGGTGCTTGGACGCGCGCATCTATCGACCTGCCCGGCCGTGCCGGAATTCCGACGCGATATCTGGGAGATGGACGTAAAGCGCCGCGAGCTTCCAACGCGCTGAGCTGTCCCGCGAGACGCGGGCCGGGCGGCGATCTTCGCGCTGCATCCGGCTCCCCGCTTCAATTCCGCCGGAATTTTGAGGCTAATCGCCGCTCCCTTTGGGACGCCATGTGTCCGGGCTCGCCGAGACCCGGCTGGCGCGCGCCGCTTTGCGGTGGTGTGTTCCGCGTCCTTGAGGTCAGCCGAGGCCCTAGCTCAGTGGCAGAGCACCCGCGGAAGCGGGAGGTCGAAGGTTCAATTCCTTCTGGCTTCTCCAAGGACTAGCTCATTCGGGTAGAGCACAAGACTGTTAATCTTGAGGTAGTGGGTTCAAATCCCACGTCGCTGACGAAGAAGACTACGGGAAGCCGGCAGCCTTCCCGGCCCGACCTGCAAAGCCCGCGGCTTCGGCCAACGGCAATGCAGGAAGGGCAAACGACGATGCGCTCTGTGCTCCCGCGGATACCGCAGCGACGCAAAGCCGGAGCCTCGCGCCTCTGGGACGTGCGATCCCTTCGGGGTGAGCGCGCTCCAAGTGCGGGGCGAAAGGCCGAGCGTTCCGGCTCAAGCGGGCGCCCGTGTCATCGCCGTGGGCGGGCGGCCGGCAACCTTGTCTGCGGCTCATGACGGGCGGCGGGAACGAAGAAGACGGGAACTGAGGAGTTGTGTGATGTTGAGGTCCGGCCTGTGGACCACGGTTGTCGTCAAGGACGACGAGCGCGCCTTCCTGATGCGCAACGGTCGCTTCGAGCGCCTGCTTCACCCTGGCCGCTTCACCGAGATCGATCCTTTTGGCCGGCTCTCGGCGGAGGTCGTCAAGGTCGTGCGCACCGAGCTTGCGCCCGAGCGCGCGCTGCTTCTGGCCAAGCTCGAGCCTGACATCGCCGAGCGCAATTTCGAGATCGTGCAGACCGGCCCGACGGAGGTCGCCATCGTCTCCTTCGACGGCGAGGCGAAGCATATGGTCAGCGCCAATGCGGCGCGCGCCTTCTGGAAGACGCTGACTCGCGTCGATGTCGAGCGCATCGAGACCGCGAGCGATCCGCGCATCGCCAAGCGTCACATGGACAAGATCGATCTCGCGCGCTCGGGCTCGTCCGTCGTTTCGGCAGTGATTGAGGCCCATGAAGCTGGCCTACTGTTCGTCGACGGCGAGCTCAAGGAGCGACTGAAGCCGGGCCGGCACGCCTTCTGGCAGGTCGGCCGCGTCGTGCGTATCGCCAAGGTCGACCTGCGCCCGCAGCCGCTCGAGGTGACGGCGCAGGAGATCCTGACCAAGGACCGCGTCGGCATCCGCGTGACGCTGACCGCCTTTATTCGTGTCGTCGATCCCGAGAAGGCGGCGCTCGCGTCTGGCGACGTCCCGGGCACGCTCTACCGGCTCGTGCAGTTCGCGATCCGCGAGGCGGTCGCGACGCGCACGCTGGATGAGATCCTGGCCGCCCGCGACACCATCGACCGGCAGGTGCGCGAGTTCGTAACCGCACGAGCCACCGATCTCGGCGCCGAGGTCGGCGAGATCGGCGTCAAGGACGTGATCCTGCCGGGTGACGTGCGCGAGCTTCTGAACAAGGTCGTCGAGGCCGAGCGGGTCGCCAAGGCGAACCTGATCCGCCGTCAGGAGGAGACGGCGGCCACGCGCTCGCTGCTCAACACTGCGAAGCTGATGGAGGACAACCCGCTGCTCTTGCGCTTGAAGGAACTGGAAGCGTTGGAAAGGCTCGTCGAGAAGGTTGGCCGCATCGACCTGCATACGGGTGCGGGCGCCGGAGGCCTCGATGCGCTGCTCTCAAACCTCTACAAGTTGAGCGCTGGCAAGGAGGACGAGAAGGCTCGTTAGACGTAGGCGTTGGCTCGCACGCCCTACGCCGGCGTCGCGGGCCCGCGATCGGGATGTCGCCTCCCGTGGAGCAGCCGCATCGAGCTCAATTGTCGCGACAGCGACGAACTCCTTTCATTTTTCCGCATCTTCACGCCTGACGGACAAGGGGTCATCATGGCGCGGCTCGCTGGGACGCCGGGGAAGGCGCCAATTCTGCTCGTTAATGCTTTAAGCGTGTGTATGCGAGGCTCACCGGCAAGGTCAGTTTAGCTCGCCGTCCTGTCAAGTTTTGCCCACGGGACCGTGGCACTGTCGCTCCTCGTTGACGACCGGAGATACGGTCATGCACTTTTATGAGCATGAGCGCCTCGGCCTCTTCATCGATGGGGCCAATCTCCATGCCACCGCCAAGGCGCTAGACATCGACATCGACTTTAAGCGGCTCCTCCAATTCTTCGGTGCAAAGGGCCGTCTCATCCGCGCTCTCTATTACACGGCGGTTGCAGAGGGCCAGGAATTCTGCCCCATTCGCCCGCTCGTCGATTGGCTCGACTACAACGGCTACACGCTGATAACGAAACCGACCAAGGAATTCACGGACTCGCGGGGACGGGGCACGATCAAAGGCAGCCTCGACGTTGAACTCGCCGTCGACGCTCTTAGCCTGGCCGATGGCCTCGACCACATCGTCCTCTTTTCCGGCCACGGCCATTTCCGCAGTCTGGTGGCCGCCTTGCAGCAAAGGGGAAAACGGGTCAGCGTCGTCTCGACGCTCCAGACCCAGTCGCCGATGGTTGCCGACGAGCTGCGCCGGCAAGCCGATCAATTCGTCGACCTTGCCGATCTCGAAGAGATCATAGGCCGCGACGCGGGAGCCGGGTCTGGCCGCACCCGAGGCACGTTCACCCAAATTTAGAAGGCCGTGTCCCCAGAATGTTGGCGCGGCCCCATTTCACAAGCGCGACGATCGTCGGACTGAGGCTCAAGCCCATTTCCGTGAGGTGGTAGGTGTGGTGCAGCGGCGTGCTCGGACTGAGCATTTTGCGAATGATGCCGGCCTTCTCCAAGTGGCGCAATCTGCTTGCAAGAAGTTGTCGCGGGATGCCTTCGCCCGCTTCGAGAAACTCTTCAACACGAGAGCACCCGAACAGAATATCGCGCACAATGAGGAGGGACCACTCGTCGCCGACAATATCGAGCGCGCAGGCTAAGGGACAGTCGGATCGCTTGAATCCGATCGCCTTGACTTGGTTCTTTGGACTCCGCTTCGGCATGCGGGAATGCTAGGCCCACCGCAAATAGCCCGCAAGCATTGGTATGGATTGGGCTTAAGATTGCCGGGGCGTTGGTCATAAACCGTCCGCTCAAGGAGGAGACGGCGACACGCTCGCTCTTGAACACTGCGGCGCTGATGGAGGACAACCCGCTGCTCTTGCGCTTGAAGGAGCTCGAGGCCCTGGAACGGCTGGTCGAGAAAGTGGGCCGCATCGACTTGCACACGGGCGCCGGAGCCGGCGGCCTCGATGCACTGCTCTCGAGCCTCTACAAGCTGAGCGCGGCCAAGGAGGACGGCAAGGCGTGATGATGCGGCGGGCCCGTTGCATCGTTTGGACGGCGGGCCTGCTTGCGGGGATCATCGCCCTTGGCGTTCTCTTGGCGCCCTCCATCTATCCGCGACTAGAGCTTGCTCCTTTGTGGCACGAGGTTGTCGGAGTCGATGTCTCGAACCACCAGGGCGAAATCGATTGGAAGGCAATTGCTGCCTCAGGCGTGGCCTTCGTCTACATTAAGGCGACCGAGGGCGGAGATTTCCGCGACAAGAGCTTCGCGCGCAACTGGAGCGGGGCGGCGCGGGCTGGCGTACCACGCGGCGCCTACCATTTTGCCTCGCTCTGCAACGCCACGGAGGAGGCGAAAAACTTCATCGAGACGGTTCCAAAAGATCCGGGGGCCCTGCCGCCCGTTGTCGATGTCGAGCATATAGGCGCGTGCACCGCGACGCTCACGCCGGCCGATAACATTGCCATGCTGCGGCAATTTCTCGACACGCTCGAGAAGCACTACGGACGTCGTCCCCTCATCTACACGACCGCAGAATTCGACTCGTCGATGCTGGAAGGCCTGCTCGCCGGTGAACGTTTCTGGGTGCGCAGCCTCGTCCTGCCGCCCCGCTTCCGGCAGGATCAGTGGCTCATCTGGCAATATCACAATCGCGGCCGTCGCCCGGGTGTGAAGGGTGATCTCGACCTCAACGTCTTCCGCGGCACGCGCCGCGACTTCGACGCCTTCGTAGGCGCGGGCAACTAGACGAGGCTATTTCGGGACGAGTATGAGCCAGGACATGAGCTTAGGCCGGCCCTCGGAGCAAATCAGCCAGCGGTCCGAATTACGCAGGGCGTCCAATTCTGGAATGGTTGACAAATCGCGCGTGGATGTTTTGACGATTGAGGGCACGAACAGTTGGCGGCCGTTCGATATCAAATTCGACTCCAGCACATTGCCATTCACGGCCAGGAAGCCATGAAGCTCGATGATAATATGAGCTCCAGCTAAGTCGGCCAGACATTGAGCCGAGAATATCGAAAACTCCCCACCTTCGATATCCGAGAGGACTAGGCAATCGCTTGCCTTGCAACCAAGGTCTGCAACGACTTTTGGAAAATCTGCACTCGCCGCGCCTAGGATTGTGACTTTATCGGCCACTCCATTGTCTTGAGCTGTCTTTGCGATAACGCCCCGGCCTTTTTCGGTCTGCTCGAAGCAGACCGACCTCTCGAAGAATCCCGATCTCACGAGGCCGACGCCATAGTAGCCATCGGCCGCGCCCAAATTTATGAGAACGCGGCGCTTGCCGCGCAAATCGCTCAATAGCTTCAGAATCTCCTGCTCGTAGAGGCCGAACAATTTTGGTGCCAAGTCTCCCGTTCCCCAAGAGGGGTCGTCGTCAAGCTTAAATCCTTTGAGCGGGCCGTAGCGGACGACGCCGCCGAAGGCTGCATAAAAAAGGCGGGAGATGAACATTCGCCGCGCCTCGATCGTGCTCAATGAAATTTCTTCGAAAAGATCGTCGGTTCGAAAAGCATTCATGAGGAGGCTCGGGTTTGTCTCGCTAGGTATCGAAAGAGTGTTCGTCGCATCTGATTTGGGTTCATGCGGCTGCTTGATCGCGGTGTCGGGCGCGGTGCTTGCCCTTGATCTCCCAGTCTCTTCTCGATGACGATCTAGCAGCTTCCGAAGTAGACATCGGCGGGCGTGACGTTGTCCAGGGCTGCCCCACAACCTTCCCCAGGCGAGGAACGGCTGTGGCGTGGCGTGCTTCTGTGATCGGACTCGCCTGACGACGTCGGCCAGCCGTACTGCTAGACTGCGAAGGATGGAAAAAGCCAGAAGCTCCAGCCGGAGCAGGACCATGCCGAGTGCAACAGCATCGCGCGGGCGCGTCGGAAAGCTCGTCGCGGGCGCGGATTCGGTCGAGATCAAGGCCACGATCGCGCATACGCAGGCCAAGCGCGGCTTGAAGCACTTCGATCTCGGCGAGAAGAATGCCGAGAAGCGCTTCATCTACTTCTTCGATACGCCGGCGCTGGAGTTGTTCCGCGGCGGCATCATCGCGCGGGCAAGGCGCATTATCGACAAGCAGCACGACAGCACGATAAAGATCCGCCCCGTGAAGGCTGAAAAGGTGCCAGTAAAATGGCGCAAGGAAAGCGGGTTCAAGATCGAAGCCGACGCGAGCGAGAAAGGCGTCGTGCTCTCGGCATCGCTGACCAAGCCGGTCGCCAAGGGCATGATCAAGAACGTCGAGGAGGAGAAGGCTAAATTGACGTCGCTGCTCGGCAAGACGCAGGAGCTGTTTCTCGCCGAGATGGCGACGATCCGCTACGACCTCGCCAAGCTTGCTGTACTGGGCCCCATGGAATCTTGGTGTTGGAAGTTCGACCATCCGGGCCTGCCATGGCCCGTTGCTGCGGAGCTCTGGAAGCGTGACGACGGCGCAACAATTCTCGAGGTCTCGACGCGAGTTCCGGTCGCCCAAGCCGCCGTTGCCAACGCGGGTTTTTTCGCCTTCCTCGCCGAGCTCGGTGCCGAGCGCGACAACGCCCAGCAGATGAAGACACGCTGGGCGTTGGACTACTACGCGGGCAAGCTCCCGCGCGGCACGAAAGGCGGCCCTTCAAAGAAAGCCCGTTGATAGAGTTTGCCGGCCAAGCGCATTGACTTCCCACCCGTCCGGGACGATATGCACGCCTCCGCCCTGTCGGTCAGCCGAGGAGTACCCCCATGCACGTCACCATCGAAGATGCCCAGGCCGCCATCGAGGCAGCGCGCGAGATGGCACTCGAGACCGGCACCAAGATGTGCATCGCCATCGTCGACTCCGGCGCCAACTTGAAGGCGTTCCATCGCATGGATGACGCCTGGGTCGGCTCGATCGACATCGCCATCAAGAAGGCAAAGACCGCGGTCTTCTTCGGCATGCCGACGGGCCAGATCGGCAAGCTCTCGCAGCCCGGCGGACCGCTCTTTGGCATCGAGCACTCGAACGACGGCCTCATCACGTTCCCGGGCGGCCTGCCGATCGTCGACAAGGAAGGCGTCCTGGTAGGCGCGATCGGCGTATCCGGCTCTTCCGTCGAGAACGACCACACCGTCGCGCAGGCAGGCGCCAAGGTTCTCGGCGTCACGGATCTCCCCGATCACCCCTGGCGCACGTAACGGCTATGTCGCGTGCCGATGGCCCCGGTCCACCGGCACGCGGGATACGTTGGGATAGCCCATATCGAGGTCCGCGACCGCGCGGTCGAATTCGTCGAGCGTAATTAATTGAAAGCACGGCATCGCGCCGCGGCGGATCTCTTCGCCGCGCGCGAGGCGTCGCGCAATCACCGCCGAGGCTATGGCCGGAATGAAGGGGCCGTCGCCGCTGCGCGCGATGAGGGTCCACACAAGGCGCTTGGCCTTGCCGTCCCGTCCGGTGCCCTCGATCGCGACGAACATGCCGCCCGCGTCGCTGCCGAGCCACCCGAGCCGCTTCTTTGCTGCGAGCATCGGCTCCGCGAGACGTTCCGGCCGCGTGAGCAAGCCTGCGCGAACGGCCCACGAGAGCCCCCACAGCGCGAGGTGGAATAGCCCAACCTCCACGCCGGCTCTGAAGCGCACGGTCTTCAAGGAAGGATAGTGCTCGGGAAAGAGGTCGAGATCCGGCACGTCGACGTAGCCCATCCAGCGCTTGCCGATCTCCGGAAAGTCGTGACGGCCGAGCCCCTGCCACCCGAACACCGTCCGCGCCTCGCCGTCGAGCCGCATCGCGATCGGCTTGCCGACGCCGCCGAGCACCGATGCCGTCGTCGCCACGCCGGGATCGAAGCTGTTGCCCGGAGAGATGCCGATATCGAGCCCCGTGATCTCCGCGAACTCATGCGCGAAGGCGCCGACGACAGCCGACGAAATGCCGGGAACGGAGCTGGCGCCGGCGACGACCAGCACGTCGCGCTTCTTCGCTGCACCATCAAGTGACGTGATGCCGGTGACGAAACCCCGCGCATCGGCCAGGTCGATGTAGTGGCATTGAGCGTCGATTGCGGCGCGTGCCAGCCCATAGTCCTGATCCTGGAACGGGCCCGATGCGTTGATCACGACCAGGGCGCCGAGCGCGCGCAAGTCGCTGCCATTCACCCGCTGCGCATCCAACGGCGCATGGCTGATCCTGGCACGTGCGCTCCCGCGAAGGGCTGCGGCCTGAGACGCTGCGCGTTCCCCGTTGCGCCCTGCGATGATGATCTCGAGCTCCCCGTCGCGGGAGAGCCGTTCCGCGATCCGGGCTCCGAATGCTCCGTACCCGCCGACGATGAGAATGCGCGACATGTCTTGCGTGGCCCTCGGCAAACACCCTTGAAACGGACGAAATCGCAACGCGCAATAAGATGCTGCTAACCACGAATCGAGTGCGGTATTTTTTTCTGCGTTTCCTCGTCCGGCATCTCGCGTCAAATATGTGCGCCGTCGATTGCACAACCGTAGGGCATCTGTCGAACCAATGTGCACTCGGAGCGTAGACAATTGTCGATTGCAGGGATCGTTGTCTCCGATTGGGATGCCGCTTAACCGCTCGCTGCGACGTTACCGCCATTTTCCCAATCTCATCAGACCCCTGAGCGTTTTTGCACGAAACCCCTTATTAAGCGGCCTTCTCTCACACTGCTGACACACGTTCACTGTCAGAGGGTCTCCGATGTCGTTCCGGAGCGGAAAATTTAAGGGGGCGCATTGGCGCATCCGCACGCGTGCGGAGCGCCGGCCACTGCGCGCGCCCTTGAAGGTTCTGACGACAAAAATAGAGCGGGAATTCGGTTCTCTGGAAACCCGCGCTTTGAGGCTCGCACGTGCCGAAGCCGTTACTGCGATCGCAGAAGCGCGCGCGTCCGACGCCCGGCTGCGGGAAGCCATCGAGATCCTGCCGCAAGGCGTCGTCTTCCTCGACAAGGACGGCCGCTACGTACTCTGGAACAAGCAATACGCCGACATCTACAAGCGCAGCGCCGATCTGTTCGAGGTCGGCGCGCGGCTCGAGGACACGCTGCGCATCGGTGTCATGCGCGGAGACTATCCTGCAGCCAAGGGGCGCGAGGAAGAGTGGCTTTCCGAGCGTCTGAAGAAGCTCTACCGCCCGGGTGAGCGCCACGAGCAGTGGCTGTCCGACGGCCGCTGCATCCTGATCGAGGAGCGCAACACCAGCGACGGCGGCATCATCGGCCTGCGCGTCGACATCACGGAGATGAAGGAGCGCGAGGCGTCGTTCCGGCTGCTGTTTGATGCCAACCCGGTTCCGATGTTCGTCTTCGCCCGCGATACCAAGGCGTTCCTCGCCGCGAACGACGCGGCGGTCGAGCACTACGGATACCCGCGCGCGACCCTCCTCGATATGAGCCTCCTTGATCTGCACGCGCTCGCCGATCATGGCTGAGCTCGACGACCTCTATGGGGCGCACTCGGATGCCTATGCAGGCAGAACCTGGAAGCACCTCACGAGTGCCGGATCGCAGATCGATGTCGCCATCTATTCGCGGGCCGTCACGCACGAGCGCGTGCCCGCGGTGCTCTTTGCCGCCGTCGACATAACCGAGAGAAAGCGCGCCGAGGCGCAGGTTGCCTATATGGCGCACCATGATGCGCTGACGGGGCTTGCCAATCGCGTGTTCCTGCGTTCGCGTATGGAGGAGATCCTCGGCCGGCTCAAGCGCGGCACGAAGGGCCTGGCCGCGCTTTGCATCGATCTCGACAACTTCAAGGGCGTCAACGATGCCCTCGGTCATCCTGCCGGCGACCTTCTCCTGCAATACGTTGCGCGCCGCATCGGCGAAACGCTGCGCGACGGCGATATCGCGGCCCGGCTCGGCGGCGACGAGTTCGCGGTCGTCCTGCCGGACATGGTCGAGCCCAATGAGGTGAGCGCCATCGCGCAGCGCCTGATCAAGGTCATCGGCGCGCCCTACGACATCCACGGGCATCAGGTTCTCGTTGGCGCCAGTATCGGCATCGCGCTTGCGCCCGAGCGACGGTGAGGACGCCGTCAAGCTGCTCAAGAATGCCGATATGGCGCTCTACCAGGCGAAGGGCGACGGCAAAGGCACGTTCCGCTACTTCGAGGCGGAGATGAACGCCCGCGTGCAGGCGCGCCGCCGCCTCGAGATGGATCTCCGCGCAGCGCTCAACAATGGCGATCTCGAGGTTCAGTACCAGCCGCTCGTCAGCATCGCCACGGGCGAGATAACGGGCGTGGAAGCGCTCGTCCGCTGGCCGCGCGCGGGCGCAGAGCGCCATTACGCCGGCCGAGTTTATTCCAGTCGCGGAAGAGGCAGGCCTCATCGCGCCGCTCGGCGACTACGTGCTGCGGCGCGCCTGCGCCGATGCCATGGCTTGGCCGAGGCACATGACGCTCGCCGTCAACATGTCTCCGCTACAATTCCGCGTCGGCAACGTCCTCGACGCCGTGCTCGGCGCGCTGAAGCAGTCCGGACTGCCGCCGGAGCGCCTCGAGGTCGAGATCACCGAGACGCTGTTCTTGGAGAAGTCCGAGCACGTCCTGTCGACGCTGCATGCGCTGCGCTCCAAGGGCGTGCGCATTGCCATGGATGACTTCGGTACCGGATACTCGTCGCTGAGCTACCTGCGCAGCTTCCCCTTCGACAAGATCAAGATCGACCGCTCGTTCGTGCGCGAGATCTATGCCAACGTCGAGCAGCAGGCGATCGTCAGGGCCATCATGAGCCTCGGCTCGAGCCTCGGCATGACGATCACCGCCGAGGGCATCGAGAGCGAGGCCGAGCTTGCCTTCCTCAAGGCTGTCGGCTGCGACCAGGGCACAGGGCTATCTCTTCAGCAAGGCCGTGCCGCAGGCCGAGCTCCTCGCACTGCTCGCTGACGAGGGGGCCCGTCGCGTCGCCTGACGCACCTCGCGCTAGTGCTTCTCTGCGCTGCCGGCGGGCTTCGCTGCGGGAGCTGCGGGAACGTGACTGCCTGCCGGCAATCCGGTCCGACAGCGCCAGCAGCACGCTCGACACCACGAACACCACGTGAATGATGACGAGCCAGAAGATGTCGCGCTCGGACACGTTGTTGATCGACATGAACTGCTTCAGGAGCTGGATCGCCGAGATGGCGACGATCGACGACAGGAGCTTGAGCTTGAGCGTGCCGAAGTCGATCGTGCCCATCCACGCCGGCCAGTCTTTGTGGCCGCTGTGATCGATCCTCGACACGAAGTTCTCGTATCCCGAAAGCACGACGATGATGATGAGCGATCCTGTGAGCGTCATGTCGACAAGTGCGAGTACGCCGAGGATCACCTCCGACTCTGTCGACGTGAAGGCATGTGAGGCGATGTGCCAGAACTCGGCGATGAACTTGATCAGGAGAACAACGAGGGAAAACGCGAGGCCCAGATAGAACGGTGCCAGGAGCCAGCGGCTCGCGAACACGAGGGTCTCGAGCGACGTCTCAGCCTTCTCAGAATATTTCTGCCACATGCCGGTTGCTTGATCCCTCAAAAAGCCGGAGATGAGAACGGGTTACGGTGTATTGCACGCATGCTCTCGGTGCCGCAAGCCGCAGCCCGCAACGTGGTTGTCGGCCGGGAGAATGACAAGGGTTCTTAACGGGTGCTGGCGTCGCGGCCGGAAGGCGCTGGTCCAGACGCGGTGGCGCTTATGGGACCACCAAGCTTGCTCATGAACTCGCTCTGAGGTCCGCCTCTGCCCGCTGCCGCGGCGACAACCGGCTGCGGACACGCTTCGCGTACGGCGCCGGCGACCGAGCGGGTGCGGGATGATTTCTTGTCCTCGCTACTTTCTTCCGCGTCCGGCTTAGGGGCGCCGTCCTCGATCCGGTAGCGTCCCTCGCAGACGCTGACGTTTGGAGCCCGGCGCGTGCGCTCGAACAAGTCGTAGCCCTGCTTCAGGTCAGCCCAGAAGCCGCTCCAGCTGCTCGACGCCCATGTCGCGAGCCGCTCGTCCGTCATTCTGAACGGGAAGACATGGACGGGGAGGAAGCGCTGCTCGCCGTCTAATGCCGCGCGCGCGAGCCCGTGCACCTCGCTGATGACCGCGTTGGTCATTGCGAAGCAGCCGACCGACGAGCAGCCGCCGTGCATGAGAATGTAGGAGCCGCCGCGGTTATGCGCGCGGTCGAACGCGTTCGGGAAGCCGAGGTTGATGGAGACGGGCCAGCGTCCCTCGTGGTGCAGCTGGCGCCGGGCGATTGAATAGAAGCCCTCGGGCGTCTGCTTGTCGCCCTCGCGGATCTTGGGGCCGAGCGTGCCCGACCAGTGGCAGATGGGATAGGTGGCGAAGTGAACGTAGGCGCCGTCCTTCTCCATCCAGAGCTCGAGCTCCAACTCTTCCTTGAAAATACGCAGGAGAACCGGCAATCCGGACTTGAGGCCCTTTTCGGCAAGCCGATCCGCGAGGCGCTTGGTGTCGGGCGTGCCTGGGAGAGGCAGGCGCCCGTCGACGAATGCGCGCTGTCGCTCGATCCGGTCTGCGGCGACGTCCTTGAGCTCGATCGATATGGCAAAAGCCTGTGGTGCGCTCGCCGCAAGCACCCCCAGCAACCCGGCTACGGCCATCACAGGGGCAATGGCGCTAGGCGGGAACGATCCGCAAATCCGCACGCAACCTCCGCAACACTCAAGACCCGCACGGGGCCCGCGCCTGCCTGCTTTCAGAGGGCTCCCAGAGCCCGCCCGGCATGGCGCACGCCACCTCAAGTGATCAGCGATCACCTATATATCTCTAGCGCGGCGGACGAGCCTCCACCAGCCGCCTGCTTCCGGTTAATGAACATGTGGACAAGGCAATCTTAACGGGCGTGTGTGGCACGAACGTTAAGGCTGGGCCTTCGCTTGCGGGCATTTGGCATCAATCTCCGCGCTGCCGTCAGCCGCTGAGCTGGCCGCCTGGAAAGCATAGCGTCCCTGACAGACGCTGACCTTCGGCGGCATCTGGCTCGCTTCGAAAAGATCGTATCCCGCCTTGAGATCACGCCAGAACGGGGCAAGCGGGCTCGCCGCGTGGCGCGCGAGATTGCCCTCCGTCATGCGGAACGGAAACACCTGCACTTGGAAGCGCTGCTGGCCGCTGCGGAAGGCCGCAGTGATGAGGCGCCAGATCTCGTCGATGACCGGGTTGGTCATCGCGTAGCATCCGATCGAGCCGCATCCTCCGTGTACCATCAGGAACGATCCGGTTCGCCCTTGCGCGCTGTCGAAGGCATTCGGGAAGCCGAGATTGAAAGAACGGTGCCACTTGCTGTTCGGATTGAGGGCCTTCTCGTCCACCGTGTAGAAGCCTTCCGGCGCCTGACGGTCCCCCTGGACGATCTTGGGGCCGAGCCGCCCCGACCAGCGGCAGATGGGATAGGTCGCGAAGCGATGGAAGCGCCCGTCACGTAGAAGCCAGAGCTCGAGCTCGAACTCGCGCTTGAAGATGCGCATGAAGACAGGCGTGCCGAGCGCCACTCCGTGCGCCTTGAGGCGCCCGTCGAGATCGCTGAGGTCGGGCGTTCCGGGGAGCGTGATGCCGAAGTCGTAGAGCGTGGCGCGGACGTCGCGCTCGAGCCGGATCGTCTGGTGCTCGAACTCGCCGGGCCAGAGAGCGGAAGGCCGCGAAGGTGCACGCCGGCAACAAGAAGGATCAGCACGAGGAACGGCGCGCCACCAGTGCTCTCGGCGACGACGCTTGCCATCCGCGAGGTCGCAGCGGCTCTGCGTCCTTTCGCTTCGAGAGATCGGGAGCCGGCGCAAAGTGCGGCCGCTACTGATTGAAGCCGAGCGCGGACGCGGGCGGCAGCGCACCGGTCGTCGTGTAGGCGGCGCCGGCTCGGCTCCTGCTCTGTTCGCCGCGATCGCGGCGACTTCTGACGCGTCACGCGTCTTGGGACCCGGCACGGTGATGCGCTCCTGAGCGATCTGCTGCTCTGTCGGACGCGGCGCGAACGGCTCGAGCATCGGCCGCCTGAAGGCTGGGCATCGGCCTTCGGGATCGACGCGGCCCCACGCCGGCATGACGACATTGACGACGTACCGGCGCTCGCAGACGGCCACCGTCGGCGGCACACGGTTGACCTCGAAGTAATCGTAGCCCTGCTTCAAGCGTTGCCCAGAACGGATACCACTTGTTGCCCTTGAAGCGGGCGAGCTTTTCGTTGGTCATGCGGAAGGGAAGAGCATGCACTTCGAAGCTCGTCTGGCCGCCCAAGGAACGCTTCGCGCGCCAAGCCCATAGATCTCCTCGGCCAAGGCGTCGGTCATGGCGTAGCAGCCGGCGGATTTGCACTTGCCGTGTATCATGAGCGCCTCGCCGGTCCGGTTAAGGGCGCGGTCGTAGGCGTTGGGATAGCCGATATTGAAGGCGAGGTAGAATTTCGAGTTCGGCTTCATCTGTCCCTGGGCGACTGTGTAGAAGCCTTCCGGAGCTTGCTTGTCGCCTTGCGTGACCTTCGGGCCGAGCTCGCCCGACCAGTTGCAGATCGGGTAGGTCTTGAAATGGTAGAAGCGGCCGTCGTCGCGCGCCTTCCAGACCTCGAGCTCGGATTCTTCCTTGAAGATGCGCACGAAGATCGGCGCGGCCGGGGTCATGCCCTTCTTGGCGAGAAGCGACAGCGTTTCGCTGGAGAGCGGCTGGGCTGCGGGAGGGATCACGGGAGCGCTGCCGCAGGCTGCGACGACGCAGCCCGTCGAAGACAGCAACGAGCAAGCCCCGCAGACGCACGGCGGCCTGACCACTGAGGATGATTAGACGCATACGCAATCCCCCTGGCGCACGCGGTCACCTTCCGACGGAATTCGTAAAGATTTCATTAACGTTACGAAACCCCCAACCGTTTATTGGGCTAGGCGGGAAAACTGTCAAGTCCCAGCATGTTACGTGCAGCCGGAGTATCCGCAGGAATGCGGCGCCTGTACGGCGCGAGTGGCTCGGCATCCACACCAAAGGATGACGCCATAGGGTGCGGAAACAGGGATATGAATGCCGTCTCACCGCATCGATAGGCTCACTTTGAGCCTTGTGACGGTCCTGCCCGTTGCGTCCGCAAGGGTTAGAGCTGCCGGCCGATCTCGAGAAAACGCTCGTGCCTGAGCCGCCGGATCTCGGCCGGGCTCTTGCCTTCGAACTCGGCAAGCGCCTCTGCAATGGCGTCACCCGCCGCCTCGATGGCGTGCTCACGGTCGCGGTGCGCTCCGCCGACCGGCTCGCGGATGATGACGTCGATCACGCCCAGGGTCTCGAGATCCTGCGCCGTGATCTTCATGTTCGTCGCCGCGTCGATCGCTTTGGCCGAATCGCGCCAGAGGATCGAGGCCGCGGCTTCGGGGGAGGCAACGGTATAGATCGCGTGCTCGAGCATCAGGATGCGGTTTGCGGTGGCGATGGCGATCGCGCCGCCCGATCCGCCTTCGCCGATGACGACGGCGATGATCGGGACCCCGATCGCCAGGCACTGATCCGTTGACCGGGCAATCGCCTCCGCCTGGCCGCGCTCCTCCGCGCCGATGCCCGGATAGGCACCCGCCGTATCGACCAGCGTGATCACGGGCATGTTGAATTTGTCGGCCATTTCCATGAGCCGGATGGCCTTGCGATAGCCCTCGGGCTTGGCCATCCCGAAATTGTGCCGGATGCGCCCCTCGGTATCGGAGCCCTTCTCGTGGCCGATGACGACCACGGAGCGCCCGCGGAATCTGCCGAGCCCGCCCATGACCGCTTCGTCCTCGGCGAAATAACGGTCGCCGGCGAGCGGCGTGAAGTCCTCGATCAGCGCCGCGATATAGTCGAGGCAATGCGGCCGCTCGGGATGCCGCGCGACCTGCGTTTTCTGCCACGGTGTGAGCTTGCCGTACGTATCGACGAGGGCGGCCTTGGCCTTCTGCTCGAGCTTCTTGATCTCGTCTGATATCGATACGCCCTCGTCTCCCTCGAGCGCTTTGAGCTCCGAGACCTTGCTTTCGAGCTCGGCTATGGGCTTCTCGAAATCGAGATAGGTGCGTACGACGACGCTGCGTTCGGAGTTGGTGGGTTCCAAGGCTCGGCCTCTTCGCTGCCGCCGGAAGGCGGACGGTCGCGAGAAATCAGGGATATAGGGGCTACAGAGGGGCACGTTGCCCCTCTCGCTTGCGCCCTGTCAAGACCCGCAGGCAATGTCGTAAACGCTTGGTTGTCCCGGCGCCCTCTGCGCCGTGCGCCGACATGCCTCAGCCGGTTAAATCGCACATCGCATCTGAGCTTACAAATCCGTATAATCCCGGCAACGTTGCGGCGAGGCGCCATGCGTAGTCTGGGGCTGTTTCTGAGCACCATGTGAATTCTCCGCTGAACAGTGGGGCTGCCATGCATGGGCGTTTGGAAATGACCGGACCGGGCGCTGACGTCCCCCGCGCTGGGTCCACGCTGGCCCGGGGCGGATCCTCTCCCCTCCGGGCCAGCTTTCGCCTGGAGTCGGCCTCGAGGTGATAACCTGCCTGCGCTTGCTCTGATCGGCTCTCTACCATGCGTGTCCTCCTTATCGAAGACGACCCCGAAACCGCGAGCTACGTCGTTACCGGGCTTGAGGGCGAGGGGCACACCGTCGATCACCTTTGCGACGGCCAGGATGGCGTGGTGCAGGCCGTCGGAGAAGCGTATGACATAGTCATCCTGGATCGCATGTTGCCGGGCCTTGACGGTCTCTCCATCGTCAAGGCCATGCGCGGGGCTGGTCGGAAAATGCCTGTGCTCTTCCTGACTGCATTGGGTGGTGTCGACGATAGGGTTGATGGCCTCGATGCTGGCGGCGACGATTATCTCGTGAAGCCCTTCGCATTCTCTGAGCTCATGGCGCGTGTGCACGCGCTGGCGCGCCGGCCACACATGAAGGAGGAGGAGACCAAGCTCAAGGTCGCCGATCTCGAGATGGATTTGATCTCGCGCAAGGTTACGCGGTCCGGCGAGGAGATCGAGCTGCAACCGCGCGAGTTCCGGCTGCTGGAAGTCCTTATGCGCAACAAGGGTCGCGTCTTGACGCGCACCATGCTCCTCGAGCGTGTCTGGAGCATCCATTTCGATCCCAAGACGAGCGTCGTCGAGACGCACATCTCGCGCCTGCGCAGCAAGATCGACCGGCAGTTCGGCCGCGAGCTGATCCACACCATCCGCGGCAGCGGCTACAGCCTTCATGACAGCGTCTGAATTGCTGAAGCGGACGCCGGTCCGATTGGCGGTTGCCTTCACCGCCCTTTTTGCCGTCACCGCCGTGGTGCTGATCGCCATTCTCTTCTTCAGCCTCAGGGCCGAGCTCGAGGACCGTATTCGCGCCCGCGTCCAGGAGACGGCCGACACGCTCGCCGCGATCGACGACGAAAAAGGCATGAGCGATCTCGTCGCCGTGGTCTCCCGCGAGAGCCTGTCGATGCACGATGCGGAAAGCATATTCCTGCTCGTCGACGAGGCGGGAAAGTTTCAGGCGGGCAACGTGCGCGACATAGCCGACTTCGACGGGATGGCGCGTCCTCGAGCGATCGTCGCTGCCTCTCGCCGCCGAGAAAGGTGATCCCGATGACCGCTTTCACGCGCTGTGGACGCCGGTCTCCAAAGGTCGCCTGCTCGTCGGCAGCAGCGACCGCGAGATTCGCGTCACCCAAGGCTTGCTCTTGAACGGCCTCGGCTGGGGGCTTGCCGCGACCGCGCTTCTGGCTGCTGCCTTCGGCGCCGTGCTCGCGTGGCGGGCCCAGCAGCGCATCAACGCTCTCGCGTCGACGCTCTCCGACGTGTCCCGCGGGTCAGATTACGAGCCGTGTGCCGCTATCGGGATCCAACGACGACATCGATCATATCGGCGAGCAGATCAACCGCACGCTCGGTCATCTCCAGAGCCTGATCGAGAGTGTCAATCAAGCGTCCTCCGACATCGCCCACGATCTCAAGAAGCCCATCGGCCGGGTACGGCAGCGTCTGGACCTGGTCCGCCGCGACGCGGGGAGCGCCGCTGAATACCAGGAGGCCGTGGCCTCAGCGCTCGTCGAGCTCGATTCGATCGTCGAGACATTCGAGGCCCTCTTGCGCATCACGCAGATCGAGGCCGGTGCGCGCAAGGCGCGTTTTGAGTCGCTCGAGCTCGGCGCCGTGCTGCAGGATGTCGTCGAGATCTACGCCGCGGTCGTCGAGGATGCGGGCGACCGGCTGGATTGCAGCATCGACCTTCCGCGCAACGCGATCATCCGCGGTGACAAGGAGCTCTTGGTGCAGCTCTTTGCGAACCTCATTGAGAACGCCGTGCGCCATTGCCCGGCCGGGACGCTGATCCGCCTCTCCGTCGACGACAACGACGACCGCCTCGTCGTCCAGGTCTCCGACAATGGTCCGGGAATACCGGCGGCCGAGCGCGAGAATGTCTTCCGTCGGCTCTACAGGCTCGAGCGCGCGCGCTCCACGCCCGGCAGTGGTCTCGGATTGAGCCTCGCCGCCGCGATCACCGATCTGCATGATGCGACCATCGAGCTTGCCGACAATCGTCCGGGGCTTCGGGTGACGATCAGATTTTCCAAATCGCCGGCTTGAACGCTTGAGCGCCATCGCTCGCCACTACTGCTCACTCCCCACTTCCCCGGCTTTTTTGTGATCGGCGGTCTTACGAAAGGGTAAGCGCCCGGCGAAGTCTGAGTAAACTCGAGGCGGCAAACTCCCTCTCACTGGGCAGCGATCCCGCTGCTCAAGCCCATGCCCCGGAGAAGGGGGCGGCAACAGGAGTTTGCGAAATGTCCAAGAAGATCTCAGTTCCGACAGTGCTCGCCGGCGTCGTGCTGGCGTCGACGGTCGCACTGGCCGCTACTGAAATCCAAGACCGGCGAGATTAAATCGACCGACGCCACAAAGCACGAGATCGTGCTGTCGTCAGGCGATACGTTCGAGCTCGGGAGCAAGGTCAAGATCGACAAGCTCAAGGTGGGTGAGAAGGTCACCGTCACCTACGAGATGAAGGACGGCAAGATGCTGGCCTCCAAGGTTCACGCCGCCAAGTAAGTAACCCATCAATCGAAGTCCATCCCCCCAAACATCGGAGCAATGAAATGACCACCATCCAGAAGACGGCCGCCGCCGCCATGGCGCTTGTGATCTCCGCCGGCGCCGCGTCCGCCGCCTCGCCGAACCATTCCGTCACCGGCAAGATTGAGCACATCAATCGTGCCAAGCATGAGCTCATGCTGCGCAACCACACCTACCATGTGAGCCCGGGAGTGCTCGGCGCGAATTTCCACAAGGGCGAACGCGTCATCATCCAGTACACCGACTGGAAGGGACATCGTAATGCCGCGAGCATCACGCCTGTGAAGAGCTGACCTCTGCCGGAAAATTGCCGTATCGCAAGAAGGCCGCATCGGAAGCGATGCGGCCTTATTTTTTTTGCGCTTTGTTCCCAAACGCTGGACCTTTCCAGCGACCAAGCTGGAAAGGTTCTGCGACATGCATGCGCAGACGATATTAGGCCTGGGTCAGAGCCGGCGACGAACCCGCTCTCGCCATCAGCTCGATCATGTCGTCGATGACATTCGTCGCCGCTGGTTCTTTGTGGAAAATATAGGGGATCTGCCCGTTGGCCAGCTCCGCGCAAAGTGGCCAGGACGCATCGATGCAGCTGCGATCGATGATGGCACCACTCAGGCGTTTACGCCGGGCTATCATGAGCGCGGCGTTGATGTTGCTCACAACGTGTACTTTGGCAGAAAGTTTTTGAAATGCCGACCGCAGATCGCATGCGGCAAGCGTCGTGTCCTCAACGATAAGGATGCTGGAGCCTGAGAGGGCTTTGGAGGTCATAGATGGGTACCCGCGTGCGCGAAATCGGTCGCGCGTTCCGCTAGGAGCAAGGCCCATGCAGGGCCCGCAGTCCCAATCGACAATCACCTGGGACGCAGCGACCGGTGATTGACTGAACTAGATACGCAGCTGCGTCATGACGAGAATACCGAGAAAGGCCCGAAGAGCTACTAAGAAATAGTTTATTGCATTGCGAATTTTGTGTCGAAAATCTGGCAACGCCGATGCGCGGTATGAATTGAACCATAAACGGCGGGCATGCGAGCGACGTTCACGATCTCAAAAAAATTTTTGATTCGTTGTTCTTCTTGTGCGGCGCAGCAGAAAGCCGGCCGCTGATCTCGAGCGGCGAAAACGTCAGGCCGCGCGGGCGGCGAACGCTCGCCTGAGAACGCGCGCGTAGTTCTCGATCGCAAGCTTCCGGATCCGCCCTTCGGGAATTTTTCTCTCTTCGAGGATGCGGGCCACACGGGCGAGATCGGCATAGCTCGCGATTGCGGGGTTCGAGAGCGCGTTCATGTCGGTGCCGAAGGCGACGTGGTCCTCGCCGAGCCAGTCGGCCATCTCGAGGAGCCGCGTCAGCGTAGCTCTCGGGAGTTTTTCCCACGTCCGCGCCCAACGCCCACAGGCCAAGGACGCCGCCCTTGTCTGTGATCGCCTTCGCCCCTTTGAGCGACAATTGTCGCGCCTGCCACACCGGCATCGACCAATCCGGCGTCCGATCCCGGGTCACCGAGCTGTGCGACCAGATTACCGGCACCGTGGAGATAGCGAGCGCGTCCGACACCGTCTCGTTCGTGCAGTGCGCGAGATCGATAAGGATGCCGAGCCGGTTGCACTCGGCGACGACCTTCTTGCCGAAATCCGTGAGTCCCTTGTGCTCGGGCTCCTCGGTCTGGAAGTCGCCGATCGGATTGCGGGCATAGTGCACGAGCTGAACAACTCGGACGCCGGCATCATAGGCAGCCTTGAGCTCGCCGATACCGTCATCGAGGAAGGTCGCGCCCTCGACGGCGAGCACCACGTGCGGATCGCCCTTGAGCGCCGCGTCGATGTCGTCCGCGCTGAGCGCAGTCTTGAGTTTCTGCTCGGCGATATGCGTCTTGACACGAGCGAGCTCCTCACGGAGCCAGGACGCTGGCTTCTCCACTCTTGGGCGAGCCCTTCTGTTTGAATCCGCCGCGCGCAATGGTGAGCCACGGCTGATCTCCGACGAGCGACCACGTCGCCAGCGTCGCTCTTCCGCCGGCCATGGATTTTCCGAGCGGCTGCTTGTCAGCTGGCCGCGGACCCACAAAAAACAGATGCGCAGTGCATGTCGCCGATGAAAATCGGATCTCCGGCGAAGGCGCAGCTCGGACGCGCAAACGGGGCCGCGAGACCCGCGAGTAGGAATTGCCGGCGATCCATGCGTGGTTGCCCTCGTTTGCGCGCCGCCCCGCGGCGCTACTCGATCACGATCGTCGCCACATAGTCCATCGTGCGGTTGACGTTGTCGGGAGGCAGCAGCGTGTTGATGAGGTACGACGTCGGCGAGTAGTTCTCGGGGATCGCCCGGTTGAATCCGCTGCTGATCAGTCGCGCCCGGAGCCGCTGCACCACGCCGCCGCCGCTCACGCCGAGATAGTAGTCCTTGAGCTTCTCGAACTTCGGCTGCATCGCTTCGGCGACCTTCTTGTGCCCTGCCGACATCTTGTCCATCCCGCCGGGGTTTTCGACGAAGACCGACTGGAGGAGCGTTATGCGCTCGGTCTTGGGAATCTTGAGCGTGTCGATCACCATCATCGGGCCGTCGGCGAGCCCCGAGTATGACGCGCGGGCCCGCCGCGTCATGTAATCGCCGGTCGCCTCCATCGGCTGCATCGGCGGCTTGACGCACGACGGTATCCCGCCGCCCTTGAATGTATCGCCTGACTTCGCCGGGTCGCAGTCCTTGAGCGCCAAGCAGCGACCACGCGAACTCCGAGCAGTACATGTCGATGGTGCCCGGCGGATTTTGCCCAAGCGCGATCTGCGCCAGGTGCTTCACGAACTCGACCGGCTTGCCGGGCTGATATTTCGGCGCGTTGTAGTCGTCGTTGAATTTGATCTGGCTCGGATAGACGCGCTTGGCGCCGCTGTTGAGGCGCGTCGCCCAGCCGAGCAGGTTCGCCCGCTCTGCGTCGTTGAGGTCGCGCGGCCGGATGACATGAATGTAGTTGAGCGTCTTGTAGTGCTCGCTCGTGAGGTCCCCGCGCATGCCGGGGCCCAGGTACTCGGCGTTGAGCGGGTTGTCGAGATTGTGCAGCTCGCCGTCCTTGATGTAGGCGATGCCCGTATGGCTGATGCCCATCTGGACGTTCGGATAGGCGCCGGCCCCGCCCCACTCGGACCGGAACGTGAGAAGCAGATCACCGGTTTGGAAGAGCCCGCTTTTCCCGAGGCGCCTCGCCATGCCGGCGCGCGGCGTGAGCACCATTCTGAGCCCTGCGTCGCTGCCGGACTTGATCGCATCCGGATGCTTGAAATCGACGAGAAGGTCGGTAGTGCTGATGTTCTTCGGCACCTCGGCGCGGGCGCTCGCCGGCAGCGTGAAGTAGATTGGGATATTGAGCTTCTTCGCCAGCCGGTCGTTCTGCTTCTCGCTGAAGCTGAACTCCTTCGCCTGGATTGACGTGGTGCCGAGCGCCAAGGCGGCTGCAGCAATAAGCGGTACATACCGCAGCGGTCTCATTGTCATTGGCATCGGCACGCTCCCCACATACTCGGCTTCATTTGGGATTTACCACGCCTCAATCCGCCACCCAACCCCGGGAAATTGCCGCGTCGCCGCTCGGCGCCAGCCGCGGTTTGCAACGGGCTCAACCGCGAATGCGCCGGTATGAGCTGGGCGACAAGCCGGTCCACCGCTTGAAGGCCCTGGTGATGTGCGCCGTGTCCGCGTAGCCGAGTGTGAGTGCAATCCCGTTACGGTTATGGGCTCCGCCGCCTGTGTGAGGAGAGCCTGCGCGCGCTCGCACAGCAATTCCTCCAGCAGCCGGTTGAATGTCGTGCCCTTGTCGGCAAGGCTCCGCTGCAGCGACCGGCGCGTCATGCCGAGCTTTGCGGCGACCCAATCGATGCGCGGGTATCGCTCATGTAGCGCGAGCGCGGTCACCGCCGCGATTGTGCCGACGACATCTTCTTGGCCCGGCATCGGAGGCTCAGCGCTGAACTCCGAGCGACCACGTTCGTTAGCATCTCGCTGGCAATTCTTTCCGCACGCCAAGAGGCGAGATTCAAACTGGATTGCCGAAATGGCGTGTCCCGTCGACACGTTGGCGCGAAAGATCTGCTCGACGGCTCCTTTCGGCGTGCCGCGAGTTGCCGTCGTCAGCACGAGGTCGGGCGTCCATGCTGGTCCGGCATAGCAGCGCACGACATCGATCATGTAGGACAAGCCTAGGAGCTCGTTCTGATAGCGTCCCTCGCCGGCCGGGTCCAAGAACTCGATCGACCACTGGGTCATCGATCCGAAACGCGTGAGCGTGAGCTCCGTGGATGTCTGGAGCATAGTGTTGAGTCCACGCGCCGCGCGTTGAATGGCATCGAGAAGAGTTGGTGCCTCGCTGACCCATTTTCCGAATTCGCTGAGCTTCTTCACTTTGACGCCTTGGCCGAGACGCGCTCCGAAATGTGCCTCGCCCGTCTCTCGAGCGGCCCTCTCCAAGAGCCTGAACTGCTCTTTGAGAGGGACGAGCATTTCGGGTCTCTCGAGAAGGGCGAACGGCAGATCGACGTCTTGGAAGACACGCGTGATGAAGCCGCCCTGCGCGTCTACCGTCTCGGCGATCGGGCCGAGCGAGCTTGCGCGGGTAAATCCTGGTTGACGGCGGGCCATTTGACGGAAGTCAGCGTGACATAAGAGGAAGGAGTTTTTGGCACGAAATGGCAAGCCAGGGGAGGCGGTCTCGGGTCACGTTTTGGGTGACCTTTGGGATCAACATGAGGCGCAACGGACAGCAGGCTCGATAAGTGCGCGTTAGGGAGTGAAAGCATGCCGACCAGCCCGTTCGACGACCGCAATATCCGCTGGCATACGCTCGAGGGGTTCGAGAACCTCTGGTACAATATTTGCGAGGTCGACGAGAAAAACCGGATCGTGGACATCCTGTTCAAGTTCGCCGCCAACAAGAAGATCGCGCTCCATCGGCACAAGTGTTCCTACCGCACGGTGGTGCTGCAGGGCGAGTTGCGCGTCTACAGGGCCAACGGCGAGCTGAAGGAAATCCGACCCGTGGGCAGCTACGTCGCCACGTCGGGCGATGGCGAGCCTCACACTGAGGGCGGGGGCGATCAGGACGTCATCGCCTTTTTCAGCAATCGCGAGGTCGGCAGTCTCGTCTATGAGATTCTGGACGAGAACCTCAACATCATTGCCGCGCTCGGCATGCAGGAGTTCAAGGCGTTGCTTGAGGCGCAGAAGTTGGTGCCAGTTAGCTGACGATGCGCATTGCGGCATGGATGATGTTAGCGCTCACAACTTCTTTGCCAGCGGGTGGTGCTCGGCCACGATCCGCTTCAAGCGCTCCTCGAGCACGTGCGTATAGATCTCCGTCGTCGAGATATCGGCGTGCCCGAGAAGCTGCTGTACCGCACGCAAATCAGCGCCGCGGTCGAGAAGGTGGCTGGCGAATGCATGGCGCAGCACGTGAGGAGAGACGCGCTCGGGGTCGAGCCCGGCGGCGATGGCGGTCTCTTTGAGGTCCTGCGCGAAGCGCTGGCGCGTGAGATGCCCATCTGCGCTCTTCGACGGGAACAGCATCTTCGTCGTGAGCATCGGTGCGATGGCGTCTTTGGGATCGTTCCCGAGGCCGAGGTAGCGGTCGAGCGCGGCGCGCGCCGAAGCGTTGAGCGGCACCAGGCGCTCGCGTCCGCCCTTGCCGCGGATGGAAAGCACGCGCGGATCGTTGGCAAGCACTGAGCGCGGCAGCGAAACGAGCTCGGAGACGCGCATTCCCGTCGCGTAGAGCATCTCGAGAAGGCAGTGATGGCGCACGGCGCGCGCGAGCTCGCGGCCGGTGAGGCCCTGGGTCGCTTTGGCCGCAGTCTCGATGAGACGGTCGACCTCTGCGATCGAGAGCGTCTTGGGCAGCGATCTGCTCTTCCCTGGCGCGGCGATCCCTGCGGCCGGGCTCAATGCGATGACGCGTTCCGCCTCGAGGAACTTATAGAGCTGGCGGATGGCAGACAGTCGGCGCGCGCGCGAGGCTGGCGCGAGACCCGCCGCCGAGAGTGCCTGCAGATAGCGCGAGATGTCGCCGGCTCCGGCGCCGGCGATGGTCTACATCGTCCGCCGCGAGAAAGCCTTGGAAGTCTCCGAGATCGCGCCGGTAGGCTTCGAGCGTATTGTCGGCAGCACCCTTCTCCGCCGCGAGCATCTCGAGAAATGCCGAAATATGCCGCTGGTCTTCGTCGCTCATGGCAACACGACTGTCGCCTCAGTTGCTGACCGACCGCGGCCAGCTTGTGAACAGACCTTCAAGCGCTAGGCGCCGTGCGTCCGTCTCGAGCCCGGCCCGTTTCAACGCGCGAATCGCATCGCCGAGCGCAATCATGTGCGCGCCTTCCGCGCCGCCAGGGCCGAGCGCAAGCATGGCGAGCAGCACGGTCCGCCCGAACTCCTTCTTTTTCGAGGCGTCCGAAAGCTCGAGAGAGCACGCCCGTATCGGGCAAGATATCCTGTGGCCGGCTGCGGCGTCCGGCTTGCGAGATTCCAGAGCGGAATGGGCACGTTGATGTCGAGCGCGTCGAGCACGGTCGCCAGCCGGTGCAGGACGACGGGATCGAAGCGGCCGTGCTGCGCCATCTGCTCGACGGCGCCGAGGTTGGCCGTGCGCTGGGCGTCGAGGCCGGGATCGGCGATGTCGGCGAGGGCGATCCAGTGCGTGAGGCCGCCGGATGCCGAGGATTGGTCGAGCCCGGAGCCGAATGCCGCCCACGCGCGCGCCCGCTCGAAATCGCCGGCCGCGATACTGGCCTCGACGGCCGTCTCCGCAAACCAGCCGATCTCGGCGACGCGATTGATCGACTGCGCCGGCTTCGCCATGAGAAACAGTGCAGGCCAGTAGAGGCCCGCGCGGCGTGCGTCGTCGAGAAACGCGCGGATGGTTCGCGCCTTCTTCAAGGGTGTCCGCTCGCTCTCTGCCGATCTGAAGAGCGCCGCGCGCGTGAACGCCGGACCGGATGCCGCCGGCCGCGCCCGCGGCTCTGTAGATCGCCGCGAGATCGACAGGCGCGATCGCGTTGACCGCGGCTGCGGCCTCCGCGGCCGCAAGCTTGAGATCCGGGTCGAGCCCCGGCGTGAGCGCTAGCACGGCGAGCAGGCTTGGCGTCGCCCGGCTGACCAGCGCGCCATGATCGATGCCGCCCTTGAGCTCGAGAATGCGGTAGTCGAGCAGCGACAGCTTGTTGTCTCTTGCCGATTTCTGGTTTGGCGCCGCTGGCAATGGCGTCGAGCGCATCGGGACCGAATGCAGGCCGCCGTGACCCAGCTCGCGCGCGAGCCCCGCCTGCAGACCGGCCGCCTCCATGTCGCCTCGAAGAGCCGCGCAGTAGCCGGAGATGAGCACGGCCTCGCCCTTGAGCCGTTGTGGCATCTGCGGCGTTCTGCTGGCCGATGCGCACGCGCGAGCTCGCAGCCCCGGTCGCGATTGCCGAGCTCGATCTCGCTGCGCGCAAGAAGGGTCGCGAGCAGGGGATTGCTGGTGCTGGCGGCATCCTTGGCAAGCACCTCGGCGGCTTCGTCGATGAGGCCCGATCTGTCGAGAGCCTCGACCCTCAACGCGGTGAATTGAACGTCGCCTGCGCCTCCTGACGGCGCCGATCACGGCTCGACGTGATGAGCCGGCGCCAGAGCTCGTGCAGGGCCGCGGAGCGCGGCGGAATTTCGAGTGCCGCAAAGTGCCCTTCGACGTCTGCGAGGCTGAGACCCTGCCAGAGCTCGTATGGCAGACCCGAGCCGTCCTCCGCCATGACCGGGGCGAGCTCGGCCCGCTCGACCGAGCGGCCCTTTCTCGTCGATCCCGCCGGCGGGCGGTTCGTCGCCGACGATGCCGAGCTCGCCGGCGCCTCGCGCAAGCGGCGGCGCGTAGCGCCATCGGCCGGCGGCTCGCCGTCCATCGGCGCGAGCGGCGGACGATCGGGCGACGCCTGGCTCATCGGCCTTCGCCGGCGGAGCGTGCGAAGTCTCAGGCTCTCCGAAGGGATCGAATCCGTCCTCCGACAATGCCGGGGAGACGGCAGAGCCAAGTGCAAGTGCAACCCCGGCGACAACGACGTACCGGATCGGCGCCAGCCGCTTTGTGGGGGGAGAGCTCATTGTTTGCGAATCTTGACGCCAGGGACGACTTTGGTCACCTCGCGGACCTCCGGCTCGAACTTGACGGCAAGGATATAGAGCCCGCCGGAGACAAGGGCCGTCAAGCGTGCCGACCACGAAAAGAAACCTGAAAAGGCTCGGCATTTTGAACGATCCGCGCTAGCTGCTATGTCTCGGGTCAAGTTGGCACCATTATGGCCCGGCATCGCGGCCTGCAAGACATCGGCGCACCGTGGCATAGCAGTCCTCTGTAGGCGTGCCGATTTCGTAAGGTCTTGAGATGAGGACGGTTTGCTCGTCTTGTCTCGGATCGTTCTGCCGCGGCGCTGAGCGGCGCATCCACTTGAGCGTGACTGATTCGATCGGGATTGTTGCAGCAGGACAATGCAGGCGCAGGAAACAGAAGTCGTGGAAAGAGTGCGCCGGGCGCTGGGGCAGCGCTCGCTCGTCATGGTCGGCCTTATGGGCTGCGGCAAGTCTTCGGTCGGCAAGCGCCTCGCCTCGAAGCTCGGCCTTCCCTTCATCGATGCTGACGAGGAGATCGAGCAGGTGGCGCAGAAGACCATCAATGAGATCTTCGCCGACCACGGCGAGGCGTTCTTCCGCGATCGCGAGGGCAAGGTGATTGCCCGGCTCTTGGCGTCGGGGCCGCAGGTGCTCGCGACCGGCGGCGGCGCCTTCATCAATCCCGAGACGCGCGCCAAGATCAAGGAGAGCGGCATCACCATCTGGCTCAAGGCCGAGCTGCCGGTCCTGCTTGCGCCGGGTCGACAAGCGCGACACGCGGCCCCTGCTCAAGAACGGCGATCCCGAGGCCGTCATGCGCGCGCTCATGGCGGCGCGCTATCCGATCTACGCCGAGGCCGACATCACGATTGAAAGCAAGGATGTACCCCACGACAGCATCGTCGCCGAGATCATCGATACCCTATCGCGTCACCCGGCCTTGGCGCAGGCCTCGTCCGTCTGATACGAGAGGCGCTTGGCGAACCACGCATGAGCCGAGAGAGGCGAAACCCTTGAGATGCCGACAGTCGTAAACTCACTTGCCGCGACGACTCGCGCCAGCCGCACGGTTGAGGTGCCGCTGGCTGGCCGCGCCTACGACGTGCTGATCGGCCCCGATCTGCTTGCGGAGGCAGGCCGGCTCGCTGGCCACGCGGCTTCGGCAAGGCGCGGTGCGCGATCGTCACCGACGAGAACGTCGCCGGCTATCATTTGCCAACACTCGAGGCGAGCCTCAGCAGCCGAGGGCCGTCTCGCCGGCAAGGTCGTCCTGAAGCCCGGCGAAGGGACGAAGAGCTTCCGCGATCTCGCGCCACTTTGCGAGCGCCTTCTCGAGATCGGACTCGAGCGCGGCGATCTCGTCGTCGCCTTCGGCGGCGGCGTGATCGGCGACCTCGCCGGATTTGCCGCGGGCATCCTGCGCCGTGGCGTGCGCTTTGTGCAGATCCCGACGACGCTTCTCGCCCAGGTCGACAGCTCTGTCGGCGGCAAGACCGGCATCAATACGCCGCAGGGCAAGAACCTGATCGGCGTCTTCCACCAGCCGAGCCTCGTCATCGCCGACACTGACGTTCTGAAGACGCTTCCCGCCCGCGAGATGCGCGCCGGCTATGCCGAGGTCGCGAAGTACGGCCTTCTCGGCGACGCGAAGTTCTTCGCCTGGCTCGAAAAGAGCTGGCGCGCCATTTTCGATCATGACGCGGACGCGCTCGCCGCAGGCGATCGAGACCAGCGTCAAGGCGAAGGCCGCCATCGTCGCCCGCGACGAGCACGAGACGGGCGACCGCGCGCTCCTCAATCTGGGCCACACGTTCGGCCATGCTCTCGAGGCCTGGACCGGCTACTCGGACAGGCTGCTCCACGGCGAAGGCGTCGTCGATCGGCATGTGCCTCGCTTTCCGCCTCTCCGAGGATCTCGGCCTCTGCCCCGCGGGCACGGCGGCGCGCGTCACGGCGCATCTCGATGCGGTCGGGCTTCCGACCCGCATCGCAGCCATCCCCGGCGGCAAGCCGGACGCCGGCGAGCTCGTGCGCCTCATGGGCCAGGACAAGAAGGTGCGCCACGGTCAGCTGACCTTCATCCTCGTGCAGGGACATCGGCCAGGCCTTCATCACGCGCGATGTATCGGCGAGAAGGTGCGCGACTTCCTCGCGGCCGAGACTCGCTGGCGGGCTAGAACGTCTTCAGAAAGAGCGCGGGAGAGCGCCCGGGCTTCGCTTAGGAGCTCTCGCGAATGCCTATATAGTCGAGTGAACGAGCAACTCCACCTGGCAGAGCACCATGTCCCTAGAGATCGGAATCCAGATTGCCGCGATCGTGCTCCTGATCGCGCTGTCCGCATTCTTCAATATGAGCGAGACGGGCCTGACCGCGGCGTCGCGCGCCCGCATGCACGCGCTGGAGCAGGACGGGAACAAGAAGGCAAAGCTCGTCAACAGCTTGCTCTCGACGCCCGAGAAGATGATCGGCACCGTTCTACTCGGGAATACGCTGGTCGACGTGCTCGCCGCCGCGCTCGCCTCGAGCCTTGCCATCCAGCTCGTGGGCGACGTCGGCGTCGTCTACGCCACCGGCATCGTGACCATCCTCATCGTCATCTTCGCCGCCGTGCTGCCGAAGACCTACGCGCTCGCCTATTCCGATCGCGTGGCGCTGTTCGTCGCGCCGATCATGCGCGTGGTCATTGTGTTGCTCAGCTCCCTTCACGCGCACGATCGAGATCATCGTTCGCTGGATCCTGTCCCTCACGCCGACGACGAAGGACGACGAGGCCAACATCCTCGCCGCGCACGAGGAGATCCGCGGCGCCATCGATCTGCAGGCGAAGGAGGGCGCCGTCGGGCGTCACGACGCCAATATGCTCGGCGGTGTGCTCGACCTGCGCGATCTTCAGGTCTCCGACATCATGGTCCACCGCACCAAGATGGAGATGCTCAGCGCCGACGACCCGCCGCAGCTCATCATCGACGAGATCCTGAAGTCTCAATACACGCGCGTGCCCGTGTGGAAGGACGAGCCCGAAAATATTGTGGCCGTTCTCAACACGAAGGATCTCCTGGCGGCCCTGTCGCGCGCCGGCTGGGACGTCTCGAAGCTCGACATCATGAGCTTGGCTCAGAAGCCCTGGTTCGTGCCCGACACGACGAGCGTCAAGGACCAGCTCAACCAGTTCCTGAGGCGCAAGGCGCAGATGGCGCTCGTGGTCGACGAGTACGGCGAGGTGCAGGGTCTGATCACGCTCGAGGACATCCTCGAGGAGATCGTGGGCCAGATCTCCGACGAGCACGACGCGGTCGAGGTGCACATTCGTCCGCAGGCCGACGGCACCGTCAACGTCGACGGCACCGTGCCGATCCGCGATCTCAACCGCTACATGGACTGGGATCTGCCCGACGAGGAGGCGACGACGATCGCCGGTCTCGTCGTCCACGAGGCGCAGACCATCCCCGAGCCGGGGCAGGTCTTCACGTTTTACGGCTACCGCATGGAGATCCTGCGAAGGAGCCGCAACAAGATCGCGGCGATCCGCATCAAGCGCCTTGCCCAGGGAAGCCGATCGGCCCGCCGGATCAGACGCTTCGGCAAGCGCCAGCTAGGCCCGCCGAATCGCTCGCCGCACGGCTGATCTGTCCCGCGCCTTAGCCACAATCGGCACGCACACTCCGGCGCGTCCGTTGCCGGAGACACGTCATGTCCGATGCTGCACGCCCCTATGACCTGGTGATCGTCGGCGCCTCCTTTGCCGGCCTCGTCGCCGCCCGTACCGCGGCCATGCGCGGCTTGAGCGTTGCCGTGCTCGAAGCCAAGCCCGAGGCCGGGCACCGTGTCGCGACCACCGGCATTCTCGTCAAGGAGGCGGCGGAGGAGATCGATATCCCGCACGCGCTGACCCGCCGCGTCCACGGCGTGAGGCTCTACGCTCCGAACCACCAGCACATCGATCTTTTTGCTCCCGGCTACTTTTTCCTGACGACCGACACGGCGAACCTTCTGCGCTGGCTGGCGCGGGAGGCTCTGCGCGCGGGCGCCAAGATCCTCTATCGCGCTCGCTTCGAGGGCGCGGAGCGCCAGGACGGCCTCTTCCGCTTCAAAGGCTGCAACATTGCCGCGCGCTTTATCCTTGGGCGCCGACGGCGCGCGCTCAGCCGTCGCGCGTCACTTCGGCCTCGGACGCAACGAGCGGTTCCTTGTCGGTCTCGAAGCCGAGTACGAAGGCACTGAACGACGCCGGATCCGCGCTTCCTTCACTGCTTCCTGGATTCGCGCCTCGCGCCCGGCTATCTCGCCTGGGTCGCGCCGGGTCCGCTCGTGACGCAGGTCGGGCTCGCGGTGGGACCGGGGCGCCGCCCGGATCTCAAGGCGTTCTTGCACGCGACCGAGCCGCTCTTCGGCTACTCTGAGGCCCGCGATCGTCGAGCGCCGCTCGGGGCGCATACCCGCGGGCGGGCTCGTCGCGCCTTGGGCAGCCGACGGTGTGATGCTTGTCGGCGACGCGGCGGGACAGGTCTCGCCGGCGACAGGCGGCGGCATTCGCCTTGCATTCCAGCTCGGCCGGCGCGCGGCGCAGGCAATCGCCGACCATCTCCTGAACCTGGGACCCGCACCGCAGGCTGGCGCTCGCGCGCGAAATGCCGCGCTTCGGGTTGAAGCACGCGATGCGCTTCGGTCTCGATCTCGCCCCGCCCAACGCGCTCATCGATCTCGCGCTACGATCGGCACCGATGCGCCGCCTCGCGCAGCATGTCTACTTTCACCGCCGCGGCGCGCGGGGCTCGAGCTTCGCCGAGTTCGAGGCGCGGCTGCGCGCGCTCAATCCTGCGGATTGGACGTCCAGACGGCGCGGCGCGCGCCGATCGTCCGGACCGGGCCCGTTGAGGTTGTGGTTGCCCGTCGGCGCGCCTATTTTATGTCTTCGCTCGGCGCATACGTGCTGAGGGCGAGGGCATGGATGCGGCCTTGGAGCTCGTCCGGCAAGCGCCGCGTTGACCATGCGGTGCCGCTCGACGCGCGAGGCTCCGGAGAATTTCGGCGATACGATCAGGATACGGAAATGGCTCTCGCCGGTTCCCGGGGACGAGCGATGCCCGGCATGCAGCTCGCTTTCGTTCACGATATCGAGCCGCGTGGGCTCGAGTGCGACCAGGAGCTTTTCGCGCATTCGCGCCTCGGCGGACATTGACACTCCTCTAATCCTATTCGTGGAACAATAGCGCTTGGCTTATGGCCGCGCAGCAACGGCAAGTCTCCTACCCCGGTGGAGCGGCTTGTGCGGCGAGAGCTTGGAGACCATACTTGGCACCATGAAGCTCAACTCCAAATACTTCGACTCGATCCGCGTCGCACCGAAGCGCGAGCGCGAGGAGGAAGCCTCCAAGAAACGCCATCCCATGTGCCAGTGGAAGGGCTGCGGCCGGCCGGCACCTCATCGCGCGCCCAAGGGACGCGGCAAGGACGGCGAGTATTTCGCCTTCTGCGTCGACCACGTGCGCGCCTATAATGCGTCATACAACTATTTCGACGGCATGTCGGATTCCGAGGTCACCGACTTCCAGAAGGACGCCATGACGGGCCACCGGCCCACCTGGAAGGTCGGCGCCAACTCCTGGGCGCACGGCACGAAGGAACGTGCGCAGGGCTTCCAGGAGGCCGGTTCCCCTGGTTTCCAGGCTCAGGATCCGCACGGGCTGTTCGCGTCGCGCGCCCGCCAGGCACGGGACGAGCCGGTCGAGGAGCGCCGCCGCCCCCTGCGGCCGATTGAGCGCAAGTCCCTCGACGCCCTCCACTTGCCGCCCTCGGCAACGAAGGAAGAGATAAAATCCCGCTTCAAGGAGCTGGTTAAGCGCCACCATCCCGACGCGAATGGCGGAGATACTCGCTCGGAGGACAAGTTGCGCGAGATTATCCAAGCCTATAACTATCTGAAGCAGTCAGGGCTTGTCTGATCCGCCTAACGCTTTGATTATGCAGGGCCCGACGAGGCGAAGCCGCCTGCGTACGCCTGCAGGACCCCTGCGACAACCCTGAGACCCTGAAACGGACAACAGATATGCGCGCCCAATCCCAGGCCGGAGCCCAAGCGGGAGGCCCCGGGCTTCCGGACATGAAGCTCTCCGTGCGCCAAGTCTTCGGGCTCGACACCGATCTCGAGGTGCCGGCCTATTCGAAGCCCGACGAGCACGTCCCCGATCTCGATCCCGACTACCTCTTCAACAAGGAGGTGACGCTCGCGATCCTCGCCGGCTTCAAGCACAACCGGCGCGTGATGATCCAGGGCTATCACGGCACCGGCAAGTCGACGCACATCGAGCAGGTCGCGGCCCGACTGAACTGGCCGTGCATCCGCGTCAACCTCGACAGCCACGTCTCGCGCATCGATCTCGTCGGCAAGGACGCGATCGTGCTGAAGGAAGGCAAGCAGGTGACGGAGTTCCGCGAGGGCATTCTTCCCTATTGCCTGCAGTCGAACACCGCGCTCGTTTTCGACGAGTACGACGCCGGGCGTCCCGATGTGATGTTCGTCATTCAGCGCGTGCTCGAGGTCTCGGGCAAGCTCACCCTCCTCGACCAGTCGAAGGTCATCCGCCCGCATCCCGCGTTCCGTCTCTTCTCGACGACGAACACGATTGGCCTCGGCGACACGTCGGGCCTCTATCACGGCACGCAGCAGATCAACCAGGGTCAGATGGACCGCTGGTCCATCGTCGCCACGCTGAATTACCTTCCGCACGACGACGAGGTGAAGATCGTGCTGTCGAAGGTCAAAGGCTGGGCCAAGAGCGAGGCGCGGCGCAAGTCGATCGCCAGCATGGTGCGCGTCGCCGATCTCACGCGCCAGGCCTTCATCAACGGCGACCTCTCGACCGTCATGAGCCCGCGAACGGTGATGACCTGGGCCGAGAACTCCGAGATCTTCGGCGACGTCGGCTTCGCGTTCCGGCTCACGTTCCTGAACAAGTGCGACGAGCTCGAGCGGCCGCTTGTCGCCGAGTTCTACCAGCGCTCGTTCGGCGAGGAGCTTCCCGAGAGCGCGGCCAACGTCGCTCTGAGCTGAGCATGACCAACGGGCCGAAGCGCAAGGAAGCCCCCTCCGAGCCGTTCAAGCGCGTCTTGGGCTTCGCCGTGCGCGCCATCGCCGGCGATCACGAGGTCGAGGTCGGCTTCGGGCCAGGAAAGCCCGCGCTCGAAGGCAAGCACGTCCGCCTGCCCGAGCCCTCGCGCGTGCCCTCGCGCGGCGAGATCGCCGTCATTCGCGGCTGGGCCGACAGCCTCGCGCTGACGGCCGCCTGCCACGACGAGAAGGTCCACAGGCGCTTGGCGCCCGCCGCCGGCTCCGCACGCGAGGTCTTCGAATCGATCGAGCGCGCGCGCATCGAGGCCATCGGCGCCAACCGCATGGACGGCATGGCCGAGAACCTCACCGCAAAATGCGAGGACCAGTTCGCGCACGGCCGTTTCGCCCACGTCACCGATCGCGCCGAGGCTCCGCTCGAGGAGGCGCTGGCCTTGCTCGTGCGCGAGCGCCTCACGGGCCGCGCCCCGCCGGCTACCGCCAAGGCGCTCGTCGATCTCTGGCGGCCGCTCGTCGAGCAGCGCGCCGGCAAGGTCCTGAAGAAGATGGATGCTCTCGCCGACGATCAGGAAAGCTTCGGCCGCCTTGCTCGCGATCTCTTGAAGGCTCTCGAGCTCGCCGAGGATCTGGCCGAAGGCGAGGCTGCCGACAGTGCCGAGGATGAGAACGAGACGCCCGACGGCGGCGAGCAGGACGCCGAGAGCGACGAGGACGGCGGCGAGGGCGGGGAGGACGAGCGCGAGGAGACGCTCGGCGACGGCGAGGCCGGCGAAGCGGTCGAGCAGTCGGAGATCGCCGGATCAGACCGAGATCGACGACGATCTCGATGCGCCCGAGGACGCCGAGACGACCGAGCCCTGGCGGCCCAATGTCTCCGTGCTCGATGATCCCGAGCCCTTCGGCTACAAGGTTTTCTCGCGCGCCTTCGACGAGGAGGTCAACGCCGAGGACATTTCCTCGCCCGACGAGCTCGAGCGGCTGCGCACCTTTCTCGACAAGGAGCTCAAGGTTCTGGCGAGCGTCGTCGCGCGCCTCGCCAATCGCCTGCAGCGCCGCCTTCTCGCCCAGCAGAACCGCGCCTGGGATTTCGATCTCGAGGAAGGCGCGCTCGACGCCGGCCGGCTCACGCGCATCATCATCGATCCCATGCATCCGCTCTCGTTCAAGCGCGAGCGCGACACCGAGTTTCGCGACACCGTCGTCACGCTGCTGCTCGACAACTCGGGCTCCATGCGCGGCCGCCCGATCATGGTCGCGGCCTGCTGCGCCGATATCCTGGCGCGCACGCTCGAGCGCTGCGGCGTGAAGGTCGAGATCCTGGGCTTCACGACGCGGGCCTGGAAGGGCGGCCAGGCGCGCGAAGCCTGGCTGCAAGCCGGCAAGCCCGCGTCTCCGGGCCGTCTCAACGATCTGCGCCACATCATCTACAAGACGGCCGACTGCACCGTGGCGGCGCGCCAAGCGCTCGCTTGCGCTCATGATGCGCGAGGGCCTGTTGAAGGAGAACATCGATGGCGAGGCGCTCTCCTGGGCCCATAAGCGCCTCATGGCCCGCCCCGAGCAGCGCCGCATCCTGATGATGATCTCCGACGGCGCCCCCGTCGACGACGCCACGCTTTCCGTCAACTCGGGCAGCTATCTCGAGCATCACTTGCGCGCGGTCATCGAGGAGATCGAGACGCGCTCCCCGGTTGAGCTCATCGCCATCGGCATCGGCCACGACGTGACGCGCTACTACGCCCGCGCCGTGACGATCACCGACCCGAGCGAGCTCGCGGGCGCCATGACCGACAAGCTCGTCGAGCTGTTCGAGGAGAAGCACGAGATACCGCAGGCGCGCCCGCGCGCTAAAGGCGGGGCGCATGGCGCGCGCTTTCCAACTGCAACTGAAGGAACCCTTGCGCGTGCACACGGTCTTGATCAATGCGATCGGCTAGGTCGCTCCGGCGCCGCACGCGGCCGCAAGCGCCGGCTCTTGACCTTCGGCATTGGCCTGGCTGCTGCCGGCGGCTTCGCGCTCGCGCAAGGCAAGCCCGACACCGTGGGCCTCAAGGTGCAATCGATCGAGGTCTCCGCGCGCCCGATCCAGTCCTTCGAGAAGGACGGCGGCAAGGATGGCGCCCCGCGCGCCCGCTACGGCAAGCTCGAGTGGCGCGGCGGGATCGTTCTCACCTCGCCGTCGTCGAGCTTCGGTGGCTGGTCGGGCCTGGCGCTCGATCCCGGCGGCGAGCAATCTGCTCGCCATCTCCGATGCCGGCACCTGGATGACCGCTGAAATCGCACGCAACGCCAAAGGCCGCGCGGCGGGCCTGACGCATGCCAGGATCGGGCCGCTCAAGGCACGCGGCAGCAAGCCGCTCGTCCGCGATCGGCGATCGCGATTCCGAGGCGCTCGCCCTGGTGGAAGGCACGCTCGCCGCCGGCACCGTCCTGATCTCGTTCGAGAAGAACAATCGCATCGGGCGCTTCGCGCTTGCCGACGGCGAGCTCGGGCCGCCGCTCGACTATCTCAAGATGCCGCCCGAGTTTCGGCGCAGCTCGAGCGACGGCATCGAGGCCGTGACCGTGCTCCGTGCGGGACCGCTCAAGGGCGCAGTCGTCGCTTTCGCTGAGCACCGACTTCGCGGCCGCCCCAATCACACGGGCTGGATCTGGATCGGCGCCGAGCCGATGCCCTTCAGCGTTACTGATATCGGCGAGTTCCAGATCACCGACGCGGCGGCCCTCGCCGACGGCGGCCTCCTGATACTCGAGCGCAGTTTCACCTGGAGCGAAGGCGTCAAGATGCGCCTGCGCCGGCTCGAGCCCGCCGCCGTGACACCCGGCGCGGTCGCGACAGGCGAAGTGCTCATCCAGGCGGACATGGCCTACGAGATCGACAACATGGAGGGTCTTGCCGTCCGCGACGGCCCCGACGGCGAGACTGCTGATCACCATGATCTCTGACGACAACTTCAACTCGTTCCTGCAGCGCACCGTCCTGCTCGAGTTTGCGCTCGCGCCCGACGCAAGCGAGCGCGCCGAGAAAGAGGAGGCGGCCCCCAAGAACGCCGCAGCGCGCGATCCCTAAATGAAATGCGCCAGACTGACGGGGTCCGGCGCATGGAAATTTGGTCGAGTTTGCTAAGCCGCGGGTTCTTGCAGCAACGCCTCACATGGAGGCGCCGACGACCAGCGTCCAGAACGACTTGAACTCGGTCTTCGGATCCTGAACCAGCGCGAGGCCCATTTCCTGCGCGTCGCCCAAGCAGCAGGTTCTTGTTGTGGCCGGGGCTTTCCTTCCAGCCTCTCAAGACCTCGTCGAAGCTGACCTGGCCCGTGCCGACGTTCTCGGCCGCGAGCTTGGCCTTGTAGCCCGATGCGCTTCACGCGATCCCAGGGGTTCGAGCCGTCCGAGCCGTAGTGCGAGATGCGATCCCACTTGGCGAGATCGCGCGAGTGCTCTTTCGCAGCTTCCGTCAGCGCGGGATTGAGCTTCAAGGGCTTCAGGCCCTTGTCGCGGCGGTACTGATTGATGAGATCGCGCGCCTTCTCCGGATTGAGCGATGTGCCCGAGTAGTCGCGGTCCTGGAGCGCGCCGGCGGGCGCCTTCTCGAACGTGCCCTGTGGGCGCCTTGTCGGGAAGCGCGGCAACCTTGGTGCCGGCTGCAGGCTGTGCGCGCGTTCGGCCTTCGGCTCGCCGCCGAGGGCGAGCTGACTGCTCTTCTTGGATGCGAACGATGACGATGCATCGACGGAAGCGGTCGCTGGGGCCTCGGCAAATCCCGATGAGATTCCGACCGACCCGAGACTGCAACCCGAGAGCGTGACCGCCACTGCGGCCGCTAGGGCGACGCGATACATTCCCTCAAACTCCCGCCAAGATGACGCGCGGTACAGATCGCGATCTTCCCATAGACCCGTTAACCCACCGTTAATGGTGAAAGGACTGAAACCTCTCGATCGCCCTCGACTACATCCCTGAAACACCGACAGTTTTGGCGTTCGCTGTAGTCCAGGTCCTCCCCCGAGGCGCACTAACCATTTCGTCCGACGAAGGTGTCGCCATTTTGACCGGCCTGGGGCGAAACTCGGCCGTTGCATGTGAAACTGCATTCCCGCGAGACACTTGGCCTGCGGGTCATGGGCTTCCGATGCCATAGCAACCCGAAAAAAGGCCCGCCGGCGTCCGGCGTACCCCTTGGAAGCGGCGACCAACTCCAACAAGATGATCGCTGGTCAGCCGGTGATTCGCGCGTACGGCTCGGGACGAGGAGCCCCCAAGAGAGCGTTTGCTTTCAATGGGGTGCAGGCTTCCAACCAGGGAGGCGCGTGAATGTCGGCTCTTGGCGGCGGGGCGCCCCTTACCCGGAAGCGCAGTGCCGAAGTTTCCTCCGTGGGCGTCCTCATACTTGCGCGCGTGACCGCGGTTGGCGGCGCAACGCGCGCTGAGGTGGCTGCCGATCTCGCGCCGCTCTTCACGCACAAGCTTTCTCCGCAGGAGTGGCGTCGGCTCGCCGAGAAGGAGATCGGCCAGCTCGTCGCCACCAATCACGTCGCGGAAGCCGGCAACCGGCTCTCGACGAACGCTGCTGGCTCCGCCGCGGCTGCGCGCTTCTTCGGTCATAAGAGCCTGCCTGACGTCTCCTGGTCGGAGGTGCGCGACCTCCTGCTCATTGCTAAGGGCCTGGGCCTCGAAAAGGAGACCCTTGCACGCCTGAAGCCGCTTGCTCGCCTCGAAGGGCTGCGCGCGCTGATCGTGCAGAAGGCCTACGGCCTGCCGCTGAAGAAGAACCCGCCGCCCGCCAAGCTTCGGGCGCAGCTTGCCGTGATCGCGCTCGAGCGCGCCTTCGGCAATCGGATCAAGGCCGGGTTCGGCAAAGGCTCGGCACTTTCCGCGAAGGCAGGACGCCTGCTTGCGGGCCAGCTCTCGCAAAATCCACGAGCGTTCGCGACCGACGCCAAGCTCGTTGCCGAACTGGCCGCCGAGCACGCGGGCACCGTCGATTCGGATCTCGAAGGATTGCGCCAGGCGATCCTGCGCAAGCTCGGCACCGGCGCGCTCGAGGCAAAGACGTCGGAAGCGAGCCGCGCGCCGCCGCTGCGCGATGCCGGATATTCCGGTCGCCGTGCCGGCGGCCGCGAATGATCGCGGTCCCGCGGCGCTGTCGCCGCCGAAGCCGGTACGCCCCGATCTCGGCGAGTTCTCGCGCGCCGTGAAGGGCGGCCGCGGGCACCCGCGCCGAGGGCTGGCCAGGAAGTCGCAAGGCGTATATCTCGCAGGTGTGGCAAGCGATTCGGACCACCGAGCCGCACTGGAGTCTGTCCGAGATCGAGTTCAAGTGCATGCTTGCCGAGGCCCACCGCTTGGGCGCGATCGTGCTCGCGAACGCCGATCTCAAGGACAAAAAGAACATCACTGAGATCGAGAATTCTGCGGTGCTCTACAAGAATACCGTCTGGCATTTCGTGCGCGTCGAAGACTAGTCGCGCAAGGGCCTAGTGGCCTCACCCGTTGGCGTTGTTGGAGATCGTCGATTGATTCATCAGGATGCCGCAGACGCCATGGCGCCGGACAAGCTTTCTCAAGCCTTTGAGCAAAGCATCACCTGGGAGGACGACATCTGGCGGGCCGATCCCGTCGACGTCGCCGAGGTGCACGTCAAGGCACGCCGCAAGTTCCAGGACTTGCTCGACCGCCGTCACGGCCGGCCAGGGCGCGAGCTCGCAATCGCGCATTCTCCTGTTCCACGGCCAGTCGGGCGCCGGCAAGACGCATCTCCTGCGCGCGCTGAGAACCGCCGCCCATCGCGAGGGCAAGGCGTACTTCGGCTACGCGCAGATGACGCCCGACATCGCCAACTACGCCGACTATTACCTGCGCCGCCTCGTCCATTCGCTCGAGAAGCCCTACGACCCCGATCGCGACGGCGTGAGCGGTCTCGTGCGCCTGACGGCGCGGCTCGTCGGCGACACCGAGACGCTGCCCGCCAAGGACCTGAAGGAGCTCCGCGACGGGTCGCTCGACGAGGACGAGCTCGCCCGCCTCGTGCTTCGCCTCGCCGACCAGATCGTCGCGAGCCCCAAGTTTCACGACCTCGAGCTCGACATCAACATCGTGCGCGCGCTGCTCTATCTCGAGCGCAAGGACCCGCGCATCGACCAGCGCGTCCGCCAGTACCTCTTCGGCCGCCAGCTGACGCCGCTCGCCCATCAGGCCGTCGCCGCCCTCGATCCCAACACCGGCGAGGACCGCGCCTTCGAGATCATCACGGCGCTCGGCACGCTCATGTGGACCGTCGAGCGGGCCGCGCTCGTGTTCTCGATCGACCAGGTCGAGGATCTGCGCTTCTTCGACGACGCCGAGGAGCGCTTCCAGCGCGCCGCGCGCGATCTGATCCAGATCGCCAACCGGCTGCCGAACGCCATCATCATCATCTCCTGTCTCGAGGACTTCTACGGGCAGGTGCGCGGCGTTCTCGCCCAGTCCTACGTCGACCGCATCGAGAAGGCGGGCCCCGTTGCGCTCCACGAGAGCCGCACGCCCCAGGAGGCGCGCCTCATCATCGCCAGGCGCCTCGAGCACATCGCCGAGGTCAAGGGCGGCGGCCTGAGCTTCCCCGATCCGGCGCAATTCTTCGGGCCTGACTTCTTCGAGGAGTTCGGCGGGCTCTCGACGCGCCGCCTGCTCGAGCATGCGCAGACGCGCTTGCGCGAGAAGGCGCGCCCCGAGCCCGAGGACGGAGCCCTCTCATTCCTGGACGTCGACGCTGGCGTCCGTGCTCGGCGGCATTTTCGGCGGCGGCGAGACGGATCAGGGACCCGTCGCCGCGGCTGTCGACTATCGCGACGCCTGGGAGCGCTTCCAGAACGCGTCCGAGGCCGAGATCCCCTCCGACGAGAACGAGATGCTCGACGTCTTCGCTTCCGCGCTCTCGCTGGCGAAGCTCGAATGGGGCGGCGCGGTCACGCTTGCCGTCGAGCGTCTCGAGATCGCCGACGATGTGCCCGACGCTCGATATTCACGTCCGCCACAAGTCGGGCCAGATGAGCGACGCCCGCATCTTCCTCTGCAACCGCCCGACCCAGGGCGGCGGCTTGAAGCGCCAGCTCGACAAGGTGCTGCCCGCGACTGCGGGCAAGAGCTGCGTCATGCTGCGCGCGAGCGACTTCCCGCCGAACCGGAAGAACCAGACCGCGCAGGCCTTCCGCAAGTTCCGCGACGGCGGCGGCCGCCAGATCCTGGTGCCGATCCCCGAGTGGGAGCGCATGATGATGGTGCGCGAGTTCCACGCCCACCACAAGAACGACCGCCGGCTTCGAGACCTGGTTCGAGAGCGCCAAGCTGCTCTCGAACCTGATTCCGATCGTCCAGCTTCTCCGCCTCGACCTCCTGGGCTACACGCTGCCGCGGCTCGTCAAGGACGCCTCGGCCGTCTCGGACGCGGCAGAGGCGAACGTCTGACGACAACGGCTCGACACGTGCCCGCGCCCAGCCCGTCGTGGGCGACGTTCGGACGAGGACGCCGCCGAGCCGCTGCCGGCCAACGACGACGAGCTGCCGCTGTCCGTCATTCTCGACGAGAGCGGCAGCAACGGCACGAGCATCCTGGCCGGACGCGAGATCGGCGGACGCGGCAAGCCGATCACGCTCAACATGAACGTGCTGAAGCGCCACGGCGCCGTTCTCGGCGGCTCGGGCTCGGGCAAGACGACGCTCGCGCTTTGCATCATCGAGCAGCTGCTCCTGAAGGGCATCCCGGCCGTCCTCATCGACCGCAAGGGCGATCTCTGCAGCTACGCCAACCCCGACGTCTGGCGCGCCAACGACAACGAGTTCACCGAGCGGCGCGGCGAGCGCGAGAAGCTCGCCGACGCCATCGACGTGGCCGTCTACACGCCGGGCCGCGCCTCGGGCCGGCCGATCTCGATCACGCTTTTGCCCAACGGCATCAACGAGCTGCCCGACCACGAGCAGCAGCTTCTCGCCAATCTTTCGGCGGCCGCGTTCGGCGACATGCTGCACTTGAAGAACTCGGCGACGCATCAGAAGCAGTCGGGCACGCTGTCGGTGGCGCTGCGCATTCTCGGCATGCGCCACAGCCGCGAGGTGACGCTGGGCGACCTCATCCACCTGCTCGAGGACGAGGACCCTGAGCTCACCGACCTCACGCAGCGCATGGACCCGTCGGGCAAGATCAGGCGCGATCTCGTCGCCCAGCTCGACAGCCTCCGCCACCGCAACTCGGCGCTCTTCGAGGGCGGCGGCGAGTCGCTCACGATGGAAAGCCTGTTGGGCATCGGCCCCTTCGCGCGCGACGGGCGCACGCGCCTTTCGATCATCTACACGGGCTTCCTCGGCGACAACGAGAACATCCTGTTCTGGGTCTCGCAGTTCCTCTCGGAGGCGCTCCGCTTCTGCCAGAGGAACCCGAACGACGAGCTCCAGGCCGTCGTCATGTTCGACGAGGCCGACCTCTACATCCCGGCCAATGCCAAGCCGGCTACCGCCGAGCCGCTGCAGAGCCTCTTGAAGCGCGCGCGCTCGGCGGGTCTGGGCCTCATGCTCGCCACGCAGTCGCCGGGCGACCTCGACTACAAGTCTCGCGACCAGATCACGAGCTGGTTCATCGGCCGCGTCCGCGAGGACACCGCCCTCCGAAAGCTCAAGGCCGCGTTCCAGAGCGAAAGCGGGCTCGAGCCTGCGGCGGTCCTGCCAGGCCAGACGGTGGGCGAGTTCCACCTCGTTCAGGAAGGCCTCGTTCGGTCCATGAAGGCGCAGCGCTCGCTCATCGAGGCCGAGCAGGTGCCCTTCGACCGCATCGAGCAGCTGGCGCGCGAGACCAAGGGCCAGGACGAGCGTCAGCTCAAGCTTTTCGACGTGCGCTAAGCCATGATCAAGTGAGGCCCTATCAGCCTGACACGTGAATCATCGGCCTTGAAAGGGCACGCTGGGCGCGCAAGTCCTCGCTCGAGTTATCAACAGTATTGAGAATTTGTTTCTCAGGCCTCCTCCGCGCCGAAGCACCGTTCTAGGCTGTTGACAAGCTTTAGGAGCGCTCCGTCATCTCATTGAAATTAAAACTTATTTTAGCGTCGCGGCGGCGGAGTCGTAGCTCATGACGCTGCGCAACAACGCGTTCGCACACGCGAGACTGAAATGTGGCGAGAGTTGGAATAACTCGTGAACTGAATAATTTTTTAGTGTAAAAACATACTGCGAACTGGATTTGTTTGAGGGTTCCGGTTCGAGCGTGACTCGAAGCTGTGTGGGCGTCTTCGAGATCAGTGGAATGGCATGTAGTGCGGGGTTTTCGCGTAATGGCTGGCAAGTCTTTTGTCATGATGGTGGTCGCCACGATGTTGGGACCGGCCATCGGTGTGGGTCTCTTTCTCCTGCTCAACAACTTCTGATTGAGAGCGGCACGAAAGCGATCGTTTAGAGGCCGGTATCGAGTGCTCGCGCGATAGTGTTGTCGAGGCGGGCAAGCGGATCAACTGTACCGGATCGGCGTCGAGTTTTCTCTCTGCGGGAGATAATCTCCCCGCCCGCCCTTCTATTTCCACCTCCACTCTAAGCCAAGACACGAGTGCGCAACGGCGCTTTCGCCCTTCCGCCACAAACGCTGCCTATTGCGTTGTCGTAGCCCGCCGCGAGAGACGCCGCTCTGCGCTTGGCGGTCGACCTGAGCTTCATGCTTCTTCTTTTTCGCAACGTTTCGCGCGCCTTCGAGCTGCTATTCAGCTCCGTGATGGGCTTGGCGCGGCTATTGAGCGGCTGGGCCGCATTCAATCCGCACCTCGGACCGTTGCGCCACGTTACAACGGCAGCGATCGTCTACATTGCTTTCGCAGTCCTGCTCGTCTACGTCGTCGCGCCGATCCGAGGCTTTGCCGGCCAATACTACCTCGGCGACAAGCTGCGCTACGATGCCGAGCGCTGGCTCGCGACAGCCATCTACGATCGCAACGGTAGCTTCGTCGGCACGTTCGACGCCAGGCTCGACAGCCAGCGCGACGTGAACTTCACCGACGCCGCGATCGAGCTTCCCGACTACACGGCCAACCCCGATCACAAGTCGATCCCCGTCCGCGACGTGCCCGAGCACTATTGGCAATGCCTCGTCTACCAGGAGGACCGCTATCTCGGCGGCTGGCTCAATCCCTTCGGCATAGATCTGCTCGGCGTCCTCAAGATCCCATACTCGACGCTCGAGCGTTCGCTCGCGCTGCGTAGGCCGAGCCTTGGCGTCGGCGGCTCGACGCTCCCCATGCAGCTCGTTCGCGTGATCTACAAGACGCCGCCGCACAGCAGCGAGAGCGGTCTCACCAAGCTCAAGCGCAAGATCACTGAATGGTGGCTCGCCCCCGTCGTCTATCGCGAGCTGACCAGGGGCGGCGATGCAACGCGGCTCAAGCAATGGACCGCCAATCATCTCTGGCTCGCGCAGCGCACGGGCGGCACCCCCTTGCATGGCATCGAGGTGACGAGCCGCGTCATCTTCGGCAAGGAGGCAAGCGACCTTTCGATCGCCGAGCAGTTCGTGCTCGCGTCCGCTGTGAACAAGCCGATCATCGTCCTCGAGGGCAGCGAGAAGCTCAACGCCGTGCGTCTCGACCGCTGGCGCTACATCACGGAAGTGCGCGCGCGCCTGTGCGCCGAAAAGCTTCTCACCGACGAGACCGAGAAGAAGCAGGTCCTATTCGAATTGATCGAGCTCGCCGGCGGGCCGCCCGATCCCAAGGTGAGGCCCAGGCTGCAGGCGGCGCTCGAGCGCTACGCGCCGGCCGTTGCCCACCGCGCCGAGGCCAATCCGGAAGTTCGCGCCAATGCCCTGATGCCGTCGGCACGCTTTGGGCTGCGCGAGGAGATGAAGCACGCCTATGGCTTCGGCTGGCGCGAGCATGTGCGCGGCGTCACGACCACGTTCGAGGTGGCCGAGAACCTCGCCTTCGGCGAAAGGATCAAGACCGAGCTTGCGCGCGTCGATACGGCTCTGCGTGATCGCATAGCGCCGGGTTTCACGCTCGATCCCGCGAAGACCAGCTCCGATCGCAAGATGCCCAACGTCATCGTCGTCGCTGCGAACGCCAAGGGCGAGATCGTTCGCTACTACGAGGCGGGGGAGACCGCGTCCTACTTCGGCTCGCTCGTCGCGCGCAATACTTCGACCGGCTTCTACGAGCCCGGGCGTGATCCGCGCATGATCGCCTCGACGGGCAAGATGATCGCGGCCATTGCCATCGCCAACGGCGGCAAGGACACGAGCAATTCGCTTTATCTCGATACCCAGGCGCCGGAGCGCGGGCTGGAAACCTGCGCCAAGGGCTCGGGGCGTCACGGAAGGCGCGCCATCGTCGCCTTTGCCTGCTCGCTCAACGCGCCGCTTCTGAACCGTGCAGCCCTTGTCGGTCAGTCGCGCGTGAGGAGCCTCATCGATGCCTTCGGCTTCAACATGCCGCCCGGCGATACGCCGCCATCGACAGCCGCCGTGCTGGGGCAGATCTCGGGTGCCCCGCGGCGCGTGCACCAGATGTCGGCCGTTGTGCTGGCCGCGCTCATCGGGCGTGGGTCCTTGCCTGTGAAGCAACCCACGCTGGTCTCACGTTATGACTACACAGGCCTCGAGTTCGCTGGAACGGCTGGCCGTGGCACAACCGTCGGCATAGTTCCGAATAAGGTGATCCGCCGCGGTGCGGTGTCGCTCGTGAGGGCGCTGCTCTCGGCGCCGCTCTGCTACACGTGCGGCGGGCGCTCCGGCCGGCACGCTGAAAAGCCTGTCACGCTGGTGCGCAGGCCGGCGCGGCGACGTGCGCCTCCACTTCGCCAAGACCGGAACGCAGGTGACTGCCGATCCCAATGCCACGGTCGATGTCTGGACCACGGGCGGCATCCAGTTCACCAACGGCGCCGCTTATTCGTACGTCGTCCTCACCGGCACCGGCTCGGCGAGCGAGCCCTGGGGCACGAGCCTGCACGCGGCCCAGGTCGCTGCGCCGCTCCTCAATGTGCTGCTCGATGATCTCGCCGCCCACGCCAAGGCGAACCCGATGCCGTCGCTCCTGCCGCCGAAACCCGCGCCGCGCCGTGCGCCCCGTCGCGAAGCCGCGGCGGCGTGACGAACAGCCCGAACACCAGCGCGCCACCCGTGAGGCCGGCACCCGCCGCGCACATGAGAATGCGGTCGCCGGCCTTGTAGGCGCGCTCCTCGCAGGCAAGCGACATCGTTAGCGGGATCGTCGCCGCCGAGCTGTTGCCGTAGAGGGCGACGCTCGACACCACCTTGTCGTCGGCGATCCCGAGCTTCTCCTGCGTCGCGGCAATCATCCGCGAATTTGCCTGATGCGGGATCCAGTGGCCGACGTCCCCGATCGAGAGGCCCGCACGCCCAAGCGCAAGCTCTGACGCATTCGCCATCATCCTCACGGCTTTGGCGAATACGGCCTTGCCGTCCTTGAGCTCCATGAGCGTGTCGGTGGCGGCGAGGTCCGGACCGAACGGGCGCCGGCTTCCGCCCGCTGGAATACGGATAAGGTCGTAGCCGGACCCGTCGGATGAAAGCTCGACGCCGAGCACGCCCGTTCCTTTGCGCTCAGAAGGCGCAACGAGCGCCGCGCCCGCCGCGTCCGCGAACAGGATTGCACTCCCCCGGTCTTCGAAATTTATGCGCCGTGAGAGAATGTTCGCGGCGATGACGAGCGCCGGTGTGCCGTGTGTGCGCACGAACGCATCGGCAAACGTCAGCGCATAGAGAAATCCCGCGCAGGCGCCTGCCATGTCGATCGCGCCCGCGCCGCCAAGCCCCAGCCTGTGCGCGACGAGCGGTGCCGACGGCGGCAGCAGATGGTCCGGAGTCGACGTGGCGAGGATCAGGAGCCCGATGCGCGCCGGATCAAATCCGGCCCGCGACAAGGCCATCTCTCCGGCCGCGACCGCCATGTCGGAAAGCGCTTCGCCTTCTGCTGCGAAACGGCGCTCACGGATGCCGGTGCGCCGCTCGATCCAGCCGGCTTCGAGACCCAGGCGCGCCTCGATCTCGGTATTTGTCACGCGACGCTGCGGCGCATAGTGTCCGAGCGCGAGAATGGTAGATCCCATGGCCTTTCCTATGAGGCCCGCGCGCCTTGGACAAGATCGAATTCAAAGCATGGCAAAGCCCATACTCCTGGTGGCGGCGGCCGCCCTCGTCGACCCCGACAACCGCGTCCTGATCGCCAAGCGCCCTGAAGGGAAGTCCATGGCCGGACTATGGGAGTTCCCAGGCGGCAAGGTCGGCCCCGGCGAGACGCCGGAAGAGGCACTCCGGCGCGAGCTTAAGGAGGAGCTGGCCATCGAGGTCTGCGAGACCTGCCTCGCGCCCTTTACCTTCGCGAGCCACGCCTATGCGGATTTTCATCTGCTGATGCCGCTGTTCCTGTGCCGCAACTGGGATGGGGACGTCACCCCGCTCGAGGGTCAGGAGATCAAATGGGTTCGGGCAGCGCGCCTGGCCGACTACCCAATGCCCCCGGCTGATGCACCGCTGATACCCTGGTTGCGCGATCTGCTCGGATGAGCGCGGTGCCGAATGAATTTAACAATGCTCATCACTTAGATTTCTTGCATGTTGCGGCGCTTGCTACGCCGCAACTCCGCCCTAACGTGAATATATTCCGTAGGCGCGGGTTCGTTGAGTATCGAGGACCGAGCTATGAAGTTGCACCATGTGGAGTTGGAGGGTGCCTCGAGGGCAATTCGCGTCCATATGTTCATCGGCGACGACCCGACGCCCGAGTCGGCGCGCCAATGGGTCGAATGCAAGGTTGAGGTTCCCCTTAAAGGCACGATGGATGTCGAAGACTTCCAGAAGGCCGCACTTCTCCAATTGCGCAGCGTCTTGGACGCACAGCTTGCCGCTCTTACTCCTGGCGGGCTCTAGCCGCCGCTATTGCGTGGGATGTTGAATCTGATTCAGTCCCACGTTGCTCAGTGCGCGCTCGCGCCTGCGGCACCGATGCCGGTCTCGGAGCGCACGAACTGCGCCTCGAAGGCGGCACGCTCCGCGGCTGCTCGTGCGCTTCGATCGAGCTTTGAGAAGAGGTAGATGCCGAGAAATGCGAGGCTCATCGAGAACAGCGCCGGGTTGTCGTAGGGAAAAAGCGCGGCAGGAAACTCGAATGTCTTGACCCACACCGCCGGGCTCAGCACGACCATTGCCACCGCCGACGTGAGGCCGAGAAAGCCGCCGACCAGCGCTCCGCGCGTCGTCGTGCCGCTCCAGAACACGCTCATCAGCAGCACCGGAAAATTGCAGCTTGCGGCGACCGCGAACGCGAGCCCGACCATGAACGCCACGTTCTGCTTCTCGAACACGTAGCCGAGAAAGATCGCGACGATGCCGATGACGACGGCCGCGATCTTCGATAGCCGCACCTCCGTGTGCTCCGAGACCCGATCCTTGGCGAACACGTTGGCATAGAGGTCATGGCTCACGGCGGAAGCTCCCGCGAGCGTCAGTCCCGCGACGACGGCGAGGATGGTCGCGAACGCTACCGCCGAGATGAAGCCCAGAAATAGCGATCCGCCGACGGCTTTCGAAAGATGCACGGCGGCCATGTTGCTGCCGCCCAGCAATCCGCCGACTTTGTCGATCGTCCCGTCGGCACTTGTCTTGAAGTACGCCGGATCGCTCATCAGGAGCGTGATGGCGCCGAAGCCGATGATGAAGGTCAGGATGTAGAAATAGCCGATGAAGCCCGTCGCGAAGAACACGGACTTCCGCGCTGCCCGGGCGTCGCGCACCGTGAAGAAGCGCATCAGGATATGCGGCAGGCCTGCGGTGCCGAACATCAGCGCCAGGCCGAGCGACACCGCCGAGATGGGGTCGGTCACGAGCTTTCCGGGCGCCATGATCGACAGGCCTCCGGGATGCACCTCCGTTGCCGCACGGAACATGGCTTCCGTCGAGAAGTCGAAGTGGACGATTACCATCGCCGCCATGAAGGTCGCTCCGCCGAGCAGGAGGCACGCCTTGATGATCTGCACCCACGTCGTCGCCACCATGCCGCCGAAGGCGACATACGTCACCATCAGCGCACCGACGAGGATCTCGGCAATTAGATAGGGGAGGCCGAACAGGAGCTCGATGAGCTTTCCGGCCCCGACCATTTGCGCAATGAGATAGAAGGCGACGACCGCGAGTGTGCCCACCGCCGACAGCGTGCGGATGGGGCGCGCCTCGAGCCGGAACGCGACCACGTCGGCGAAGGTATAGCGGCCGAGATTGCGCAGGCGTTCCGCAATGAGAAACAGCACGATCGGCCAACCCACGAGCCAGCCCACCGAGTAGATGAGGCCGTCGAAGCCGGACGAGAACACAAGGCCCGAGATGCCGAGGAACGATGCCGCCGACATGTAGTCGCCGGCGATCGCGAGCCCGTTCTGGAAGCCGGTTATGTTTCCGCCCGCGGCATAGAAGTCGGCGGCCGTGCGCGTGCGGTTCGCCGCCCATTTCGTGATGAAGAGCGTCGCCGCCACGAAGGCGAGGAACATGATGATGGCTTCGACGTTGAGAGCCTGAGCGGCGCTGGCCATTACCTGGCCCTCTCGACGATCGTGCGCGTCATACCGTCGAACTCGGCGTTGGCGCGCCGCACGTAGAGGCCGGTGAGCACGAACGCGGCGAGGATGACGCCGAGGCCGACCGGAATGCCGATCGTCGTGACGCCCCCTCCGATTGGTGTCCCGAGCAGCCCCGGCGCGAACGCGACGACGAGGATGAAGCCGAAGTAGATCGCGACCATTAGCGCCGAGAGCCCCCAGGCGAAGGCCGACCGCCGTCTGACCAGAGCATAGAACTCCGGATCGCGCTTCACCTTGTCGATGAGCGCGCTCGCCTCTGCATTCATTGGGGTCCCTCCGTTGCGCCGGCGTTCAAAGCGCGCTGGCTCTTGTTGCACCCATTATCGAGGCAGGCGGTTTGTTCTGCAACGAACCCTTGTGGGAGCGTCGGCCAAATGAACGCGGCTGCACCAAGCTGGCCGCGCCGCGACCAGCACTGACGCCGCTCGCCCACGGATTGACCATCTATCCGCTGGGATTGGCCGCGCACTGAGCAATATTCCGTATACGATTAGTCAAGATACAGAATATAACCTCGCATAATCTTTGTTTTATCGAGACAAGTCACATGACCGAGAAGCGTCAAGCACCGCGGCGCGGCGTCAAAGAGGTGGGCAAGATCGTCCTCGAGGCGCAGGGCAAGGTCGAGAGCTGCGTCATCCTCGATATCTCCGACGACCGGCGCGCGCTTGCTCGTCAACGGCGTTGCCGGCCTGCCCAAGTCCTTCCTGCTTTTTCGCAAAGCGGATCTATCTCTCCGCGAGGCAGTGGTGATTCGCCGTGAGTTGAAATCCGTCGGCGTGAGGTTCGAGCCGCCGCTCGATTTTGAGAGCGCCAGGGTACAAGGCCTTGCGCAAGTTCAGGGATCTGGCGCCGCTCTTTTTGCGATAGCCGCGACGCGCTGAACCGTCCAAACTCCACGTCCGCAATGAGCTCGAGCGGGTGGAGACGGCGCATGGCCGCTTACGTGCTGGCGATCGATCAGGGCACGACCTCGAGCCGCGCTATCCTCTTTCGCGAGGATTTCAGCATTGCGGGGCTCGCGCAGCAGGAGTTTACGCAGCACTTTCCGCGCTCCGGCTGGGTCGAGCACGACGCCGAGGAGATTTGGCACACCGTAGTCGCGACCGCGCGCGGTGCATTGGCAAGTGCAGGCGCGTCGGCTGGCGAGGTCGCCTGCATCGGCATCACCAATCAGCGTGAGACGACCGTGGTGCTGGGATCGCGCAACAGGACGGCCGGTCCACAACGCCATTGTCTGGCAGGACCGGCGCACCGCGAACGTCTGCCGGGAACTGAAGGAAGCTGGTCATGATCGAACGGTCGCAGCCAAGACCGGCCTCGAGCTCGATCCTTATTTCTCGGCCACGAAGATCGCCTGGATCCTCGATTACGTGGCAGGCGCCCGCGCCGCCGCCGACAAAGGCGTGCTCGCCTTCGGTACCATCGACAGCTTCTTGCTTTGGCGCCTGACCGGCGGTCGCGTCCACGCCACAGATGCTACCAACGCCAGCCGGACGTCTCTTCTCGACATCCACACCGGTCAATGGGACGCGGGGCTGCTCGATCTCTTCCGCATTCCGCGCTCTCTGCTGCCCGAGGTGCGCGACTGCGCGGCAGCCTTCGGCGAGACGGACGCCGAGATTCTGGGCGCGCCCGTTCCCGTCACAGGAGTTGCGGGCGACCAGCAGGCGGCCACCGTCGGCCAGGCCTGCTTCGAGCCCGGCATGATGAAGGCGACCTATGGTACGGGATGCTTCGCGCTTCTCAATACGGGTGCCGAGGCCATTGCCTCGAAGAGCAAGCTTCTGACGACCATTGCCTATCAGCTCGGCGGCAAGCGCACCTATGCCCTCGAGGGCGCGATTTTCATTGCCGGCGCCGCCGTGCAGTGGCTGCGCGACGGCCTCAAGGTCGTCCCCAATTCCGCCGCGGCCGGCCCTATGGCCGCAATTGCAGACACAGAGCAGGACGTGATCCTGGTCCCGGCCTTCGTCGGTCTCGGGGCGCCGCATTGGGATTCCGACTGCCGCGGCGCGCTCTTCGGCCTGACCCGGAATACGGGACCTAACGAGCTGGCACGCGCCGCGCTCGAGGCCGTGTGCTTTCAAACCCACGATCTCCTCGGAGCCATGCGCAACGACTGGCCGTCGGCGGCTGGAACGGTGCTGCGCGTCGACGGCGGCATGGTGGCATCCGACTGGACGATGCAGCGCCTGGCCGACATCCTCGACGCGCCGGTCGACCGGCCCTCCGTGCTCGAGACCACAGCGTTGGGGGCCGCCTATCTGGCCGGGTACCATTGCGGCTTCTACCCGCCCCCCGCTGAGTTCGCCAAGTCTTGGGCGCTCGACCGGCGCTTCACGCCCGCCATGGACGCCGCCACCCGCGGCCGCAAGCTCTCAGCCTGGAAGGACGCCGTGTCTCGGACGCTTTCGCATCGTGAATAGACGTTCCCTCTCCCCGCTTTTGCGGGGAGAGGGTTAGGGTGAGGGGCAGAAGTTGGCGCTGCGGATTGCAGATGCCCCTCACCCCAGCCCTCTCCCCATCGATAAGAACGATGGGGAGAGGGGTTAGTCGTCAAGCTTGCGCTCCGTCACCCCGAGCGCATCGGCGAGGCGCGCCTCCGCCGAGCCGGGCCTGAGCGGCTTCTGCTGGCCCTCGTGCGGGGCCCACGCGGTGAGCGTCAGGATCTCGAATGTCGCCGGCACGCGCCCGTCCGTCCGTGCGAAACGCTCCACGTAGATATCGGCCGCGCGCGAAAGCAAATCGCGGGTCACCGGCTTGCGGCTGCGGTCGGCGAGCATGTTGCTGGCGCCCATGGCCTTGATGTCGCCCATCAGCGCCAGCGGCGAGGAGTAGTTGACGGTGACGGTGTCCGCATCGACCACGGGAAGCGCGAACCCCGCGCGCTGCAGAAGTGCGCCCAGATCGCGCACGTCGGCGAAAGGCGCGACGCGCGGCGAGGCACCGCCCGCGATCTCGTCCTCGGCCAGGAGCCAGGCTTCGCGCAGCTCGCGCAGGGTCGCCTCCACCGAACAAGGCGGCAAGCAGGAGCCCGTCTGGCTTGAGTGCGTGACGGATCTGAGCCAGCGTGCCCGGCAGGTCGTTGACGAATTGCAGCGCGAGCCCTGAGACGACGAGATCGAGGGATGCCGGCGCGAAGGGAAGCAACTCTTCGTCGGCAAGCACCGCTGGTCCGTCGCACATCGCGAGCAGGCGGGGCGAGCTCTCCGCGTCGATCACGGTCCCGACGCTCCCCAACGTGCGGATGCGCCGGCTGAGCAGCCCTTGCTGTGCACCAAGATTGAGCGCCACCGGAAACGTGCGCTTGATGATCTCGAGCCGCTCGGCGATGTCGTCTGCGACGCGGCGCAACAGAAAATCGGGCAGGCCGCCGCCGCGCGCCGCGCGGTCGCGCCGTCGGACGAGAAGCTCGCGATCGAATATCTGCGGCGCGGTCATTGAGAAACCGGGAATTTTCCGAAGCGTGCCAGGAGCGCTCGCCACTCCACCGCCGAAAAGCTACCATGGAGCCGGGAGGAATGAGAGGCATGACGGGGCACGATGCGTCGCGTGCGTCACGCGAAGACCAGCCGGCGGGCGCTACCGCGGCGGTGATGCGCTTGGCTCGCCGCGGGCTCGAAGCCGCCTCCGACCTCATTCTGCCGCCGTCGTGCCTTGCCTGCCGCGCACCCCTCGCCGCCCACGACGCGCTCTGCCCGGAGTGCTGGCGCGGGATCGAGTTCATCCGCCCGCCGCTGTGCGATCGCTTGGGCCTGCCGATGCCGTTCGATACCGGCGGCACCATGGTCTCGGCGGCGGCGGTTGCCGACCCACCGCCCTATGACCGCGCACGCGCTGTCGCTTGCTATGCGGGCGTCATGCGCGACCTGATCCACGGGCTGAAATTCCATGATCGCCACGACGCCCGCCGGCTTTTCGGACGCTGGCTCACGGAAGCAGGATCAGATCTCGTACACGACGCCGAGATCGTCGTGCCGGTTCCTCTCGGCCGCTGGCGGCTCATCATGCGCCGCTTCAACCAGGCGGCGATCCTGGCCCGCGAGATCGCGGCCCGGACGCATCTCGCCTACGAGCCGATGGTGCTTGTGCGCACGCGCGCCACCCGTGCCCAAGTGGGCCTCACGCGTTCGCAAAGACGCGACAACGTCGCGGGCGCGTTTGCCGTGCCGGAGGCTCAGGCGCCCCTGATTCGCGCCAGGCGCGTCCTGCTCGTCGACGACGTCGTGACCACCGGGGCGACCGTCGGCGCCTGCGCCGCGGCATTGAAGCGTGCCGGAGCGGCCCGGGTCGACGTCCTGGCCCTCGCTATTGTCGCGGATATGGCACTCATCCCCACCTGAACCGCACAAAACCCGATGAAACCTTGTGATCTGGGCCGGCCATCCTCTTGCCTCGCCGCAATGAAACGTTACCTTGAGACTGGATTAGCCGGCCCTTGAGGACTGTCCGGAGCCATGCCGAACGTCAGGATCTACACCACGACACTCTGCCCTTACTGCCATATGGCCAAGGAGCTTCTGCGCGCCAAGTGCGTAAGCTTCGAGGAAGTCGACATCACGGGCCAAGTGGAGTTGCGTGCGGAGATGCGTGCCAAGGCGGGCGGGCGTAACACGGTCCCTCAAATTTGGATTGGAGAGCGTCACATTGGCGGCTGCGACGATCTCCTCTGCCTCGATCGCGCCGGCAAGCTCGACATGCTTCTCTGCACGGCGGGCTGATACAAGCTTGGCCTGACCTATGACGAATCCAAGTTCCCAATCGGCTTTTCGCGCTGCCCTCGTACAGATGTGCTCGGGACGCGATGTCGAGCGCAACGTTCGCGATGCAACCACGCTCATTCGCGAGGCGGCGGCCGGCCGCGCTCTCTACGTGCAGACGCCCGAGGTCACGACGCTCATGGAGCTCGATCGCGAGCGCCTGTTTGCGGCGGCCTTGCCAGAGGCAGGCAATCCGGCGGTCGAGCACTTCGCCGCCCTTGCCAAGGAGCTCTCCATTTGGCTCCACATCGGCTCGATGGTTGTCCGCGCAGGGCCGGACAAGCTCGCCAACCGCTCGTTTCTTTTCTCGCCCGAAGGGCAGGTCGCGGCGCGCTACGACAAGATCCACATGTTCGACGTCGATCTCGCCAACGGTGAGAGCTATCGCGAAAGCGCCAACTACGCGCCGGGCGGCGAGGCAGTGGTCGCCGATCTGCCCTGGGGCCGGCTCGGCCTTTCGATCTGCTACGATCTGCGCTTCCCCCATCTCTATCGCGCCATGGCGAAGGCCGGAGCCACGTTCCTGGCCGTGCCTGCGGCCTTCACCCGCCTCACCGGCGAGGCCCACTGGCACACGCTTCTCAAGGCCCGCGCCATCGAGTCGCAGTGCTTTGTCTTTGCTGCGGCGCAGGGTGGACGCCACGAGCACGGACGCGAAACCTTCGGCCATAGCCTCATTATCTCGCCCTGGGGCCAAATTCTGGCTGAAGGGGCCGTTCACCCTTCCGTCATCTTTGGTGATGTTGAATTAGGCATGGTTGAGGATGTCCGGACACGGGTGCCGTCCTTGCGGCATGATAGGACATTCGATGTGGTTCACGCTGGCGGCAAGTCCGCAGCGGAGGTTGCGTCATGATCAAGTATCGACTTGCCTGCGAAAACGGACATGAGTTCGAAGGCTGGTTTAAGTGCGGCGCTGCCTATGATGAGCAGGCGGCGAAGGGGCACATTTCCTGCCCGCATTGCGGCTCCCTCGCCGTGACGAAGGCCATTATGGCGCCGAACGTTGCCACCCGGGCGGGCCTGGCTTCCGCGTCGGACACCTCCAAGGAAGCCAAAGCCGCCGACCAGGTGCGCGCGTTGATGCGCCAGCTTCGTGCGGCCGTCGAGGAGAAGGCGGACTACGTCGGACCGCGTTTTGCCGAGGAGGCGCGCAAGATCCACTACGAAGAGAGCGAGCCGCGCGGCGTCTACGGCGAGGCGTCTGCCGATGAAGCCAAGGCGCTCGTCGAGGAAGGCATCCCCGTCCTCCCGCTGCCCCGGTTGCGCGAAGACCTCAACTGAAGCGCATTTGCGCCTGCGCGGTCGTAGGACCATTCCCTCAGGTTTCGTTTTCCTGCGTCTCGGCTATTGATCGAGATCAGATACGCTGGCCGTGCGATCTCTAGGCTGCGACCGGGGCGATGCGTGATCTCGCCCTTTCTAGGGGATCGCCATGACAACGACGACATCGAACGGCCGAACTCTGCCCGGCCCGGACACGCCGCTTGCTCTGCGCCGCTCGCTCACTCTGACGCACGTCGTCCTCTACGGGCTCGGCGTGACGATCGGCGCCGGAATCTACGTGCTCATTGCGGCAGCGGCAGCCCGTGCCGGCATGCACGCGCCGGTCGCCTTCGTCGTTACTGCCGTGCTGATCGGCTTGACCGGCCTCAGCCTCGCCGAGCTTGGCGTCAGGATGCCCGTCGCGGCCGGCGAGGCCGCCTACGCCCGCGCCGCGTTCGGGTCGGATCGCATCGCCGCCGGCGTGGGCTATCTGGTCATCGCCATGTCGCTCGTTTCCGCCTCAACGATCAGCGTCGGCGCCGCCGGATACATCGGCGTGTTCCTCGATCTGCCCGAGCGCATCATCATCACCGGTGTGGTGGTCGCCATGGGTGCCATCGCGGCACGCGGCATCGTCGAGTCGGTGACGTTTGCGGGCATCATGACCCTGATCGAGCTCGGCGGCTTGGCAATCGTCATTGTCTCCGGATTTCTCTACGAGCCCGACATTGTCCGCCGGGCGCCGGAGATCCTGCCGCTGACAACCGATCCTGCTGTGTGGACCGGTATCATGACGGCGTCGATGCTCGCCGTTTTCGCCTTCATCGGCTTCGAGGGCATCGTCAACATCGCCGAGGAGATCAAGGACCCGAGCCGCACTCTTCCGCGCGCCATCATCCTGACCCTCGTGATCACGACGGTTCTCTACGTACTCGTCATGTGGGTGGCGCTTGCCGCCCTGGGCGTCGAGACGCTCGCCGCCTCGAAGGCGCCGCTCGCCTTGGTATTCGAGCACCTCACGGGCGCGTCTCCGCGCACCATGAGCGCAATAGCCATCGTTGCGACGTTGAACGGCATTGTCGTCAACATGATCATGGCATCGCGCGTCATGTACGGGCTCGCCCGCCAAGGGAGCTTGCCGCCGCTTCTGGCCAGGCTCAACCCGTCGACGCAAACGCCGCTGGCCGGTACGGCGATTTCGGTCGCGATCGTGCTCGCCTTTGCGCTGACATTGCCGATCGCCGATCTCGCTGATCTCTCGGCGCGCGTGACGCTCGTCATGTTCGGGATCGTCAATCTCGCGCTCTTTCGCATCAAGCGGCGGGAGAGCGCTCCGCCTCAGGGCCTCTTTATCTGCCCGCGCTGGGTGCCGCTCGCGGGCGCCGCCAGTTGCGCCCTCTTTATCATGTTCGATCTGGCAATCCTGGCGACACCTGACCGCTGAAGGCAGCGGTGAGCGCACCGATCATCGGCACCAGCGCCGATCTTCGCGCGCTCACGAGCTGGTCCAGGCGCTGTGTCGCAATGGGCGGAAAGCGGACCACGGGGGCATCAGCGTCGACTTCGATGCGCGCGCCTGTCGCCTTTGCCAGGGCCTCCATGATCTCGCCGTGCGTTGTGTTGGTCCCGTACGCGACATTGGTGATCATCTCGGCGCCGCGGATGCCGATTGCCTCGAGCGCCGCAACAACGTCGCCGATCCAGATGTAATCCTTCTCTGACGCAAGGCTCGTCCTCAGGCGAATGCACCGGGTATCGACGGCTTCGCGGATGACGGCGGTGAGAAAATTGCTCGAGCCGAGATCCTCGCCGAACACGTTCGACAGCCTTGCGACCCGCGCGTTCTTGAGACCCGAACCGAGGCAGGCAGCCTCTCCCATCAGTTTCGAGATATTGTAGAGGTCGTCCGGCTCCGCCGGCTGCACGGGGATCGCTGTTGCTTCGTCGGTGGTCTGGGCGCGTGCGTAGACGCGTGTCGAGGAAAGATAGACGAAAGATGTGAAGGCCGCCGATCGAAGCAGGTCAGAGAGCACGGAGACGTGTGCGTCGATCGTCTCGAATGGGCGCGAGCGGAAATCAGCCGTGAGCCCGATGGAGTAGAAGGTGTGTCCCAGATCGCTCCCGCGCCATCCCACGTCGCCGCGCGCGAAGCAGCGAACCTCGTAGCCTCTGGAGCGCAGGTGCTGGACGAGGTTGCGCCCGACAAAGCCCCGGGCGCCGAAGACGCTGGCGGTCATTCCCGCCATGCGATCGTCCTCGCGGGCACGCCGACGTTGATCGAATATTCGGGAAGCTCATGGCGCACGACCGATCCGGCGCCCACAACCGAGCCTCGTCTCAGCACCGCTCCGTCGAGAATGACGGAGTTGGCCCCGATCCACACGTCGTCCTCGATCACGATCCCGCCCCGGCTCGGGCTGAACCCCTGATCACGGATGAGGCGGCCGCGATCGCGGATCTCGTGGTTCGTCGGCGCCAGCGTGCAGTTCGCAGCGATGAGCACGTTTGCGCCGATCTTGATGCCGTGCCCGGTGTAGAGCACGCATCCCGAGTTGATGTAGGAGCCGGGGCCGACGACCACGTCGCCCTTGCCGCCCGCTGGCTTGATCTTGACGAAGGCATCGATCACTGCGCCGTCGCCGACGATGATCTTCGTGCCTTGTGTCGAGTCTTCGATGTCGGCGAGCGGCGAGATCCGGGCGGTGGGCGAGATGATCAGCATGGCGTCATGCGATGATCTGGGGCGCCGGCAGCGGAATGATGAAGCGCCCGCCCCAGGCGCGGATCCCCTCCGTTTGCGCGATGATCTCGTCCTTGAGGTTCCAGGGCAGAATCAGCACGTAGTCGCGGCTTCGTCTCGAAGATGCGCTCGGGCGCATAGACGGGGATTCCGGTGCCGGGAAGTAGCAGGCCCTGTTTGTGCGGGCTGGCATCGACCGCGTAGTCGATGAAATCGCCGCGGATGCCGCAGTAGTTGAGAAGCGTATTGCCCTTCGCTGCCGCGCCGTAGGCGACGATGCTCGCACCCTTTTCCTTGAGCCCGATGAGACAAGCGAGCAGCTCCCGCTTGGCGTGGCGCACCTTGGCGGCGAAGCTCTGGTAGCTCGCCAGCTCGTCGAGGCCGGCCGCGGCCTCTCGCACCCGGAATTCCTTGAGGCGCTCGGAGGCCTCGGGCGTCGAGCCTTGATGTCCGGCGAAGATGCGTAGGCTGCCGCCGTGCGTCGGCAATTCCTCGACATCGAAAACCACGAGCCCATGCCGCGCAAAGAGGCGCTCGACGGCGAGCAGCGATAGGTAGGAATAGTGCTCGTGGTAGATCGTGTCGAAATAGCTCGCCTCGATGAGCCGCAGGAGATGCGGAAACTCGATGGTGATGACGCCCGTGTCCTTGAGCAGGATCTTCAAGCCGCCGACGAAGTCGTTGATGTCGGGAACATGGGCGAGCACGTTGTTGCCGGCGATGACGTCGGCTTTGCCTTTGCCGGCGACCTCCTCTGCCGTCTTCTTGCCGAAGAAGCGAACGAGCGTCGGGATGCCGCGCTCGCGTTCCGCGACCTCGGCGCAGTTCGCAGCCGGATCGATGCCGAGCACCGGCACGCCTCGCGCCTTGAAATGCTGCAGGAGATAGCCGTCGTTGCTCGCCACTTCGATGACGCGCGATTGCGAGCCGAGCTTGAAGCGCTCGATCATCATCTCCGCGTAGCGCTTGGCATGCTCGACCCACGATTTCGAGAACGACGAGAAGTAGGTGTAGCTCCCGTGGAAGTGCTGCTCCGGCGGCTGCACGTCCTCGATCTGTACGAGCTTGCATTGATCGCAGACGAAAGTGCGCAGGATGTAGAACGGCTCGGGCTCGCGCACGTCTTGCGGACGGCGCATGGCGTTCGAGATAGGCGACATACCGAGATCGACGAAGACATGGCTGAGTGCTGCCCCGCATGCGCGGCAGCACTGCGTCGTCACGGCGTCAGGCATTCATATACTCGTCTATCTGCGAAAGGGTGAAGGCTCGCATGTCCTTACCCGCATAGTGCGCTTTATACCAGTCGACGGTCCGGTCAAGCGCTTCGCTGAGGCGCCAGCGCGGGCTCCAGCCGAGGCATGAGCGCGCCCGGGCGCTGTCGACCTCGAGCAGGCGCGCCTCGTAGGGCTGGAAGCCCTGATCCTGACGCCACATTGCGCCACCGCTCCAGCGCTTGACGATCTGATCGGCGATGGCCGAGACGGGAACGGCGTCTTCTGCATTGGGGCCGAAGTTGAACGCCGGATTTTCAGGAAGCTTTGTATTGTCCAAGAGTGCTTCCGCGAGCCTGAGGTAGCCCGAGAGCGGTTCGAGCACGTGTTGCCAGGGACGCACCGCGGCCGGATTGCGCACCACCAGCGGTTGACCCTGAGAGAAGGCGCGCATCGCATCGGGGATGAGCCGATCCTCGGCCCAGTCGCCCCCACCGATGACGTTGCCGGCGCGCGCCGTGGCGATATGGACGGACCGGTCGTCGCCCGAGAAATAGGAGTGTCTATAGGCGTCGACGACGATCTCGGCGCACGCTTTGCTCGCCCCATAGGGCTCCTTGCCGCCGAGCCGGTCGCTTTCACGGTACGCCCAATCCCACTCGACGTTGTCGTAGACCTTATCACTCGTCACGACGACCACGGCCTTGACGGATGCCGTTTCGCGTACGGCTTCGAGCACCTGAGCCGTGCCCATGACATTGGTCGAGAATGTCTCGTAGGGTTGCGCGCGCGCCGGCCTGACGAGCGCTTGCGCCGCGAGATGAAACACGATCTCGGGCTGCGCCGCACGCATCGCGCTTGTGATCCGCTCGCGGTCGCGAATGTCGCCGATTGTAGACGGGCCGAGATCGCCGATGCGCGCCACCTCGAAGAGACTTGGCACCGAAGCCGGAGCAAGCGCGTATCCGCCCGCCTGCGCTCCGAGCCTGTCGAAGAGCGCCGTCAGCCACCCGCCTTTGAAGCCGGTGTGACCGGTGACGAACACGCGGCGGCTGTTCCAGAAGTCCTTCGAGAGTGTGTCGCGCATGCCTTCAGTTCCAGACCCGCCAGGGCGCCTGACCCTTTTGCCACATGTCGTTCAGGAGCTGCATCTCGCGGTACGTGTCCATGCACTGCCAGAAGCCGCTGTGCTGGTGCACGGCGAGCTCGCCCATGCCGGCGAGGCGCTCGAGCAGCCCCGTCTCGAGCGGCTCGTTGTAGGTCCGGATCGAGGAGATCGAACGCGCGCCGGTTGAACACGAAGTAGCCGCCGTTGATCCAGCCCTGCGTGACCTGCGGCTTCTCGGCGAAGCTCGTGATCATGCCGCCGTCGATGGCGAGCTCGCCGAAGCGCGACGACGGGTGGACGGCGGTGACCGTCGCTAGCCGGCCCATGCGCTTGTGCGTGTCGATGAGGCCGTCGATGTCGACGTCGGCGACGGCGTCGCCGTAGGTGGCGAGGAAGGTGTCACCCTCGATGTGCGGGAGCGCCTTCAGGATGCGCAAGCCCCGTCAGGCTTTCGAGGCCCGTCTCGGCCAGCACGACGCGGGCGTCGAGACGGTCCGAGTTCGGTGAGCGCCGCGTTGACATCCCGCCCGTGCGATGTCGATCTCGATGTCGTGCGAGCGGTGATGGTAGTTCATGAAGTAGTCGCGGATCGCATCGCCCTTGTAGCCGAGGCAAAGCACGAAGCGGCCGACGCCATGATGGCGGTAGTGCATCATGATGTGCCACAGAATGGGCCTGCCGCCGACCTCGACCATCGGCTTCGGCTTGAATTCGGTCTCCTCACGCAGGCGCGTTCCGAGTCCGCCGCACAGAATCATTGCTTCCATCTTGCCCCCAAAGATCGAGCGAGCCTGCGAACAGGCTCATTTTTCGCGCATGCCGTGACGCAACGATACGGAGATGGGTTCGAGCATGTACTCGAGCGCCGTACGCTTGCCCGTCGGGACGATGACCTCGACGGGCGTTCCCGGCAGCAGCTTGAGATCGGCCATGATCGGTAGATCGCTTTCTGCGATCGCGACGTCGATGTCGTAGTACGACATGGAGCGTCGCCGGATCGGGCCGGGCATCGGCGGAGCGGTTGCGCACGACGCCGTGGATGATGGGGAGCTTCCGGCCTTGCGCGGATAGGATGCGCAGCTCCGCCTCCATGCCCTCGAAGACCTCGATGCCGTCGCTGGCCTTGAGGCGGGCTTTGATGGCGAAGGCTCCGGTGTCGGGAACGACCTCGAGGAGCTTGTCGCCCTTGCCGACGACGGCACCGATCGTGTTGACCGACAATCCGAGCACGTGCCCGGTTGCGGGCGCGCGGATCACTGTCCGGTCGAGCACGTCTTGCGCCACGCGCTGGCGTTCCTTTGCGTCGGAGAGCTTGTTGCGCGCATCCTCGAGCTCCTGCGCCACCTTGAGCTGATAGTCGCTCTCGATCTGGCCGATCTGCGCTTCGAACTGAGCCGCCGAATGCTCGAGCCGCTCGATGTGGCCCGGTGTACTCCTGCTTTTGACCGAGAAGAGCCGTTGCCGCGCGGCGCAGCTGCATGACCGGCGAGTTCGTCGCATAGCCCTTGTCGTAGAGCATCTGCTTCGGCGCCAGCTCCTCGTTGACCATGCGGTACTGGTTTTCGACGGTAGCGATCTGCCCGCGGTAGATGTCGACCTGGCTCTTTGCCTGCTTGATCTGCTCGCGAATGGTGCCGATTTGAGCGGAGATGGCGGTCGCGCGTGCCGCGAACAGCTGCTCCTGAGACCTGAGCAGCGTCTTGACGGACGTCTCTTCGCCGCGCGCGAGGAGATAGTCGGGGAATTTTACGGTTTCAGCTCCTGTCGCCTCGGCCTCGAGCCGGGCGATGACGGCTTCGAGCGTCTCGACGGCCGCACTCTGGATTTCGAGCGCGGCTTTGCGGCTGGACCTGATCGAGCTGGATGATCTCCTGCCCTTCAGTGACGAGGTCGCCTTCCTTGACATCGATGACGCGAACGACGCCGCCATCGAGATGCTGCACGGCCTTGCGGCTGCCCTCGGCTCCAAGCACACCGTAGGTGACGGCGGCGCTGTTGAGCGGGCTGAGCGCAGCCCACCCGCCGAGAAAGCCAAAGAAGCCGATAATGACTGCAGATCCAGCGCGCACGAGCTTGGCTGCGTCGATTGTCTGTGCTGCGCCGACGATCTGATCGTCGACATCGTCAGCATTGATGCCGGCTTTGAGCTTCAGTATCGGCAGCGCGCGGTGCAGCGGGCCAGGAAGAGCGAGCTTCATGCGTGCCCCGCGATTCGCTTCTGCACCACCGGGAAGCCGGGCGCGATGCGCGGCATGACGCGTTCGACAGTGCCGAACTCGCCGACGGTGCCGTTGCGGAGCACGATGACCTTGTCGAGCGCCACCAGTATGCTCGGACGGTGGGCGATCATGAACACCGTGGCACGGCGTGCTTTGAGGACAGCCAATACGTTGTGCAGAGCCGCCTCGCCTTCGCCGTCGAGATTGGAATTGGGCTCGTCGAGAACGACCAGCTTTGGATCGCCGAACACGGCGCGGGCCAGCGCGATGCGCTGCCGTTGACCGCCTGAGAGCGGCGCACCAGACGGTGCCAAGCATCGTCTCGTAGCCTTTGGGGAGCGAGAGGATCATCTCGTGCACGCCGGCAGTTCGTGCGGCTGCCACGATGGCCAGACTATCGGCCTGCCGGAAGCGCGCGATGTTCTCGGCGATCGTGCCCTCGAATAGCTCGACACCTTGTGACACATATCCGACGAGAGCGCCGAAGTCCGAGCGGTCGTATGTCCACGTCTCTGCGCCGTCGAGCCTGACGCTGCCGTTCGTCGGCTTGATCGCGCCGACGACAAGCCGCGCGAGCGTGGATTTGCCCGCGGCGCTCGGACCGACCACGCCCACCGCATCGCCCGGTTCGACCTCGAACGAGACATTGGCGATTGTCGCCACCTTGCTGCCGGGTGGCACGAAGACGAGGTTCTCGGCGCTGACACGCCCTAGAGCCCTCGGAAGCCTCATGGCGCGGGGAATGCCCGGCCCGGCGAGCACGCCTTCGACCCTCTGCAGAGCGGCCCAACCCGATGTGAGCTGACGCCATACGCCGACGATCTGATCGATCGGCATCAGCGCGCGGGTGCAGATCATGGAGGAGGCGAAAAGACCACCTGCCGAGAGTTCGCGATCCACGACGAGCCATGCGCCGGCCGCGAGCGTTGCCACTTGAAGGCTATAGCGGAAAAACTTGATGATGCTCGAGATGCTCGCATTGAAGGTGCTGGCCGACGCCTGGCTCGTGATTGCTGACGACCGAACCACGGTCCAGCGCCGTGCGAGATCCGGCATCATTCCCATCGCGCGAACCGTTTCCGCGTTCGCGAGCGCCCCGTCCGTCAGGCGATAGCTCGCTTCCGTCTCTTCAGCCGACTTGGTGAGCGGGCCTTCGACCAGCCACTGGTTGGCGAGAGCGAGCGCAAATACAACCAGCGTGCCGGCCAGCGTAATGACGCCGAGGACCGAATGTAGATAGAAGCAGACCGCGATGAAGAGCGGCGTCCACGGCAGATCGAAAAGAGCCAGCGTGCCGCTTCCTGTCAGAACGTGCCGGACCTGGTCCAGATCGCGGATTGTACGCCCGCCCGATCTGCGCCCCGTCACATTCTCTGATTCTATTTCCCGCTCGAAAACTCTGCCCGCGAGTTGCCCGTCAAAGTGGATGCCGAGGGCGACCAGCAGGCGCGTTCGTATATCTTCTAATGCCGTTGCTGCAGCAAGTCCGCCGAGTACGGCTATTGTCAGTACAAGCAGTGTGGATCCGCTGCCGCTCACCATGACTCGGTCGTAGACCTGAATGGAATAGAGCGGAATTGCCAGCGTCAGGACATTCATAAAAAAACTAAAGATGCCGGCACAAGCCAAATAGCGCTTGTAGCCGATCAGGCCAGACAGAAGGATCGGTGAGAACAGGCGCGGCATCGATGCGTAAATTCCCGCTAATTTTCGCAAACGAGTAGCACACGCAAGCTTGCGCGACGCTGACCTGGTTACTCGGAATACACGAGCTGCTCGCGGCGCTTCGAGGCGCCCGGCCAGAAGAGAATCACCCGGCTTTTGAATCTCTACAACTCAAAGCAATACGGAATTAGCGATTCAAAAATGCGCCAAAACGAATAGGCCGCATTTAATTCGCAAAGCGCACGCAATCAACAAAACAATGGAGAAAACTAGGGTAATAGCTGGTTTCGATTAGCCGTTTTTATGGCCTATTTGTTAGGCTCAAATGTTTTCAATTTTACCGAATTGAAATAGAATGGGATCAAAGAATACACATCGTTATCGTTAAAAATATGCGTGGGTTTAAATGCGTAAATGAAGGTCGATACAAGTTGAAACTTTGTCGGCATTCAACGGGGAAACAAAAAGCGCAATCGGCAAACGGCGGCGTTCTGGGGCTATCTAGGCAGATTTTTGGGTTGAGCAAGGAACTCTAATTCGGGGTACGGAATATGCCTGTAACGCTGCCGAACGCGAACTCGGCCAATAACTATACGGCAGCTACCGTCGATACGCTGACGGGCGGCGCGGCCACCGACACCGTTTTGCTGACCGACTCGACGACAGGCGCGAAAATCGACCTGTTGGCGGGCAACGATAAGCTGACGTTTGGCGATGCAACGAATTCGGCGACGATATCGAACGTCGAAACGATCGTTGGCGGATCGGGCGACGATACCCTGACCATCGCGACCGCCGTATCTAAGGCTTCGATCAATCTCGGCGACGGCTCGGATAGCGCTTACGCTTGGCAATTTCGCCAACACCGCAACGATTTCGAATGTTGAAAGCCTGACGGGTGGCGCGGACGCGGACACGCTGACGCTCGGCTCGGCTCTCAGCGACCTCTGACAGCATTGACCTCGGCGCCGGCAGCGACAAGCTCGACTCTCGGCAACTTCGCCAACGAGGGCTCGCGTCTCCAACGTCGAGATCGCTCGTTGCCGGCACGGGTGCCGATACAATCACCATCGCGACTCAAATTGCGAACGGCTCGCTCGATCTCGGCGCGGGCAAGGACACGCTTACTCTGTCCGACGCCGGCGCCAACTCGGCGACCGTCTCGAACGTCGAGACGCTCGTCGGCGGCTCCGCAAGCGACACGATCACGATCAGCGGCGGCCGCTGTCCAAGGCCTCCGATCGATCTCGGCGCGGGCTCCGATAAGCTCACGCTCGGCAAGTTCGCCAACGTCGCGACCGTCTCGAACGTCGAGACTATCGTCGGTGGCGATCTTTCTGACACGGTCACACTGGGCACTGCCCTGAGCAGCTCCGACAGCGTCAACCTCGGCGCCGGCACCGACAAGCTGACCCTTGCTGATGTTGCCAACACGGGCACGATCGCGAACGTGGAGATCGATCATCGGCGGCTCCGATGCCGACATCATCACGATCTCGACCTCAGCTCTCCAAGGGCTCCGTCGATCTCGGTGCCGGTTCTGACACGCTCACCCTCGGCGACTTTCGCCAACTCGGCGACGGTGACGAATGTCGAATCGCTGGTCGGCGGCGCGAATGCGGACACGATCACGCCTCGGCGATGCACTTACAACGGCAAGCAGCATCGATCTCGGCGCGGGGTCGGACAGCCTCACGCTCGGCAAGTTCGCCAACGAAGGGTCCGTCACCAACGTCGAGACGATCCTCGGCAACACGGCCTCCGACGTCATCACGGTCACGACGCAAATCTCCAAGGGCTCGATCGATCTGAGCGGCGGCTCGGACAGCCTCACGCTCAGCAGCGCCGCGAACACGGCGAGCATCGCCAACGTCGAGACGCTGATCGGCGGCTCCGACGCCGATACGATCACGCTCGACCGCAGCGCTTCCAAGGCTTCTATCGATCTCGGATCGGGCGCCGACAAGCTGACGCTCGGCAAGTTCGCCAATAACCTCACGGTTTCGAACGTCGAAATCGATCGTCGGCAACGAGATGTCCGACACCGTCACGCTCGGCACGGTCCTCACGACTTCCGACAGCGTCAACCTGGGCTCGGGCGCCGACAAGCTCGACTGCTCGGTGACTTCGGCAACACCGGCTCGATTGCCAACGTCGAGACGCTCATCGGCGGCTCGGATGCCGACATCATCACCCTTTCGAGCCAGATCTCGAAGGGCTCGGTCGACCTCGGCGATGGCTCCGATACGCTCACTTTCAGCTCGGCAGCCAACAACGCGACGATCTCGAACGTCGAGACGCTGATCGGCGGCAACAATGCCGATACGATCACGCTCGGCGCGGGGCTCGACGAGCTCGAGCAGCATCGACCTCATGTCGGGCGCGGACAGCCTGACGCTCGGCAAGTTCGCCAACGAGGGCACGGTCTCGAACGTCGAGACGCTTATCGGCAATACGGCCGCAGATACGATCACCTTCGCGACGCAGATCTCCAAGGGTCGATCGACCTGAGCGGCGGCAACGACTCCATAACGCTCGGTGATTTCGCCAATACGGGCACGATTCTCGAACGTCGAGACGCTGGTTGCCGGCTCGGGCGCCGACACGATCACGCTCGGCGCGGCCATTTCCAAGGGCTCGATCGATCTCGGCTCCGGCTCCGACAAGCTGACGCTCGGCAAGTTCGCAAACACCCTCACGGTAACGAACGTCGAGTCGATCGTCGGCGGCGAGCTCTGCCGACACGGTCACGCTTGGCAACATCCTGACGACGACCGACAGCATCAATCTCGGCTCCGGCGCCGACAAGCTGACCCTCGGCGATTTCGGCAACACGGGCTCGGTCTCGAACGTCGAGACGCTCATCGGCGGCTCTGACGCCGACATCATCACGCTTTCGACCCAGATCTCGAAGGGTTCGATCGATCTTCGGCGACGACACGGACAAGCTTACGCTCGGCAACTTCGCCAACTCGGCGACCGTTGCGAACGTCGAATCGCTGATCGGCGGCAACAATGCCGACACGATCACGCTTGGCGCGCTCTGACAACCGGCGCGACACGTCGATCTTGGCGACGGCACGGACACGCTGACCCTCGGCAAGTTCGACAACGAGGGCTCCGTCCCAACGTCGAGACGCTCATCGGCGGCACGGGCGCGGACACGATCACGTCGGCGACTCAGATCCGCAAGGGCAGCGTCGATCTCGGTGCCGGCACCGACACTCTGACGCTGAGCACCGCTGCCAATACCGCGACGGTCGCGAACGTCGAGAGCCTGGTCGGCGGCTCGAACAACGACACGATCACCGTCGGCGCCGCGATTTCGAAGGCGCACGATCGATCTGGGCTCGGGCAGCGACGTCCTGACGCTTGGCAAGTTCGCCAACAATGCCACCGTTTCGAACGTCGAGACGCTGACGGCGGTGAGCTCCCGACTACCATCACTCTTGGCAGCGCTCTCTCGACTCGAGCAAGGTCGATCTCGGCGCCGGCATCGACACGCTTACGCTCGCCGACGTTGCCAACACCGGCTCTGCATCGAACGTCGAAACCCTCGATCGGCGGCTCCGACGCAGACACCATCACCTTCGGCGCCATCGTCTCCAAGGGCTCGATCGATCTCGGTGTCGGGCAGCGACAAGCTGACGCTTGGCAATTTCGCCAACACTGCGACTGTTTCCAACGTCGAGACGCTGATCGGTGGCGCCAACGTCGACACCATCACGCTCGGTGCCGCGCTGACGAGCGACAGCTCGATCGATCTCGGTGCCGGACTCTGACAGCCTGACGCTCGGCAAGTTCGACAACACTGGTTCGCTCGCCAACGTCGAGACGGTGATCGGCAACTACGGGCGCCGACACGATCACGTTCACGACGCACGTCTCCAAGGGCTCTGTCGATCTCGCCGGCGGCAACGACACGCTGACGCTGAGCTCGGCTGCCAACACCGCGACCGTCTCCAACGTCGAGACCCTGATCGGCGGCTCGGACAACGACACGATCACGCTCGGCTCTGCAGCCTCCAAGGCCTCGATCGATCTCGGCTCGGGCTCCGACAAGCTCACGCTCGGCAACTTCGCCAACAACGCCGACGATCTCGAACGTCGAGACGCTCGTCGGCGGCGCCAGCGCCGACACGGTCACCTTGGGCGCGGCCCTCACCACGGCTCCGAGAGCATCGACCTCGGCTCCGGCAACGACACGCTGACACTCGCCGACGCGGCCAACACCGGCTCGGTCTCGAACGTCGAGACGCTGCTCGGCGGCACGGGCGCCGACATCATCACGGTTTCCACGCAGCTGTCGAAGGCGCTCGGTCGATCTGGGCGACGGCACCGACAAGCTGACGCTGGGCAGCAGCCGCCAGCACGGCCACCGTCTCTAACGTCGAGAGCATCGTCGGCGGCGCCAATGCCGACACGATCACGCTCGCGTACGGTGCTGACGACCAGCCAGTCGGTCGACCTCTGGGCGGCTCCGACGTCCTGATCGCTCGGCAAGTTCGAGAACACGGGCTCGGTGACCAACGTCGAGACGCTGATCGGCGACACGGCCGACGACGTCATCACCTACACGACGCAGCTCTCGAAGGGCTCGATCGACCTCGGAGCCGGTGAGGACAGCGCTGAGCCTCAGCACCGCCGCCAACACGGCGACGTCTCGAACGTCGAGAGCATTCTCGGCGGCTCGGGCAACGACACGATCACGCTCGACTCGCTCGCGACGAAGGCCACGATCGATCTCTACTCGGGCTCCGACAAGCTGACGCTCGGCAACTTCGCCAACGTCGCGACGATCTCCAACGTCGAGACGCTGGTCGGCGGCGCCAGCAGCGACACCATCACGCTCGGCGCGGCACTCACGGCGCTCGGAGAGCATCGACCTCGGCTCCGGCAACGACAAGCTGACGCTTGCCGACGCGGCCAACACCGGCTCGATCTCCAACGTCGAGACCCTGATCGGCGGCACGGGTGCCGACATCATCACGGTTTCGACCCAACTGTCGAAGGCCTCCGTCGATCTCGGCGACGGCAGCGACAAGCTGACGCTCGGCTCTGCGGCCAGCACGGTGACGATCTCCAACGTCGAGAGCATCGTCGGCGGCGCGAACTGCGGACACGATCACGCTCGGCGCGGCTCTCACGACCTCGAGCAGCATCGACCTCATGGTCGGGCTCCGACATCCTGATGCTCGGCGCCTTCGAGAACACGGGCTCGGTCTCGAACGTCGAGACCGTAGTCGGCGGCACGGCGCCGATACGATCACCTACTCGACCCAGGTCTCGAACGGCTCGATCGATCTCGGCGCCGGCGACGACACGATCACGTTCAGCTCGGCCGCGAACACGGCCACCGTGTCCAACGTCGAAAGCGTCCTCGGCGGCTCGGGCAACGACACGATCACGGTCGGCGCCATCGCCTCGAAGATCACGATCGATCTCTACTCCGGGTCGCGACAAGCTGACGCTCGGCAACTTCGCCAACGTGCTGACGATCTCGAACGTCGAGACGCTAGTCGGCGGCTGCGCATGCCGACACCGTCACTTCGGCGCCGCGATCTCCGTTCCTCGGGCAGCTATCGATCTCGGCTCGGGCAACGACAAGCTGACGCTTGCGGATGCAACCAACACCGGCTCGATCTCGAACGTCGAGACGCTCATCGGCGGCACGGGCGCCGACACGATCACTGTCTCGACCCAGCTCTCGAAGGGCTCGATCGACCTCGGTGACGGCACCGACAAGTTGACGCTCGGCACCGCGGCCAACCTGGTGACGGTCTCGAACGTCGAAAGCATCGTCGGCGGCTCGAACGCCGACACGATTACGCTCGCTACCGTGCTGACCACCAGCGGATAGCATCGATCTGGGCTCCGGCAACGACAAGCTGACGCTCGGCGCCTTCGAGAACACGGGCTCGGTCTCGAACGTCGAGACCCTGGTCGGCGGCACGGCTGCAGACGTCATCACCTACTCGACGCAGGTCTCGAACGGCTCCGTGGATCTCGGCGCCGGCGACGACACGCGTGACCTTCAACACGGCCGCCAACACGGCGACCGTCTCCAACGTCGAGAGCATCCTCGGCGGCTCGGGCAACGACACGATCACGCTCGGCACCGTTGCTTCCAAGGTCACGATTGATCTCTACTCGGGCTCCGACAAGCTCGACCTTGGCAACTTCGCCAACGTGGCGACGATTTCCAACGTCGAGACGCTCGTCGGCGGCGCGACTCGTTGATACCATCACCTGGGCACCGCGATCGTCAGCTCGAACAGCATCGACCTCGGCTCCGGCAACGACAAGCTGACGCTTGCCGACGCAACCAACACCGGCTCGATCTCGAACGTCGAAACTCTGATCGGCGGCACGGGTGCCGACACCATCACGATCTCGAGCCAGGCTTCGAAGGCCTCGATCGACCTCGGCGATGGCAACGACAAGCTGACGCTTCGGCTCGGCCGCAAATACGGCGACGGTGTCCAATGTCGAGACGCTCGTCGGCGGCTCGAACGCGGACACCATCACGCTCGGCTCTGCTCTCAGCGCGTCACAACAGCGTCGATCTGAGCTCGGGCTCGGACAAGCTGACGCTCGGCGCCTTCGACAACACGGGCTCGATCTCGAACGTCGAGACGATTATCGGCGCCTCGGGTGCTGACGTCATCACCCTGTCCACGCAGATCTCGAACGGCTCCATCGATCTCGGTGCCGGCGACGACTCCATCACCTTCAACTCGGCCGCCAACACGGCGACCGTATCCAACGTCGAGAGCATTCTCGGCGGCTCGGGTAACGATACGATCACGCTCGCCACTGTACCGGCCAACGTGACGATCGATCTCTACTCGGGCAACGACAAGCTCATTCTCAGTGGCAACGTCGGTAACCTCACCATCCTGAACGTCGAGACGCTGGTCGGCAGCTCGGGCAATGACACGCTGACCCTCGGCGGCGCCATTTCCGGCTCGAACACCATCGATATGAGCTCGGGCAGCGACAAGTTGACCCTTGCTGACGCAGCCAACACCGGCTCGATCTCGAACGTCGAGACGCTCATCGGCGGCTCTGGCGCCGACACCATCTCGATCTCTACCCAGCTCTCGAAGGCATCTATCGACCTAGGCGACGGCAACGACAACCTGACGCTGAGCAGCGCCGCAAACACGGCGACTATCACCAACGTCGAGACGCTGACTGGCGGGTCGGGCAACGACACGATCACGCTCGGGACCGCCTTGAGCACGAGCACAAGCGTCGATCTGAGCTCGGGCTCGGATACCCTTGTCCTGGGTGCCTTCGAAAACACCGGCTCGGTCACGAACGTCGAAACGCTGACCGGCGTCTCGGGTGCCGATACCATCACCTTCTCAACTCAGGTGTCGAACGGCTCCATCGATCTTGGCGCCGGCACGAACTCGGTGACGTTCAACAGCGCCGCCAACACGGCCACCGTCTCCAACGTCGAGAGCATCCTCGGCGGCTCGGGCAACGATACCATCACCATCGGCACTATGCCGTCGACTGGTGTCGTCATCGATCTCTACTCGGGCAACGACAAGCTGATCGTGAACGGCAACCTGTCGAACATCACGATCTCAAACGTTGAGACGCTGGCTGGCGGCACGGGCAATGACACGCTGACACTCGGTGCGGGCCTGACGGGCTCCGAAAGCATCGACTTCAACGGCGGCAACGACAAGCTCATACTTGCCGACGCGGCCAATACGGCCACGATCGCCAACGTCGAGACGCTCCTCGGCGGCACGGGTGCCGACACGATTACGCTCTCGACTCAGGCCTCGAAGGCGTCCGTCAACCTCGGTGACGGCAGCGACAAGCTCACGCTCGGCAGCTTCGCCAACACGCGCGACGGTCACCAACGTCGAAAGCATCGTCGGCGGCTCTGCTGCAGACACGATCACGCTCGGCTCGGCCCTCGGCGCCAGCGACAGCGTCGATCTGAGCTCGGGCTCGGATACTCTGATCCTCGGCGCCTTCGACAACACCGGCTCGGTCTCGAACGTCGAGACGCTGACCGGCGCGCTCGGGTGCCGACACCATCACCTACACGACGCAGGTCTCGAACGGCTCGGTCGATCTCGGCGCCGGCGACGACAGCGTGACCTTCAGCTCGGCTGCCAACACGGCCACCGTATCCAACGTCGAGAGCATCCTCGGCGGCTCGGGCAACGATACGATCACCCTCGGCACCATCGCGTCGAAGGCCACGATCGATCTCTACTCGGGCTCCGACAAGCTGGTCCTCGGCAACTTCGCCAACGTGGCGACGATCTCCAACGTCGAGACCTCGTCGGCGGCTCGGCCAACGACACGCTGACCCTCGGCGCGGCCATCGCCTCGTCCTCGAACAGCGATCGATCTCGGCGCCGGCAACGACAAGCTGACGCTGGCCGACGCAGCCAACACGGGCTCGTTCTCCAACGTCGAGACCCTCGACTGGCGGCACGGGTGCCGACATCATCACGCTCTCGACCCAGGCTTCGAAGGCCTCGGTCGACCTCGGCGACGGCAGCGACAAAGTCACGCTCGGCAACTTCGCCAACACCGCGACGATCACCAACGTCGAGAGCATCGTCGGCGGCTCCGCTGCGGATACGATCACGCTCGGATCGGTCCTTGGCGCCAGCGACAGCATCGATCTGAGCTCCGGCTCGGATACCCTGATCCTGGGCGACTTCGACAACACGGGCTCGGTCTCGAACGTCGAGACGCTGATTGGTGACTCGGGTGACGACACCATCACCTACGCGACGCAGCTTTCGAACGGCTCGATCGATCTCGGCGCCGGCGACGACAGCCTCACGCTTCAGCTCGGCCGCCAACACGGCCACCGTCTCGAACGTCGAGAGCATCCTCGGCGGCGTCGGGCAACGACACCATCACGCTCGGCACCGTCGCGTCGAAAGCCACGATCGATCTCTACTCGGGCTCCGACAAGCTGGTTCTCGGCAACTTCGCCAACGTGGCGACGATCTCGAACGTCGAGACGCTCGTCGGCGGCTCAGCCAACGACACGCTGACCTTCGGCGCTGCCATCGTCGTCCTCGAACAGCGTCGACCTCGGCGCCGGAAACGACAAGCTGACGCTGGCCGACGCGGCCAACACGGGCTCGTTCTCGAACGTCGAGACGCTCGTCGGCGGCACGGCTGCTGACATCATCACGCTCTCGACCTTGGCTTCGCAAGGCCTCGGTCGACCTCGGCGCCGGCACCGACAAGGTCACGCTCGGCAACTTCGCCAACAGCGCGACCATCGCCAACGTCGAGAGCATTGTTGGCGGCAACAACGCCGACACGATCACGCTCGAATCGGCTCTCACCACCAGCAACAGCATCGATCTCAGCTCCGGCTCCGACAAGCTGACGCTCGGCGACTTCGACAATACCGTCTCGCTCTCGAACGTCGAGACGCTGGTCGGTGGCACGGGTGCCGACACCATCACCTTCTCGACCCAGCTCTCGAAGGGCTCGGTCGATCTCGACGCCGGCGATGACACGCTGACCCTGAGCTCGGCTGTCAACACGGCGACCGTTTCGAACGTCGAGACGCTGCTCGGCGGCTCTGACAACGACACGATTACGCTCGGCACCATCGCGTCCAACGCGACGATCGATCTCATGTCGGGATCGGACACTCTCACCCTCGGCAACTTCGCCAACGTGGCGACGATCTCGAACGTCGAGACGCTTGTTGCCGGCACGGGCGCCGACACGATCACCCTTGGCTCGGTCCTTGCCTCGTCGAACAGCATCAATCTCGGCGCGCGGCTCGGATCAGCTCACGCTTGGCTGACGTCGCCAACACCGGCACGATCGCCAACGCCGAGACGATCATCGGCGGCTCGCGGCGCGACACGATCACGCTTGGCTCGCATGGCGGCAAACGGCACCATCGACCTCGGCGGCGGCACCGACAAGCTGACGTTGGGCAACTTCGCCAACACGGCGACCATCACCAACGTCGAGACGCATCCTCGGCGGCGGCGGCAACGACACGCTCACGCTCGGCACCGCCATCACGGCATCGAGCAACATCGACCTGAGCTCGGGCAACGACAAGCTCATCCTCGCCGCCGACACCAACACGGGCTCGGTGACCAACGTCGAGACGCTGGTCGGCGGCGCCGATGACGACACCATCACCTTCACGACGCAGCTTGCGAGCGGCAACGTCGATCTTGGCGCCGGCACCGACACCTGACGCTCAGCACTCGACCGCCAACACGGCAACCGTTCTGAACGTCGAGAGCATCCTCGGCGGCCTCGGGCAACGACACCGATCACGCTCGGCGCCATCGCCTCAAACGCCACGATCGATCTCTACTCGCGGCTCCGACAAGCTCACGCTCGGCAACTTCGCCAACATCGTGACGCTCACCAACGTCGAGACGATCGTCGGCGGCACGAGCGACGACCAGTCACGCTGACGACGGTCTTCACCACCGGTTACAGCATCAATCTCGGCGCGGGCAACGACAGCCTGACGCTCGCCAACGTGGCCAACACGGGCACCGTCTCCAACGTCGAGACGATCATCGGTGTCGGCGGCGTCGACAAGATCACGCTCTCGAGCGATCGCCAAGGGCTCCATTGATCTCGGCGGCGGCACCGACAAGCTGATTCTCGGCGACTTCAACAACACCGTCACGATCTCGAACGTCGAGACGATCATCGGCGGCTCGGCCAACGATACAGTGACGCTCGGCACCGCGATTGGCACCGCTCTCGACCTCGGGTCGGGATCCGACAAGCTCACGCTGGCCGACGTGGCCAACTCGTCGCTCGCTCTCCAACGTCGAGACCTCATCGGCGGCACCGCTGACGATACGATCACCTTCGCCACCCAGCTCGTCGAATGCTTCGATCAATCTCGGTGACGGCACGGATACCCTGACGCTCAATACGGCTGCCAACACGGCAACGATCTCGAACGTCGAGAGCATCCTCGGCGGCTCCGGCGACGACACCATCACGTTCGGTGCCATCGCCTCGAACGCGACGATCGATCTCTACTCGGGCTCCGACAAGCTGTCGCTCGGCAACTTCGCCAACGTGGCGACGGTCTCCAACGTCGAGACGATCACGGGCGTCGGCGGCGCGGACACGATCACGCTCGGCTCCGTCTTCAGCACCGGTGACAGCATCGACCTCGGTGCCGGCTCCGACAGCCTGACGCTGGGCGACTTCGCCAACACGGGCTCACGTCGCCAACGTCGAGACGCTGGTCGGCGGCACGGCAACGACACCATCACCGTCACGACCCTGCTCTCGAAGGGCTCGGTCGACCTCGGCGCCGGCACCGACAAGGTGACGCTGAGCTCGGCTGCCAACGTGGTCACGATCTCGAACGTCGAGAGCATCGTCGGCGGCTCGGGCAACGACACGATCACGCTCGGCTCTGAGCTGACGGCCACCGATAGCCTCGATCTGAGCTCCGGCTCCGACAAGCTGACGCTCGGCGACTTCACCAACACCGGCTCGGTGACCAACGTCGAGACGCTGGTCGGCGGCACGGGTGACGACACCATCACCTTCACCACGCAGCTCTCCAACGGCTCCGTCGATCTCGGCGGCGGCACCGACAGCCTGACGCTCGGCACGGCGGCCAACACGGCCACGTCTCGAACGTCGAGAGCCTCCTCGGTGGCTCGGGTGCCGACACGATCACGGTCTCGGCGCGTCGCCTCGAACGCCACGATCGATCTCTACTCCGGCTCCGACAAGCTCTCCTCGGCAACTTCGCCAACGTGGCGACGGTCTCCAACGTCGAGACGCTGATCGGCGGCACGGGTGCCGACACGCATCACCCTCGGCTCGGTGCTTCAGCACCGGTGATAGCATCGACCTCGGTAGCCGGCACCGACACCCTGACGCTCGGCGACTTCACCAACACCGGCTCGGTGACCAACGTCGAGACGATCCTTGGTGGCGTGAAGCAACGACACGGTCACGGTCACGACCCTGCTGTCCAAGGGCTCGATCGACCTCGGCGCCGGCACCGACAAGGTGACGCTGAGCTCGGCGGCCAACGTGGTCACGATCTCCAACGTCGAGAGCATCGTCGGCGGCTCGGGCAACGATACGGTCACGCTCGGCTCTGAGCTCGCGGTCCACCGACAGCCTCGATCTGAGCTCCGGCTCCGACAAGCTGACGCTCGGCAACTTCACCAACACCGGCTCGGTGACCAACGTCGAGACGCTGGTCGGCGGCACGGGTGATGACACCATCACCTTCACGACCCAGCTCTCGAACGGCTCTGTCGATCTCGGCGCCGGCACCGACAGCCTGTCGCTCAACACGGCGGCCAACACGGCCACGGTCTCGAACGTCGAGAGCCTCCTCGGCGGCTCGGGTAACGACACGATCACGGTCTCGACCCTCTTGTCGAACGCGACGATCGATCTCTACTCCGGCTCCGACAAGCTGACCCTCGGCAACTTCGCCAACGTGGCGACGGTCTCCAACGTCGAGACGATCGTCGGCGGCACGGCGGCAGACACGCTGACCTTCGGCGCGGCGCATCGTGTGCCTCGAACAGCATCGACCTCGGTGCCGGCAACGACATCCTGACGTTCGGCGACTTCACCAACACCGGCTCGGTGACGAACGTCGAGACGCTCATCGGCGGGGCGGCAACGACACCATCACGGTCACGACGCTTCTCTCGAAGGGCTCGATCGACCTCGGTGCCGGCACCGACAAGGTGACGCTGAGCTCGGCGGCCAACATGGTCACGATCTCGAACGTCGAGAGCATCGTCGGCGGCTCGGGCAACGACACGGTCACGCTCGCCACTGAGCTCACTGGCCACCGACAGCATCGATCTGAGCTCCGGCTCCGACAAGCTGACGCTCGGCAACTTCTTCAACACCGGCTCGTTGGCCAACGTCGAGACCCTGGTCGGCGGCACGAGCGACGACACCATCACCTTCACCACCGCAGCTCGCCAACGCCTCCATCGACCTCGGCGCCGGCACCGACAGCCTGTCGCTCAGCACGGCGGCCAACACGGCCACGGTCTCGAACGTCGAGAGCCTCCTCGGCGGCTCGGGTGCGGATACGATCACGCTCTCGACGCATCCTGTCGAACGCCACGATCGATCTCTACTCCGGCTCCGACAAGCTCACGCTCGGCAACTTCGCCAACGTGGCGACGGTCTCCAACGTCGAGACGATGATCGGCGGCTCGGCGGCGGACACGCTGACCTCTCGGCGCGGCCATGGCGCATCGACCAGCATCGACCTCGGTGCCGGCAACGACAACCTGACGCTCGGCGACTTCACCAACGCCGGCTCGGTCGCCAACGTCGAGACGCTGATTGGCGGCAGCCGGCAACGACACGATCACCTACACGACGCTCGTGTCGAAGGGCTCGATCGACCTCGGCGACGGCACCGATACCTTGACGTTCGGCGACTTCGCCAACACGGCGACGGTCGACGAATATCGAGAGTATCATCGGCGGCAGCACGGCCGACACCATCACGTTCTCCACGCTCGCGACCTCGACGATCGACCTCGACGACGGCAACGACACGCTGACGCTTGGCAACTTCGCCAACACCGTCACGGTCCTCAACGTCGAGACGATCATCGGCGGCACCGACGCCGACACGATCACGGTCTCGGCTCCGGCGCGGCCATGGTCCGCGGCGGCGGCGGCATCGACACCGTCACCGGCGGCTCGGGCGCGGACACCTTCGTCTTCGACAAGAAGGTGGCCGGCAGCTACATGGTCGTCCAGAACATGGGCACGGGCGCCGACAAGATCGGTCTCGATACCGACAACAGCTCGACGCTCACGACCAACGCCTACGACACGACGGGCACGCTGACGAACAACGGCAACATCAAGGTCTGTCGCCGACAACGCGACCCTGCACGTCGACGACGCTCTCAACCGGCGGCAAGGGTGGCTTCGTCTACCAGCAGGATACGGGCGAGCTGTACTTCAGCGCGAACGGCAACTTCACCGGCGGCGGCACGCTGATCGGCGTCATCACGACCGACGGCTCGACGCCCTGGACCTACGACTTCACGAAGTTCATCGACGTCTAAGTCCAGGCGGTATTCCGCCGGACCACAGCAATGGAGGCGGCCGCGTCGAAAGACGCGGCCGTCTTCTCGTTGTTCGGGACTAGTGCCCCGCAAGTCACGCCTGACCTTGCTTCCGCTTGCCATCAGTCCGCCCCGGCGACGCCGCCGACCAGTTTGGGGCAAGCCAAATCGGGAGAGATCAGACATTGCGCGATCTATCAGCGGTAGAGGCAACTCGGCACACCATGCTCAAGATCGATGAGGTGAAGGGCGTCGTCAGCGTCGACGGGCCCGATGGCGAGACGAGCCATCCGCTCGACTCGGCGGAAGCGTTCCGGCTCGTCTCGAAGGCGTGGGTCCGCTGCGGCTGGGACACCAAGTACGTCTACTCGTTCAGCTGGATGGGCCGCCCCATCATCCAGCTTCCCGAGGACGTGCTGCGCATCCAGGAGGTGATCTACCGGGTGAAGCCCGACGTCATCATCGAGACGGGCGTCGCCCACGGCGGATCGCTCATCTTCTACGCCAGCCTCTTCAAGGCCATGGGCCGCGGCCGCGTGATCGGCATCGACATCGAGATCCGCCCGCACAATCGCCGCGCCATCGAGGCGCACGAGATGAAGCCTCTGATCACGCTGATCGAGGGCAGCTCGATCGAGCCCTCCGATCGTCGAGAGCGTCCGCGCCCTCATAAAGCCCGGCGAGACCGTCCTGGTGCTGCTCGACAGCAACCACACCAAGGCGCACGTCCTGGCCGAGCTCGAGGCCTACGGGCCGCTCGTCACGCCCGGGTCCTACATCGTCGCGACCGACGGCATCATGAAGGAGGTCGCGGGCGCCCCACGCACGGGGCCGGACTGGAACTGGAACAACCCGCTCGACGCCGCGCGCGAGTTCGCCGCCAAGCACCCGGAGTTCAGCCTCGAGGAGCCCGAGTTCCCCTTCAACGAAGGCGTCGTCAAGGAGCGCGTGACCTACTGGCCCCAGGGCTTTCTCAAGAGAAACTGAGGCATGCAGCGCCGAGGCGTCAGGAAGAAGCCGGCCGTCCGCCATGGCGCAAAGCTCGTCCAGCAGGCCGTAGCCGCGCTCGACGAAGGCAAGCCGGCACGAGCCGCGTCGCTCGCGCGCGAGGTCATCCACGCCGCTCCCGAGGATGCTCTGGGCTGGGAGGTCCTGAGCATCGCGCTCTACCGCGAGGGAGAATACGAAGAATCGATCGAAGCCGGCCGCAAGGCCGTCAGCCTGCAGCCGAAGTCCGCAGACTTTCACACCAACCTCGGCGTCGTCTTCAAGGCGGCGCGTCGCCCTGCGGAGGCCGAGAGCGCCTATCGCACCGGCATCTCGTGCAATCCCAAATTCGCGCCGGCCCACCACAACCTCGGCAATCTTCTTTGCGACCAGGGTCGCTTCCGCGACGCCGAGCAATGCTTCCGCAGCGCTGTCGCAGTAAAGCCGGACTATCTCGAAGCTTGGCACGGTCTCGCGCTCACGCTCCAGAAGCAGAACTTGATCCCCGGCGCCGAGGAGGCGTTCAAGCGCGCGCCTCGAGCTCCGGCCGGCATCGCGCCGACATCGTGAGCGATCTCGCCACCTGCGCCATGGCCCGCGAGCGCAATGAGGAGGCGACGACGCTCCTGCTCAAAGCCATCGAGATGGATCCCAACCTCTCGTCGGCGCATGGCAATCTCGGCGCGCTGCAGCTCCGTTCGGGCCGTCTCGTCGAAGCCGAGCGCTCGACGCGCCGCGCCATGGAGCTTGCGCCCTTGGAGGCGCGCTGGATCACGAATCTTGGCGTGATCGCGAAGGACCTCTGCCGCTTCACCGAGGCCGAGGACCTGTGCCGTCGCGCGCTCGCGTCTGAAACCGGACTATGCGCTGGCGCATGCGAACCTGCTGTTCTGCGTGAACTACCACCCGGAGAAGACGGCGGACGAGATCTTGGCCGAGTACCGCCGCTTCGATGCGGCGCACGCCAGGCCGCATCTGCCGGCCAAGCTCGCCTTCGCCAACGATCCCACGCCGGGCCGCAAGCTGCGCGTCGGCTACCTGTCGCCCGACTTCCGCGAGCACGCCGCCCGCCATTTCATCGAGCCGCTGCTTGCCCACTACGACCGGACGAAGATGGAGCTCTATCTGCTACGCCGAGGTGGCCAACCCCGACCGCGTGACGCGCGAGTTTCAGGGGCATCGCCGATCACTGGCGCTCCACCGTCGGCATGACCGACGACGAGGTCGCGGCGCTGATCCGCCGCGATCGGATCGACGTCCTGATGGACTTCGGCGGCCATACCTCCTCGAGCCGCCTGCTGGTGATGGCGCGCAAGCCCGCGCCTGTGCAGATCGCCTACATGCTGGGCCACGGCTACACCTCGGGGCTCTCGGCCGTCGATGCCTTCCTGGCCGACGATGCGCTCGGTGCCCCCGGGCAGCCGAGCGCCTGTTCACCGAGCGCGTCGTCCGTCTGCCGCGCATTCCCTTCGCCTACGTGCCGCCCCAGGGCATGGCCGAGGTTGGCCCCCTGCCGGCGATGCGCAAGGGCCATGTGACCTTCGGCTACTTCGGCCGGCCCGAGCGCATCAACGACCGGGTGGTGAAGGCCTGGTCGGAGATCCTGGCGAAGGTTCCCTTGAGCCGCCTGATGCTGAACTCGAAGGCGTTCTCCGAGGCGGCGTTCGCCGATCTCATGGCCGAGCGCTTTGCAAGCCTATGGCATTGGCCGTGAGCGGCTCGAGATGGTCTACACGAGCCCGCAGCCCAAGACCTGGGCGGCCTATGGCGAGGTGGACATCGCGCTCGACCCGTTCCCGCACAATGCGGGGACGACGACGATCGAGGCGGTGTGGCTGGGCGTTCCGGTGGTGTCGATTGCCGACCGCCCGTCGGTGGGCCGGTTCGGCGCCAGCATCTTAGGTGCGGTGGGCCTTTCGGACTGGGTGGCCCCGAACGTCGAGGCCTACGTGGCGCTCGCCGTCGCCAAGGCGCGCGATCTGGGCTCGCTCGTCAAGCTGCGCGCCGAGCCTGCGCGCCCAGATCGAGGCCTCGCCGCTTCGCGACGGCCGCGGCCTCGCCCGCGACATGGAGCCAGCCTTCCGCACCCTCTGGACCGATTGGTGCAAGTCCGCTGGCGCTTCCGCGACCGAGGAGCGCGCCCGGCAGGATGCGATAGCGCGTGCGCGCGACTTGGACCTCAAGGGACGGCTCGCAGAGTCGGAGCAAGCGCTGGCGAGCCTATCTCAGCCGCGAATCCCGGCAGACAGCGAATCGCTCGCGGAGTACTCCGACGTATGCCGCCGCTTGGGACGGATCGCCGAAGCCGAGAAGACGGCGCGCGAGTCGCTCCGCCTCGTGCCGCGCTCCACGGCGGGCGCAAACGCGCTCGGCAATGCGCTGGCCGCTCAGAGCCGCATCGGCGAAGCGATCGACGCATTCACGATCGCGATCGAGGAAAAGCCCGATCACGCGATCGCCCTCAACAATCGGGCGCTGGCTCTCATGCGCCGCGGCGAGCTCACGGCCGCCGAGCGCGATCTCAAGAAGGCGATCGTCGCGCGCCCCGATCTGGCCGACATAGGCTACAACTTGGCCACCGTCCTTCAGGATCAGGGCCGCGTGCCCGAGGCGGTGGATGCGTTCCGCGCGGCGCTCGCCAAGGTCCCCGGCAACGCCAAGGGCCACGGCATGATGCTCTTCTGTCTGACCTATCATCCGGGTCTGACGTCGGAGCAGATCTTCGCCGAGTTCCGCCGCTGGAATGACGATCACGCGAGCAAGCATGCGCGCAACATCGGGCCCTGGCCCAATGCCGGCACCGGCGCCCGGCGCCTGCGCATCGGCTACGTCTCGCCGGATTTCTGCAACAAGTCCTCGCGCCATTTTATCGAGCCGATGCTGGTCGGCCACGACCGCAGCAAGGTCGAGATCTTCTGCTACGCCGAGGTGCCGGCGCCGGATGGCGAGACCGAGCGCTGAAGGCGCTGACCGATCATTGGCGCACGACCGTCGGCTTGACCGACGACGAGCTCGTGAAGCTCATCCGACGCGATGCGATCGACGTTCTCGTCGACCTCGGCGGGCATACCGCGCGCAATCGGCTGCTCGCGCTCGCCCGCAAGCCGGCGCCGGTTCAGATCGCGCATTTTCTCGGCCACGGCTACACCTCCGGCCTCTCCGTCATGGATGCCTTCCTCGCCGACGAGGAGCTGGCCCCCGCGGGCGCCGAGCAGTACTTCTCCGAGCCGCTGATCCGCCTGCCGCGCATTCCCATTTCCTACACGCCGCCCGCGGGCATGCCGCCCGTGAGCCCCTTGCCCGCGTTGAAGCGCGGCCACGTCACCTTCGGGCATTTCGGCCGCGTGGTGCGCATCAACGAGCAGGTGGTCGCCGTCTGGGCGCGCATCCTGGGCGCCGTGCCGCGCTCGCGCCTGGTGCTGAATACGGTCGCCTTCATGGACGAGGAGGTGTGCCGCCGCTACCGCGCGACTGTTCGCGGCCCACGGCATCACCGCCGACCGGCTCGACCTCGTCTTCACGACGCCCCAGCCCAAGACCTGGGATGCCTATGCGGGCATCGACATCTCGCTCGATCCGTTCCCTCACAACGGCGGCACGACGACGATCGAGGCGGCGTGGCTCGGCGTGCCGTCGATCTCGCTTCGCGTCCGGCCCTCGGTCGGCCGCTTCGGCGCAAGCATTCTTGCCGCCATCGGACTTGAAGGATTGGGCCGCCGACACCATCGACGACTATGTTGCCAAGGCCGTCGCACGCGCCAAGGACATCGAGCAGCTCGCCATCCTCCGCGCGGGTCTCGCGGCAGAAAATGCAGGCATCGCCGCTCTGCGATGCCGCGCGGTTTGGCTCACGTGCTCGAAGACGCCTACATCACGCTCTGGAAGAGCTATTGCGAGCGCGAAGTCGAAGATCGCGAGCCTGCAGGCGAGCGCCGGCGAGGCCTACACGTCAGGCAATGCGAAGCGCGCCGTCGAGCTGTTTCGGGCCGCCGCCGATCTTGCGCCCCGCGCGGAGATATTGACCAATCTCGGCGCAGCGCTTCGCCTCGCCGGCCGTAAGGAGGAGGCCGAGGCGGCCTATGGCGATGCCATCGCCCGCGCTCCCGACTTCGTGACGGCCCACCTCAATCTGGCCAATCTTCTCGAGGACCGCGCACGCACCGCGGAGGCCGAAGCGTCCTTGCGCCGCGCGCTCGCGCTTACTCCGAACGACCCGCAGGTCTTGCGCAATCTCGGGCGCTGCCTTCTGCGCCAATCGCGGCTCGACGACGCGCAACCGTTGCTCGAGCGTGCTCTCGAGCTCGCGCCCGGCGATGGCGACATCTACGACATCCTCGCCCAGCTCCTGCGTCAGCGCGGCCAGCCGATCGCGGCGGCAGAGCTCTACGCCAAGGCAAAGGATCTCCTAGTCAAGAATTGGCGCGCCCTCGGCAACATGGCGCTGCTCGAGGAGGATCTCGGACGCTTCGATGAGGCGATGGCGTTGCTGCGTCGCGCTCTCGCTCTGAAACCTGACTATGCGTTGGCGCATGCGAACCTGCTGTTCTGCGTGAACTACCACCCGGAGAAGACGGCGGACGAGATCTTGGCCGAGTACCGCCGCTTCGATGCGGCGCACGCCAGGCCGCATCTGCCCGCCAAGCTCGCCTTCGCCAACGATCCCACGCCGGGCCGCAAGCTGCGCGTCGGCTACCTCTCGCCCGACTTCCGCGAGCACGCCGCCCGCCATTTCATCGAGCCGCTTCTTGCCCACTACGACCGGACGAAGATGGAGCTCTATCTGCTACGCCGAGGTGGCCAATCCCGACCGCGTGACGCGCGAGTTTCAGGGGATCGCCGATCACTGGCGCTCCACCGTCGGCATGACCGACGACGAGGTCGCGGCGCAGATCCGCCGCGATCAGATCGATGTCTTGATGGACTTCGGCGGTCATACCTCCTCGAGCCGCCTCCTGGTGATGGCGCGCAAGCCCGCGCCTGTTCAGATCGCCTACATGCTGGGCCACGGCTACACCTCGGGGCTCTCGGCCGTCGATGCCTTCCTCGCCGACGATGCGCTCGTGCCCCCGGGCAGCCGAGCGCCTGTTCACCGAGCGCGTCATCCGTCTGCCGCGCATTCCCTTGGCCTACGTGCCGCCCCAAGGCATGGCCGAGGTTGGCCCCCTTCCGGCGATGCGCAAGGGTCATGTGACCTTCGGCTACTTCGGCCGACCCGAGCGCATCAACGACCGGGTGGTGAAGGCCTGGTCGGAGATCCTGGCGAAGGTTCCCTTGAGCCGCCTGATGCTGAACTCGAAGGCGTTCTCCGAGGCGGCGTTTGCCGATCTCATGGCCGAGCGCTTTCAAGCCTATGGCATTGGCCGTGAGCGGCTTGAGATGGTCTACACGAGCCCGCAGCCCAAGACCTGGGCGGCTTATGGCGAGGTGGACATTGCGCTCGACCCGTTCCCGCACAATGCGGGGACGACGACGATCGAGGCGGTGTGGCTGGGGGTTCCGGTGGTCTCCATTGCCGACCGCCCGTCGGTGGGCCGCTTCGGCGCCAGCATCTTAGGTGCCGTGGGCCTTTCCGACTGGGTGGCCCCGAACATCGAGGCCTACGTGGCTCTCGCTGTCGCCAAGGCGCGCGATCTGGGCTCCCTCGTCAAGCTCAGGGCGAACCTGCGCGGAGAGATCGAGAAATCTCCGCTTCGCGACGGCCGCGGCCTCGCCCGCGACATGGAGCAAGCCTTCCGCACCCTCTGGACCGATTGGTGCAAGTCCGCTGGCAAAAGTACGACCACCGACGCTTCACTCCCGACCGCAATCTCCGCCTATCAGGCCGGCGATCACGAGCGCGCCTGGCGCATCGCTGAGGCCTGCCTTGCTTCCCATTCAGACGACGTTGAGGCACGCCACCTGCGCGGCATATCGGCGTTCAAGCTCGGACGCCTCGCCGACGCGGTGGACGACCTGAGCCAGGTGGCAACCGCGCAGCCTGCGCGCGCCGACGTGCGGTGGAACCTGACCGTGATGTTGCGCAGCCTCGGCCGCTTGCAGGAGGCCGAGGCGCAAGGGCGTGAGGCCGTTCTCCTTGCTCCCGATGCTCCGGAAGCTCACAACAATCTGGCCTCCGTCCTGAAGGAGCTGGGTCGCCAAGGCGAAGCCGAGGCCCACTATCGCCGCGCCATCGCGCTCAAGCCCGACTATTCCGACGCCTGGTCCAATCTATCCTGGACGCTGGCGTTAGCGGGCCATGCGCGCGAGGCCGAGGCGGCCGCGCGTCGTGCAATCGCGATCAATCCCCGCGATGCCAACGCGATGAGCAACATCGGCACGGCGCTGATGCAGCAGGACCGGCTGCGCGAGGCCACCGAGTGCTTCGAGCAGGCGATCGCGCTAAAACCGGATTTCTCGATTGCGCACTCCAACCTCCTCTTCTGCCTCAACTACCGCACCGATCTCTCGGCCGACGAGATCTTTGCCGCCTACAAGAAGTGGGACGCCGTTCACGCCCGAAAGTTGATGCCGGCTGCGCCCGTGTTTGCGAACACCAAGGTGCCCGGCCGGCGTCTGCGCCTCGCCTACGTCTCCTCGGATTTCCGCTACCATGCCGTGAGCTTTTTCATGGAGCCGTTGATCGCGGCGCACGACAAGTCGCAATTCGAGATCACCTGCTATTCCGAGGTCTCCAATCCGGATGCCGTGACGGAGCGGTTCAAACGACACGCCGACCGCTGGCGCTCGACGGTCGGTCTCAGCGACGCCGCGGTGGCCGATCTCATCCGCGCCGACGGCATCGACGTCCTGGTCGATCTCACCGGTCATACGGCAGGCAATCGGCTCCTCACGTTCGCCAGGAAGCCGGCCCCCGTTCAGGTCACGCAGATGGTTGGCGCTGGCACGACGACGGGCCTCTCGGCGATGGACGCTTTCCTCGCCGACGAGGCGCTTGTGCCGCCCGGCGCCGAGCGCTTCTTCTCTGAGCGCGTGCTTCGCTTGCCGCGCATCCCGCTTGTCTACGCTCCGCCGCCGGGCATGCCCGAGGTGGCGCCGCTGCCCGCGCTCAAGAACGGCTACATAACCTTCGGCTGCTTCAGCCGCACGGCCCGCATCAACGATGCCGTCATCGGCGCCTGGTCGGGCATTCTGAATGCGGTGCCGAACTCCCGCCTCGTGCTCAACAGCAAGCCGTTTCGCGAGCCCGAAGGCCACGAAGCCTGGCGTGCTCGCTTTGCGGCGCATGGCATCGTGGGTGATCGGATCTCGCTCGTATACACGACGCCCCAGCCCAAGACTTGGGAGGCATACGGCTCGATCGACATCGCGCTCGATCCATTTCCGCACAATGCCGGCACGACCACGATCGAGGCCCTTTGGCTCGGCGTGCCGGTCGTGTCGCTTGCGAGCCGTCCGCCTGTCGGCCGCTTCGGCGCGTCGATCCTCGGCAGCCTGCGGCCTCGACGACTGGGTCGCCGGCAATGTTCAGCAATACATGAGACGAGCCGCCGACGCGGCATCCGATCGTCGGCGCGCTGGCCGCCTTGCGCTCGTCACTGAGAGCGCGTTTCAAAGCCTCTCCCTTGGGCGGCGATCCGGCGCTTCTGGCACGCGATATGGAGTCTGCGTACCGCAAACTTTGGAACGAATACTGCTTGCGCGATTGATCACGCGAAAGATGGTGCTGGCGCACCGCGTTCGGCCAGCCTGGGGCAAGCCTTTTGCGATAGATCTTAACGCACCTTAAGAGTGCGAATTCGTTTCAGTCCCGCCCGCGATCGGCACACCGCGGATCAATCAACAATCGATACAGGGAAACTGCGGTGACCGCACTCCACGAGAAGTCGGCAATTCAGAAGCGGCGTGAAATTCTGACTCGCCGCGAGCGCTCGTGTCTCATCTTGAGCGGCAAGGGCCTCTCCGAGAAAGAGGTCGCGCAAGAGCTCGATATCAGCCCGAACACGGTCCGCGTTCACATCGAGAATGTGAAGCGGAAGCTGAGCGCCGCCAACAAGAGTCACGCCATCGTCTTGTCCCTGCTGAGCGGCGAGACAGACTTGAGCGACTTCGACGAGGCCGATGTCGAAGTGAGCGTGTAGCACTATCGGTTGCCCGGCGCCGCGCAGCCATCGACCACGTCGACGGCGATCAAGTGCGGTTCGGCTGCAATCCCTTAAAGCCTAGCATCCAAGCGCCGTGCGCATTCGCGCGCCGATCTGGTCGAGCGGCAGAACCTCGTCGGCACCTCCCGCCTCGAACAGCGTGCGCGGCATGCCATACACGACGCAGGACGCCTGATCCTGAGAGATATTGTATCCGCCCGCCTTGCGAAGCTTCGTGAATTCTATTGCGCCGTCGCCGCCCATGCCTGTCAGCATGACGCCGAGGACGCTCTTGCCGAACGCCGCGCGAATGCTTTCTGCAAGCACGTCGACGCTGGGCTTGTAGAGGCTTTCGCCATGGTCTGGTGAGATCTTGATCTCGTTCGCCGTGACGCGCGTCTGCATGCCGCCGGGGGCGATATAGATAGTGCCTTTGACGAGCGGATCGCCATCCTTGGCTTCGACGACCTTGGGCTGGCAGGTCTCGTTGAGACGCTGCGCCAGAGCTTTGGTGAAGTGCGGCGGCATATGCTGCGCGACAACGATCGGTACGGGCAAGTTCTCCGGCAGCTGGCTGATCACGGTCTGCAACGCCTGAGGACCGCCGGTGCTGCTGCCGATAATCGCGATCTTCGCGTTGACGCGCGCCCCGTGAGCTGGCTTCGCTTGCCCCTGACCCCGCGACGGCCGCCGGCTTCGGAGCGCCTGCACGTGCACGATGAGACTTGGCACCTGCGGCGGCAAAGAGCTTCTCGTGAATGAGCTCTGCTCCGCGTGACTTCGGAATGAAGTCGATGGCACCGATTTCGAGGGCCTGCAGCGTGATGGCCGCGCCGGCCTCGGTCTGTGCGCTGACCATGACGACTTGTGAGGAGCCGTCTTTGATAATGGCCTTGAGAGCCTCGATGCCGTTCATGACCGGCATGTCGACGTCGAGCGTTATGACGTCGGGCTTGAGGCTGAGTGCTTTTGCCACTCCCTCACGGCCGTTGGATGCCGTGTCGATGACTTTGAAGCGGGGATCCGATTCGATCTTTCGCGACAGGACTCCGCGGATAAGCGCAGAGTCGTCTACGACCAGAACCCGGATTTGTGCGGGCATATAAATGTTTTTTACCCTGACCGCTGGCTCGTGTGGCGAGTCCGTCGGTCCCTCTTTGTTATGCGTCCCATAGCGGCGGACAGGCTTTCCACCTCTCTGCGCAGTTAACACATGCAACGATTGCCGATTCGTTACGAAAACGTCCGAGATCGGAATGGGAGGGAAAGCCCGTATGGCCAGCGGGCTCGATTGTTATGGCTTCATTTATGCGCGCGTGCGCTACCCTCTGAGGCGAAAGAAATTCGAGGCGCCGCGTCAGGGTTGTGGGTTCGGCAAAGATATTTCTACGCGCTATTGAAGAAGACAGTGTTCAGAGGACTGACGCATTAACAAACTGGCAAGTATCTCGCCCCATACTGCTCTTGCAACGGTGGAGTTATTCAGTGCGCCCGCCCCTCCAGGGAGGCAGGCGGAGCACGCACTAAGGGGTAAGGGGCTAAGAGACGTTATGAGCGCGAACAATATGCCTGTCCTCGTCGTCGACGACTACAGCACCATGGTTCGGATCATCCGCAAACTCTTGAAGCAGATCGGCTTCGAGAACGTCGACGACGCCGCGAGCGGCCAGGCCGCTCTCGAGAAGATCAAGGCGAAGCAATACGGCCTCATCATCTCGGACTGGAATATGGAGCCGATGACGGGCTACGAGCTTCTGAAGAACGTACGCGCCGACCCGGCGATGGCCAAGACGCCGTTCATTCTCGTGACGGCAGAGTCGAAGCAGGACAACATCAACGCTGCGAAGACGGCAGGTGTCAGCGGCTACATTATCAAGCCCTTCAACGAGAAGGTCTTGAAGGAGAAGATCGACGCGGCGCTCGCTGCCCCCGTTGCGGCTTAAATTGATCTTCGCGCGGCCTTGCGTCGCGCGAGACGGCCTCCAACATCGATGAACCAGTTGCGCCTGCCGGCGAGCGTCACGCACTCCCGGCAGCAAGCGTTTGCGTGGCGACGCTGTTTGCTAGCGCACGTTGACGACGAGGTCCGTGCCCTCGTCGCTCGTCTCGTCGCTGAGCGAGTTGTCGGTGATGATGAGCGAGCCTCCGGTCCACAAGAGCTCTGAGATGCGCTCACGGATATCGGCCGGGATGTCGATCCGCTCGAGGGCCTCCGCCGGGCTGGACGCTTGAGGTCGTGGCACGTCGACCGGCTTGGTCTTCTCATCGCGCGAGGACTTCTTGCGCTTGTCTGATGCGGCCTTCTCGCCGGCGGTTCGCGGCATCGAGATCACAGTCCACTTGAGCGACGCACCGTCTTCGTGCACCGCACTCGCAATATAGACATGGCTTCCGAGCGGCACGTCCGGATCCTTGACGCTTGCCGGCGCTTCGAGAAGCGGCGCGAGCGCCTGGCGGATATAGACGCGCTGGTCCTTCTTGCTGACGAGCACTGAGACGGGCGACGCGCGGCGTGCGGCTTCCTTGACCTTTGCGGCTGCCGCCGCCGCCGCCGCCGCCGCTTCCTTCCAAAGTGCGAACCGCTTCGAACGAGTCGGCCGATCTTGGTGAGCCTCGGCCGCCTTTGCCTCGTTGAGTTTGACCTCTGCCGCAGCAAGCTCAGCGTCAGCCGCCGATTTGGCGGCCTCCGCTGCGGCCATCTTCTCTGGCGTGGCTTCGACGAGCGCTTTGGCGGTGGATGCAACCTTGGCTTCGGCTGCCGCCTTTGCCGATGCGGCGGCCTTCAGGTCGCTGACCGCCCGCCGTGCCTCCGCCGTCTTGGCGCTCGCAGCTTCGAACGCGTCCTTTGCCGCCTTTGCCGCTCGAGCGGAGTCCGCCGCCGCCTTGACCTTGTAGGCCGCGGCGAACTCGATCGGATTGAGCATCTTGGGCGATGTCGGGCTGGGAGCCGCCGCGGCCTGAGCCTCGTTCGCCGTCGCTGCGACGCGCACGACCTCGTCACTTGGAGGAGTGGTCCCAGTGATGATGCCGCCATTGGCAGCCGCACTCTCGGAAGGCACATTCGGATCAGGCTGCATTTTGGGCACAGGCAGGAGCGCGTGTGCGAATTCGGCCGGCGCGGTGTCCCTGGGCGCGATGACGACACGCTCGCCGATCTTCGTCAGGCCCCAGAGCTCGGCCGCGAAGCGTGACGGAAGCCTGATGCAGCCGTGTGAGGCCGGGTAGCCCGGCACGACGCCCAGGTGCATCGCGACACCGGACCACGTGATGCGCTGCATGAACGGCATCGGCGCGCCGCTGTAGATATTGGAGTGATGATATCTCTCGCGGCCGATGATCGTGAAGATGCCGGTCGGCGTCCGGTGGCCGGCCATGCCGGTCGAGACGACGGAGCGCGCGACGAGGCCGTGATGGTTGTAAATCGAGACCCGCTGGTCGGCGAGCGAGACGACGGCGAAAAGAGGCCGTGCAGCGCTCTTGCCATCCTGACCCTTCTTGTCCGCTTCGCCCTTCTTGCGTTTCTTGCCCTGCTCCCGAGTCGTCGTCGGCGGCCCGGGCGGCTTTGATGGCGGACGTTTGACGGTGCTTCTGCGCGCGCTTGCGAGGCCGCGGATCTTCACTGTCGAATGTCGAGCTGCCTTGGGCATGAACCGGCGCCGAAGGCGCCAGGAGCAGCAACGCTGCAATCGCGGCGGCAAGTATGGCCAGGCACGAACGATAGGAGACGCGATGAGACCTTGTCGCTGGCGCGGCTTGTCGCAAAATCGGATCTCCGGCCGGATTTCGCTTCCAGATCAAGTCAGTGATAGCCCACTCCGCGCACGCAAAATGTAACAGTTTTGCATCGGCCGAAAACTAACGGCGTACACGCCGGACGCATCGCCTCCCGGGCGTGCGGTGCGATATGCACTTTCACGCTAGACTTCTAGCCGCTACGGCTTTTGCGGAACTGAACGCTCCGGCCTCAAATCGGCCTTGGAGACTGTTTAGCCGAGCCCACAGCCGGGGGGCTGCAAAGTTGCCGGAACGAGCGCACGACGCTCGAATACGCTACGCCTGCAGCCGGTCTTCAGTGACGCACGCGGCTTGCGGAGGCGATATGGCCACGGTTGTGACTGTGCACGGTACCTTTGCGCACTCGGCGGGAACCGCGGACGCGCTTGGACTGAATGAAAACGCGGACCTGCAATGGTGGCAGGCCGGCAGCAGCTTCGAAGCCCATACGCGCGAGCTCGTTCAAGGCGCGGACGGCAAGCTCGACTTCGCGCCCTTCGTTTGGAGCTCGGTACAACAGCGAGCTTGCGCGTCGCAATGCGGGATCGAGCCTCCTGACGATGCTGCGCGGCCTGGAGGCACGCCAGGAGAACTATTGCCTGATCGGTCACAGCCACGGCGGCTCGGTCATCGCGTCGGCACTGGTCGAGAGCGTCGCGCGCGGCAGCCCCGCTCCAAGGCCTGAAGAAATGGATCACGGTCGGCACGCCCTTCGTCGAGCTCAAGAAGGAGCGCTTCCTCTTTTCGCGGCTTTCGCTCACACGGCAGGTGATGTTCGTCGCGTCGCTGATGCTCTTGATGATGTTTCTGTTCTACGTCGCGGGCGAGATCCTGGGCGGGGGCGGACGCGTCAGCAGTGAATATTATTGGCTCACGGCTGCTGTTCTCGGGCGCCATGATGAGCATCCCGTTCGTCGTTCTCTATATCGTCTTCAAATATCTCGACGGCCGCGAGCTCTTCTCCTATGGCCGCAAGGCCATTACGACGCGCCCATGAGATGTATGCCCCGAAGTGGCTCTCGCTTTGTCACGAGGACGATGAGGCGGTCCAGGGGCTCAAGTACCTGCCCAGCGTGAAGCTGCATTTCTTCGAGAAGGACTTCGCGGTCTCGACGCTCACGATGGCGGCTGTATCTTTCTCCCCGCTCGCCTACCTTCTCGTCGTGACGTCGCCCACGATCATGGTCGGCATCGCGGACTTCCTGAAGAACAAGGTCTACGCCGTCGACCAGTACCAGGGCGCCGAGAGCGCCGATAACGGCGGCCCGCCAGGATATGCGCCGCCTTGCGCGCGAGATGCGCGACGCACGCGAGGAGGCCGAGAAGTCCGGCCTCCAGCCGAGCCAGGCCGAGGACTCACGCCGCAAGGCGGAAGAGCTGCGCACGGCGCTCAGGGAGAAGCGCCAGAAGCTCGAAACGTCCTATCCCGAGTTTGCGCAGGCCGAGCGCGCGCTCCGCTTCAAGCGGCGCTTCCTTGGAGAAGGACGGCAAGCCGTGCGAGGGCGGCACGCTGTGCGGCGGCGGGCACGACTACGCGCTGAACAGCAAGCTCCTGTTCCACGTCGTGACCGACGAGCTCTCGAGCGCCGTCGTCAACGACGAGCTGGGATGGGGTGCGTTCGGCGGCACCTTGCGCTTGCTGGTTCCGATCGTGCTGGTGCCGATCGTGTTCGCGCTACTCGCGCTCGCTTTCCTCGCCATCATTCGCTTGATTGCCGTGCGCATCAGCGCCTGGCTCAGCGGCCGGCTCAACGCGCATGACGCTTGCGGAAATCAGGCGCTCCGCGTTCGGCAACGACACCGATGGCGAGATCGCATATGCAGCCGACCATCGGCCAGGCTGGATCACCCCCGGATACGGCAACTTGCCGGGTGAGCTCGGCGACAAGATCACCGAATGCAGCAACAAGGCCACCTTCCAGTCGCTCGCCAAGTTCCGCAATGCAATCAGCACGCTCGCCTTCGCGGAAGGCGGGGACAAGAAGACCGAGATGGTCTCGAGCTACTTGAGCTGGAAGGAGCTGATTCACACCTGCTACTTCGACGTGCCCGAGTTCCGTAAGCTCATCGCGCAGGCCATAAGCAACGCCGAAGGCTTTGCAGCGACCGGACAGTTCAAGGCCGATCCCGACTTTCAGACGACGTTGCGCTGGCTCAAGGAGTTGGAGCCGAAGCCGGCGCAATGATCGCCGGTGGCGATCCGCCGCAGAACGCGCACGCACGAATAAGCGTGCCGGTGGGCGACAGGGCCCCGCTCCGGCGCTATAGAGCTGTCACCGATCGGCACCTCCGCGAGCAGAATGGCCCCGCCTCTCATCCAATTGAGCAACATTGCCTTGACCTTCGGCGGCACGCCGCTGCTCGAAGGCGTGGATCTCGCCGTCTCCGCGGGCGAGCGCGTCTGCCTCGTCGGCCGCAACGGCTCCGGCAAGTCGACGCTGCTGAGGATCGCCGCGAGCGAGATCGAGCCCGATCGCGGCGAGCGCTTCGTGCAGCCGGGCGCGTCGATCCGCTACGTGCCGCAGGAGCCCGATCTCAGCGGCTATGCGACGACGCTCTCCTACGTCGAGGCCGGCCTCGGACCGGCCGACGACCCGCATCAGGCGCGCTATCTTCTGGAGCAGCTCGGCTTGAGCGGCGACGAGGACCCCGCGCATCTCTCGGGCGGCGAGGTGCGCCGTGCCGCGCTCGCGCGCGCGCTGGCGCCCGCGCCCGATATCCTGCTGCTCGACGAGCCGACCAACCATCTCGATCTGCCGACCATCGAATGGCTCGAAGCGCGCCTCGCAGAGCAGCGCGGCGCGCTCGTTCTCATCAGCCACGACCGGCGATTTCTCGAGAACCTGACGCGCGTGACCGTCTGGCTCGATCGCGGCAAGACGCGCCGCGTCGAGCTCGGCTTCAAGGATTTCGAGGCCTGGCGCGACGAGCAGCTCGCCGAGGAGGAGGTCGCCCAGCACAAGCTCGACCGCAAGATCGTCGCCGAGGAGCATTGGGTGCGCTACGGCGTGACGGCGCGGCGCAAGCGCAACGTGCGCCGCATGGCGGAGCTGCAGGCAGCTGCGCCAGACGCGGCGCGATTATCGCCGCGCCGCCGGCAAGGCCGTCATCGATGCCGCCGAGGCCGACAAATCCGGCACGCTCGTCATCGAGGCCAAGGGCATCTCCAAGGCTTTCGGGCCACGGCCGATCGTCGCCGATTTCTCGACCCGCATCATGCGCGGCGACCGCATCGGCATCGTCGGCCCGAACGGCAGCGGCAAGACGACGCTCGTCAGCCTGCTGACCGGCGCGCTCGCGCCCGACGCCGGAAGCGTCCGTCTCGGCGCCAACCTCGAGATGGCGACTCTCGATCAGGGCCGCGAAAGCCTCGATCCGAACTGGACGCTTGAGCGAGGCCCTGACCGGCGGCCGCGGCGACACGGTGACGGTCGGCGGCCAGACCAAGCACGTCGTCGGCTACATGAAGGACTTCCTGTTCTCGCCCGAGCAGGCACGCACGCCGCTCCGCGTGCTCTCGGGCGGCGAGCGCGGCCGCCTGATGCTGGCGCGCGCGCTGGCCAAGCCCTCGAACCTGCTGGTGCTCGACGAGCCGACCAACGACCTCGACCTCGAAACGCTCGACGTGCTGGAGGAAATGCTCGGCGGCTACGGCGGCACCGTCATTCTCATCAGCCACGACCGCGACTTCCTCGACCGCGTCGTCAACGCCGTGATCGTGCCGGAAGGCGACGGCCGCTGGATCGAATACGCCGGCGGCTATGCCGACATGCTCGCGCAGCGCGGCGCCGATATCGCGCGCCAGACAGGCAGCGAAGCCGAAGGCGCGGCTGCCGCCGGACAAGTCCACGCCGGCCTCGCCGACGGCGAAATCCGCGAAGCGCAAGCTGAGCTTCAACGAGAAGCACGCGCTCGAGACGCTGCCGCAGCGGATCGCCGCGCTCGAGGCGAAGGTCGGCCAGTTGCGCCGCCGTCTCGACGATCCGGATCTCTACGCGCGCGACCGGCAGGCATTCGCCGAGGCAACCGACGCGCTCGCGGCATCGGAATCGGAGCTCTCGGCCGCGGAGGAGAAGTGGCTCGAGCTCGAGATCCTGCGCGGCGAGATCGAGACAGTCCTGAGAGCCCTCACGCCGGCGCGCGTTCTGAGCAAGCCAGTCCAGCGCGCCGCGGCGGCCGCAGCAGCCCGGTCGCGAAGGAGGCCTGCAGCAGATAGCCGCCGGTCGGCGCCTCCCAGTCGAGCATTTCGCCGGCGACGAACGTGCCGGGGCGGCGGCGCAGCATGAAGTGCTCGTCGATCTCGTCGAACGAGATGCCGCCTGCCGTCGAGATGGCGCGGGCGATCGGCGCGACGCCGATAAGACGCACCGGCACGGCCTTGATCAGCGCCGCCAGTGCCGCGGGCGGCATTGAGGAGACCCGCGCGGCCGCGGACGCGGTCGCCTCGTGCAAGCAGCCCGATGGCGGCAGGCGGCAAGCTCGCCGCCTTGCGCAGAAACGTCGACAGCGACTGCTTGCCGCGCGGCGCGCTGAGGCGCTGCTCCAGTTCGGCGAGCGTCATATCGGGGCGCAGGTCGATATGCAGGAGTCGCTTCGCCGTCCGCCGCGATTGCCTCGCGCAAGTCGCGCCGACAACGCATAGACGGCGCCGCCTTCGAGGCCCGTCGCCGTGATGATCGCTTCGCCGCGCACCTTGGCGTCGCCGAAGGAAAGCTCGATCCGCTTCAGCGGCTGGCCTGCGAACCGGCCCTTGAAGCACGTCCGACCAGTTGGCCATGAACCCGCAATTGGCGGGCCTGCAGCTCGCGCACCGCGATGCCGGCGCCGGTCAGCGCGCTCGGCCCAGCCGCCGTCGGAGCCGAGCCGCGGCCAGCTCGCGCCGCCAAGCGCCAGCACCGTCGCGTCCGGCTCGATCGTGACGGCGCCGTCGGGACGTGTCGAAAAGCAATTCGCCGCTCGTCGTCCCATCCGCGCCAATGATGGCGGAGCTTGAACGCACGCCCGACTGCGCGCAGCCGCTCGAGCCAGGCGCGCAGCAGCGGCGACGTCTTCATGGCCTTCGGAAATACGCGCCCGCTCGATCCGACGAACGTCGGCTGGCCGAGGCCCTCGCACCAGGCGATGAGGTCGGCCGGCGAGAAGCGCCTCGATCGCCTGCCGCAGGCGCGGCTCGGCGGCGCCGTAGCGGCCGAGAAACCGGTCGAGCTCTTCGCTGTGCGTGAGGTTGAGCCCGCCGCGCCCGGCGAGCAGGAATTTGCGCCCGACCGACGGCATGCGGTCGTAGACCGTCGACCGCGGCGCCGCCCCGGGCGAGGATTTCGGCCGCCATCAACCCGGCCGGGCCGCCGCCGATGACGGCAACTTGGTGAGTGCGATTGCGAAGGGGATCGGCCTGGGTCTGCGGATTTGCCATCCGACGCCATGTACAACATGAGGTGTCCCGCCGTCATCGGCCGAATTTCGCTCTTTCGAATCAGCTATCGCTGACGCCCGATGTCCAACCTTCTCGAACGTCTGGATCTCAGAGCGGCGCACTGGCCTGGGCTGACGCTAAGGTTGGTCGCTCGAAGTCCTCGCGGTCATCGCCGCTCTCGCCGTCGTCTCGCTAATCCTGATCGCGTCGGCGCGACGCCGCAGCCGGGCCGCCGCAATCGAGTTCGCCGAGATCAAGGGCCGCCTGTCGGCGATCGCCGAGATGACCTCGCAGACGCAGGCCGAGCAATCGCGAGGCTTGCAACGACCGCATCGACGCTCTGAGCCGCCACCTCGCGCAAAATCTCGACACCGTGACGGCGCGCCTCGGCGACAACGTCAGCGAGGCCGGCCGCCGCACCTCCGAAACGCTCTCCAATCTCAACGAGCGCCTGGCGGTGATCGCCGACGCGCGCCAGAGCCTGGCCGATCTCTCCACCGAGGTGGTCTCGCTCCACGGCGTGCTCGCCAACAAGCAGGCGCGCGGCGCATTCGGCCAGGTCCGCATGGAGACCATCATCCGCGACGCGCTGCCCTCGGGCGCCTACGAGTTCCAGGCGACGCTCTCGAACGGCAGCCGTCCCGATTGTCTGATCCGGCTCCCCAACACACCGGCCCCGCTCGTGATCGACTCGAAGTTTCCCGCTCGAGGACTTCGAGGCCTTGCGGCTCGCGCGCACTCCCGATGACGTTAAGGCCGCGACGCAGGCCATTCGCCAGATCGTCGGCCGCCATGTCGACGACATCGCCGGCAAGTATCTGATCGCCGGCGAGACCCAGGACACGGCGCTCATGTTCGTGCCCTCCGAGTCGATCTTCGCCGTCCTGCAGGAGCAGTTCTCCGATCTCGTGCAGAAGGCCTATCGCGCCCGCGTCATGATCGTGGCGCCGAATGTGCTCATGCTGGCCGTGCAGACCGTGCAGTCGGTCATCAAGGACGTGAAGATGCGCGACCACGCCGGCGTCATCCAGCGCGAGGTCGGCCTGCTCACTCGACGACGTGGCCCGGCTGACGGAGCGCGCCGCCGAGCTGGAGCGCCATTTCACGTTGTCCGGCAAGGCCCTGGAAAAGCTCTCCGCTTCCGCGACCAAGATCGCGAGCCGCGGCAAAAAGCTCGTCTCCCTCGACCTCGACGACGAGGATGCGGACCAGGCCCGAGGCTGTCAAGCGGTTGACCTCACGCGCCTCCGGGTCATAAAGGCTTGTCCATGGACAAGATCAATCAACGCATCGCGTCCGAGCTCGGCGTCGGCATCGGCCAGGTCGCAGCCGCCGTGGAGCTGCTCGGCGAAGGCGCGACGGTGCCCGTTCATCGCCCGCTACCGCAAGGAGCGCACCGGCGGTCTCGACGACACGCAGCTTCGCAAGCTCGAGGAGCGGCTCGGCTATCTGACCGAGCTCGAGGACCGCCGCGCGACCGTTCTGAAATCGATCGAGGAGCAGGGCAAGCTCACGCCCGAGCTTGCGCGCCAGGTCAACGGCGCGGCCACCAAGGTCGAGCTCGAGGACCTTTACGCGCCCTTCAAGCCCAAGCGACGCACCAAGGCGCAGATCGCGCGCGAGGCCGGGCTCGAGCCGCTTGGCGATGCGCTGCTCGCCAATCCGGCGCTCGATCCCGAAACGGAGGCCGCAAAATACGTCGACGCCGAAAAAGGCGTCGCGGATGCGAAGGCCGCCCTCGACGGCGCACGCCACATCCTGATCGAGCGCATCGGCGAAGCGCCCAGCCTCGTCGGTACCTTGCGCGAATGGGAGTGGGTCGGAAGGCGAGCTCTCGTCGAAGGTGCGCAAGGGCAAAGCCGACGAAGGCGCCAAGTTCTCCGACTATTTCGACTTCAGCCAGCGCATCAAGGACATGCCCTCGCACCGCGCGCTGGCCATGCTGCGCGGCGAGAACGAGGGCGTGCTCGACCTCGATCTCGACGTCGCGCACGAGGCACGGCAAGCCGCATCCCGCGGAAGCGAAGATCAAGGCCGCCTTCAACATCTCCGACCGTGGCCGCCCGGCGGATGCGTGGCTCTCCGAGACCGTGCGTCTGGCATGGAAAAGCAAGCTCGCCGGCACGCTTTCCGCCGACCTGCTCGCGCGCCTCAAGGAGCGCGCCGACGCGGAGGCGATCTCCGTGTTCTCGAAGAACCTCAAGGATCTGCTTGCTCGCCGCGCCGGCCGGCCCGCGCACGACGATGGGGCTCGATCCCGGGCTGCGCACGGGCGTCAAGGTCGCGATCGTCGACCAGACGGGAAAGGTCGTCGATACGGCCACGATCTATCCGCACGAGCCCAAGCGCGACTGGCAGGGCTCGCTCGCGACGCTCGCCGCGCTCTGCATGAAGCACAAGGTCGATCTCGTGAGCGTCGGCAACGGCACGGGAAGCCGCGAGACCGACAAGCTCGTCGCCGAGCTGATCGCCAAGATGCCCCAGCTGAAGCTGACCAAGGCGATGGTGTCGGAAGCAGGCGCCTCGGTCTATTCGGCCTCCGAGCTGGCGGCCAAGGAGTTCCCCGATCTCGACGTCAGCCTGCGCGGCGCCGTCTCCATCGCGCGGCGCTTGCAGGATCCGCTCGCCGAGCTGGTCAAGATCGAGCCCAAGGCGATCGGCGTCGGCCAGTATCAGCACGACGTCGACCAGACCGGGCTCGCGCGCTCGCTCGATGCCGTGGTCGAGGACTGCGTCAACTCGGTCGGCGTCGACGTCAACACCGCCTCGCGCGCCGCTGCTGGCGCGCGTGTCCGGGCTCAATCAGACGCTCGCTTCGAACATCGTCGCCTTCCGCGACGCGAACGGCGCCTTCAAGTCGCGCACGGCCTTGAAGAAGGTGCCGCGTCTCGGGCCGAAAGCCTTCGAGCAGGCGGCGGGCTTCCTGCGCATCATGAACGGCACCAACCCGCTCGATGCTTCTGCCGTCCACCCCGAGGCCTATCCGGTCGTCGAGAAGATCGCCGAGACCGCGAAGCGTCCCGGTCAAAGTCGATCATCGGCGACAGCGCCTTCCTGAGGACGCTCAAGCCAGCGCAATTCGCGGATGCGAGCTTCGGCATCCCGACGGTGACCGACATCCTGGCCGAGCTCGAGAAGCCGGGCCGCGATCCGCGTCCCGAGTTCAAGACCGCGACCTTCCAGGAAGGCGTCGAGAAGATCTCCGACCTGAAGCCCGGCATGCAGCTCGAGGGCGTGGTGACCAACGTCACGGCCTTCGGCGCCTTCGTCGACGTCGGCGTGCACCAGGACGGCCTCGTCCACATCTCCGAGCTGGCCGACCGCTTCGTCAAGGACCCGCGCGAGGTCGTGAAGGCAGGCGACGTGGTCAAGGTGCGCGTCAAGGAGGTCGACGTCGCGCGGAAGCGCATCGCGCTCACCATGAAGTCGGGCGCGATCGATCGCTCGGGAACCGGTGACACGAGACCTGCCTCCAGCTCGAGCGCTCCGCCCGCACGCAAGGCGTCGCCCGAGCCCCCGGCCGAGAGCGCGCTCGCCGCTGCTCTGCGCCGCGCGCAGGAGCGCAAATAGCGGGCAAAGGCCGCAGAGACCAAACGTGCCCGAACACAATTCAAGACCGGTCGTAGTAGGCCTGATCCTCGCCGGCGGACAATCCCGGCGGATGGGCGGCATCGACAAAGGGTTCATGGATCTCGGCGGCAAGCCGGTGCTCGCGCATGTCATCGAGCGACATGCGACCGCAGGTCGGGAAGCCTGATCATCAACGCCAATGGCGATCCCGAGCGTTTCGCAGCGTTCGGGCTGCCGGTTGTCACCGACACGGTTGCAGGCTTCCCCGGGCCGCTCGCCGGACTTCTCGCGGGCCTGCGCTGGACAGCCGAGAACCGGCCGGAGGCGCGCTATGTCGCGAGCGTGCCGAACGACACACCGTTCCTGCCGTCCGACCTTGTCGAGCGGCTTTTCGAAGCCGTCTCTGGCAAGCCCCGACTGCCGGCGGTCGCGTCGTCCAACGGCAGGCTTCATCCGGTGATCGGTCTGTGGCCGGTCTCGCTCGCCGGCGATCTCGATGCGGCACTTGCCGCAGACCAGCGCAAAGCGCACGCCTTCGCCGAGAGCCACGGCGCAGTTCCTGTATCGTTTCCGCTTGTCGAGATGCGAGGAGGGACGATCGATCCCTTCTTCAACGCCAACACGCCCGAAGATCTCGATACCGCCCGCGCCTTACTGGGTGCGTGAGCTTGCGGCTCACGGACTCATGGGCTCGCGAGCGAGAACTGCGCCCCGGCCTCGACGTCGCTTGCGCGCTTCTTAGTGCTGCGCCGCTTGGCGGTTGTCTTGGCCGTACGGTTCGCTTTCGGCTTGGCCTTCTTCGCCGGCGCGGCCGTCTTGTCTGGTGTAACCGCGGCCGTGACGATGGGCTTGCCATCCGGACCCATGGCAGCCGTCGCGGGATCGCCCGCCGCCGCCACAGTCGCCTCGGGCACTGGAGCGACGCAGTCCTTGTATCGCGTCGTGAGGTTTGCGGTGCGGACAAGCTCGCGATCGTACGTGCCCTCTGGAAGGGACTCGATCACCGGCGCCGGAAACAGCGCCTTCCACTCGAGGATGCGAAAGCCGTACTCGAGGAGTGACGCGGTTCGGATCGTGCGCTTGCCGCTCGACGTCTCGCCGAGCACGATCGCCACCATCCTGCGGCCATTGCGCGTGGCACTCGCGACGATGTTGTAGCCGGCCGAGCACGTGAATCCGGTCTTCATGCCGTCGCCGCCTTCGACCCTGAGCAGGATGCTGTTGTGGGTGGCGATCATCCGCTTTCCGATCTCCGCCATGGTCATGGAGAAGAAGTGCATGTGCTGTGGAAAGTCGCGCTCGATTGCCTGTGCCAGGATCGCCAGGTCCTGCGCAGTCGTGTACTGGCCCTCGCCCGGCAGGCCGTGCGGATTGATGAAGTGCGTCGCATACATGCCAAGGCGCTGGGCCGTGTCGTTCATCTCCGCGACGAAGGCTTCCTCGGTTCCCTCCGACCGCTTCCGCAAGCGCGAGCGCGATATCGTTCGCCGACTTGACGATGATCGCTGCGATAGCGTCGTTGAATGTGATCTCTTTGCCGGCGCCTAGGCCAAGACGCATCTTGGGCTGGGCGTTGGCTCGGGGCGAGATGATGATCTTGCTGTCCGGGGAAGCTTTTCCAGTCTTCCACGCGTTGAACACGACGTAAGCCGTCATCATCTTCGTCAGCGATGCCGGATACCAGGGCTGGTCGGCATCATCCGCGAAAAGCACCTGACCGCTCGTCGCGTCGTAGAGGAGTGCGGGACCCGCATGCGTCGGCCCGGCAACTGCGAGGCCGATAGCCGCCGCCAGGGCGAAAGACTTGAGTTCAATCGACGGCATATTGGGCCTTGGCACGAGAAAGCACAAAACGGCGTTGATAATGCCGTCGCAACGGTGCGGCCGCTAGCGGGACTTTCAACCTCCCGGCACAGGTGCCCTTACCTCTGTGCCGGACGCGGACCACATCGTGGAGAATCGTTGAAACGCTAACACAATTAGAAAGTTGAGAAAAAGGCAGTCAGCCTACGATTTCCATCGCTTTCTTATTTTTTGACAATCTTTGTCCCGGCGGGCAGCCTCTGGGCGCCGGGCACCGCGCCAAAAGACCGAAGGGGGGGCAAAAATGAACATCGTCGCCAAGCACAAGGCGCTGTCGCGCAGGCTCTATCTCGACGGCGCGTTCGTCGCCGAGCGAGGGCCAGGCATTTCCGGTCATCAATCCGGCAACCGAGGAAGTGATCGGTGAGGTCGCGGAGGCGACCGCGCGCGAGATCGAGACGGCAATCGACATCGCCGCCGCGGCCCAGAAGAAGTGGTGGGCGCTCTCGGGCGCCGAGCGCGCCGACATCATGCACGAGGTGACGCGGGCGACGCACGGATTGAACGCCGCGCTCGCCGAGAGCCTCACCCGCGAGCAGGGCAAGACCTACAAGGAGGCGATGGACGAGATCGGCTGGTGCGCCAGCGCCATGAGCTACTACGCCGAGATCAGCCGCCAGGAAGGCGGACGCGTGCATGGGCCGTCCGCGCCGGGCCAGCTCCACATGACCCTGAAGGAGCCGCTCGGCATCGTCGCCACCATCATCCCGTTCAACTATCCCTACCTGCTGCTGTTCTGGGAGGTCGCGGCCGCCGTCGGCGCCGGCAATGCCGTCATCATCAAGCCGTCGGACTTGACGTCGCTGTCGACGCTGCTGCTGATGGAAGCGTTCTCGGCGCTTCCGCCGGGTCTCGTGCAGTGCGTCACGGGGCGCGGCGACGCCGGCCGCCGCCTCGTCGAGCACGATCGTATCAACGGCGTCGCCTTCACCGGCAGCCTGAAGACCGCGCAGGTCCGTCGCCAGGCCTGCGCGCGCACGTTCAAGCCGGCTCTGATCGAGGCCTCGGGCAACGATCCCTTCATCGTCATGCCGTCGGCGCCGGTCGATATCGCCGCGCGCGGCGTCGCCTTCGCGAGCCTTCCTCAATGCCGGGCAAGTCTGCACCTCGGCCGAGCGCATTTACGTGCACGAGGCGATGCACGATGCCTTTGTCGATCACCTCGTCGGCGTGGCCAAGAGCCTGCGCATCGGCAACGGCCTCGACAAGGTCGACATGGGGCCCATGGTTTCGGCGCGCGAGCGCGACCGCTACGAGGCCATCCTCGCCAAGGCGATCATGCAGGGCGCCAAGGTCGCCTGCGGCGGCGGGCGGCCCAAGGGTCTCAATCACGGCTGGTTCACCGACGCCACCGTGCTCACCGGCGTCACGCCCGACATGGAGATCGTCAACGACAAGTCGTTCGGGCCGGTGGCGCCGATCGTCAAGGTGCGGAGCCTCGACGAGGCGATCGAGCTCGCGAACCGCTCGCGCTTCGGCCTCGGCGCCAACATCTACACCAAGGACCTCGCCGAGAGCATGCGCGCGGTGAACGAGATCCAGTCCGGCATGGTGTGGGTCAACGTTCCGCTGCTCGACAACGACGCGGTTCCGTTCGGCGGCCGCAAGCTCTCCGGCATCGGGCGCGAGCTCGGCATCGAAGGCCTCGACCAGTTCCGCCACACCAAGATGGTGCTGATCGACCCCGAGATCCGAGAGCAGCAGGGCTGGTTCCCCTATGCCGATGGCGAGGCCTGGCCGGGAGCCAACTGACATGTTTATCGGCAGGTGATCTCGACATGTCCGCACGGGTCTATGACGTCGACATCTATTCTTTCAACCGGATGCCCCGGCACTATTGGGCGCTGACGGCGGGCCCGCCAGATGCTGTCGAGAGCAGCCTCGATCAGGATGTCGCGGTTGACGTGGCCGTAATCGGTGGTGGCTACACTGGCCTCTTCGCCGCGCATCGCCTGACGAGCCGACATGGGCTCAGCGTCGCCGTGCTCGAAGCCGGCGCCGGCATCGGCTGGGGCGCCTCCGGCGCCAACGCCGGCTTCGTATCGATGGGCGGCAACAAGCTCGAAATCGATGAGATGGTGCGCCGCGTGGGCGAGGCGGAGGCGCGACGCTATTGGACGACACAGGTTGCGGCCGTCGACGAGCTGCACGCATTCATCGCCGACCATGCCATCGCCTGCGAGGTCACGGGCCACGGCCATCTCTGCATTGCCCATCATCCGAGTGTGGCCCCCGCGCTCGCCGCGGAGGCCGAGGTCCTCTCCAAGCGCTTCGGTGTCGAGGCCGACTATATACCGCCTGCACGTCTTCACGAGGAGTTCCACGGCGGCCCCGAGTCCCATGGCGCTCTGCGGACGAAGCGGGGATTTGCCATGCATCCCACGCGCCTCGTGCGCGGTCTCGCCCGCGTCGCCAAGGCGAGCGGGGCTGCCATCTATGCGAACGCCGAGGTTGTCGGCTGGCGCCGTGAAGGTGAGCGACACCGTTTGACAACGGCCGGGGGCGTGAGCGTCGCGGCGCGCCGCGTCGTATTGGCGACCAACGGCTACACGCCGAACGGACTCTATGCTCCGGTCGCTTTTCGCAGCCTTCCTGCGATTTCCAGCATCATCGTCACACAGGCCTACGCTCCCGCCGAACTCGACGCCCGGGGCTTCCGTTCCGAGATGCCGGCTTACAGCTCGCGCAACCTCATCCACTATTACCGGCGCCTGCCCGACGGACGAATACTCTTCGGCCAGCGCGGCGACACGCGAGGCACGCCCGACGCAGCGCGCGCACAATCGGAGCAGACGCTCGCCTCGTTGAAACGCGTTCTCCCGGCCTTTGCCGACGCGGAGATTGCCTACGCCTGGCGCGGCCTCGTCTGCCTCACCGCCCGGCGCACGCTTGCCCTCGGGCTCGATCCCGACGATGCGACCGTCGCTTTCGCCTTTGGCTGCCATGGCTCCGGCACCGCTACGATGAGCTGGTCCGGGCGGCTCGCGGCCGATCTCGTCGCCGGCGCGGCCGGCGAGAAGGACGTTCCTGCTCTCTTCAGAGGTTTGCCGCCAAAGCTGCCGCCCGCAAACATGGCCCTGCGTTGGGGTCTCAAGACCGCTTACGCCTTCTACGGTCTCCGCGACGCACTCCACATGTGAGCCAGGGCTCTTGTCTTGGCGATGGAGGAAATGATGAGGGCCAGCTCAAGCCGTCGCGCGCAGGCCTGATGCCGATCGGGAAGCGAGGTGACCAATCGCTCTCCGGATGTCGTCGAGGCCATAGGGCTTCTGTATGCGGGTCGCGCCCCGCAGCTCCTCGGGAACCGCATTGATGTCGGTGTAGCCGGTGACGAATGCGAACGGGATGCGGCGCCGGACAAGCTCGCGCGCAATCGGAAAGCTCTTTTCCTCGCCGAGGCTGATGTCGAGAAAAGCCAGGTCGAACCCGTCTGCGCGCGCCAGATCCAAACCCCGCGCCAGGTTCATCGCCGGACCGACAACGGAATGCCCTTCACCCTCGAGAACCGACTGCAGCTCGATCGCGACCAGCGGCTCGTCTTCCACAACAAGTATCCGCAACTGCTTTTGAGAGCGGCCGCTGCCGGGCGTGATGTCCGGCCTCGCTCGCCCGTCTCCTTGCGCAGCCGAGCCCAATTCCCTGGGCGTGAACTCCTCGAGCGCCGTGAGCGGCCCTTCGAGCGTATAGACGAGGCCTTCGGGCTCGAACGATATATCGGCATGTGCCGCGGCCTCGTAGGCAGCGGCGCGTAGTGCCGTGAGCCCGAACCCCTCGTTCACGGGCTTGGCGACGCCCGGTCCGCCGCGTTCCCGCCACGTAAACCGTAGCTTGCCCGGCCGGCCGTTCGGAATCCTCTCGCACGATATCGTGACGCTGCCGGAAGCTTGAGACAGCGCGCCGTGCTTGACGGCATTTGTCGCGAGCTCGTGCAGGACCAGGGCCAGCGATTGTGCCGCTTTCGGATTGAGCCGTGCGTCCGATCCTTCGACGCTAATGTTCCCCTCCCTGGATTGGAAAGGCTTCAGCGACTCGCGTGCGAGCCCAAGGAAATCCGCGCCTTTCCAGTTGCTCCGGCGCAGCAGGTCGTGGGCCGTAGACATCGACTGGATCCGGCCCTGCAGTGCGCCGACGAACGAGCCGACCGAGATCGCATGCTTGCTGGACAAGCTCGCGATCGCCATGACGTTGGCAAGGATATTCTTCACCCGGTGGTCGAGCTCCGCGAGAAGCAAGCCTTGATGTGCCTCGGCGTTCTTGCGCTCGGTTATGTCGAGCATAGTGCCGAGAACGCGGCCGCGATCTCCATCCTTGCTGTGCCCGTCGTGGAGAACCTGTCCGCGATCCAGGATCCAGCGCTCCTTGCCGTCGCTGAGTACGGCACGAAACTCGATGTCGCGCCGCCTCTCCGCATTTTCGGGCATGGCCAGCATGGAGGCGCGAACGCCGGGCCGGTCGTCGGCATGGACGATCTGGAGGAATGAATCGAGCGACTCTGGCGCCGGAACTCCGGCATCGGCGAAGGGTTTGAGCTGCGACGACCAGTGCATGCGATCCTGCTTGACGTCGTACTCATAGGACCCGAATCCCGCCGCCCGGCTCGCAAGCTTTAGCCGCTTCTCGCTCTCGACAAGCCGAGACGAGGATTCCTCGAGTTCCGTTGTTCTTTGCGAAACACGATTTTCGAGCTCGCCGTTGAGGCGCTCGAGCTGCTTCGTCTTGCGGAAGAGCTCGACGAAGATCTTGACCTTCGCCCTCAGTATCTCCGGCACCACAGGAACGCTGACGTAATCGACGGCGCCGCAGTTGTAGCCGCGTACATAGTCGTAGTCAGAGAGGTGGACCGCAGATATGAAAATAACCGCCGTGCGCTCGTAGCGCGGATGCTGGCGCAGCATCGCCGCAAACTCGAACCCGTCGAGGTCTGGCATGCAAACGTCGGTGAGAATGACGGCCACTTCCGTCTTCAAAAGCTCGGCGAGAGCGGCCTTGGCGGAGCTGACCTTGATCAGGTTCTCGCCCAGCTCCTGGAGGATGACCTCGTAGCTGAGCAGCTTTCCCGGTGTATCGTCGACCAGCAGGATGTTGACCGGTTCGTCTTTGGTCATGGCGAGCTCCGATCTAGCGATGAACCCAAAGTTTCAGAACCGAGATCAGCTGATCTGTATCTACGGGCTTGGCAATATAGTCCGACGCGCCGGCTTCCAGGCATTTCTCCCGATCCCCTTTCATGGCCTTGGCCGTCAGCGCGACGATCGGCAGGCGCCGGTACTCCTCCTTGGAGCGGATCTGACGGGTCGTCTCGTAGCCGTCCATGCCGGGCATCATGATGTCCATGAGCACGATCGCGACATCTTGGTTCGACTCGAGCTTGGCGATAGCCTCATTGCCCGTTGTCGCCGTCAGCACGTTCATGCCGCGCCGCTCGAGCACGCTGGAGAGTGCAAAAATGTTGCGTGCGTCGTCGTCCACGAGAAGCACCGTCTTTCCCATCAGATCGTCGTTCGACTCACTCAGCCGTTCCAGAAGTTTGCGTTTCTCGGGAGGCAAGTCGGCAATCGAGCGGTGCAGGAACAGCGACGTTTCATCGAGGAGCCGCTCGGGCAACTCGACACCCTTGACGACGATGCTCCGCGCCGACATGCGCAGGCCCAACTCTTCATCGGCTGAAAGCTCGCGCCCCGTGAATACGACGACCGGAATGTCGGCCAGGGTATCGTCATCGCGCATCCGCTCCATCACCTCGAAGCCGGTCATGTCCGGAAGCTTGAGATCGAGCACGACGCAGTCGCAGTTGTTCTTGCGCAGCGCCTCGAGCGCTTCGGCTCCGCTCGACGCCATCACGATCTCGATGTCGTCGTGATGCAGAAGCTCCCTGATGCTGAGTCGCTCGGCAGGGTCGTCCTCGACGACCAAGAGCTGCCGCCGCTGCGGCTTCGCGAATTGCTTGATCCGCGAGATGGCGTCTTTGAGTCCGTTGCGGCTCGTTGGTTTCGACACGAACGAGAATGCGCCTCGCGCCAGCCCGTGCTGCCTGTTCTCGTCCGTTGTCACGAGCTGAACAGGAATGTGGCGCGTGGCCGGGTTCTGCTTGAGACTGCTGAGAACGGCCCAACCGAGCATGTCCGGCAGGAAAACGTCGAGTGACACGGCGGTCGGGTTGTAGTCGTTCGCCAAGGCGAGCGCGTCGAGGCCCCGCGTCGCGACCAGCACCTTGAAGCCGTGCTCGTGAGCAGCGTCGATAATCAGCTTCGCGTAGTGCACGTCATCCTCGACAATGAGCAAGACGAGGTCGCCGACTTTGATGTCGTCGCGATCGTCGGGAATGCGCTCGATCGAACGCTCTGCAACGAGGTGCGCTGGCGCCGAGACGCGCGTTGGTCCGCGCGCGTTAGAACTGCTCTGCCCGGCCGCAGTGTCGAAGTAGTTCGTCGGAACATAAAGCGTAAACGTGCTCCCCTCGCCGGGCGTGCTCCTGAGCTGTATCTCGCCGCCGAGGAGAGTCGCGAGCTCGCGGCTGATGGCGAGGCCGAGGCCCGTGCCGCCATACTTGCGGCTCGTACCCGCATCCGCCTGCTGGAAGGCTTCGAAGATGAGCTTCTGTTTCTCGGGCGCGATGCCTATTCCAGAATCCCTGACCTCGAATGCGACAATTCCTTGTGCGGTCGCCAGGTTCCTGTTGTCGGGGCTCCAGCCCGAAGGAACCGACGAGACGGAGAGACCGATGCTGCCGCTCTCCGTGAATTTGAATGCATTCGACAGCAGGTTCTTGAGCACCTGCTGCAGGCGCTTCGAGTTTGTCGAGATGCTGCGGCCGAGCCTGGGATCGACCTTGACCTCGAACGAAAGATGCCGGCGATCCGCCTCGTGCCGGAATGGCCGTGCGACCGTCTCGATGAGCCCGGAAATCGCAATCTCCTCGACCTCGACCGACACGGTGCCCGATTCGATCTTGGAGAGGTCGAGGATGTCGCTGATGAGGTTGAGGAGGTCCGTCCCCGCGCCGTGAATGGTGCGTGCGAACTCAACCTGCTTGTCGGTCAAATTGCCGTCGCCGTTGTCGCCCAGCTGCTGGCCGAGGATGAGGATGCTGTTCAGCGGCGTCCTGAGCTCATGTGACATGTTGGCGAGGAACTCGGATTTGTAGCGTGACGTGAGCGCGAGCTCGGCCGCCTTCTCCTCGAGTGCACCGCGCGCCTGCTCGATCTCCTGGTTCTTGCGCTCGACTTCGACGTTGCGTTCGGCGAGCTGCTGCGCCTTCTGTGCCAGCTGCTCGTTGGTCTGCTGCAGCTCCTTCTGCTGCGACTGCAACTCGATGGCGAGCTGCTGTGACTGCTTGAGCAGGCCTTCGGTCTGCATCGTGGCTTCGATGCTGTTGAAGACGATGCCGATGGTCGAGGTCAGCTGCTCGAGGAACGTTAGATGCGCATCCTCGAATTCGTAGAGGGAGGCAAGCGCGATCACGGCCTTGATCTCGTCCTCGAACATGACCGGGAAGATGACGAGGCTCCTCGGTAGGGCCCGGAACAGGACCGAGCCGACTGGAACGCTGTCCGCGGGGATGTCGCGAACGTAGATGCGCCGCTTGTCGATCGCGCACTGACCGATGAAGCTTGCGCCTAGCGGAATGCGTTGCGGATGGCTCGTCTCGGCGTCGTCGGCATAGCTCGCGAGCAGCTTCAGGTGTGGCACGTCGCCGGCCTCCATCTGATAGATGAGGCCCTGGTGCGCGTTGACGAGGGGCACCAGCTCCGACAGCAGCTTCTTGCCGACGGTCCCGAGATCGCGCTGGCCCTGCAGCATGCTCGTGAAGCGCGCGAGATTGGTCTTGAGCCAGTCCTGCTCGGTGTTGTGCTCGGTGGTGAGGCGCAGGTTGTCGATCATCGTGTTGATGAAGTCTTTGAGCTCCGACACCTCGCCGCGCGCGTTGACCTGAATGGAGCGGGTGAGGTCGCCCTTGGTCACCGCGGTCGCGACCTCGGCGATGGCGCGCACCTGGTTGGTCAGGTTGGCGGCGAGCAGGTTCACGTTGCCGGTGAGATCCTTCCACGTGCCGGCGGCACCGGGCACGTTCGCCTGGCCGCCGAGACGGCCTTCGACGCCGACCTCGCGCGCGACCGTCGTCACCTGATCGGCGAACGTCGCCAGCGTGCCCGTCATGTTGTTGATCGTCTCGGCGAGTGCCGCCACCTCGCCTTTGGACTTCACGGTGAGGTTTTGCTTGAGATCGCCGTTCGCGACCGCGGTCACGACCTTCACGATGCCGCGCACCTGCTCGGTGAGGTTGGCGGCCATGACGTTGACGGTGTCCGTGAGGTCCTTCCACGTGCCCGCGACGCCTGGCACGGCCGCTTGGCCGCCGAGCAGCCCTTCGGTGCCGACTTCGCGCGCCACGCGCGTCACTTCGCCGGCGAACGCGTTGAGCTGATCCACCATCGTGTTGATGGTGTTCTTGAGCTCGAGGATTTCACCCTTCACGTCGACGGTGATCTTGCGCGAAAGGTCGCCGCGGGCCACCGCCGTCGTCACCTCGGCGATGTTGCGCACCTGCGTGGTGAGGTTCGCGGCGAGCAGGTTGACGTTGTCGGTCAAGTCCTTCCACGTTCCGCCGCACCCGGGACGACAGCCTGACCACCGAGCCGTCCTTCGGTGCCGACTTCGCGCGCGACGCGCGTCACCTCCGCCGCGAAGGAGCGTAGCTGCTCAGTCGTCGTGTTGAGCGTATCCTTCAAAAGCAAAAGTTCGCCGCGCACGTCGACGGTGATCTTTTTCGATAGGTCGCCGCCGGCGATGGCCGTTGCCACCTCGGCAATGTTGCGGACTTGCGCCGTGAGGTTCGAGGCCATGAAATTGACGTTGTCGGTGAGGTCTTTCCACGTGCCGTCGACGCCGGACACCTGCGCCTGTCCGCCGAGCTTGCCTTCGGTGCCGACCTCGCGGGCAACGCGCGTGACTTCCGAGGCGAAAGCGTTGAGCTGATCCACCATGGTGTTGATGGTGTTCTTGAGCTCGAGGATCTCGCCCTTCACGTCGACGGTGATCTTGCGCGAAAGGTCGCCGCGCGCGACCGCCGTCGTCACCTCGGCGATGTTGCGCACCTGTGCGGTGAGGTTGCCCGCCATCGAGTTGACGCTGTCGGTCAGGTCCTTCCACGTTCCCGCAACGCCCGGCACGTTCGCCTGGCCGCCGAGGCGTCCTTCGGTGCCGACCTCGCGCGCGACGCGCGTCACCTCGCCCGCGAAGCGGTTGAGCTGATCGACCATCGTGTTGAGCGTTTCTTTGAGCTGCAAGATCTCGCCGCGCACGTCGACCGTGATCTTGCGCGAAAGATCGCCGGAGGCGATCGCGGTGGCCACCTCGGCGATGTTGCGCACCTGCGCCGTGAGGTTGCCGGCCATGGAGTTGACGCTGTCGGTGAGGTCTTTCCACGTCCCGTCGACGCCCGACACCTGCGCCTGGCCGCCGAGCTTGCCGTCGGTGCCGACCTCGCGTGCGACGCGCGTCACCTCGGCGGCAAACGCGTTGAGCTGATCGACCATCGTGTTGATGGTCTCGGCGAGCTGGAGAATTTCGCCGCTGACGTTGACCGTGATCTTCTTCGACAGGTCGCCCTGCGCCACGGCGGTCGCCACCTCGGCGATGTTGCGCACCTGGCCGGTGAGGTTCGACGCCATCGAGTTGACGCTGTCGGTGAGGTCCTTCCACGTGCCGGCGACGCCGCGCACCACGGCCTGTCCGCCGAGCTTGCCCTCGGTGCCGACCTCGCGCGCGACGCGCGTTACCTCGCCGGCGAACGCGTTGAGCTGATCGACCATCGTGTTGATGGTCTCCTTGAGCTCGAGCACCTCGCCCTGCACGTTGACGTCGATTTTTTTCGAGAGGTCGCCGCTCGCGATCGCCGTCGAAACCTCGGCGATGTTGCGCACCTGTGTCGTCAGGTTCGACGCCATCGAGTTGACGCTGTCGGTGAGATCCTTCCAGGTGCCGGCGACGCCGCGGACGTTCGCCTGTCCGCCGAGCTTGCCCTCGGTGCCGACCTCGCGCGCGACGCGCGTCACCTCGCCGGCGAAGGCATTGAGCTGATCGACCATCGTGTTGATGGTCTCCTTGAGGCGCAGGATCTCGCCGGAGACGTTCACAGTGATCTTCTTCGAGAGGTCGCCGCCGGCAATTGCCGTTGCCACCTCGGCGATGTTGCGCACCTGGGCTGTGAGGTTGGACGCCATCGAATTGACGTTGTCGGTGAGGTCCTTCCATGTGCCGGCGACGCCCGGAACCTGTGCCTGGCCACCGAGCGTTCCCTCCGTGCCGACCTCGCGCGCCACGCGCGTCACTTCAGACGCAAATGCATTGAGCTGATCCACCATCGTGTTGATGGTGTTCTTGAGCTCGAGCACCTCGCCTTGCACGTCGACCGTGATCTTGCGCGAAAGGTCGCCGCGCGCGACCGCCGTCGTCACCTCGGCGATGTTGCGCACCTGCGTGGTGAGGTTCGCAGCGAGGAGGTTGACGTTGTCGGTGAGATCCTTCCAGGTACCCGCGACGCCGGGCACGACCGCCTGCCCGCCGAGCCGCCCCTCGGTGCCGACCTCGCGCGCAACGCGCGTCACCTCCGCCGCGAACGAGCGGAGCTGGTCCACCATCGTATTGATGGCTTCCTTGAGCTGCAGGATCTCGCCGCGCACGTCGACCGTGATCTTCTTCGAGAGGTCGCCGTTCGCCACGGCGATCGTCACGTCGGCGATGTTGCGCACCTGCGCCGTGAGGTTAGACGCCATCGAGTTGACGCTCACCGTCAGGTCCTTCCAGACGCCGGTGACCTCCGGAACCTGCGCCTGTCCGCCGAGCTTGCCCTCGGTGCCGACCTCGCGCGCGACGCGCGTCACTTCCGAGGTGAACACGCTGAGCTGCTTGATCATCGCGTTGACGATGTTCGCCGAGCGCAGGAATTCGCCTTGCAGCGGTCGGCCGTCGACGTCGAGCCGCATGGTCTGCAGAAGGTCGCCCTGTGCCACGGCCTCGATCGTCCGCGACACTTCTGTCGTCGGCCACAAGAGATCGTCGATGAGCGAGTTGACCGAGTTCTCCATGTCCAGCCAAGCCCCCGTCATAGGCCCGAACCGGACGCGCTGGCGCGTCTTGCCTTCCTTGCCGACGACCTGCCCCACCCGTTCGAGCTGTCCGGCCATGCGCTGGTTGGTCGCCACGATATCGTTGAAGGTGGTCGCGATCCGGCCTGAGAGACCCTCGAGATCGCTCGGGAGGCGCACCGAGAAGTCACCCTCTCGCACCGCCTCCAGCGCCCGCAGCAGGCCCACCAGTTCAGCCCGGCCCAGGGCGTCGTCGGAAGAATTGGATACAACCGCGTTATCGATGGTGGGCGGCTCGGTGCCGTCGACAAATCCACCAACGGTCTCTGTAGTCATGTCTGGTGCTCCCCGGAGGGTATTTGCGAGCTAAGCGGCTGAGGTTGTCTTTTGGCCCTTGCGCTGGGGTTTGGGCACACCCGAGCGGGCATCGCCTCCTGGCTTGGGAACCAGGGGCTCGTAGGGTGCTTTTGCAGACATACGGTAGGAGATGTGATGGCAGGCTCGTGAGCGAACCCGCGGATATCCTGGATGGTTTACGCTAGCTGCGAACATTGAAATCCCCTCGCGTAACGAGGGTGAACGCGGCAGACGAGCTTTGGTTCCAATTATTTTTCGGCGGTGCGCCCCTCAGTATTCCGCCCGCAAGCCGTCGGTCTGAGGGCGGATTCCAGCAATCCTACAGCGGCGAATAGTGGGCCAGGCGAGCCTCGGCCTCGTTGACCATGCGTTGGATGATATTGGCAGCGGGCTCGACCTCATGGATCAGCCCCGCGACCTCGCCAATAAAGGTATTGCTTCCCTCCGGGTCGCCCTCGGCCCAGGCCTTGCGGTACTTGGCTGCTTCCTCGTCGGCGACCGCCGCGAGTTCCGCTTCGCGCCCATGCCAGCGCTCGATGAACGCGTTCCGCAGCACGCGAGCGGTATAGCGCGACGGCCAGTTGAGCTTGCGCGCCAAGTCCATGACCTGCGACCGGATCGTGTCGTCGCCCGTGGCGGCAAGCGCCGCTTCATGCATGCGGGGGCTGACGTTGGCCTCCTGGGATGCCCAAAGCCGCGAGCCGACGAGAGCGCCATCCGCTCCGAGGATCAAGGCAGCCGCGAGGCCGCGCCCGTCGCCCACGCCGCCTGCGGCGAGGAGCAGCGTGTCCGGGGAATTGGACGCGATCAGGTCGGCGATCTCGGGGACTAGGGTAAACGTCGAACGCTTGTCGCCGTGCCCGCCGGCCTCCGAGCCCTGCGCGACGACGATATCCGCCACGCAATCGAGTGCGCGCTTGGCATCCCGGCGTGTTTGCACCTGGCAAATGAGAGCCACGCCGGCCGCCTTGACGCGATGGGCAAAGGGCTCGGGATCCCCAAACGAAAGGAAGATCGCGCGCGGGCTGCGAGCCAGCGCGAGGTCGAGGAGATGCGGCTGCTTCGCGAGCGACCAGGTGATGAATCCGCAGCCCACGGGCTGATTGCCTGCCGCCTTGAACTCGCTCTCGAGCCAGTCCGCGTCGCCGTAGCCGCCGCCGATCAGGCCGAGACCGCCGGCCGCCGAAACGGCCGCCGCGAGCCGGCCGCCGGCCGCGAACGCCATCGGCGCCGAGATAATGGGATGCGCGATGCCGAGGCGCGCCGTCAGTCGCGTCGAAAGGCCCATGCGGCTTCCTCCAATTCTCGCGCTCCCGGTATTCGCGCCCTCATCGCCTAATGCGGCAGCAACTCATTGAGCAGGACCTTCGGTTTGGCGACCAGCTCCGCCAGCGTCCACTCGTCGAGCACCTTGAAATAGGCGTCGAGCGCTTGACCGAGGACACGCTTCAAGCGGCACACGTTCGTAATGCGGCACGTGTCGCCGGTCCCGAAGCATTCGACGAGCGCGAAATCCTCCTCGACCGCGCGCAGCACGGCGCCCACTGTGATCGTCTCGGCCGGCACCGCGAGCCGCATCCCTCCGCCGCGCCCGCGCAGGGTCTCGACAAAGCCGGCCCGCGCCAGGCCGTGCACCACCTTCATGAGATGATTTTCGGAGATCCCGTAGGCCCGCGCGATCTCCTCGATCGTCGCCAGCCGATCTGGCGTGGCGCCGAGATACATGAGAACGCGCAAGGAATAATCTGACAGCGTCGTAAGCCGCATGGTCGCAGCCTCAAAGTTGCGTGATGTGATTGCCTTGGACGCGCATGCGTTATAAGATGTACCAATAATACATCTTATGCAAGGCCGTCCTTACATGATCCTCGCGTCTGCAAGAGCACCCCATCCCAAGGCACCCGGCATCACGGAGGCGATGATCCGCGCTCTCGTCCACGCCTTCTATGCCAGGGTGCGCCGCGACGAGGTTCTCGGGCCCCTTTTCAATGCGAGGATCGAGAACTGGGACGAGCATCTCGACAAGCTCGCGGCGTTCTGGTCCTCGGTCGTGCTGATGACGGGGCGCTACAAGGGCAGGCCGATGCCGGTCCACGCGCGCCTTCCCGGCATTTCGGATGCCCATTTCGCGCGCTGGCTGACGCTCTTCGGCGAGACGGCGCGCGAGGTGTGCCCCGCACCCGCGGCTGAGCTGTTCGCGGATCGGGCCGGTCGCATCGCCGAGTCTCTCAAGATCGGCATCGCCCTCCACCATGGCGAGAGCATCGTGCCCGCCCGATAACGATCCGTTCCGGAAAAGAAAAACCCCGCCTAGAGGAGCGGGGTTAGACTTGCGGAGACCATCCCCGTGCAGTCCACGGTTAGGTAGTCATCGTCTCCGCCACCAGAGCGTCCGCCTAAGCCGTCGCACTGATGTCTGAGCACAGGGCGTGTCTGAGTCGCTCTAGGCCGTCAAGATAACGTCTAATCGAAAACAACTAGGCTCGAATGAGCCCAGTACGCGAAAGCATCGCGACCGCTCCGTGTCACGACACCGTCACTTCATTTGGCGGATTGAGTGCTCTGCGCTCGCGGGCTTCACCGTCGCGCTCGAGAAACACGAGCTCAAGCGGTGGCCGGACGGGAAGATCGACGGCGGGAAGGGCTAACGCTCGCCTTAAGCAGCGGCCTCAAGTATCAATTCCCGCAAGAGCATTCTGGCTGTCGTATCCGCGCACGCACCCGCGGCTGCGCTTTTCTCAATCACCTTTGAGTTTTTGGTGGGGTAAACAACCCTCACTCGGCCAGCATAAACTGTATAGGAAGCGAAGTATGTCTTACCGCCCCGTTCAACACTGAAGTTGGTAGCGGGTATTGCCATTCGCTGCTTCATAACTGTCCCCAACTGTCAAAAAGAGCCACATTCAGAGCTGGCAGTGATCCCTTTCGCTTGGCCGCCGCGCCCCAGACTAGGCCGGCATATCTTGATACAAGCAGGGTTAAAGTCAGTCTAATGACAGCTCGAGGGCTAAGCGGTGCGCAGCGGGTATGACAATGCGATTCAAAAATAGCCCCCCAGGCCCGAGTGGGGGAAGCCTAGGGAGCTACGACGGCCCCACGCGGGGCTGTTTGGGGATGCGACGCGTGGAGTCCGATGACAACGGGTACGCACTGTAGGTATTCCGAGTGAGCTGTGGACAAAGAATAACCCCCGGGTCGGGGAGACCTAGGGGGCTTGGGACGAACTGCCCGCGCGAGACGTGGGGGAACGCCGGCGGGCGCGGGCTGCGATGGCAATGCGGAACTCCAGAGTTGGCTCCGCATCACGATGAAACATAATTATGGATCTTCGCTTCGAAGCTGAAAGTTTCCAGAAAAAAGGAAACTCCCTCGAGATCATGGCAAGTGACCTCAGCGATTGCCCCGATCAATGATCAATAGTGAGTGCGACCGTTTCACAGTGCGCCGCGATCATGCCGACGAAGCGCAGATGCTCGCTGAGTAGGTTGAATAGACTTTGATAGGCCACGAACGCGCCGTGGGCAGGCGGACAGGATTATTTCGCGTGTTTCTCCACGCGTTACTTCGTGTCGGCGCAGCTTAAGATGGGGTCTGAGGCTCTAGGCCCGGAAGCACTGACAGAAAATGGTGCCCAGGGGGTGAATTGAACACCCGACACCGTGATTTTCAGGACGAAGCCGAAACTTGAATTGAAGCGACATCAATGAGTTGTCCGAGCGCCCGTTGCACACTCTATCCCTCGGTTCAGCATACTGCGGGACTGACTCCCGCAAATTTTACGCAGGCGCGCGGCGCAAATCCGCCAAGCATCCGCTAGAACCTCATGAGCAGGCGACACGTCAACCTTTGCTGAGGGTCCCCGAGCGGCAGGTGATAGATGCGGTGCGTGGGATCCTAGCCTCTCGTGACCGCCGCCAGTAAGCTTGCACCTTCCGCTCTGGGTCATAAGCTGACCTGGACATCTCGCGCGACCGATGTCCGCAGAACCACCAAGAGCGGACGCGACGGTGATGATCACTGCGCCTGGATTGGAACCAGCATCGCGTCCCAACATTCCACCTGTGGCGCGCCGGGCCACTCGCCTGTGCTGCGCCAAGGGAGACGGCACCCCGCCACCGAGCGCGGGTGCCGTTTCATTAGAGCGGCCGCTCGTTCCTCGGCAAATTACCGCGGCCAAGCCGACCCTGGGGGGCCGGCCTTTCCGCGAACCACCACAACGGCTGTCAGTTGCCGAGGGCTTTATCGACGGCCTTCGCGCCGTCCTTCGCTGCTTCCTTTGTCTTGCCCCAGGTGACCTGGGCCTTACCCTTCACCTCTTGGGCAGCGCCTTTGGCTTCCAGCTCTTCCGAACCGATCACCTTGCCCACGCCCTGCTTGATCTTGCCGACGGCCTCGTTGGTGTAGCCGCGAGCCTTGTCTGACGTGCTGGAGCAAAACCCAAGGAGACGCGCGCCGGGTAACCGTCGTTCTATCTGAATACCTATTCAGAAAAGTCCGCGACCTAGCGGCCGCCGAAGGGCCACGACTTGCCCCAGGTGCGCCGGCGCACGTCTGCCTGTCGCTCCCTGCGCAGCTCGCGATATTCCTCGTCGGACATCTCCGGCAGCGACTGCCGGTCTTCCCATTCGCCGAGGATGCGGAGAAGTTCTTGCACCGCTCGATGCTGGTACGTCTCCGGCAAGTCGCCGACTTCGTCCGCCAGGCCTTCCAGTTCTTTGATCATTGTCGACGTTCGCACATAACTGACGAAGAACAAAGCCCCCGGCGCCCTTACCAGCCGCAAACCTCCTTCGTCCGCTTGAGGCGTGCAAGCACAGACTTGCGGCCGCTGCGGTCGTTAATCTGAACAATTGCTTCATTGTTTGTCTTTGGGGGCACCGTAGGAGAAGTTTGAATTCAGGGCGTCTTGACTCTGGTTGCGGCAGGCGTCGACGCCCCCCATACTCTAGGCATGTCCGGAAAAGCATCACTGGACGAGAAGAATTGTGGGTGGGTCATGACGGTGACCACGCCGAGCGAGAGTGGCGACCCGGTCGTCGCCGTCTATCACGTTGCCATTGATGATCAAAGCGATGCGGTGGTAGCGCTGAAGAAGGCTATCCAAATATCGAAGCGTGCCACGATCGTGCCTACACAGAAGCTTGCCGCCAGTGTACTCAAGGGCTTGCGGCTAAGGGCCGGCGAGGTGAGAGCACGCTGACGAAGAAGCATCGGGACGCACCGGAATCATTACGTTCCGCATTTCTAGAAAAATTATTCTTTGTACCTCGTTTTTGCACCGCAATGCGCTGAGTAAGCAAAGCTCGCGTCGCTGGTCATCGTCCCAGAACTTCGGATGCAGGGCCCAGCCGGATTAATAACGTTGGACGGTTATTGTCGTTATCAGTGATCGCGTAGACCTGCCCATCTGACGCGACGGTGAGGCCCTCAATCTCCTTCTCCACGTTGTGCCCTTCCCGTAGGAACAGGGAAACCAGGTCGATCGCCGTCCTCTTGGTGAGGTTCGGTGGAGTTGCTTCGACCGTGGCACCATCAAGGGTCCCGAGTTCGAAGGACGTGATCCACTTAGTAGCGCTCGCGCCACCTTTGCCATCACGCTCGATGGCGGCGAAACGGCGATTGTCCAAATACACCAGTTCGCTCAAGCCCGTGACGCCTCCTGAGGGCAGACGTTCGAGCGGATAGTAGTAGAAGGTCCACGTATCGGAGGAGAGATCGACCGCACCAATTCGTGTCGCGCGACCGGGTCGCCAATGAGCGGCGCCTGAAACGCAACGAAGAGATGTCCGCCTGCGGAAGCCGGTTCGAGCGCAAGACCCTCAAACCCCTTTTTCTGCATCCTGCTTGCTACGGATTCCGGAAGGCCGATGTAGCGAAGTAGGCGACCTTTTGCATCAACCTCCAACAGGACGTTCGGGGGACTAGTGTCCGCTACAATCTTCAACGCGGAGGCGATCTAGACAGCACGACTGGATTTTTGTCGAAAGATGGAGATTGGGCGTCCTTTCGCGCTGTCTGCGGGAATGTCCGCTTTGGGTCATGCGCTGACGTCGAGACCCTCGGGATGCGACGTCCGCTATACCCGCAAAAGCAGACTAAACGTCGAGCGTCGCTAAGGTCCGCTAAGGGCCATGAGCTGACGTCGAGGTCGTTCGGGCGTGACGTCCGCTAGAGCCTCAAGAGCGGACAAGTATCGAGCTTCTCTGATGTCCGCTAGGGGCCATCTGCAGACATGCCGACCAATTCGAATGCTGACCGACGACACCATCAAACGAGCGGCGTTTCCCAAGTAATGGAGGCTCGGGTATGCCAGGCTCGGAAACTCGCCGGGCGCAGCGGCTTTTAAGCTTTCGATCCGGCTCCCGTACCGTCATGTTGGATGCCCCCACGACGGTGACTCGGCCTGTCGGTTGCGACGGAGGCCTCATGCCCGTCCCTTTGGTCCAGGTAGCTCGGACCAATCGAGGCCGAGGTCCTCGCAGACCCGGTGCACGTCGCGCTGATCGAGGTCCTGGTGCGAACCACTAAGAGGCGCCTGCGATGTCCGTCCTTCTCGATGCACCGTCACCATGGCATGACCCTCGCCGCGCTCATGCTCAGGACGGTCGAAGCGACATCCTTGCTCCGCTAGCCATTTTCGAAACGTCGCGCTTTGCATGATTCTACTCCTTTTCATGGACGTGACTTAGTCCGCATCACCTTCATGGCGTTACCAATCACGTCAGCCGGGCTCTTCTGACCTTTAGAGCTTTTAGGCATTATCGTCTCCGATGCTTGTAACCTCGTAAGCCCCTTCACGAAGAGGACCGATCTCGATCGTATCGATGCTATAGTGCTTGCGAACGTGCGCCACGGCTTTATCGATGAGGCTGTCGACCTTATCCTTTTGATAGTTAGGGGCTTCGGGATTGAGGTCGAGGTCTGTCTCAATCGTGAGAATGGTGGTGACTTTTCCGTCATGGGAGACACGAAGCGTCACCCATGATGCGACAGAGTTGTCGTGTTCGATGATGTTTTCGGCCATGTGAGCCTCGCATGCTTCGCGCTAAGCATTGCACTGAAGGGTGGCCGAGAGCGGCCGCATGTCAAGAGTGCTGGATTTCTACCGCCCATGCTGGCGAGTCTGCGCTGCAGGGCGACAGACGTTGAGCAAGATCAAATCTGAAGTTCTAGCGCGCCTCTATGCTTCGCCAGCAGTTCGCGACGAAACCTGGAGCAAGATCCTCGCCCAACTGTCTGGCGGTCTGATCCCACAGGCCGGATGTTGACGCTCCGTATTCCGGGCGTCTCAAATCGCGCCCTCGACCGCAGTGGCGTCGAGTCGGGAAATACGCGGTCTGGATTGATCGCAAGCCCAGTTCATGTCCAGCTCCTAGCAGTATCCTCGACGCCTGCGCGGAGCGAGCCCGTGAACATTTTACCCGAGACGCCAACGCAAAGCGTCTGGGCTTTCGATGCAACTTCCATATCGGGACCCTTTCGAGTGTTCCGCTCCCTCGCTCCGACGCATGTCGGGAGAAAGGAAATCACATGCGCACACTCGTCAAGCCGCCGCCCTCGTCGCGCTGCGACCTCTGCGGTGGTGAACTGCGGTTCAAGCTGATTGAGCCA